>NZ_JBITZL010000003.1:0-684045 GCF_044546845.1 Streptomyces sp. NPDC053076 | reverse complement strand
TACCCGCCGGAGTTCACTCCCCACACCGTGCCGTCGGCACCCGCGCCGATGTCCGTCAGCGCGCCCGGGATCTGCACCCACGGGCTGGCGTCGTTGTTCGTGTAGCGGTAGATGTTCCCGGCTGCGTTGACCCCCCACACGTTCGTCCTGGACCCCGCCGAGATCCGCACCAGGGCGCCGGGGATCTGCTTCCAGTGGCCGCTGTCCTGGTCGCCGGTGTAGCGGTAGATGTTCCCGCCGGAGTTCACTCCCCACACCGTGCCGTCGGCACCCGCGCCGATGTCCGTCAGCGCGCCCGGGATCTGCACCCACGGGCTGGCGTCGTTGTTGGTGTAACGGTAGATGTTCTGGGCCGCGTTGACCCCCCACACGTTCGTCCTGGACCCCGCCGAGATCCGTTTGAGTGCACCGCTGATCTGCTTCCAGTCGGACATGACGCCGACGCCTTCCGTCAGAGGATGTTGACAGACAGCTCCTCCCCAAGCGGAACGATTCGCCGGACATATGAACTTCAAGCATGATCAGTAACTTTGTCGCGAAAACAGCGTTTTGCGGTGAGAGTGGGCAGATGGGCTGCAACGGGCCCACGGCCACGCCCGCGGGATTGACGAGATCCGAAGTCACCCTCGCGAGGTACCCTCAACCCGCTTACACACAAAGGCGGGTCGGCGTCCGCCAGACGGCTTCCTGCCGCGCCGGCGCGTTACGGGGGTGCCGGTCGGACGGCAACACCGTGGTGACTCCGGCTGGTTGACAGCCTGCCGGTCTACGGTGACATGCGCAGCGGCGTAGGCCGCGAGGCCCACGCGCTGCGCATCATCACCACCCCGACGGCTCTCGGCGACCGGACGACAGTGGCAGGACGACAACGGACCCGAGCCGTCCTGACCGGCAAACCGGACGGGCCGAGCCTGCCTCATGCACTGGTTGTGCCGCGGCGGGAACGGGCGGGCGATGCCTCACGAGGCAGTCGACGGGGCCGGTGCGACGGCCATCGCCAGTTCACGGCTGGAGGCTTCCACCATCTCCCGCACCATCTCGTCGGCTGAGCCCGCTCCCCCGCCACACAGCGGATCCAGGCTGTACCCGTTCGGCGCGAGCCGCAAAAGCGTCTCCGCGATATGCCGCCGCCGCTCCTCGAACGCCGCGATGTGATCACACACCGACCCCGCGACCGGCGCGGCAGCCGCCCCGTCGGCCTGATCCTGCGCACCCACCACGGCGAGGACCCCGCGGAAGGCGTCCGCCTCGGCCGCGGTGAGCCTTTGCACGGTGCTCGTCAGCTCGGCGGACGGCGCAGCTGTCCGCAACTTACGTGCTTCCTTCAGATACCGGTCCAGCAAGAGGTGCAACGACGCTCCTGCCGGAGCGGGCGCCGGGTCCATGGCGTCCAGCAGGGAACTCAGCCACCCGACCAAGTACCGGCCCCCGACTCCGAGTTCCTCCCAGCAACGGCCCCGCAGGCTCTCGCCCAGATACCGGGCCCGTTCGAAGGCCGTACGACTCGAAGTCATCGGTCGAGGTGCATCCAACGGCCCATAATCCACGCCGAGTCGAGGGACGAGCTGTTCCGATAGCGAGCAGAACAACGCCAGGTGCACATACACATGGAAGGCCGCCACGGCCCGGTGCGTGTTCCACTGGTTCGAGTCGTCCCGGCCCGGTGCGTTCCACAGGGAGACCACCGTCGGCACTTCGGACGGTGATCTTTCAGGGACCGCTTCGAGATCCCTGGCCAGCATGGAATGGGCGTGCCGGAAGTCGTACAGCTTCTGATGCAGGGCCTCGTGCAACAGGTGCTCCGCGACCCACCAGGGGTTCGTCAGCAGCCTGCGGTTGAGGAAGATGGCGCCTGTCACCGTGAACTGGGAGGTGGACGCCTTGCCTTTCCAAGCTCCAGTACCCGAAGTGATCCCGATCAGGTGAACGTGGCTCAGCGCACTACGGGACGTCAGCGGCAACACCTCGTCCAGGAGGCGCGCAGCCGTGCGCAGCGCGGCGAGGTCGGCATCCGTGGCCGCGCACAGACCGGCGTCGAACTGCCATTCCACCAGCCGGCTGAACGCTCGCCCGAAGATGTCGTCGCGTTGTCCGGGAGCCCAGACCCAAGGGGTGCGCGACGGGTCACCCAGCCATTGGGTGGCGTCGATGCCACCTTGCAGCGGGCCGGTGGCGGCACCGGACCGGACACGTTGCTCTGCCGCGTCGAGCACTTGCGCGCACAGCTCCGGGGGCAACTGCCGTCGCGCACCCACGACCTCCTGGATCACGATCTGCAGGATGGCTCGGCGCACCATCGGATCGCCAAGAACCCTGTACTCGGTCTGAGGATCCGCCTGCTGCAACGTCGTCAGGAGCCGGCGGGCGGCGGGGGTCGAGGTTTCGACGCTTGCGAGCCTGCGCTTGAAGGCGGCATGCATCTGCTCATGCAGATAGGCGCTGTCGCCGAACGGTCTACGGGAGAGCAACGTGTCGAAGTCGCTCAACTCCATGGTCCACTTCCCGCCTGTGCGGTACTGCGCGGTTCGCGCACCGATTCAAGGGCTCGCAAGTGCCGGCGTGTCACTACTCCGGCTCCTCCTCGGGCTCCGTCTCCTCGTCATCGTCGTCATGGTGGTGATGTCCCCCGGCGGTCTCCAGAAAGGCGTCGGTCGCGTTGTGCGCCGCCTGCATTTCCCTGACCTGTTCCTCCGTCACCTCACGGTCGAATTCGAGAATCACGCGCTGTCCGGGCTTTTTCGCCTCAGCCATTGTTGGGCTTCCTTGTCGATGGAAGAGAGAAGACCGGGACACCTATCCGAGCGCAGCCGTTCTCGAATGGCATCGCCGTTTGTCCCGTGTAAACATCATTTGTACCGGGTGAATGTTCCCTACCAAGGCTCGACACAGAGAGACCACCCGATTGGCGCCCGCCGCGTCCGGGCCCATGAACCTGGCGGGAACGACTGAGAAGGCGATCAGGATGGACCGATCGAACACGGTGGGGGCGACGGGCACGGAGTCTGTCGTCAGCCTCTGCTTCGAGAGAGAGATGCCGTCGGCCGAGGTGGAGCGGATCAAACAGCGGCTGGGCGCGCGGGCGGCGCTGGTGGTGCCCGCCACCGTCGGCGCCGCCTGGGACCGGGCGCGGCAGCTGGGCTTCAGCAAGTCCTCCCGACCCGAGGTGGGAGCGCTGATGGCCACGCTGGCTGCGGCCGTGCCGGCATCCGGGCGAATTCTCGAGCTGGGCACGGGAGTCGGCGTGGGCCTTGCCTGGGTGGTGCACGGACTGCACGACCGCGCCGATGTCGAGGTGGTCAGCGTTGAGGTCGACAGGGAGAAGTCGGACCTCGTGTCATGTGCGGGGTGGCCCGAGTGGGTGTCCTTGGTGGTGGGCGACGCCCGTGAGGTCCTGCCGGATCTGGGGACCTACGATCTGATCTTCCTGGACATTCCCGGCGCACTGAAGGAAGCCGTCGTCAACGGAGCCGTCAGCGCCTTGCGACCCGGCGGGCAGTTGCTCATTGACGACATGAACCCCTACTGGCAACGGCGCATGCCGGGTGAGCATCCTGTCGACAGGCGTGATCCCGACGGGCTGGTGGATGATCCCCGAGTGGTGTGTGCACTGCTCCGCTATTCGAGCGGGATGATTCTTGCCACGCGTAAGAGCGCCTGACGCCCAGCACAGCGAGTCGGTTGCCGCAGCATACCGATAGTCACCCAAAGGAGTGCGTGGGTGCCGTAACTCCACGGCTGTGGCACCGGCTTTGTCTCCGTCGGACCGAGGTGCGGTACCCCGAGGCGTTGCGGCCGTTCCCTCGGGATGCATCTCGGCAGAAGAAATACTATCGTTTGAGTCGACGTATTTTCGGTACGGTGAAGACCGGCCGAAACGTCCACATCTCAACCATTCGGTTTCCCGCTGCTCGCCCCTGACGGGCTTCCCACACCCTGGTCGAGGTCACGCTCAGGACCAGCCGGTGATCTCGCGCGACCGAGGCGCCCCTCGGTTCCTCGCCCTGCTGAGCCGCAGGAAAGAAGTCCGAGATGTCACATCGCAAGATGACTCTTCATGGAGCGGCGGCCGGTCAGAACTGGACCAACACGAGAATCCACCTCCGTCACCACTCCCGCGTCGTCCCTTGATCGAAGGGGCTTCCGCGAGGACGTCCACGCCGAAGTGACCGAACTCCTCGCAATGGAGATGACTGGAACATGGCGCCTCAATTCTTCACCGAAGTGGTGGACGGACTCAACTCTGCAAAAGGCCAGGTCTCGTTGACCGTGGACGAGACCAACACTCCCTGGATCGCCTACGCCACGGGTACCGGAAACGTCGTACTCGCCAGGCGCGAAGAGGACAAGTGGGCAACGGAGGAACTGCCGGCCGAACCGGCGGCGCGTGACGACTACCGTATCGGTCTCGCGATCGATTCCACCTTGCGCCCTCACGTCGCCTACCAGAGCAGGGCCACCGACCACCTGATCTACGGTGTGCGGGACACGCAATGGCATTTCGAAGAGGTCCCCACGGACGCGGGCATCTTCCCGAGCAGAGTCCGCTTCGCCTGTCTGAAACTCAATCCCGGGATTTTCAGCCTGCCCGCTTTCAAGGACACTCCGAACTTCTCCTATCAGTCCGGCCTGACCCTTTGGCATGCCGCCAAGCAACCACCGAGGGCCAACCCGAACAAGCCCCCGCAGTGGCGAAAGAACGTGCGCAAGGTCGACGAGGGCGACCTGGTGGAGAAGGGATGGTTCACGTCATTGGACTTCGACGCGGAGGAAACGCTGCGCATAGCCTCCTTCGACGACTTGGAGCCCGCCGGGCAGTCCGTCCGCCGACTCCGTGTGGCGACCCTGGAGCCCGAGGAGTTCCCCGGCCAGCCGGAGAGTTGGCGGGTCGAGGTGGTGCACGGCGGCCAGATACTCGGGGAGCTGCCCTCCATGGCCCACTCGATCACGGGCGAGAGCATCATCTCGTACTACGAGCGGAACGGGCGGACGCTCAACGTCTGCATCATGGGAAATTTCCCCGAGTCGCCCGCGATAGAAGTGGTGAGTGACGTCGTTGGCGGCGACGACGTGTACTCGGCTTGCGGAGTGAGCAACGAATCGCGGATCTGTGTCGCCTTCGGCTCCGGAGGCCGGCTGAGATTCGCGACGCGGACCGGCATCAAAACCTTCAGCATCGAGGACGTGGAGGCCGGCGGGGCCTGGAGCGACATGGTCTTCGACAGCGAGGGCAGCGCCCATATAGCGCACATCGCCGACAGTGCGCTGCGGTACGGCGTGACGTCATGAGTGGGGGCAACCGCAACGCCCAGCGGCGCCGATTCACGGGAAGCAGTCAAGGCTGGTGATGCGTCATGGCGGCGCCGACCTTTCTCATCGTACGCAGTGAGGACTTCGTCGTACTGGCCGTCGACTGGGCGGGGTTCGAGGTCCGAACGGGCACCGGTCCCGGCACCACGCAGTTGGTGGCGACCGGGCCGCACCCGACCGTAACGCTCACCTTTCCTCCGCAGGCGATCCTTGAGCAGACGACGCCGGCCGCGTTCTACACCGCCGGTTTCGTGCAGAGCGACTCGCGCCTGTCCGGACCCAGCCAACTCGTCTTCGCCGTGACATCCGGCACCGTGATCGAACTCAGCGCACAGGGCATTCTCAAGGCGCTCACCGCCCACACGCATACGCACGTCGACGACCAGACGTCCGCGATCGAGTTGCCGTGGGGGCTCACGGTGCGCCCGGTGGCCCGGTCCTCGACCGCGTCAGTGGTGTCGCACCATGCCGAACGGCCTGTGACGTCGGAGCATTCAGGCGCGGTGGCGATGTGGAGGGCGCGTCTGCAAGCAAGTGACGCAACCGCCACGGACGCCTTCCTGCTCGTACGGCCCACATCCTTCTCCGAGAGCGACATTCATCCGCAGGATCCGTTCGGCTCTCCACCGCTGACTCACTGGCGCGACCTGATCGTGTCGTCGAGCGCACAACACTCCCTGCCGGTCGCGACGCGACTCGAGCTGAGTGCGCTCGGAGGTTCCCTGTCGGCGGCCGCGAAGTGGCCCTCCGTCTCCTGGACTCACCTGATGGCTCTGGGGCGCGACGACCAGGTCGATGTCACCGCCACGGGCAAACTCTGGCCGTTCGGCATTCCCGTGGTGTACCAGGAGTTCACCAAGCGGAACTTCCTTCCCGTGCACAGCCCGACGTCTCTGGGCTGTGTCGCCGCACTGCTGAAACATCGTGTTCTGGTGGTGACCGTGCCCTTGCTGTCGGGTGTTAGGACCTCGACGTTTCCGTTCGACGAGGTCGAGATACTCGGCCGCGAGTTCTCCCTCTCCAACACCCCCGAACCCGCGAACCCGCGGATGTTCCTGCCAGGAGGCGCCTCCTCGCCGGTGGCGTTCCCGATCCGCTGCCGCTCCGGTACCACCGACGTGCAGTTCCGCATCCCGCTGATCTTCGTCGCCGACACCGAGACAGGCCCCACCCCCGCGATCCTGAACGACTGGCGGCCTCACGCCTCGGTGCAGGTCCCCGGCGTGGAGCTCGACATGGTGGGGGCGGAAGGCAAACCTGGGGACGTCCATGAAGTGCATTCCCTGACTTTCTCCGGCAAGGACGACAGCACGGGGCCCCATCCGGACCTCGCCTCGTTCGACGTCGTCCTCTCCGCCCTGCGTTCCCTCCTTCCTGGACCAGAGCACGCACAGCCACAGACTCTGAGATACGCGGCAGAAATGCGCAGTCTCTCCGACGCCGCGGACGGTTTCTTGCGGACCTCCGTGCCGGCAGTGCCCCTGATCTTCGACGCACCGAACGGCGTGCCGGTGAACTTCACCAAGAGCGCCGACCGCTCGGGGGGCCTGGTGGCACCCAAGTTCAGCGCCGACGGGATCTCCCGTGACCTCGGGCCTGTCGCGACGAGCGTGCTCCCGGACAAGCCCAACCTCTCGGCGGCACTGAACCGTGCCTTCAGCGGGGCGACGCTGTTCGGATTCCCCTTGTCCGCCCTCATCGACACCACGGGCAACCCCAAGCCGAGCCCACCCAAGATCGTACAGAGGAAGGAGGGCACGGACACCCGGGTGGAGATGAGGTGGGAAGGTCTACGACTCAAGGCACACAGTGCTTTCCAGCCCAGGACGGCGGGGCAGTCTCCACAGTTGGACCTGTTCATCGGCTGTGGGCCGACGGCCAGCGGTGCTGCGACCCCGGCAGCCGTGGCACCACCGCCCACCTGCGCGCTGAAGAATTTCGCCCTCGTGCTGCCACCGCCCCCGGCCACCACTCGGCTGCTGCGGCTGTCGTTCGAATCTGTGGCGTTCACCCAGAGCCCAGGTCGGCCGGCGAGCCTCGACCTCAACGGGTTGAAGATCGAATTCGAAGGTGCGCTGAAACTACTGGGACAGCTCCAGAAGAAGCTGGAGTCTTTCCTCGGCGGTCGCGGCTTCACCAGCAAGGTCTCGACCAGCGGGATCACCGTGGGCTACGAGTTCGGGATACCCAAGACGGCGGCCGGCGCGTTCGTGCTGCAGAACATCGCCGTGCGAGTGGCCGTGACCGTTCCCTTCGCGGAGGAGCCGGTGACCGTGGCGCTCGGCTTCGCCAGCCGGGAGCATCCCTTCAGCGTATCCGTCAGTGCGTTCGGCGGCGGAGGGTACGCCGTCGTCGAGATCGCCGGCGCGAACGAACCGAGGGTGGAGATCTGCCTGGAGTTCGGGGCGATGCTCGCCGTCGATTTCGTGGTCGCGAGCGCCGAGGTGCACGCTCTGGGTGGCGTGCGCTTCGTGCGCCTTGCCAACGGTGCCGTGGAGTTGGAGGCGTTCATACGGATCGGTGGCAGCGTTCGGCTGCTCGGCCTGGTGACGGTCTCGATCGAGCTCCGCGTCGCCCTCACCTACCAGGAGGGGCCACCGCGTCTCCTCGGCCGGGCGAGTCTCGTCGTGGAACTGGACCTGACGCTGTACGCCGAGTCGGTCACCATCGACAGCGGGACCTTCGAGCTCGTCGGCGGCACCGCTCCGCGGCGGACCGCCGCCGACCGCAAGGCCACCGGGAAGCGCTCCGTGGCCGCCGTCGAGACCTGGCAGCAGTACCGAAGGGCATTCGCGCCATGACCGATCTGTTGTGGATCCCCGTACCCGGCGGCTTTGCCGACGGCCGTCCGCTCCTGCGCGTCCTCATCGTCCCCCGGCTCGACGGCGGTCCACTGGACCGGCACGGAATGGCGGAGTGGCCGCCGACCGCCCTCACGGGAGGCACCGTCCACGCCGAGCTGTTCGGCGCCCACGCGGGGCTTCACGACCCCCCGGGCAGGCAGCTGGACATCGCGCCGGTCATTCCCTTCCAGCCCGGTGTCTGGAAGCGGATGCTGGCGGGGCTGGCCGTCGAGGACGCCACCCGGAGACAGGGGTTTGTGAGCGGTGCTGACCTCAAGGTGCACGCCACCTCCGCGGACGCCGACGCGGTGGCGCGCACGTTCCAGGAGGTGGCCAAGGCTGATGTGACCCCGGAACTCGGGCCCATGTCACCGGACTTCGACGCCAAAGTACGGCACACGTTGGACGGCGAGCACTGGCAGCAACCTGATCCGCCGGCGCCGTCCCCCGCGCCCCTTCCGCCGCCCTCGGGCCCGCCTGGTTTCCACCGGGCCCTGTCGCTACTACGGGAACACCCGGCCGTGTTGCGGGCGTTGGGGCTGATATTCGAGTTGAGGCTCGGCCCGCACGACGCCTCCGACTTCGCCGGCGGGACCGTGCGCGTCACCTGGCCCGGCCGTCCCGCGTCGCTGCCCCCTGTCGTGTCCCCGAGGACGGTCTTCGGGCCGGAGTTCCGTCCGGGCTCGACATCTCGGGTGAGCGCCGGAATGGTCACCCTGGACCAGACCGACGCGGACGGATCACCCCTGTGGCGCATCGCGACCGTCGATGTGGACATCGCCGCTCAACGACTGCGCGAAGCCGCTCGCGCCCTCGACGCACGGCCGTCCGAACGCCCGACCCTGCCCGCCCTGCGCTCTGACGGCCTCCAGCTCGTGCTGCGCGGCCGCGGCGGGGAGATGCGGGAGCGGCTGAACAGAGCGGCTCGCTTCCGGCAAGAGGTGCCGGACGTGCTCACGGCTGACGACCTGGTGCTCGGCTACCGCATCGACGTCCTGCCCGAACTGGGCGGTGAGCACTGGTTCTCACTCCATCGGCGCAGAGCCACCTACACGGTTCACGAGCACCCCCGGGACAGAAAACGGAGCGAGGATTCCGTTGTCGTCGGTGTCGCAGGGGCCCCCGAGGAGGGCCACATCAAGACCAACGCCGCGGTCAGCGACTGGACCGGACTGCACGCCGACGAGATCGTGGCCGGCTGGCGAGGCTGGAGCCTTGCTGTACCCCGGCCGCCGCTCGACGGGACACCGGCGCCGGCCCCTCCGACGGACCCCGGGCTGAACATCGCCATGTCGTTCGAGGTCGAACCCGGCTCACTGCCCCGGCTGCGTTTCGGACACCACTACACACTCCGGGCCCGCGTGGCGGACATGGCCGGCGGCGGACTCGGAATCGACGACGACGCGGCCCAGCAGCACTGGAAGGGCCCCGAGTTCTACGCCCGCCACGAACCGCTGCTGTCGCCCGACGTCACCTACACCACAGCCGGCGATCCCGGCCAGACATCATCACCCGGCGAGTCGGTCGCCCACGTCGTGGTGCGCAGTGATCCCATGTCAGGGCTTGATGTCGACGCGTTCGCCGGACGATACAGCTACGCTCTCAACGACAAACGGCTGCTCCTGCCGCCAGCGGGCACACTCGCCCTCGCCGAGCAGCACGGGATGTTCGATCTCGACGGCGACGAGGCCGTGGCCAGTCATGTGACCTGGGAGTGGGTCAAGCGTCTCCTCACCGCTGTGGAGGCCGAGGCACCCGCGCCCGGAGAACCGCCGCTGCCCGATCCGGCGGCCGGTGGCATCGTGGTCGAGCAGGTCGAGCCCCACGCACACACGGTGCTGACGCGATCCTGGGAGGGGCTGGACGAGTGGCCCGATCTGCTGGGAAAGACGCTCCGGGTGACCACCCCGCAGCCCGGACGTCCCGCCCTGGCATGGGAGGGCGAACAACTGGTCGTACGACTCGCACCGGCGGGTGAACTCACCCTGCGTATCTCATCGTTCCCTCGAGAGGGCATCATCGACGAGTTCGCGGTGCACGGGGCCGACCCGCCGGAGAACGCGGTGAAGGCGCTTCGTCAGGGCCGCCACCCGCTGGTCACCCCGGCCCGGACGCTCACGGTCGTCCATGCTGTCCAGCGTCCGTTGCGCGTCCCCGACACGGTCCTGACCGTAAACCGGGACCGGAACGCGACCGTTGCCGCGTTCACGCCGCAATCCGCCGTGTTCGATCCGCCGAGCACGGCAGAGGTGCACATCACCGCCCACTGGGAGGACCAGGTGGACACTGTGCGGCGGGAGGTCACGGACGCCCCCGTCGCCACCCTCACCGTCGACCCGGACGGACCCGCGCAGCCGGGCACGCTCTTCCGACATGAGTTCGGCGACACCAGGCATCGCAGCGTGACCTACACGCTCAAGGCGGTCAGCCGCTTCCGGCAGTACTTCCGCGACCCTGCCATGGTGGATGAGTTCACTGTCACCAAGGAACTGCCGCCGGTGGTGGTGCCCAGCGCGGCTCGTCCGGCACCCCCGGTCCTCCTCTCCGCCCGGCCCGCGTTCCGCTGGCAGGAGACGGGAAGCCTGCAGGCGCCTTCGAACGTCCTCAACAGAGAGCGCCTCGGAGGACGGATACGGCTCGCGCTTCAACCGCCGTGGTACGACACCGGCGCCGGTGAACAGCTCGCCGTGGTGGTGCGTCCGGAGGGCGCGAACCTGGAGGACGGCCTCTCCGCCTACGTGTCGCTGGCCGGGAGCGACCCCCTGTATCCCTCCAAGGGCCTTCCCATCGGGTCACCGTTCGCCCCGCATATCTCCAGTGCCACGGCCCCGGACCGGCGTGTGCCGCTGGAGGAGGCCGGCACCGACGTCGTCGTCAAACCACACCAGCCGGAGTATCACGAGGACGAGGCATGCTGGTTGTGCGACGTGGCCCTCACCGGCACGGACACCACGTCCTTCGACTTCGCCCTGGTCCAGCTGGCCGTCGCCCGTTATCAGCCCGACAGTCTTCCCGGCCTCTGGCTTTCACCAGTGGTCAGGACGGACACCGTGCCCCTTCTTCCCGACCGGGCCTTGCGTGTGACGCGGCTGCCCGATCGGTTCGAGGTGAAGCTGACCGGGCTGGTCTCACCGGCGCCCGCGGTCAACAGGGTCGACATGATTCTCGAGCGCTGCCGCACTCCAGGGGGAGCACCAGCGGACCAGGTCGATCTCATCGGGTTCGACACGAGCCCCGCCGACGTGCCGGCCTGGCATCGCGTGGACCTGCGCAGTCCGCCGCCGCAGCGGGTCGGCCTGTCGTCGCGCGTCAAGTCGTGGACGTCCGAGTTCCGCCCGCCGCCCGCACCAGGGGCACTCCGCGTACGCGTGCGTGAAGTCGAACTCATCCCCAACAACACGCCCCGCCCGGGAGCGCACCTTCAGTCGGCCACACCGGGCGAGATCACGGAGCGGACCGTGTTCACCGACACGGTTCTGCTCCCCGGACTGTGAGCCGACGAAGCCTCCCGAGACCATTCCAGGTCGAGAGGGCCCGCACCGGTGAAGTGAACCGCGACCCGGTTCACCGCTTGGCTCGGCGCCCTCGGGAGCAGGTTGCGGGGTCCGGTCGGATCCCGCCCGAAGACAGGAGAGAACCGTCATGTCCCTTTTCACGGGCTCCTATGTGAACCCGCTCGACTCGTCCTCCCATCCCGCGATGCAAGCCGCCCTGCAGGCCACCAGGCAGGCCCTGTCGCTGGCCGGCGCGCCCAATGCCGGCAATCTGTCCGTCATCGTCGTCGCGCTTTCCGGTGACGCAGGCTCGTTCAATCACCCCTGGGCCGCGCTCCGCGAGCATGAGGAGCACTATTCGGCCAGTCTGCTCAAGATCGCGGCGATGTACGCGGCCTTCGATCTGCGCTCCAGCGCAGATCAGTTGGCAGCCCAGAGCGGTCTGACCACATGGCCTCAGATCGAGGCGGCCCTGAAGTCCTCGTTCAACCCGGAGATAGACGCACACACGCCTTCGCTGATCAGCGGAGCGACATCGCTGACCGCGCAGGACAAGGTCCGGAAGCCCGACTACTCGGCCGTGCTCCAGCTCAGCAGTGGCGCCGACTTCGTCGTCGACTTCACCACGGCGCAGAACAAAGCCTTCGAGGACATGATGGTGAACCAGAACGACCCGGGGGCCACCACGACCATACACGGGCTCGGTTACCCATACCTGGCCGGAAAGATCGCGGATGACGGCTTCTTCGACGGCACCTCGAACGGGGTGTGGCTGGCCGGCGACTATGCTCACCAGTGGCCGGCCGTGCGCATTCCGTGCGTGAACGACGTGGACACCGCCCAGGGGACGACGTCGTGGCAACTCGCATCGCTGTTGACCCTACTGGCGGACGACAATCTCGTCGGCCCGACGAGCAGCCAGGACATGAAAGGCCTGATGGCGAGGGCCGGTAACTGGTTCCATGAAGGGACTCCGCCGATCTGGCCCTTGGACGGGCGATTCATAGCCACTCACGGCAAGGTCGGCTTCGGCCCGCTGAAGGCCCCCGGGAAGACGGTCTACTCGGAGGGCCTCATCGTCCGGGACACGGACCGTAAGTCGGAATTCGTCGCCGTATGGCAGAACGTGATCAGCACCGGCCAACCGAAACGGCAGCTGTTCCAGCCGGTGGCGACACTGATGGAAGCGGCCATGAACGCATTTTAGCTCCGGACAGGTCGGAGGAATCATGGAAATTCCACTCGAACTGGTCGCGGCGAAGAACGCTGTCGAACCAGAGCTGTTCGCATTGCCTGGAGTCACCGGTGTGGGCATCGGACTGCGGGAGGAGCGGGGTCGTCTCCTGGACGAACTCGCGATCCGCGTCCAGGTCGACGATTCCCGATCGATCGGTCCCGAGATCCCCGACGAGATCGCGGGACTCCCCGTGTGCGTCGTCGTCCGGCAGATCCAGCCGTGCGTGGCGCCCGACACGCTTCGCTATCTCGATCTGCGCGGCGGAATCAAGATCAAGAATCCACTCGTCGCCGTAGGAACCATGGGCCTCATCGTCGAGGACGTCGACACGGCCGAACTACTGGGCCTGACCTGCTACCACGTTGCCGGAGGTCCCGAGAACGACTTCCCGCACACGGTCTGGCAACCGGACAACCCGCCTCTGGTGGTAGGTCTTCCGCCGGCGGACACTGACAATCTGGGAGCGGTGGATCGCGTCGACTTCCCCCGCACGCCTCCCCTGCCGGGCTCTCCCCTCCTCACCGGGCTTGTCGATGCCGCCGCCTTCCACCTGGACGTGGCGACCTCGAACGGTCCAGCGGGCTTGCGCCCACGAACGCTCTCCCGAGGGATCGTGGGCCAAAGCCCCGGGGGAGCGAATCTCGTCGACAAGGTGACCGCGACGGCCCGTTCCTTCGTCACACAGCCCGTCCGCAAACGGGGCTATCAGACGCTCGTCACCTTCGGAACGGTCATCGCCAACTTCTGGACCGTCCAGTGGCCGGTAGGCGGAACGAACACCTGGCTGATCGAGCAGGCCGAGATCCTCGCCGAGGCATCGAACCCGGCCCAGGGCATCAATCCGGACGGAGTGTTCGCCCTCCCCGGCGATTCGGGGTCTCTGGTCCTCGACAAGACCCAGCCGACTGCCGTCGGCCTGCTGTGGGGTGCGAACATGCCCGGCGAATTCGGTCTGCCCGCCGGGACGTTCGGCATGATGTCCGAGATCGTCAACGTCGAGAGTCAGCTGGGCGTGAACGTATCGCTCTGAACTGGCCTTCCTCCGATGGCAATCAGAGGCGCTCGCAGGCCCTGAAGCTGATCGGGGCGGGCGGTGGTGCCGTCGGTGATCGCGTCGGCGACGGCGCGAACCCGCTGCTTCGCCGTCAGCGGGCCAGGTTCATCCCACGCCGCCGGCCAACGTTCCTTCGGCAATGGCATCGTCGGGCTCTCGTCTTCGCGTCGCTTCCACCACATCCGGTACCCCCACCCTGTCTGTGATCGCGAGCTTGCGCGGGCCCTCACTCGGCCCCGAGGCCGAGGGCCTCACTGGTACGGTCGCCACCTTGGCACGAGCGGCTGGACGGCTTCCGTCGCTTTCGATTCAGGCTCTGTACGGCCCACCCGAAACCAAAGATCGCTACCATGCGCCGGGGCCCGCGCCTTGGGTGGTGCGGGAACGTTTCAGGAGGGGGATTCCTGTGCTCGTGCTGTCCATTCTGCTGCTGATAGCCGCGGTGGCGCTCTTTCTCGTCGGCCGCAGCCGCACCGAGGCGGGCTGGAAACTGGGGGCGGTGCTCAGCGCCCTGGCGGGCGTGCTGGCGGGCATCTTCGCCTGTGTCCATGTCGTGAGCGCCTCCGAGGTCGGCGTGCCGGTGACCTTCGGCAAGATCGGCACGCCGCTGACCTCGGGCTTCCACTTCACCTCACCGTTCACCGACGTCACGTCCTTCTCCACCCGCCCGGTGGACCTTGACCTCAACGGCAAGGAGACGGTCGAGGTCCGCTCCTCACAGGGCGGCGTGCTCTACGCGGACGTCACGGTCAAGTGGGCCGTGGTGCCGGCCAAGGCGGTCGCGCTGTACCGGCTGGCGGGCAGCAAGGAAGCCGTCGAGGAGCGGCTGGTGCTGCCGGACAGCCGTGAGATCATCCGCAACGTCTTCGCGAAGCACACCAGCGAGGAGGGTTACGCCTCCGCCCGCGAACAGATCGGCTCGCAGATCGCCGACCTCGTCAGGGAACGTCTGGCACCACGCGGGATCGACGTCACCTCCGTCAACCTGCGGAACGTCAAGCCGTCGGAGAAGCTGCAGGACCAGATCGACAAGAAGATCCAGCAGGAACAGGCCACCGAACGGGCCACCGAGGCGGCGCGTACGGCCAAGGCGGAGGCGGAGCGCAAGCGGATAGAGGCGGAGGGCACCGCTCGCGCCAACAAGATCATCGCGCAGTCGCTGAGCGACAAGGTGCTGTACAACCAGTGCCTGGAGGCATACAAGGAAGCCGCGAAAGCCCACCCGGTGTACGCGGTGCCCTGCGGTACGGACTCGAACGGCACCCCGGTCATCGTGGACGGCAGCAAGAACTGAGCCGTCCGCCCCGGGCGACACCCGGGGCGTACGGCCATGCTGTCAGGGACGCTCAGCATGTCGAGCAGACCTGGACCTGGACGCGAGGACGGGGTTCGCCGTGATCTGATCGGCGAACCCCGTCCGTTCTGATGCGTACGCCCCAGGCCCCGGTCTCCTTTCTCTGACCCACGGTGCAAAGTAGTGCCGCGTCCCTGCCGATTCCGGCGACGCGCGGCGGGGTCGGTCTCCGCGACGTGCCGGGCGACCGTCGACGCCGGGGCGGGCGTACCGCTCCAGGGAGCGGACTGAGGCATGGCATCCGGTATTTACTGCGGCAGGTGAACACCATCCGCATCCCGCCTATTGCAACACTATTGCTATTGCAAGTAAGAAGCGGAAAGCTAGATCAGTCCTTACTGTCGACTCGGGATGCGGAGCCGCCCTTATGCCCCTGATGCCGGAACCCGGACCGCAGCGCGTCCTCGCCGCCTCGAACTTCATCTACACCATCGGCAGCGGCCTCTATCTGACCGCTGGAGTCCTCTACTTCACCGAGGCCGTCCGACTACCGGCAACCCAGGTGGGCCTCGGCCTCGGCATCGCCGGTGTCCTCTCGCTGGCCGTGGGCATCGCTGTCGGTCATCTCGCGGACCGTCACGGGGCACGTGGTGTCTATGCGATCACCCTCGTCGTTCAGGCGTTGGCCACTGCCGGCTTCTTACTGGCAGACAGCTTCTGGCTGTTCGCCCTCGCGGTAGGCACGGCCATGGGCGCCAAAGCGGCCGGACTGGCCGCACGCAGTCCACTCATCAGGCACTACGGAGGGGACCGGCCGCAGGCGTTCCGCGCCTATCTCCGCGCCGTGACCAACGTGGGGATCTCCCTCGGCGCCCTGTTGGCCGGCTGGGCCGTCCAGGTGGGCACCCTCCCCGCCTACCGACTCCTGGTCATCGGCAACGCGGTCGCCTTCACGGCTTCCGCAGCGATCCTGATCCACCTGCCGTCGGTCACACCTGTCCCCACCACCGGCGGCCCCCGCTGGATCGCCCTGCGGGACCGCCCCTACCTCCTGCTCACCGCACTCGACGGCATCATGGCCGTCCAGTTCAAGGTGCTCACGGTGGCCGTCCCACTCTGGCTGGTCACAGCCACCACCGCCCCACGCTGGCTCATCTCGGGCACCATGCTCACCAACACCGTCATCGTCATTGCGTTCCAGATACGAGCCAGCCGCAGCATCGATTCCCCAACGGCAGGCGGAGCCGCATACCGTCGAGCAGGCGTGGCCTTTCTCGTCTCCTGCTCGCTGATCTCCCTGTCCGCGGGGATACCGGCGTGGGCCGCCGCCGCGCTGCTCATGACCGCGATGGTGATCCACACGATCGGCGAGCTGTGGCACTCCGCCGCAGGCTTTGAAGTGTCCTTCGCCCTCGCCCCGCAGCACGCCACCGGTCAGTACCTCGGTGTGTTCGGCCTCGGCGCAGGACTGGCCGAAGCCCTCGGCCCGGCCCTGCTCATCTCACTCTGCATCACCTGGGGCCGCCCCGGATGGTACGTCGCCGGCGCGCTGTTCACCCTGACGGGCCTGGCATCACCACTCGCCGTTCGCTGGGCACAACGCCACCAGCACAATCGGCAGGCACACCCACAAGCCGTGTGGAAGGAAGCAGCCGCCCTGAACGGCTCCGGAGGACGTTCAGCATCGACGACTGCCACAGGACAGACGCCGAGGCCTGTCGGCGTTTCGAAGATTGGAAAGGCTGGGACGGAAGGCGAGACGATTGGGGCCACTGACTAACCGCCTCGATCGGGGAGAGCGGTCAGTGGGCTACCGCGGCGGCGGCTTCGTTCGCGCTGTTCCAGTTCTCCACGACCTGGAGACCGCCGTGGATCTCCCGGCGCAGGTCGGGGCTGGCGAGGTAGTCGCAGGCGAAGACCGTGCGTACGGCGCGGCCGAGTTCTTCGAGGGCCTGGTAGGTGGGGTGCTTGGGACCGCCGCGGGTGAAGCGCCGCAGTATCTGCTCGGCCTCGGCCGTTCCCAGGCGGAGCGCGGTGGCGTACTTGACCATCTGGTCGTACTGCTGCTCGATCAGGTCCCAGCGGATCGGCCGGGTCAGGGAGCCGCCGAGCGCCGGCCAGCCGGGCGGGGCGTCGTCGGGGCGGTACAGGCGGATGCTGCCGATGTTCTTCAGCCTCGGCAGCAGGCGGAAGTTGAGCAGCTCGGTGAAGGCGAACCCGACCGCCGAGGCGCCGTGGGCGTCGACGTAGTTGGCCTCGATCTCAGCGTCCGTGCAGTGCCTCAGCAGCCCCTCGATCATCGCCGCGGCCCCGGACGACGAACAGCTCTTCCCGGGAGACCAACGCCGTCGGGGATCGCCCGGGAGAGCAACACCGCCGGCGCTCTTCCCGGCAGGTCAACGCCCGCCAGTCGGCGCATCGGCGCGGTCGGGACCGGGGCCGGGGCGGGCGGAACAACGTGGAGATCGAACCACCTGGAGATCACCTGTGCCCCGGCCGACAGGTTCTGGCTGGACCGGTTGGAGACCCCGTTCGCCGCCCCGCGTCACTTCGCCTGGGTTCGGCGGCCTCCCCGGCGGTCGGAGCCGCGGCCACCGGTCGGGGCAGCGCCGCCCGTGGCCTGACCGGCAGCCGCCCGTCGACCGGACCCACGGCCGGCCTTGCCGGAAGCGGCACCGGCCGCCCCGGCCGCGGACTGGCGCTCGGAACCGCGGCCGCCCGCCGTACCGGCACCGGCGCCGCCCGGGGCCCCGCCGGATGCCGTGCGGCGGGCAGGACCGCGCCCGCCGGACGCGGAGGTGCCGCCTGACGCTGTCGTCCCGGCTGCGGACCGGCGTTCGGGGCCCCGGCCCCGCGCCCCGTCGACGGCGCCCGTACCGTTGGCGACGCCCGTCGCCGTTTCGGCCCCGCCGCCGTTTCGGCGTCGGCGGCCCGATCGCCTGCCGGGCTTGGTGCCGGCCTTCGCCTCCGGGCGGGACGCCGCGGGGGTCGCCGGCTGGGGAACCTCGATGGTGACGGCCACGCCGGACGGCTCCCGGGCGCCGGTGATGGTGGCGAGTTTCGCGTCGCTGGAGGTGATGCTGGCCGTCCGGGGGCGGATGCCCGCGTCCGTCATGAGCTGGGTGACGTCCCGCTTCTGGATGGGCAGGACCAGCGTGACCACGCTGCCGGAACCGCCGGCGCGGGCCGTGCGACCGCCCCGGTGAAGGTAGTCCTTGTGGTCGCTGGGGGGATCGACATTCACCACGAGGTCGAGGTCGTCGATGTGTATGCCCCGGGCCGCGACGTTCGTCGCCACCAGCGCGGTGACCTGGCCGTTCTTGAACTGTTCCAGTGTGCGATTGCGCTGCGGCTGGGAGCGGCCTCCGTGCAGTGCCGCCGCGCGGACACCGACGGCCAGGAGCCGCTTGGTGAGCCGGTCGGCGGACCGCTTGGTGTCGAGGAAGAGGATGACCCGGCCGTCACGGGCCGCGATGCGCGTGGTGACGGCCTTCTTGTCGGTCTCGTCCTGGACATGGAGCACGTGGTGCTCCATGGTGGCCACCGCCCCCGCGGACGGGTCCACGGAGTGCACCACGGGGTCGGTCAGGAACCGCTGCACCAGGCGGTCGATGTTGCGGTCCAGGGTGGCCGAGAAGAGCATGCGCTGTCCGTCGGGCCGTACCTGCTGGATCAGCTTGGTGATCTGCGGAAGGAAGCCCATGTCGGTCATCTGGTCGGCTTCGTCCAGGACCGTGATGCGTACGTCGTCGAGTACGCAGTCCCCGCGTTCCACGAGGTCGATGAGCCTGCCGGGGCTCGCCACGAGGACTTCCGCGCCGCCTCGGAGCGCAGCGGCCTGCTTGGTGATGGACAGCCCGCCCACCACGGTGGCCAGCCGAAGGTCCACCGCCGTCGCATACGGGGCCAGCGCGTCCGTCACCTGCTGGGCGAGCTCCCGGGTGGGCACCAGCACGAGGGCGAGCGGCGCCTTGGGCTGCGCACGCAGTCCGGCCGTACGGGCCAGGAGCGCGAGCCCGAACGCGAGGGTCTTGCCGGAGCCGGTACGTCCCCGTCCAAGCAGGTCACGGCCGGCGAGGGAGTTGGGCAGGGTGGCGGCCTGGATGGGGAAAGGGGTGGTCACGCCCTGCGCGGTGAGGGTCTTCAGCAATCCCGCGGGCATGTCCAGACCGGCGAAGTCCTCGACGGCGGGAAGTGCGGGGGTCGTGCTTTCCGGCATCCGGAATTCCGTCGGCGACGACGCGGCCGGCCGGGGTGACGAGGCGCGCCGGTTCGGCTTCTGGGGCCTGCGGGACATGCAGTTCTCTGCCTTCCTGGAAACAGCACTCACCGGGGTCCGCACCATGACGGTGCGGACCCCGGTGAGCGGATACGCGTCCTGCGATCAGGCGGGGACGATGTTCTCCGCCTGCGGGCCCTTCTGGCCCTGCGTGACGTCGAACGAGACTCGCTGGCCCTCCTGGAGCTCACGGAAGCCCTGGGCCGCGATGTTCGAGTAGTGAGCGAAGACGTCGGGGCCGCCGCCGTCCTGCTGGATGAAGCCGAAACCCTTTTCGGCGTTGAACCACTTCACGGTTCCCTGTGCCATGATTTTCTCCTTCTGTAGGCAGAGGCCCCATCCGGAGACGCCGGTAAAACAACTAATGCGCCTGCAGGAGAAAGATTCCCGTCAGGCGCACATAGGTTCATGGGTACCACAACTGCAACAGCAGCAGTCTAGCACAACTCGGCGGCCCGTGGTGGATCATCGCGGCCCCTGATTCCTCAGAGCCGTCCGAGGGTCGTGACGTCCGCCTGGCCGCCACGCCGACCGGGCCGCCGACGTTCATCCGGCCGTCGGCTGCGCACCCGGCGCGGGGCCCGAACCGACCGCCGGCGACACCGCCGGCGACTCGCCGCCCGCAGGGGCAGGAACGATCGCCTTGCCGTGGGCAGCCACTCAGGCACGGTGCCGTGTTCCAGCCAGGTCCACATGTCTGCCTGCTGTCCGGGTCCGAGCGGCGCTAGCATCCGCGAGCTGACAACCGGGGGAGAGGGAGACGGATGCTGCTGTCCATACAGAACAAGCCCTGGCTGCGTCCTGTGGTGCAGGCCGTCCGGCTCTTCGCGGCACCGGACCGAGACGCGGTCTACCAACGGTGCGTCGACACCGCGCTCGATGAGCCTTCGCGCGCACGGAAGCTGGACAAGAGGCCAGGGACCTCACGACGCGACGTCTTCCGCGAGATGCACCGCTCGATGTACCGCAACGCGGCCTACACCCAGGCTGACGGCCCCGAACGGAGCGCGTACGACAAAGCCGTCGTCGACCTGGAGCGCGCACGCGCAAAGCAGCGGGCCGCTGCGGACGAGTCCGAATGGAACTGGAAAGTCGTCTGCGGCCTGCTGGCCGTCACCACCCTGATCGTGGCTGTCTCCCTCGGCCTCTTGGCCCTGTTGACAGCGGTTTTCAGCGCCGCCGTGCTGATTTTCGTCCTGTTCTGGTGCGGCACCGCGGTGTGGTTCAACCTCCGGCACTGCCTGCATGCCGCCGTACTCGGCATCTCGTGCGCCGCCGCACGAGCCGAGCTCGGCTATCGCGCCATGCTCTGGGGTGTGGTCCTCTTCGACGACGGCGTCGTTCCTGTGATGGACGGCATGATCCGCCACCTCATGGGCGAAGACCCCGACTCTCTGTTCGTTCCGCAGGGTACGTCGAAGGGCCTGCGCGCACCGCGGGCGCCGGGGTTCGTCGTCCAGACTCAAGCCATGGAGCAGCTGCACCGCAAGCTCAACCACCTGGACGAGGGCACCATCGCGGTCTGCGGCCCACGCGGAGTGGGGAAGTCCACTTTGTTGGAGAGCGCCAAAGAACAGGCGGACTTCGGCATCCTGATCCAGGCGCCGGCCACCTACGCCCCGCACGACTTCCTGGTCTCCCTCTCGGTGCGTCTCTGTCAGGACTACATCCAGCACGAGGGCTTCCAAGCACCGGATTTCGCGCGCCTCTCGCCTTTCCACCGGATACTGAAAAGCGCGCGCCGCAGAATCAGGAGACTGGTCCGCTGGTCGTCATTCGCGTTGCCCGCGGCCGCCCTGCTCGTCCTGGGGGTCTCCTCGGCTGCCCGCTCGCTGTACGCCCGGTACGAAGCTTCAGCCGCTGACTACGCCCACACCAGGGCACGTACGATCCAGAACTGGGTCCAGGATGTGTGGAGAGGCCAAGCCGTCGTCACCAGCGTCACGATCAGCATCGTCGGCATCGCCTGGTGGCTCTCACGCCGCGACCCATGGCTGCCCCGCACACTGGGGCGGCTATGGACCAAATCGGGAGCAACGCTCGGCATAGCCCTGGCCCTCGGAAGCTTGGCCAGCGCCTGTTTCGATCCCCAACTACGCCAGCTCGCACGCGAAGTGCCCGGCGAGACCGTTCTTGTGGCCGCGATGATCACTGTTGGATGGTTCTACGCCTTCGCGGGAACCGCCGCCGTGGAGGCACGGCTGGAGGTCGGGCGATGGACGGTGTACGCCAGCGACATCTGCAAAGTTATCGCCACCGTCCTGGGGACCTGTCTCCTCTACTTCCTCATCCGTACGCCCCAGACCTACGCGCTCCTCGCAGACCCGCAGAATCCTCTCCGGCTCGCCGGCCTGGTGGCAGGAACCCTCCTCGCACGCGCTGCCGGCTGGCGTCCTACCCCTGCGGAACCCCATCTCGTCGCCCGCTGCCGCAACCACCTCTACCGGCTGCAGACCGTCCAGACGACGACGAACACCCTGACCAACGGCACCGCCCAGATCATGACGCTAGGCGGCTCCCACGCCACGTCCATCGCGACTGTTCCGCCCAACTTCCCCGCCCTGGTCGAGGAGTTCCGCAACCTCCTGACCAGCATCGCCGACGCGCTGGCAGCCAGAAGACAGCGCGTCCTCATCGCCATCGACGAGGTCGACCGCCTCGGCTCCGACGCGCAGGCTCTGGCCTTTCTCGCCGAGATCAAGGCCATCCTGGGGGTTCGCCACGTCTACTACCTGATCTCCGTCGCCGAGGACGTCGGTGCCGCATTCGTTCGCCGCGGCCTGCCCCACCGGGATGTCACCGACAGCTCACTCGACGACATCATCCACGTCGAGGCATGCACCCTGAAAGAAGCCAACGCCATCCTCGGTAAACGCTCAGAACACCACACCCCGCACACCGCACTTCTGGCCCACAGCCTCTCCGGCGGCCTCCTTCGCGACCTGCTGCGCTACAGCCTGCAGATCGAGGAGATACAAGCCAAGACCGAGGCACACGAACTCGCCCACATCTCACGCCACCTCATCCTCGAAGAACTCTCCGAGACACTGGCCGGATTTCGCACCCTGTTGGGCAAACAGCAGTGGACCCAAGACACCAGCGGCATCCTCAGCGACTTCCGTACGCTCTGCGGACACCTCAAAACCTCGCAGTGCGCCTGCTCCGACGGGCCGCTCTTCCACGCGCTCGAGCATTTCGCCCACCAACCCGCCGGCAGGCAGCCGACCTACGGCGACATCACCGACGCCGCCCGCCAACTCATCGACGAAGCCGCTGCCTACAGTTATTTCTCTCTCACCTTGCTGGAGATCTTCACCGCTCCAGGACTCGACCGGCGCAGCGAACACGCCGCCGCGCAGAGCACCTACGGTACTCATGAACGACTGGCCGAGTCCCGCCTCGAACTCGGCATCTCCCCGTACAGCGCACGCACCTTCATCACGCACATACGCAAGGCATGGTCACTCAACGACAGCCCCAGCAGCGACGTCGTCGCAACCGCCCTGCGCCAGCTCTCCTGCCCCCTGCACGGATCACGACCTGACGCATTTGGCCTGAGGAGGAGCGGTTGAGGTGTTTGTCGCGTGAGGCCGGTGCCACGATGTGATCGGCGTTTGCTTCTCTGTACACGTGTGCCGAAGTCCGGTAGATCGTTACCGGACTGTCAACGCGGCCGCGGTGTTGAGCCGGAGCGGCCTGACCAGCGCGTCAACCCGGGCCACCACTCCCCCGCAGCGTTCATGACTGCCACGCCCCGGCCGCATCGCGGTCGGCGCGGGCTCCGTGGCCCGTGCTCACACGGGCCACGGCCAAGACGAGTTGCCGGCGCGCAGGAGGCTGTCTCCCGGTGTGCGGCGCACCGGGTGATCCGGTGGGCCGGTTCGTCAGGGTTGGTCGGTGGCGAAGTCGGGCAGTTCCGTTGAGAGCAAGTCGGTTGCGGCACCGTCGAGCAGGCGGGCCATCTCTGCTGAGCGGGGCAGCATGGTCTTCTCGTAGGTTCGGACGGCGTCGGCGATGGTGTCGGTGTTCGCCAGAGCGAGTGCCAGCTCGCAGGCGTCGAGCATGGCGAGGTTGACTCCGACACCCAGCGGGGGCATGAGGTGGGCGGCGTCGCCGAGCAGGGTGACGGTGGGACTGTGGTCCCAGGTGTGCGGGACGGGCAGGGCGTGGATGGGCCGGTCGACGTAGGGGCCGTCGTTGTCGGTGATCAGCCGGCGCATGCGTGGTGACCAGGCGGCGTAGCGCTGCAGCAGTATGCGGCGGATGCCGTCGGTGTCCGCGGGCGTCAGGCCGTCTGCGGACAGCCAGTCGGCGGGGACACGCTGGATGATGTAGACGCGAATGCGATTTCCGCTGTTGCGCTGGGCGAACAGGCCGCGTTCGCCGTCGGCTGCCGCGGTGCCGCCCTGGCCGACCAGTTCGGCGATGTCGGGATGCCGGTTGTCGACGTCGTCGAACCAAGCCTCGAGGAAGCTCACGCCGCTGTACTCGGGAGCGGCCGAGGAAATGGCTCGGCGGACCTTGGACCAGGCCCCGTCGGCACCGATGACGAGGTCGGCTTCAGCCGTGACTCCATGGGCGAAGTGCAGGGTCCGAGGTCCGTCGGCGGGTCCGCCGACTTCCTTGAGGGCATGGCCCCATCGCACCGTGCCCGGGTGCAGGGAATCGAGCAGCAGATCACGCAGGTGGCCCCGGTCGATCTCCGGCTTGAAGCGCTCGCCCTCCTCCGGAACGTGGTGGAAGAGGAGCCTGCCGGACGGATCCATCTGGCGCATTTCCTGCCCCTCGGGGCGGGCCAACCGGAAGAACTCCTCGAGCAGCCCGGCTTCGCGAAGGGCGATCTGACCGTTGTCGGCGTGCAGGTCGAGGGTGCCTCCCTGATCACGGGCGGCGGGACCGGCGTCACGGTCGTGGACGACGACGGTGACGCCGTGCTGCTGGAGGATGCGAGCGCAGGTCAGACCGCCTGGGCCCGCGCCGATGATGGCGATGCGAGGTGCGTGGGTGGTGCCCATGGTGGTGCTCCGTTCATGACGTGCAGCCGTGCTGCGGACGCTGGTTCGGCTTGTGAAGTTCGTTGGTCGTGGTGAGCCAGGAAGTTGGTCGTGGTGAGCCAGGGAAGAAGTTGGTCATGGTGAGCCAGGAAGAAGGGCCGACCGTGAGTGGACGGGCCGGCTCTGCTCGGTGGGATCGCCGTGGCCGAAAGGGCGGCCGGGAAAGGTGACAACGGCGGGGGCGCCGGCGGGACCGGCCTGGCGGGGCGGCGCTGACGGGACCGGTCCGCCGGAGGGCGCTGGTGAGCGTGGACCGGCGGAAGGCGCTGGGGAGAGTGGTCCGGCGACAGCCGCCGGTCCGGGTGGTGCCCCGTCACCGCACCGCAAGAAAAGCACATCGACTCAATAAGTGCAACGACTCAACTTTTGAAGTTGAGCAACCCTGAAGGTAGGGTTCGGGTATGTCCGAGACCCCCACCGACGCCCAGACGGCCGCTTCGCCGGCGCCCCCGGGGCGCCGCGAGCGCAAGAAGGCCGCCACCCGCCAGGCCATCGCGGACGCCGCGCTGCGCCTGTTCCTTCAGCGCGGATACGACGACGTCGGCATCCGGGAGATCGCGGATGCCGCCGACGTTTCCACCACCACGCTGTTCAAGCACTTCCCGGTGAAGGAGGCCCTCGTCTTCGACGAGGAGGCCGACCAGGAAGCCGCCCTGCTCACCGCGGTGCGCGAGCGTCCGGAGGGCCGGTCCATCCCCGCGGCACTGCGCGAGCACGCACTGCGCTCCCGCGTCACCGCCACGGACGGAGACCCCCGCTTCGCCGCGTTCCTCCGCCTGGTGAACGACACTCCCGCCCTGCGCGACTACCTCCAGAAGATGTGGCTGCGGCACACGGCAGCTCTGGCTCAGGTCATCGCCGAAGAGAGCGGACTCGCCGCGGACGATCCCGCATGTACCGCTCTCGCCCACTTCGCCCTCGAAGCGCCCCGCGCGGCGCAGGGGCATGACAACCCACGTCAAGCCGTCACCCGCGCCTTCGAGTTGCTGGAGAGGGGCTGGTCCGCGCTGCCGCCCGGCCACACATGACCGTCCTCGGCGAGTGACACGGTCGCTCGCCCGGTGTGGTCGGAAATGCCGTGCCGCCTAAGGACGTTGAGCTGCCCACGGCCGTTGAGCCGCAGCCGCCTACGACCGCTGAACCGTCTACGGCCGTGGAGACCCCTGCGGCCGTGGGCCTGCGTGGCCCGGGCCGTCTACCGCTATTACGCCTGATCAACTCCTCGGCGAGCGCCAGCCGTGGAGGACGAGGCGGAAGAATACGGGGGGTCTGGCGGTGAAAGCCGTTTCACTCGTCCGGGTTGAGTTCCGCGTACACCAGATCGACCAACTCGTCAGCCTCAGGCGTTCGGGAGTCGTCGGCAATCTCGTAGTACCCGCCGAGAGTCGAGATCACATTCTTCTGAGAGCTGTCGTACTCGTGTCGGCGGTCTTTCCGCTCGTGGGCGGTCTCAGGATCGGGTACCTGCCACCACCACACCTTGTTCCGGATCTCGTCCTTCGACAAGGGCCCGTTCAGGACTATGTCCCTGCCCTGGACCTTGCCCGTGATTCTGCGGGAGTTCGCATCGGCAGCCATGTGCTGTCTCTCCTTTCACCGAGAGGACACTCGTTCAGGTCAGGCAGCCAAGAGCTGGGTCCCTTTGGCGCCGGCAAGGCGGTCCGTTCGAAGCTGGTCCAGGAGGGCGTCGGCAGCGGTGAGGGCCTGGTCCACCGACTGGGTGCCGGTCATCACGCACAGCGTGTAGGTGGCGTCTTCCAGTTCCCGGCCTGACCGAGGAGTGGGCTGCAGGTCGTGGCGGAACCGGGCTTCGGCGAAGCGGGCCAGCACAGCGCGCAGGTTCTTCTCCGCAGGCAGCAACACAGCGACAACCTCTCTCGGAAGGCGGGCCGTCAGACCGGGCCCGCGTCATCGGCGAGCGCCCACCCGCCAGGTGGCCCAGTTGGAGCGGAGCAGCTAGCTGCTCCGGCGAGTCGTCTGCCCCGGCGAGGCCACCGTATGCAGGTACGCCACCGCCCGGTCCGGCGTGTTTCCCAGCCGGGGCGGGGCCGCAGGCCGGCGCTCCGGCGCGACCGGCACCTGCGGCGGCTACGGCCGCCGGCCAAGGGCTCGGGCGGAGCGGTCCTGGGCCATGGGAGTGATTCACCGGCTCCCCGGGGTGAACCGGGCAGGACGGCTCCGCGCCGAGGGCAGTCGGCCGCTCGCGTCCGTTAGCGTCGGCTCCTGTGTCGCTGAGCTATGCCTTCGTGAACCTCAAACCCGGCGTGGGAAAGACGACCAGCGCCGTCTGGTTGGCCCACGCACTGCACGCTTCGGGCTTCTCACCGTTGCTCGTGGACAGTGACCCCGCCTCTTCCGCGCTGCGTTGGAGCGAGCTCGCGGGTGGTTTCCCGTTCCCCGTGTTCGCCCTTCCGGTGGGCGACGTACACCTGCGCGTGAACGACTTCCTCGGCAATCGGCAGGCCGTGGTGTTCGACGCCCCGCAGATGGAGGACCACGCCCACATCACCCGGAGCATCATGAAGTACGCCAGTGAGTGGATCGTGCCCGTGACCCCGGCCCCGATCGAGCTCGACCGTATGGCGCCCATCGACCGCGAAATGGACGACATGCAGTCCCTGCGCCTCCAGCCGGCTCGCGCCGCCGTTCTGCTGAACCGCACGAACCGGCCCGATGCCACGCGTACCGGTCCCGACGCCGATGCCCGTGAGGCCCTCACCGAGCGGGGTTTCGACGTGCTGTCCACGCACATTCCGCGGCTCGACCTGTACGCCCAGTCGTTCGGCAGCTCCGTCGAGGTGAAGGGCACGGCATACATGGATCTCGCGGAGGAACTCATCAAGCGTCAGGACACGGTGTGAACCAGCGCAAGGACATGTACCGGGCCGCGCTGCAACGTCGGCCGGACACCGCCGCGGCTTCGTCCACCAAAGTCACGCCGCTGGACACCCGATACGTCAAAGTGGTCATCGAAGTCGATCCCGCCGTGCCGCGCGAGATCACCCGCTGGGTCGGACAGCCCGTGTCCGCACTCCTGCGGGTGGGTGCGGCGGTACTACGGCCGCTGCGGCAAGGACAGTGAGCAGGAAGCGCCCCTGACACCGACACCCGGGAACCCGACGGATCACGCAGACGTTCAGCCCGCCAGTTCCCCGGAGGGACGGGATTCCCTACCCGCCCGGAAGAGCGACGGCGCCGACGTCCCCGGTCTCACGGACACCGGGGGCGTCGGCGGACGTAGGCCCGCGCCGGTCACCGCCACGGTGGAACCGCGACGGCGCGTGACACGGGCGCCTATGAGGAGCGGGAGGGCGCGTCCGCGCGGCGCACGGGTGTGTCGTCCTCCAGGGGATGGGCGTAACGGCGGAAGCCGGGGACGTGCTCGGCCCGGTGCAGCGCGCCCCGGTACAGGACCATCCCGTGCACAGTGGTCCCGTCGTCGCGCCAGCACACCAGGGGCAGCCGACGGGCGTCCCCGTCGTCGGTGACGAACAGGGCCACATGCCCGTCGGCCGCCAGCAGGCTCATGCCGCTCCGCCCGGGGGTTCGGTGCCGAACAGCCGGCCGTACCCGGTGATCCCGCGGGCCGCTTCGGACGATCCGGCCAGGTACAGGGCGTGCCAGAACAGGACCTGGTTGGCGGTCAGGACCGCGAAGCCGAGTTCCTGTTCCAGGGCGTCGATGACGCCCACGGCGCGGATGCCGTTGCCGGCCACCAGGACGGCGTCGGGCCGGTGCCCGGCGACCGTGGCGCGGATCCACTCGGACAGCGCCTCGGGGGTGATCAGCTTCTGGTTGCTCGGCAGTCCGCACGGGCCGTGGTGGACGACCTCGAAGCCGTGTTCGGTGAAGTAGTCGGCGCCGAGACCGGAGAGCCGGTCGTCGAACCACGGCGGGTTGACGAGGGCGATCCGCCGGGCGCCCAGCGCCGTGAAGCCGGCCACGGCCGCCGTGGTGGTGCCGGTGAGCGGCAGGCCCCGCGTGTACCGCGCGAGCCGGTCGAACAGCTCCTTCTCGCCGCTCGCTCCGAGGACGTAGGCGGAGCTGGTGAAGCCGAGCGCGATCGCGTCGAGCGGGGAGGCCGCCAGCAGCTCCACCGCGTCGTCGATGTGCGGTGGCTCCACGAAGGCCCGCACCGGGTCGTGCGGGATCTTCGGGTCCATCTCGCCGCCGGCCCGCATCGCGCCGAAGTGGACGCGTGAGCCGTGCACGAACACGTCGTCGGGCGCGATCGCCTGGAACTCCGACTCCGGGCCGACGTCCGCGTGGGGTACGACCACGCCGATACGCGCCCGCGCCTCCCAGCCGTCCTTCTGCGCTCGGATGGTGCTCATCTCGGTGTCTCCTCGTCGTCGGGCGGAGTCAGGCGGACGCCTCGGCGGCCAGCGAGCCGCCGCGGACCGTGCCGGTGCCGGTGTCGTTCAGGAACCCGGGGTGCTTGCGGCGCATGTTCGCCATCACGAACTCATAGGGAACGTCGTCGAAGCCGCCGTGATCGGCCAGGAACTCCATGCTCTGGCGGCCCTGGTCGTCGAAGGGGTGATGCAGGCTGTCGGCGGTGCCGTCGAACTCCAGCGGCTGCATCCCGTACAGCCGGCACAGGATCTTGTTGAAGACCGGGGTGGCCTTGACCCACCTGCCTTCAAGATGGACGGAGTTGAGGCCGTGGAAGAAGACGTCCCCGCCGATGTGGGCGCGCAGCCGGTCGGAGGCGAGGTGGTTGCGTACGTCGCCGTAGTGGACCCGGGCGGGAATGCCCACGGCCCGGCAGGCCGCCGCGTACAGCGCCGACTTGTGCAGGCAGAAGCCCTTGCGGGTGGACGCGGTGTGGCTGGCCCGCAGCCCCTGGGGGGACAGGTCGGCCCCGTACACCTCGTAGAAGACGTCGTCGCGGACGGCGTAGTACAGCTCGACGGCCAGGCGGCGCTGGTCCGCGCCGCGGTCGGAGACCGCCTCGTCGACGAAGGACTGGACGCTGTCGCTGTCGTGATCGAGGAAGTCGGTGGGCGCGGTGAGCCGTCGGAGGTCGTCCGGCGTGAGTGCGTTCATGGTGACCCTTTCGTCAGCTCCCGGCTCACAGGCCCAGAAGGGAGGCGATGCGGTTGCGCTGGATCTCGCTGGTGCCGGAGTAGATGGTTCCGCCGACCGCGTTGCGGATGTCCCGCTCGATGCCGGTGGCGGTGAGATAGCCCTGGCCGCCGAAGATCTGGACGGCGTCGAGCGCGGTGCGCTTGTTGGCCTCGCTGACCACGGTCTTGGTCGCGGCGACGTCGATCGCGGCGTCCTGCCCGGCCTCCACCTTGGCGCCGGTGTCGGTGAGCCACTTACGGGCGGTCTCCACCGCGATCTTCATGTCCGCGACCTTGTGCGCCACGCCCTGGAAGGCGCCGATGGGTTCGCCGAACTGGCGGCGGGACTTGGCGTACCGGAGCACGCGCTCCAGCCGGTGCTCCATCTCGCCGAGCGTGAGGGAGAAGGAGAAGAGGATCTCCCGCTTCATCACGTGGTCGAGGATCAGGAAGCCGGCGCCTTCCTGGCCGATGCGACGGGCGGCGGGCACGCGCAGTCCCTCGAAGGTCACCTCGCTCAGCGGGGAGGTGCGCAGCCCCATCTTGCCGAGCGGCTCGCCGACCCGGAGACCGGGGGTGTCCCGCTCGACCAGGAAGACGCTCAGGCCGAACGGACCCGGCTTGCCGGTGCGTACGTAGAGCAGGAAGAGATCCGCGATCGGGGCGTTGGTGATGAACATCTTGCCGCCGTCGATGACGTAGTCGTCACCGTCCCGGGTGGCGGTGGTGGCGATGTTCAGGGCGTCGGAGCCGTTGCCCGGCTCGGTGATGGCGTGCGCGGTGATCAGATCGCCCGTGACGATCCCGGGCAGGAAGCGCGACTTGAGTTCCTCGGAGCCGAACGCCTGCAACGGCACGCCGACGCTGACGATCTGCGTGGAGGCGGAGAAGCCGAGGCCGGCGTCGCGGCAGGTGTGCCCGAGCCCCTCGAGGGCGCGCATCGTGTCGGTCAGGGTGCCGCCACGGCCGCCGTACGGTGTCTCGAACGGTACGGCGAGCAGTCCCGAGCGCTGGATCGTCTTCCACTTCTCCCAGGGGAACTCCTCGCGGGCGTCCCACCCCTCGACGTCGTGGTTGAGTTCGTCGGCCCAGGGGGCGGCGATGGCGTACGGGTCCGGGCCGGTGCCTGCGGTAGGCGGTGCGAGTGTCATACGTGTGCTGCCTTCCGGTACGTCGCTGGTCGGGGCCGGGGCCCGAGCCCGTGTCGGCAGGGGCCCCGGATCGCGGAACTCAGTACTGGGAGAAGCCGTCTGAAGACAGCGAGTGCTTCTCGTCGCCGCGCAGGGCCGGACTGAACACGGAGACCAATCTGAGGTCCTCGTAGTCGGAGGCTATGAGGTAGTGGGCGTCGTTCTCGTTGAGGGCGTACATGGTGCCCTCGGTGATCTTGTAGCGTTCACCGGAGGCGGTGACGACCTCGCCGGAGCCGCCCGTGCAGTAGCAGGCTTCGAGGTGACGGCGGTACTGCAGGGCGCTCGTGGTGCCCTTGCGGACCAGGGTCTCGCACACGGTGAAGCCCATGCCGTCGGCCTCGGTGAGCAGGCGGTGGCTGGTGCCGTTGCCCCACTCGACGGGGGCGAGTTCGCTGGTGCTGCGGACGATCATGGCAGTCTCCTTGTGTGAATGGGTTCTTCCGGGCGTTCTTTTGGAAGCGCTCCGGGAGGTGCTTCCGGCCTTCTTCGGTGATCCGGACGCCGGCTCAGACGGTGGTCTTCGTCGCGTCCTCGACGAACGCGGAAATGGCGCCGATGCTGCGGAAGTTGTCCGGGGTCAGTGGAATGTCGTCGATCGGGATCGCGTAGGTCCGGGAGAGGTGCGAGACGATCCGCACCACGCCCAGGCTGTCGACGACGCCGTTGTCGATGAGGTCGAAGTCGGCGGTCAGGTCCGCCGTGTCCTCTCCGTCGAGGAACTCGGCGATGACGTAGCCGCGAATCTCGTCCGCCAGGGAGGTCATGCGGGGTTTCCCTTCTGTCGTGCTGCCTTGATGAGGTTGCGGTCGGGCTTTCCGGTGGACGTGCGCGGCAGCGGGGCGTCGCCCACGTGCACGGAGGACGGGATGGCATGGCGGGGCAGGCGCTCGGCGCTGTGCGAGCGCAGCCGCAGCGAGGTGAGCGAGGTGCCGGGCCGGCGGGTCACCTGGGCGTGCAGCCGGTAGCCGGCCTCGGGGTCGGGGATCGCCACGACGGCGGCCTCGGCGACCTCGGGGTGAGCCGACAGGACGTTTTCGACTTCCTGCACATTGGTCCGCACCCCGCGGACCTTGACCTGGAAGTCGGTGCGTCCTCGCAGCCAGTGCAGGCCGTCGGCGTCCCGGGTGACGAGGTCGCCGGTGCGGTAGAAGACTTCGTCACCACCGTCGGGGGCGGGCACGAACACCCCTTCGTTGCGGGAGCGTTGCAGGTATCCGACCGTCTGGAACGGTGTGGTCACGAGAAGTTCACCGGTGCCGGGGCCGTCGAGGATCCGTCCCTCGCCGTCGAGCAGCAGGGCCCGTACCCCGGGAAGCGGCCGGCCGATGGGCGTCTGCTCACCGGCCTCGGCGGGGTCGGCGTCGTGGATGAAGCTGTCGTTGGTCTCGGTGCATCCGAAGACGTTGTGGAAGCCGGCGTCGGGGAAAGCCTCGCCGAGCCGCCGCAGCAGCGCCTGCGGCATCGCGTCCCCGGTGAAGATGACGGTGCGGACCGTCGGATGGACGGCACCGTCCTGGGTGAGCAGCCGGTGCAGCATGGGCACGCCCTGCACGAAGGTGACCTGGTGCCGGGTGACCAGGTCCCGCAGGTGACGTGCGTCCGCGCTGAACTCCTGCTCGACGAGGACGACTCGGGCACCCAGGCGCAGCGCGGTCCACACATCGAGCAGGGAGAGGTCGAAGTTCAGGGGGGCGTAACTGAGGAGGGTGTCCATCTCGGTGAGGCGGAACCGGTCGATGGCCCAGTCGGCGAACCGCTCGAAGGCATCGCCCGGGATGGGCACGATCTTCGGCGTTCCGGTGGAGCCGGAGGTGGTGAGCAGCAGGGATGCGGTGGCGGGGTCCACGGTGTCGAAGCCACCGGCGGTGTGTTCGTCCGGCGCGACCGGGATGGTGTCGAGCACTCCCTGATCGTCGACGGTGAGCACGTGGGAGCAGCGGGCCTGTGTGGCGAGCGCCGTACGGGCGGCGGAGCCCAGTTCGGGCGAGGGCGCCAGGACCGCGTAACCGGCCCGGAAGGCGCCGATGAGCAGGGCGATCGTCGCGGGCGTCTTGTGTGCGGGCACGCACAGCGGCTGTCGCCGGTCGAGCCCGAGAGTGTCCAGGGCGCCGGACAACTCCTCGGCGAGGCCGACCAACTGGCGGTATGTCACCTGCCGCTCGCCCCGGATCAGGGCCACGTGATCGGGCCGGCGCCGGGCGTGTGCGGCCAGCGCGTCGAGAAGGCATGGTAAGGGCACAGTCCCCCCATTCGTTAACCTGTCCATGTCAAACGACATGCCCATGGGGGTGCCGGCGCCCGTCTGGCGCCTACTGACTCGCGAAGCACGGCGGCCGCCTGTCCTGGCGACCCCGCACCTCACCCCCCGTGATCAAGTCGCGACCAACCGTACCGGCAGTGCATGCAGAGTCAAGCATGTAACTGGCCCAGTCATCAGTGATGCACATCACTGAAGCCGGACCGGGCGAGAGCGCCTCGTTTGCTTCATGAACTATGCGTTTCGCGTTGATGTAACGCCTTCCCTCAAGGTGTCGCAGCGTTTAAGGAAGGGAGCGCCGGGCGGCGTCGCGCGTTCACCCGGACATGCTCGGCTGTGCTCGGAAACGCCGAAAGCCGTCCCCCGGGTGGGACGGCTTTCGGCAGACGGTTTCCGCGGACGGAACCGGAGGGAGGAGAGGGTGCCGCTCAGAGGCCGCTGCGCAGCGCCTGGACCGTACCAGCCAGTTCAGAGGTGGCACCGGCGGTGTTGAGCGCCGCGCTGAGGACCTCGGAGTAGGTGCCGCGCGCGTCGGCGTAGCGCTGCCTGCCGTCGTCGGTGATGACGGCGTAGACACCGCGCTTGTCGTCGGGGCACAGGTCCCGGAAGGCGAACCCTGCCGAGAAGAGCCGGCCGACCAGCCGGGTCACGGAACTCTGCCCGAGCCCGACCTTGTCGGCCAGTTCCTGCATGCGCAGCTCGCCGTCCTTGGCCTGCTGCAGACACTCCAGAGCGCGGAATTCGGAGAGCCCTATCCCATGCTTGCGCTGCAGGGCCTGGGTGAGCTGGCGCTCCACATGCGCGTGCAGGGCCAGAACCCTCCCCCACATGGCCTGGTCGGACGAGGCGGCCGGCACATAGGAGATCGTGGTCATGAGGCAGCTTCCTCTCAGGCGACGCGTTGACAACAAGATACATGTTCATGCAAGCTTTATCTGCCGGCTTGACTCCTCCGTCGGATTCTATGAAATCAAAGAACATGCACGTACAAGCAAGGATTGAGGTTCCATGCCCACCAACCCGCCCCAGGGCTTATCCCAGCCATGGGCTTCCGTGCTGCCCCGGCCCGCCGTGACGGGTGGCGTCTTCACCTCCGCGGTGGCCCTGCGGCAGCTGGGCACGGGTGTTGATCACGTCGTCTCGACCGGCCCAGCTGCCGGCACGATCGGATCCGGAGAGTAAAGGTGTCCCCGCACGAGATCTCAGAGAGTGAGCTGACCGCGTACGCCCGTGAGGCGGTGCGGATCAGCCGCGAGCACGTCGCCAAGGGCGGCATCCCGTTCTCCGGTGTGGTGGTCAACGACGGTCGCATTCTCGGCACCGGCTTCAACCGGGTACGCGAGGACAACGACCCCACCGCGCATGCCGAGGTGGTCGCGCTGCGGGAAGCCACCGCCAGGTACGGGCTGCACGCCACCGCGGGGGCCACGCTGATCGCCTCAGGTGAGCCCTGCGCCCTGTGCTACATGGCCTCGCTGTACTTCAACGTCGGCCACATCGTCCACGTGGCCGACCGCAAGACGGCCGCACGGTACGGCTTCGACTACTCGGGGTCGTACTCGATCTTCGCCGAGGACCCGGAGTTCTGGCCGATCAGGGTCACCTCGCTGCCGATCCCGGAAGGGACGGAGCCGTTCGACGACTACCTCGCCATGAACCGGAGGCGGATGTGACCGGGACGGAAACCAGCAGAGTCAGCGTCAAGGTATGGTCGGACTACGTCTGTCCGTTCTGCATGCTCGCCGAGGGCCCGCTGCACGAGGCCACCCGCGACCTCGACGTCGAGATCGAGTGGATGCCGTTCGAACTGCGGCCTCACCCGACCCCGACGCTGCGGCCGGAGGACGAGTACCTGCCGGCCGTCTGGGCCAGTTCGGTCTATCCGATGGCCCGCCGGATGGGCGTGGACATCACTCTGCCCACCGTGTCACCGCAGCCCTACACGCGGCTGGCGTTCGAGGGCTACCAGTACGCGGCCGAGCACGGCAAGGGTGCGGAATACACTCCGCGGATGCTGCGGGCCTTCTTCCAGGAGGACCGGGACATCGGTCAACTGGACGTCCTCGCCGACATCGCATCCGAACTGGGCCTGGACACGAGCGATTTCACCGAGGCGCTGACGGCCGGGACGTACACCGACATCCACCGGCAGGCGCTGCGGACCGCCGAGGCGTACCGCGTCTCCGTCGTCCCCACGATCGTCGTCGGCGACAACCACCGTATAGAAGGTGTCCCCTCCACGGCCCAGATCCGCAAGGCCGTGCTCGACGCCCAGGCCGAACAGGCGGTCACCCGAGGTGCCGCCTGCGGAATCGACGGGTGCTGACACGACCCGAACGGTCAGGCACCGGGTGCTGACACGGCCCGAAACGGTCAGCCCCCCCATGCTCCTCCGTGTCCGGCCCATGGCGCTGTCACGGCAGGGCAACCCGCCCTCAGCCCAATGAAGTTCGCAGCGCTCGACACTGCGCAACCGGCTCAGGGTCGCATCGGCGACCGGACCGCGCAGGCCGGCCCTGGGCCGGAAGATCCCGACTCCGCCTGACGTCCTGGCGGACCACCGCTTCGTCCTACCCACCACCCTTCACGCGGTACGGCGAACTCCACGGCGGGCCGGCTCCGCAACGCCGGCCCACATCGAACGAAAGGACCACCCATGCAGTGGGTCTACCTCGCTGTCGCAGACGTCTTCGAGATCGCCGTCGCCATCGCGGCCGGCAAGGCAGAGGGCTTCAAGAACCGCCCGTGGACCATCGCGACCCTGGTCAGCGGCGCCATCGGGACCTTCTTCCTCAGCAAGGCCCTGCTGACCTTCAACGTCGGCGTCGGCTACGCCATCTGGACGTCCGTTGCCGGTATCGGCATCACCCTTCTCGGAGCACTGCTCTTCGGCCAGCGCCTGAACTGGCGTAAGGCACTCGGCATCGCCGCCATCATCGTCGGAGTCGTCGGACTCCAGCTCAGTGGTGCCGCCTGAGGATCCCGCCGTCACCTGTCCCGCCCTCACGAAAGGACTCACATACATGTCCCACACCGGCCGCTCCTCAGCCAACTCCTGGCTCACGCTTCTTCTCGCCGGAGGTTTCGAAATCGGCTACGCGCTCTCCGTCGGTGGAAGCCACGGCTTCACTCGGCTGGCGTGGTCGCTGGTCGCCGTCGTGTTCTTCCTTCTGACGCTCTGGGCACTGAGCGTCGCGCTGCGCACCATCGATGTCAGCATCGGATATGCCGTCTGGGCGGGAATCGGGGCAGCCGGTGCGGCGCTGCTCGGCCCCGTCTTCTTCGACGAGACGCTCACCCTGGTCCAAGCGCTGTGGCTGGGCCTGATCATCGTCGGAGTGGTCTGGCTCAAGCTCGCCGACAGGCCGCAGAGCACCCCGGAGCCTGCCGACGGGCCGCAGGGTGCCCAGGTGATCGCCGACAGGCCGCAGGAAGCGCAAGGCGCGGAACGCTGACCGGTGGTGAGCCCGGGCCCGCCTGAACACCGTCCACGACATTGGCCGGCCCGGGCCGCGGAGCTGATGCAGGGGCTGTCCACGGCCGGGATCGTGGTCGGGGCCGGAGCCGCGAACGGGTGTCGGCCGGCAGCGACTTGGGTGCGGCACGTGCACGACTCACCGAGAAGAGTGGCGGTTCATCGGGCCGTGTCTGCCGGTCGGCGGGTTCGGCCCGCAAACCCTGACGGCTGCGTCAAGTGGGCCTGCGTCGACTGACCTGCGCTGCTCGGCCAGGGCGAACCGTCGGCCCACGACCCGCCCGGGGTCTGGGCACAGCAGGCGGCGCGCATGTCTTGCCTCTGGATGAGGCATAGGGAATGCTTTGGCGGCCGCGATCCACAGATCCGGTAAGTGTGTAATTGGCATGTACCTGACAGGCATGGAAGATCCCCGGACATGCTCTTCTCGCCACGGCGTAGCCGACCCGCCCCCCGCACACTCCGGCGCCCTGCGGGCACCCTCTGCGTGCTCGGCGCTCTCGTCCTGACCCTGAGTCTGTCCGCCCTCTCCACGCCGGCGTCGGCCTTCGATCTGCCCTGGTGGCCGGGACCTTCGACGCCCGCGTTCAACAGTCTCACCGGCGCCAGCAACCCGGACTGGATGGGCCGGCTCCCCGACTCGACAGGGCTGGGACGGATGTCGATCCCCGGGACCCACGACACCATGGCCGTCCACGGCGGTGCCCTCGCGCCCTGGTACTACCAGACCCAGGAAAATCACGGCGACAGTGCGGACACCCTGACCGCACAACTGGACGCCGGCATCCGCTCCATCGACATCCGCGTCCGCATCGTCAACGGCAACACCGCGTTCGCCATCCACCACACGAACGTCTACCAGAACGCCAACTTCGACGACGTCCTCACCAAGACCCGGTCCTTCCTCGCCGCCCACCCGGGCGAGACCGTGCTCATGAGCCTGCACGGCGAGTGCGACGGCGACACCACCGAGGGCGGCACCGGCGGCCTGCAGATCGGCAAGTGCGTCGACGACCCGTCCAACGCCACGGGCCCCGACCGCATCCGTGTCTTCGACAGCTATCTGGCCCGCTACCCGGACCTCTTCTACGCCCCCACGGTGACCGGCACCAGCACGGCCGACACCCCCACCCTGGGGCAAGTACGCGGCCGTATCGTGCTCACCGGCTTCAGCGGCCCCAGAGGACAGGTGTACGACGGCTTCGGGCTCTCACGGTGGCTTTCCACGCCCTTCATCCCGTGGAATCAGTGCGATCTGGACACCAGGTGGTCGCTGGTCACGGCCAGTATCCAGCAGATCGCCGGCGATAGCACCAACACCATCGGCGGCACCGGGCTCTCCGCCAGCTGTCCCCCCTTCGGCGCGACCTACACCCAGGTGGCCAATGGCTACGGCGGCAAACAGGGCATGAACCAGCGACTGCTCGACTACCTGCACACGACGTCGGGTCACACCGGCGTGATCAGCATGGACTGGCCGGGCGGCCGTCTCATCGACGCCGTCATCGCCCGCAACCCGGCCGGAAGCCCCGCGGTGCCGTGACACGGACTGCCCGAAAACCCCACAGCTCCCGAAGCCCTCAGCCCATCGAGGACGGCGCAGCGGCGGAAGGCGGCCCGGGCGAGGGCGCGAGCGGTGCCAGGCCCGTGCCGGCACTGGCACCGGTGACGAAGGCGACCTGCTTGGTGTAGTCGTACGTGGGTTGATGGCGGTCTCCCCCGGCGAGGGTTGCGCGATGCGGACCGTCGAGGGGTGGACAACCGTGAAGAGGAAGCGACTCGCTGGACGCGGAAGTCGCGGCAACCGGTGGTCAGTTGGGGTCCGGCACCGGCTCGTCGGCAGTGATGACCAGCGCGGCCTGGTCGTCCTCCACGTCCCCGCCGTCCACGAAGCCGCGGACGTCCAGGGCCACGGCCCGAACGATGTCGGCCGCGGTCGGCCGGCGCGGGGTGGAGGCCAGCGCCTTGGCCAGTCGGATGTCACCGTACTGCTCGGTGCCGGTGGTCCGGCACTCGGTGATGCCGTCGGTGTACAGCAGCAGGCTCTCACCGGGACGGAGCGTGAAGCGACGAGCGGTGAGCCGGGGCGGGATGCCGATGCCGAGCAGCCCGCCGGACGCCTCGATCGTGTCGACCATGTGGTCGGTGTCCAGGAGCAGGGGCAGTGTGTGGCCGGCCCGGACGAGGTGGACGGTGAGTCCGTCGGTGGCCGGCGTGAGATGGCCGTAGACGAGGGTCACGAAACCGTTGTTCTGGTGGGCGTAGCGGTCGTTCAGGGCCTTGTCGACGGCCTTGACGACATCGACGGGGTCGTCGAGCAGGGGGGCGACGGCGCGGGCGGTATGTCGGGCCATCATCTCGCACAGCATTGGTCAATGCCTCATCCAGGGTCGTGTGCGCCGGGACGGCCGGTCCAAGCCTGTCGTGGCGGAGCCGGGCCGCACGGCGGTCGTTCGCGCGGCTCGCACCTGTTGAGCGGCCGGCCGGGGAGCGCGATCGGGGCGGTGCCGGTCGGCCGGTGGTTCCACGGGCCGCCCGCGGTCGTGTGGTCAGTCGAACAGGCCGGAGCCCGCGCCGGCATCGCCAAAGGTGCCGGCGGCGGTCCGGCCGGCCAGTGCGTCGGCGACCGTGGCGTGGACGGGCAGCAGCTCGGAGATGCCGGTCATGCTGATCATGCGCATGAGACGGTCGGGGACGTCGGCGAGGCGGAGTGAGCCGCCTGCCTCATGCGTCGCGTGCAAGAGGGTGATGAGGGCGCTGAGGCCGGTGGAGTCGACGAAGTCGACGCCGGCCAGGTCCAGGACGAGATCCGGAACACCCTCTTCGACGAGGGCCAGGGCGTGCGTGCGCAGGGTGGACGCGGTATGCAGGTCCACGTCTCCGGCGACGGCGACGACGGCGGTGCGATCACTGGTGGGCTGGACGGTCACGTGGAGGGTGTCGGACACGCTGGTCATCACTCCTGGCCGGAAGGCTCGGGCGCTGCGGTGGTGTGGGCATGGGCGGTGCCGCAGCCGGTGGCGGCGGGCTGCGGGACGGTGGCGGGCAGGGCCCGCGGGGCTCGCTGTGCCACCGGTCAGGGCTGCTGGGACGCGTCGTCGGGGCTGAGGCCGCGGACGGTGACCAGACCGGCGAGGCCCGAGACGGTGAGCACGGGCTCCAGCAGCGGCGGGACGATGAGCTCCAGTCTGTCGGCGTGGGTGAAGAGCACGCTGAGCCCGGCGCTGTCGAGGTATTCCACCTCGGTCAGGTCCAGGACGAGGGGCCCCGAGCCGGCGCCGAGGGCGTCGGCCAGGGATCCGGCATTGCTCATGTCGATCTCACCGCTGACCGCGAGACGCGGAGTACCGTCCGGACGCCGGCCGGAGGTGAGCGTGAGGGGGGTGGTCATCAGGCGATCCTCATCTGCATGTCGACGGTGGTGCCGGCCGGGCCGGGCGTGATGGTGACCTGCTGCATCATGGCCCGCATGAGGGCCACGCCCCGGCCGCGGTGGGTGTTGAGCTCGGGTTGCGGAGTCTTCCACCGGCCGCTGTCGGCGATCGTCAGGCGCAGGTCGTCGGCGAGGGTTTCGGCGCGCAGCCGCACGGCGTCCCCCGGGCTGTGCCGGTGGCCGTGCTCGATGGCGTTGGCGCACGCCTCCCCCGCGGCGACGAGAATGTTCTGCACGGTGTTCGGGGGCAGGTCGCACTGGGCGAGCCAGCTGCGCAACGCCTTGCGCACCGGTGCGAGCTGCGACGACTCGGCCGGGAAGGACACCTCCAGCGGCGCCGGGTGCCGGTACAGCAGCAGCGCCACGTCGTCGTCGTAGCCGCCGGCCGGGGCGAGACGCGACATCACCTCGGTGGCGAGAGCGTCGACCGGTGCGTTACGGCCCTCCAGCACGGCTTCGCTCGCCTGGTCGATCCCCTCGCTGAGCGGGCGCCGACGGCGTTCGACGAGTCCGTCGGTGTACAGCAGCAGCGTGGCCCGTGCGGGCAGGGCGCACGCGGCCTCCGGACGCTCCCGTCCCGGGCGCACGGCCAGGGGGAGCGAGCGCCCCTCGTCCAGCAGCCGGATGGTGCCGTCGGCGCACGCGAGGATGCCCGGCGGGTGTCCCGCGCTGGAGTAGGTCAGCTGTCCCGTGCCGGGATCGAGGACACCGCAGAAGACAGTGGTGCACACGGCGCCGGGAACGCTCGCGGCGAACCGGTCGAGGGCCATCAGCGTCCGGCGGGGGCTGGCATCCAGCAGCATCAGCGCGCGGCAGGCGCTGCGCAGCTGCCCCATCACGCTCGCCGCCTCCAGGCCCCGTCCGACGCAGTCGCCGACCACGATGCCGATCCGCCCGTCCCCCAGGACGACCGTGTCGTACCAGTCGCCTCCCACCTCCAGCGGGCGGGTGGCGGGCTCGTACCGGACGGCGAAGCCGTCGGGGAGGCTGGCCGGGCCGAGGATGGCGCGTTGCAGCGCGATCGCGGTCTCCCGCTGCTGGTCGATCTGGTGGGCCCGCACCAGGCCCTGCGCGAGGTGCCCGGCAAGCAGCGACAGCAGCAGCTGGTCCTCGGAGGTGAAGGGCCGGTGTACGCCCAGGTCGATCCACAGGGCCAGCGGGCCGTCGGGGTGTTCCAGCAGGACTCCGGCGCCGGTGTCCCCGGCCACCGGAGTGAGCGGTGACTGACGGCGCAGTCCGGAGAGCGCCTCCCGGCGCTCCGCGGGCAGCGCCTCCCACCGCAGGTCCGGGTCCGTGGAGGTGAAGGACGGCAGGTCGGTGCGCTCGAAGACGGCGGCCACCACGCTCCGCGCGCGCCACAGCGCCTTCAGCTCGGCCAGGGCACCGGACAGCGCCTCGCTCAGACTGACGGCGCGGGACAGGGAGGTGGTCAGCGCGGCCAGCGCCGTCTCCCGCTGCACGGCGTAGTGCTCGGCGGTCACGTCACGGAAGGTGCCGACGGTGACCCGGCGTCCGGTGTCCGGGTCCTGAGCCTTGTTGTAGGTGACGGCCACCCACAGCCGGTGGCCGTCCCGGTGGATGACGGGGATCGTGTAGGAGCCCTGGTCGCGGTCGAGCAGGTCGGCGAAGGCGTCACCGACCTGCCGATGTGCCCCGGGATCGGCGCCCGCGTCCGGCCACCACGGGTGGACCGGGGCGTACGGCAGGTTCTCGGGGCCGTAGCCGAGGATGTCGGTGAACGCGTTGTTGATCTCCACGACGGAGCCGGCCTCGTCGCAGACGAAGAACGCCTCCTGGAGGGAGTCGATGATGGCCGCCCGCCAGCGGACGTGATGGCTGCGCAGCCGGGCCAGTTCGACGTTCGCACGCACCCGGGCCAGGAGCTCGGCGGCGGCGAACGGCTTGACGAGATAGTCGTCGGCGCCCGCGTGCAACCCCTCGATCGACGCCTCCTGACCGGCCCGGGCCGACAGCAGCAGCACCGGCACGGAGGCCGTGCGCGCGTCTCCGCGCAGCCTCGCCACCAGTTCCAGTCCGTCCAGCCGTGGCATCATCACGTCGCTGACGACGAGGTCGGGGCTGTCGCGCCGGACGGAGCGGAGGGCTTCGGCGCCATCGGTGACGGCGGTCACCTCGTAGCCCGCCCCCGCCAGGATGCGCGTGAGGTACTCGCGCATGTCTGCGTTGTCGTCCGCCACCAGCACCCGGGCGCTGACCGCGCCCCCGGCGCTCGGCACCGTGGCGTTCACGTCGGCTCGCGCGAGCATGTCGTCGGCCGTCGCGTCGGTGTCACTTCCCGGCAGCCAGCGCATGGCCTCCTGGACGTAGGGATCGGTGGTGGCGGAGGCCGTGGTGCCGCCCGCTTCGGACACCACGGACCCGGCGGGCAGATGGGCGGTTCCGAACGGCAGCAGGATGGTGAAGGTGGTGCCTTCGCCCTCGGTGCTCTCGGCCGTGATGGTGCCACCGTGCAGGCCGACGAGTTCCTGCACGAGGGCCAGCCCGATCCCGCTGCCCTCGTTCGAACGTGAACGGGCGTTCTCGATACGGTGGAACCGCTCGAACAGGCGGGGCATCTCCGCCTCGGGCACACCGATGCCGGTGTCCGACACGGTCACCACGGCATGCGTGTCCGCGCACCGCATGCTCACCCGGACGGCACCGTCGAAGGTGAACTTCAGCGCGTTGCTGAGGAGGTTGAGAATCACCTTCTCCCACAGCCCGCGGTCGATGTACACCGGCTCGTCCAGCGCCGGGCAGTCCACGTCGAACAGGAGTCCGGCCTTCTCCATGGCCGATCGGAAGACACTGGCCAGCTCGGTGGTCACCACGGCCAGGTCGACCGGCTCGTAGCGGGCCTGCATCCGTCCGGCCTCGATGCGGGAGAAGTCGAGGAGCGTGTTGACCAGCTTGCCCAGGCGCAGGCCGTTGCGGTGGATGACGTCGATTTCCTGCCGTACGCTCTCCTCCGCGTCGGCGAGCCTGGTGCGGAGCTCCTCGACCGGCCCCATGATCAGGGTCAGTGGGGTCCGGAACTCGTGGCTGATGTTGGAGAAGAAGGCGGTCTTGGCCCGGTCCAGCTCGGCCAGTTCCTCCGCCCGCCGCTGCTGCGACTCATAGCTGCGGGCGCTGCCGATACCGGACGCGATGTGTCCTGCGGTCAGCTCGATGAAACCCCGGTACCCCTGGTCCAGGACGCGGTAGCGGTTGAGGGCCGCGACGAGGAAGCCGTACGGCGCGCTGCCCTGCTGCAGGAGGGGGACCGCCAGTGCCTGGACGGGCGGCTCGGGCCAGTCACCGGCCGGCAGCTCCGGGAAGGCGTCGCCGGCGAGCGGCACGAGTGTGGCCTCGCCCGCGGCCAGTGCCGCCACGGGCCACACACCGTCGGGGTCATCGACCGGAAGGACGGCCGGTGCGGCCGGGTGGCCCGCGGCGATGCCGGTCGCTCCGGCCAGCCTGGCGGTGTCGCCGTGGAAGAGATAGGTCAGCGTGAAGGGCAGATCCTGCCGGTTGCCGGTCAGCTGCCGGTCGACGAAGGCCAGCACCTCCTGTTCGGTACGGATCACGCTCGGGTCCGAGCCCAGGTCGCGCAGCGTGGCCATGCGCCGCTCGCCGATCACCCGGTCGGTGTCCTCGCTGACCACGCACAGCATGCCCACCACGTCACCGGCGTCGTCCCGCAGCGGGCTGTAGGAGAAGGTGTGGTAGGTCTCCTCGCTGTAGCCGGAACGCTCCAGGAACAGCAACAGCCCCTCGTCCCAGGTGGCTTCGCCGGTGCTGAGCACGGTGTCGATGCGCGGGCCGATGTCGTCCCAGATCTCCGCCCACACCTCGTTCGCGGGCCGGCCCAACGCCCATGGGTACTTGCGGCCGAGCGTGTCGCGCCGGTAGGCGGCATTGCAGAAGAAGGTCAGCTGTTCCCCCCAGGCCATCCACATGGGGAAACGGGAGGACAGCAGGATGCTGACGGCCGTCTGCAGGCTCTGCGGCCACTCCCGTGGCGGACCCAGGGGCGTGGCCGCCCAGTGCACCTCGGCGAGGTCCCTGCCGACCTCGCGGTCGGCGGCGAACACATCGCCGTCAGCCGCCGCCGGCGGCCTGTGTCCAGCGTTGTCCGAACTCGCCACGCGACACCCTTCCCCTCACGCCGACCCGACTCCGCGACCCTCACCGCGACGGCACGCGATCACCCCCTGACCTCGTGCCATATGCCTGTCTGCCCCCGGAACGGCCGCCCGACGCCGACCAATTTCTCCGCCTGCCCCCGCACGGGCGACGTCCGCTGCGTCGTGGCCAGAATTCTCTCAACGCTGCGAACACATGACCCGTTGCCGAAAATCGGTGTTTGCCCAGGGGCAGTCGCGACTCCGTAGGATAATCCAGGCGAGCGGGGAAACCGGTGCGGGTAGCACATGCCCATGCATGCGCAGGGACGGAGGAGGCGTGCTCGCCGCACGCGGGCAGCCGAACGACATCCGCTGCCCCGTCGTAATCGACTCCCGCACAGGAGACACGGTGAACGAGACAGAGGGCGTTCTCGGCATCAGCGCGCATCCCTCCCGGTCAGGGCCGGTGGTATTGCGCCTGGCCGGCGAGCTCGACCACTACACGGGCCCCAGCCTCCGTCAGGCCGTCGAGGACGTACTGCGGAGCCCCGGCGCGGGTGTCGTCGCCGATTTGTCGGGCCTGGAGTACTGCGACTCCACGGGGATGACCGTGATCATCACGGCCTACCACCGCGCCCTGGCCGCGGGCTCCTCCTTCTCCGTCGCCGGGCTCAGCCCTGCCATGGTCCAGCTTTTCCGGGTGGCGGGACTCGACCAGCTCTTCACGCTGCACTCCAGCGTTCAGGAGGCCGTCGACGCCTTGAACACGAGCTGAGTCGCGGCGCCCGGTGCCATGACCGCCACTCATCCGTGTCCGACCGGCCGGATCGGCGCGACCACCGCTCACCCAGGTCTGACCAGGCCCAATCGGGGCAAGCGTGCTGATGCAACGACGTCCCCCGACGAAAACCGAGGTGAGCCATGACGCAGGATCTGACCCCGAAGTACACGGTTCCCGGCATCGAGCGCGAGGCCGCCGGCCGGCTGATCGGTTCGCTCCGGCTGCGTCTGCACGCGCTGAACGATCTTCATCTGACGCTCAAGCACGTGCACTGGAACGTGGTCGGGCCGCACTTCATCGCCGTTCACGAGATGATCGACCCGCAGGTGGACCGGGTCCGGGAGATGGCCGACGACGTGGCGGAGCGCATCGCCGCGCTCGGCGGCGTCGCGCAGGGTACGCCGGGAGCGCTCGTCGCCGAGCGGACCTGGGACGACTACTCCCTCGGCCGGGCGGACGCGCTCGCCCATCTCGGCGCGCTCGACCTTGTCTACACGGGAGTGATCGAGGCCGTCCGCGCCGCGATCAAGGAGGCGGGGGACCTCGACACGGCCACCGAGGACCTGCTCATCGGGCAGTTGCGCGATCTGGAGCAGTTCCAGTGGTTCGTGCGGGCCCACCTGGAGAGTGCGGGCGGCACGCTCGCCACCGGACAGGCCCGGACGGAGGAGGAGGCCGCGGCCAAGGGGGCCGAGCTGGGCTGAGCGACTTCACACCACCGGCCGGCGGCGCACAAGATCACCAACACCCGCGGTGACAAGCCCGAGCGGATCAGCGGCTGATCCCGGGCGGGAGACGGGCAGGAGCCCTTGGCTCTCGGTCCGAGGGCTCCTGCCCGTGAGCCGCATGCCGGGCGGTACTCCGCCTCGCGGCCATCGGCGTTCGACACGAAGGCCGACGACCGTCCTCGGTCCCCCCTTCCGATGCGGCGACCCCGCCAGTCGCGGCACCTCGCGGGGCACGACGGTGCCCTTCAGGTTGCACCTACGGCCCTTCTCCGCCGCGTGGAGGGCTGATACGGCTTGCTTTCGGGCAACCGCGGTGGTGCGGTGCCGTGGCGGCAGGAGGAGCTTGTGCACGGTAGGACACATAATCCGCAGAACGACGGTGCGTCGCCACGCAAAGCGCCCGACTCCAGGACCACGCGCCCCCCGTCCGCGACGGATCAGGAGGTTCGGGCGGGCACACCGGTGACCCCGGCAACGGCCCTGCTCCTCCAACGCGCCGTCGGCAACGCCGCGGTCGCCCGGATGGTTCAGCTGCAGCAGCACGTCCAGCGGGCCTCCTGCGACCACCACGACGCCGCGGCCGAAACGGAGGCCGAGGCCGCGCCGGTGCAGCGCTCCAGCGTGCACGAGGTGCTGCGCTCCCCCGGGCGACCACTGGCCGAACCGGTGCGCACGGAGATGGAGGCGCGCCTGGGGTCGGACTTCAGGTCCGTGCGCATCCACGACGGCGCCTCGGCCGCCCGGTCCGCGACCGAGATCGGCGCCCGCGCCTACACCTCGGGCGACCACGTCGTGCTCGGCCGCGGCGGCTCGGACAAGCACACCCTCGCCCATGAACTCACCCATGTGATTCAGCAGCGTCAGGGCCCGGTGGCCGGCACCGAGACCGGATCAGGGCTCCGTGTGTCGGACCCCTCCGACCGCTTCGAGCGCGCGGCCGAAGCGAACGCCACAGAGGCATTACGTCGGCCTCTGCCCGCCACAGCGGACCACGTTCCGCCGCAATCCGGCGCGGTGTCGCTCGGGGGTGCGAAAACGGAAGGCCACTCACGAGCGCCGATTCAGCGTGCCCCCTCCACTGGCGGCACCGGCACCGGCGCGCCGGCCGCGTCGCAGGTCGCCCTCACGCATCTGGCGGCGGACGACAAGGAAGGTGAATGCGGTTATTTCGAACGCAGGCGGGAGCTGAGCGTCGATCCGCCCCAGCAGGGACTGATCATCCAGGAGATCAACCGGGTCTTCGCGGTGGAGAAGTGGGACGGCTCAGCGTGGGTCGCCCTGCCGAACACGGACATCGATTCCTACGTCACGGCCAAGGGTTCGGACGTGTTCGCCACCGTCGGACGCTACTGGGAGCTGTGGGAGGTGGACGCGCAGGGCAATGTCGCCGACGGCGGGGAGGACACCTTCTCCCTCGCTTCCATCATCCCGGGAAGGAAGCGCAAGGACACGACGCGGGGGACCTACACGATCACGGGTGACGCGGTGTTCTACCCGACCGCCGTGGCGCCGAGCACTCTGGGATTCACTCGAAGCGGAGCTGCTCCGGCCGGGGGTCTGTTCAGCACCCTGACCGATCCGTCGGGCGCCATCGCGACGAACGGACTGGCCGCGAGCGGCCGACGGGTCCGCTGCCGGGTCGACGTCGCGTGGGACAGTTCCGCACCGGACAGGTACTCAGTCGTCACCATGACCTGAGGCCGGCGTCGCGGTACTCGTCGCGCCGGTGTGGACATCCGAAAACGTCTCGACCCAGCCCGCAGGAGTCATGCGGCGCCACCGGCTCCGTTCGTGTGGCGGGCGACGCCGTGCGGGACCTGGCAAGATGGCGGCATGGAACGTGTGCTGGGAGTCGGCGGATACTTCATGCGGGCCGCCGACCCGGTGGCCCTGGGTGCCTGGTATCGCGATTGCCTGGGTCTGGACGCCGATGAGAACGGTTTGTGGCGTCAGGAAGCCGGGGTGACGGTGTTCGCGACTTTCGAGTCCGGGACCGACTACTTCGGCTCCCGGACCCAGCAGACGATGCTCAACTTCCGCGTTCGCGACCTGGATGCGATGCTCGCGCAACTGCGCGCCCGGGGAGCGGACGTGGCCGAGGAGACGCAGGACATGGAGGGTGTCGGTCGTTTCGGCTGGGTCACCGATCCTGAGGGCAATCGGGTCGAACTGTGGCAACCCAGCTGACAGGGTCCTCGCCCGGCCGGTGACGTGCTGGCAGCCCAGCTGACAGGGTCCTCGCCCGGCCGGTGACGTGCTGGCAGCCCAGCTGACAGGGTCCTCGCCCGGCTGATGACGTGCTGGTGGCCGGCTGGGCGCAAGCCCCCTGCTTCACCCTTCGCGACGTGCACTTCTCCGGAAGCTGTTCCGGAAGCCGAGTTCGGGCGTCAGATGCTGGGCCCCCTGCGGGGAATTCGACGAGGGCCGATCACACCTCGCCCGTGGCGAACAGCTCGAGGTGCCCGCACTTGGGGCAGCGGAACGCCTCTATCTGCCGCCGGGGCCGGCCCATCCGCTTGGCGCCGCCGAAGATCCCCCGCTCCAACGCACCCTCGGCTCGGCTCCGGGACGCACGCGGTCAGAGGGGCTGGAGCCGGGTGTGCAGGAGGCAGAATTCGTTGCCTTCCGGGTCGGCCAGGACGTGCCAGCTCTCGGTGCCGGTCTGGCCGACATCGGCGGGCTTGGCGCCGAGAGCGAGCAGCCGCTCCAGCTCGGCGTCCTGGTCGCGGTCGGTGGCGTTGACGTCGATGTGGAGTCGGAGCTTCCCGGGCCGCGGTTCGTCGCTGGGGCTGAGGACGAGGATGGGCTGCGGACCACCGAAGCCGACGCCGGGCGGGCCGATGGCGATGCTTCCGTCCTCTTCCCGCTCGAGTTCGACGTAGTCGAGGACCGCGCTCCAGAACGCGGCGAGCCGGTCGGGGTCGGCGCAGTCGATGACCAGCTCACTGATGCGGCATGCCATGCCGGTCAGTGTAACTGTGGGCGTACTCCACCCTGTTGGCTGAGGGCGGTGACGTCGTTCGCCGGCGCCGCAGTGCGATGGTGAGCCTCGGGTGGTCATTCCGTGGCCGAGTAAAGTGATCACGCACAGCTCTCATCCGTTCACCAGCGCCCTGGAGTTGCTATGACGACCGCCTCACGGCCGCCTGTGCCGGTTGACACCAGCAAGGCACACCCCGCGCGTGTCTATGACTGGCTGTTGGGCGGCAAGGACAACTATCCGGTCGACGAGGCGGTCGGGACCCAGCTGCCGCCCGAGGCGAAGAACGCGGCACGGCAGAACCGTCAGTTCATGCACCGGGCGGCCGCCTGGCTCGCCGGGCAGGGCATCGACCAGTTCCTGGACATCGGCACGGGCATTCCGACCGAGCCCAATCTTCACCAGATAGTGCAGAAGGTCCTGCCGACGGCGAAGATCGTGTACACCGACAACGACCCGATCGTCCTCCGGCACGCCGAGGCGCTGCTGATCAGCCGGCCCGAGGGCGCGACCGACTACATCGAGGCCGATGTACGACAGCCGGAGGGCATCGTCCAGCACGCCCGACAGGTCCTGGACTTCAGCCGTCCGATCGCGCTGTCCCTGATAGCGCTGATGCACTTCATCCCCGATGCGCAGGACGCGCACGGCATCGTCCGCGATCTGGTGGCCACCCTGCCTCCGGGGAGCTACCTCGTGCTGTCGCACGCTGCGTCCGACCTGTACCCGGAACTCGCCGCCCAGGTGACTGCCGAGTACGCCAAGGGGGGCATCCAGCTCGGCTTCCGGACCCGGGCGGAGGTGGGACGGTTCTTCGACGGCATGGAGCTCGTTCCGCCCGGCCTGGTGACGGCGACGGAGTGGGTCACCTCTCCCCCGGCCTCGGAGCCGGAAGGGAGCGGCATCTACGCGGGAGTGGCCCGCGTCTCCTGAACCGTTGCCGTTGCATGAAAGCCCCGGGCAGTCACCTTCGGCGGACGCGCACGGCCAACACTGCGGTTCGAACCGGGCGTTGACGGCTCTCCACCAGCCGGCCTGGCCGCTGGGGGTCGGTCCCGGCCGTCGTCAGTTCGCCGGCCGGGAACCGGGCGGACTTCCCGCGCCGGCTCCGGCCCCCGGCTTGTCCTTGGCCCAGGGCCGGACAGCGAGCTTGCCCGTCGTGCCGAGGTCCAGCTCCGGTGTCACCATCACGGGATCGGCGCCGGGACGTGCCCGGACCCGGACGTACGGCACGTTCACCGGCGTACCGAACTCGGTGGTGTTGCGCCACATCATGCCCGCGGAGGCGGACTCACCGTGGCCCAGCGTCAGGACCACTCCATCCGTGACGCACGCCGCACCTACCGTCGCAGGACCGCCACAGCCTCCAGCGGGGCCGGCGGTGCAGATCCTTCAGTAACGCTGGGCCTTGGCGAGAACCGGCGTCAGCTTCGGCTGCGGTGGCTGGTGACTGAACGCGATGGGTTGTTCCTTCTTCCCCGGCTTGAGGTGCTCCGCGCCGACGTACCGCGTCTCGACCACCTTGCCGGCCGAGTTCTTGAAGTCGACCTGCACGGCGTAGGAGGCTTCGCTCCTGGTCTTGTTGGTGATCGTGACCAGGACGGCGAGTACTCCACCGGTCTGCGCTCTCGGCATTCCCGTCATGGCGACCTCGGAGAGCGCGTTGCCCCGCCCCTTGACGCTTTTGAGCTCCTTTTCCGCTGCCGCGCTTCTGCGTTGGGTCTCGGCTTCCACCGATGCTTCGAACTCGGAGGCGCGCGCCGAGGCGGACGAGGCCGCCGCGGAGGCGGAACCCCTGGCCGAGCTGATCGCCGCCGAGGCCGAGGACGCCAGGGCCGGCGGCGGTGTGCCGGCGAACGACGAGGCGTTCGGCGTACTGGTGGTTCCGGCCGGGGGCGAGGTGGCGGCGCTCTGACCGTTTCCGTCGCCGCAGGCCGCGAGCCCGCCGGCCAGCAGGAGCCCGCCGAGTGTGCTTGCCGCGAGGATGCGCCGTCGGTCCTTTCCGAAGACTCTGAGCCGGGTCAGCGACATGTGCCGTCCAAAGGGGTCGATGGTCTGTTCTTCCATCCTCGGCACACGATCCGGCGTTCCGCGAGTCGGGCGCGGCCGCATGCCCGCCTTGAGCACGATGGGCGGCGCCGGCGCGGTCCGACCGTGGGAGGGGGGTGCCGCCGCGGGTGGGCAGCGGCGCCGACGAGCGAGTACGACAGCTGTTCGGCTACGCGGGCACCATGTCGACGGCGGGTGCGCGGGTGCGCAGCATCGGGTGCTCGCCGATGACGCCCTCCAGGACGGCGAAGCCCTCGGTCAGCTCCAAGGCAACCGGTACGAGTGCCTCGACCAGTGCCTCCTCCGTGTCGGGCAGCTGGTGAATGTGATCCGCGGTGATGTGTCCGGCGGCCAGCAGGTCGCCGCTGTGCGCTCTCACCTGACGCAGGCTGAACAGCCGGTGCAGGTGCCCGAGAGCTGCTCGGGCGCGGGAGTCGGACGCCTTGCCGACGGCGCCCAGCAGCGCCTCCGCCGCGAGGCGGTGCACGTGTGCTTCGACGAGCTGCAAGGCCGGCGTCACGGTTCCGTTCCACCGCGCGAGGGGGTCGCCGCGGCGTCCGTTCCGCAGTCGGCTGCGGGCCCTGCTGTGCCAGATGCGCTCGATGTCCGCGAGCAGCTCCTGCAGATAGCCCGGGTCGTCCAGGGAACGGCCGGCCGCAGGCGCCTCGGAGGGCGCCGTGGGGGTGAAGCCGCCCATGAGCATCTCGCCGGCCGCCTTCACCCAGATGACGCGGTTGTCGCCCTCCGCTGTCACCGTCCCCTCGTTCGCGGTCAGTTGGTAGGCGATGCCGTTCGAAAGCAGCAGGCCCTGCGCTCCGCAGCGCTCACGGCATTCGGTCATGACCGTCCTGGCCTGCCAGGTGATCCACGCCTTGGCCACGGCCGCCAGACGCTCGGTCTCCTCACGCTGCGCCTCTCCGCCTCGCGTCCACCGCCGCACCACGTCGCGGTGCAGCAGGGTCGCCGCGTAGGTGGTGGCGACCGCGGACAGGAGCGAGGCGTGGTGGCTGCGGTGCTCGATGAGGGGAACCTTGCGCCCGGTCGTCATACCGGAGGTGAGTCGCCGGTGAGCGTGCCGCATGGCGACGGCCAGGGCGTGCCGCGTCACGCCGAGGCTGTAGGCGCTCATACACATCTTGCCGGCGTGGACGCGGCTGACCGATCTGAGGAATCGTTTACGCGGATTGCCCAGCGTGCTGACGAAAGAGCCGTCACGGGACAGGCGTCCGTGTTCCCCCTGCAACATGGCTTCGAAGGGAAGCCGCACACCGTGGAAGGAGGTGGCGCAGTGGTCGACCGGCGCGCTGGCGGTCTGCGGGAGGGACCGCACCTCCACGCCCGGGTAGTGTCGGCCCTCGCCGTCAGTGAGCGGGGTGAGGAAGAGAAAGACGCCGTGGTCGACGTCGTCCACCATCAGGCGGGCCGCCACGACGGCGTTCTTGGCGCCACCGGTGCCGGAGGTGTTCGGCATCCACTTGCAGGCGCCCGGAGTCGGAGTGTCGAGGACGAAGCCGCTCGATCCGCGATCGAACCTGGCGGTGGTCTCCAGCGATGCGGCATCGTTGCCATGGTCTAACTCGGTGCACAGGAAGGTCCCGACGCTCTCCATACGGCTGTACGGGTACAGATCCCGTCCACCGGGGTCGTGGTCCAGGAGGCTGCCGATGTGCAGGTTCCAGTGGATGCTCGCTATCGTCGCCATACCGGGGTCCACGACTCCGGCCCACTCGTGCATCGCCGTGAGCGACTCGATGTCCGTGGCCAGACCGACCGGGTCCGCTGCCGCTTCGTTGATGAAGCGGAGTCGCTCGTACGACAGCGCCGTGCGCTCCTGCGGGCTGAGACCCTCCTGAAAGGCGAACCGAGGTCCGTCGAACAGGCGCCTCCAGGGCTCGTGGATCCGCTCTGCGTGAGGTCCGAACAGGATGCGGGTGAGGTCTGCGGATATCCCTTGTCCATACGGAAGTCGAGATTCGGTCACGACCGGAAAGATAGTGGAGTCGATCATTCACTCACAGTGTGATGATCAGCACGATTAGCTGCGAGCCGAGGGTGGAAGTAATCCCGAATGACGCTACGACGGCCCACCTGCGGATGATTCGAGCGGCGGACGCACCGGCGAGGACGTCGCCCACAGGAGTCGAGCCGATCACATGACCGAGTCGGCACTGATGGGGCGGCGTAAGGGGGGTGGAGCAACGGCACAACGTCTCCAGTCCCGAGCCGGCTGCCGGGGCCTGTCCGACCCACCCCCCATGGCCGCGAGTCCCCAACGATCTCCGTTCCGGCCCATCGGTTCACACCGTATGCCAAGCCACTGACGACACGGCGGGCGCACATCGCCCCCGGCGCTCGTGCTGCGGCGCTCGAAGCCGCGCACGAGACGGCGGGTCCGCACCAGGGGCGGCCCGCTCGGCTCGACGGCTGCCACGCCGCCCTGCATGGCAGCGGCCGGCACGTGCTTCGTCCGGGACGGGCCGCGCGTCAGATGGGTGAGCGGCTACGCGGCACCCGGGCCAACGGGCTGACCAGGCCGTACAGTTGGCGGAAGGCATCGCGCAACACGGGGCGGTCCGCCGGCGCGGCCGTCACCAGTACCTGCTCCAGGAGCTGTCGACGACGTTGGCGCGTCGCTTCCAGTACGCACTTTCCTGCGCCCGTGAGGCAGAACTCCCCCGACGGGACACGGCGCACCAGCGTGCGCTGCTCCAGTCGGTGGAACAGTTGCCTCATCGATGAAGGGCTGACGCCGATGTCCCTGGCGATCCGGTCCGGGTCCGCCTGCTCCCTTTCCAGGGCGAGCAGACCGCGCATCTGCTCCTCGGAGACCGTCGGGGCCACGTCTTCATGGGCCCGCTGCCACAACTCGATCATCGATTGGGCAACATGTTCCGCCGCCATCTTGGCTTCAGCAGGTTCGGGTTCCACTGACATGGCTTACCCCTTCCTTGAGGCCGTCGAGAACTGGCGCTTACCCACCTGACGGCGCATCAGCCCCGCTTGTACGTTCGAAAGCGCCTTGATCTGGGACAACAGGCAGGCACAGTGTGCAGATGGTGGGGCATTCGGGTGACGGCCCGAAGCGGGAGCTCTTCCGGGTCAGGGACGACAAGCCCGTCTCCCGGGCGTGGGCGCACTCGCAGGTGCGGCCTCCGGCCGGTCAGGAACGGCAGCGCAGCATCTCCAGCGGCGGGTGCGCGAGGAGGTCCGCCCAGAAGTCCTCGCCGAACTCACGGACGCCGGCTTCGGACACCCCCAGCGGAACCCACTCCACCTCACGGAATCCGGCCGCCCGCAGACACTCCTCGTAGACCTCACGCCGCGGGGCCGTGGTGACGATGCTGATCGGCTGCGGGTCGAGAAGAGCCGTGACCCGCACCCGCGGACCCGTCTCGGTCTCCTCGCCGGTCGGCTCGCAGCGGAACCCGTACTGGTCCAGGGACGCGCAGTCGAACCGGTAGTCGGGCCTCTGGGCGAGCACGAAGAACTCCCCACCCGGCACCAGGCTTCGGTGGATGTTGCGGCACATCCGCTCCATCGCCGCCACGTCCTCGGCGTAGTTGAGGCACTGCACTCCCAGCGCGATGTCGAAGCGCCGGTCGGCAGGCCGCAGCCCGGCCACGTCACCCACCTCGTAGAGCACCCCCAACGGGTCACGCTCCTCGATCTCCCGCGCGGCGGCGATCATCTCGACGGAGATGTCGACACCGAGGACGTCCGTGGCGCCGCGCCGCTTGAACTCCCTGCTGTAGAACCCGGTGCCGCACGCCAGGTCGAGAACGGACTTGCCGCGCACCTCCCCGACCATGCCCAGGAAGCTCGGCACCTCCCCGTGCCGTATCAGCGGCAGTGACTTGAACCCCTCGAATGCCTCGCCGATCTCGTCGTACTGCTGCACACCCATGTGCCGCCCCCTCGTGTGTGTCGTGCTGTACGCAGCCGCGCCGGCCCTCCGGATTCAGAGGTCCGCCAGATCGCGGTCGCGCAAGGAGTCTGCTCCGTCCGTTCGCCGTTGCCGTACTGGCAGATGGCACAGGAAGTGGACCGGGTGATCCTCCTAACACCCAAACTCCACCTCACCAGGCATGGGCGGCCCGTCAGACGCTCTCGTGTCTCCGCAGGTCACCGACGGTCAGCGGCTCGTACACGGGCGGCGATTTCGTTGAGGAGCCCTGCCCGGCCGTAGTACATTCCGCCCGGAGGCGCACGAGTGCCTGCCCCGGACGAGATGTGCGCCGTACCCGGCCCGACAAGACGACGCTCGCAGGAGGCGTCATGGGCGTACACGGACCATGGATCGACTTCGCGTCCGAGGCACCGCTGCCCCACGCCCTGGACGTCGACTGGATCCACGGCTCGCCGTCGGCGAAGCACAACACCGATCCCGACATCCAGGTGCACGCGTACGACGCGCACACGTTCATCCTTCGGCAGAACAAGGCGATCAACTATGAGGCGCCGTTCCTGTTCCTGATCTTCGGCAATGAGCGCGCCGTCCTCATCGACACCGGTGCCACCGAGTCGGCCGAGTTCTTCCCGCTGCGCCGGGTGGTCGACGAACTGGTAGGGCGCTGGCTGGCCGAGCATCCGCGCGACGACTACGCCCTGCTGGTCCTGCACACCCACGCGCACCACGATCACGTCGCGGGCGACGCACAGTTCACCGCCCGTCCCCGCACCACGGTGGTGGGAGCCGGTCTGGACAGTGCCTGGGCGTACTTCGGGTTCACCGAGGACCCCGACCGCGTGGCCCGGGTGGATCTAGGCGGCCGGGCGCTGGAGTGTCTGGCCACCCCGGGCCACGACAAGGCCGCCGTCACGTACTACGACCCGCACACCGGATTCCTGCTGACCGGCGACACGGTGTATCCCGGGCGGTTGTACGTGGAGGACTGGGCCGCGTTCGGCCGGACGGTCGACCGCTTGATCGCGTTCGCCGACACCCGGCCGGTCACGCATGTCCTGGGCTGTCACATCGAGATGACCGGCCAGGACGGGGTGGACTACCCGGTCCGCACCACCTACCAGCCGGACGAGCCACCCCTGGAGATGACCGTCGGTCAGCTGCGCGACATCCGAGCGGCGATCGACGAGATCGGCGACCGCCCCGGGCGGCATCCCTTCCCGGGCTTCGTGATCTGCCGCGAGGACGGCTGACGTCACCGACGCTGATCCGGGCCCACGACCGTCAACCACGCTCGTGATCAGTACAGACAGCCCGTCGTCCGGGCGATCAGGCGGGCGAGTTCGGTGACGTACGGTGACTCGAAGAGGGTCAGGTGGTCTCCGTCCAGGACGTGCCGGGTCAGTTGTCCGGGGGCGCAGACACGGGACCACGAGCGGGTCGCCGCCCGCAGGAGGTCCGGGTCCTGCTTGCCGGCCTGTACGAGGGTCACCGGGCCCGCGTACGGTGCCGGTCGGTAGGCCCGGGCGGCTCGCAGGTGGGCGCGGTTGGTGCGCCGAAGCAACTCCATACGCAGACGTTCCGCGGCGGTCGCCCCCGCCTGCGGGCCGTACAGGCCCGGTTCCTCCTGCTCGTCACTGTCGTCGGACTGCGGGAGCTGGTCCGCCGGATAGCTCTCGACGAGGAAGAGCATCCCCGGCGGCTCGCCCCGCTGTTCCAGCAACCGGGCCATCTCGAAGGCCACGAGACCGCCCATGGACCAGCCCAGCAGAAGGTACGGGCCGGTCGGCGCCACGGTACGGACGGCCGCCAGGTAGCGGGCGGCCAGCGCCTCGACGGTGTGCTGCGCAGTCTCCTCCCGGCCCTGCCCGCCCGGCGCGGCAGACGGACTCCGGAGGGCGAAGAGGGGGTGGCGCAGCTCCGTACGGGCGGCGAGATGACGGAAGCCGGTGACCTCGCCGCCCGCCGGGTGGACGCAGAACAGCGGGGCACCGTCGCCCCGTGACCGCAGCGCGACGACGTCGTCCGCAGCGCCCGGGCGAGCGGCAGTGCCCTGCTTCAGCAGGCGGGCCAGGTGCCGCACGGTCGCCGCCCTGCCGGACCGTTCCTGTTCCGGATCCGGCTCGGAGAACAGGACGGGTACCTGCAGTGCGGTGCCGAACTCCGCGTTCAGCCGTGCGATCAGCCGTACCGCGAGCAGGGAGTGGCCGCCCAGGGTGAAGAAGTCGTCCTCCGCTCCCACCGCGTCGATGTCGAGCAGTTCCCCGAAGTTCCGGGCCACGGCGGCCTCCACCGGGTCAGCCGGCGCCGTCCCGGAACGGCCCGCCGGGGGAAGGGCCGGGCCAGTGCCGTCCACCCGGGCGAGGGCCGCCCGCACGGCTGCCATGTCGACCTTGCCGTTCGGTGTGAGGGGAAGCGCGGCGACCTCGGCGAAGGCCCCTGGTACCAGGGGCGTGGGCAGCCGCTCGGCGACGAACGCACGCAGGTCCTGCGGCGCCGGGCCGGCCGGGCCGGTGACGACACACGCGGCAAGGCGGTCGCCGCGCGCCTCGTCCGCCACCAGGGCCACCGCCGCGTCGCGCACGCCCGGGTGACGCACCAGCACGGACCGGATCTCCCCGGGTTCCACACGGATCCCGTTCACCTTGATCTGGTCGTCCACCCGGCCCAGGTACCGGATCAGACCGTCCGGGCCGACACAGGCCAGGTCGCCGGTTCGGTACAGCCGGCTGCCGGGTTCCGGTCCGAAAGGGTGTGGCACAAACCGCTCCGCGGTCAGGTCCGGGGCGCCCAGATACCCCCGGGCGAGACTCGTGCCCCCGATGTAGATCTCTCCCTGCACGCCCACGGCCGCCGGTTCGAGGGAGTCGTCCAGCACCAGCACCTCGGCGTGGTCCATGGGCCGGCCGATCGGGACCGGGCCCGAGACGTCCGCGGCGCCCACCTCGTGCACGCACACGCCGACGGCGGTCTCGGTGGGACCGTACTCGTTGAAGATCCTTGTGTCCGGAGCGTGGGTCCGCCAGGCGGCCACCGCCTCCGCGTCCAGGGCTTCACCGCCGACGACGAGTGACCGTGTCGTACCGGCGAAGTCCCCCTCGGCCAAGGCGCGGTTCACGACCTTCAGATGCGAGGGGGTCAGCTTGAGCACATCCAGGCCGGACCGGTCGGCGAGGTTCGCCGAGAGGGCGAGAGCGTCGCGGCACGCGGGGTCGAGATGGACGGGACGGCCCGTGATCAGTGGCAGGAACAGACTCGTCACGGTGAGATCGAAGCCGATCGAGGAGTGCGCCATCGCGCCCCCGGCCGCGTCACCGCCGCCACGGCCGACGCCGTCACCACCGACACGCCCGTGACCGTCGCCGTCCCCACCCGCACGCCCGCGACCGTCGCCGTCCTCGTCCACAAGCCCACGGCCGTCGCCGTCGCCACGGCCGACGCTGTCGGCGTATGTGCGGGCGCTCCACAGCAGGTAGTCGCACACGGCCCGGTGCGGGAGCATGACGCCCTTCGGCTCCCCTGTGGAACCGGAGGTGAACATGATGTACGCGAGGTTGTCCGGCCCTGGCTCGCGCGGCGGGGCGGGCTCGGCCGCCGGACCCGTGTCCTCGTCCGGCAGCGCGCGCGGATCGACGCATTCGACCTCCTCGGCGACGGGCAGCTGCCGCGGCCGGTCGGTGAGCAGCAGCCGGCATCCGCCTCGCTCCAGCAGTTCCGCGACCCGCAGGGCCGGGAGTTCCGGATCGAGCGGCACATAGCTCCCGCCGGCCTTGAGCACGGCGAGCAGCGCCACGACCAGCGTCGCCGAGTGCGCGGTACTCACCGCCACCGGTGTCTCGAGATCGACGCCTCGTGCGCGCAGCGCCCGGCTCCACCGGTTCGCCCGCGCGTCGAGTTCCCGGAAGGTCAGCTTCTCGCTCCCCGCCACGACGGCCAGGGCGTCCGGAGTCCGGCGCGCCTGTTCTTCGACGAGCCGGTGCACCACCTGTCCCGCCGGCGGGGTACGGCCGCACCGGGGGCCGGCCCACCGCCCCGCACCCGCGGCCGGCGACCAGCCCGATCGGTCGCGGCGCGGGTCGGACGCGACCGCGGGCTCCAGGCGGGCCTCGTGCACGGGAGCGGCGGGCGCGGCGAGGAGCCCGGCGAGCAGCGTGGCGTACTGGCCGGCCAGGACGCGGATGTAGGTCTCGTCGAACTGCTCGCCGTCGTAGTGCCAGGCCGTCGTGGCCTGCCGGTCGGCGAGCACACAGGTCAGCCGCAGGGCGTGGTGCTCGGTCTCGACGTCGTCCCACAGCACGCCGAACGTCGCGCCGTGTCCCGGGTGGCCCGCCGCGGAGAGCGGCCCGGTGGTCTCGGCGCAGACGAAACCGATGCCGTGGCCCGCCGGGCCGGGGAGACCGGATGAGGGAGCATCCTGCAGGTCTTCCTCGGCGTCGGACAAGGCGCGTTCGGCACGGGCGGCGAGGGCGTCGAGGACGGGAACGGGGGTGAGCCGGGCCGTCACGTCGGCCCACTGGGCGAAGTGGCCGAGGCTGCTCGCCGTCTCGTCGAAGTCCCGGCCGGCGAACAGCGTGCCGACGGTGATGTCGCCCTCTCCGCCGATCCGCCACAGCAGTGTCTGCCAGCAGGCGAGCAGCACCGCGGCCGGGCGCACGCGGCGTCGGCGGGCATAGGCCCGGACGGCGGCTGTGAGGTCGTCCGGCAGGGACGCGGTGACGGTGCGGCGATCCGGTCGGCCGGCGCCGGGGTGGCGGCGCAGCGGCATGGCCGGCTGCCTGGCCGCAGCGCTGTGCGGTGCCGTGAGCGGGGGCGGAGCCCCGAACTCCTGATGCTGCCACTCGGCGAACTGGCTGTACTGGAGGACTTCTCCGGTGGGGGGACGGTCCGCGTACCGTGCGGCGAGCTCGTCGGCGAGCAGGCGCAGCGCGCGGCCGTCGGCGGCCAGCGGGGTGGTGGTGATCAGCAGCGAGTGCCGCCGGGGAGCGAGGGCGAAGAGGGTGGCACGCACGACCGGGTCTCCCGGACCGCCGTACGGCAGGTCCCGCAGGGCGCGGGCCTCCTCGTCGATCCGGCGCTCCTGCGCGGCCTCGTCGAGGTGGCCGAGGTCCTCCACCGACCACTGAGGGCGCAGCCGGTCCGCGTCCCGGACGACGAGCAGCGCGGTGCGGACGCCGGGCACCCGCTGATAGACCGCGCGGAGGATCTCGTGCCGGGTCACAGTCTCCTGCAACGCGGCCGCCAGGCGGTCGCCGTCGAGGTCGCCGCCGACGGCGAGGAGCAGCTGGGCCCAGCCCGGCGCGTGGAGTTCGGCGAGCCGCCACAGCCGCTGCTGCTGGTACGACAGCCGGTACCCCTCCACCGGTTGCCCCTGGCCTCCGGGTCCTTCCTGGCGGGTGTGCGTCGTCACCGGAACCTCACCATGCCGCCCATGGCGACGAGGAGCTCGCGTTCGCCTCGGAAGGGGTTGCGGGCGTGGGCGGTGAGGATGTTGTCCAGCAGCATCACGTCGCCGCGCTCCCAGGGGAAGCTGATCTCCAGTTCCTGGTAGACGCGCAGGATCTCGTGCATGGCCTCGTCGGGTATCGGGGTGCCGTCGCCGAAACGGCAGGTGCGCGGGAGTTCCTCCGGTGACATGGTGGCCAGCAGGGACTCGCGGACGCTCGGGCTGAGGCACGCGGTGTGCCAGTGCTGTGCCTGGTTGAACCAGGACCACTCGCCGGTGTGCGGGTGGCGCAGCACGGCGGGGCGCACGGCGGTGGTGCGCAGCCGGTCACCGTGCCACTCGTAGCGCAAGTGCTGACGGGCGCAGCGGGCCTCGGCCTCGGCTCGGTCGCCGGTGCGGAACACGCTGCGCCAGTCGAGCCCGAGTCCGGTGCCGTAGGTGCGGATGTACATGACTCCCTTGGCGGTGAATTCCTCCCGCAGTGCCGGGTCGAGCCGTCGGTGGACGGCGCGGCTGTCGACCACGGGGGTCTCACCGCCGGACTCGGCCGGCCGGGCGCAGCAGAACCAGATGCGGGCCGGTCCCTCGTCGTTGAAGGAGTTCTCGTTGTGCCAGAGCAGCTTCTCCTCCGGCGGGAAGAACACCGGGGTGTAGACCTTGCCGCCGAGCGCGGCGCGCGGGTGTTCGCCGTTCTCGCCGAAGAGGTCGTCGACGAAGACCGAGGCGAAACGCTCCAGTGCGTCCGCGTGCGTGATGCCGAAGCCGCGGAAGAGGAGGAGGCCGTGTCGTTCGAGGTCCGCCTCGAGCCGGCCGCGGTGAGCGCGGGCCCAGGTCACCGGATCGACGTCGGGATGGGCCGGTCGCAGCACGACCGGCAGGTCGGTGCCTTCCCGTAGCGTCTCCCTCACGACGACGTCGTCGGAGGCCATGGCCACCCGGGTGGGCGTGATGCCGCGCAGGGTCCCGGGACCGCGCCGCCTGCCGCGGCCCGGTGCGGTGCCGCCGGTGGCGGCGGATGCGGTCGTGGGCAGGGGGGCGTCGGCGATCGAGGCGTCGGGCCTGGCGGCCATGTCCGCGACCAGCGCGAGGTACTGCTCCCGCAGCTCCGCCATGGTGGAGGCGTCGAAGAGGTCGGGGTCGTAGTTGAGGAACCCGGCGATCCCCTCGTCGTCCTCTTCCAGGACCACGGTGATGTCGAAGCGGCTGGTGTCGATGAGGGCCGCGGAGAACGGGCCGAGCCCCAGTCCGGCCATGGTGTCGGCGGGTCGCCGGTTGCTGTTCAGCACGAACTTGATCTGGAACAGCGGGCTCTGGTTGCGGGTGCGGGGCGGGCTGAGGGCCTTGACGACCTCCTCGAAGGGGAGGTCCTGGTGGGCGTAGGCGTCCAGGGCCAGGGCCTTGGTGCGTCCCAGCAGTTCCCGCCATGTGGGGGCGCCGGTGAGGTCGGCGCGCAGCACGATCTGGTTGACGAAGAAGCCGATCAGCGGTTCGGCCTTGGTGTCGGAGCGGCCCGCGACGTCCGATCCGACCACGAGATCGGTCTCTCCGGTGCGCCGGTTGACCACTGCGTACAGGGCGGCGAGCAGCGCCATGAACAGGGTGCTGTCCTCCTGGCGGCACAGTGTGCGCACGCCGTCCGCGGTCGAGGCCGGGATACGGAACCGCACGCCCTCCCCCCGGTGCCGAGGAGCGGCGGGGCGGGGCCGGTCCAGTGGCAGCCCGGGCAGGTCGAGAATGCCCTGGAGGCGCTGGGTCCAGTGCTCCAGCAGGCGGTCGAAGTGGCCGGCCTCGGCGAGTCGGCGCTGCCAGAGAGCGTAGTCGGCGTACTGCACGGGCAGCTCGGGCAGCCGGTGCGGCCGTCCCTCGTGGGCCGCCGTGTACAGCTCGGCCAGTTCGTCCCGCAGCACCGCCGCCGACCAGCCGTCCAGCGATACGTGATGGGCGGTCAGCAGCAGGACGTGGTCGGTGGGACCGAGCCGGAGCAGGCCGGTCCGCAGCACGGGGCCGGCGGCCAGATCGAAGGGCTGCCCGTAGTGTTCCCGGGCCAGCCGGCGCGCCTCCTCCTCACGCTGCTCGGGCGGGTGGCCGGTCAGGTCCGTGACGGGCAGCGCGACCGGTTCGGCGGGCAGTACGGTCTGGTACGCCTGCCCGTCGCGGGAGGTGAGGACGGTCCTGAGGATCTCGTGCCGTCGTACGATCTCCGTCAATGACCGCCGCAGCAGGCCGACGTCGAGCTCGCCGGTCAGCCGCACGAAGACGGGGAAGTTGTACTGGGCCGTACCCGGGTCCAGTTGGTGGAGGAACCACAGGCGCTCCTGCGCGAAGGAGGCCGGCGTGCTCGCCTCCCGCTCAACGGGCGCCAGCGCGGGCAGTGCGGGGCGTTGTGCCTCGGCGATCAGGTCGTCGACGAGGGCGGACAGCGCGCCGAGGGTGGACGCGTCGAAGGGGCCGCGGACCGGTACCTCCACCTCGAACTCCTCCCGCAGCCGGAAGACGAGGCGGAAGGTCAGCAGGGAGTGGCCGCCGAGGTCGAAGAAGTCGTCCCGGGCTCGGATGCCGTCGCGGCCGAGCAGTTCGCTCCAGATGGCGGCCATCCGACGCTCGGTCGGGGTGAGTTCCCGCTCGGTCTCCGTTTCCGGGTCCCTTCCGGTGCCGTCCTCGGCCAGGGTGCCGGAGACGGCCAGAAGCGCCGTGAGCGCGGCACGGTCCACCTTGCCGTTGGCGGTGAGCGGTATCCGGCGCAGCACCACGTAGCGCGACGGGAGCAGGGGGTCGGGCAGCCGGTCGCGGAGCCGTTCCTCGACAGCGGGCAGCGTGGCGAGCGCGGCTGGGCGCCACAGTGGTGCGGTCGCCAGCCGGTCCGTGGGCGTGGCGGCGCCGGGCGGTGGCAGCGGCTCGGGGTCCATGCCTTCGCGGTGCAGCAGGACGTCGAAGGAGCCGTCCGGGTGTCCCGCGGCCCAGCTCGGTTCGACCTGGTACCCGTGGCGCTCGATCAGCGCGCACAGCTCTTCCGGGTCCACGCCCGGGGCGACGGCGTCGGGTGCGGCGCCGGAGAGCCGGGTCAGCAGGCGCAGGTCCCTGGCCAGGCGGGCATTGGGGACGCCGCGCAGCGCGAGCCGGTCCGGCCGTTCGGTGTCGAGCAGGACCGCCAGCGCGCCGAGGTCCATGCCCTCCGCCTGCCAGTCCCGCCACTCGGGCTGTGCGGGGGCGGCGCCGGTGGTGCGCTCGCCGGCGACGGTGACGACGACGTCGTAGCGGTAGCGGTTCAGCTCGTGGTCGGCCGTCCCGCGCTTCAGCAGGACACGTACGGACTCCACCCGCGGCCAGCGAGCCGGCAGCCCGGCGAAGAGCCGGGGGTCGAGGCAGAGTTCGTTCTCGGCCTCCATGCGCCAGGCGGTCTCCGCGCTCAGGACGGTGTCGGGGGTTCCCGGCTTCGTGCGGTGTGCGACCACCGAGGCGTGGAACGCCTCCAGCAGGCGGAGGCTGCGCACGTCGCCGAGGAACACGTGCCCGCCATCGGGCATCGCGGAGAGTGCCTGTTCAAGAACCTCGAACAGGTAGTCCACGGAAGGGAAGTACTGCACTACGGAGTTCAGGATCACCGTGTCGTACGTCTCGCCGGGGCGGACCGCGCGATGGGCGGGGCCGGCCCGCAGGCCGATCCGCTCGCCGCCGTCCGGCCGTGCGTCGAGTACCTCCCGCAGTTTGTCGATGACCTGCTCGGACAGGTCGACGCCCTGGTAGTGGGCGCAGTCGGGGGCGACCCTGGACAGAATCAGGCCGGTGCCGCAGCCGATCTCCAGGACCCGGCCGGGCCGCAACGACCTGATCCGGTCGACCGTGGCGTCCAGCCACTCCCCCATCCCGGCGGCGTCGATGGGCTCGCCGGTGTAGCTGCTGTTCCAGCCCGCCAGGTCGAACGACGGATCGGCGGGACGCCGGGCCGAGCCGTAGGTGTCCTCGTACAACGTCTGCCAGCGGTCCACCCAGTCGGCGGCGGCCGTGTCCGTGGCGCCCGCCTGCTCGTGGCGGGGGCTGACGAAGGCGACCAGGTGCCTGGACTCATGTGCGGTGCCGTACGCGAGCACAGCGGCGTCGCGGACAGCGGGGTCCTGGGCCAACGCGGCGGCCACCTCGTCCGGTTCCACTCGGTGGCCCCGGATCTTGACCTGGTCGTCGAGCCGGCCCAGGTACTCCAGGTCCCCGGTGGCGAGCCGCCGCACCCGGTCACCGGTCCGGTACAGGCGTCCGCCCGGCTCGTCGCCGAAGGGGTCGGGGACGAAGCGTTCCGCCGTCGGCCCTGGACGGTTCCAGTAGCCGTGGCAGACGCCCGCCCCGCCGACGTACAGCTCGCCGGGCACGCCCCACGGAACCGGGTTCATCGACTCGTCGAGGACATACAGCCGCGTGTTGTGAACGGGCGTGCCGATGGGTATCCGGCCGAAGCCGCCCACGGGGTGCGCGCTGTCGTAGGCGGCGCAGGCCACGGCGGTCTCCGTGGGTCCGTACTCGTTCACGATGCGCGGGCCGCCGGACGCCGTGCGCCACGCCGCGAGCCGCTCCTCGTCGAGTTCCTCGCCCCCGACGACCATGGTCCGGGTCCAGGCCGCCGCGCGGGCCGGCGCCGCCGAGTCCTCGAGCATCCTCAGGTGCGACGGGGTGAGCTTGACGAAGGCGAGGTCTGTGTCCGAGACCGCCGACGCGCGCAGGGCCTCACCGGGTGTGCCGGAGTCGTCGGCGAACAGCAGCCGCCGGCCCGCCAGCAGGGGTGCGAACAGGCTGGTCACGGTCAGGTCGAAGGACAGCGACGAGTGCACGGGCACGGCGCCGTCGGCCCCGGGCGGCAGATAGGTGTCGGCGGCCCACAGCAGGTAGTTGGCGACCTGGCGGTGGGTGAGCATGGCGCCCTTGGGTCCGCCGGTCGAGCCGGAGGTGTACATCAGGTACATCAGGTCGTCGGGGGTGGCGTCATTCTCGGGTGGCGTCCCGGCCGCCTCCCTTTCCAGGGCGTCCGGGTCGACGGTGACCACGCGGACGTCCGGGCTCTGAGCCAGGTCCCGCGGCGGCGCGTCGGCGAGGACGAGCGTGGCACCGCTGTCCCGCAGCATGTGGTCGAGCCGGGCCTTCGGGTACGCCGTGTCGAGTGCCACGTAGGCGGCACCGCTTTTCAGCACCGCGAGCAGCGCGATGACCGCCTCGGGGGCGCGCGGCAGCAGTACGGCGACGATGGTGCCCGGGCCCGCGCCGAGCGCGCGCAGCCGGTGGGCGAGTCCGTTGGCACGGCGGTCCAGGTCCTGGTACGTCAGATCGGCGCGCCCCGGGGCCGACGCGGCGACCGCGTCCGCACAGGTCCGCGCGCGTTCGGCGATGAGCCGCTCCACGCGTGCGTCCGCGGGCCGGCCGACGCGGGTGCCGTGCGCGGAGCGCAGCGTCCGCTCCGTCTCCTGCGGCGTCATCAGGGGCAGCTCGCCGATCCGCGTGGCCGGATCGGCGGCCACCGCGGCGAGCAGGACTGTCAGGGAGCGGGCCAGCCGCTCGCCGGTGACCGCGTCGAACAGGTCGGTGGCGTGGATGAGCCGGCACTCCAGACCGGCGTCGGTCTCCCAGATGTTCAGGTCGAGGTCGAAGCGAGCCGCGTCGTGGTCGAGATGGTCCAGCTCGGTGAGGGCGACCCCGCCGGGCAGGGTGCGGACCGGACGCGGCGGCGTGTTGTGCAGGGTGAAGTTGACCTGGTAGACGGGATTGCGGCCGGGAGCGCGCTCGGGGTTCAGCCGCTGGGCGATCAGGTCGAGAGGGACGTCCTGGTTCTCGTACGCCTCCAGACAGGTGGTGCGGACCTCGGCGAGGAAATCCTCGAAGGACGCTGCGCGGCGGATCCGGGAGCGCAACGGGAGCGAGTTGGCGAAGAAACCGACGAGGTCGTGGAAGCCCCGGTAGCGGCGGTTGGCGACCGGGGTGCCGACGACGACGTCGTCGTGGCCGCCGTAACGGGCCAGTACGATCTGGAACGCGGCGAGCAGCACCATGAAGAGTGTGGTGCCGGTGCGCGCCGACGTCTGCTTCAGCGCGTCGCGGACGGGGACGGGAAGCGTGAACACGGTCGACCCGGCCCGGCCCTCCGGCTTCTGTGGCCGGGGGCGGTCGGCGGGCAGCGGCATGGGGTCGGGGGCGCCCGCCAGCCGGCGCTCCCAGTAGTCCAGCTGACCGGCCGCCTCGGCGCTGTCGGCCCACTCGTGCTGCCAGCGGGCGTACTCGGCGTAGTCGACGGTGAGGGCGGGGTGTTCGGGCGTCCGGCCGTCGAGGCGTGCGCCGTACGCCCTGCCCAGGTCGCTCAGCAGGACGCCGAGCGACCAGCCGTCGACGACGGCGTGGTGCAGGACGAGCACGAGAAGCGCGTCGTCCACCGCGAGCCGCAGCAGCCGGAACCGCGTCGGCGGGTCGGCGGCCAGGTCGAACGGCTGCGCGGCGTCGGCCAGCGCGATCCGCTCGGCCCGCGCCAGACGCTCCCGCTCGGGAAGCCCGGTGAGATCGACGACCTCCAGCGGTCGATGCCGGTGCGGCAGCACTCGCTGGACGGCGCGGCCCTCCCGCACCGGCAGGACCGTGCGCAGTACGGCGTGGCGCTCCAGCAGGTCGTTGAGGGCACCTTCGAGGGCCGCGGCGTCCAGCGGTCCGGTGAGCCGGTGCACAACGGGACTGTTGTACGCGGGGCTGCCCGGGTCCAGCCCGGCCAGGAGCACCATGCGGCGCTGGGTGAACGACGCCGGGGCCTCGCCGGCGTCGTCGGTGCCGGGCAGTCCGGTGGCGGCACCCTTCTCCCACATCCGCTGGCGCAGCAGGGCCCGCTGCCCGGCGGGGAGCCGTGCTATTCGCTCCCGCAGGTCGTCGTCGACCGCGTCGGCCCTCTTCGTCGTGTGCGTCATACCGCTCCCCCGTTCATCCCTCGGCACGCCGGTTCTCGGCGTGCCGCTCCAGTTCGGCCAGCAGGCCGTCCAGTTCGTGCGCGGCGGCGTCGCGCGGACCGTCGAGCGCCCCGGTGGCCGCCGCCTCGCCGCCGGCGCGTTCGACCTCGACGGCGAGCCCGGCGATGGTGGGAACGTCGAAGAAGGTCCGCAGCGGCAGGGCGACGCCGAGCCGTTCGCGGACCGAGGCGCGCACCACCGAGGCGAGCAGTGAGTGGCCGCCGACCAGCAAGAAACTGTCGTGCACGCCGAAGGACCGCACCTGTAGCGCATCCGCCCAGATCTCCCACAGGGTGCGCTCCGTCGCGGTCCTGGGCGGCACGGCGGGCGTGTCCTGCGGGCCGGGGTCCCGGGCGGTGATGCCGGGCAGTGCCCGTGCGTCGATCTTGCCGCTGGGTGTCGTGGGCAGCGCCTGGAGCAGGACCAGGTGACCGGGCACCATGTGGGACGGCAGCCGGTCCCGTAGCGCACCGAGCACCTCGGACGGTGTGGGTGAGCACCCGGCCCGCGGGACCACGTAGGCGATGAGCCGCCGGTCGCCCGCGACGTCGGCCGCCCGCACCACGCACTCGCGCACGTCGTCGCGGCCCAGCAGCACCGCCTCGATCTCGCCCGGCTCGATCCGGTAGCCGCGGATCTTCACCTGCTCGTCCGCCCTGCCCAGGAAGTCCAGCGCACCTTCCGGCAGCCACCGCACCAAGTCGCCGGTGCGGTACATGACGGCCCCCGGGCGGGCGGCGAACGGGTCGGGCAGGAAGCGCTCCGCGGTGAGGTCCGGGCGGCCCAGGTAGCCGCGCGCGACGCCCGCGCCGCCGACGTACAGCTCACCGGTCACGCCGATCGGTACGGGACGCAGCTCCCGGTCCAGCACATGGAGGGTGGTGTTGGTGAGGGCACGGCCGATCGGCACGCTCGTGGCGTCGTCGGGCAGCCGCTCCACCCGGTGGGTCGTGGAGAACGTGGCGTTCTCGCTGGGGCCGTATCCGTTGTGGAGGTGCCCGGGCGGGGCGCCGCCGCGCAGCACCGCACGGGTACGGCGGGCGTCCATCACCTCTCCGACGACGAACAGGTGACGCAGGCCGCCGAAGGCGCGCGGATCGATGTCGGCCACCCGGTTGAACAGGGTGCCGGTCAGGGAGACGATCGAGGGCCGCAGATCGCGGAGCGCGGTCAGCACCTCGTCGGGGCCGAGCGGTTCGTCGCCGGGCAGGACACACACCCGGGCGCCGTTGCCCAGCGCACCCCACACCTCGAAGGCGGTGATGTCGAAGGCCGGGTCGCCGAGATGCAGCAGGACGTCACCCGGACCGATGTCCACGTAGTCGGTGGCGGTGATCAGACGGACGACCGCACGGTGGGGTATGCCGACGCCTTTGGGGCGGCCGGTCGAGCCGGAGGTGTGCACCACGGCGGCGAGGCTGTCGGGGTGACTGGTGGACGGCGGCGGCAGGTCGGCCGGCCCCCGCGTGTCACCTGGCGCGTCGGTGGGCTCGGACGGCTCTCCCGTGTCCCGTTCGGCGTCGGCCAGCCGGAGCAGGGGCACGCCCAGGCCGTGCAGCCAGGCCGGTGGGGTGTCCCGGCTCACTACGGCCGAGGTCCGCGCGTCGTCGGCCATGAGGCGGAGGCGTTCTTCGGGGTGGCCGGGGTCGAGCACGAGATGGGCGCCGCCGGCGAGGAGGACGCCGAGCATGCCCGCGACGAGGTCGGCGGAGCGTTCCAGGTGCAGGGCGACGGGAGAGTCGGGGGTGACGCCGGCCGCGACGAGCGACCGCGCGATGCGGGCGGCCCGCCGCCGCAACTCCGCGTAGGTCCAGGTTCCGGTGCAGTCGGTGAGGGCGACGGCCTGGGGGGTCCGGGTCGCCCAGGTCCGGAAGAGGCCGTCGACGGTGGCCGGTTCCGGCAGGGGGCGGGCGGTGGCGTTCCAGACGTCGATGCGGGCACGGTCCTCGGCCGGCAGCAGGGGGACGTCGCCGATCCGGGCGTCGGGGTGCTCGGCGAGGGCGAGGAGCAGCGTCCGGAGGGCGGCCGTCATACGATCCGCCGATTCCGGCAGGCACAGGTCGGACGCGAGCCGCAGCTCGACGTCCGGCCCGCCGTTCGTGCCGTCCTCCTCGGTGACCGTGCACAGCAGGTCGTACGGGGTGAGGTCGTCGTCCAGGACGAGCGGGGAGGTGGTGAGCCCCGGCACCGCGAAACCGGTGCCGAGAGGGGGTGTCGTGGTGAAAACCGCCTGGCAGAGCGGGTGACGGCTCAGGTCGCGCTCCTTTTCCAGGAGGGAGACGAGCCGGCCGAAGGGGACGTCGGCGTGCGGTTCGGCCTCGTCCCGCGTCGCCGCGAGGCGGCGGACCGCCTCCCGGAAGGTGGGACGGCCCGTCAGATCGGTCCGCAGGACCAGCAGATCCTCGTAGGGGCCGAACGCCCCGTGCGCGCCGTGCGGTGGGCGCCGGTCGGCCGGGCGGCCGAACACCACGTCGTACCGACCGGTCCAGCGGGCCAGCAGCACGGCGAAGGCCGCCGCCGGCACGACCCACGCGGCGACGCCCTCCTCGCGGGCCAGCCGCCGCAGACGCTCGGCGGTCCCGCTCTCGAACCGGAGCCGTCGGCTCGTGCCCCGGTGGCCCTGGACCCTGGGCCGGGGCCGGTCGACCGGCAGGTCGAGCGGCTGGAGCCCGGCCAACCGCCGCGTCCAGTACGCCAGAGCGTCGTCCAGGCCCTTCCCCTCCAGGGCGGCCCGGTCCGCGTACGCGAACGGGCGCTGAAGCCCCTCCCGCCCCGACTCCATGCAGCACTGGGCCAGTTCACGTTCCAGGACGGTGAGCGATGCCCGGTCGGCGATGATGCGGTGGGCGGTGAGCAGCAGGACGTGCCGCTCCCGGTCGGTGCGCACCAGGGTGGCGCGGAGCGAGGGAGCGGTGCCCAGGGCGAACGGGCGGGCGCTCTCCTCGGCGAGGAGGGCGCGCAGCTTCGCGTCGGGCCCGGCCTGGCCGCTCAGGTCCACCTGGCGCAGGGGGAGGTCGGCCACCGGACGAACGGTCCGGAACGGGCCGTCGCCCCGGTCATCGAAGGTGCTGCGCAGCAGGTCGTGGCGGGACACGCAGATCCGCAGGGCCACGGCCAGGCGGCCGGCGTCCAGCGGACCTTCGACACAGGTGGCGGAAGAGAGGTGATGGACGGGATGGCCTGGGGTGAGCTGCTCCAGGTACCACAGTCTTAGCTGGCTTTGGGAGAGCGGCTGCCGGACCGCTGGGCCCGAGGCGGTCGTCGGTCGTGTTTCCGGGTCGTCGTGCACGGTTGCCTTCCCTGTCTCGCGGTGCGGCGGTGCGATGACGGACCGGGAGTCAGCCCGCCCGGTCGGCTTCCCCGGTCGTCGGCTCGGCCGGGCCGCCCGGGCCGCCCGGGCCGCCCGACCGCAGCCGGCTGCGCAGGCTCAACGGGCGCATGTCGGTCCATACGTCCTTGATGTGCTCCAGGCAGTCGCTCTTCGGGCCGGTCCGGCCCGCGTCGGACCAGCCGGCCGGGTTCTCCCGCTCGGCGGGCCAGATGGAGTACTGCTCCTCGTGGTTGACCACGACCTTGTACAGCCGGTCGTCATCGTCGGGCGTCCGTGTCATCGCCATGACTCCCCTCTCTCGCCGCTGGCGGCTCGGTCCGTGGTTGCGCCGTTCGTACGGCGGTCCGCTCCGGGTGGCGCTGGCGGATCGGAGTGAAGGCTGCGACGGCGGTCACGGCCAGGAAGACGAGGGCCACACCGGTCAGCGGTCCTTGCGCCCCCAGCCGGCCGACCAGGGCGGTGAGCAGGGCCGCGCCGAGGGGCGCGAGGCTGCCGTGGATCGTCCAGAACGCGGAGGTGACACGGCCGAGCAGGTGGTCCGGCGTCACCTCCTGCCGCAGCGACATCGAGCAGATGCCGGCCAGCGCCATGCCGAAGGAGTACAGGAAGATCGTCGCGGCTGCGACCGGCAGCCGACCGGTGCTGCCGAGCACCAGCACCGACACCGAGCACAGTGCCATCGAGCCGAGCCAGCAGCGGCCGAACCCCCAGGACCGGCGCAGCCGCGCGGTGGCCGCAGCCGCCACACAGGTGCCGACTCCGGCCAGCGCCACCACATAGCCGACCGTCCGCTCGTCCCGCCCCAGCCCGTGCCGCAGGTGGTAGATGAACACGTCCGTCATGCCCAGACTGAGGAACGTGGTGACGGTCAGCATCACGGTGAGCGCCCGCAGCACCGGCGACTGCCACAGGAAGGCCGCGCCGGTGCGGAAGCCGGTGCGCAGCTCGTGCGCGGTGTTCGTCCTGCTCGCGGGACCGGTGGCGGCCGGGGCCGGTGCGGTGCGCCGGAGCCGGATGAACGCCAGGCCCAGCAGAGAGATCCCGAAGCTTCCCGCATTGATCGCGACGGCGGCCGTGGGTCCGAACAGCCCGGACACCAGACCGGCCAGTGCGGGCCCGGCGATGTAGGCGACCGCGTTGGTCGCCTCCAGACGGCCGTTCGCCGCGACGATCCGGTCCTTGTCGACGAGATTCGGTACGACGGTGACGTACGTGATCTGGAACTGCATCTCGAAGACCGCCGCCAGGCCCATGACCGCGTACAACAGCCAGACCTGCGGGCCCAGCACCGTCCAGCAGACCGGGATCGCGCCGTAGAGCACCAGGCGCGCCGCGTCGCAGAGCATCAGCAGACGCCGCCGGTCGAACCGGTCGGCCCAGGCACCCCCCACCAGACCGGTCAGCAGTGAGGTGGCACCGGCCACGGCGGTGAGCAGCCCCATCTGCGCCGCCGATCCGGTGGTGTGCAGCACCAACAGCGGCACGGCCACCAGCGAAAAGGCGTTGCCGACCTCGGACAGCGCCTGGACCGCCCAGAACACGCAGAAATCCCGGTTGGACCAGAGTGAACGCGCGGCCATGCGAGAGCGGACTCCCCTTCCTGAGGCTCAACGGTCACCGGTGTACGGCTCGGCCATGGCGACCGCGATCCGGCGGGGGCCGGTGAACGGCTCGCGGCCGTGCGCGACCAGCATGTTGTCGATCACCAGAATGTCGTCGGCACGGTAGTCGAAGCGGGTCGACGCGCCCCGGTAACAGGCCCGCAGATGGTCCAGCACGTCGTCCGGAATGGTGACGCCGTCGCCGAAGTACGTCTGGCTCGGCAGGTTCTCCTCGCCCAGCATCTCCAGCAGCCCCAGCCGTACGCTCTCCGGCAGGGTGGTGGCATGGAAGACGGTCGCGTGGTTGAACCACACCGCCTCCCCTGTGACCGGGTGCCGGTGCACCGCCTTGCGCACGGCGCGGGTGCGCAACCCACCGCCGGGCAGCCACTGCGCCTCGATGCCCTGTTCCCGGCAGTACCGCTCGACGTGCGCGCGGTCGTCGCTGCCGAACGCCTCCTGCCAGGGCAGCCCGACCAGATCGCCGTAATTGCGTACGACCATCCAGCCGCGCTCGGCGAACTCCTCGCGCACCTCGTCGTCGACGGCTGCGAGCACGCGCCGGGTGTCGGCCAGCGGGGTGGCGCCCTGGGTCAGCGGTGGCCGGACACAGTGGAAGTACAGCGTGAGTGGCCAACCCGCCTGGTACGAGTTCTCGTTGTGCAGGAAGATCTCTTCCCCGGGCGGATAGTCGGTGGACGTGTAGACGTTGCCCTTGATGACGCTGCGCGGTGAGGAACGCTCGGTGTAGGGCAGGGGCTCGCCGGACAGCGCGCGTACGGCGTCCGCGAAGCCGTCCGCGCCCCGGACGCCGAAGCCGCGCAGCAGCAGCGCGCCCCGTTCCCGCAGGGCGGCCCGCAGGGCCACCCGGTCGGCGCGCAGCCGCTCGGCGGGCGAGCCGCCGTCTCCCTCCACCACGACCGGCAGTACCGCCGTTGCACCGGTCATCGCGACGCCTCCGACAGCAGCGGCAGCAGGCGCCTGGCACCGGCCCCGGCGGCCCCCTCGTCGCCCGGCTCCTCGGGTCCGTCGTCCGCCTCGGTCAACACCAGACTCAGCACGCGGCCGTTCTCCGAGAAGAGAAAGCGCTGCTCGGTGAGGGCGGCGAGGCATTCCCGCAGGTCGTCGGGTCCCTCCGGCCAATCCCGGGCGAGTTGTTCGGGCTTGGCCGGTGACGACAGCCGGCGCAGCAGCCGGCCGGTCGACGCGTCGACCGGGTGCACCCGCAGGACACCGGAACGGGAGTCCCGGACGGCGAGCCGGCCGTCGTCCTCGGCGACCAGGCGCAGTTCCGCTTCCGTCTCACCGTCCCAGGCCGCCCGCCACTCGGCCACCAGCCGGCTCAGCTCATCGTGCCGCTCGACCGCGTTGAGCATGTACGGCGCGAGGTTCTGGTCGGCGAAGAAGTACGCGAGGTCGGTCAGTGCCGCCTCGTCGAAGGGGTAGGTGAGCGCGTAGTAGTCCACCGGCTCGAGCGAGAGCCCGTACTCGTCTCTCCGCTTGAAGTAGGGGCTGAAGCGGTCGAAGCGGACCATGTACACGCCGTGGGGTGGTATGAGATGGACGAAGTCCCGCAGCTCCTCGACGTACTTGCGGTAGACCGCGGGATCCTCGCCGGGGAAGCCGATCAGCAGGTTCCATTCCGGTCTGATGCCGAACTCCGCGCAGTTCTTCAGGAACTGGAGGTTCTGGAAGGCCGTGGTTCCCTTGCCCATGAGCTTCAGCGTGGACGACGCCAGCGCTTCGATGCCGGGCTGTACGACGGTGACACCGGCGTCCGTCATGGCCCGCAGGTCCTGACGGCTCAGGGGAAGTTTCACCTCGTAGAAGATCTCCGTGCCCGGTGGCGGGTCCAGCCGTGGAAAGACCTCGCGCGGGTAATTGCGCGGCATCACGTTGTCGGTGCAGAAGAAAGACGTGTACTGCGGGGCGAAACCGAAAAGCCACTTGAACTGTTCGACGGCCAGCTCGGGAGCCATGGCGCGAAAGGCCATGCTCTCACCGTTGAGCCCGCAGAACGTGCAGTGTGAACGCTGACCCCACCAGCACCCGCGGGACGTCTCGAAGAAGAGGACCGGTTCACTGGCCCCGGTGCGCCGCAGCTCCGAATGGTCGTCCAGCGCATGGAAAAAGCTATCGTAGTCGGGCAGGAAGAAGTCGTCGATGTCCCGTTCGGTACCGATGGCCGCGCGAAACCGGGGGTTCTGGAAATTCCGGTGGGAGAGGATGCCGGGAATCGTGTCGACCCGGTCCACGTCGTCGTCCAGCACGCACTGCACGAATGCACCGAAGGTGTTCAACGCCGGACCGGAGAAGACGAAGTCGACCGCCGGTACGTGCTCGGCGACCACCGCACCCATGGGTGCCTCGCAGTTGGCGCCGCCCAGGACGGTGAGGTTGTGCGGGCTGCGCTCCTTGATGAGCCGAGCCAGGGCCATGCTCGGGACGTGCTGGGCGAACATGGAGCTGAAGCCCACGATGTCGGCCTCGTCGAGGCGGTACCGGTCGATCAGTTCCTCGCAGAACGGCAGCAGGCCGTCGCGGGCCCGCAGGATCTGCGCCCGGAAATCCTCCCAGCGGGCGCCCCGGTAGTACCGCTGGAAGTACTCCGCGGTGGTGTCGGGCGTACCGGGAAAGGCGATATGCCGGAACAGCCAGTCCCCGATGCCGGTGTCGACGTGGTCGTGGCTCACCGACAGGGACTCGTAGAGACGTGCCCCGAAAAACTCGGCCATGTCCTGGTTGAGATAGCACACGTGCGCTCGCGCCCGGCCGTCGAATTCCCGCTGAACGAGAGTCGACAACTGCCCCAAGGCAAAGGAAGGACGATTCCAGTCGGCAAAAGGCATGTTGACCAGAGCGATCTGCAACAACAGAGACCTCCGTGGCGATTGCTTCGAAGTCTAGGTTGACCCTTGATCTGTACACAGGGGACTTTCAGGCCAACGGGAAAACTTGTCACCCGCCCCTTCCTTCCGTTGTTCGCCCCCGCTTCCGCCGAGGACGTCCGCCCTGGTCCCTCGGGCCGTCCGGGAAGATTCCGATCTTGGGCGGAAGGGCCGGAGTCCGCTGCTTCTCCGCCGGCAAGTGCACAGTCCCGGCCATCGGCATCAGGCGGGCGCTGTTGTTCCACCGCTGCCGCGGGAGGTGCCGCTGGACGATCGGGGGCATCCCCGCCGGCTCCTGGAAAGGGGTGGACCCGGCGCTCTGCCTGGACCGATCGTGGCAACATGAACGATCACCGCAAGGTTGGGGGCGAGGAGGCCGGTGAGGTCCGCCGCTTCTGGGACCGGCTGGGCCTTCCCGGACTGGTCGACGTCCACACGCACTTCATGCCCGAGCGCGTCCTGCACAAGGTCTGGGACTACTTCGACGAGCAGGGACCACTGACCGGCCGGCTCGAGTGGCCGATCACCTACCGCAAGAAGGAGGCGGAACGGACCGCCCTCCTCGGGGAGTTCGGTGTCCGGGCCTTCACCGCGATGCTCTACCCGCACAAGCCCGGCATGGCCCGGTGGCTGAACGGATGGGCGGCCGACTTCGCCGGCCGCACTCCGGGATGTCTGCACACCGCCACCCTCTACCCCGAACCGGGCGTCGACACGTACGTCCGTGAAGCCGTCGAAGCGGGCGCGCGCGTGTTCAAGGCGCATGTCCAGGTGGGGGCATATGACCCGGCCGACGAACTTCTCGAGCAGGCATGGGGGGTACTGGCCGAGGCGGGGATACCCGTGGTGATCCACTGCGGCTCCGGGCCGGCGCCCGGCGAACACACCGGCCCCGGGCCGATCTCGCGGGTGATGGCGCGGCACCCGAGACTGCGGCTGATCGTCGCGCATCTGGGGATGCCCGAGTACGAGGACTTCCTCCGCCTCGCCGAGCGGTACGGGGAGATGCGGCTGGACACGACGATGGCGTTCACGGACTTCGCCGAGGGCTTCATGCCGTTCCCCCGCCAGGCGCTGCCCCTGCTCGCCGGACTCGGCGACCGCATCCTGCTGGGCTCCGACTTCCCCAACATCCCCTATCCGTACGTGCACCAGCTCCATGCCCTGGAGCGGCTGGGCCTCGGGGAGGAGTGGCTGCGGCGGGTGTGCCACGACAACGCCGCGCTGCTGTTCGGAATCGACTGACGGACCGGCCCCCGGTTTCTGTCCGGGCACTGAGACTCATGTCGCGTGACGTCCCGTGAGACAACCGGGGAACGGAACTGCGGGTGATCGGGCCGGCTGGGCGGCACGGCGGGTTGCTTGGTCGTGTTCGGTTGCCTTCAGCCCGGTTGGAAGAACGCGAGCATTTTCCGGCCGGCGTCCGGCGACGCCAGGATCTCCTGGACGTAAGCGGACTGCCGACCGGCGGCGCTGGTGCGTTCGAACATCTCGCGTTCGTATTCTTCGACGGCGGAGGGAACGTCGTCCGGGTGCGCGGCCAGCGCGAGGCCGAGCAGGGCGCCGTCGAGCAGCGCCATGTTGGCGCCCTGCCCCACCGGCGGCATCAGGTGCGTGGCATCGCCGAGCAGCGTGACGTCCGGCGTCGACGGCCAGGTCAGGCCGACCGGCAGAGCAGTGATCGACCGCGGCAGGATCGTGTCGTCGCAGGCTGCGATCAGTGCGGTGAACCGTGAGTCCCAGCCGGCGAACAGGTCGATCAGCCGCAGCCGGGCGGCGGCCGGGTCGTCGAACGGGATCCCACTGGTCGCGAACCAGTCCTCGGCGCTGTTGTAGAAGCTGAGGTAGACGCGTACACGGCCGTCGCCGTTGCGCTGCGCCGACAGGGATTGTCCGTTGCCGAGCACCCAGTAGTTGCCGCGCCCGACCATCGCCGCGAGGTCGGGGTGGGTGCGGTCGATGTCGGGAATGCCGAGTTCGACGGCGTTGTGTCCGGTGTGCGCTGGTCGGGCGTCGGTGAGCAGCGCACGGACCCGGGATCCCGCACCGTCGGCGCCGACCAGCAGGTCGTAGGGCGCACTGCTGCCGTCGGCGAAGTAGAGCAGGCCGTCGTCGGCGGATTCGAACGCGCACCCCCAGCGCACCGCGTGTTCGGGGAGCGAGTCCAGCAGCAGGTTGCGCAGATCGGCACGGTCGACCTCAGGTCGCTCGAGCGGGGCGTCGTCGGGCGTATCCTCCTGCAACAGCAGGGTGCCGTCCGGCTCGAGAAGACTCAGGTCCTGGCCTTCACGACGGGTAATCGCGTGGAACCGGTCGATCAGGCCGGCCTCGCGCAACGCCCGCTGTCCGGTCCCGGAGTGCAGATCGAGCATGCCGCCCTGACCGCGCGCGTCGCGCGACGGTTCCCGTTCGTACACCACGGCGTCGATGCCGTTCATGTGCAGCACACGGGCGAGGGCCAGGCCGCCCAGGCCGGCTCCGACGATGCTGATCCTCATGGTTGCCTCCGATTGGCGGTATTGCCTGCTCGCGGGAGATCGGCCCGGGTGCGCGGCACCGGCGGGGCGCCGGACGCGATCCCGGACTCGCCCGTCATCTCGGCCGGAAATGTGGCCAGTTGGCCGGCCGCGGCAGGCTCCGGCCCGCTGATCAGCCGGGTCACCGGCGGAGCCGGGGCGCGAGGACCGTGCGCACGACCTTGGCCACGTTGCTCGCGGCGGATCCGTCCTCTTCCGCGGGTTCCGGTTCCAGCACACGCTGGATCTGCAGCAGCAGCTGACGGGTCGACCGCCAGAGCGGGACGAACATGCCGGCCACCGGCCCGACGCCCTGGATCGGGCCGGTCGACAGCTCGGTGACCTTCTTGGCAAGCGTGACCGTGGTCGGGTCCCGCAGGATCAAGTGCACCTCCTCGCCGACCACTCGGATTTCCATCTTGCGTGCGGCGGCCTCCTCCGGGTTCGCGTCCGTGGTCGTCTCCGGATCCAGTTCGTCGATCTTGGCGGCGACCGCGTCCGGATCGACCCCGAGTTCGCGCAGCACCCTGGCCGCCATGCTGTTCTCCGCCCGCAGCATCGCCTCGAGCAGGTGGTGGCTGCCGACCGGTGCGCCACCGGCCAGCGCGCTGGCGGCGGACACGGTGTCCTCCGTGGCGGATGTGCCGGCCGGCCATGGGCTGGCCGCGACGTCCTGCGATCCCTCCGGAGACGCCAGCACCGCGGCGCGGATCTTGCTGATCGGGTTGATCCGTCCGGCAAGTACCTTCGCGCCGACGCCCTCGCCTTCCCTGACCAGGGCGAGCAGGATGTGCTCCGTACCGATGGAGGTGTGGTGCAGTTGCAGCGCCTCGCGCAGGGCGAGGTCCAGCGCCTTCTTCGCGCCCGACGCGAACGGGATATGGCCGCTCAGTTCCTGCGTGCCGGGCTTGACCACCGCGGCGATATCGACCTGCGCCGTCTCCTTGTCGTACCCGAGCTGGTGCAGAACTCGCGCCGCCTTGCTGTCCGGTGCGTCGAGCAGCCCCAACAACAGGTGCTCCGTGCCGATGTAGGGGTGCTTGAGCAGCCTCGCCTCCTCCTGAGCCGTGACGACCGCCTTGCGGGCTTCCACCGTGAACCGTTCGAATGACATGGTTCTATGGTGACAACCCTGTCAATACACTGCTATTGACAGGGTCACCCTGATGAAAGGAGGGTGTTGATGGAGACACCGTCGGGCTGGGAGGACCGGCTCGCACGCTGGCAGAATGAGCTGGAACTGTTCGAGCAGCTGGACGAGAGCCCCTGGGTCACGCTGGCCAAGGCCGAAGCCGAGACCGGCGTTTCGCGCTCGGCCCTGCGGTCCTGGTACCGCAATGGTGAGATCCGGTCCCGGCTGGTGGACGGCCCGAACGGGCCGCAGCGCCTGGTCCAGCTGGACGCGGTGATCGAGCGCGCCGCCGCATCACCGCGCATTCAGCGCAGGGCGGAACGGGAAGTCAGCCTGGAAGCCCAAGTCGCCCTGCTCAGGCACCGAGTTGACCAGCTTGAGCTGCGGCTGGCCGCGCTGGAACGGAAGTGACCGGCGCGAACAGCACCATGCCGTCGGTCTCGTGGCGGTTTCGGGAGCGGGATCCGGATTTGCCGTCAGAACCTGGACCGTAGGACGCGTAGCTCCGCGCGTCCGCATGGGGAGGTCTGCCACGCCCGGTCCCGGCCACGGCGCGCTTTCGGGGTTCCCCGACCGTGCCCGCAGCAGCCCACACCCCCGCTCACGGGGGCTGAGGCCGCTGGGACAGCAGGGTTCGGGCCGGGTCAGACCGGCGGTGAGGACCGCTGTCACAGCGTGCCGGTGTTGAACGAACGCGGTGGTCTGCTCGCCGTGAACTCCTCACCCATGCCCGGCCGCTCACCGGCTCAGCCGCTCTCGGCACGCCCCCATGGAAGCGACTGCGGCCACCCTGAGCCGCTGGCTGTCCTGGCACCGCCGCACACTCATCCTCGACGTCCTCGAGGACCTCCCCACCACCGCCCGCCAGCCGGCCTGACGTCTCCCCCGCCGCACCGCACGCCCCCGGCCGCTCCGGGACCTCCTCATCCTCTGGGTGTCCTTGCCCATGGTGCTGAACAGACGCTTGCCCCTGGCTGCTATCGCACTGTGGCGCCGGCCAGGACCTCGTCGACCTCGCGGCTGTCGGTCGGTGCGGGTGACTCGGTGACGCCGAGGAGGAAGGCCGACTGCTCGCTGCTCCGTGCGACGAGGGTGAGACGTATCCGACCTGCCCTCCCGCTGTCGTCGCGCACGCTCAGCACCACCGTGTACGCGGAACGGCCGCTCACCTTCGTGGCCCGGGACTCCTCCACCCTCGACGTGCCGTCCGGGTAGAAGAACTCCGCGTTGGACCGCGCCGCTGTCTCCGTCCACTGCCGCAGCGCGGACTCGTCGACGGGCCTGCCCCGCCCGGCGAGCACGGCGGCTCCGCCTCGGCCCTCGGGCCCCTCCGTGGTGATCGAGGAGGTGAATGCCTGGATCAGGTCCTTGCTGTCGTTGCGCTTCCACCCCTCGGGTACGGCGTACGAAAGGCCGGCCGCGGTGTCCGTCACGCGCGGTCGCCCGGACAGCGGGGAGCTGCCGTCGTCCCGGGTCAGCCACCACCGCACCGCCCCGGCGAGAAGCGCCAGAACCAGCGCGCCGACGGCGGCGGTGATCCAGGCGCGCCTGGTGCGCCGCTGCCCGGACGGGAGCGGAGGCGTCGGCGGCAGGGGCGGCGGGCAGACGGAGGGCGGTGTTGTCATAGCCCCAGTTTCCGGCTGCGGCCGGGCGCGGACCTGAGCGGCCCTACTCAATTCAGTACTCAGGTACTCACGGGGACTCAGGCCGACCACGCAACGCTTCGACCTCGGCGTCGCCATCACGCGCTGGGCCGACGACGACAGGGACCACTCCCTCGCCGCTCTCGTCGACGAGGGATTCGCGCTCGTGCGGATCCCGTACCCGCCGGTCGACGCGCGACCTGGCGGTCAAGGGGGTACCGGCCGTCAAGGGAGCGCTCTGGCTTGCGCTTCACGGTGGGGCCACGACGATGGAGGAGGGCACCAGGGGGGACCAACGCGTCGCGGCCGGTGGGGCCGCGCGAACAGGGCACGCACGTGCTCGTGACATGGAGTGGACATGACCGAGCTTCCCCCGCCGATCCCCCCGTACCTCGAACCCGCCGCGAGGGACCTGGCCGAGGCCACCGACCCGCACCCCCGGCTCTACGAGGTCCCTCCGGAGAATGGCCGCGACATCCTGCTCGGCCTGCAGAGCGATCCCAGCGTGCCGCGTCCGGACGTCGACGAGGAGTGGGTCGACGTGGACGCCGGCGAGTGGGGCACGGTCCGCACCCGCATCATCCGGCCCAAAGGGGCGAGCGGGCCGCTGCCGGTACTGTGCTACATCCACGGCGCCGGCTGGGTCTTCGGCGACGACAAGACCCACGACCGTCTTTTCCGCGAACTCACCGTCGGCGCGAACGCCGCCGGCGTCTTCCCCGTCTACGACCGGGCGCCGGAGGCGAAGTACCCGACCCAGGTGGAGCAGAACTACGCCGTGGGCCAGTGGGTGAGGGAGCACGGCGCGGAGCACGGCCTGGACTCCTCACGCGTCGCCGTCGCCGGCGATTCGGTCGGCGGCTGCATGTCGGCCGTCTTCGCGCTGATGAGCAAGGAGCGCGGCGGCCTCGGCCTCAAGGCCCAGTGCCTGCTCTACCCCGTGACCAACGCCGACTTCGACACCCCTTCCTACCTGCAGTTCGCCGAGGGCTACTACCTCACCCGCGACGGCATGAAGTGGTTCTGGGACGCCTACACCACCGACCCCGCCCAGCGCGCCGAGGTACATGCCTCCCCGCTCCAGGCGTCCCTGGACGAGCTGCGGGGCCTGCCGCCCACCCTGGTCATCACCGACGAGGCCGACGTGCTGCGCGACGAGGGCGAGCAGTACGCCAACAAGCTGCGCGAAGCCGGAGTGGACGTCACCGCGGTCCGGGTGGCGGGCATGGTCCACGACTTCCTCATGCTGGACAGCCTGCGCGACACCCGCGCCGCCAACATCGCCCGCAAGATCGCCGTCGACTTCCTGAGGACAGCGCTGAACGGCGATTGAGGCAGCCGCACACCTCCCCGGCGAACGCGCCGGGTCCCACACGGGCCGGGTCCCACACGGGCCGGATCCCACACGGGCCGGATCCCGCACGGTCCGAGTCCCACACGGGCCGGATCCCACACGGGCCGGATCCCGCACGGTCCGAGTCCCGCACGGTCCGGATCCCGCACGGTCCGAGTCCCGCACGGGCCGGCCCTGCCGACGCCGTCACGGGGCCCCAGGCCCGGCCCCGTCGTGCCGGCGCACGCACCCACCAGGCCGCTCGGCGCGTTGACACCCGTCCGCCCTCCGCCCAGCCCTTGTGTGGCCTATCGAATCTCGATAGATTTCCATCGCAACTCGATGGGAGAATGGGTTATGGGGAAGCTGACCGTGCGTGCGCTGCGCGCCGTGCTCGTGGTGGTGCTCGCCGGCACCGTTTTGGTGCAGGCATTGATGGTGTGGACCTTGGTCAGCGGGAGCGACCCGGAGGACGTGGCGCTCCCGCTGACCGCGCTGCGGGTGATCACGATCCTGGGCATGGTGTCGGTCCAGGTCGCCCTGGTCTGCGTATGGCGGCTGGTGACGATGGTGCGACGCGGAACCGTGTTCTCCCACGCCGCCTTCCGGTACGTGGACGGCGTGATCGGCGCGATCGTGGCGGCTGCCCTCGTGTGGTTCGCGGTCACGGTCATCAATGCGCCGGGCCAGCGGGACGACCCGGGCGTCACCGTCATCATGGGCGGGGTCGGCGTGGCCATCCTGGGGGTCGCGCTCATCGTGCTCGTGCTGCGGATGCTGCTCGCCCAGGCGGTGGCGCGTGACGTCGAAGCGGCCCAGATGCAGGCCGAGTTGGACGAGGTGATCTGATGCCGATCGCCGTCGACATCGACGTGATGCTGGCCAGGCGGAAGATGTCCGTGGGCGAGCTCGCGGACCGCGTCGGGATCACGCCCGCCAACCTTGCGGTACTCAAGAACGGCCGCGCCAAGGCGGTGCGCTTCGCGACGCTCGCCGCGCTCTGCGAGGTGCTCCAGTGCCAGCCGGGCGACCTGCTTCGCTGGGAAGCCGAGGACGCCGCAGGCGAATGACGTGCCCTTCCAGGATCATGGCATTCTCGACACCCCGTCATCCGAGTGGACGACGGGGTCACGGCGCGCGGTCGACTTCCTGCGACGCTGACGTCGGTGACGGCGGGCGCACCGCCGGTTTGTCCGGCGGTGAGCACGAACGCCAGAGGCAGGCAGCGGGCGTCGGCCACGAGGTGGATCTTGGTGGGCGGTCCGCCGCGGGACCGGCCGACGGCATGGTCGGCCGGTTCGCCGACCGGGGCCGTTTTGCGGGCCCCGGCCGCGTGCTGGTGAGCTCGCACGATCGTGGAGTCCGCCGTCACGGCCCAGGCCGGGTCCTCACCGGCGTGGGCCTGGGCCACCGATGCGGTGAAGACCCGTTCCCGGGTGCCGTCGACGGCCCACCTCCGCAGCCGGTTGTCAACGCCCCGCCGGTTCCCGTACTTCTCCGGCAGATGAACCCACTGCGCTCCGCACGGGAACCGGAAGGCGATTGCGTCGATCGCCTCACGGTGATTCCGCCGGCGACCACCCCACTGCGGCGTCCACTCCGGGAGTAACGCCTCGATCCGCGCCCACTGCGCACCTGTTGACGGCACGCCGGACCAACGACCGACTGATCCAAACGAAACCGCTAGCTGAGACCGTTGAGGCCCCACCACTCGCCGTCGGTCCGCTCGCCGGCCGACAGCGTGCCGGTGTCCCGGCCCAGGTACTTGATCAGCCAGCCGGGGTTGCCCTCGTAGCCGTCGATCGCGTACTTCTCGTTGGTCACCGTGGCGAGGTCGGGACGCCCGTCGCCGGAGAAGTCGCCGACCGAGATCAGGTTCGCCATGGCGTTCCAGCCGCCGGAACCGACCAGCTTGCGGGTGCCGAACTTGCCGGTCGTGGTGCCCGGGTAGAGCCACAGTTTGCCGGTGGCCGCCTCGCGGGCGTACAGGTCGGCACGGCCGTTGTCGTTCACGTCACCCACGCCCACGAGGGCGTTCATACTGTTCCAGCCGCCCGAGCCGATCAGCCTGCGGGACCCGAGCGTGCCGGTCGTGGTGCCCGGGTAGAGCCACAGTTTGCCCGTGGACTTCTCGACCGCGAGCAGGTCCGAGCGGCCGTCACCGGTCAGGTCACCGAAGGCGGTGATCTTGCTCATGCTGTTCCAGCCGCCCGCGCCGATCAGCCGGCGGCTGCCCAGGGAGCCCGTGCCGGTGCCCGGGTAGAGCCACAGCTTGCCGGTGGCGGCCTCGCGGGTGATGAGGTCCTCACGCCCGTCGCGGCTGAGGTCGCCGTGCCGGGTGAGGATGTTCATGCCGTTGAAGCCGCTGCCGATGAGCCGGCCGGTGCCGTTGCCCGGGGTGAACCACAGCCGCCCCGCGTCGTCACGGGCGATGACGTCCGCCCGGCGGTCCCCGTTCATGTCCCCGAAGCCCTGGGCCTTCGGGGCGATCTCGGAGTACCAGCGCGGGTAGGCGGTCTGGCTGCACTCACGCTCGGTGCGGACGAACTTGATCGAGCTGGTGGTCGCGTTCGGGTACGAGCTGTACTCGCCCGCCGAGTTCGGGTCCTGGGGGGAGTAGCCGCCCCACGGCGAGTACTTCTTGTCCTCGTAGACACAGGCGATCACCTTCGTACGGTTCACGTACGAGCGGATCTTGTTGTCCCAGGCGCCCAGGTCCGCGACGCTCTTGCTGGTCTTCCACATCGATCCGGTGGCGCTCTCGCCGGACCAGCCGCAGAAGTAACCGGCCGGGCAGTCGTACGAACTCGCCACCGCCGGTGTGGCGCTCACGGCACCGACACCGGTGCCGGCGAGCACGAGGCCGACGAAGGTCGCCGTGCCCCGGGTCAAACGATTCTGCATGTGCTGCGTTCCCCTCCCATGTCCTACACGTGTCCTTCGCGGCCGGAACCCTTCCCTCAGCACCCCGGACTCCCCGGACGGTCACTGCTGGTTCTCGGCGGCTGTTCAACGCGAGCCAGGTGATCGTAGAACACATCCCCGCGGGCGCGGGGAGCACCTTGGCGTACTCATCTTGCGCTCACATCGCACCGGACCATCGGGATCTGGGAGTACGGCAAGGGGCGTCCGATGGCCGTCTCGATGTGGGCGGCGATCTGGACCGGAGTCAGTTGGTCGCCGGCCAGGGCCGTCGCCCGCCCGATCCACTCCCGGGGCCATCACCCGTGCAGATCCCCGCTGTCACACCCCCGACTCAGCATCCGCTCGTGAACCTCGAATCTCGTCTGCTCAACGGCCTACCACTGCCGCCTGGCCGCTTGATCACCTCGGATGAAGGCCACGGCGACCTGCAGCCGCTGTGGCTGAGCGATAGCCCGCCCTCCACCGAGCTGTGGCCCCAGTTGCGCGCTGAGCACGCCGCCTCCGGGCTCTGGCCACTCCTGCTCGAGCCCCTGGACCCGCACGACACCGCCTTCCGCCCCTGGGCCTGCGGTGACATATCCCCCGAACGCATGTCTTCCCCGGCAGACCACCATCCCCAGGCACTCCTCACCCGCTGGTGGCAGGACCACACCGCCACCGACGAGGATGACGACCAGCTCAGCGCAGAGGAACGCCTGGCCGTCACCGCCCCCTTCGGCCGGGCCTGGCCGGGGCCCGCACCCACCCCCACACCCGTCGAGGACCCCGACGCGACAGCCGAGCAGTACGCGCGGGCCTTTCTGGCTCAGCACCCCCATGCACGCCTCGGACTCGTCGCAGCACCTCGTGGAGCCGAGGCCCTGGCCACCGCCGGTTGGACCGGACCCTTGAACTACGACAACGACACCGCCACGTTCTCCGCCGTCGTCCGGGACTGGGAAGACCACAGCCCCCGAGAACAACCCCGAAGGAAAATCGCCGTCCCCTTTGAGACCAGAACTCAACACGCTGAATACAACTCACCCGAGGGCACCTCGAACAGCTTCGATTGACCGGCACACCGACGAGACGTTCCCGGAACTCGACACATTCCGGACCGCTTGATCAACAGGTGTCGCCCCCGAACTCGGCGTCAACCGTTCTCGGCTACACCGACGAAGCAGTGGGGCGAAGTAGAGCAGCCGCGCACCGCTCAGGCCCTCACTCGTGAGCAGTTCGGCTTGCGCGGTGACCTTACGGGTCAGCACACAGGGTCCGCCGGGTGTCGTCGGCTGCGGGGCGCACCACACCGTGGTCACCGGCCAGCGTCTGGCGTCCACCGGCGAATCACTGTGCGATTACGGGTCGGTACTCTACTGACATGTCATCGCCAACACCCCCCGCCTACAGCGCCCCCTTCGGCAACTTCGGCCCCACCCCGCCGCCGCCCCGCCGGTTGCGTCCTGTTTCGGTCGCCCTCGTCGCGGGCCTCGTCCTGGGCGCGGGCGGGGTCGGCGCTGCCTGGGCACTCAGTGGCGACGACAGTTCCACCGGCAGCGGCGCGGCCGGCGACGCCCACCGCGCCTGCGACGCCCTGGGGGGCTTCGAAGAATCTGACTACACGGCCAAGGGAGCCAAGGGAGACATCGCCCTCAACCGCTTCGGCGCCGCCGTTGTGCTGTCCACCGCGGCGGCCGCTGGTGACCACGAGTACAAGCCGTTGGCCGATGCCATGCTTCGGGTGCAGAACCAGCAGCTCCGTTTCGCCGACTTCTCCGAGCCCGCAGTGCAGAAGGATCTGAGGGCCGCTCGGTCCCTGTGCGCCGGCTTGTGACGTATGTCTGGCGCCGCCCGACCGGTCGTGACTGATCAGGGTTAAGGCTGGAAGCCCGGGACCGTCTGGTGTTCATCCTTACGCCGCCGAACGCGTGCGGGCCGACCGTCCCCGATAGCGATAAGCATGAGGCTAAGACCGTGTCCTACATTGTCAGTTGACGCGACGCCTGCGGTCAGCGCGAGCGGCGAGGGGAAAATGGACACGGCGCGAGACGTGTACGTAGATGCCGGGATGCGGGCAGTAGTGAGATCGCTCGGGCCGGGCGAGCCACCAAGCCGACGCTTCCTGACCAACGGATGACGCGGCAGGGTACGCCGGATTTCTCTCTCGCGCTGCTAAATTCGCGACTGAGGGAAGTCCGTATTCCCTGACGGGCGGACGACGCCAGGGAATACGGGACATCCCTCTCTCGGCAGCGGCATGGGCGCCCTGTACAACGCCTACCTGAACAAGACGCCGCTCATCGTCATCGCGGGCAACCAGCGTCGGACCATGCAGAATCAGAAGACACTCCTGACCAACGAGGACGCCACCATGGTCCCGCGTCCGTTCGTGAAATGGACGGCCGAGCCGGCCATCGCGAGCGAGGTACCCGCGGTCCTCGCCCGTGCCATCCACGTCGCGATGGCCCCGCCCACCGGCCCGGTCTTCGTCTCGGTGCCGATGGACGACGCGGCCTACGAGGTCAAGCCGGTCCTGATGCGGGGTCTTGTGGCCGTGGGCCATCTTCTTGAGCCGGTGGCGCTGGGAAGCGGTCAGGGCTATCGGGCAGGCAGCGGCAGCGGCAGCGGCAGCGGCAGCGGCAGCGGCAGCGGCAGCGGCAGCGGCAGCGGCACATTATCGCGATTATCCGGTAACGATGGCCGGCTGTGTGGCAGGCACGAGGCTGAACGTGGAGCGCGGCTCGGCGTGTGCGGCGCGGCGCGGACATGAGGCTCTACTGTGAGCACGGCGCTCGCTCGACCGGATCTTCCACCATGAGGGGAACTCAATTGGCTGTCCCATGGGACCTCCTGATATCCACCGCAGGTGGCGTTGCCGCCACCGTCGTGGGCGTTATCGCTGGCGGGATCGTCGGGCGACGCGGCCAGAATCGGCAGTGGCTGCAAGGGACACAGACTGTCGCCTACGAGAGGTTTCTGCAGGCGTTCGGCGCCGTGGAAGCTGAGCTGCGCGAAGCGTTCCTTGAGGAGCGCCAGCCTGCCCCTGCCATCTGGGGGCCGTTCAACGCCGGAGTGCAGTCGTTGAGCCTGGTCGCAACCCGTGAGGCCGCCGCCGCGACTTTGGAGCTCTGCGATGTCGTGGAGGATTTCACCCTCCTGTTCCACGGTCGCCACGGTCGCCAGCCCACCGACCTTGAGCAGCTTCGGCCGATTCACAGCGCGCTGGAGGAGGCACACCTGAAGTTCGTCAACGCGGCTCGACGCTCGCTCGACCCGTCGCAAGAGCGCCTTGACCAAACGCTGGGTGGCCCATCGCCGTGGCGCGGCATCATCTCCTTCTACGCCCTGGGAGCTGTCCCCGACAGGGCAGAGTAGAAGCACGCTTGTCGGCATCACGCGCCACCCAGCGTGCTCTGTGCTGAAGTCGGCGCTGGTCCACCGATGAGCGGTGAGGAATGAACGCCGTCTGTGCGCCGAGCTGGCTCGGCGTCAGGCGGAGTCAACCCCCGAAGGACTTCCGGAGCCGACCACTAAGCACGGCGTCCGTCGAGGGTGAACGCACCGCCTAAGGGTGTCGCACAGCTCTGTGATCAAGCGGCCTGAAGCAGCGGTCCGGGGCGTGATGGGTCATGCCGCGAGGGCGAGCTTGTGCATGCGGGCGACGGCTTGGACGGCGTGGCGACAGCACGTGGTCAAGTTGAGTAGGGCTCTGTGCCAGAAGAACCAGCGCGATCCGGTTCGGTGTCGGCTGCTCTTTCCAGGGTCTTGAGGCTGTCCTCCCGTACTGGTCCTTCGCGGCCTTGAGGCCGGGCGTCATATGGGTCTCGTCGTCCAGGCCCTTGCATGCGTCGTCCTGCTGGCCCGGTGATGTGGTCGAGCTGGGGCGCCCGAATCGCCCGGGCGATCGGCATCAGCCTGACGATCGACCGGGGCCCCGGCTCCGCTAGCCGGAGCTCCGGCCTGTGCGCCGTGGTGCGCGGGGCGACAGCGGGCCGGCCGCGGTGCGCCGGCCGGGGGCGACCTGCTCGGCGAATGCCTGCAAGGCCACATCGCTGTTCGCCGGCAGGACGGCCATCAGCCCCCGATCCTCGGCCTCGGCGATCGTGGGGGCGGCGGCGCTTCCCTCCGGGACGAAGGCCAGGCGGACATGCCCGTCACCGGAGCCGCGGCGGTCCACCGGCGCGACGGCGCCGTGGGTGCCGTCGGGCAGGGTCACCCACAGTTGGAAATCGTCGTACCGGACGAAGTCCGCGCCCTTCACCGGCCAGGGATAGTGGTGCTCACCGGGCACACTCGGAAGGATGCCCTGGTGGTTGGCGTGGCTCAGGGGCACGCACGAGTTGAACAGGGAGTCGGTCCACGCCTCGACGTCGTCGGCGTCCTTGATCGGCGTGCGCAGCAGGTCCTCGGCACGCTCGTAACCGATGTCCGCCAGCGCGGGCAGCGTGAGCGGGAAGGCGTCGACCAGTTCGGCGGCGTCCTGCCGGAGCCGGTCCACCTTCGCGGGGTCGGCGCAGAACTGCATGCTCCACTCGATGCCGACCCGGGCGCGGTACATGAGCCAGCCGCGGGATCCCTTGACCCACAGGCTGCCGCCGTGGTGCATCTCCCAGCGCTCGGAATTCTTCGCCCCCGTGCCGTCCACGGGCCTCGGCCCGTACGGCAGGTCGGCATCGTCCATGGCGTGCAGGATCTTGTGGGCTGTCTCTTTGGCGGCCCGGAAGTGTGACGATTCAAAGCGCTTCGGGTGCTCGACGAGGCGGATCCTCCACGGATGGTTCTCCGATTCGGTGCCGCCCGGCCGGGGTTCGGGGTGACCCATGGCTGACCTCCTTGGCTCGGCCTCACGGGCCGGCCGCCGGCGCGCGGGGCGGAATCCCCCTGCATCCAGCGTGCGCCGCCGACCCGCCGACCGCGACCTGGGCGGACGACCGTGATCGTGAGTAAACCCCCTGCGTGCACGACATGTTGACGGTGTGTGGTCCTGTGCGGCACGCGATCGTGGAAGCCCGGCCCGATCGGCGTCGGCAGTCCGGTTGCGGGGTGTTCCGGGCAGAGTAGCCTGGAGTTGATTCGGCCCTGCCTGATCTAAAGGTGGGCGATGTTTCTCCGATTTCTGCGGCGTCGTCAGTAGCACCGGCTGGTCCTTCCCGGCAACGGCCGTCTGATCCGCGGCTTCAGCGGCGGATTCTACGACGGTCACGGTTACCTGTCCTGACGCCGTTCACAGTTGAACGTTGGAGGAAATGCGGTGACAGAGGACTCCGATGCCATGGCAGCCATGGCAAGGATCCTGTCACCGTACTGCCGTGTCTCCGGGATGTCCGACGGAGTCTGATCGCGGACTGGAAACGGACGCGTTTCCTCGGGATGGCGACGGCGGACCTCCGTGAGTTCGCTGCAGGAACCCTTCGACCCGGTGCTCTCGAACGACGGCGGGGGACGGTGACATGGATGCCCTCCGCCGCGAGTGGGCGGGCGGCGCACCGAGGCTCCGGGCCGCCGACGCCATGGCGCGTCGCGTCAGGGACTCGTGACGACGGTCTCCTCGCCGGCCGAATTCCGCACGTGGGACCTCCCCGGCGCTCGCGCGGTTCACCAGATGGGTTTCGCGACCTTGCCGTAGGACCACCGGGGGCCTGTGGACATCTCGAAGTGCAGATGCGGCCCCGTGGCGTTGCCCGTGGCCCCGACCTTACCGAGCTGCTGGCCGGCGCTGACCCTCTGACCGTCGTTCACCTGCCGCTGTGACAGGTGGCAGTAGGTGTAGACGTGACCGTTGTCGGCGCTCAGCCCGATCCACTGGCCGTACGCCCCGCCCTTGCCGTTCGACCAGGCGACGGTTCCGTTGCGTACGGCGACCACGGGGGCGCCCGTCGGCGCGGCGAAGTCCTCACCCGTGTGGCGGCCGACGCCGTCCGGCTTCCAGGCGTACGGGCCCCGCGAGAAGAACGCGAAGGTGACCTTGTGCCCCGGCACGGGCGACGGCACCCGTCCGGCACCGGAGGCGTTCGGGCGGTCGACGGTGAAGCCGGCGCGTTTGCCGAGTGCGCTCAGGGAGGCGTAGCCGGGTATGCCGTCGGCGTCGGCTGCCGTGTAGCCCTGGGCGAGCTGTTCGGCGCGGTAGGCGGCCCTGGTCTGTTCGCCGAAGAATCCGGTGGGGCCGCCGGGGATCGGGTGGCCCTGAGCGATCAGGGCCTTCTGCACGATGCGGACGTCGTCGTTGTTCTTGCCGGGACGGACGTTGGACAGGGAGACCATGACCGGCTCGCTTCCGTTTCGTGTCGTCAGCCCCAGAGGGCCACGGTGAGCCTGATCCGCGCTTCCTCCCCCAGGATCGGAGCAGCGGTGGCGGGCAGGGGGACGTGGCCGACCCAGGAGCCGGGGGTGGGGTCGTCGTCGTGGAGGGCGTGGCCGTCGGGCCGGTAGGCGCTGATCGGGCCGGTGATGGCGGAGTTCCAGGCGGCCGAGACCGCGGGTACCGGGGCGGCGGGGTCGGCGCGGACATCGATCACGAGGATGTCGTCGAAGTCGGCGGTCTGCTCCAGATGGTCCTCGAAGCTCAGCAGACCGCCACGGCGCCGCAGCGACAGAATCCGCAGGTGCAGCGCGTACCGCATGCTGCCCGTGTCGTCCGGCCGGAGGCCGCTGCACAGGAACGTCTGCATCAGGGGGACCGTGGCCCCGTCGTCCGCGCCGCCGTCCGGCAACTGGAGGGGGCACCAGTGGGCACTCGTCCGCTCGTGCGTGACGATCTGCAGGCCGCGGACCGACAGCCGGACCTCGGCCTGCCACACCGTGTCGGCCCGCTGCGGCAGCCGGACACCGACGAGCGCGGCCTCCGCCTTGCAGTCTCCGAACAGGAAGCGCCGCAGATTCTGGTACCCCTCCTCGGAGTTGACCAGTCCGTAGCGTCCGCTGTGACTGCGGTGCACATACGCCTGGTGGGCGTCAGGAACGTACGCGTTGTCGATCTGCACCAGACCGTCGCTGCGCGGCCCGACCGTGGCCGCCGACAGGCCGTGCGCCACGTCGTAGTCGGTCGGGTCGGTGCCGATCAGGCAGAAGACGCGGTCGGGGGCGTGGAACGTCCCCTCGTCGGGCATCGCGCGGGCGTCCCATCCCGGCGGCGGACCGTCGGGGTCCGTCTGCGCTTTCGGCGTCAGGTACTCGTACATGCGCTCACGCCCGAAGATGTCCGCCCCGTTGATGCCGGTGACGTCACGCAGCCGCTCCAGCACGCCGAGGCCGACGTCGAACGCGATGCCACCGTGCGGGGTGCCGTAGGTGAAGAGCCTGCCCACGCAGTCGGCCGGATCGCGGCCGAGGTCCGGGAGGATCTTCTGGATCAGGCAGCGGCACACCAGGCCGCCCATGGAATGGGCGACCAGATGCACCCGCTCCGCTCCGGACTTCGCCCGGATCGTGTCGATCAGCCGCAGCAGGTCCTCCGCGGCCGTCTCGAGCCGGAACGCACGGGGGCTACCGCCCCAGGTGGTCGCGCACGCGTCGTAGAAACGGTGGATCCAGATGGTGTCCGGCGGGATGCTGTCATGGCCGGCGAGGTAGAGCGCCTGGCCGCCGTCGACGAGGATCCGATAGCCCTCGTCCAGGTGGAGACGGAGCAGGGGGCTTTCGAAGTCGTAGAAGCACGGAGCGTCGTCCGGTCCGATACGGATATGTGTGGAGCCCTCGTTGAACCCGTAGAAGGGGTCGGTGACCACCTTGTCGATGCCGGCGGTGTCGCCGGCATATCCCCGGACGTAGACGATCGGCAGTTTCGGGGTCGGTGCCATGCGGTCCTCCAGGATCGGCATGTCGAGGCTACGGACGTGCCGTCAGCCCGGCGTCAATCCGGCGTCACCCGCCCGGGAGGTGCCACCCGTGACGGGCCAGCATCCGTGTGAACCGAGGGGAGGGCTCCGCCCCCAGCTCCTCCCGCAACAACCGCCGGAACCAGCGATAATGACGGACCGCCTCCGTGAGATTGTCTTCCGCGAGGTGCGCGGAGACGGCGGCCCGGTGTGCGCTCTCCCGGAGCGGTTCCGTCCGCACGCTCTCCCACGCCGCCTCCAGGGCGAGCGCCGGCCTGCCCTCGCGTACGAGCGCCTCAGCCAGCGCGTCGAGGGCGTGCAGCCGCAACTGCCGCAGGCGTTCGCGCTCCAGCCGTACCCATTCCTCGTCCCAGCCCGGCAGCAGGTCCTCCCCCCGCAGCGTTCCCAGCGGGAGCCGGGTGGTGAGCGGCGGCCCGCAGCCCTGGACGACACCGAGTGCCGTCTCGGTGAAGGCGTCCACGTCGACCTGCAGGGCGTCGGCAGTCACGAGCGAGTCCCCGGAGCACCGGATCAGCGGCTGCTCACCACGCGACAGCTTCCACAGGGTGGTGCGCAGGCTGCCCCTGGCGTGCTCCTCGGTGACCTCGGGCCATAGCGTCCCGGCGAGGACCGTACGGGACACGTGTCTGCGCAACGCGACGAATGCCAGCAGACGCTGCCCGTTGCGGCACAGCGCGACGGGCTCGGCTTCGCATTCCAGCTGGAAACGGCCGAGCAGTCGCAATTCGGGAGGGGAAGTCACCGTGAGCCTCTCGACATCAGTCTCGGCCGACGCGACGGGACCGTGCAACTTCGCGGTTTGCGGACCCATCGACCGGCGACCAGACTCGAGACACGGGGGATCTCCACGGAGGAAGTGGTGCCCGACCTGATCAGGTGCGGCAGGGATCAGGCCGCCGTGAAGCTGGGCGCGACCACGCTGAAGCTCGAGCCGGCACCCGACTCGGGACGGTCCGTGGCGCCGGCCGCCAATACCCGCCAGGCCCGGCCAACGGAGCCACCGTTCCCAGAGGCACAGCGGTGAAGGTGACGTTTCCCTGACGTCCGACGGGGCCCTCGCGGCCGTCGCGGACTGATGTACCGACAGATTCGGTTGAACCGTCACCGGTTGACGTCAAAAATGCTGCTACCGCCCCGCGGCCCCAGTGGCAGGAGTACGCCACCCGGGTGAAAATCGAGGGAGAGGCGAGTGGCGTCGGCGCACGTCCGCACACAACTCTCACGACCTCGAACGAGGCGTTTCCTCATGGCTTTCCACACGACACGTCCTGTCACCCCGAGGCCCTTCGACGACTTGCCTGCCCTTCCCGTCGTGGGCCACCACGGCGGTGGCGGCGGCGGTGGTGGCGGTGGCTTCGGCGGGCGCCGCCCCTCCGGTGGCGGCCGGGGTTCCGACGGAGACCGGCCCCGCGGCCCGCACAGCCCCGGCCCAGGCCCGCACGGCCCCGGCCCGGAGAGGCCGCCGGACCCCGGTCCGGCGGACGTCGAGGACGTTGCCGAGGGGCCGTACCGGGTGGTGAGGCCGGCCGACATGCTCGTCGTCGACATCAGCCTGGTCAATCTGCACCTGGAGGGTCACCGTCTGGTGCCGGTGCACCCGGGTGCACCGGCGTTCGTCCTGGCCGTACTGCCGCCGCAGCACGTCGTGGAACAGTCCTTCCCGGTGGGGAGTGGACCCCCGTCCGGGCCTGTGAAAGCCTTCACCGCAGGTCCGACGACGCTGGCCTTCTCGGTGCCGACAGAGCTGAACGGCCTGGACCTGTCACTGGAGGCGCTGCTCGACTGGGAGCGACTCCTGCCGTTGAGGGTACCGACCGACGTGCAGATGCCGGACACCCCAGGCTCGCCGGTCTTCAGGGAAGTACCCAGAAGTGTCCTAGAGTTCCCCACCCGACTGTTGCTCACCTACGACGAGCAGGTGGGCTGGTTGAGCCGGCCGATGCCCCACCAGGCCAACGGACGCGCCGCGTTGTGGCACGCGCGACTGCACGGCACACAGGACGGAGACGTCCAGCTGCGGGCCTTCGCGGCGGTAGGGGACCGGGGGCCGCTCCTCCTGGACGGCCCGCTCAGCCCCGGCAACCTCGAGGACCTCGTCACTCTCACCGGCCCGGCAGAACTCCTTCCCCCGGGCGGCCCGTCCATCAACGTCCCGAGCGCACCGCTGATGTCCGAGCAGTTCATCGTGACACCGCTCGGCGCATCGGTCCACCTGCACGGCGCCTGGGCGGCACCGTCCCCAGGCGACGAGCCCGGCTACCTGAGAGCCGGGCGGCGCTTCCCGAGTCTGGAGGCGTACGACCACATCACGGGCCTGGGACGCGACCAGTACGTACGCGTCGTCACCCGGGGCCGCCTGAGCACTGGTCATCTCGCGTCCCACGTCCGGGAGTTCCGGCGGGTGTTCGCCGCGAGTCGGCACGACGAAATCGTCGCCTACCTGCGGCGGGAGGACCGCATCATCGTCAAGCAGCCGGAGGTGTCGTACGAGCAGGAGCGCCGTTACACGCACGCGGGACGGGAGATGCCCTTCCTCAGCCTGCGCATCACCGACCGCGTCACACCGCTGATCAAGCAGCCCTCCCCGAACGCGCAGCAGCCGCCTGATCCGAACGCGCCGATCAGGGACAACGTCGCTTTCTGGGTGCAACTCCTGAGCGACGGAAGCGACTACCGGTTCACCTTGATCGGCACGGACTGCGAGGGCAGGAAGGTCAGCTTCAAGATGCCGCTGGTGTTCGTGCCCGACGGACAACTCGTCGATCCTCAGCCACCGCTTCCGGCACACGGAGAACAGCCACCTCTCATCGACACCGAGACGCTGCTGAAGAGGCTGTACCGGGAGAAGCCCAGCCGTATGACATGCCCGCTGGACGGCCAGGTGATGGCCATGGCGCGACCACCGGCCGATGCTCCCGGCAGCACCAGCCACCCGGTCGGTGACCTGACCTTCGGGCTCGGCACCTTCGTACGCGCCGCCGACGCGGACAAAGGTCGCTACATGGTCGGCATGCCGTACGTGCAGGAGGCCCGGGTACGCGTCCAGGCCGTCGAGCAGTTCACCGGGAACGCCGGTGACAGGGCAGTCGTGTTCGACGACACGTACCTCGAGCGGACCATGGAGGCGCACCCGGCGGGCGCTTACCTCGCTCTCCTGAGCCCGGTCACGCTCGCACTCGGTGCGGAGAAGGCCGGTGGGGTCGCCAGCCCGAAGACCGTGCTCCAGCTGATCACCGCACAGGCGGGCGTCGTCCCGGACGTCTTCAAGAAGGACCAGGACGGGACAACCGTCCCCGGGATCGACCTGACCGGCATGAAGGCGGCGTTCGCCGGAGCGACGCTGCTCGGCGTGGTTCCCCTGGACCAGTTCCTGCAGGACATCCCGCAGGATCACCACGGCACGCTCCAGCAACTGGACGACGCGCAGATCGAAGCCATCCTGCACGACGCCAAGGGCCTGTTGCCCGCCCCGGTGCTGCGAGTCCGCGACCTGGTCGACGGCCAGGGCAAAGAACTGCGTTACGTATGGAAGACCAAGCTGGGCGAGCGGCCGGAACCACAGCCCGGCACAGTGCCGCTGCCGGTCATCCTGGACAAGGCCACGCTGACCCTGGACGCCCGGACCGTCCGCTCGCAGGACGCCGTGAACAAGGCCACCGTGCAGGGGACACTGACCGACTTCGCGTTGGACTTCTTCAAGATCGCCCAGGTGCACATCGACGAGCTGACGTTCAGGTCCGGCCCGGGGAGGAAGCCCGACATCACGGCCAGTGGTCTCGAGCTGAAGTTCGAGGAGAGCCTGGAGTTCATCAACACCTTGCGCAGCGCGCTGCCCGCTGATGTCTTCGGATCCGGTGCCTACGTGGACGTCGACGAGAAAGGTGTCCGGGCGGGGTACAAGTTCGCGCTCCCGGCCCTCGGCATCGGCATCTTCACCCTGTCGAACGTCTCACTGGCCGCCGAGCTGGACATTCCCTTCAACGATGCCGTGTCGTTCCGCTTCTCCGTCGCCGAGCGGAAGCACCCCTTCACCGTCACCGTGTCCCTGCTCGGTGGCGGCGGCTATTTCTCCATGCTGGTCGACACGCATGGCCCACAGCAGATCGAGGGAGCCATAGAGTTCGGCGGTGCCGCGGCGCTGAACCTCGGCATCGCGAGCGGTGGAGTCTCGATCATGGCGGGCATCCGCTTCATGCTCGGGAAGGAGAAAATTCAAGAGGGGGACAAAGTGAAGGAGATCGATGTGGTCTCCCTCACCGGCTATCTACGTTGCAGCGGCTTCCTGTGCGTGCTGGGCATCGTCACGGTGTCCGTCGAGTTCTCTCTCGAGCTCATGTACGAGAAGCACGGACACCAGTCGGTGGTCCGCGGCAGGGGCACGCTCACGGTCAGCGTACGGATCGCCTTCTTCAGCAAGTCCGTGACGCTCGAACTCGAACGGAGCTTCTCCGGAGCGCCGGGCGACCCGTCCTTCGCCGACTGCGTCCCGCTTGAGCCGTACTGGCGCGAGTTCTGCGCGGCGTACGCCCCCCAACCCCACGGGTGATGTCCATGCCCTTCGAACAGCAGATCAACTGGGCGGTCCTCCCGGAAAGGCTCTCGGACGACGGCACCCGGGCGCGGGTGTCGGTGTTCGTGGCCCCTCGGCTGCATACGCCCGGCGGGGCGAAGGGAACGCTGCACGACTTCCCCGACTTCCTCAGATGGCCGGAGAAGGTCATGGCGGCCACCTTCGAGTTCGCCACCGCGGACGCCATCACCGAAACCAACGCCGACGGCACCGCGCACGCCACCGTGTCGCCGCCCGTTCCCTTCACCGGTCCGCTCCGGCCGCAGGGGCCGGCACCGGACACGACGCTGTGGACGAGCCTTTTCCACGACGGCACCCCGCTGGAGCCCTACGCCGTCGATGCGCCCAAGCGGGGCTTGCGCAGCTACTCGGCCAAACGAGTCGGCAGGTACACCAGAAACGTCTATGCCGCGGCGGCGAGGAACTTTCCCGAGGCACCGGCCGGCACGAGACAGATGATGGGGCTGAAGGCCGGCCTCACCGGCGATGCCGTTCCGCCGGAGCTGGCGGACCTGGAGGCGTTCCACAGGCCCTCCAAGGCGTCCCGGTCCGCGACCGGCGGGTCGCCGACCGCGACGGAGCCGTTGGCCGCGGATCAGCCGGCCGACGGACAACCGACGGACGGCCGGGAGAAGAAGCCTCCGCCGCAACCGCTCGCCGACTTCCATACGATGCTCACCTCACTCGGTGACCACCCCGTGCTGCTCCGGCACCTCGGACTGGTGGTGGACTTCGAACTGTCCGGGCTCCCCGGCTCCGCGGGCAACCGGTTGCTGACCGTCGTTCCCCACTGGGACTCCGCACTGGGCCCCGACTCGTACGACGTCCCCTGCCTCACCCGCTACTTCTTCGGCGACGTGGACCCGCTCCCCTCGAATCCCCCGGGCCCCCGCCGCCGCGTCTTCCTCCCCGCGGCGCCGCCACCGTCCGACGGCGACCCGCCTGCCGACCCGCTCCCGACGCCGGCCCACGGCCTCGTCACGCTCGCGTCGGGCTTCTCCGTGGAGCAGGCGGACGTCGACGGCGCCGCGCTCAAGATGCTGGGGGTCCCCGACGATGCCGAGGGGCTGTCCCCGGTGCGGAGCCACGGCATCTCGCTGATCCGGGACGAGCGCATGGACGGCCTGCAGCAGGAGTTCGGGCAAGCGCTCAAGAACGACGACGACTTCAACGCGGTGGTCCGGCGACAGCGCGCGCAGGCGCAGGCGCAGCCACTGGCACCGGAGGACCCCGGTGACCGGCCGACCGCCCCCGTGCTCGCCGCCCGGCACCTGGTCCGCGGCCATCGGATGGACGTGTGGGACCAGCACCGGAAGCGTTGGTTCTCGCTGCACGCGCGCGACGTGGAGTACCGGCGTCCCGATGACGGGCGGCTCCTGCTGACGGCCTCCGACGAAGGTTTCTTCCAGGCCCACCTGGTCTCGCCGCCGAGTGATCCGACGCTCTACGTACCCGAAACGCTGGCTGTCTGGCGCGGATGGTCCCTGTCCGCGCCCCTCCCGGGCCTGGTGCTGGACACCGACGAGGGAGACCCCGACACCCAGAGGGCTCCCAACCCTCCGGTGCCACCGAGGAACCAGGCGCCGCCGGGTGTGCCGTTGGAGATCACGGTCAAGGCGGCCGGTGCTTCCCTGCCGACCCTGCGGTACGGCCACGCGTACCTGGTACGGCTGCGCACCGTCGACCTCGCGGGCAACGGACTCGACCTCGCACAGGCCGATGCCCTGATGGGCCTGCCCGGCGTGGCGGCCCCTGATCCGCCGCTCGTCTTCCAGCGTTTCGAGGCGGTGCCGGCGCCGGCGGTGGTACCGAGACTGCCGCTCGCCGAGGGCGCCTCCACCTTCCGGATGGTGATTCGCAGCAGCCCCGGGGACCAACCGCCCCCGGCTGCTCCTCCCGTCCCCGGGGAAAACGGGACGACGAGGGTCTCGCTGGCCAATGTCCGGCCCGAGCTGACGAACGCCGACATCGTCGTCGTCCAGAAGGCCCTGATGGCCGTGGGGCACCACCTGGTGGGCGGCGCGGACGGCAATTTCGGCGAGCGGACGAGGGCCGCCTACGCCGAAGAACAACGGGACCAGGGCTTCTCCGGGCGCGACGCCGACGGCACACCCGGCTGCCAGTCCCTGACCGAGCTGGGCCGCAAGGCCGGCTTCACCGTCGACTGCGGCCCCGGCTCGCGGCCGGCCCCGGCGACCGGCAGCACGGCGGAGCAGTACGCCGCGGAATTCAACCGGTCGCCGCTGGTCACCCAGCAAGGGCACGACCCCTACCAAGGCGTCGACGAGCGCCATGTGGTGGCGCCGAAGACATCGCTGCGGTGCGTGGAGTGGCACGGTCTGCTGGACGAAGCGATCGGCTCCACCGACCACGCCGTACAGAACGCGGTCTACGAACTGGCCGTACGCGAGAGGGACTCCCTGGACGACCCCGGTCCGGGCGTTCGTCTGGAGCCCGTCCCCTCACCGGCGGCGGACCCCAAGCATCCGGCGGTGACCGCCCTGCACACGGGGGAACAGGTCGAGATGCGCGGCCTCCCCGACCCTCTGGCCATCGGAGCCGTCCTGTTGGACCTGCCGGGGATGCCCGCCGGGAAGCCCTTCCTCGTCCCCTGGGACGGCGACGTCTGGCACCGCCCCAAGTCCTTCCGGCTGAGGCTGGCCGAGGGAACCGCGCCGCCCCACTTCGACGAATCGTCCCGGGTGCTGACCGTGTCGCTGCCCAAGGGCGCAGTGGCCACCGTCCGCGTGTGCTCCGGCATCGACTTCGACGCCGATCTCATGGGCATGGCCGCGTGGTGCAAGGAGCTCCCGGAGCCGGAGCCCGGATTCGCGCCGCAGTCGGCGGAGGAGGCCGAGGCGCAGAGGACGGCGGAGCTGCGGAAGGCCGAGCGTGCGCTGGAACTCGCCGCGGCCGGTCGTCACTGGATGTTCACTCCCTGGCACGAGCTGACTCTCGTGCACGCGGTCCAGAAGCCGCTGAGGACTCCCGTCCTGAACCTGTTCCCGGCGGCGACCGAACGCGCCGCGAAGGCGACGGCGGAACATCTCGCCGGCACCATCGCTCTGGACGAGGACAGCACGGGCCGGATCGATCTGGTCGCGCAGTGGACGGAGGTGACGGACGCGGGCCCCGACGGGCGCGCCACCCAGGAGCTGACCGCGCCGGTGTTCGGACTGCTGACGGCGAGGGCCCATCGGGCCGGCACCCCCGGCGCGGATCCCGACGTCCTCCAGAACGGCGTCCTCACCTTCAGCACCAAGGCGGCCGAGGACAAGGCCACGGCGGACTCCCCGCCCCTCATCGAGAAGCACGAGTTCGGGGACACCAGACACCGCGTGGTGCGCTACCGCCCCCTGGCGGGGACCCGGTTCGGCGACTACTTCCCGCCGGGGCTCGCCGAGCCCGGCGCGAGCGCGTTGACCGTCCAGGGCGCCTCACAGGAGCACTCGGTGCCCAGCAGTGCGGCGCCCACGGCACCGCGGGTCCTGTACTGCGTCCCCACTCTCTCCCTGGAGCAGGACCACGGGACGTCCGGCGCCATCGTCCGGCGCCGGCGCGGTGGAGGCATCCGGGTGTACGTGGGCCGCCCCTGGTACTCCTCCGGAGACGGTGAACTGCTCGGCGTGGTCCTCGGACAGCCGCCCGGCGGCGACCCGGCGTCCGTACAGGACGCCTGGGTCACGCTGATGGGCCGCGACCCCCTCCACCGTTCCGCGCCCGTCGTGGCCCCGCCCCCGGAGATGTTCACCAACGCGGTGGGCGAGCCCAGGCAGCTCTCTCTGCCCCTGCCCACCGGCCCGCTCCCCGTGACGGTCGTGGGCTTCGCCCCACAGTTCGACAAGGACGAGAAGGACGGCCGCTGGTTCTTCGACCTCGACCTGGACACCGGGGACACCTGTCTGCCCTTCGTCCGGCTCGCCCTGGTCCGGTACCAGCCCGAGTCGATCAGGGGAGCCGAGATCTCACCGGTCGTCCTCGCCGACCTGGTCCGCACCCTGCCCGACCGGGAACTGACGGTCCGGCCCGGCCGGCCGCTCTCGGTCAGCCTCACCGGCCCCTCCTGGGACCCGACCGGCTCCCTGCGCCCGCAGATCACCGCCACGCTGCAGCGCCGGCACGGCCTTGTCAGCGACAAGGACCTCGGCTGGGTGACCCTCGAGGACACCGTGACCCTGCTCACATCGGTCGAGGCGGAGTCGTCCAACAGGCCGTCCTACACGGGCTCGGTACCGGTCCCGCCCGTGCGGCGCGGGGTACCCCTGCGGCTGCTGGTCATGGAGACCGAGGGCATCCCGTCCGACGGCCCCACCCCGGCCGGGCCTCCCGGGCCGGTGATCTACTGCGACACCGTCGACCTCCCACCCGTGCGCGACGACCACGACGACGATGACCGGCGCGACGACCGCGACGACCGTGACCACCGGCACGGTCCCCACGGTGACGGTTTCCACCACTGACTCCCGCGAGGAGGTCTTCCCTGTCCATGGACCGCCACGCGTCTCCATCCGGCCCTGGTCGAGATCATCGGCGGCGCGCCGAACGGCACGTACCGGGGGGCGACCTGTACAAGCTGTTCCTGGGCACGGCCAGCACGGACATGGTCACCACGGTGACGTTCACCGAGGACGGCTCACCGCCGGTGGAGCTGGCCCAGGTGGTCCGAGGCGATCACCGGTGGGTGAGTGCGGCGAAGGACCGGTGTCCGCTCGTCCACTGGTCGGTGACGCTGAGGCCGATGTCCTCGGCGACGCTGCGGAGCGCTTGCCGTCCGAGCCGCGCCCACGGAAAGGGGGGACCGCTGTTGCCGTGGATGTCCTCGATCCAGGCGGTGCAGAACTCTTCGACGTCGTCGGGGTCGACCTCGACGACGAGGCGCCCCGTGGTGCTGACAAGCCCGCCACAGCGGCGCAGCAGACCACGGGGATCGCCCCCGATGCCGATGTTCCCGTCGATGAGCAGAACCGTCTGCCAGCCCGACTCGGCGGGCAGCCGGTCGAACACCGACCGGCAGAGCGCGAGTCCGCCCAGGGCGGTGGTCAGGGCGACCGCGCGAGGTGCGATGTCGACGCCGAGGGCGAAGACCCCCCGGTTCAGGAGTTCTCTGCACAACCGGCCCGGCCCGCAGCCGACGTCGAGGACGGGGCCGACGCAGCAGTCCAGCACCGTCTGGTCGGCCGCCGTGGGCGACGCGAACCAGCGGTGCACCGGCATCCGGATCCGGCGCCCGTCCGCCGATCGCAGGTACACCGGCCCGCGGCCGGGTCGCAGAGCCAGCGCGTAGGGGTCCTCGCCAGGACCGTACGCCGTGTCCTCGCCGGTCGTCACGGGGCGGTGCCCCGCCCGGGATCGGGCGGAGCGTCTTCGGCGGCGCTGCCTGCCCGGCGCACGCGGCGAAGCCTGAGTGCCAAGGCGGTCGCGGAGGCGGCGAAGAGCACGCCGGTGATCGCCAGCCACCGGCCGAGGTAGACGCCGTCGGACAGCCCGGTGTCACGGGAGTAGGGAGTCGCCAGCCGCAGGATGAGGGGGAACCAGACCAGCAGGAGGAGACAGGAGAGGAAGGTGGGGACACGCAGGTAGTTGATCCACGGCACCGTGGGTCCGCCGGCGGCACGGTGGCGCAGTACGGAGAGGGCCGACAGGTCGGCCAGCGAGTACAGGGGCAGCAGGATCAGGTCGTGGAGGACGGCCGCTCCGACGAACCAGAGCGCCACCTCCAGCGGCTGGACGTCGAACAGGCGCACCATGGTGTACCCGGTGAGGGCGAACGAGGCGATCAGGACCAGCAGGTGCAGGGGGCCGGAGCCGTACCAGCGGACGAATCGTGCCATGGTCACGCCCTGAAGGTGAGCCGGTGAACCCACTTGGTGTTGTTCACGCCGGGGTTGGCCGGGACGATGATGCGGGCCGGGTAGCCGTGGTCGAGCGAGAGGGGAGAGCCGTTGACGCGGAGGGCGAGCAGTGCCCGGGTGTCGCGGATCTGATTTCCCCGCAGCATGACCCTGGTGAAGGGTCCGGGCGGCTGGATGGATTCGACCAGCACGCTTCCGGCGTCGGGCAGCCCGGCCATGGCCGCGAGGTCGGCCAGCCGGGGCCCGCTCCAGTGCTGGTCGTCGGTGGACCACCCCTCCACGCAGGCGATCGGCAGGGCAGCGGTGTGCTGGGGCATGGACAGCAGCTGCTCGCGGGTGAAGATCAGTGGGGTCCCGCCTCCGTGCACCTCCAGCCGCCAGTCCCGGCCGACGAGCGCGGGCGTGACGCCGACGGCCGCCGCCGTCTTGTTGATCTGGAAGCCGTTCGGGCCGCCGGCCGGATCGCGGTCGTGCGGTGCCAGGAGGGCGGTGCCCCGCCACCAGCCGCCGACGCTCTGCCCGGCGGTCACGACGAGCAGGAGCAGCGATCCCGCGCCCACCATGCCCACCGCGCCACGGCGGGACATCGTCGGCGGGGCGGGGGCGGCCGCCACCAGACCGTCGGGGTCGGGGGGTTCGGGCACGGTCCCGGCGAGGCCGGTGCGCAGTTCGGCGCGCAGGCTGCGCGAGCGCAGGGACCGTGTCATCCGGCCGAGTCGGAGGCCGACGTGGACGACGAAGGCGGCGATGAACACCCAGGCGCCGTAGAAGTGCAGGCGGTAGAACGAGCCCGGGAAGACGTAGTACAGCTGGATGTTCAGGATGCCGGTGACGAACTCGAAGATGACCCCGCCGACCAGCAACAGCAGGGACAGTCTCTCCAGGCCGTGGGCGGCGGAGCGCACCGGCAGCCATTCGAACAGCTTGGGGATGACCGACCACAACTTGGCCAGCAGCACCGGTACCAGGATCACGCCGAGCGTCACGTGCAGGCCCTGGAGCAGCCGGTACAGCCAGTACGGGTGCGTGGGCCAGCTGAAGAGGTAGAAGCCCAGCACACCCTTGTCGGGAGTCTCGTCGTTGAGGGGGCTCAGCGCGGGGTTGTAGGAGGCGTAGGAGAGCAGCCCCGTGACGAACAGCAGGGGGATGCCGATCAGCAGCGCCAGGCCGAACACCGACGTCAGCCAGGGCCCGCGGATCGGACTGCGCCAGAACCCGGGACGGAACGGACCGGGCGGCGGAGGCATCCGGCCGATGCGTCGCGCGGCCGACCTGGTACGAGCGGCGACCGCCGCCGCAGCAGCCCCCGCGCCGGCGCCGACGCGCTCACGACGGGCGCCGGGACGCCCGTCTTCCGGTCGCCCGGGCTGTCGCCCACCCGGTGGAGCTGGCCCCGATGGCCGTCCGCCACTCGCCATCGGCCGTCTCCTCCAGTTCCCGAGTCGCTCTTACGTCGGGACAGCTCCGGTACCGCGCTCCCCGCCTGACGGCAGGACACCTACAAGCTGACACAGGCCGGGTCGGCTGCCCGTGGCGAGAGGTCCATCTGGGCGCCTGTGCCCAGCCGAATGGTCGAAGCGCCGGTTCCGGTGGTCCCACGGACCGCCGCGGCCGGGCTGCATGATGGTCGGGTGCGACGCCTCAGCACACGGCCCAGCGCCTCCGTCCGGCCCGGCCGCACCACGCTGAACCGACAGGCCGGCTGGTTCGTCGTCATCGGCGTCGCCTCGACCGCGGGGCAGGCTCTGCTGTACTTGCTGCTGCGGCACTGGGCCACTCCCCCGGTGGCCAACCTCGCGTCCCTTCTCGCCATCACCGTCCTCAATACCGAGGCCAATCGGCGACTGACCTTCCGCGACTCTCCGGTCCGGGCCCTTCGGGCTCATCTGGCGGCAGGCGTCCTGTTCGTCCTGGCCTACGTGGTGACCACCGGGGCGGTCCTGCTTTTCCGCCGCTCCCGGCCCACAGCCTCACCGGCATCGGAGGCCCTGGTGCTGGTGACGAGCTTCGCCCTGATGACGGTGCTGCGCTTCGCCCTGCTGCGGCTGGTCGTCTTCGGCCACCGTCGCCGCTGAACGGGTACACCGGCGTGTCCCACGAGCAGATGTGAGTCGGCCGCATGGCGCGGGGGGAGTCGGGAGGCCCGGCGGAGTGCCCGGTCGCGGCTGCTACGTCCTGGGCGGGTGGAGCGCGGGCCGGAGAGTTCGGGCGCTCGCGGTGTCGTATCGATGTCGCCGTCGCGACGGCCCATGACGACTTCGCCGCACAGTTGAGGCGTCAATTACGCACAGTAGGCCATAAGTGGACACCGCAGATGCCGCTCGTTACGGTCGAAGGGCAGACACCGCACGTGCAGGAGTAGTCAAGTCCGCACGGAGGAATTGGCGCCGCAAGCCGGAATCCACCGGCTCTCATGGTGCTCAGCGGATCACGCGTAATACCGCTCCGGACACCTCGCGCACGGGATGCATCCTGGCCGGGGCGAGGATCCCTGTGCGCGTCCCCTCACGAAAGCAGAGGATAACTATGCACGCGAAACGATGCATCGTGGTCCTGGCGAGCCCTCTCGCCGCAGCGGCACTTCTGTGCTCGCCGGCGCTGATGACGCAGGCGGCAGCCGCCGCCATCCAGGGTCCGGCGGTGTCCGCCCCGCAGGCCCCCGCCGCCAAGAGCCCTGGCGCACAGGGTGCGCTGGACGGGGAAAAGGCCGGGAAGAAGGACGGCAGTCACTGCAACTGGGGGAAGTCCGACAATCCTGAAGCAAAGAAGAGTAAGTACAAGCTGAAGGACTACCAGAAGTACAACGTCGCCTACGAAGCGGCGTATCAGAAGTCCTACGAGGCGTTCGACAACGGCTGCGACGAGGACGAGTAGCGTTGATCTCCCGCAAGGGTGGGAGGCCGTGGCCGTCCACCCTTGCGGGGTTCGCCATGGCGCGCGCGCATTCGAGTTGAACGCCCAGCCGGCCTCAGCGGCCACTGATGGCTGCTCCTCGCGTCGGGGAGGCCGGTGGTAGCCGGGATACCGCTGCCGGCCGCCGTCCGCGGGCCGGGCGGGTGGAACGGTTCTGGGCGCGGCGCGGAGTGCGGGGTGGTCGTGGCGGGGTGCTCCTCGTCAGAGGACGGGACCGGCAGCGGTGGGGCGGCGGGTCGTGTGCAGCAGCGGTGCCCAGGCTGTGGTGTCGGTGAAGTCGCCGGCGCCCGCGGGGACCGTGTCCAGTACGACGCGGTCGGGGCGCAGCAGGACGGCGTCCGCCCGGCCGCGTGCCAGCCACGCGGCCAGGGCGCCGTCGTCGCCCAGGCGTGGACGCGCCCAGTGCCGTGGCCACGGCCGTCATCCGCGGGCTGAGCGGCACAGCGGTCAGGACGGCGAAGGAGTCCCCGAGGACGTCGTCGAGGCGCACTCGCCTGCCGTCGTGCAGCACCCAGGGCTGCGGGCAGAAGGTGCCGGACAGCGGGCGGCCGGTCAGCCGGGGACGTCGCCGTACCAGGGGGCCGGTGGTCAGGGCGGGGCTGAGGTCGCGGCTCAGCGTCGCGGTCACGCCGGGGATGCGGCAGGCCGCGACGCGGATCACATGGCGGCCGTGCGGCTTGCGCTCACGCTCGTAGGTGTCCAACAGATCCTCGTTCGCGTCCTGTTGGAGTACCCGGGCGAGTTTCCAGGTGAGGTTGTGGGCGTCCCGCAGACCCGCGCACAGTCCCTGTCCGACGAAAGGCGGGGTGAGGTGGGCGGCATCGCCGAGCAGGAACACGCGTCCCCGGCGCCACCGGGTCGCCGCCGTCGCGGCGGAAGGCCACCCGTACCGCAGCCGCACCGTCGGCCGGTTGGCTGACCGACACGGCCTCCACCCCGCCCCACAGCTCGCACTCCGGGCGGCGCGCCAGGGCATCGCGCAGCAGGCGTTCCAGGTCGGGCTGGTCGAACATGCTGGTCTGCGGGAAGCCATGCTGTCCGTGCCGGGATCGCGAACTCGGCGATCACGCGGTGCTGGGCAGTCAGCAGCCGCAGTCCGCGGGCCGGGTGGGCGAGGGCGGCGAACTCCTCCTGGACTCCGACACGTTGCAGGATCCGGCGCACCTCGTCGTCCACGACGACGGCGCGCGGCAAGGGGTAGATGTCCCGGTGGCGTTCGAGGACGATGCTGCGCACGCCGCGCCGGGCGAGCAGGAGGGCGGCCGTGACCCCCACGGGCCCGGCGCCGATGATGCCTTGGGGTGGGAGTGCAGCGCGCCCATGAGGAGGTTGGCCCTGGTTCCCTTCTTCAGCTCGTACCGGCCGCCGATGACGGTGTCGTCGATCGGCGCCTTGGCGATCATCGGGATGGGAGCCCATAGGCGCAGGGTCTCCTCGAGGATGCGCGGGATGACGTCGAGCTGCATGATCGTGTCGTAGTCCGGAACCGTGTCGCCGGGCAGCAGGCCGTCCACCTCGGCGTACGCCTGGGCCAGGACGTGCGGGTTGCGCATCAGCGAGTACGTGGCGAACGACAGCAGGCCACTGGTGGTCTCGTGACCGGCGATCAGGAAGGTCACCACCTGGTCGCGGACGTTGTCGTCGGCGAGCAGCTTGCCGGTCTCCGGGTCGGTGGCCTCCAGCATCAGGCCGAGCAGGTCCTCCTCACCGGTGCCCTTCCCCTCGCGACGCTCCTTGATCACGCTCTCGGCCAGGTCCTGCATCTGCTGGACGTTGGCGCGGTACCTCCTGTCGTCCGCCTTGCGGAGCCTGGTCATCACCGGCAGCTCCTGGGAGCGCCGCATCGACTCGATCAGCGCCTCCAGCAGCGCGTTGAGGAAGGGGTGCAGCTCCTCCTTGTCGAAGGACCGGAACCGGTAGCCGAACCCCGACAGGGCGATGGTGTCGAGGGTGAGCCGGGTGTAGTCGTCGGTGATCTGCACCGGCTGTCCCTCCCGGCGCTCCCACTTGCCGACCAGGTTCTGGGCGATCTCCAGCATCTGCCCGCAGTAAGCCTTCATGGCGCGCTGGCTGAAGGCCGGCAGGAGGATCCGGTGCGCCATGGCCCACTCCTCCTCGTGCTGGTGGGCCGTGAACAGGCCCGCCCCGGTGAAGTCCCGCACATGACTCAGGGGCGTCTTGTCGATCTGCTTGAAGAACCGCGTCTCGTCGCAGACCTCGGCCACCAGGTCCGGGTCGTAGACGAAAACCTGCTCGATGCCGGCGATGTCCATGCCGTAGAGACCCTCGGGGAACTGCTCGGACAGCTCGTTGAAGTACTCCACCGGGTTGGTGTCGGGGATCTGCGGCGTGTGGCCGAGGAGGGGGATCGCGCGCGGGGAGCGGATGGGGCGAAGGTCGTTCGCCGAGTGCGTGGTCATGGCTCGCTCCTTGGTACGGAGAGGGGGAAGGGCAAGGGCGTCGGTTCTACCGCGCCGCAAAAGCGGAACCATACGGCGTATGGAATCATTACCATACGTCGCATGGAAAGCGGGACGTAACCACCGCGGCCGCGGGCGGGCGCCGCGGCCGAAGTCGCTTCCATACGCCGTACGGAAGTGCTAACGTACGGGGTATGGAAAAGCCGCATCCTCCGCGGGGAACGAGGAAGAGAGCCGTGCCTCTGACCGAGGCCGGGATCCTTGCCGCCGCCCTGCGGCTCATCGACGAGGACGGGGTCGAGGCGCTCACCATGCGCAAACTCGCGACCGCGCTCGATGCGAACCCGATGTCGCTGTACCACCACGTCTCGAACAAGGAAGCCGTGCTGCGCGGCGTGACGAGAACGGTCGGAGCCCAGTTCCGCACCGTGACGCTGGAGGACGCCCCCTGGCAGGAGCGCATCCGTCTGCTCGCCACGGACTTCCGTGCGCTGGCGCACCGTCACCCCAAGCTGATGGCTTACTCGTTCAGCCACCAGCCGGACTTCATCCAGCCCGACGACCCGTTCTGGACCGCGCTCACCGCGATCGTGGAAGCCGCCGGGGTGCCGCGGTCAGAGGTGCCGGAGATCGCCGCGCTGATGGTCGCCGTCGTCGTCGGTGTCCTGACCGCCGAACTCAACGGCTCGCTGCACCAGTGGGCGAAGCTCAAGCCCCCCGGCCCTGATGCCGGCGAGGGCGGCCCAGGGGAAGCGGACCGTGGCGCCACGGATGCGGGCCCCGACGGCCCCGACCAGGACCGCATGTTCCGCCTCGCCATGGACACGCTGATCACGGGCCTGGAAAGCCGGCTCACCGCCGATCGTGACGGCCAGGGCGTCGGCCGCCGGTGAGTCCGCGGTCCCGGGAAGGTGACCATCAGCTCCGGGGGCCGCTGGTTGAGCGGCGCGTTCTCTAGCGACCCGAACCGGCGTTGCCCTCGTCGCCTCCGGAGTCCCGCCGATCCCGCTCGTCCGGGGCGGACGCTTCCCCGTCCAGCAGCTCCGTGAGCGCGGCATCTGCCCTTTTCCGGTCCTCCTTCGTCAGTTCGAGGGGCGCGTTGTCGTAGACGGTGTACCGATCGGGATCAAGGATGTTGGCGGCCCTCAAGGTGAACGTCAGCAGGGGTCGCCACCCCTTGCGGTGCCCGACCCTCACTTGTATCTGGGCCTGGTAGTCCCGGGCCTCCGGGGTGAAGCCGGAAAACGGTGCCTCGAACTCGAGGAAGAGCTGTCGCGCTTCTCTGCCGGCCACGACGAATCCGGCCGGCAGCGTCACCTCCTCGTCCGGCCCCGGCTGGAGACGAGACGGGGAGGACACCCACAGGAGCGGCAGATGCGAGGCGGGCTCGTCGGGGAAGGTGAGGATGAGGTCCTGCACGACGATCGGCTTGGGACCTGTGTTGTGCAGCACGAGCGGAAGCCGCAGGCGTGCCATGGAGCCATGGACAATGGCCGCGAAGGAATGAGGCTCCCACGCCTTCAGGCGCCCCTGTCGGGCGTTGAGCCACCAGAACGACGCGACGGTGAAGACCAGTGCGCACGTCGACACGACACTGGCGCCCGTAAGTGATGAGGACGCGTTCTGATCCACCGCGACCATCAGCGGCACCACAGGTTCAGTGTGCCAGCCCCACCGTGGGCCCGCTGAGCGAGGTGGTCGGCGTCGTCCCCAAGGGAGCATCCCGTCGGCCCGGTCCGTGGACAACTGGGCGATAACGCCTGGGCGTTCGCCCTCTCGCCCTCGTGGGGACAGCCTTCGCCCCTGGGCCGTCCCGGCTGCGGCCCGGCGCCCTTCCTGATGTTCGGGGGCCGCCGCCCCCGGCGTTGCCGTGCGCACCGCGGGTCCTGCCTCCATGCTGGGAAGAGGGGGACGTGACAACGGAGGAAGTGGTGGACGATGCAGACCGTTGTCGACCTCACACGCTGCCAGGGCTACGCACAGTGCGTGTTCCTCGCGCCCGAGGTGTTCGAGCTGCACGGCGAGGAGGGACTGCTGTACGCCACGGCCGTCCCGGACGACCAGGTGGAGCGCGTGCGTCAGGCCGCGGCGGCGTGCCCGGTGCAGGCGATCCTCCTCGGGGAAGAGGTGAGCGGCGGTGCCCGATGACCTCAAGAACGGCCGGATCGTCATCGTCGGCGCGTCACTGGCCGGGCTGAGAGCCGCGGAGGCGCTGCGCGAGGAGGGCTTCACCGGCTCGCTGACCGTGATCGGCGACGAGCCCCACCCGCCCTACGACCGGCCCCCGCTGTCCAAGCAGGTGTTGCTCGGACAGGCGACGGCGGACACCACCGGGCTGCCGATGCGCCGGGATCCGGACGCCGAATGGCGGCTGGGCGTACGAGCCACCGGTGTGGACCCGCTGACGAAACGGGTGCTGCTGGAGGACGGCGAGTCACTGCCGTACGACCGGCTGCTGATCGCCACCGGCACCCGCGCCCGGCCCTGGCCCGATCCGGAGGAGGGCGCCCTGGACGGGGTGTTCACCCTGCGTACCCGTGAGGATGCCGGAGGGCTGGCCGAGCGGCTGGCCGCCGGGCCGGAGCGGGTGCTGGTGATCGGCGGCGGCTTCACCGGCTCGGAGATCGCCTCCGCCTGCCGGGAACTCGGACTGGACGTCACGGTCGCCGAACGCGGCCCGGCGCCGCTGGTGGGCGCCCTCGGCGGCACCCTGTCGAAGCTGGCGGCCGTCATGCACCGCAACCACGGGGTGGACCTGCGCACCGGAGTCACGGTGACCGCCCTGAACGGGAACGGCAGCTTCACCGGCGCGCAGCTGTCCGACGGCAGCCGTGTCGACGCCGACGTGTGCGTGGTGGCGCTGGGCGCGGTCCGCAATGTCGAGTGGCTGGCCGAGTCCGGGCTGGCGGCGGGCCCGCGCGGGATCGCCTGTGACGCCGGCTGTCACGCCTTCACCATGTACGGGATCGTCACCGACGACGTCTTCGTGGCCGGCGACGTCTCCCGCTTCCCTCACCCCCTGTTCGGCTACCAGATGCTGTCCCTGGAACACTGGGGCAACGCGGTCGAGCAGGCCGAGGTGGCGGCCCACAACATGGTCAACCCCGGACCGTTGCAGCGCCCGCACCTGGCCATCCCGACGTTCTGGTCGACCCAGTTCGGGCTCAACATCAAGTCCGTCGGCGTGCCCACCTACTCCGACCACGTGGTCATCGCCCAGGGCTCCCTGGAGGCACGCCGCCTGGCCATGGTCTACGGCTACCAGGGGCGAGTCACCGCGGCGGTCACCGTCGACATGGCCAAGTCGCTGGACTACTACCGGCACCTGATCGAGACGGCCGCCCCGTTCCCGCCCCCGCCCGGCGCGGCGGACCGGGCGATCGCCGCCGATGTGCCGATCCCGTCCGACGTGCCGGATCCGTCCGTGCTCTCCCACGGCCCCACCGTGGCGCTCACCGGATACCTGCCCGACCGCCGGCTGACCGTGGTGCGGCCCACGCGCTGACCCACCTTTCACGACGAGGAGCCACCATGGACTCCGAGACCCTGCTGGCACGGATCACCGACTACGCCAGCCGCCCCGACCCCTATCCGCTGTACACGGAGCTGCGGGAGGCAGGGCCCGTGGTCCCGCAGCCCGACGGCAGCTGCCTGGTCGGTACGTACCACGAGATCGCCGCCCTGCTCCACGACCCGCGGATGAGTGCCGATCCCCGCACCCGTGGCGCATTGACGCACAAGCCGCCGTTCCTCCGGCTCGACGATCCAGAGCACCACCGGCTGCGCACTTTGGCCATGCGCCCCTTCGGACCCCCGCACAGCCCGGCGCGGGTCGACGGCATGCGCGGCGAGGTCGACCGCATCACCAAGGAACTGCTGGAGCCCTTCGAGGCGGCCCGGCAGATCGACATCGTCGACGACTTCGCCTACCCGCTGCCCGTCGCGGTGATCTGCCGCCTGCTCGGCGTGCCGCGCGAGGACGAGCCGCTCTTCCGGGCGTGGTCGGACGCACTGGTCACAGCCGCCGACGTACGGACCGACGCGGACACCACCGAGACGGACAAGGCGGGCGACCGGGCGCGGGTCGAGATGGGCGGATACCTGGTGGGCCTCGCCGAGCAGCGCCGTGGCAAGCCGAGCGGCGACATGCTCTCCGCCTTCGTCAACGAACCGGACCCGGAGCTGCGCCTCACCCCCGAGGAACTCGCGGAGACGGCCGTGCTGTTGTTCATCGCAGGGCACGAGACCACGGTCAACCTCATCGCCAACGGCGTCCTCACCCTCCTGCGGCGGCCCGAGCACCTCGACCAACTGCGCCGCGAACCCGACCTGCTGCCGCGAGCGATCGAGGAACTGCTGCGCTACGAGCCCCCGGTCCACATGCGCGAACGGGTCCCCCACGCCGACATCGACGTCGCCGGCACGACGCTTGCGAAGGGCACCTCCGTCATCCTGGTCCTGGCCTCGGGCAACCGCGACCCGAAGCGATTCGCGGACCCCGACCGGTTCGACCCCACCCGACCGGACAACCAGCACTTCGGCTTCGGCAGCGGCATCCACCTCTGCTACGGCGCTCCCGTCGCCCGCCTCGAAGCCCAGGCCGCGCTCGGCGCACTGCTCCCCCACCTCGGCACGGCCCGCCTGGTCCAGGACCCGCCCCCGTACCGACAGAACGCCATGCTGCGCGGGCCCCGCCACCTGCTCATCCAGTGGTGAAACCGCCGTGACGCTGCCCCTTCTCCGGGTGCGCCTCGGCCCTGCGCGTGCTCAGCCGGCACACCGCCGCCGAGACGCCCGGCCGGATCGTGGGGGCCGTGCGGATCCGCGCCGGCCGCTTTCCTCAGCCACCGTGGGCGGTGCTGACCGCGCACTGATCGCCGAACTGGCCAGTACGACGGCGAGCTCGACGCCGAGGACACCGATGAGTATGCCGAGCCCGAGCCGTACGACGACGAGGGGCCGGAACCGTATGAGGAGGAGGCCCACACCACCGCTCACACCTGGGTCGCGGACTGTCACCGCCTGCGCACGACGGCCAGGGCGATTCCGATCGCCGCGAGCACCGCCACCAGGATCACGAACCATCTGGGCATCAATTCGAGGCCCTTGTAGGCGAAGAAGCGACTGCCGGACGCCCGCCCTCCCCTGATGGAACGTCTGCTCCGGGTACCCACTGCGGGGCCGAGGAGGCAACAGTCGGGCTGCTCGGCGATACGGTGGCCGCCGGGGGGCCGGCGTAGCGGAGCCCGTGGAAGCGGCGAGTTCGTGGGGGGGGAGATGGTCATGGGCAGGCGTCGCCCTGATACGCCGACGCTGGAGGAGGTGGCCGCGCGCGCCGGAGTGGGCCGGGGCACGGTCTCGCGCGTCGTCAACAACGCGGCAGGGGTGAAGGATTCGACGCGCCGCGCGGTGCAGCAGGCCATCGCCGAACTCGGGTACGTGCCCAATCTGGCGGCCCGGTCCCTGGCCGGGCGGCGCGCCGACGCCGTCGCACTCGTCATGACCGAGCCGGACTGGCGGCTGTTCGCCGAGCCCTTCTTCTCCGAGATCGTCAGCGCGCTCGGCGACGCGTTGGCCGACACCGGGATGCAGCTGCTGCTGACCCTGGTCCGTTCGGACACCGAACGGCGGCGCTTCCTGGAGTACGCCCGCGGCGGCCGGGTCGACGGTGTGCTGCTGATGTCCGTGCACGCCGGCGATCCGTTGCCGGACATGCTCGCCGAGGCCCGGTTGCCGACCGTGTTGCTGGGACGCCGCTCGGGCGACGAGCGCGTCAGCTATGTCGACGCGGACAACACCGGAGGCGCCCGCGGCGCGGTCGCGCACCTGCTGGCCACGGGCCGGCGGGCCATCGCCACGATCACCGGGCCGCTCGACATGTACGTCGCCCAGTGCCGGCTGCGGGGCTACCGCGAGGCCCTCGCGTCGGCCGGCCTGGACGCCGACGGGTCCTGGATCGCCGAGGGCGACTTCACCGAGGAGAGCGGTCAGCGTGCCATGGCCCGCCTCCTCGAACGGCATCCGGAGATCGACGGCGTGCTGGCCGCGTCGGACACCACGGCGGCCGGTGCGCTGCGGGCGCTGCGCGCGACCGGGCGCCGGGTTCCTCAGGATGTCGCCGTCATCGGTTTCGACGACTTTCCGCTGGCCGAGCGAACCGAGCCGCGGTTGTCCACGGTCCGTCAGCCGCTGACGGAGATCGGCCGGGTCATGGTCCGGCTGCTCCTGGAGGAGTTGGAGGAGCCCGCCGTGGCCTGGCGGCATGTCATCCTGCGGACCGAACTGGTCCTGCGCGAATCCGCCTGACCTTCAGTCATCCACGCCGCTCTTCGGCCGGGTACTCCGCTCCTTCCCTCACGACCGCCGCCCCTTCTGTCCCGCACACCATCCCTCCGGCCCCGACCGCCGCCCCTTCTGTCCCGCACACCATCCCTCCGGCCCCGTCCGCCGCCCCCTCGGTCACGAAGGCCGTCCCTTCGCTCACGCACGCCATCCCTTCGCCCCGTTCGCCGTTCCTTCGGGAGCGCTCCCAGAAGGCCGCCCCCAGGAATCACACCCCTGCGACCTGCTCCTTCGAAATCGCTTCGACAGGTCGCGTGCGCAACCCTTGTCAGGGCCATGACCCAGTCCCTACAGTCCCCGTGAAACCGCGCGAATGGGAGCGCTCCCAATCCATGCCGGAGAAGCTCCCACACCACTCCCCGCCTCACCGGAGAGGACCCGCATGCGACCGTCACAGCACCATGCCCGCCGAGCGCGTGGCTTGTTCGGCGCGCTGCTCGCCTCGCTCGCCACCCTGGCGGCCCTGCTCACCACCGCCTCGGCCGCCCAGGCCGACACCGCGATCTGCGAACAGTTCGGTTCGACGACGATCCAGGGCCGCTACGTCGTCCAGAACAACCGCTGGGGCACCAGCGAAGCTCAGTGCATCAGCGCCACCGACACCGGATTCCGGATCACCCAGGCCGACGGCTCGGTGCCCACCAACGGCGCCCCGAAGTCCTACCCGTCGGTCTACAACGGCTGTCACTACACCAACTGCTCCCCCGGCACCAACCTTCCGGCCCAGCTCAGCACCGTCTCCAGCGCGCCCACGGCCATCTCGTACACCTACGTGGGCGACGCCGTGTACGACGCCGCGTACGACATCTGGCTCGACCCCACACCCCGCACCGACGGCGTCAACCGGACCGAGATCATGGTCTGGTTCAACAAGGCCGGTCCTATCCAGCCCGTGGGCTCACAGGTCGGCAGCGCCACCGTCGCCGGGCGCCAGTGGCAGGTGTGGTCCGGCAACAACGGCTCCAACGACGTGTTGTCCTTCGTCGCCCCGTCGGCGATCACCAGCTGGAACTTCGACGTCATGGACTTCGTCCGGCAGGCCGTCGCCCGGGGACTCGCGCAGCGCAGCTGGTACCTGACGAGTGTTCAGGCGGGATTCGAGCCCTGGCAGAACGGCGCCGGTCTCGCCGTCACCGCCTTCTCCTCCACCATCAACACCGGCGGCCCCGGAAACCCCGCGGCTTGCGCGGTGACGTACGCGACGAACGTCTGGCCGGGCGGCTTCACCGCCGACGTCACCGTCACCAACACCGGTTCCACCCCGGTCGACGGCTGGCAGCTCGCTTTCGCCCTGCCCGCCGGGCAGCGCATCACCAGCGCCTGGAACGCGGCCGCCTCCCCCGCCTCGGGAACCGTCACAGCCAGCAGCCTGGCCTACAACGCCCAGATCCAGCCCGGCGCCAAGGTCACCTTCGGGCTTCAGGGCACCTACAGCGGAAGCTTCGCCAGGCCCGGCGGCTTCAGCCTCAACGGGGCCGCCTGCGCGACCGCGTGAGAACACGCCGCGGCCGACGGCAGCACCACCTTCGGCTTCACCGCCACCTCCACCGGCAACAACACTCCCGTGGGCTCGGCCGGCTGTGCGACGCCGTAGTGATGTTCCCGGTGCGGCCGGCCACGGGCCGAGGCCGCTCAGCGGGTCGCCGCGGCCCTGACCGCCCGCAGGTCCTCGCCGGTGAGTTCGGCGATGCGGTGGGGCGCGACGCCCGCGGCCAGCGCACGGGCGAGCAGCTCGTCTCGTCCGTGCGCGCAGTCCCGGTAGGCGAGCAGTTCGTCTTCGACCGCCGCCAGGGCCTGCGGAGCCGTCCGGTGGCGCAACCGGCTCAGTTCCTCCTCGCCCAACGGGACCGGCAGCCGTTCCGCCCCCTCTTCGATGGCCTCGGTCTCCTCAGGGGACACCAGCCGCAGCCGCGGGGACAGGGCCGACACTCCCTGGGCGTCGAGCCACGCGCGCACCGCGGGCGTCTCCATACAGGCCGGCGGTCCCACCTCGGCCGGTGGCACACCGAGCGTCTCAGCCGGATCGTCCACGAGAAACAGGTAAGCGTCATCGGTCATGTCTGGCTCCTCGTCACAGCTCGTCGGCCGGTCGCCGTCCCTTTACCCCGTTCGCGTCCACATAGCGCGCGGCTTCCCACCTGGCTGAGCCGGTTGTGCCGCCACTTGACCCAAAGGGGTGAACGAGGGGTCCGGCACGGAGATGACCGCGGGCCCGCGAGGGCTCGGCCGCGGGCCGGGGCGACGCCCGAAGTCAAAGGCCTCGGATCGCGCGCGGGCACGGCGCGGATCACGGCACGTCATTGTCCGGCGCGCACCGCCTCCCCGTCCTCGGCACCGCGGCCACGGGTAAGTGGCTGAGCCGCGTAGGTGATCCGGACGACGCCGTCGGCGTGGCGTTCGGCGTGGGCGCGTACGCCGAAGACGTCGGCCAGGAGCTGCGGGGACAGCACGACCAGGACCGGTCCGGCTGCCACCACGGAACCCTCGTGCAGGACGACCAGGTGATCGCAGAGGCGGGCGGCCAGGTCGAGGTCGTGCAGGACCGCCAGCGTGGTGACACCGGTGGCCCTGATCAGGTCCAGCAGCTCGAACCGGGCGCGGATGTCCAGGTGGTTGGTCAGCTCGTCGAGCACGAGCAGTTGGGGGTCCTGCGCCAAGGCCCGTGCCAGCAGCACGCGTTGGCGCTCGCCGCCGGACAGGGAGGCGTACTCCCGGTCCGCGTACGGTCGCACACCGCAGCGGTCGATGGCATCGGCCACGGCCCGGTGGTCCTCGGCGCCGTCGCGTCCCAGCAGGCCGTGGTGGGGTGCGCGGCCGAGCGCGACGATCTCGGTGACGGTCAGGCCGGTGGTGTTGCCGGTGGCGTCCTGGAGAACGGCGGCCGTGCGACGGGCCGCCGTTCGGGGGGACAGCGCCCATACGTCGTCTTCGCCGACCCGGACCGCGCCCTGCGCGGGGCGAAGTGAGCGGTACACGGCGCGCAGGAGGGTGGACTTACCGCTGCCGTTGGGGCCGACGAGGCCGACGATGTCGCCCTTGCGGGCCTCAAGGTTCACGCCGTTGAGGATCGGGTTGCGGTCCAGGGTGATGTGAAGTCGGTCGACGGTCAGTCTCATGGGTTCAGTCCAGGCCCTTGTTGCGGCGCAGCAGCCACAGGAAGAAGGGAGCGCCCAACAGAGCGGTGAGGATGCCCAGCGGGAGTTCGTTGGGACGGTTGAGGGTGCGGGAGAGCAGGTCGACGAGGACCAGGTAGAGCGCGCCGAGCAGAGCGGTCAGCGGCAGCAGCCGGCGGTGGTCGGCACCGCAGGTGAGGCGGACCAGATGCGGGATCATCAGGCCGACGAACCCGATGCTGCCGGCGACGGCGATGACGGTTCCGGTGAGCAGCGCGCTGAGCACCAGCAACGCCGCGCGCAGGCGGTCGACGTCGACACCGAGCGCGGTGGCGGAGTCGTCTCCGGCCAGCAGGACGTTGAGCCGTCGGCCGAAGAGGGTCAGGAGGACGGTGCCGGCCAGCACCACGACGGTGACCGTGGGCAGTTGGTCCCACTGGGCGCCCGCCACGCTGCCCAGCATCCAGAACATCACCGTACGCAGCTCCGTCGGCGTCGCCTGCAACTGGACGTAACTCGTCGCCGAGAGGAAGACATAGCCGACCGCGACCCCGGCGAGGACCAGCCGGGTGGGGGCCATCCGGCCGCGTCGCCGGCCGAGCGCGAACACCAGTGCGCCCGCCGCCACCGCGCCGAGGAAGGCCGCTGCCGACACCCCGAGTCCGGCGAGCGCCACGCCGCCGCCCAAGGTGATGACCAGCACCGCGCCGAGCGTGGCGCCGTGGGAGAAGCCGAGGACGACGGGGTCGGCGAGCGGATTGGCCACCACGGTCTGCAGCACCGCACCCGACACGGCCAGGCCCGCGCCGACCAGGGCCGCCAGAACGACGCGTGGCGTGCGGAAGTTCCAGACGATCTGGTCGGTCGCGAGGTCACCGGCCGTGCCCTGGCCGCTGACGTGGTGCCAGACGATGCCCCACACCTCGCCCAGCGGGATGGTGACCGCGCCGATGCTGATCGCCACGATCATGGTGGCCATCAGCGCGACGGGAAGGAAGGTGAAGGCCAGGATGGCCCGCAGTCGGGTCGGCCCGGTCAGAAGGCGTCCGGGTGCAGCAGCTTCGCGATCTCCTCGACCGCCAGGGCGTTGCTGGGGCCGAGGTACATCGAGTCGGACAGCACCACGTACTTGTTCTTCCTGGCGGCCGGCCACTGGGGGAACTCCTTCAGCAGTTTCCTGGCGTAGGCCGCCGGGTTGGGGTCGTTGTAGCCGATGACGACGAGCGCGTCGACGTCGGTGGCGGCCACCTTCTCCTTGCTCAGGTCGGCGAAGGAGGTCTTGGACGCCGACTCGAAGGCATTGGAGCCGCCGGCCTTGGCGAGGATGTCGTTGTAGATGCCGTGGGCGACGACGGAGCTGAAGGCGTTCCCGCCCATGGACATGTTGGAGAAGAGCACCATCACCTTGGGTGCCTTCCGGCCCTTGACCTTGGCGGCGATGCCGTCGATGCGCTTCTTGGCGGCCGCGATCAGGTTCTCCGCGCGACCGGGGACATTGAAGATCCTGCCCAGGTCGCGCAGCAGCGTGTAGCTGTCGGCGACGGTCATCTTCGAGGTGTCCTGCTCGCAGCCCTGCGGGGAGACGTAGGTGTTGGCCGCCACCTGCTTCAACTGGTCACGCGTGGCGAAGCCGTTCTTCTCGTCGAAGCCGTACGACGTCGTGGACAGCACCAGATCCGGGCGCAGGCCGAGCATCGCCTCGCGGGGGATGTCGTAGGCGTCGTTCAGTTCGATGTTCCCGGTGGGCAGCGCCTTGATGGCCTTGACCCGGCCCGGTACCTCGCTCATGCCATAGGACTGCTCGTTGGCGACGATTCTGTCGCCGAGGCCGAGGGCGAGGAGCGTGGAGACCTCGGCCACCGAGGCGCCGTTCATGACGACCACGCGGCTGGGGGGCTGCTCGAAGGTCTCGCTCCGTCCACAGTTGTCGATGGTCACCGGGTACCCGGTCTTCGAGGCGGCCCGGGCCGGCCGGCCGCCCGCCGCTTCGTCCGTCGAGGAGTCGGCGCATGCCGCCGTGACCAGACAGAGGGCCGCGGCCAGGGCTGTGGCGACCGGCCGTTCGTGGGACATGCTGGCTCCTTGCTCGCGGGGCTCGGTGGTGTTCCGGTCCAGTAGTCGCGGCGTCGGGGTCGTGAGTTCCCGGGGCGGGCCGACTACTTCGCGGGCGACGCCGACCGGCGTCCTCTTCCGGCCGGTACGGGCAGGTCACCCGTGGCCACGCACCGGTCGAGGTACCGGAACACCAGGTCCCGGCCGACCGGCGGACAGGTGATGCCGCTGTCCCGCAGTCCCTCGCGCACGTTGTCAGCGTGCACCCGCCCGAGGCGCAGGTCGTGGCCGTCGCTCCCGCTCACCCCGTGCGAGTCGAAGAAGGCGAGGGTGGTGGCGGCGACATCGGCCGTGCGGGGCAACTGAGCGCACCACTCGGGCAGCGGCAGCCGTCGTACGCCGTAGCCGTACTCCTCGACCCAGTCGTAGAGGTCACTCAGCCGCGTCCGCGGTACGGCCGCGTGGTTGAACACCGGCCCCGTGGCGTTGAGGCCGAGGTGCACCACGGACTTGGCGATGTAGTCCACCGGCGTCCAGATCTCGTCCTCGAACAACTCCGGCACGATGCCTGCCGGGATGCCGGCCCGCAGCACACTCCACAGGAAGTCGCCCGCGTTGACGTATCCGGTGCCGGCCGTCCCGATCACTCGGCCCAGGCGGTGCACGCTGACCGGCAGACCACGCTCGGCGGCCTGTTCGAGGAGGCGCTCGGAGGCCCACTTCGACTGCTGGTAGCCGTACCGCAGGCCGGGGTGGGGCGCCAGGAAAGCCTCCGGTACTTCCGGGCTGAGGCCCGCGGGCGGAGCCACCGACAGCGTGGAGACGTAGTGGAGGGGAATGGCGCGTGCCGCGGCGAGGCCCAGCAGGTGCCGGGTGGAGTCCGTGTTGGTGGCGCGCAGGGTGCCGTACTCACGCATGACGCTGACCGTCGCAGCGTTGTGGAAGAACGCGTCGCAGGTCTCGGCCAGTTCTCCGAGGGTGTCCGGTGCCAGACCGAGGCCGGGGCGGGCGAGGTCGCCGGGGACGGCGGTGACGCGCTGTTTCATCGCTTCCGGCAGCGAGAGGTCGTGGTGCTCCAGAGCCTGGCTGACGCGGGCCAGGGCGTGAGCGGTGGTGCGTGCGCGGACAGTGCAGACGATCTCGGCTTCCGTGGTGGCCAGGAGTTCCGCCAGCAGGTGTGCACCCACGAAGCCGGTGGCTCCGGTCAGCAGGATGCGCCGGGGCACGGCCGGGCTGCGGCCGGCCCCGGGCCGGATGCCGGGTTCGAGGGTGATGTCGTCCAGCAGGGGCGCGGGGACAGCGGCGGCGGCCGGCCGGTCGTCGAGGAAGCGGGCGAGTTCGGCAGCGGTGGGGTACTGGAAGAGCCAGGCGACCCGGATGTCTCGGCCCAGTTCGGCACCGAGGCGGTTGGCGACCTGGATGGCCTGGAGGGACTGGGCGCCCAGGTCGAAGACGTCGTCGTCGGCGCTGACGTCGTCGGCGCCCAGGATCCGCTGCCAGCAGCCGACGATCGTCCGCTCCAGCCGGCTGCCGACGGTGGGCCCCTGTGTCGCCGCGGGCGTGCTCAGCGCCCGTCGGTCGATCTTGCCGGATCCCGTGCGCGGCAGGCGGGCGTGGAATGCGACGGCGGAGGGGATCATCGCCGCCGGTAGCGTCGTCCGCAGATGTGCCCTCACCTCGGAGGCCGACGGAGCCGGAGAGCCGGTGACCAGGTGGGCCGTGAGGCGCCGGGTGCCGTCCGCGAGGGTCTGTCCGGCGACCGCGGCCTCCACGATCCGGGGGTGGGTCAGCAAGGCGCTCTCGATCTCGGTGGGGTGCACACGGTGACCGCTGATCTTGAACTCGTCGTCCGCCCGGCCGCGGAACCGCAGTTGCCCGTCATCGCCGATGTGCACCAGGTCGCCCGTGCGGTAGGCGCGCGGGCCGCCGGGCAGTGCGGCAAGGGAGGCGAACCGGGTGTCCTCGAACGCGCCGGCCCCGCGGTAGCCGAGGGCCAGGTTGTCGCCCAGCAGGTACAGCTCCCCGCCGACGACGGCGGCCCGGGTGCCGGGCAGCGGCAGCCCGATGGGGACGTCGCCGGGGGCGAGCCGGGGGTCGTGGAGGTCGGCGACCGTGGCGACCACCGTCGCCTCGGTCGGGCCGTAGGTGTTGAACAGCTCGACCGACGTGCCGACGGCCTTGCGCCAGCGTTCCACCCGTTCGGGGAGCGCCGCCTCACCGCCGATGACGACGGCCCGCACCCCTCGGGGCAGGGCCGTCGTGCCCGTCGAGAGCGTGTAGGCCAGTTCGTGCCAGTAGGCGGTGGGCAGATCCAGGACGCTCACGTCCAGCCGTGCGCAGTCGGCCAGGAACCGCGGGACCGACTGCGTCATCTCGTCGGCGCGTATGACGAGGGTGGCACCCACGCACAGGGTGAGGAACAGTTCCTCCACACTGGCGTCGAAGTGCAGCGGTGCGAACTGCAGGACGCGGTCCTCGCGACGCAGTCCGTAGCGCCGGGTGGCGCCCGCCACGAAGTGCGCGAGGGCGCCGTGGCTGATCTCGACGCCCTTCGGGCGACCGGTCGAGCCGGAGGTGTGGATGACGTAGGCGGGGTCCTGGGGTGCCGGCGGTGGTGGCGTCGGGCCCCGGGGCGACTCCGGCTCGTCGACCGCGAGGACGGGCGTGCCCGCGAAGAGGCCCGCACGGGTGCCGGTGGTGAGCACCAGAGCGGGTGGGGCCTCGCTCATCAGCCGCGCTGTCCGGCCGGCGGGGGCGGCCGGGTCGAGGGGGCAGTAGGCCGCGCCTGACAGCAGCACGCCGAGGACGGCGGTGACGGCCTCGACGCCCCGGGGCAGCGCCACGGCCACCAGGTCGCCCCGGCCGATGCCCCGGGCCGCCAAGCGGCGGGCTGTCTCACGGGCGCCGCCGAGGAGTTCGGCGTAGGTGACGCTGTCCCCGCCGTGCTCCACGGCGACGGCTCCGCCGCACCGGGCGGCGTGGTCGGCGATGAGGCTCAGCACCGGGTGGGCGGGGACGGGCAGCGGGCCGCCGTCCAGCACCGCCACGGCTGGCAGGGGATCGTCGTCCAGGGCCGGTACGGCGAGCAACGGGCCGCCGTCCAGGGCCGGTACGGCGAGCAACGGGCCGCCGTCCAGCGCCGGTGCGGCCGGCAGGGGATCACCGGACAGGGCCGGTTCGGCGGGCGGACGCAAGGGGCGGTCAGGGGCCGCCACCATCTCATCGAGCAGGGCGAGCAGTCCCTCCTGGAAGGCGGTGACGTCCGCCTCCTCGTACAGGTCGGGGTTGGCGTCCACCGCGATGCGCAGCCCGGTGCCGTCGGAGCGGTCGTACACGTTGACCGCAAGGTCGTCCACGGGGCCCGCGGACACGTTGTGGACGGTGCTGCGGTGCCCCGCGAAACGCAGGTCGTACGCGAACGGCATGATGTTCACGCCGGGGCCGGAGAGTCGCCGCTGACCGCCCACCAGCCGCAGGTCGCGCCGGAGTCGTTCGTAGCGGTAGCGCTGGTGCGGCAGACCGGCGCGCAGTTCGCGGGAGACGCGGGTGGCGAGGTCACGCGGACTGTCGTCGGCCAGGACGGCGACACGCAGCGGCAGGATGTTGCGGACCATGGCCGGTACGCGCAGCGACACGGAGCCGAGACGGCCCATGGCCGGCAGGCTCAGGACGATCTCCGGTGCTCCGGTGACCCGGTGCAGGTGGGCCACGGTCGCCGCGAGCAGCACCTCGGACCAGGTCACCGACAGCTCGCGGGCCACCGCGCGCAGGACGTCGGCCCGGGCGGCGTCCAGATCCCTGACGCGGCGGTGGACGGTGCGGGCGGGCAGCGCCGAGCGGCCGGCCGGGGTGGCCACCGGGGGGCGGTCCGCGTACCGGTCGGTCCAGTAGGCGCGGTCCTCGGCGTAGCGGGCGGAACGCCGGTAGGCGGCTTCCTCGGCGCGCACGGACTGAAGGGTCCCGTAACCGCTGCCGGGCACGGGTTCGCCCGCCATGAGGGCCGTGTAGACCTCGGCCACCCGGCGGGCCACCAGCGAGAGGCCGAAGCCGTCGAGGGCGATGTGGTGGACGCGGTGGTACCAGAGATACCGGTCACCGGCGGTTTTCAGCAGGGCGTGGCCGAACACGGGGCCCCGGGTGAGGTCCACCGGTCGGGCCATGTCAGCGGTCATCCAGGCGAGCGCGGCGGCATGCGGGTCCGGCTCGGCGGTGAAGTCGACCGTGTGCAACCGCCAGTCACCGGCCGGGGTCCCGACCTCCCAGGGTCGGCCTTCGCCGTCCACGGCGTAGGTGACGTTGAGGGCCTCGGTCTCGGCGACGACGTGGTGCAGTGCGGTGTCCAGGGCGCCGGCGTCCACCGGGCCTTCGACGCGCACGTACTCGGCCGTGTTGTAGGCGGGGCTGTCCGGGTCGAGTTGCTGGCCGGTCCAGATGCCTTCCTGGGCGGCAAGCAGCGGGTGGCGGGGTGGGGGCTCAGGTGTCGGCACGTGCCGTACCTCCCTGCCGCTCGGCCAGCAGCTGCCACCACTGGGCGAAGGAGGTGCACTCGCCGAGGTCCACGAAGCCGACGTCCGCGCCTGCGGCCTGCCACCGTTCGAGCAGGGTGACGATGCGCAGGGAGTCCAGGCCCGCGTCCAACGGGTTCTCCTCCAGGTCGATTTCGTCGGGCCGCAGGTACAGGAACTCCGCGAGGTCGGCGCGGAAGCTCTCCAGGGTGAGGGATTCAGGCATGTGGGTTCTCTCCACGACGGCGTTCATCAGGACGGTGTTCTTCACGACGGTGTTCTTCACGACGGTTGTTCACCGCGGCGGTGTTCTTCACGGCGGTTGTTCACCGCGGCGGTGTTCTTCACGGCGGTTGTTCACCGCGGCGGTGTTCTTCACGGCGTGCTCGGCGGCCTCAGTTGACCTTGCGGGCGGAGTCGCCCCAGAAGCGGTCTCGCAGTTCGCGGCGGAGGACCTTGCCGCTGGGGTTGCGCGGCACGCGGTCGATGAACTCGTAAGCCGAGGGCAGCTTGAAGGCGGCGAGCCGTGGGACCAGGAAGGTGTGCAGGTCCCGTGGGGTGGGTCCGGACCCGCCGGCCGGGACGACGAAGGCGTGGACCCGTTCGCCCCAGCGCTCGTCGGGCGCTCCGACGATCACCGCTTCGGCCACACCCGGGTGGCTCTCCAGCACGTTCTCGATCTCCGCCGGGTAGACGTTCTCGCCTGCGACGAGGACGGCGTCCTTGATCCGGTCCCGGATGAAGAGGTAGCCGTCCTGGTCGATGTACCCGGCGTCGCCGGTGTGGATCCAGCCGTCGACCAGTGTCTGCGCGGTCATGTCGGACAGCCCCCAGTACTCCACCATCCGGGCCGGGGTGTGCAGGCAGACCTCGCCGATCTCGCCGGACGGCAGTTCCCCGCCCTCGTCGTCGATCACCTTGACCCGGACACCCGGGTAGGGACGGCCCGCGGCCTGCATGCGCGGTCCTCCGGGAACATGGTCGTGCGGTGGGAGACAGACGGCGGTGTTGCCCGTCTCCGTGAGCCCGTAGATCTGCGCGAACTCGCAGTCCAGTACGGCGAGGCTCTTCTCCAGCAGGCTCTCGGAGATCGGCGATCCGCCGTAGACGGTCTTGCGCAGGGTGGTGAAGTCCTGGGCGCCGACTCCCGGTTCGGTGAGCATCATGCGGAGCATGGCGGGGACCACGCAGGCCGTGCTGATGCGGAGGTCGCGGATCAGGTCGACGGCCTGCCGGGCGGCGAAGGCGGGCATCACCACGATCGTCGTCCCGGCGTTGAGGTTCTGCGTGGCCCACCACAGGCCGCCGATGTGGAAGCCGGGGATGCCGACGAGGGCGATGTCGCCCTCCCGCCAGTCGATCCAGTCGAGCCCCTCGCTCGCCAGGGCCTCGCGGATGGCGAAGAAGCTGCGGTGCGCGAGCACGACACCCTTGGGGAGTCCGGTCGTACCGCTGGTGTAGAGCTGGGCGACCGGGGTTTCGGCGGTGACGTGCGTCGTCGTTTCGCCGTCCGGCTGTGCGGCCTTCCACTCCGCGAAGTCCGGGCCGAGGGGTACGACCGTCTCGGGCGGCGCGGTGGGCATGCGCTCGACGACGGGTGCGAACTCCTGCTCCAGGAAGAGGAGTCGGGTTCCGGAGTCCTGGAGGATGTGGCTCACCTCGGGTGCGGTGAGCCGCCAGTTGACGGGCACCAGGACGGTGCCGCTCTTGGCGCAGCCGAGGAGGATCTCGTAGTAGTGCTCGGACTCCTTGCCCAGGTACGCGACGCGGTCGCCCTCGGTGAGCCCGGCGGCCCGGATCGCGTGGGCCGTTCGGCCGCTCTCCCGGTGCAGTTGTCCGTACGTCAGGCTGCGGCCCTCGCAGAGCACGGCCGGGGTGTCGGGTCGGTGGTCGGCGTGGAAGCGGATGGTCTGGACGAGCGTCTCCATGGGCGGTCCCTTCGACGGCTCAGCGGACGTTGACGAATGCGAGCGTTACCCGGCCGTCGCAGCGGCCGCCGTCGGCGTCCCAGTAGCGGTAGGAGGTCTCGGCGTGGAGGAACGGTTCGCCGCCGCCGGGCTCACGCCGGGTGACGGACTGGAACGCCATCTCCCCCAAGAAAGAGCGCGGGTTGACGGGACGCCGGTAGGTGCCCTCGAAGCGGGCAATGAGGATGTCCGGGAGCTGGTGGCGCCAGAAGTCGTCCAGGGTCCAGTCGTCGAGCCCGGCGAGCAGTCCTTCCTTCACGGACTTGGCGACCAGGTAGTACATCATCTGGTTGTAGGCGATGTTCACCTCGACGGAGTTCAGGTGACCGGTGTCGTCGATGTAGCAGGACTCCGGGATGGCGAACTCGCAGCGGGCCGACGTGCCTTCGAGGCCGGAGGTGACGTGGGCGGACTGCAGGTACTTGCAGTGCTCCTTGTACGGCACCAGGACCCGTGCGAGCAGGTCGACGTCGGTGGTGTACGAGCGGTCGACGGCGGGTGTGGTCATGGCAGCCGTATCCCGTCGTGCAGCGCGTGCTCGTCGTGGACGGTGACGCGATAGGAGACGGTCGGTTCCGGGGTGGCCGTGTGCCGGGCGCGATGGATGAGGCTGCGGTTGTCCCAGATCAGCAGGTCGCCCCGCTCGAAGCTCTGCAGGTGGATGTTGTCGTGCCCGAAGGAGTCGTCGAGCTGGCCGGTGGCCTCGAAGAGGCGCTGGAGCAGGTCGTCGTCCAGCGGCTCGCCGTCCGCGTCCTCGATGCCGACGGTGAAGCCCTCGCTGATGTACAGGACCGTTTCACCGGTGAGCGGGTGGACGAAGGTGGTGGGCTGCCGGACGGCCGGCGTCTTGCGCTCGACCTCTTCGAGGATCTCCGAGAGCGGGCGGTAGACGTCGTGCGGGCGGATCTTGAAGTACTTGCGGACCGAGTGCCGGCAGTAGGTGCCGGCGATCTCCTTCTTCAGGTCCTGGGGGAGTCTTTCGTGGGCCCGGCCCATGTCGATGAAGTAGGTGCCGCGGTTCTTCCGGGGAACGACCTGGGGGTGGATCAGGGTGATGCCGAAGGGGTCGGGCATGAACTGGTAGTCGGCGTGCCAGAACTTGCCCGTCTTCGGCACACCTATTTGCTTGCCGTTCTCCGGGACGTTGGAGGAGACGAAGATCTCCTTGATCTCGGGGTGGTGGTACATCGGCTCGTAGTAGGTCTCGGGGCGGCCGAGACGCTTGCCGAGATCCAGGAACTGCCGCGGGGACAGGTGCTGCCCCTTCAGGACGGCGATCTTCTTCGTGTAGACGGTCCGCTTGAGCGCCTCGATGTCCGCGTCGGACGCGCCGGCGTGGTCGAAGTCCTCGACGGTGGCGCCGAGGGCCGAGCCGGGCTGGTCGGTGATCTTCATGGGGGTCTTCCTTCGTCGGAGGTCAGCGGGTCTTCTTGGCGTCGATCAGTGCCGCGGTGCCGCCGAGGGTGAGGGTGGGGCGCAGCTCGCTGTCGTGCACCATGACGCCGAGGTCGCGCTCGATGCGGATGCTGATCTCGACCATCGTGAGCGAGTCGACGTCGAGTTCGGCGAGGGTGGCATCGGGGCTGAGGCGGTCGGTCGGGATGCCGTGCGACTTCGCGAGGATCTCGGTGAGTCGGTCGTAGGTGGAGGTGTTCATGAGGCGGTCTCGTCCCCTTGGTCGTCCGGGTAGGCGGGTATGGGAGGAAGTTCGGGCCAGGTCAGCAGGCAGGAGCCCCAGGTGAGGCCGCCGCCGAAGGCGGTGAGCAGCAGCCGGTCGCCGGGGCGGATGGCCTGCCGGGTGAACGCGTCGGTCAGGGCGAGCGGGACGGAGGCGGCACCGGTGTTCCCGACGGAGTCGACGTGGACGACACAGCGTTCCCTCGGCAGACCGAGGTCGTCGGCTACGGAGTGCAGGATGCGCAGGTTGGCCTGATGGGGCACGAAGTGGTCGACGTCGTCGATCTTCCAGCCCGCCGTGCCGAGGACGGCCCGGGCGGACTCGGCCATGCGGGTCACCGCGTGGCGGTAGACCTCGTTGCCGCGCATGGCGAAGCGCGGGTCGGGGCGCTGCACTTCGCCGCCGGTGGAGTTCCGTCGGGAGCCACCAGCGGTGACCGTGATCAGGTCCTCGTGCGCGCCGTCACTGCCGAGGTCGAAGCGGCCGACCGCGCCGGGGTCGACGGCTTGTCCGGCTCGCAGCACCACGGCTCCCGCGCCGTCGCCGAAGATGATCGCGTTGGCCCGGTCCAACGGGTCCACGATCGTGGAGTAGGTGTCCGCGCCGATGAGGAGGACCCGTTCGGCGACGCCGGACGTGATCAGGCCGGCGGCGGTGGCGAGACCGTACACGAACCCCGTGCACACGGCTCCGACGTCGAAGGCCGCGGCCCCGGCCAGGCCCAGCCGGGCGGCCACGGCGGGCGCGGTGGCGGGGCAGGGGCGGTCCGGTGTCGTCGTGGTGACGATCACCGCGTCGACGGAGCCGCCTCCGGCATGACGCAGCGCACGGCGTCCGGCCTCCACGGCCAGGTCCGAGGTCGCCTGGCCGGGCTCGATGACATGACGGCGGCGGATTCCGGTGCGGGTGCGGATCCAGGCGTCGTCGGTGTCGAGCCGCTCGGCCAGTTCGTCGTTGGTGACGACGCGGGGCGGCACCCAGCCGGCGAGTCCGCACAGGACGGCGGCGGGCGGGCCGGGAGCGATGATGGTCACGGCGGTTCTCCAGGGGTGGGGCCTCCGGGGGTGCCCGGAGGGAGAGGACAAAGGTGGCTCGAGGCGCCCGGGAGTCGCCGGCGCCCGGACGGGACGGGAACGGCAGCAGCCGGGAGTTCCAAAGGCGCCCGGACGGAACGGAGTCGGCGGGAGGGGGCTAGGGGGCTGTGGTCGCTCTGCGTCGGGTGAGGGTCAGCGGCACGATGCAGGCGATTCCGGCCGCCGTCGCGAACACGGCGGCCCTTATGCCGGCCAGCGGGGTGCCGTCCGCGACCTGCGGGCCGGCCGCACCGGCCAGCGCCACCAGCACCGCGAGACCCACCGCGCCACCGACCTGGAGGCTGGCGGAGGCGAGCCCCGAGGCCACGCCCTGGTCGCCGGGTGCGACACCGGCCGCGGCGGTGATCCACATACCGGTCCAGGCGGCTCCCTGCCCCAGACCGAGCAGGACGATGCCCGGCAGCAACAGGGGGTAGGAGCCGTGCTCGGTGAGCGCGAGGCCGAGGGCTGCGGCTCCGGCCGCGCCGAGGGCCATGCCGCCGCCGAGCATACGGCGCACGCCTACTACGGCAACGGCCCGCTCCCCCACCTGGGTTCCGGCAGCGACCACCACGGCCGGGACGAGGAAGGCGAGTCCGGTCGCGAGCGCGCTGTAGCCGCGCACGTTCTGGAAGTAGAGCGTCAGGAAGTACGGGAGCGAGCCGAAGGTGGCGCTGTAGCCCGCGGTCACCGCCATCGCGACGAGGAGCCCGCGGTGCCCGAACAGCCGGGTGGGCACCAGCGGATCGCGCGAGCGCGTCTCGACAAGGGCGAAGAGCGCCAGCAGAGTCAGCGACAGCACCGCGCTCACAAGGACGGACGGGCTGCTCCATCCGGTCGCGGGCGCGTGGACCAACACGAACACCAGGAGGGTTGTGCCTCCGGTGCCGGTCAGCGCGCCCGTCATGTCGAATCTCCGCGCCTCGGTCCGCGGGGCGTCCGCGGGAAACAGCACGCGGCCCGCGCACGCGATCGCCACCGCCACCGGGACGTTGACGAAGAACACCGACGGCCAGCCGAACGCCTCCACCAACACGCCGCCGAGCAGGGAGCCGAAGCAGAGGCCGCCGGCCCCCGCGGCTCCCCATACCGCCAACGCCCTGTTCCGGGCCGGTCCTTCGGCGTAGATCGTGTTGATCAGGGCCAAGGTGGCGGGGAACAGCAGGGATCCACCGACGCCCTGGACGGCCCGCACGGCGACCAGTGCTCCCGGAGTCTCCGAGAACCCGCCCGCCAGCGACGAGCCCGCGTATGTCAGTGCCGCGGCGACGAACATCCGCCGCCGGCCCAGCAGATCCGCGGCCCGGCCACCCAGCAGCAGGAAGCCCCCCGTCGTCACGACGTAGGCGCTCACCACCCACTGCAGGTCGGGTGCCGAGAAGCCGAGGCCGGCACCCATGTCGGGGAGGGCCACGTAGACGATGTTGTAGTCGAGAGCGATGACCAGTTGAGCCAGCGCCAGGACGAGCAGGGGCAGTCGTGCCGACATCGCCCGGTCCCCCTCACCAGCGGAATGAAAACAGCGGTTGGTACGAATACGCGGGCGGTCAAACGTCTGCCATCAGTCGCCTCACCTCCGAGACGAGCACCACCAGCGCCCGCCGCTCCGCACGGGTCGTCTCCGGGTGCCAGAGGTCCACCAGGAGACAGGTGCGCGGCCGGTCTCCGTCATTGCGTGCCTCGTGTTCGAAGGAATAGTCGAAGAGCAGGCAGCGCCCTTCCCGCCAGCAGCGGGTCTCGCCGGCGACGGTGATGCCGCATCCGTCGGGGATGTCCACGGCGAGATGCAGATTGATGCTGAAGTTCCACAGATCGCAGTGCGGGGCGATGGACGCCCCGGGGAGCAGAGTCGAGAAGTGGGATTCCAGGAGAGGGCATATCGTCCCCGTGTCGACGGCGAACTCCTGGAGCACCTTGTGGGCGGTGGGCACGGTGGCGGCCGACTCCGCTACCAGCGCCCCGTCGCGGTAGACGTAGAGAGCCTGCCAGTCCTCCTGCCGGGTCAGGTAGTGCTCGTAGGCGGAGAACCCCTCCCGGTGAGCCGCCCAGGCCGAGTTCAGCTCGTCCTTGATGGCCGGATGAGCGTATTCCAGGGCCTCGACGACCGGGGTCAGTTCCGGATAGGCGTAGGGCTCGTGCCACGGGGTGGGAGACAGTCCGGGCAGGATCCACTTGGCTCCCTTCTGGAGCGGATGCCGGGGGCCGCCCCCTCCGGGTTCCAGCATCCGTTCCACCCTGCTGAGCGACTCAGCACCGTGTTCGCTTCTGATCACCGCGAACGCTCTCTCCATCTCGGGTGTCACGAGGCCCTCCTGACCGATGTCGCGGCCGTGCGTAGTGCCGCGCCGTCGCATCAGTAGTCGGACAGCGGACCGAAGGAGTTCCCGCGACTTTCGGTCAAGTGCTGTGGCCCGGTGCGATGCCATGCCGGCGGGGTGACGTGCCCGTGCGGACGCAAGGGGTGGACAGCGGGCGGTGACCGGCCCACTGGGGCGGGTGCCGACGTCGTCCCCCGCGTTCCCGCGGGGTCGTCGCCGGCACCCTTTACCGTCAGGCCGCCGTGGCGGCCGGTGTGGATGTGCGGCGGACGGGCTTGCGGGCGTCCACGCTCGGGGCGAGTCCCTCGGCCTCGGCGAGCAGGCCCATGAGGGTCATCCGGGCGCGGGCCACGCGGGAACGGACGGTGCCCACGGGACAGCCACCGAGCCGGGCCGCCTCCTCATAGGACAACCCCACCAACTGGGTCAGCACGAACGCCTCGCGACGTGCGTCGGGGAGCCTGTCCAGCAGGTCGAGAAGTGCGACGCCGTCGTCGAAGCCCGGCAGGCCGCACGGCTGGGCCCATTCGACGGCCAGCTGCCAGTCCTGGGTGTCCGCCGTCCGCGGCCGGACGGCGGCGCGGCGGAAGCTGTCGGCGACCGCGCAGCGGGCGATGGAGAGCAGCCACGTCCGGGCCGAGGCGCGCCCCTCGAACCTGTGCAGGCTGTCGAGCGCGCGCACGAAGGTGTCCTGGGCCAGGTCGTCGACGTTCTGCGGATCCGCGCCCAGGTGGGCGACGTAGCGCAGCACGTCGGCGTGCAGGGCGCGCGCGAAGCGTTCCGCCGCGTCCGGGTCACCGCTGCGGGCGGCCAGCGCCCAGGTGGTCGCCGAGGCGTCCGTCGAGGCCCGCTGCGTACGTGGAGCGGGCAGGACAGAAGTGATCACGAGGTGTCCTTCTCAGGTCATCCGGAGCCCGGCCCATGGTGAGGCCGTGGCTCTCCGGCGAGTGGGGTGCGGCCGTACGGGGGTACGGCGGTGCCCGGGGCTCGCGCAGGCTCGTGTGCGTGCGAGCTCGTCAGGAGCTGTCGGCGGCACGGCCGGTGTGTCTTCTCAGGCAGGGGTGAAGACACCCGCTGAGAAGGGAAGAAGAGGGGAGCCCCGGTGGATCCGGCTGTCTCAGACGACAGCGGCACCCACGGGTGGCCCCCGCGAGACGATCGCGTAACAGAGAAGGAGCTGTGCCAGGGGCGGGCGTCCGGCGTCGCGCCCCCTCCGCACGGACGGACGGCACGGCGGCACGGGCAGGGCGAGCAGCATCCGCAGGGGTGCCACCAGGCGAGCGGCCATGGCCCGCAGGATGCGGAAGACCGCGCGTTCGCCGTACGCGAGCCACAGGCCGCACAGGACGGCGGCGAGCAGGTGGGCGGCGAACATGCCGAACGTGGCGCCGCCTCCCATGCTGTGCGCACCGTGCATGCCGGGCCCCGTGTGCGTCATGGAGCCTGCCGCCAGGTGCCCGATGCCCGTCATGTCCATGGCGTCCATGTGCATGGAGCCCATATGCGTAGAGCCCATGTGCATGGAGCCCATGTCCATGGCGCCCATGTCATAGGCCGGGCCGGACGACCCCGCACGCGGCCCGGAGGCGCTCGACTGGGCCAGGGAGAAGGTCTCGTGGAGCACCGTTTGGGCCGCGACCACGGCGGCGACGATCAGCGTGCGTCCGCGCTCACGGCCGGCGAGACACCAGCCACCGACACCCGTCCCGGCGGCTCCCGCCGCCATGGCCCACCACGGCACCGGGACGCCCGACATCATCACGTGGCCGAGGGCGGCGAGCAGCACGCAGGCGGCGGCGAACACACCGGCCCGCAGCGTGCGGCACCACCCACTGACAGTCATGACGTGCCCATCTTCGCACCCGTGGTCCGGTCGTTGTCAGGGGGTACGTACGGATACCGGCCCCCGGACTCAGCCAGAGCAGGGTGACACAGGCCACACCTGTGAGGTGGGAACTCGACGGGCTCCAGCAACGACTTCTGGATAACCACCAGGTGACAGTGGATCGCGGCCACCGGAGGACAACTCGCTCTCAGAACGTGACCGTTCCAGGTCGGACCACGACAGCGGGCAGCTTCACCCGGCCACTCCGGCTGAACGTCAGTGTGAAAGAGACAAGGTCCCCCGCACGCCACTCCTCGGCCGGGACCGCCACGGTCAGATCCACCCCGTAGGGCGACATGGACAGGCCCTCCCCCGCCCGTATCTCGACCGAGTCGATCGGTGCCCGGTCGGCCGTCGCGCCGCCTCTCATACGGTGGCCGGCCAGGCTCACCCCGCCGGGAGCACCGGACGAGGTCACGCCCACCAGCCGGTCGGCCGAGCCGCCCTCATTGGTGATGCGGAAGAAAGCGGCCGTCTCGGCGGAGCCGGCGACCGGAAGGAGCACCCTTCCTTCGGTGACTCGTATGCGGGGCGGGCTGCCCGCGTTGCCCGTACCGACCCAGGCGGTCAGACCCGCCAGGGCCAGGCTCGACGCGGCGACGGGCACCAGAGCGGCGAGCAGGGTGTCGGTCAGCCGCCGGCGATCGGTGAACCGGTCCGGCAGACGGGCGAGGAGTTTGTTCACCGGTGGCCGTCCCTCCCCTGCCGCCGCCCGCGCGCCGGGGCGGGCGACGGCCGCCAGGCGCGCAGGCGCAGACTGTTGCCCACGACCAGCACGGAGCTGACCGACATGGCGGCCGCGGCCACCATGGGGTTGAGCAGACCGACGACGGCGAGCGGCACCGTGACGGCGTTGTAGCCGAAGGCCCACACCAGGTTGGCCCGGATGGTGCCGAGCGTGCGCCGGGCGAGCCGGACGGCGTCCCCCAGGGCCTCGATGTCCCCGCGCACGAGCGTCAGGTCGGCCGCGCCGATGGCCACGTCCGTCCCGCCGCCCATGGCGATGCCCAGATCGGCGACGGCGAGCGCGGCGGCGTCGTTCACGCCGTCGCCGACGACCGCGACCCGGCCGCCCTCCTCCTGCAACCGCCGTACCAGGGCGGCCTTGTCCTCGGGCGTGCAGCGGGCGTGCACTTCGTCGATACCGAGCGTGTCGGCCACGGCCCTGGCGGGTGCCTCTCGGTCCCCGGTGGCGAGCACCGGGCGGATCCCGAGCCCGCGCAGCCGGTGCACGGCGCGGTAGCTGCCGGGCCGGACGACGTCCCCGACGGCGATCAACGCCTCGGCCGTCCCGTCCACCCGCACGAGGACCGGCGTGTGTGCGGCGGTCTCCGCCACGGCGAGGGCGTCCGCCAGCACGGCCGGCAACTCGCCGTCGGGCACCACCACCTCCACCGTACGGCCGTCCACCCGGCCACGGACCCCCCGTCCCGGCGTAGCCGTGAAGTCGCGCACCGCCGGCAGCGGCTCCTCGGCCGCCGAGCGTCGGGCGTGTGCGGCGATGGCCCGCCCGAGGGGATGCTCCGAACCCTGTTCCACGGCACCGGCCAGGCGGAGGACGGCCTCGTGACCGGGGCCGTCCGGGGTGGCCGTGACCCGCGCGACGGTCATGTGACCGCTGGTCAGCGTGCCCGTCTTGTCCAGGACGACCGTGTCGACGTGCTGCAGTGCCTCCAGCGTCTGCGGACCGCTGACCAGTACGCCGAGCTGGGCCCCGCGGCCGGTGGCGGCCATCAGCGCGGTGGGCGTGGCCAGGCCGAGGGCACACGGGCAGGCCACGACGAGTACGGCCACGCACGCCGTGATCGCCGCCTGGGGATCGGCACCGGCGCCGAGCCAGAACCCGAGCACGGTCACGGCGATGGTCAGCACGACGGGTACGAACACACCGGCGACGGCGTCGGCGAGTCGCTGCGCCCGCGCCTTGCCCGCCTGGGCCTGTGTCACCAGGTGGGTGATGCGGGCCAGTTGGGTGTCGGAGCCGACCGCGGTGGCGCGGACGAGCAGCAGACCGCCGGCGTTGACCGCGCCGCCGACGAGGGCCGAACCGGGCCCCACCTCGACGGGCTCGCTCTCGCCGGTGACCAGTGAGAGGTCCGCGGCGGAGCTGCCCTCCACCACCCGGCCGTCGGTGGCGACCCGCTCGCCGGGACGTACGACGAACACCTGCCCCACCCGAAGCCGCCCGATCGGGACGGAACGTTCGCCGTGCCGGTCACGTACGGACACCTCCTTGGCGGCGAGTTCGGCCAGCGACCGCAGGGCCGCTCCGGTCCCCCGCCTGGCCCGCGCCTCCACATGGCGCCCGGTCAGCACGAACAGCGGGACGCCGACCGCGGCCTCCAGATACACATGTGCGGCACCGTCCGAGGCGGACGGCAGCGGACTGAACGGCATCCGCATGCCGGGCTCGCCCGCTCCCCCGAGGAACAGCGCGTACGCCGACCAGGCGAAGGAGGCCACGACGCCGAGCGAGACGAGCGTGTCCATGGTGGCCGCGGAGTGGCGCAGGCCGCGTACGGTCCGCGTGTGGAAGGGCCAGGCGCTCCACACGGCGACCGGAGCCGCGAGCATGAAGCACAGCCACTGCCAGTTGCGGAACTGCAGCACCGGGACCATCGACAGCACCAGAACGGGGACGGCCAGCAGCGCCGTGACCACGAGCCGCTCGCGTTCCTGCCGGATGGCCGCCTCGGCCCCGTCCTCGTCACCTGCCGTCTCCTGGTGCCCGCCGGGCGCGGGAGGCTCGGGCAGCGCCGCCGTGTACCCCGCCTGGGCGACGGCCGCGACGAGGTCGTCCGGCAGGACCACCTCCGGATGGCTGACCCGGGCGCGTCCGGTGGCCAGATTGACCGTCGCCGTGACCCCGTCGAGCTTGGCGAGCTTCTTCTCCACCCGCCGCACGCAGGCGGCGCACGTCATGCCGCCGACCGTCAGGTCTGTGACGACGAGCGGAGCCGGCGGTTCGGCTCCCATCACTCACCGCCCCCGTGCATCCCGGGCATGTCACCCGTGCCCCCGCCGCTCCCCGTACCGCCACCGGTTGCGGCCCCGGTGCCGTGCATGCCGGGTGCCACCGGTCCGGCGGCGGATCCCACGGCGTAGGACACCGAGAAGACCAGCACCAGCAGCAGCACGAAGCCCCAGAGGGCGGGCGGGGGCGTCAGCTTGCGGGGTACGAAGCCCGCGATGCGGGAGGGATGTCGGGACTCGGCCATGCTCGGCCTTCCTGGTCGCGTCGAACCGTCTTACGGCGGTGGGCTGTCGCAGCCGTACCGCTGTAGGAGTCGGACGGACCGGGGGCCGAGTTCCGGCACCGTTTCATGACGTGCGCCACATGACGGACGGCGTGCTACACGTCCCCGCTCCGGCTGGAGCGGGTGCGCACGATGGCGAAGACGGCCGCGGCGAGCCCCAGTACACCCACCACCAGACCGGCGGCGCCGAGAGTCCGGGCGGTCGAGTCGCCGGACGTGTCGGCGTCGGAGCCCGCGGCGTTCCCCGGACGTGCGGACGAGGCCGTGGCAGTGGCATCGCCGTCCGCCGCGTCCTCGGCGGTGAGCTTGAGGACCGGGGCCGGGTTCTCCGGTTCGTCGTCGCCCTGGGCTTCCTCGATCCACCGGACGGTGCTGCCGTCGGAGTAGGTCTGCAGCGTCTTGAAGGTCAGCTCGCCGGTGTCGTCCGGCAGTTGTCCGAAGGCGACGTCGAAGTCCTCGTAGTGGCCGGGGGCGATCTTGCCGCCGGTCCAGGTGATCTCCGAGACGGCGTCGGTGATGGTGCCGTCGTCGGTCTTGACCGGCGTCTTGAGCTTGGTGTCGGTGACCTTCGCGGTCCAGCCGTCCCGCGGGGAGACGAGCACGCCGAGGACCGGGTGGCCGGTGGGGAGGAACACCTGCACCTTGGTGGTGCTCGCGCCGTCCTCCTCGTTCGGCACACGGAAGGTCAGGACACCGTCCGTGGCGCCCTTGGCGTAACTGCCGGGGTGGACGGTGACGTGTGCGGAGGCGACGCCCGCGGCGGCGAGCAGCCCGGCGGCGGTCAGGGCCGTGACGGCGCCGGTGCGGCGCAGGGTGTTGCGGTTCGGGGACATGAGTGGCGGGATCTCCGTACTGAGAGGTGCGGCTGTCGGGGAAGGTTCGGTGGCACCGCCCCTGCCGGCGGCCCCCGCCGATGAACGGCGTACCGCAGCCGCACCCCTCTCAGTGACCATGACCCGGTGCCCGGCGACCGGACCTGCTTCGGTGCGCCCGGCAGGCGCCGTGTCCCTCGGGTCACCTGCCACCAGGCGGCGAGTCCCGGCACGCACGCGACCGCACGGCGCAGCAGCGACCACAGCGCGGCCTCTCCGCGCCGCAACCACCAGGTGAGCACGAGAGCCGCCGCGATGTGCGCGAGGGTCGCGTGAGGTGTCACCGCGTGCGCGTGACCGTGCGCCATCCGCACCCCGTGCACGACCATCGAGTCGTGCTGGGGGCGAGCGGCATGGAACAGAAGGTGCAGCTCGCTCTGGGCGACGAGCGTGGCGCCGCCGATGCCGGCGAGCGATACCTCACGGCCACCCAGCAGACACGCTCCGGCGAAGACGGGCACGAACCCGGCGGCCTGCGCCCACACCGAGGGAGCCGCGCCCGTGGCCAGGGCATGGCCGCCGGTGGCGAGCAGCACGCACAGCGCGGCGAACACGGCCGCGCGCACGCTCCGCACCGCCAGGGACACAGTCATGGGGACAGATGCTGCCATGCGTCCGGGCGACTGTCCTCGCGGCTGAGCATGCGCGTCTGCGCCCGAACGCCGTTCGATCATGTCGTGCCTCTCCCTACGGGCCGGAGACGCAGACCGTTCACTCCTCCGCCCTTCTCCTGTTCCGTCCGGCCGCGTGTCGGGGTGGCGCGAACAACCGATCGGGGCCCTCGGGGCCACGCGCCGGGCGCGAGCTGTTGTGTGCCCCCCGAGCGCCGCCGACCCTCGCTTGTCATCGCCGTTACCTGGGCATTACTGTCACCTTGCCTTGGTGAACGGGAAATCCGGTGTGATGCCGGTGCGGCCCTCGCCACTGTGATCGGGAAGTCCGGCTCCGGCCCTCGCGGGCAGCCACTGGGTCCCCGGACCCGGGAAGGCGGGGCAATGGGCGGTGGTACCCGTGAGCCAGGAGACCGGCCGAGGCACGTCAACCATCCACGAGGTGCTGGAGAGGGTCTGCCGAGCCATGCACATAGCCGAGGGCTTTCTGCCTCCGGCGCACGCGGTCGCCTGGGGCGTCGTGTCCGCGCCGTTCGTCGTCCACGGAGTCCGGTCACTCACCCGCGAAGTCAGGGAACATCCCGAGAGCACGCTGCTCCTCGGGGCTTCCGGAGCCTTCACGTTCGTGCTGTCCGCGCTGAAGCTGCCTTCGGTGACCGGGAGTTGTTCGCACCCCACCGGCACCGGCCTGGGCGCCATCCTGTTCCGTCCGCCGATCATGACAGTACTGGGCACCATCACCCTGCTGTTCCAGGCCCTGTTGCTCGCGCACGGCGGCCTCACCACGCTCGGCGCCAACGCCTTCTCGATGGCGATCGTCGGCCCCTGGGCCGGGTACGCCGTCTATCGGCTGCTGCGCCGCTGCGACGTGCCGCTGATGGTCACCGTCTTCTGCGGCGCCTTCGTCGCCGACCTGTCCACCTACTGCGTCACCAGCGTGCAGCTGGCCCTGGCGTTTCCCGATCCGAGCAGCGGATTCCTGGGCGCCCTCGGGAAGTTCGGTTCGATCTTCGCCGTCACGCAGATTCCCCTCGCGGTCAGCGAGGGACTCCTCACGGTGCTGGTGATGCGGCTGCTGGTGCAGTCCAGCAAGGGCGAACTGACCCGGCTGGGTGTGCTCGTCACCGGCGGCCGAGGCACCGCGGAGGCGGAGGCGGTGGCCCGATGAGCCGGAACGCGAAGATCAACACCTTGCTGCTGTTGTGCGTTGCCGCGCTGGCCGTACTTCCCGTGGCGCTCGGGCTGGGCGACCACAAGAAGGAACCCTTCGCCGGCGCGGACGCCGAGGCGGAGACGGCGATCACCGAGATCAAGCCGGACTACAAGCCATGGTTCTCGCCGCTGTACGAACCGCCGTCCGGTGAGATCGAGTCGGCGCTGTTCGCCGCCCAGGCGGCCCTGGGTTCGGGTGTGCTCGCCTACTACTTCGGCCTGCGCAGGGGACGGCGCCAGGGCGAACTCCGCGCCGTTGCGGCGCCGGACGGCGAGGCGACGGAGAGCACGTCCGACGAGTCCGCTGCCGAACGGACCTGAGCCGGGGTGCTGCCGATCGACGCGGCGGCGCACAGCAGTCGCTGGCGCCGCCGTCATCCCGTGGACAAGGCCGTGCTCGGACTGGGCCTCACCGCTCTCGCCGTCTCGCTGCCGCCCTGGCCGGGGGCAGCCCTCGTCCTGGTGACCGCGCTCACCGTCCTGCTGGGCCCGGCGGGAGTGCCCGGCCGCCGCCTGTGGCGTGCCTACCGCGTTCCCCTGGGCTTCTGCCTGACGGGAGCGGCCACGCTGCTGGTCCAGGTCGGCGGACCCGACGGGTTCGTCAGCCTGGCCGAGGACGGACCGGTCCGCGCCGGAGAGCTGCTGTTGCGCACCTCGGCCGCCTCCCTCGGCGTGCTGCTGTTCGCCTTCACCACTCCGATGTCCGACCTGCTGCCCTGGCTGGTGCGGGCCGGGGTGCCCGCGCCCGTCGTGGACGTCGCGATGGTGATGTACCGGATGAGCTTCCTGCTCCTGGACTCGGTCCGCCGCATTCGCGAGGCACAGGCGGCCCGGCTCGGCCACACCACCCGAACCGCCGCGTGGCGCTCTCTGGCCGGGCTCGGCGCCGTGGCGTTCGTCCGTGCCTTCGACCGTGCGGCACGGCTTCAGACGGGACTCGCGGGGCGCGGATACGACGGCACCCTGCGCGTTCTCACGCCCGAGGCTCGCGTCTCCGCCCGCTTCACCGCCGCGAGCCTCGCCTTGCTCGCGGCCTTGGCCGCCCTCACCTTCGTACTCGAAAGGCCGCTGACATGAGCGACCCCGCCCTCGTCGCCCTGCGGGGGGCGTCCTTCGCCTACGAGGACGGCCCCACCGTGCTCAAGGACGTCGACTTCGGCATCCGTGAGGGGCACGCGCTCGCCCTGCTGGGCCGCAACGGCAGTGGAAAGACCACGCTGATGCGGCTGCTGAGCGGCGGACTCCGGCCGCGCGCGGGGAAGTTGTCCCTCATGGGTCAGCCCGTCTCGTACGACCGCAAGGGCCTGACCTGGCTGCGTACGACGGTGCAGTTGGTGCTCCAGGACCCGGACGACCAGTTGTTCGCCGCTTCCGTCGCACAGGACGTGTCCTTCGGACCGCTCAACCTCAAACTGCCCGACGCCGAGGTCCGCGCCCGGGTCGAGGAGGCCCTCGCCGCCCTGGACATCACCGCACTGGCCGAGCGCCCGACCCATCTGCTCTCCTACGGGCAGCGCAAGCGAACCGCCATCGCCGGAGCGATCGCCCTGCGACCGCGCGTGCTCATCCTCGACGAGCCCACCGCGGGCCTGGATCCGGACGGCCAGGAACGCCTCCTCGCCACCCTGGCCGGTCTGCGCGAGAGCGGCACCACCGTGGTGATGGCCACCCACGACGTCGACCTCGCCCTGCGCTGGGCCGACGACGTGGCACTGCTGACTCCGTCCGGTGCGTACACCGGCCCCGCCGCCGCGACACTGGCGCGCACCGAGCTGCTGGCACAGGCGGGGCTGCGGCTCCCCTGGGGGATCGCCGCCGCCCGGTTGCTGCGCGCGCACGGGCTGGTGACCGACTCCGCTCCCGGCCCCCGGACCGCCGAGGAACTGGCGGCGCTCGTCCCGCCCGCGGCTTCCGGGATCCCGGTCGCCGACTGAGTTGCCACGGCGTCCGGCCGGCGGACGCACCGGCTCGCGTGCGATGCGGCTGGATCGGGTGCACGCTGGCAGTGGAGAAGACATGCTCGCCCGGCGCGCGGACACGAACATCAGCCTGTTCACCCGCACCGCTGCGTGCCGCAGCCGATACCTCCAGCCCAGGCCGGGGCAGTGGGTTCTTCCGCACGCCTCGCGTGGGGGCGTCGGCCGATCGACGCGGTGCGCGCAGGGCTGAGCCGAGTCAGGGCGTGCCCCTGCCGCCCACCGGGCTCACCCGTCGTCCGCTGCGGAAAGGAGGCGCGAAGGAGGGCTGCGCGGCGGGTGCGGGCTCCGGGGAAGCCCAGTCGTCGTGGACAGGTGCGCTGCGGACGAACCTCAGCGCGTGGGACGTCGTGGAGCAGACCGTGGAAGCTTCGGCGAAGGATCTGATCACTCCTGAAGGACCCGTCCGCGTTGCCGCCGCAGAGGAGTACTCATGAGTTCCGATCCATCTGCCGCCCCCGGCCCCCGCGATCCGGCCCTGCTCGGGCAGACCCTGGTCGTCATCGGGGGAAGCGCGGGCATCGGGCTGGCGACAGCCAGGCACGCCCGCGCCGAGGGCGCGACGGTGATTCTGACCGGACGGGACCCCGAGCGGCTGCGCTCCGCGGCCGCGGAGGTCGAGGCGCTGACCGCCTCCGCCTTCGACGCCGACGACCCGGCGCGGCTGCGGCGGTTCTTCGAGGATCTGCCCGGGCCGATCGACCACGTGCTGGTCACGGCCGGGCACCCGTCCTACGGGCACCTGCTGGACATGGACGCCGAACAGGCGCGCCAGGCGATCAGCGGGCACATCACGCTCGCGCTCGAGGTCGCGCGGCACGTGGCCGGCAGGGTACGACCGGGTGGCACTCTGCTGCTCCTGGGCGGCACGGGCGCCCGGCGGGTCCGTGCCGGCCTCGGGACCGCTCCCGCGGTGACCGCCGCGTTGCCCGCCCTCACCGCCGGTCTTGCGCTCGAGCTCGCGCCGGTCCGCGTCAACCTGATCGCCGCCGGCTTCGTGGACACGCCGCTGTCGGCCAGGCTACTCGGCGGCGAACTCGACGCCCGACGCGAGGAACTGCGCACCACGCTGCCGATCGGCCGCGTCGTCGTACCGGCCGACGTCGCCGCTCTCGCCGTACACATCATGATCAACACCGCACTCACCGGCGCGACCTACGACATCGACGGCGGCCAGCAGTTCGTCGGCTGAGAGCAGATCCCCGGGCGGCCTGGGCGCAGGTCGGGCCGACAGGGCAGACGAGGAGGTAAGGATGAGCCACGTGGCGCTATGTGTCCGCTTCACGCTGCGCGAGGGCGCGGGGGAACCATTCGACGACCTGGTCCGAGAGACCACCGCGGCGATCCGTGCGCATGAGCCCGGCACGCTGGTGTACGTGTGCAGCGAGGTCGAGGGGGCGCCGGAACTGCGCGTGTTCTTCGAGCTGTATGCCGACCACGGCGCCTTCGAGGAGCATGGGCGCCGGCCGCACATCCGGCACTTCCTTGCGGAATGCGAGAAGTACACGGAAAGAACCGAGATCGACCGCCTTCGGCCCTACGCCGGCCAGTACCCTGCCGGGTCCGCTCAACAGCTCGGCTAGCTCCCGGCTCGATGGCCCATCTGACGGAATGCGCCGAGCGGCGTCCAGGGCGGCGGAGCGCTCCCCAGGGCGGGCCGGCGGGCGGCCGGCAGGAATAGCCGCGGGCTCGCGCTACGTTGCCGCGAGCATGACGACGAATGCACCGCGTGCCGAAGTCCTGCGATACACCGCCTTCTCCAGGGACCCGGACGGCGGAAACCCCGCCGGCGTCGTTCTGGACGCCACCGCCCTGGACGATGACGACATGCTGGCCATCGCCGCCGACCTCGGATACTCGGAGTCCGCGTTCCTGACCGCGCCCCCGGAGGACCTTGACGGCACCGAGGGGCGGGCGTACACCATCCGTTACTTCAGCCCCAAGGCAGAGGTGCCGTTCTGCGGGCACGCCACCGTCGCCGCCGCAGTCGCCCTCGCCGGACGGACCGGCCCCGGGGAACTGGTGTTCGCGACGCGCGCCGGCACCGTGCCGGTGGAGGTGGCCGAGGAGGGCGGGACGGTCCGGGCCACACTCACCAGCGTCGAGCCACACATCGAGAAGATCGCCGACGCCGACGTCGATGAGGCACTCGCCGCGCTCGGCTGGCCGGAAACCGATCTCGACCCGGCCTTCCCGCCCCGTATCGCGTTCGCCGGTGCCCGCCATCTCGTTCTCGCGGCGGCGACACGCGCCCGCCTCGCGGATCTCGCCTACGACTTCGCGCGCCTCGAAGCCCTGATGCACCGCTTGGACCTGACCACGGTCCAGTTGGTGTGGCGGGAGTCGGCCACCGTCTTCCACGTCCGTGATCCGTTCCCCGTCGGCGGCGTCGTCGAGGACCCGGCGACCGGCGCCGCCGCCGCCGCGTTCGGCGCGTACGCCCGTGAGTTCGGCCTGGTTCCCGAGGACTCCGTCCTCACGTTGCACCAGGGAGAGGACCTGGGCCGTCCCGGCGAGCTCACGGTGACGCTGCGCGCGGGTGACCCACGCGTCCGAGTCAGCGGCACGGGAGCTCGCATCAGCTGACGCGCCGGCCGTCACGGCGGAGCGGGCACGGGTCACCGTGGCGCCGTCCGCGGGTCGGGCGGGAGGTCCCGGACACGGAGCTGCCCGCGGAGCGGGGGTGGCGAGCGGCAAGAGGACGGCCGGATGTCGACGTCCCCCTCCTGCACCTGGCCCGGCCCACGCGTCGGGGCTCCGCCACGCCGGTTACCTTGGACAGGCGATGACTCCCGACGACACGCACCTCCGTGCCCCCGACCAGGGCGATGCCGCCCGGCACACCCCCCACATCGCCTCGCGGTCACCGGACCGGGGGGCGCCCGGCGCCGTCTCGGCCGCGGAGGCGATCGAGGGCGCCGCCGCCCACCTGCTGGCCCTCCTGCTCGGCGACCAGCCGGCCACCCCGGCCGAGCACCTCGCCTCATGGCGTGCGGCGTCCGCCTTCACCGAGCTGGAGGTCACGCTCACCGAACTCGGCCGCTCCCGCAGGCGCCGGATCCAGGTCGAGATCAGCGCGTTCGGTGAGACCAAGAGCGCCGCCGCGTGGGCGGCGGACCCGCGTTTCTCCGTCACGGCACAGACGCTGGTCCAGCGCATCGCGGCCGGCATGCGCGTCACCGACGCGCTCACCCTCCCGGTCACGAGAACGCGCAAGCCCGAGGAGCGGGCCTCCTCGCAGGTGCGGCTTCTCGATCTGCTGCGCACCGGGAACGCGGAAGTGCCGCAGGTGCGGGACCAGTTGGGCATACCCGCCTCGACGCTGTCCTCATGGATGCGGAACAACCCGGCCTTCAGGGCCGCCGTCGCCCAGGCCGCGGCGCAAGGGACCGCCCGTGCCCAGCAGGCCGTGCTCGCCCGGATCCGCATGGGGTCGACGCTGGCCGGTGCGGCACAGCACACGGGCGTGCATCCGCGTCGCATCGCCGCTTGGCGCCGGGACGATCCGGCGTTCGCCCGCATGCTGCAGACAGCACTCGGCCGCGGTCGGGGGCGAGACCGACAGGGCTGACGCCCCAGCGCGCCGCGCGGCCCGCTCCGCTACGGCAGAATCCGCAGGCCGCGTACGTGGAGTCGTCCGCCCCGTGCCCGCGGGCAGCCAAAACGTACATCCGGCCAAAGTTCCGCCGACTCGAGTGCTGCCCTCGTGGCGCCGCGTCAGGGTATTTGGACGACGACACGGGAACATACAGCCGCAAAGGGGTCAGGAGTTCGAGTATCTTGATGGTCCACTTTCCGGACGCCGGGGAATCATGACCCTTTTGCATCCGAACGCCTCTCGTCGAGCATGTCCGTGACGCCGGGTCACCTGGTGCTGCTGAGCACGCCACTCACGTTGAGCACCTCGTGGCACTCCTGCGCACGACGGCCCGTTGCGGGTGTACCCGGCTTCGAGCAAGTGACCTGGGCGGTCACGGTGTCGTTCTCGGCGATCCTGATGGGGGTGACCCAGTGGTAGTCCTGGTTCCGGAACGTTTCCAGAGCGATCGTCGTGATCTTGCGTTCCCCGAAGTTGATGGTCAACACCCCTTCGTCGCCTTGAAAGTTGGCGACGACGATGTCGGTGATGCCGAACACCTTGCCCTTCGGCACCGTGTACGTGCCGGTCTTGTCCGACCCGCTGGGCGTCTGCAGGTCGATGGTGGCGGAACTCTGCTGACCGCCTGCTCCGCCACCGCCACCGCCGCCTCCGGTGTCATTGCCGGTGCCGGGGCCCGTTCCCTTGCCCGTACCCGGCTGCGTCCCCGAACCACCGCCGTCGGTCTGCCCGCCGGAACCACCGCCGGTGTCCTGCCCCGGCCGGTCAGGACTGCCAGGTGTGGGCCGCGGCTGGACGACCTCGTCGGCCGCCTCCTTCGCCGCGCTCCGCACGGCCGGTCGCACCAGCGTGAACCAGGCCAGCAACAGCGCGAGCAGTGCTGCGAGCACGGCGAGCAGCCACTTCGGAAAGATCGGGATCTGGACGAACTCGGCTTCCAGCGCCGTCCGGACGGTCCCGGCCTCGGTCCGCTCCCGCTGCTCGGCGTCCTCACCCGTCTCCGCGGCGGTCACGGTGAATGGCCAGACCACAGGACTGCCGAACCACACCGGCTTCCCGATGCGCACCCGCAGACCCACTTCCGCGGACTCACCCGGTTCCAGCTGTCGGGTCGTCGGCCGGAACGCGAAGGCCAGTTCCTCCCCGGGCTGCCCGGGCGTGAAGCCCAGCCCGACCGGACAGTTGCCCTCGTTGCGCAACGCCAGGCGGTACCGGCCACGCAGCCAGCCGCGGCGGCGCCGGGGGGTCAGCTCGGCGCGCAGCTGACGGAACTCCTCGACCCGCACGATGGTTTCGGGTACCCGCACCGCCTCGGGGTGCTCCGTGGGCAGCACCCGGACGGCGAGGGGCACCTCGCCGGCGCGTACGTCCGGGGAGCGCGGCGGCTCCAGACGGATCGTCACCGTCTCGGACGTGCCCGGGTAGAGGGAGACACGCGCCGGCTCCACCGTGGCCCAGGACGCGCAGTCGCCGACGACCTCCAGGCCGTATGCCTCGACGATGTCGCTGTCGTTGCGGACCGTCAGGGTGGTGGTGGCGATGGCGCCGGGCGTCACCGACACCGCGGGGATGTCGAGACCGGGTGCGCCAGGGCTGGGAGAGGCTGCTGGAGACGTCACACGGCGACGGTATGACGCGGCCCCGCTCGCTCGGAGAGGCGCGAGGGCAAGGCGCCGGGCAGCGCCGGTTCCCCAGACAGCGCTCACCGACTCCCGGCCGGATCCCCCTTGCCCCGACCGACAGTGACGGAGCGACGGCACCGCCGCCCTCGGTCACTCGCCGAGTTCCACCGCACGAACCGCCGTCGTCCCGACGCGCTTCACGAAAAGGGTTACTGAGGACCACATGACCTGCCCCCAGGCGAACAGCCCCGCCCCTACCACCTCCGCACCGCACTCCCGCTCCGCGCAGACGGTCACACACACCAACCGCTGGACGGCATCCGTCGAGCGCCCCGAGCGGGTGTCCGTCACCGTCTACGCCCCTGATCCCGTCCTCCACGTGGGCATCGTCCACCAGTTGCGCCAGCGCCCGGAGATCGAGTTAGTCGATGACGCCTCCGCGGGCAGCGCCCAGGTGTCGCTGGTGACCGTCGACACCGTGGACGACGAGACGTCCGCCCTGCTGAACCGGCTGCGCCACGATCCCGGCACCCGCACGGGCCTGGTGGTCGGCACCTTCGAGTCGGGGGACGCGCTGCAACGCGCGATCGACTCCGGTGTCGCGGCGGTGCTGCGACGCGCCGAGGCCGACCAGGACCGGCTGCTCAGTCTGGTCCTGGCGATAGCCAACGGCGAGGGCGTACTTCCCGGTGATCTGCTCGCCAAGCTGCTCAGCCATGTGGGCAGTCTGCAGCGCTCCGCCCTCGACCCGCGCGCGGCGTCGCTGTCCACACTGACCCCGCGCGAGGCGGAGATGCTGCGCCTGGTGGCGGAAGGGCTGGACACGGCGGAGATCGCCCGCAAGACCGCGTATTCCGAACGCACCGTCAAGAACGTGTTGCACGAGGTCATCACCCGTCTCCAACTGCGCAATCGCGCTCACGCCGTCGGATACGCGCTGCGCAACGGCCTGATCTGACCCGGCCGTTCACTCACCGGGGGGCCGACCGCTGCTCCGGGGGCCCATCCGCTGCCGGTGACACCCCTGTCGCCGGCACGCCCCCTGCCCATCCGGCACGTCCCCTGCCCGACCGGCGCCCTCCTGCCCGGCCGGCGCCCACCTGCCCGGCCGGCTCCATCCGCTGTCCGGTGGCCCGTCCGCCGCCGGCCGGCTCCCTCCACTGCCCGGCCGCCCATGCACCGCCACCGCCACTGCCACTGCCACTGCCACTGCCACTGCCCGAAAGCTCACCCGGTGCTTCCCCCGGATGCGTCCCGTCGGCCCTGCTGCGCCAGTGGCGGCGGCGCGCAGGATGGCGGGCGTATGTGCGAAGGAGGTAAGCGGACTGTGAGGTGGGCCGTGACGGGCACAGACGGATCCGGCGGGCGGCGGTACCGCCTGGGACGGATCGGCATGTCGTTGCTGCTGCTGGTCCCCCTTCTCGCGCTGACCGCCGCCTCCGGGCCCGGTACGGCCGAGGCGGGGGCCCGCGTCGCCGACACGGCCGACACCCGGGTCACCTACGCGGGCACCCGGCACCGCAGTCTGGGGCGCGTGGAGAGCACCACCTCCAGCACACCCCTGTTCGGCACCGGGCCGGCCCACTACGACGTACAGCCCTCCGCCCTCGGCGACCAGTTGGTGTTCGCCAGTCGGCGCGACGAGAAGAAACCGCAGATCTACCTGCGGGCCGCCGACGGTTCCGTACGCCGGCTGACCAGCGGCCGGGACGCGGCGCACCCACGGCTCACCCCGGACGGGAAGGCGGTCGTGTTCGACTCGGCCGAACCCCGCGGCGCCGGCGGCACCCAACGCGACCTGTGGCTGGTGCGCACCGACGGGACCGGTCTGACCCGGCTCACCGACACCCCCGAGAACGAGGAGTGCCCGACCGTCTCGCCCGACGGGCAGCGCCTGGCCTACTCCGACGATGCCGATCCGGTCGTGGGCCGGCAGATCTACGTACGCCCCGTGACGGGCGGGACGGCGAACCGTGTCACCGACCCGGCGAACGGCACGGCGGGCGAGCCGGCCTGGAACCCGGTGGACGACGAGGAGAACCGGGACGTCATCGCGTACACGGCCACCGCCGACGGCGTTCCCCGGCTGCGCTGGACCAGTGGCAGCGCGGGCGGCGGCGGGCCGCTGCTGGCCGGCGCGCAGGCCGGCTGGCGGACCCACGGGGCAGCGTGGTTGCCCGACGGGGACGGCGTGCTGTTCCTCAGCCCGGACCGCACCTGCGACTGCGAGGGCGACTGGGACCACGTGTTCCAGGTCCCGGCGCACTCCGAGCAGACCCCCGCCCTCGTACTGAGCGAGGACCGCGAGGTCGAAACCGTCACCTGGCTCGGGCCACAGACCGGCGGCACGGCCGTCGTGGACCGCACGACCGCCCCCGGTCCGCACGGACCGAACGTGGTGACGCTCCAGGACATCCGCATGGACGGCGCTGATCCGCGCGACCTGGGCCGGCCGATCCTCAAGGAGGATCCCGCGGCCGACACCAACACCGACCCGGCCAAGGACCCGCTGTTCCAGCCGGCCGCCGGGTTCGATCCGTGGACCGAGCGGCAGAACTACACGCCCGACGGCCGCCGGATCGTACTGACCCGCTTCGAGGACTCCGACGGCGCACGGATCGAACGCATCTGGCTCGCCGCCGCCGACGGCACGAACGCGCAGGCCATGCCACTGGCCGGACGCGGACCGCGGGACTGGGACACCGACCCGACGTTCTCCCCCGACGGCAAGTCGCTGGCCTTCACCCGGACCTCCCCCGGTGGCACCGGGGGCGCGGCCGGGCCCAGCCGTGTTCTGATCGCGGACGCCGCCAGCGGGGAGATCCGCGGCGAGATCACCCCGCCCGCCGGCCAGGCCCGGGGCAGCGACGCCCAGCCCACCTGGTCGTCCGACGGCACCACACTGGCCTTCACCCGCACCCAGGTGATCGACGACAACGGCGGCAACAAGCACATCTGGGCCGTGCCGGTGGACCACCTGGAGCAGCAGCGCGATCTGAGCGCCACGGACTGCCCCGGCACGTGCGACGTCATCGACGACAGTCCGGCCTTCTCGCCCGACGGCCGGACCATCGCCTTCAACCGCAAGAACGGCGGCGGCCGGGTCGACGAGCACAACGGCATCCTGCTCACCTCGCTGTCCGGCGGCGACTGCCGTGTGCTGCTGCCCGCCGCCGCACGCGGCCTGCCCGGCGCCTGCGGCCGGGAGTTGCCGGACACCTCGGCCACCGGCCCGTTCCAGCCCCGCGACGCCGCCTGGACCGCCGACGGCAAGAACCTGGTGATCAGTTCACGTGCCGCGCTGCCCGCCAACAGCCCGGAGAAGCTGCACCTGGTGGACGTCGGCACGGGCGCGCTGACGCCGCTCACCGACGAGCTGCCGGGACGTCAGAAGGAGCCGGGCGTGCAGCAGTCCGTCGACCTCGCGGTGCAGGCGCCGGACACCTCCCAGGACATCGTCGTCGGCCGCACCGGCACCGTCCGGGTCGACGTCGTCAACCACGGTCCCGCCGCGTCCCCCGGCACCCGGCTCACCGTCGCCCCGCCCACCGGTGTCACCGTCACCGGGCTGACCGCGCCCGGCGGCACCTGCGACGCCCGGGCCCTGACCTGCGACCTGGGCGTGTTGCCGCCCGGCAGCACCGTACCGGTGACCGTCACCCTCACCGGGGTCACACCGGGCGACCAGCCCGTCGACTGGTCGGTCACCGGGTCCGTCATCGACCCGAACCCCAGCGACAACGCCGACCGCACGGTCGTACCGGTGCGTGCGGCGCCCGCCCCGCCCGACCCGACGCCGACTCACACCATGACGCCCCCGAAGCCGCCGGCCACGCCGGCGCCACCACCGCCGCCGTCGGAGCCACCCGCCCCGAAGGCGGGCCCCGGGGTACGCGTCACCGCGGAGCCGAACCCCGGCTATGTGGGCGGGCGCGTCGTCGTCACCTACACCGTGCGCAACGGCCGCAACGCGCTGGCCACCGGCCTGCGGCTGCGCATCGGACTGCCCGCGGACATACCGGACAACGGGCCGCCCGCCGGCTGTGACGACACCTGGGTGTGCGCGCTGCCCGACCTGGCGCCCGGCGCACGCACCGTGATCCAGGTCGTGCTCTCCCCCGCGAAGGCGCTCACCACGCAGGTCACCGGCCGGCTGACCACCACCGGCACGGACGCCGACCTCGGCGACAACTCCGCCCGTCAGCGCCTGCGCATCCTGCAGCCCCGGATCGTCGCGGTACCGCCCATCGGCAAGCCCGGCTTCGTGACGTCGGTGCGCGGCAAGGACTTCCCGCCGGGCGTCCCGGTCCGGTTCCGCTGGAAGCCGGGCATCACCGCCGCCGCGGCGCCGACGGTGCCGAAGCCGGACGGCACGTTCATCGGCCAGCTGCTGATCCTCGCCAAGGACCAGACGGGTCCGCGCACCATCACCGCGAGCGGTCCCGGCTTCTCACCGGTGAAGACGGACTTCCTGGTCGTCAACGGCAGCGTGCAGCCGCCCGACGAGGTGACCCGCCGGTGATCCACGAGGTCGACGAGGGGCTGCGCCGGCTGCTCGACGGGGCCGGGCTCGCCGCGTCGGGCGTCGAGATCGTCTTCGACGCGCCGACGAGCGACTGGGCCGCGCGTCGCAGCGCCCCCACGGTCTGTGTGTTCCTGTACGACATCCGCGAGGACAACTCGCGGCGCAACAGCAGCGGCGGCGAGATCTACGACGAGGACGGCTTCGTCGTCGCCCGACGCGCCCCCGCGCGCTGGTTCGAGCTGACGTACCTGGTCACGGCGTGGGCGAGCCGCCCGCAGGACGAGCACCGGCTGCTGTCCCAGGTGCTGACCTGCCTGGTGTCCACCGACACGCTCGGACCGCACCTGCTGACCGGCTCACTCGCCGAACTCGGCCTGATCGTCGGTCTCGACGCGGGCGGCACCGGTCTGGACGCCCCGGCCGCCTCCGACGTGTGGTCCGCCCTCGGCGGGGAGCTGAAGCCGTCGCTCGGGGTGCGTGTGCGGGCGCCGCTGGCCGGTATCCAGCGGGCCGCGGCGCCGCCGGTCACCGAGGGGCTGGTCGTACGGTCCGTGCCGCGGTCCCTGCCGGACGAGCCGGATTCGGCCCGCCGCCTGCGCTACACCGAGGTCGGCGATCCGGGCCCGGAGGGCTTCGGCGGTACGAGGGAGCGGCGGCCCGCGCCCGCGCGCCGCCGCCGACGAGGGGACCGACAGCCGTGACGTACCTCATGGAGCCCACGGCACCGGCCGGGACGGAGGCCACCCCCTTCCTGTGGCGGCGGCTACAGACGGTGGAGGAGCGGGTGCGCCGGGCCGTGGCCGCCCGGCGGGCCGTCGACCCGGACCCGGACGACCCCTACCGGGGGCAGTACCTCACTCCCGAGGCGGCCGAGCGGATCCTCGACGAACCGGACGGCCCGGGTCTGCCGACGCTGCCGTCCGCCGACCCGCCGCCCGGCTCGCTCCTCGACCGGCTCGCCCGGGACTTCCGACTGTCACCGCTGGACGTGGACCTCCTCCTGGTTGCCGTGGCACCGGACCTGGACGCCCGCTTCGAACGGCTCTACGGCTACCTCAACGACGATCTGACGCGGCGCCGGCCCACGGTCGGACTCGCTCTCGAACTGTGCGGGCACTCGGGGGTGTCCGCGGGCAGGTTCCGGCTCTCGCCCGGCGCGCCGCTGCTCGCGGGCGGCCTGCTGGAGGTCATGGAGCCGGAACGGCCTCCGCTCTCGCGCGTGTTGGCCGTACCCGACCGGGTCACCGCTCACCTGCTGGGCGTCTCCTCGCCCGACGCGCGGCTGAGGGAGGTGCTCGGCGAGGACACCGTCGACCCGGCCGTCGACGCCGCGCTGGTCCGGCGGGCCGCCGCGGCGGCCGTCGGCGGCACCGGCCATGTGCACCTGCGGGCCCACGGTGGTGCCCCCGAAGGTCTCGCCGACGCGGCCCTGCGCGCGTGCGGCCGCCGTCCGCTCGTCCTCGACCCGGCGGCACTGGCCCGGCACGGCCGCGAACTGGCCGAGCTGGCGGGCACCGCTGCCCGCGAGGCACGACTGACGGATGCCGGAGTGGTCCTCGGCCCGCTGGAGGCGCTGCCGGACAAGCCGTCCGAGCGGGCCCACGCACTGCGCACGGTGTGCGCGGCGCTGTCCGGTATCCCCTTGTTCACCCACGGCTCGCAGGGCTGGGACCCGGCTTGGGCGGCTCGGACGCCGGTGACCCTGACCGTGACCACCGCCGCTCCCGAGCAGCAGGTGGCGCGGTGGCGGTACGCGCTGGAGACGGCCGCCGACGAGGACGCGGCACCGGTGGACTTCGACGCGCTCGCCCGTTCCGTGGCCGCGCACCGCCTGGATTCCGGGCAGTTGCGGCGGGCCGCCGAGGCGGCCGTGCGCACGGCGGCGCTGGCGGGCCGGCCGGTGGGCCAGGACGATCTGCGGGCCGCGGTGCGGGCACAGAACGGAGCGGGTCTGGCCCGGCTGGCCCGCCGGGTGGAGCCCGCCGTGGGCTGGGACGACCTCGTGCTGCCCCCGCAGACCCTGCGCGGGCTGCGCGAACTGGCGGTGCGTGCCCGCCACCGCGACCAGGTCCTCGGGCAGTGGGGCATGCGGCCCGGCGGTGGCCGGGGCCGTGGCGTCATCGCCCTGTTCGCGGGCGGGTCGGGCACCGGCAAGACCATGTCCGCCGAGGTCGTGGCCGCCGACCTCGGCATGGACCTGTACGTGGTGGATCTGTCCACCGTCGTCGACAAGTACATCGGCGAGACCGAGAAGAACCTGGAGCGCATCTTCACCGAGGCGTCAGCGGTCAACGCGGTCCTGCTGTTCGACGAGGCCGACGCGATCTTCGGCAAGCGCTCCGAGGTGAAGGACGCACGTGACCGGCACGCCAACATCGAGTCGGCGTACCTGCTCCAGCGGATGGAGTCCTTCGACGGCATCGCCGTGCTGACCACCAATCTCCGTGCCAACCTCGACGAGGCGTTCACCCGGCGCCTGGACGTCGTGGCGGACTTCCCGGTGCCCGATGCGGCACAGCGCCTGGCCCTGTGGGAACGCTGCCTCGGCGACCGCCTGCCGCGCGCCGACGACCTGGACCTCACGTTCTGCGCGGACCGGTTCGAGCTGGCGGGCGGTTCGATCCGGGCCTGCGCGGTGACCGCCGCCTATCTGTCGGCCGAGTCCGGTGCACCGCTGGCCATGCGCGAGGTGGTGACGGCGGTGGCCCAGGAGTACCGCAAGCTCGGCCGGCTGGTCCTGGAGGCGGAGTTCGGTCCCTACCTCGCCCAGGTCACCGGCCCATGAGCCTGCACGCGCGGTACGCGGCGACCGCCCCGGCGGGCAGGTCGCCTGCCCCCGGCCAGGGCCCGAAGTCCCCTGCGGCCGGCAGTGGGCGGAGGAAAGGGTGAGGGGGACCCGGACCACAGGAACGTGAAGGAGCGAGCATGCCGACGTACCTCACCCCAGGCGTTTACGTGGAGGAGGTGCAGTCCGGTGCTCGCCCCATCGAAGGTGTGGGCACCGCCGTCGCCGCGTTCGTCGGCTTCGCCGAGAACGGCCCGTTCCACGAGCCGACGCTGGTCACCAGCTGGGACCAGTACACCCAGCAGTTCGGCGGCTTCACCCAGGGCGCGTATCTGCCGCACGCCGTTTACGGCTACTTCGCCAACGGCGGCGGCGCCGCGTACATCGTCCGGATCGGCGGTTCCGCCGAGGACGCGTCGGCCCCGGCCGCCACGCAGGGCGGCGCCGCACGGCAGAGCCCGGTGGCGCCGACGGTGGAAGTGGGCGGCTTCCTCATCGCGGCCAAGCCCGGCGTGAGCGGCGTCTCCGTGGAGATCGCCGAGCCCGACGGGGAGAACCCGTCCGAGGACCGCTTCAGGATCCTGGTCCGCCAGGGCGACCAGGTGGCCGAGACGTACGACGCCTCGATCCGCAAGAACGTCAAGGGCTATCTGCTCAGCCAGGTCCGCTCCTCGAAGCTGATCGACGTCACCGAGCAGCGCGGTGCGAGCCAGACCCGGCCGGCCGCGCAGACGGTGGCGGTGCCCGACGCCCCGGCCGCGCCCGCCCCCGCCGCGTCCGGCGAGGTGGTCCGCCTCGACCCGGCCGAGTACGTCGGAGACGCGGGCGCCCGCACCGGGTTCGCCGGCCTGGAGACCATCGACGAGATCACGATGGTCGCCGTACCGGACCTGATGAGCGCCTACCAGCGCGGTGACATCGACGCCGAGGGGGTGCGCACCGTCCAGCTCGCCGTCATCTCGCACTGCGAGCAGATGGGTGACCGGGTCGCGGTCCTCGACTCGCCGCCCGGGCTGTCCGCGCAGCAGGTGCGTACCTGGCGCAACGACGAGGCGGGCTACGACTCCCGTTACGCGGCCCTCTACTACCCGTGGGTGCGCGTCTTCGATCCGGCCGCCGGGCGCAACACCACGGTCCCGCCGAGCGGTCATGTCGCCGGTCTGTGGGCGCGCAGCGACGCCGAGCGGGGTGTGCACAAGGCGCCCGCCAACGAGGTCGTCCGCGGCGCGGTGGACCTGGAGCTGCGGCTGAGCAAGGGCGAGCAGGACCTGCTCAACCCGATCGGCGTGAACTGCATCCGGGCCTTTCCCGGCCGCGGTGTCCGCGTGTGGGGCGCCCGCACCCTGTCCTCGGACCCGGCGTGGCGCTACCTGAACGTGCGCCGGCTGTTCAACTACCTGGAGGAGTCGATCCTCCTGGGCACCCAGTGGGTGGTGTTCGAGCCGAACGACGACCGGCTGTGGTCGAGCATCCGCCGCAACATCAGCGCGTTCCTCACCGAGGAGTGGCGCCGGGGCGCGCTGTTCGGGCGGACGGCCGCGGAGGCCTTCTACGTGAAGTGCGACCGCGACAACAACCCGCAGGAATCCATCGACCAGGGCCGTGTGGTCTGCGAGATCGGCGTATCGCCCGTCAAGCCCGCCGAGTTCGTGGTGTTCCGGCTGGCCCAGTTCTCCGACAGCACCAGCCTCGTCGACGAGTGATCCAAAGGAAAGGTGACAGACAGACATGGCAGAGGGCGATGCTCTTTCCACCCATATCTTCGGCGTGCAGCTCGGCGGTTACCTGGTCGAATCGATCCAGGAGATCAGCGGACTGACCGTCGAGGAAGAGGTCGTCGAGGTCCGGCAGGTCAGCTCCGAGGGCAAGCAGATCATCCGCAAGCAGCCGGGCGCCCGCCAGGCCGGCGAGATCACCATCACCCGGGGACTCGACCAGAGCAGCGAGTTCACCAAGTGGATCAAGGAGACCCTCAACAACGGCGCCGTGGACACCGCGCGGCAGAACCTCACCATCGAGATCAAGGACTCCACCGGCGCGACCGTACGCCGCATCCAGCTGATGCAGGGCTGGGCGTCCAAGTGGGAGGGGCCCTCGCTCAAGGCGGGCGAGTCCTCCGCCGCGACCGAGACCGTGACCATCGTGTTCGAGGAGATCGTCGTCGAATGAGGCGCCGTACGGTGACCGCGGGCAACCTGGAGGAGATCCTCCAGGTCACGGCGCCCGCGACGGACACGGGAGCGGGGGCCGCCCTTCCCCCCGCCGCCGCTCCCGCTTCCCCTTCCCCTCCCGGTCAGGAGCACGGGCTGCGCACCGAGTTCGAGTTCGAGCTGCCCCGCGGGTACGTGGACGAGGCGGGCACGGTGCACCGGCACGGCGCGATGCGCCTGGCCACGGCCCGCGACGAGCTGCGGCCCCAGATCGACCTGCGGGTCAAGGAGAACCCGGCGTACCTGAGCGTGGTGCTGCTCAGCCAGGTGATCACCCGGATCGGCACGATCACGGACGTGCACGCCGGGGTCGTGGAGCGGATGTACGCCACCGACGTGGCCTTCCTCCAGGACTTCTACCGGCGCGTCAACAGCGAGGGGCACACGCGCGCCGCCGTCACGTGCCCGCACTGCGAGGGCGCCTTCGAGGTCGACCTCTCGGGTGGGCGCCTGGGGGAATCGTGACGTACGCCCTCCCCCGGCTGCGGGAAGAGATCGCGTACATCGCCTACCACTTCCACTGGCCCCGCGAGGAGATCCTCGACCTGACCCACGGCGAACGGCAGCAGTGGGTCACCGAGATCGCCCGCATCAACACCCGCGTGAACGAAGGCGGTTGAGCACATGGCATGGCGGGACAGGTTGCGTCGTACGCGGCGTGCCGTCGAAGCGGCCACCCCGGCCGGACGGCCCGCCGCCGAGCCGGCGACGTCCGCCACCGAGCGGGGGTCGTCCGCCACCGAGCGGGGATCCGCCGTGCCGGCCGGCTGGGACGGCGGCTGGCGCTCCGCCTCCGCCCCGGCCCTCACCCTCTCGCGTGCCCCGTTGGCCGTCAGCGACGGCCTGGTCTTCCGTGCCGGCCTGGCGGCTTGGCGTGATCCGTCGTTCGACACGGGACTGGCCCACGGCGTGCTGCCGTCGGCGCCGTCCGGTGTGGTCCGTGGCGTAGCCCGGCCGCCGGCGTCCCCCCGGGCCGCGCGCGGCGGGGGCGGACCGCTGCTGTTGCGCGCACTGTCGCCTTACGGGGAGGAGCACATCTCGGGTGCCGGCGAGAGGAGTTCGGCGAGCCGGGGAGGTCCGGCCAGTGCTGGAGGACCGGAAGCTTCGGCGCGTCCGGGCGCCCGTGGCGAACTGACGGCTGCTGCGGGACCGCGTCGTTCCCCGGCCTCCCGTCCCGCCGACCGTGCCCGCCCGGCCGCGTCCCCTCGCGACGAAAGCACCCCCACGGTGGAACCGGCACGTACGGTGGCACAGCCGCGGCAGCCGCTGCCGCACGTCCAGCGCCGCACGGGGGGCGACGAGCCGAGCCCGGGCGCATCCGGTGCCGTCACGGACACCGGCCGGCCGGCGCGACCACGGCAGGACCCGCCGCGGGACCGTCGTCGTGCACAGGACGAGGGCCGGCCCGGCGGCAGCGGGAAGACCGCGGCCGAGGCTCCAGCAGCCCAGTCGGGCCCCTCACCCCGCCGGGAACGAGGCGGCGAGGTCCGGCCGCAGCCAGGTACGAGCCGGTCGTCCGGCCAGGACGCGTCCCGGGGCGGTGGCGACCGCACCCCGGGAGGGGTCGCCCGTGAGCAGCGAGAGAGTCCCCTGGTCCAGCGCCGCCCCCAGGCGGCGCACCGGTCGCCGACCACGCCCGGTTCGCGGGGCTCCGAGGGCACGGAAGGGCCGCCGAGTGGCGGACCTCAGGCACGCGGCGCACGCGCCGGTGGTCCGGGAGGGAACCGGAGCACCGCGGAAGCGGCCGACGAGTCCGTTGCCCCGGGCGGCCCTTCCGGCACCGACAGGGCACCGGGCGGCGCAGCACCGGCCGACGGACGGCACGGCCGCCCCACATCCCAGTCGTCCGGGGCCGACGGACGGCACGGCTCCGCGTCCACGGCGTCCCGGGCCGACCGGCAGCACGCTCCCTCGCCCACGAGGTCCCCGGCCGACGGACAGCACGTTCCCTCCTCCACGACGTCCCCGGCCGACGGACAGCGCGGCCTCGCCTCGGAATCGACTCCGGCCGTCCTCAAGCCCTCCACGCCCGCCGTACAGAGGGCCGGCACGGAGGGCGGTGGCCCCGCTCCCGCCGTACCGGCGCCCCCTCGGTTGCCGCTGGTGCGCCGAGTCGCGGTGCTGGGCGGCCACACCGGCGAGAGCGCCTCTCGGGCCGCCTCCCCCGGGGATCCCGGCCCCGCTCCCGGCCCCGCGACGCCCCGCGCCACGGCGACGACGCCACGGACCCACGCCGGACCGGCCGCGTCACCGGACGACTCCCGCACAGACCGCGGACCGGCGGTGCCCTCCGGCCCCACCCCACCACGCGCCGCGGCGAAGACGTCAGGAACCCCCGGCACCCGAGCGGACGACGGAACCGGCCGTGCCGGCTCGGCCGCCACGCACGCCGTTCACGGCGCCGTCCGCCCGCGCCCCGTGGGCCGCCCGCTGACCGTCGCCCGGCGCCCGGACGGACCGGTGCGTCGGCTGCCCGCCGTACGGTCCGCAGCGCCCGTGACAGCCGCTTCGGGCAGGCCGGTGAAGGCTCCGGACACGGGTGGGCCGCAGACGGGCGGGATCGAGGCCGGCTCTGTCGCACAGCGCCAGGGCACCCGTCCGCCGCTGGGCGCTCCGCTGCCCAGGCTCCCGGAGACGGCGGTGCCGATGGGCCCGTCCGGCACGGCCGCGGACCCGGCACACAGGCCCACGCTGCCTGTCGTCCAGAGCCGGGCGGAGGGGGCGGGCGACCGGCCGGTGGCGCGCTCCGACGGCGACGGTCCTACGGCGCCCACCGCCTCGCGGGCCGCCGAGGCGACGGCGCGGGAGACGCCCTCCGTGCGCCCCGGCACGACACGCGGCGGCGCCGAGCGGCCGTCCGGCCCACGCGCACGGACCGGCCTGGGAGCGCCTCTTCCCTCACTGCCGTCCACCGCCGACCTGCCGACGGCGGAACCTCCCGCACGTGCGGCGCGCCAGGACGGCCGGTCCAGCGTGCAGCGCTTCGCGGGCGCACCCACGTCGTACGGCGTCCCCCGTCCGGACCGGGCGCCCCGGCAGCGTGATCGGGCGCCTCTGTTGGGGCAGCCCGTCGCACCGGACACGTCCGCGTCGGGATCGTCCCCGGTGCCCGGTGGGCAACGCCTCGGGGAGGGGTCGGGCGCCGGTGCGCCCGGGGCTCTCGTACAGCGGCGCGCGGTACCGGACCCCGTGCCGGTGAGCGGCCATCCGGCCGGAACCGGGAGCCCGTCGGCCGCCGGAACACCGGGGGCCGGCGCCCGGCCGGCGACGCCGGGGGCAGAACGTCCCGGGCCGCCCGGGCCCGGACCGCATCCGTCCGGTCCGTCGGGCGGCACCCCACCTGGCGCCCTGCGTCAGGGCCCGGCTCCCCTGGTCATCGCCCGCGCGGTGGCCGCCCAGGGCAGGACCTCACCCGGCGGCACCCGCACGCCGCCGCCGACGCCCACCGTGCGGCTCCTGTCCGCGCGCCCGCTCGGCCTCAGCACCCGCGCGGCGGACGGCGTGTCCGCCGCCCCGCGCCACGGCGGCAAGCCCCCCGTGGTGGCGGCGCGCTGGGCGCGCGAGACCACGCCGCCGAACGGTGCCCGCGGGGGGCAGGGCGCGGCTTCCCGCCCCGGCTCGGAGCCGGGCGGCCGGGCCGTCCAGCGCTCCGCACGTCGTACCTCGGGCCTCCGTCCGCCGGGCACCGCCACGCCCGTGGGCGCTGTCGCCGCGCCCTTGGGCCCTGTCGCCACGCCGGTGGGGGCTGTCGACGCGTCCATGGGCCCTGCCGGAACACCGGTGGGCGCTGCCGCCACGCCCCCGCCCGTCCGCGTCGTACGCCCGGCCACGCCCGCGCCGTCGCACAGCGTGCCGGGACCCCGCGCGCGAGCACCGCTGCCCGTGACCGGGCCACAGCCGCCCACCGTGCAGAGGGCTCCGGTGAACCTGCCGGCACAGGCCCCTGCGGTCCGGGCGGCACCCCTGGTGCGACCCGTCGTCCAGCACGACACGGACGGGCCCGCGAGCGGCGGCCGAGGATCCGGGGCAGCGACCACCGAGACCCCGGCGCAAGGCGCCGCCACGGGGTCTGCCGCCTCCACCGGGAGCGGAACGGGTCACGGCCGGGGTGATGCGGCGGCCGCGCAGGACAAGGGACCCGACCTCGACGAACTGGCCCGGCGGCTGCTCGACCCGGTGTCCCGGCTGCTGCGCACCGAATTGCGGCGCGGCCGGGAACGGACGGGCAGGCCCTTCGACGGGCGCCGCTGAGACCGCCGGCAGGGACGGGCGCGCACGCGGACACGGGCGCACGAGGCGACGACCGCACGGGACCACGGGAAGCACGACGAACGGACGACGGACGCATGACGGACAACATCTTCGCGACGAGCGTGTTCTTCCGGCTCGCCATCGGCGGCAACGACCTCGGCGCCTTCCACACCTGCTCCGGCATGGGCGCCCAGGTCGAGATGGAGAGTTACGCCGAGGGCGGCAACAACGGCTTCACCTGGCAGCTGCCCGGCCGTGTGACCTGGTCGAACATCACCCTCACCCGTCCCGTGACGACCGACACGGCGAAGATCGGCCGCTGGCTGGACGAGACGCTGCGGCGGGTCGAGCCCAAGGACGGCGAGATCGTGGCGTTGCGGCCCGACCTGAGCCGCATCATCAGCTGGCAGGTGTACGGCATCGTGCCGGTGCGCTGGCAGGGGCCGTCGTTCGACCCGGCCAGCTCGCAGCCGGCGGTGGAGACCCTGGAGATCGCCCACGAGGGCCTGGTGCCCTCCTGAACCGCTCTCGGATGACGCACCGCGCCTGCTCCTCGACCCTCTCCAGCACCGCCCAAGCCGCTCCGGAAAGGAACGCACGCCATGTCCCCAGCGGTCCGCGCCAGCCGGGCCAGGGCCCAGCTCACCCTTAAGGAGCCGCCGGCCTCGGTCGGCGCCCGGCCCGGCGGCACGATCGCGCGGCTCGACCTCCAGTTCAACCCGTCGACGCTGGAGCTGCGCAAGTCCACGGAGTGGCGCCGCTCCCCGGCCCGGATGGCGGGTGAGTCCGCGCTGCCGGAGTTCGTCGGAAGCGGCCCGCGCACCCTGAGCCTCCAGGTGTTCCTGGACGCCACCGCCAAACACGACAACTCGGTGGAACAGGCCGTGGAGAAGCTGATGAAGGCGTGCGTGCCCACTCCGGCGAGCCTGGGGCGCAAGAAACCCGCCAGTCCCTGGGTGCGGTTCGAGTGGGGCACCGCGCGCACCACGTCGTTCGACGGGGTGCTGTCCAGCCTGTCGGTGTCGTACACGCTCTTCGACGTGGACGGGAAGCCGCTGCGGGCCACCTGTTCGCTGTCCATCGAGGAGGCGAGCGTGGACGCCCCCGGGCAGAACCCCACGTCGGGTGCGCGCACCGCGCGCAGCACCCACACGGTGGTGGCGGGCGACAGCCTGGCGATGCTGGCCTGGCGCGAGTACGGGGACGCGACGGCCTGGCGGACCATCGCCGAGGCGAACGGCATCGACGATCCGATGGCACTCCTGCCCGGCACCGAGCTGGTGGTGCCGGGCATGCGGGACGCCGGGGGCGAGGAGGAACAGTGAGCGGTTTCGAGGGAGGCGAGGCCCGGTCGTTCGCGGCCGACCCGGTCGTCGAGGCACCGGGCGAACTACCGCAGGTGTGGGCGACGCAACTGGTCAGCTGTGTGGTCGACGAGAACGTGGGGCTGCCGGACACCGCGGTGCTCACCTTCCGGGATCCGCAGCATGAGTTCCTCGCCGCGACCGGCATCACCATCGGCACGCCGCTGCGCGTGTCGGTGGTGACCGTGAAGGGGCAGGCCCGGGAGCGGCTGTTCAACGGTGAGGTCACGGCTCTCGAACTGGACCGGGACAGCACCGGCACCTTCACCGTCGTACGGGCCTACTCCAAGGCCCATCGGCTCCAGCGGGGCCGCAAGGTGGTGGCGTACCGGAACATGACGACGGCGGCGATCGTCCGCAAGGTGGCCACGGCCGCGGGTCTCGCCTGCGGCAAGGTGGAGGCGCCCGCCGTGACCCACAAGCAGTTGTCCCAGGCCAATGTCTCCGACTGGGACTTCCTGCAGTATCTGGCGGGCGAGAGCGGCGCGCAGGTGCGCATCGACGACAAGGGCGTCCTGCAGTTCACCCGGCCGTCGAAGGCGTCCGGTGCGCCCGCGCCGTCGACGCCCGCGACCCGCAGCCCCCTGGTCCTGGAGTACGGCCGGAACCTGCTGGCGCTGCGGGCCGCGCTGTCGACGGCCGACGCGGCGCAGAAGGTGCAGGTGCGTGGCTGGGACGTCACCACCAAGCGGCCGTTGGTCGCCGAGCAGCCGTCCGTGGTGAGCGGCACGGTGGTGCCTGGCCTCAGCCCCGCCTCCGTCAACCGGTTCGGCAAGGCCACCCAGCTCACCGTCACCGACACTCCGTACCGCACACAGGCGGAGACCACGGCGGTGGCACGCGCCATGGCCGAGCAGGTCAGCTCCGGCTTCGCCGAGCTGGAGGCCGTCAGCACCGGCAATCCGGTCCTGCGGGCCGGCAAGCCGGTCACGCTGGGCAATGTGGGCAAGGCGTTCTCCGGGCGCTACACGGCGACGGCCGTGCAGCATGTGCTGGAGCCGCACGGTGGCTACCGGACGACGCTGTGGGTGAGCGCCAGCCCGGACCGCTCGCTGACCGGCCTGGTGACCGGCGCCAACGCGCCCGGCCGCGGCCCGCGCATCCCCGGCCTGGCCATCGGGGTGGTGACGGACGTGCGCGAGCCGAACGGTTCGGAACGCGGCGCGGTGCGGATGAAGTTCCCCTGGCTGGACGACACGTACGTCACCGACTGGGTGCGCACGGTGCAGTGGGGCGGCAAGGGCGGCGGCGGTGTGGTCAGCCCCGAGGTCAACGACGAGGTACTCGTCGGCTTCGAGCAGGGGCTCCTCGACAGTCCGTACGTCATCGGCGGCCTCTACAACGGAGTGGACAAGCCGTCGCAGCACGACGTGCCGCTGATCGACAAGACCAGCGGGAAGGTCAATCGCCGTTCGTTCGTGTCGCGTTCGGGACACCGCGTGGAACTGCTGGACGCGGCGGCGCCCGGGCAGTCCGGGCTGCGCCTGGCGACCGGGGACAAGCGCCTGGAGGTACGGCTGGACGACCGCCGGGACCGGATCGAGGTCACCGTGTACCAGCGTCCCGGGCAGGTCGGCACCTCCATCGTCATGGACAAGAACGACATCACCCTGAGCGCCCCCAGGGGGGCCGTCACCCTGAAGGGACGCACGGTGAACATCGAGGGACAGACCGGCGTCGATGTCTCCGCCCGCAAGGTCGGGGTGACCGGGCGCTCGGAGGTCTCCGTCGACGGCGGGCTGCTCGGCATCCTCAAGGCGAAGCTCATCCGGATCAACTGAGCTCCCGCCCATGCCCGTTGCCCCCTTCGTCTCCGCGGTGCGCGTCACCTCCGTGCCGTCTCCCCCTGAACCCGAGGAGCCATCCATGCCAGCCGCAGCCCGTACCGGCGACCCCACCAGCCACGGCGGACGCATCACCACTCCACCGCCCATGGCGGCCCCGGCGGTGAACAGCGTGCTGATCGGCGGCCTTCCCGCCGCCGTCGAGGGCAGCCTGCACGTCTGCCCGATCGTGCCGCACGCGGCGCTCGGGCCGGGCAACGTGATCATCCCCGACCCGGCCGCCCTCGTACGGGGCGCGGTCCTCATCGGCGGGCTGCCCGCCGCGCGGATGCGCGACAAGACGGCGTGCGGCGCGCAGATCGTGATGGGTGCCATGAACGTGCAGATCGGAGGTGCGCTGTGAGCGAGCGGTTCATCGGGCGCGGCTGGGCGTTCCCGCTGCGGGTCGGCCCCACCGGGGGCATCGCCATGGTCGAGCGGGGCCGGGAGATCGAGGAGGCCATCCGCCTCGTCCTCGGCACGGCGCCCGGGGAGCGCCCGATGCGGCCCGAGTTCGGCTGTGGCATCCACGACTACGTGTTCGCGCCCGGCGACGGCGACACCGCCGGGCGGGTCGCCCAGCAGGTGCGCGAGGCACTGGAGCGGTGGGAGCCGCGGATCACGGTGGACGACGTGATCGTCGCCTTCGACTCGGTGGACGCGGGGACCCTCTACATCGACGTGCACTACACGGTGCGCACCACCAACGACCGGCGCAACCTGGTCTTTCCCTTCTACACGATCCCCTCCGAGGAGGGGGCCGAGGAAGCGGTCGGCAACTGATGGTCCTGCCCTCCCCGAACCTGGACGACCGGCGCTTCCAGCAACTCGTCGACGAGGCGAAGCGGTATGTGCAGCAGCGCGCGCCCGAGTGGACCGACCACAACGTCTCCGACCCGGGCGTCACCCTGATCGAGACGTTCGCCTACCTGGTGGACCAGCTGCTGTACCGGTTGAACCGGGTCCCGGACAAGAACTACCTGGCGTTCCTCGATCTGTTGGGCGTCAGCCTGTTCCCGCCGACGGCGGCCGGCGCCGAGGTCGACTTCTGGCTGTCGGCTCCGCAGCCCGAGACGGTGACGCTGACCGCGGGCACCGAGGTGACGACCGCGGCCGGGGAGAACGAGGACGCCGTGGTGTTCGCCACCACGGACGAACTCCGCATCGTGCCCAGCGAGTTGATCCGCCTGGTGACCGCGCCGCGCGGCGGTGAGCAGACCGACCGGACCGGCGCCCTCACCGAGGGCCGCGACGTTCCGTGCTTCCAGGCGGCGCCCGAACCGGGTGACGCGCTGTTGTTCGGGCTGCCGTCGGCGGTGCCGCGCTGTGTGGTCGCGGTGCGCCTGGACAGCCGTGTCGAGGGTGTCGGCGTCGACCCGCGCCAGCCGCCGCTGGTGTGGGAGGCGTGGGACGGCGGGCGCTGGCAGCGGTGCGAGACCGGCGAGGACACCACCGGCGGCCTCAACCGCCCCGGCGAGGTCATCGTGTACGTCCCGGCCGGGCACACGGCGTCCGTGATCGGCGGTGCGCGCGCGGGCTGGCTGCGCTGCCGGGTCGTCGAGGCGGAGCCCGGCCAGCCGTTCTACTCCGAGTCGCCCACGGTGCGCGAGGCGAGCGTGTTCACCATCGGCGGCACGATGACCGTCGCGCACGCCGAGACGGTGACCGACGTCCCGCTCGGGACCTCCGAGGGGGTGGCGGGGCAGACCTTCCGCCTGGACCGCCCGCCGGTGCTGCTCGACGGGGAACCGCCGGTGGTGGAGGTGTCCTCGTCCGAAGGCTGGGAGCGCTGGCACGTCGTGGACCACTTCGGGAGCTCGGGACCGGAGGACCGGCACGTCCGGGTGAACGCCACGACCGGAGAGTTCACGTTTCCTCCCGTGCTGCGCGAGGCCGACGGCACACTGCGCGCGTGCGGTGCCGTGCCGCCCAAGGGCGCACAGGTGCGCGTGGTCCGTTACCGCACCGGCGGCGGTCCGGCGGGCAACGTCGCCCGGGGCGCGATCAACGTGCTGCGCAGCTCCGTGCCGTACGTCGCCCGGGTCGACAACCGTGAGGCGGCTCGCGGCGGCGTCGCGGGTGAGACCGTGGACAACGCCAAGCTGCGCGCCCCGCAGGCGCTGCGCATGCAGGAGCGAGCGGTGACGGCCGAGGATCACGAGATCATCGCGCGGCAGGCGGCGCCCTCGGTGCGCCGGGTCCGCTGCCTGCCCGCCGCCGACGAGCCGGGCGCGGTACGGGTGCTGGTGGTACCGGACGCGGTCGCCGACGAGGGCGACCGGCTCCGCTTCGAGCAGCTGATCCCCTCCGACCAGGTGCTCGCCACGATCACCGGGGCCCTCGACGAGCGTCGGCTGATCGGCACGCGGCTCGTCGTGGAACCGCCGGACTACCAGGGCGTCACCGTGGTGGCCCGGCTCACCGCACCGGCCGCGGACACGGACCGGGTGCGCGACGCGGCGCTGGCCGCGCTGTTCCGTCACCTCAACCCGCTGCACGGCGGCCCCGACGGCACCGGCTGGCCGTTCGGGCGTCCGGTGCAGTACGGGGAGGTGTTCGGCGTGCTGCAACGCGCCGTCGGGGACGTACTGGTGGAGGACATCCGGATGTTCGCCGCCGATCCGATCACGGGCCGGCGTGGTTCCCCCGTCGAACGCATCGACATCGACGCGGCCACGCTGGTCTTCTCGTACCAGCATCAAGTGGTGGTCGCCGCCGCGGAGTCGGAGGCCCGCGGATGAGCCGCGCCGCGGTCCCCGGGCTGCCCAGCCGCTACCCCATCGGCGAGCAACTGCCCGCCCTGTACGCGGAGGACGACTTCGCCCAGCGGTTCACCTCCGGCCTCGACACGGTCCTCGCCCCGGTGTTCGCCACGCTCGACAACCTGCCCGCCTACCTGGACCCGCGGGTGGCACCGGCCGACTTCCTGGCCTGGCTCGCCTCCTGGGTCGGCGGCGTCGACGATCCGCGCTGGCCGGTGGAGCTGCGCCGGGAGGCCGCGGTCCGGGCGATGGAGCTGCATCGCAGGCGGGGCACGAAGCGCGGTCTGGTGGAGGCGCTGCGTCTGATCCTCGGTGTGCGGGCGGAGGTCAGCGGGGACGGCGGCGCGGTCTGGTCGCGCACGGCCGGTGCCGGACTGCCGCCCGCTCCGGCCGCCGAGATCCTCGTCCGGGTGTGGCCGGACCGGCAGGCCATGGTCGAGGCGGACCGGGTCCACGAACTCGTCCGGGTCCTGTGCCCGGTGCACACGGTGTGCCGGGTGGAGGTCCTCACCGGACCGCCCGCCGGCGAAGGGGAGTGACGTCATGCGCGAGTGTCCCGCCTGCGGGGCGTCCAACGAGGCGACGGACGACTTCTGCGGAAACTGCGGGGGGTATCTGGGCTGGTCCGACACCGCGGGACCGCCGTCGGCGCGGGCCGGCGGGCCGCTGCCCGGGACGCCCGCCGAACCTCTCGGTCCCGCGGACCCGGCGGAACCGGAGACGCCGGAACCGGAGACGGCGGAACCGGAGACGGCGGAACCGGCCTCGTCCCGGGCCCCCGGCACACGCACACGCACGCACGCCACGTCCCGGATGCCCGACGCACCCGCGCAGGACCCGGCCTCGGCCCCCGACGCACGTCCACAGGACACGGCCCCGGTGCCTGACGCGCGCGCACATGACCCGGCCCGGGTGCCTGACGCGCGCGGACAGGACCCGGCCTCGGGCCCCGGCGGACGTCCACAGGACACGGCCCGGATGCCCCACGCACCCGCGCCGGACACGGCCCCAGACCCCGACGCACGTCCACAGGACACGGCCCCAGACCCCGACGCAGGCGCACGCGGCTCAGACGGGGACGCCGGACGTCCGACGGACCGCACGGGCCCGGTCGCGCCCGCGCCCCGAGCCGGCCGGAACGCGCGCGCGACCGGCGACACGGGCCCGGCCTCACCGCCTGCCTCACCGACACCGTCGGTCCCAAAGACCCGTCCAGTCCCACCGGCTCATGCGGTTCCGCCCACGCGCCCGGTTCCGCCCGCGCGCCCGGTTCCGCCGACGCGCCCGGACGCTCCGCGGCCGGTCAAGCCGGCCAAGGCGGTCGCCCCGCGGCCGGTGGTCCGGCCCGTCACGTCGGACGAGGACTCCGCGGGTGTGCCGTGTCCGGTGTGCCGCACGCCCAACCAACCGCACCGCCGGTTCTGCCGGCGTTGCGCCGCGCCGCTGGGCTCTGTCGCCGGGCCGGCTCCGTTGCCGTGGTGGCGCACCATCTGGCCGTTCCGCCGTCGCACCCGTGCGGGCTCGGGCCGCCTGACACGGCTCCTGATCGTCCTCGCCGTGGTGCTGGCCCTGAGCGCCGCCGGATTCCTGCTGCTCCCGGCCGGCCGGAACCTCTTCGAGGACACCCGGGACAAGCTGGCCAAGGCCAAGGCGGTGACGCCCGCGCGCGTCACCGCCACCGACCAGCTGCCCGGGCATCCGGCGGACCTGACCACGGACGGGCTCAGCAACCGCTACTGGGCGGTGTCCCGACCCGGCGCGTCCGTGACGTACACCTTCGGCAAGCCGTTCCGGCTCGTCGACCTGATCATCACCAACGGCGCCTCGAAGTCCGCCGAGGAGTACGCCCGCCAGGCCCGGGCCCTCCGACTGGACATGGAGATCACCGCGCGGGACGGGAAAGTGCACCGGCAGGAGATCGACCTGAGTGACAAGCCCGGACCGCAGACGGTCCCCGTCGGTATCAGCGATGTCCAGACGATCCGGCTGACGCTCGGCGCCCCCGTCGGACTGACCCGCGGACGCCACATCACCCTGGCAGAGGTGGAGTTCTTCCAGCGGTCCTGAGGGAATTCCCGAGAGAAAAGCGCTGCCGTTCCACCACCGACCTTCCTACCTTCGGCGCATGCAACAGGGCAGCCACCGCCTGTCAAGTCCCGAGTATCAGGAACATGACCCGCCTCGAGCGATTCGGCGTAATGGAAGCAGGCCGGAAACACCAGCCAGCCCGACGAAAGAAGCCCTGAACCCTCAGGGACACGAAAGAGCCGATCCGCCAGAGGAGAAAATCATGACGCGTATTTCCAAGAAGCAGCGTTTCGCCATGCTGACCGCCACGGCGACGCTGGCCGCAGGTGGAGCGCTCCTGCCGTCCGGCGCCTTCGCCGCACCGGCGGCCCCTCACACGCAGGTCGTAGCCGCGGCCGAGGCGAGCAACCGCCAGCACGCGGACCAGAACAAGGTCACCACCATCACCAAGACCTCGACCAGGACGAACACCAAGCAACTCGCCGACGGCCGCCTCAAGATCACCATCACCAGGACCACGACCACCATCAAGGTCAAGAACGGGGATGTGGTGTCGAAGAAGGTCGTCACAGTCAAGCGCCAGAAGATCGTCGACCTGGATTTCCAGGACAACAACAACCACAGCGGAGGCGACATGAATGACCGATAGGAGAACAGATCCGCCCTTCCGATCAGCGATCGACCCGGCCGGGGCACGATGAAAACGCCCGGCCGGAGCGCGGAACTCACGAACGCCCCCGTACAGACATGATCGGCTTCCAGACGCCGAGAGAGCGTGCCGTCCACCGGACGGCACGCTCTTGGCGTGGCACGGAGCGGGGAAGGCGCCGGCCGCCCCCTGGTGCGCGCGATCAGCGAAGCCGCAGCGCCTCGCGGATGGTGGTGAACAGGCCGGTCTGGTTGGTCACGCCGAGGACGCGGTACGCCAGCGGGCCCTGGGCGGCGATGCGAACCTGCGTACCGGTGTGCTCCTGGGACTGGCCGGGGGTGTTGGTGGAGTAGTTGACCTTGAGCTGCTGGCCCTCGTTGGTGACGAGGGTGCTGGACAGCCCGGGCGGGGTGGCCTCCAGCGGGACGATCTGGCTGGTGTGGGCGTGGTCGGCGGTGGTGACCACGAGGGTGTCGGGGTGCTTGGCCGCGTAGGCGCGGGCCACCTTCACCGCACGGTCGAACGCGGCGGTCTCGCCGATCTGGCCGCAGGGGTCGGCGGCGTGGTCCTGCTTGTCGATCGAGGCGCCCTCGATCTGCAGGAAGAAGCCCTGCTTGGAGTGCTTCTGCTGCTGCTTGGCCTCCAGCAGCTGGATCGCCTTGGTGGCGGAGTCGGCGAGGCTCGGCGTCGTGGACGGGCGGTTCGGGTTGGAGGTGACGCACCGCTGCGGGCTGGTGCCACCGACCGCCGCCGCCTTGCCGGTCCATTCGACGGGCACGTTGCCGGACGCGAACAGGCCCAGCACCGGCTTGCCCGGCTTCGCACCCTTCAGGCCGGCCTTGTCGGTGACGACCTGGTAACCGAGCTTCCGGGCCTGCTGGGTGACGGTGAGACCCTTGTACCTGCCGTCCGTGACCTTCTGCTCGAAACGCTGCATGCCGCCGCCGATGAGAACGTCGACCTTGTGGTTGACCTCCTGCTCGGCGATCGAGCCCGGGCCGCCGGCGGCGATGGTGTCGGTGGGGCACTTGGTCATGTCGGCGGGCCCCTGGCAGGAGCGGTCAGTCGCGTGGGAGGCGAGCACAGCCGGTGTGGCATCGGTCAGTTCGGCGGTGGTGACGTTGCCGGTGGCGTAGCCGTTCTTCCGCGCCAGCTCCAGGAGGGTCTTCACCGGCTTGTCGGTGCCGGGGGTCTTGGAGATGCGACCGTTCACGGTCTTCACGCCGGTGGCCCAGCCGGTGCCGCTGGCGGCGGAGTCGGTGACGTAGTCGGGCGTGCCGTCGGGGTGGACCGCGTAGGTGGTGTACGCGCCGGTGAGCGGCAACTTGTCCATGTTCAGGCGGCCGTTGGCGCCGACGGTGTAGTCGCGGGCGAGGGTGATCTCCGAGTCGCCCATGCCGTCACCGATGAGCAGGATGACGTTCTTCGCCTTCCCGCCCTTGATCGCGTCCTTCGCCTGCTGCGCGTCGTCGAAGGCGCCGGCGGCGGTGGTGACGGCCACGGCGGCCGTGGTCGCGGCGACGAGGGCGGTGGCGACGGCGAGGTGACGGCGGGTGGGTCTGTGCATGAAATGACTCCTTGGAGCGTCAGATGGGCCGATGCGGGCACCAACAGCACTCACACCACCAGGCGTTGGCAAAGCGGAGGTAAACAGCTGATCGTTTGAATGCATCCATGACGTGACACACGTGTGGGCGGCCCAGGCCGCGCCGACGGAGAGCGCGGCGACAGTGGCCACGGGCACCGTCACCGTCGGCACCGTCGGCGCACCGGCCCGGGGCGCGCAGGCGTCGGCGCGGTCCCTGCCTTCGGGACCGAACGGAAGTGTCCGGTGAACGCCGTGACCGGTGACCGGCTGTTGCCGGGCCGGCCACGGAGGAGGACCACCGGTCACCAGGTGGGAACGAAACCGCCGTCGATGATCCAGTCGCTTCCGGTGATGTTGCGTGCGCGGTCACCCGCGAGGAAGAGGATCACCTCGGCCACTTCCTCCGGGGTGGAGAAACGACCGGTGGCGGTGGAGCCGGCGACCTGCGCGACCACGTCGTCGGGCTTCGTCCCGGCAGCCGTGGAGACGGTCTGTGCGACACCGCCCTCGGCCAGCCACAGGTCGGTCCGCACCGGTCCGGGACTGACCGTGTTGACCCGGACGCCCCTGGGGCCGACCTCCTTGGACAGGGCCTTGGAGAAGGCCACGACGGCGGCCTTCGCGGCACTGTAGTCGATCACCATGGGGTCGGGCAGGGTCGCGTTGACGGAGGCGACGGTGACGACCGCGCCCTGCCCTGCCTCCACCATGAACGGCAGGGCGGCACGGGTCACACGCACCGTGCTGAGCAGGTTCAGGTCGAGGATGTGCTGCCAGTCGGCGTCCGTCACGGAAACGAAGCCGCCGGTGCGGGCCGGGGCGCCACCCACGTTGTTGACGAGCACGTCGAGGCGGCCCCCTGTCGCCTCGACGAGCCGCTCCGCCTCGCCCGGCACGCCGAGGTCCACCGGCACCCAGGTGACCGGGCCCTGCTCAACCAGGGCGTCGAGGCCGGGGGTGGACGTGCGGGACCCCGCGACGACCGTGGCCCCGGCCTGGACGAGGGCGCCGACAGTGGCCAGTCCGATGCCTTTGCTGGCACCCGTGACCACGGCGGTGCGTCCCTGCAAAGGGGCGTTCATGCGTACTCCTTGCGACGGTGGCGCCGGACAGCTGCGCCGGGTGAGTGACTCGAAGGCGTCGACCGCATACGGCGGCGGACACGAACGACGAGAACCCGTGCACCCGGCATGGCCGACTCCCGGCAGTCCAAGAGCGTGGTGATGGTCCTTCGTGCTTCCAGGTTCCTGCCGCGGCCGTGCTCCCGCATCAGCGGAGTACGGCTCGGGTTCTCGCGAAAGAGACCTTCGCTGTGCGCTCGGACGCCGGAGGAGCGCGGCCTCGAGCGGAGCAAACGGGGGACGAACCGCTCCGGATGCGCGGGGCTGTCCGCGTACACGCTGGGAATTCCGCGACGGCATGCACCGCCGTACGCCGGGGGGCGCAGGCCGCTTCGCGGAGGACTCTGTCCTTCCCCGAGGGACGAGAAAAAGCAAAGGCAAGGAGATTCCACTCCTTGCCACTCTTAACTTATAGCGCACAGGGGGGCTTGCGGCAAGGCCCGGGTCGTACCGCACAATCGGCGGCCGAAAGCCAGGACCTGCAGGAAGAGGAGTCGCGAAGTGCGCGTGTTGCTGACGACGTGGGGATCGCGCGGAGACGTGGAACCGCTGGCGGGACTGGCGGTGGCGGTGCGGGAACTGGGCGCGGAGGCGCGGGTGTGCGCGCCTCCGGACGAGGAGTTCGCGGCGCTGCTGGCGCGTGTCGGTGTGCCGCTCGTGCCGCTCGGCCCGACGGTGCACTCGGTGGTGGCCGGCCCGAAACCACCGACAGGGGAAGACGCCTTCCGGCTCGCCCCCGAGCTGGTCGCCGCACGGTTCGACACACTCACCGCGGCGGCCGAGGGATGCGACGCGCTGCTGGCAACCGGCCTGATGCCGGCCGGCGCACGGGACGTGGCCGAGAAACTGGGCATCCCCTATGTGTTCGCCTGCTTCCACATCTACGGACTGCCGTCGCGGCACTTCCGCCCGGGGGCGCGGCCGGGCAAGCCGTCCCCGCAGGACGAGACCGACACCCGGGTGCTGTGGGAGCAGGACGCCCAGAGGGTGAACGCGTTGTACGGCGAGGCGCTCAACAGTCATCGGGCGGCGATCGGACTGCCGCCGGTGGACAACGTCCGCGACTACGTCTTCACCGATCAGCCGTGGCTGGCCGCGGACGCGACGCTGTGTCCGTCGCGGGGCATGACGGACCTCGACCTCGTGCAGACCGGGGCATGGTTGCTGCCCGACGACCGTCCGCTCCCGGACGGCCTGGAGACGTTCCTGGACGCCGGCGCACCACCGGTGTACGTGGGCTTCGGCAGCATGGCCGCGCATGCCCCGAAGAACATCGCCCGGGTGGCCATCGAAGCGAGCCGTGCGCAAGGCCGCCGTGTGGTCCTCGCCCGCGGCTGGGCGGACCTGGCCCCGATCGATGACGCCGCCGACTGCTTCGTCGTCGGCGAGGTCAACCAGCAGGCGCTGTTCCGCCGGGTGGCCGCCGTCGTGCATCACGGCGGCGCGGGCACCACGACTACGGCCACGCGGGCCGGCGCGCCTCAGGTGGTCGTCCCCCAGATCGCGGACCAGCCGTACTGGGCCGCCCGAGTGGCCGAGCTGGGCATCGGCTCGGCCCACGACGGCCCGACGCCGACCTTCGATTCCCTGTCCGCCGCGCTCAGCACGGCCTTGAGGCCCGAGACCCGAGCACGCGCACAGACCGTGGCGCGCACGATCCGCACCGACGGGCCGACGGTGGCCGCGAAGCTGCTGCTCGACGCGGCCGGCCGGGCAAGGCCGTCCGGGCGGGTATGAACCGCACGGAGTCGTCGAGCCCCAAGCCCGTCCCCGCACATCGCTGACGGCGGACAGCCCCGTCGAACTCCACGAGCAGGTCGACGGGGCCGCACAGAGCCCGTACGCGACCGCGACCGGTCCGCCGAGGAATGGCCCACCACGACGGCCTCCGGCACGCCGTGCGCGTCGAGCGCCTCCGCAAGGTGCCGCACCACGGCGGGGGACGGTGCGGGGAGAGATGCGCGGGCCCGCGGTCGGTGACGGCGGGACGTCGGGTGCGGTCAGCCGATGTCCCGCGGTCGGCGACGGCGGGACGTCGGGTGCGGTCAGCCGATGGCGACGACGCGTGCCCAGGGTGGGGGGCTGTCCGGGACGTAGTCGGGGTCTTCCTCGGCCCCGGCACGGCCCGGGCGTGGGAAGAGGCCGACGACGGTACGGCAGGACGGCTGTGAGGAGGGCCACGGTGTCTGGCCGTCCGTGAGGGCGACGATCACGTCCGGACGTGGCCGGGAGCGCAGCGCCCGGGCGAAACCCGAGCGCAGATCCGTCCCCCCGCCGCCGATCAGTTCGAGGCTCTCGGCGCGGCAGAGCGGAACGGCGATCCCGGCCGCCGCGTCGCAGGAGATCACCGAGACCAGGTCACGCCGCCCGCCCACGGCCCGTGAGATCGCCGCGACCTCCAGCAGCGCTCCGCCCAGCTCGGCGTCGCTCACCGACGCGGAGGTGTCGATCACGACGCAGACCCGAGGCGGCGTACGCCGCAGGCTCGGCAGCAGTACTCCGGGAAGACCGGCCGAACGCCGGGAGGGACGCCGGTAGCTGTGGTTCTCACCCACCCCCGGCGCGGCTGCCGCGGAGCGGACCGCCGCGCCCAGTAGCTGCCGCCACGGCTGCGGTGGATGAAACGCCTCGTCCGCCCAGCGACGCCACCCCTCGGGCGCGTCGCCCGGTCGGCCCTTGACGGCTTCGGCGACCCGGAAGCGGACCGCGTCCCGCTGCTGTCTGCTCAGCCCGTGCGCGCCGTCGGCTCCCAGCTCCCCCGGCCGGGTCTCGCCGTCGGCGCCGCTGCCGCAGTCCAGCCAGGCCAGGTCCGCGGCCGACCCGGACATCGACGCCGTCCGAAGGTACTCCTCCATCAGCAGTCCGTCGGGCAGCCGCAACAGGGACGCGCGCACAGCTCCGGCAGGCCGGGGGAGACCGTCACCGTAGATGTCGTCGTTGATCTCGAAGTCGGCGGCGATGTTCCGCCGCAGCCGCTCCCCCGGACCGTACTCGCCGTTCTCCCGGGCATACCGCTCGCCTCGGCCGTGGTGGTCCCGGATCAGGTGGGAGACCTCGTGCACCCAGACGCCCGCGAGCTCCTCCAGTGAGGTACGGGCCACGAAGCCGGGGGAAACGTAGCAGCGCCAGTGCACGTCCACCGCCATCGTGGGCACCGAGCGGTCCTCGACGACGTGCAGCGCGAAGAGCGCGCTGGCGAGGTAGGGACGTACCTTCACCGCGTGCAGCCGGGCGGCCAGCAGTTTTTCCCTGTCCAGCGGTAGTCCCGGCTGGTCTGCCGGCCGGCCGTGACCGGTCGGCGGCCCCGGCACGGTGGCCCGCACCGGGCGCGGTGGCGGGGGCGGGGGCATCGGGCGGGGCAGCGGGCGAGGCCGCTTGGCGGCTCCGGTCATCGGCGTGCCCCCCTCGTGCGCGCCGCGTCGGCCGCCGCGACCCGCTCCACGGACTGGTCCGCGCGTCGGGCGAGACCGATCACCCCGGCCAGCCGCTCCACCGCCCCCGGCACCTCCCAGTCGTCGCGCCGCAGCGAGGCGAGCGCTGTCGCCGGGCCGACCAGCAGGTCCGGGGCACCGGTTTCCAGGGCCCGCACCAGTACGGCCCAACCCGCCTCCCACCGTTGCCTGGACGGCCGTGTCCCGACGGCGGCCACCACCGCCTCCAACGCCGCCTGACGCAGGTCGCCGCGGTCCGGCAGTTCGGCGGAGGCAGGCCGGGCCAGCAGCGACTCCGGGTCCGGCAGATCCATTCGGTCCAGATGGGCGAGCAGTTCGAGCCCCGGCCCGTCCCCCACGGCGCCCCGCACCAGCAACGCCAGTACGTCCCGGGAGACAGAGGCCGCCGTGCCGAAGGCGAGCAGCGTCAACGCCGCCTCCCAACTGCGGGGCGAAGGCCAGGCCCCGCCGCGCCGCGTCTCGGTGCTCGGCAGCCGATGGATCAGCGTCGGCCGGGCCTCCAGGAAGCCGCAGACGGCGCGCCTGGCATGGGCCACCGCCTCCGGCAGCCGCTCCGCCACGAGCCGGGGCAGTTCCGCCCGGGGCCAGACCCCGCCCAGGCCGCGTACCACCACTTCCCGGTCGTGCACCCAGTACAGATGCACGAACCGGTTGGCCAAGGGCGGGCTCAGTTCCCACCCGTCCGCCGCCGACGCACGCGGGTTGGCGGCGGCCACGATCCGCACTCCCGGCGGCAGTTGCAGCGCCCCGACCTTCCGCTCCAGGACGACCCGGAGCAGTGCGGCCTGGACGGCCGGGGTCGCGGTGGAGAGTTCATCCAGGAAGAGCAATCCCCGCCCCGCGCGTACGAGTTCGACGGCCCACTGCGGGGGCGCCATCGGCACACCCTGCGTGGCCGGGTCGTCGCCCACGATGGGCAGCCCGGAGAAGTCGGACGGCTCGTGGACGCTCGCGATCACCGTGGTCAGCGGCAGGTCGAGGGAGGTGGCGAGCTGGGTCAGGGCCGCGGTCTTGCCGATGCCCGGTTCGCCCCAGAGCAGCACCGGCAGGTCGGCCGCGACGGCCAGGGTGAGTGCTTCGAGCTGCTCGTCGGGGCGCGGTTCTGTGGTGGTCGTCCGCAGGAGGTGCAGAAGGTCGTCGGCGAGGGCGAGCTGGCTGCCGGTTCCGGACGCGGCGACAGGGGCGGGGGCGGGCTCGCCGACGACCGAGGCAGGGGCGGGCTCGCCGACGAGCAAGGCAGGGGCGGGGTCGCCGGCGGCCGGGGTGGGGGCGGGCAGGAGGGCGCTGGAAGTCATGGGCATCACCTGTGAGGGGAGTAAGGGGACGGGGCAGGGCAGGACGGCCCGTCACGGATGTCGGGGGACGCGCAACGTGAAATGCGCGGTGGGGCGAGGCAGTTGGGAGCAGGGAGACGGGCGCGAGATCAACGGTGTATGCCGGTGCGGGGCCGGCCCCGGCTGCTCTGCTTGACCCGCATCGCGTCGGGCACCCGGCGATCGAGCCGGGGGCGGTGGCCCGCCTCCGGGTGCCCGACGCCTGAGGCGTCACCGTCTCGTCCCACAGCGGCCGCGGGATGTACGGCGACCAGGCCCGCGCGGAAGAGTCCGTGGTCGATACGGCGGGTCGCGGCCGACTCCAGTGCCTCACGGAGCGGCCCGTCGCGCAGGACCGCCCCGGGACCGAGCAACCCCTCGACCACGGCCAGCGCCCCAGCGATGTCTCCGTGGCCGAGCCGCTCCCGGACCGCAGGCAGCGCCTCCGGGCTGCGGTGCACCATGTCGATCGCCCGCAGGCAGGGCACCGCCGGTCCGCCGAGCGCCACCAGCAACTCCTCCCGGCGCAGTTCGACGGGATCGTGATCGGTCGCGGTCAGGACGCCGTTCCGCAGCGCGATCCGGTGGACCTCGCCCCGGCATTCCACCCGGTGCGGATCACCGGGCTCGGGGACGGGATCGGCCGCCGGTGCCGTGGCGAACTCGGCCAAGGCCCTGGCGACGAGGGGGTGCAGCCGATCGGCCGTGACCAGCCCGGCCCGCAGCAGTTCCAGATCCGGCAGGACCCGGGCCGCCGCCTCCGGCAGTACCGGCAGCGCGGCGACCTCCTGCTGGGGCAGCGTCTCCCGCAGCGGCCGGAACGTCGGAGCGTGGTTGTCGTCGGGGGCGACGAGTTCGAGCACGGCACGGCTCCGCGCACCGAGCCGTACGGTGAACGCGCCGCGCGGCCGCCCCTCGCCTCGTAGCAGCAGCTCAGCCTCGGCGGCCCAGCTCACCACCGCCCACGAGGCATCGCCGGCAGTGGATCCGTCCGGGATGTACGGAAGGACCACCGAGCCGGGAGCGTGGGATGACGCGGACGGCGCCATCGTGGGTGTTCCCCCCGCGCCGCATCGCCGCGCCAGTTCGCCGCTTCGGCTCCAGTCCCAGAGATGCCGGTGCAGGTCGAGGCGGAAACGCCGGTGGGGGTGCGGGTGCGGGTGGTGCGCGGCGGTGGCGTCGCCGGACCCCTCCCACAGGGCGAGGGACATCCGCTGGCCGGCGTCCGCCGAGACCGGCGGTGTCCGCACCACCAGTTGCAGCGGTGTGCCCTCCGAACCGAGGTAGCGGGACAGGGAGATGGTGAGACCAGGTCTCAGCCGCCCGTCCGGCGGGATCCGGGGCATGTGCCAGCGGAGCAGATCCGGCGCCAGTCGGCGCAGGTCCGCCCGAAGGCAGCTGACGACCTCGGTGCCGTGGCGGTCGCGCACGGCGCGCAGATCGAAATCGACGTCGACCCGGGCGGCGGCGCAGGCCCCAGCCCAGTCGCCTGCCGCACGCCGTGCGGTGGCGTTTTCGATCATGGACGGTGGCACGGCGTACTCGCGGACGCGCTGCCACATCAACAGGCGGGGTGGAATCCCGTTCGCGCGGTGATGTGCCATCAGCACTCACCTTGCACGAACGATTCCCCCAATCCGTACGAGGAGAAGTTCTTCATCCCGGGCATGGTAACCACACGGTCGACGATCTGTCTCCTGCTTACCGACCGTCCCGAGTTCCGGTGCCGCCGCACCATGCCCACTCGGGCGTGTCTTTCGCTTCGTCGTCTCGCCATCGGCCCCGCGTCCCCCGGAGCCTCTGCCGCCGGGGTCATGAGACCTGCTCGACCAGCATCCACGCCGCCAATCCCAGGAAGAGCACGCCGGACACCCGCTGCATCGCATATCCCCGTCGAGTGGGCTCCGTCGCGCCGGGATTGCTCACCCACCCTCGCTGCAGATTCCTGTTCGCCCGCCACAACCACTGAGGACGTACGACCTGAACCAGCCCCACGACGAGGAAGAGACACAAGACCACTACGGGCACGGGGCTACCGCCGTCGCCGCCGGAATCGGCCAGCACCACCGCACAGCGATTCATGCCTGTCCGGATGCCCTGACACCGCGTCGGAAAACTGCACACCGAGCACAGGGGCGCCGCCCCCGGCACCGCGCCGAACACGCCGGCGCCCTGGGCACTCCCCGCCCCTAGCGCTTGTCCGTCGGGGCGGCCGGGCGGCCGGCCGTGACCAGCCACGACGTGCTGCGCAGCCGAACCGTCGGCCTCAACGCCTGCTCGAACCGGGCGCAGTCGTTGACGCTGCCTGCGGTGGTCGTGAAGGCCAGGGGACGGCCTGGGCCGTCGCAGGCGAGGTGGATCTTCGTGGTCACCCCGTTCGGGGACCGGTCGATCGCCTCGCCCGGCACGAGCCCCCTTTTCGGGCTCCGGCCGCGTGCTGGTGTGCCCGCACGGTGGTGGAGTCGGCACACACGATCGTCCAGTCGACCGCCCCCACCGCGTCGGAGTACTGCTGCACGTGGGGCGGCACTCCTCAGCCCGCCTTCTCCTCCGGCCGGTGAGTGGTCGGCCGCTCGCGGCCCCAGGTGGCCAGCGGCTGGAGGGCGTCGTTGAGGCGTATGCCGTCCTCGGTCAGCGAGTACTCGACGCGGGGCGGCACCTCGTCGTAGGAGACGCGGTGCACGACGCCGTCCGCTTCCAGCTCACGCAGGTGAGAGGCCAGCACCTTTTCGGTGATCCCCGGAAGCAGTCGGCGCAGCTCGCCGAAGCGGCGGTGGGGACGCTCGTGGAGCGCCCAGAGGATCAGCACCTTCCACTTGCCGCCGATCACCTCCATCGCGGTGTCGATCCCGCAGACGTGTCCGTCTGGTGTGCCGGGTCGGTTCAGCGTCGTCATGCCGCACCCTTCTGACGTGCTCGCTCACCCCGAGGTAACCACCCACAACCAAGTGCGTACTTGATCACCTCCGGACCTGTGACCAGCCTAATCGGCATGACACAGAACACTGTTGAGAAAACTCCCGTCACGATGCTGGGCCTCGGCGCGATGGGCACCGCGCTGGCCCGCACCTGGCTTGCCGCCGGCCACCCACTCACCGTCTGGAACCGCACCCCGGCCCGCGCAGCGGCACTCGCCACCGAGGGTGCGAGGGTCGCGGACACCGCCGCCGAGGCGGTCGCAGCGAGCACCCTGATCGTCCTTTGCCTGTTGGACGACACCTCGGTCGATGAGGTGCTGGCCGGCATCGACCTGGCCGACAGGGACCTGGTCAACCTGACCACGAGCACCCCCGGCCAGGCCCGCGCCCGCGCCGAGTGGGCCCGCGAGCGCGGCGCCCGCTATCTGGACGGCGGGATCATGGCCGTCCCTCCGATGATCGGCGTCCCGGAAGCCGGCGGCTACGTCTTCTACAGCGGCTCGCGGGAGCTGTTCGAGCGGCACCAGGAGACTTTGAACGTCCCGGCCGGCACCACCTACGTCGGCGAGGACGCGGGCTTCGCGGCCCTGTACGACGTGGCCCTGCTCAGCGCCATGTACGGGATGTTCGCCGGTGCCGCGCACGCCTTCGCCCTGATCCGCAAGGAGGACATCGACCCCGCGGCGCTCGCCCCGCTGCTCGCCGACTGGCTCGTCGCGATGGCCCCGGCAGTTCACCAGACCGCCGCCCAGTTGCGGAGCGGCGACTACACCGAGGGCGTCGTCTCCGACCTCGCCATGCAGGTGGCCGGCACGTCGACCTTCCTGAGCACCGCCGAGCAGCAGGGTGTCAGCCCCGAACTGCTCAGCCCGTACTTCGAGCTGATGCGCCGCCGCCTGGCCGAGGGCAGCGGCGCGGAGGACCTGACGGGAGTGATCGACCTGCTGGTGAACTGACCAGTCACTTGCCGCCACAGCGACCGTACGGGTCACAGTCCTCAACGACCCTGAAGCCGTGACCGGTCCGGACGCCGTGACCGGTCCGGACGCTGTGCTGGGTTCGAGGTCGTGGAGGGCGCTCTCCACGGCCGCGTGGGGCCGGCGGTCGTCGAGACCGATGTACGCGCTCCCGGAGGACCGCTACGCCATCGACGCCCCCCGGCCGGCCGTCGTACTCGGCGGCACACGGCCCGATTCCCGTGTGTCCCCGTGGTTCGGTCACGTCCCGCTCGGCCCGGGCCGCCTGGCCGGGTACGACGGCATCGTCTTCGTCAAGGACGTACCCGGGAGGCGGCCCCGGCTGTCGGTGGCACTGGCTGAGCCGGCGCCGGGCGGCGGAACGGGCGGCCTTGAGGTGTCCTGACGTGCGAGCCTGTGGGCGGGGGGGCTGCGAGCGCGCGGTCACATCCCGGTCATGCCGCCCCCGGTGAGGCCCGGAGCGAGGGCCGGGACCCAGAAGACGGCGACGGCCAGGGCGATCGAACCAATGCCCACGGCACGGGCCACCACACGCCCGGCCGGAGCGAGCTTCTCGATGGTGATCACAGCGGCCAGGACCACCATGGCCCACAGGTTCATCACACCGAACGCCGCCAGCAGCACCATCAGCGACCAGCAGCAGCCCAGGCAGAAGGCCCCGTGGTGGGCGCCGGCCCGCAGATCGCGCGAAGGCCCCGGATACGAGGCGTAGCGCAGCATCAGGCCGATCGGCGAGCGGCACCTCGCCAGGCAGCGGTCCTTGAGGGGCGTGAGCTGGTAGAGGCCGCTGACCGCGAACACGGCCGCGGCCACGGCGGTTCCCGCCGTGGCCGGCAGGGTCGCCGCCCGGCCCAGACCGGCGGCCAGCGCGTAGGCAGGCAGCCCGGCCGCAGCCCAGACGAGCAGGTAGGCAACGGTGAAAACGACCATGCGCGACGTCCGGTGCGCGGTGATGGTCCGTGCGTACAGCGCGGCGACGGGCACCGTGGCGGGCAGCATCATCGCGGCCATCATGAGGGTCCACACGGCCAGGAAGGGCAGCGGTCCCAGGCCCATGGAGCCGGGCATCGCCGCCATGTCGCCACCGCGCGTCACCACCCACACCCAGGCCGCTGCCGCCGCGACCAGCAGGAGCCCGGCGCGGCCCGTCCCACGGCGGGCGGTGACCGGCCCACCGCTCACGCGGACCACGTGAAGGGCGCCGAGTGTCCGTTGCCACCGGTGAAGTCCCAGGACCGGCCGTACACGCCGGCGCCCGTCGCCCGGGTGGACCGGGCGATCGTCAGCGTGCTGTTCACCGGGTGAAACATGCCGGTCAGGCCCATGACCGGGCCGTCGCCGCCGAACTGCGGGGCGATCTGGTCCTCGATCTCGATGTCGATGGCGTCGCCGACCCGCACGGCGTGGCGGCGGCCGTCGTCGCGGTAGTCGATGGGGGCCCGTTCCACGCCGAGGACCTCGCCGACGAGCGGGGTCAGCGCCGCCATCGGCCCGCCGGCCTGGCCGGAGAAGACCTTGCCCAGCGCTTCCGCTTGGCCGGCGTCGGCCGAGGCGTCGACGTACAGCGCCACCTGCCAGCCGCCCTCGGCCATCACCCGGGGTGCGTCGATGAAGACGGCGACGCTGCGGTCGGAGACGTCCACGCCGTCCACGTTCCCGTTGTCCACGTGGAAGGCGAAGGTCACCTGGCAGCGCTCATGGTCGGCCGGTGCGGTCAAGCCGGAGGTGGTGCAGGGGCACACCACGTCGCAGTTGCAGCTTTCCAGGTAGGTGCCGTTCAGGTTCCAGGGCATGGATATACCTCCCGCTTTCACGTCCCCCACGGCGAAGGGAATGCATCGGGAGGGTCCGTCCCGCGCCGGTGCAGCTCCTTTCCAGGCTATTCCTCACGCCCCCCGCTGCGCAGATCCACCGGGCGCAGCCGACCGTGCCCGCTCAGGCAGGCACCCCGGCCGGCAGAGCCGTGGGTGAGGTGGTGCGGTGCGGCGCGTGCCGTCGGCCGGCCCCGGACAGAGCGGCACTACCCGCCAGGAGATGATCGCGTCATGACTGAGATCGTTCTGATGTCCGACCCCGAGGTCGCGGCCGTGCCGGTCCAGGAGTGCGGTGAACGGCTCGTGGATGTCCGCCGAGACAGCACTGTGCTGGTCGACGACCGGAAGTGGCAGGACTCCGCCGGCGCTTTCGTCCACCTGCGGGCAGGGAGTGTTTGGCCGACTGCTCGAAGCTCAGGCACGGTTGCCTCATGGGATGCGGCTGTTGTTCGCTACGGGCCCGTGGACCTCGGCTGACAGCCGACGCAGTCGTGCCGGAGCGCGTACGAGGGGCGCGTGACTCACCCGCCGGCTTCTACTGCCGTCGCTCCTGGACATCGGCTTTCGTCCTCAAGCGCCGCAGAGTCGAAGAGGTCGCCTCATTCGGTGAGTCTGCGGTAGCAGCCGAGGGTGCAGGCGATGACCGCCGGACGACCCGGCCCCTGACACGACGCACACCCCGTTCCGCGGGTCCTTCTCATGCCCGCCGCTCATCGGCAGGCAGGGCCATGCGAGTTGCATCCGCGGTGCGGACGAGCCGAAACCTGGTTCGTCATCGTTGTGCAGGACATCCACGACCACGGCAAGAAAGGCCCGCACGATGCACCGCCACCCGCTCCTGCTCTCCTTGTGCGCCCTCCTCACCGCAGCCGCGACCGGATTTCTCGCTACCACCGCCATCCGCAGCAGGTACATGCCGCAGTGATGACGCCCACCCGCACCGGCCACACGCTCCGGCGCTGCGGATCGCCTGTCTGCGTCGCTCTGGTGAGAGGTAGGGGTAGCGGTCCTGGCAGTTGCCCAGCAGCTATGCGAGATCACGGTTCGGTGCCGAGCGAACCCGCCGCCGTGCCCCGTCGGACACCCAAGGCGTTGACCCGCGCATGTACGACGAAGCGAGCTCGTCCAGCACCGCCCGCCTTCTGGGCTCCTACTGGCTGGACTCCCCCTATTGGCACGCCCAAAAGCCCTGCTGCTGCTTCACCTCACCCCCGCGCTGGCGAGTGCGCGGCGCGCTCATCGCCCGCACCGTCCTGACCGTGGCCTCATTCGCCCTCGTCCTCACCGCGCTCGCCCTCATCGTCACCGACTGACGACCGAGCGGCTCGCGGGATGCCTCCGAGGCGTCCGAGGCAAGAAGACGCCGATCGGCCCCGGCGGAACACCTGAGAACCGCGCAAGTCGGTCCGCGGGGCCGGTCGGTGCCTACGGGACGTACAAGCCCTCCAGCAGCGCGGTCAGATAGCGGCGGGCGGTGTCGACGCGGGCTGACGGGTCACCGTGCACGTTCGCGGCATACGCGATTCCGCACATCAGCGGGACGAGGTCGTCCGAGGTCAGGTCGGCGCGCACGACGTTGGCATCGCGAGCTCGTTCGAGCAGCTCCCGGCCGACCGACCATATGATCCGCTTCAGTTCTGTGGTGCGGGCCAGGGCGTCGGTGGGCGCGGCGGTGACCGTGGCCAGGGAAGCGTCGGTGACCTGCGCTTCGATGGTGTGGGTGAGGAATCCGGCGAGGGCGCGCCCAGGGTCGTCATCGGCAAGCGCCTGCTCACCGTGGGCGGCGAGTGCCTCCAGGCTGGGACTGGCGACGGTCTCCAGGAGCGCCTCGGCGGTGGGAAAGTGGCGATAGACGGTGCCGACGCCGAATCCGGCGCGGCGCGCGATGTCGTTGAGTTGCAGGGGTGTGCCCTCCGCCACGAGTTCGCGAGCCACGGCGACGATCCGTTCCCAGTTTCGGGCGGCGTCCTTGCGTAGCGGGGCGGTCGTCATGGAAGAAGTCTAATTGGATAGCTCATCCGCATCTCTGTCGAGCCTTCGACGCGGATGGCCTCCCCTCTCCCCTCCCCCGGCGCCGCCGCGCCGGGCCTGATCGATGGCGCGAGGTCACGGCGGTCGGCATGGTCGACGTCGTCGGGCCTTCGCGGAACTCGTCCGCCCCATCGAGCAACCGAACCGCCGCGCGGTCATGACGGATGAGCCGCCACTCTCGTCACACCATCGCGATGGTCCGCCGCTCTCGTCACACCGTCGTGACTGGCGCGAGGCGCTCGGTGAGGCGGCGGACGGCTCCGGCGATGCGAGGATCCGTTGCCGGACGGAAGGGGTCGACCGGAAGCGTCTGCGGTCCGATGACGACGCCGGTCCGACCGGCCAGGGAGCCGTCGGTCGCGGCGAAGATCGAGGACTTGGCCGCAAGGGACGCCGGACCCGCAGTCGAGCGCTCGAACTTGCGCCGGACCAGTGGCCAGAGCAGCCGCAGGCCCGGTGAGACGATCTTCGGGTCGCGCATCGTGCCGTTGGTCATATCGGTCGCGGCCCCGCCGGGGTCTGCCGCGAAGACCGAGACGCCCGCACCGTCGAGCCGGCCGGCCAGCTCCAGTGTGTAGGCGAGGTTGGCGAGCTTGGCCCGGCCGTACCAGTGGAAGCCGTAATAGCCACCGGGCGGCTCGACAGCGTCGAAGACACGCTTGGCGACACCGACAGCGCCCGAGGTGACGTTCACGATCCGGCTCGGCGCACCGGCTCGCAGTGCGGGCAGCAGCAGTTCGGTCAGCAGATAGGGCGAGAGGTGATTGACGGCGAACGCCGCCTCGATCCCGTCCACCGTGTCCTGCCGGTCCGGGAACATCGCTCCGACGTTGTTGACCAGAACCGTCAGCGGACCATCCTCACCGATCCGGTCGGCGAGACCGCGGACGGCGTCGAGTGAGGCGAGGTCGGCGGCCAGGAACCGGGCCGAATGCACCGGTGCCGTGGCGTTGATCCGTTCGACCGCACGGGCGCCGCGCTCGGCGTCGCGCCCGACCACGGTGACCGCGAGGCCGGCCTCCGCCAGCCCCAGGGCGGTCTCCAATCCGATTCCCGCTGTGCCTGCCGTGACCACCGCTGTCTGCTTCATCACGCCCCCCGTTCCGCATATATGGATAGGTTATCCGGTTCATGGTCACCATAGCAGATCCGGATGACCTATCCGGTTCGGGAAGAGGTGGGTGCTGTGCCGCAGCACCTCGGGCTCGGATTCGTCCCTCGCGTGCGGCCACCGCTGCCGGTCGTGGTCACGGAGACCGAGGCGGTGGCCGCGATCCGCATACCCGGCGGCCGTCTTGTTGTGGACGCGCCATGGGATGACGACGAAATCCTGGAGTCGAGCCGGGGTTGCCGACGCGGCCATCACGGAAGCCGGCGGCACACGTTCCGCCGGGCACCTACCGTGGAGAGATTGCGTGGCCGGTGGGGCCGTACGAGTTCTTCGGTGGCATGAGCCGCTCGGCACAGTGGACCGGGTCGCGGGCGCACTCCTCGATCGCGTGGGCCACTTCGTAGGCGCTCACGGGCCGAGGGCCTCATGTCAAGTGGCGCTCCGGAAGGCGGGAAGGCCCGTGATCACAGGCGTTCCGGCGTCACCGTCGATCCGGGCCGACCGGAACCCCTGCCGCTGGCACCGACCGCAAGGGGGAAGCCCCGCCCCGGTCAGCCGAGGAAGATGCTGTGCGTTCCGGGCACCTGCGCTGCCAGCCCAGGAGGGATGATCTGAACGATCCCGCCCGCGCAGCCCGGAACGTTGTGGACCAGGGCGGGTATGTCCGTGACGTTGAAGACGCTTGACAGTTTTGGGATCTCGATGCAGCCACTCGGGTGGGTGTGTACGACTCCGTCGATCACGATGAACCCGTTCGCGGCGTGCGCCGGGCTGGGCACGGCGAGCGCGAGTGCCCCGGCGGCGGCGAGGGTGGAGCTGATGCGACGCATGACGGACCTCCTGACGTGCAGACCAAGGCACTTCCCGGCCTTGCAACCGACCGTACGGAAACGCGCACGCACCGCATCCCGGCCTCCCCCAGATGGAGGACGACGGAGCCGAACGGCTGGGGCCGCGCCGACGCCGTACCCTCTCGGCGCAGCCCCGGCGGGTGGCCGCAGGTGCGGGCCTGATGGCGCTGGCAGCAGGCAACGGCGTCGGAGGCCGCGGTGGCAATCCGCGCCGGCCGCGGCTACGCGCGAACCCGGGCCGCCGATAAGCTGCTTCACCATGACGCGCCACCGACGACGAAGCGGTACGGCGCGTCAACGAAGCCTGGCAGGAGCCGTGCTCGGCGCATCCCCTTGTGCTGACGGATCGTCACCCCGCGCCCGCAAGGGGATGGATCACGCCGAAGTCACCGATTGTGGGCGGCCGTTCAGTTCCACGTGTCTGCCGGTGAAGCGGTTTCGCAAGCGGCGGTCGTGGGTGACGACGACGACCGCGCCCCGGTAGTCGGCGAGGGCTTGTTCCAGTTCCTCGACCAGGGCCGGGGAGAGATGGTTGGTGGGCTCGTCCAGCAACAGCAGGTCGACGGGTTCACTGACCAGCCGGGCCAGTTCGATCCGGCGCCGCTGCCCATAGGACAGTTCGCTCACTTTCATCCGCACCTCGGCGGGGCTGAACAGGCCGAGGGCCAGGAGACGGTCGGTGTGCTCGTCCTGGTCACCCCCACGGCCATGGGCGAACGCTTGCGCAACCGTCAGACCGGTCGGCCACGATGTCTCCTCCTGCTTCAAGTGCCCGACTCGGCCCCGCGTGCGCACCGTCCCCTCCTCGGGCCGCAGCTCGCCCGCCAGCACCCGCATCAGGGTGGTCTTGCCGGCCCCGTTGGGCCCGGTGACCAGCAACCGCTCATCGCCTCCGATGCGGAGTGACGGCACATGCAGCCGGCCCTCGACACGGATTCCGGTGAGTTCCGCCGCTGTCCGCGACGTCCAGCCGTCGGCGGTGGACATTCGTGCGGCGAAGACCAGAGGTTCGGGCGGCGGCGCCACAGGATGGTCCACCAGCCGTTCGACACGCTCCTTCGCATTGCGGATACGAACCATGGCGCCATGGCCACGGCTCCGGCTCCGGAAGCCGCCGTGGCCGAACACGGCGAACGGCAGCTTGCGCGGGATCGCCTCGAGCCGGGTCACGTTGGTGCCGGCCAGCTTCCGGTTGCGGGCCAGCTCCGTGCACCAGTCCGCGTACTCCCGCAGACGGCGCCGTCGTTCGGCGGCCTTGGCGGCGAGGTAGCCGTCGTAGCCGTCGCCGTAGCGGAGCACCTTGCCCTCGGCGACCTCCAGGATCGTGGTGGCGACCCGCTCCAGGAACACCCGGTCATGGGTGACCGCGAGCACGGTGCCGCGGTGCGCCCTCAGGTGTGCCTCCAGCCAGCCCACCGCCTGGTCGTCGAGATCGTTGGTCGGTTCGTCCAGCAGCAACAGCTCCGGCTGCGACGCCAGGGTCGCGGCCAGTGCCAGCCGTGACCGTTCACCGCCCGAGAGCGTGCCCAGGGCTCTGTCCCGGGCCAGACCCGGCAGCCCGAGTCCGTGCAGGGCGATGTCCACCCGGGCATCGGCCTCGTAGCCGGCACGCGCCTCGTACTGCGCGACCAGGTCGGCGTAGGCGTCCAGCGCGCCGGCGAGCCGCGCCCCCGCCATGCCTTCGAGTCCGGCTTCGGCGTGACGCATCCGTGCTTCCAGTTCGCGCAGCCCGGCGAGGGCCAGGTCGATCGCGTCCTGGACGCTGGCGTCGGGTGGCAGCTCCGACGACTGGGCGAGATGGCCCAGGCCACCGCGCGCGACCACGGTCAGTTCGCCGTTGTCGGGCTGGTCCTGTCCGGCGATCAGTCGCAGCAGGGTGGTTTTCCCGGCGCCGTTGTCGCCGACGACGCCGGCCCTCTCGCCCGGTTTGATGCTGAAGGACACGTCGTCCAGCACCACGTGGTCGTCGTAGCGGCGGGTGATGTTCTGAAGAGACAGCTGTGCGGTGAGCACGAAGCCCCCTGTTCTCGGCCTGACCGATCGGCACGGACGGACGCATCCGCGCACGCCTTGGCCGTCCCGGGGCACGCCGAATCGGCGGCATCCCGGGAGGAACGGAAGCGCGGATGAGAACGCGCGACGGCGGAGCCGAGCTCAACGCGGTCGCGCGGGGACTTTCACAGGGAACCCATGCGCAGCACCGTAGAGGCGGAACCAGTACGCCTGCAAGCCGTTAAAGGAGCCGCTGTCCGCCGCCGTGCATCGCGGCGCCGCTCCTGGCCGTCCGGTCGCTGCCGCCGAACAACTGGGGCATCGAGGGCGACTGGTCGGCCTTCGCCACCCGTGATCCGTGAAACGCACCTGCTCCGCTAACATGTTCAGACTTACAACGAGCATCTAAAAACCAACAAATCGGCTGAAAATTGATATCGAGAGCATCGCGGGTGTTTTCGCGAATAGACCTCAACACCTTGTTCACTGTGTGGCGTCGGCCACGGGCGGTGCTGTGGACCGCGGCGGGCGTGGCCGTCCTCGGATTCCTCATCGCGCTGGAGATCGCCGCGCGTCACTACGGTGTACCGGGGCCGATGACCAACCAGGCGCGAGAGCTGATATTTGCTCCTAAATCGGGGCCGCTGTTGTACGCCAGCATGGCGTTGATGATGGTGGTGCTCACCTGGCGGCAACGGTTCATCGCGACCGCCGTCGCTGTCGGCATCGATATCGCCTTCTTCCTCGTGCGGTGGGCGATCGACGCCAAGATGATGTTCGGGAACGGCGCCCTGTGGGTGATCTTGGGCTACGCGGTCATCGCCGTCACGCGCCGCACCGGACGGGAACGTGTCCTGCTGCTGAAGGGGGTCGCACTGGGCCTGCTGCTGGTGGCCGGCCGCAAGACCGGCGATGCCTGGCTCCTCATCACGTCGAAGACCCGACCGACCGTGCTCGACCAGTACGTGGCGACCGCCGATCACGCGCTGGGCAACCCGTCGTGGCTGGTCGGCCGGGTCGTGAAGGCCACCGGAACGATCGGCGCCCATGTTCTCGACTACGTCTACATCCAGCTCGCGGTGGCCGCGGTCGTCGTCGCCCTGTACCAGCTGCGGAACGTGGCCGTCGAACGCCGCTTCCCGCGCCACCATCTGGTGCGCACCTTCCTGGTCATCGGCCTCCTCGGGCCGGGCATCTACATGATCTTCCCGGTGGTCGGTCCGGTCTTCGCCTACGGCACCGGCGCGTTCGGCACCGGTGGCGAGCACTGGGCGATGGCCGACCTGTGGCCCCACACGCCGCCACCGGTCATCACCCCGCACGAGATGCCGTACGACGAGATCACCCCCCGCAACTGCATGCCCAGCCTGCACACCGCGTGGGCCACCGCGATCTTCATTCATTCCCGCAAGGGCCCGCGCATTCTGCGATACGCGGGCACGTTCTGGCTCATTGCCACACTCGGCGCGACGCTGGGGTTCGGCTACCACTATGGCGTGGATCTCGTGGCCGGCGTGGTGTTCACGGTGACCATCGAGGCAGCGCTGCGCTCGCTCGACCGCGGCTGGGACCGGACAGGAATGAAGCTGGTCGCATACGGGGCAACGGTCTTCGTCACACTTCTGGTGTCCTATCGTTTTCTGCCGATGCAGATGGCCACACATTCATGGGTGCCCGGGCCACTTCTGATTCTGGCGATGGTCTCGGTCATCTACGGCTACGTGCGCACCACCGAACTGTGGGAACCGAAAGCCGTACCCGCGCAGCGAACGGAACCGCAACCCGAACTGGTCTGAGGTTTGCCGCCGCGCGTCAGTAGGTGACCCGCAGCAGGCGCGGCGGCTGTGCGGCAGGCTCCGGCAGCCGCAGCGGCGACAGGCCGGGGGTGATGCTGCCGAGCAGCGCGGCCCGGCGGGCGCCCGTGCCCGAGGGGAGAGCGCCGGGCAGGCCGTGGGCGGTGAGGAAGCCCAGGACGGCGAAGGCCAGCGCCTCCTTGGCATCCGACGGCAGGCCCAGGGCGTCGCTGAGGCGCAGTGGCACACCGGGCAGTTCCTCGGTGATCGTGCGCATCAGCACCGGGTTGCGGGTGCCGCCGCCGGAGACGATGAGCTCGGTGACGCCGTGGGCGCGACAGGCGTCCGCCACGGTGACGGCGGTCAGCCGGGTCAGCGTGGCCAGGACGTCGTCCGCGGCCGGCACGGGCACGGCGTCGAGGGCCCGCCGCAGGTAGGGCAGATGGAAGCGTTCCTTTCCCGTGGTCTTCGGGGCGGGCCTGCGATAGTAGGCGTCATCCAGGAGGACCCGTAGCAGTTCGGGGCTGACCCGGCCCGCGGCGGCCCTGCGTCCGTCCTCGTCGTAGGCGGCGGCGCCGCCGGTGAAGTGCCGTACGGCCGCGTCCAGCAACGCGTTGGCCGGACCGGTGTCGAAGGCCAGCGGCTCAGCGCCGGGCGCGAGGACCGTGACGTTGGCGATGCCGCCGAGGTTGAGCGCGGCGGGAGTGCCGGGCCGGGCGGACAACAGCAAGGCGTCGGTCATGGCGACCAGCGGCGCACCCTGGCCGCCTGCGGCGACGTCCCGGCTGCGCAGGTCGGAGACGACCGGGAGCCCGGTCGCCTCGGCGATCCAGGCGGGCTGGCCGAGCTGGAGGGTGCCGCGGACCGTTCCGTTCTCGACCCAGTGGTGCATCGTCTGGCCGTGCGAGACCACGAGGTCGGCGGTTCCGTCGCACAGTTCCCGCAGAGCGCGCGCTGCGGCGTCGGCGAACGCCTGGCCGACGCCGGTGTCCAGGGCACAGACGGCCTGTGTGGTCGTGACGGCCGGCGGCAAGGTGGCGGCGATCAGGTCGCGTACCTCCTCCGGGTAGGGGGCGGAGAGGTGTCCGAGGGGCCGTAGGAGCAGGCTGTCGCCGTCCAGGACGAGGTCCGCCGCGGCGGCCTCGATGGCGTCGAACGAGGTGCCCGACATCAGGCCGATCACACGCACGGCGCCTCCTGGGACGGGCTCCGCCCGGCGGGCAGAGTGGTCGGCTGCGGCTCTGACTGTTGCTGTGGCGGTGACTGCGGCTCCGGCTGTCGCGGTGGCAGCGACTCCGGCTGTCGCGGTGACTGCGGCTCCGGCTGTTGCTGTTGCAGCGGCTGTTGCGGTTGCTGTTGCAACGGCTGCGACTGTGGCTGCGGCTGTGGCTGTGGCTGTGGTTGTTGCATGGCTCCTCCCGAGGCCGTCGCTTTCCGAAGGACGGCGTGGTACGGGACCGTCGTGGTGCGCGAGTGTCGTTGCAGGGAACCCTCGCTGCACGGAACCGTCGTCGTACGCGACCGTCGTCGCACTGGCGCGTCGCCGTACCGGAACCGTCGCCGTACGCGACCGTCGCTGCCTGGAACCCCGTTGCGGTAAGGGACTGTCTGAGCGGGCCCGCGAAGGTGCCGCGCCGCGGCGGACGCCTGCCGTGTCACTCCGGGGCGACGGCTGCCGCGGCAGGCTCGGGGCCGGACCCGGCGTCGCCCGCCAGGGCCGGCACGCTGGCGGGTGCCCGGTGGAAGAGGCTGGCCGCACCGCCCACGGTCAGCGTGATCACCACGCCGATGGGGACGAGCCACTGCGCGGCGATCGCGGTGGGCACGGTGGCGCCGGCCACGCCGACGTCGATCTTGACGCCGCGCACGATGTACGTCATGACGCCGACCGTCACCAGGAACGCGATGACGGCGTCGGCCTCGCTCGCCCGCCGGACGATCCGTCCGAGGAGGAACGCTCCGAGCAGCGCGCCGTAGGTGTACCCCGCGATGGTCAGACCGGCGAGGTACACGTTTCCGGTGCTGGTGCTGAAGACACAGGCGAAGAGCGCCATCAGCACCGCCCACACCAAAGTCATCAGCCGGGCCAGCTTGAGCAGGAACTCCTCGGAGGGCGCGCTGCGGAAGAGGCTGTGGATGATGTCGGCGACCGTCGAGTTCGACATGGAGTTCAGCGCCGAGGACAGCGAGCCCATCGCCGCACCGAGGATGCCCGCCACGAGCAGGCCGGAGATCACCACGGGCAGCCCGTGCAGGATGAAGTCCGGGTAGAGGTTGTCGGAGCTGCTCAGGCCCAGCTCGGTGAAGCTCTTGCCCTGGTTGTACGACCACAGCAGCGCGCCGACCAGGGAGAACGCGGCGAACTGCAGCGTGACGAAGACACCGGAGGCGATCATGGCCTTCTGACCGTCGCGCAGCGAGCGGGTGGCCAGGACACGCTGGACGATCAGCTGGTCGGAGCCGTGGCTCGCCATGGCGAAGATCGCGCCGCCGATGATCGCGGTGGGGAGCGCGAACGGGCTCGTGAGGATGTGCGCGAGGCCGAAGTCGGTGTCGAAGAGCTCGAACCGGCCCGCATGCGCAGCGCGTTGGAAGCCCTCGCCCCCCACATGGCCGGCGAGAACGCCGATCGCGAGGAGGGCACCGCCCAGGTACAGGCCCATCTGGATGGCATCGGTCCAGATGACCGCCTTGATGCCGCCGAGGTAGGTGTAGACGACGGTGATCACCGTGAGCACGATGATGATGACGCGGTAGCCCGCGTGCACACCGAACTCGTCGAGCAGCAGCTTGATCGGGATCGCGGAGGCGAACAGCCGTACGCCCTCGGCCAGCAGCCTGGTGAAGACGAAGGCCACCGAGGCGAGCCCTTGCAGCTTCGGCCCGAATCTGCTGCCGAGATACTGGTAGGCGCTCACGAAGCCGCCACGCTTGTACAGCGGGATCAGCGCGGTCGCCACGACGACACGCCCGATGACGTAGCCGAGCGCGAGTTCGACGTTTCCGAAGCCCTGCCCGCTGTACGCGCCGCCCGGCAGGCTGATGACGGTGAGCACGCTGGTCTCGGTGGCCACCACGGAGAACGAGACGGTCCACCATGGCATGTGGCCCTCGCCGACGAAGTAGTCCTTCGCCGACGTCTGCCGTCCGGCCAGTCGCAGTCCGATCACGGCGATCGCCACCAGATAGACGACGATCACCAACAGGTCGAGTTGGCGCACGCTCACTCCTGTACAACGGCCGCCGACGTCGATGGCGGGTGAGGACAGTGGGCGTCACCCGTCATACCCGGGCGACTTAGGAATCGTGCGCGGTCGACGCGTCCAGCGCGAGCAGGCGCGCGCCGTTCAGCCGGTCTCCGCGCCGGCGCTCTCGGCCCGCATCCCCGCCGCGTCCTGAGCTGTCCCGGTGGATCGGTGTCCTCGAGCCGGTCAGGGGCACGCCCGTCCCGCCCCGCCTGGCCGCGACGATCTCCGCCGCGATCGACAGGGCGGTCTCCTCGGGCGTCCGGGCGCCGAGGTCGAGGCCGATCGGGGAGTGCAGACGCGCAAGCTCCCTCTCGGTGACGCCTTCCGCGCGCAGACGCCGGTTGCGGTCCTCATGGGTGCGGCGTGAGCCCATCGCGCCGACGAACGCCACCGGCAGGCGCAGGGCCTCCGTCAACAGGGGTATGTCGAACTTCGCGTCGTGGGTGAGCACGCACAGGACCGTGCGGGCGTCGGTCGCGGTGTGCCGGAGGTAGCGATGCGGCCAGTCGACGACGACCTCGTCGGCGTCGGGGAAGCGGGCCCGGGTGGCGAAGACGGGGCGGGCGTCGCAGACGGTCACGTGATAGCCGAGGAACTTGCCGGCCCGTACCAGTGCCGACGCGAAGTCGATCGCGCCGAAGACGATCAGGCGAGGGGGCGGCACGTTCGACTCGACCAGCAGGGTGAGGCCCCCGGGGCAGTGTGTGCCGTCCTCGGAGAGGTCCACTGTGCCGGTGCGGCCCGCCTCCAGGAGGGCCCCGGCTTCGGCCGCCGCCGTCCGGTCCAGGTCGGGGTGGCCGCCCAGATCACCCTCGTACGTGCCGTCGGGCCGTACCAGCAGTGCGCGGCCGAGGTGGGCGGCCGGGCCCCGGGCGACCCGGGCCAGGGCCGCCGGTTCGCTGCGGGCAGCGGTCGACAGAGCCGACGCCAGGACCGTCCGGACGGATGCCTGCACGCCCACCGGCGTGATCAGCATGTCGATCGTCCCGCCGCAGGTCAGTCCTACGGCGAAGGCGTCGTCGTCGCTGTAGCCGAACCGTTCGACGACGCTCTCGCCCGTCTGGAGGACCTGTCGGCACAGGTCGTAGACCGCGCCCTCCACGCACCCGCCGGAGACCGAGCCGATGACGGTGCCCGCGCTGTCGACGGCGAGGGCGGCGCCGGGACCGCGTGGCGCACTGCCACCCACCGCCACCACGGTGGCGACGGCGAACTCCCGGCCCTCCTCGGTCCAGCGGTTCAGCTCTTCGGCCAGGTCAAGCATCCGGTGCCTCCGCGGAGGCGGACAGGACGCGATCCGGTCGGATGGGCAGGTTGCGGTGGCGTACGCCGGTCGCGTGCCACACCGCGTTGGCGACGGCCGCCGCGGCGCCCACGATGCCGATCTCTCCGATGCCCTTGATCCCGACCGGGTCGTTCGGATCCGGGTCGTCGATCCAGTCGGTCTCGATGCGGGGTACGTCGGCGTGCGTCGCCACGTGGTAGCCGGCGAGGTCGGCGCCGACATGGCCGCCCGAGGCCCGGTCCCGCACGGCCTCCTCGTGCAGGGCCATGGAGATGCCCCAGATCATGCCGCCCAGGAGCTGGTTGCGGGCGGTGAGCGGGTTGACGATCCGGCCCGCGGCGAAGATGCCGAGCATGCGCCGCACGCGCACCTCGCCGGTGGTGACGTCCACGGCGACCTCGGCGAACTGCGCACCGAACGAGTGGCGTTCGGCGGGGGCGAGAGCGCCGATGGCCGCGGTCGTGTCGGACCGTACCGTGATGCCCTCCGGCGGTATGTCGGCACCGAGGGCCACCCGTTCACGCAGTTCGCCGGCCGCGGCCGTGATCGCCCAGGACCAGGAGCGGGTGCCCATGGAGCCGCCGGCGATCATCGCCGGGCCGAAGTCGCTGTCGCCGATGCGCACCCGGACGCGCTCCGGGGGCACCTGGAGGGCGTCCGCGGCGACCAGGGTGAGTGCCGTACGGGCCCCGGTGCCGATGTCGGCCGCGGAGATCCGGACGGTGAAGGTGCCGTCCGGGTGCGCGGTCGCCGTCGCGGTGGACGGTGCGGCGCCGGAGGGGAAGGAGGCCGCTGCCGTACCCGTGCCGAGCAGCCAGCGGCCGTCCCGCCGCCGTCCGGGGCGCGGATCCCGGCCTTCCCAGCCGAACCTGCGGGCCCCCTCCCGGAAGCAGGCGGCCAGGTTGCGCCCGGTGAACGGCAGACCGGACACCGGCCCCTTGTCGGGTTCGTTGCGCAGGCGCAGCTCGATCGGGTCGATCCCGCACTTCTCGGCGAGTTCGTCGAGCGCGGCCTCCAGCGCGAACGAGCCCGGCGCCTCACCCGGGGCGCGCATGAACGTCGGGGACGGCACGTCGAGCCGTACGACGCGGTTGGCGGTGTGGTGGGCGTCGGCGTCGTACATCACCCGGGCCACCCCCGCGCTCGGTTCGACGTACTCGTACACCGTGGAGGTGAGGCTGACGGCGCGGTGCTCCAGGGCGCGCAGGCGTCCGTCGGTTTCGGCACCGAGCCTGACGCGCTGGGTGGTGGGGCTGCGGTAGCCGGCCAGGGAGAACATCTGTCGTCGGGTCAGGACTACTCGTACGGGGCGCTGGAGGACGGTCGCGGCCATGACGGCGGCCACCTGGTGGGCGCGGACGCCCTTGCTGCCGAAGCCGCCGCCGACGTGTTCGGAACGTACGCGCACCGAGGCCGGGTCGAGCGAGAAGAGGTTCGCGAGTTCGCCGACGACCCAGGTGGCGCCCTGGTTGGAGTCGATCACTTCGAGCCGGCCGGCGTCCCAGCGGGCGGTCGCCGCATGGGGTTCCATCGGGTTGTGGTGTTCTTCGGGGGTGGTGTATTCGGCGTCCACGACGACGGCCGAGGCGGCGAGTTCGGCTTCGAGGTCGCCCTTCTGCGTGACCGCCGGCATATGGCCGTCCACCGGGTAGGCGTCCGGGTGTTCGCCGATGAAGTCGACGTCGTGGGGCTCTTGTTCGTAGTGCACCACGAGGGCTTCGGCGGCCTCTCTGGCCTGCTCGGAGGTCTCGGCGACGACCAGCGCCACCGGCCAGCCCAGGTGCGGCACCCGGTCGTGCTGGAAGACGGCGCAGGTCGGGTCCGGGCGCATGCCCATCAGGCCGGTGTAGTCGGTCTCGAGGCGTGGGGCGTTGCGGTGGTCCAGGACGGCCAGGACACCGGGCATGGCGAGGACCGGGTCGGTGTCGAGGGAGCGGATGCGGCCGCGCGCGACCGTGGACAGCACCAGCCAGCCGTGGGCCAGCTCGGCGAACGGCACCTCGCCCGCGTAGCGGGCTGCTCCGGTGACCTTCTCCCGGCCCTCGACGCGGGTGTGGGCGGTGCCGACGGAGGGCGCCTGGGTGGGTGTTTCGGTGGTGAAGGCGGTCATCGTGCGGCCTCCTCAGCGAGTTCGGTCAGGACGGCCACCACGAGGTTGCGGATGAGGTCCACCTTGTATCCGTTGTGCGGCAGCGGCCGGGCCGTCGCCAGCTCGGCGTCGGCCGCGGCGGCGAAGGTCCCGGGGTCGGCCGGCGCACCGGCCAGGACACGCTCGGCGGCGACGGCCCGCCACGGTCGGGAGGCGACGGCGCCGAGGGCCAGGCGCGCGTCGCGGACCACGCCGTCACGTACCTCGAGCGCGGCGGCGACCGATCCGATGGCGAACGCGTACGAGGCACGCTCGCGCACCTTGCGGTAGCGGGAGTTGACCGCGGCCGGGGTGGGCGGCAGCGTGATGCCGGTGATCAGCGCGCCCGGCGGCAGTGCGGTCTCGCGGTGCGGGGTGTCCCCGACAGGGAGGTAGAAGTCGGCGAGCGCCGACTTCCCGGGGCCGTCACCCGCTTCGAAGTGGACGACGGCGTCGAAGGCGGTGAGGGCCACGGCCATGTCCGAGGGGTGGACGGCCACACAGTGCTCGGACGCGCCCAGGATCGCGTGGTTGTGGTGCTCACCTTCGATGGCGGGGCAACCGCTGCCCGGCACGCGCTTGTTGCAGGGTTTGGTGACGTCGGTGAAGTAGCCGCAGCGGGTGCGCTGCAACAGGTTCCCGCCGACCGTGGCCATGTTGCGCAGCTGTCCCGACGCACCGGCCAGCACCGCCTGCGCCAGCGCCGGGTAGCGGCGCCGGACCTCGGGGTGGGCGGCCAGGTCGCCGTTGGTGACGGTGGCACCGATTCGCAGGCCCCCGTCGGGCGTCGACTCGATGTCGTCGAGCGGGAGTTCGCGGATGTCGATGAGCCGGGCGGGTCGTTCGACACCGGCTTTCATCAGGTCGACGAGGTTGGTGCCGCCACCGAGGAACCGGGTGTCCGGCTCGGCGCCGAGCAGCGCGACGGCGCCTGCGACGTCGGACGCCCGCTGATAACCGAACTCCCTCATGCCACGGCCTCCTTCGCAACCGCCGCGGAATGCACACGTTCCTCGTTCTGCACGGTCTCGGCCGCGCGGGCCACCGCTTCGACGATCGAGACGTACGCGCCGCAGCGGCAGAGGTTGCCGCTCATCCGCTCGCGGATCTCGTCGGCGGTCAGCGACGGTGCTCCGGCTTCGGGACGGATGTCCTCGGTGGCGGCGCTCGGCCAGCCCGCCGCGTGCTCCTCGATCACCCCGATCGCCGAGCAGATCTGTCCTGGGGTGCAGTAGCCGCACTGGAAGCCGTCCAGATCGAGGAATGCCTGCTGCACGGGGTGCAGGCGTTCACCGTCTGCCACACCTTCGATGGTGGTGATCTCACGGCCCTCGGCCGCCACCGCGAGCTGGAGGCACGCGACGGACCGGCGGCCGTCCAGCAGCACGGTACAGGCTCCGCATTGGCCCTGATCACAGCCCTTTTTACTGCCGGTGAGATCGAGGCGTTCGCGCAGTGCGTCAAGCAGGGTGGTGCGGTGGTCGACGGGCAGCGTGTACTTCTCCCCGTTGATCCTCAAGGTGATGACACTGGACGTCGGTGAGGCCATGAGCTGCTTCTTTCGCGTTACCAGGACAGTAAGGAAGCTGGGTACCGCGCGGCGCGGAGAGTGGCCGTACGACCTGTGCCGCGTGGGCGAAGCAAAGGTGCGGGATGCTGGGCTCGAACAGGGACAGCTGGTGACTGCCGCAGGGCCGCATTCGTGGCTATGGTGAAAGTAAGCGGACAACTGTCCGCTACCTGCCAACGTAGCGGACAGTTGTCCGGTTAGCAAGGGTGGGGTTCGGTCACGAGCCCTTGATCGAGGAGGACGAGTGCCGCAGCAGCAGGACTCACCACGGCGCTCGGACGCGCAGCGCAACCGCGAGCGCATCCTGGAGGTGGCGCTCGCCGAACTGTCGCGTTGCGCGAACGCCCCGCTCAGCGTGATCGCCAGGAAGGCCGGCGTCGGGCAGGGCACCTTCTACCGTAACTTCCCCAACCGCGAATCACTCGTACTCGAGATCTACCGCCACGAGATGCGGCAGGTGGCGGACAGCGCGACCCATCTGATCGAGACCCGGGCACCCGATGAGGCCCTGCGCGCCTGGATGGACCGGCTCGCCGAGTTCGCCATGACCAAGGCCGGACTGGCCGCCGCGATCCGCCAGGTCACCGGCGCACCGGGCGGCCCGGCGAAGCCACCCCCGACGCCGGTGGCCGCCGCGGCCGAGCTCCTGCTCCGCGCGAACGTGGAGGCCGGCACCATTCGGCCCGGGATCACCGGGGACGACTTCCTCCTCGCCATCGCGGGCCTCTGGCAGCTCGAGCCCGACCTGGACTGGCGGCCGCGCGCCGCCCGGCTCCTGGACCTCGTCATGGACGGCCTGCGCGCGGGAGCGGACCGCGCGTGAACGGGCCGCGCGTGAACGGGCCGCGCGTGAACGCCGACACGGCGTCGGGCGAGGCCGAACGGGAGGGGTGCGGCGACCGCTGCTACCGGCCCGACGGCATGCCCTTGGGGCAGGACACCGGGTTTCGCCGCACCGGTGCCAGCCGCGATGGGTTTCGGGCGTAGCCACTTGGCTGTCAGACCTGCGCACTACCTTTGGCACATGACGTCTCTCAGCCTCGCGCAGTGGTCCGGTCAAGGGCTGGACCTGCTCCAGCGGCAGAACACCCTCGAGATGACCGAACACCTCGGCGGCCCGGAGACCGCCGAGCAGCTCCGGCGCCGTCACGAGCGCTATCTCACTCTCGCCGACGGGCAGATGTTCCTGGTCGTGCTGGATGACCAGGTGGTTGGCTCGGTCGGGTACTGGCCGCGGGAGTGGGGCGGCCAGCTGGTCTACGAGACGGGCTACGGCATCCTTCCCGAGCACCAGGGCCGGGGCTTCGCGGTCGATGCCGTGCGTCTGTGCGCTGAACGGGCCGGTCGGGACGGCTCGCGCCCGTGGCTGCACGCGTTCCCCTCCGTGCACCACGCCTCGTCCAACGCGGTGTGCCGGAAGGCAGGCTTCGAACTGCTGGGGGTGTGCGAGTTCGAATACCCCCCGGGAAATGTCATCCAGTCCAACGACTGGCGGCTCGCGCTCGCCCGGCCGAATGCCGGTTAGGGCCTTTGCTGGAGGTGTGCGGTGTGCGGTCTACGGGGGCGGATCAGGCAGAGGCGGTCAAGACATGGGGGCGGGACCGGACTCAGCCTGGACGCGGGCTGACTGACGGTCGACGACGAGACCGCGCTTCCAGATCGTCAGACCTCGACAGTCTTCCGGACGCACGCCATTCCGCCTCTACCGGACGCGTGCCGTTCCGCCCGTAAAGCCGGCACCTGAGGCAGGAGTCACGGAACCTGGCGACGTCCTCGTCGGCGGCGTGAGCCCGGCGACTGTCGCGGCGCAGTCACCGGCATGCATGTTCGGTTGTGAGCGGAGATTCTGGCCCCCGCGTGGCCCGCCGCCCCGGGACGGGCGGGCCCCGGCGTCTCGGAAGGCGCCGACGCGGGGTAGTCGGAACTTACGCTTCCGCCAGTCGAAAAGAAAGACCCTTCTGCCGTTGACCCTGGACGGGCTCTCACGCATCCTGAGCCCCACCCTCCTGGGCGGGCTCGTGCCACTGCCGGGCGGGAACATTTCCTGCCCCCTCCGGCCCCATCGACCCCCCCCGGAGCCCCCCGTGCCTGTCCCCCTTGGCGATGACGTGGTCGCTTTGCTGCGTCGCCCCAGCACCTGCTACCTCGCCACCACCATGCCCGACGGCTCGCCGCAGCTCACTCAGACGTGGGTCGACACCGACGGTGAGCACGTCTTGATCAACAGCGTCGAGTCTCATCAGAAGACCCGGAACATCGCGCGCGACCCGCGGGTCGCTGTCGCCGTGTCCGACCCTGCGGAACCGGCGTCGTACGTCCAGATCCGCGGGCGTGTGGTGCGCGTGACCACCGAGGGGGCGGTCGACCACATCGAGGCGCTCGCCAGGAAATATCTCGGCGGGCCCTACCCATGGTTCGGCGGCCGCGAGCAGGTCAGAGTGATCTATGTGATCCAGCCCGAACGGATCAGCAGCCCACGCGGCTGACAACGGCCCACAAGGGCCCGGCAGCTCAGGGCGCGGTCTGCGAGCAGGATGGCCACCACTACACCGCGGGACAAAATGGGTATACCGTCCACAAGTGCACGTAATGGGCACGTGGTCGCTGCCTGTCCCGGGAGGCGTGATGAGCCAGCAGCCGGTCCTTCTCCCCTACGCCGACCCGGCCTTCGTGGCGAACCCCTTCCCGCTGTACCGACGGCTGCGCGAGGAGGGCCCGGTCCGCCGCGCGGTCATCGCAGGCGGTTTGGACGCCTGGCTGGTCACGCGCTACGAGGACGGACTCGCCGCCTTGTCCGACCCGAGGCTGAGCAGCGATGTCCGTGACGCCTCGGACCCCCGCCTCATCGAGCAGCTGCCCGAGTTCGAGCGTGACTCGATGATGAGCAACATGCTGCGTTCCGACCCGCCCGACCACACCCGGCTGCGGCGCCTGGTGTCGAAGGCGTTCACGGCACGCCGGGTCGCCGAGCTTCGGCCTCGCGTCCAGGAGATCACCGACCGGCTGCTCGACGCGGTGGTACCCGCCGGCCACGCCGAACTCGTGGCGGACTTCGCACTGCCGCTGCCGGTCACCGTCATCAGCGAGCTGCTCGGCGTCCCGGTGGACGACCGGCACGACTTCCAGCGGTGGACCGGCGCCATGCTCGCGCGCGGGGAGAGGATGCCCGACCCGGTCGTCGTCGACGAGGCGTGGCAGCAGATGCACGCGTATGTGACGAAGCACCTCGAATCGAAGCGGGCCCGGCCGGGGGACGATCTCCTGAGCGCACTGATCAGCGCCCACGACGAGGAGCGGCGGCTCAGCCACGACGAGCTGATCGCCATGACCTTCCTGCTCCTGGCGGCCGGGTACATCACCACGGTCAACCTGATCGGCGGCGGCATCGCCGCGCTCCTCGCCAACCCCGACCAGCTGGCCCTGCTGCGGGACCAGCCAGAGCTGCTGCCCGACGCGGTCGAGGAGTTCCTTCGCTTCGACGGCCCGGTCAGCCCGGGCATCGCCCGGTTCGCGCGCGAAGACGTCGAGATCGGGGGCGTGGCCATCCCGCGCGGCGCGACCGTGCTCGTGGCGTCCGCGATCGCCGACCGCGATCCGGCGCGCTTCCGCGACCCCGACAGGCTGGACATCACCCGGCGTGACAACGGCCACCTGGCCTTCGGGCACGGCATCCACTACTGCCTGGGCGCGCCACTCGCCCGGCTGGAGGGCCAGATCGCCATCGGCACGGCCCTGCGCCGCCTTCCGGACCTGGCCCTGGCCGTGCCGCCGGCCGAGCTGAGCTGGCGGCCCGGCGGTCTCCGCGGCCCGGTGCGGCTTCCGGTCACGTTCACCGCCCCCGGCGACCGCGCGGGCTGACCACCGCCCCGCGCCCGTGCGGTGCGGACCGGTTCACCCCCCGGGGGACGACAGGCGGTAGGACCCGGCCAGCTCTCTCACCTCCACCGAGACGGTCGACCCCCGCTCACCGGCCGCACGCAGATGCCTGTCGAGCAGGGCCAGCATGCTCTCGGACAGCCGCGCCTTCTGCTCCTCGGAACGGTCGGGCATGAGACCCACCTCCAGGTGTACGAAACCGGCCTGTCCGCTCGACATGGCGCCGACGTACGTCTCCACCGGACGGACCAGTGTCTTGCAGACGCCCGCAGAGCCGGATTCGTCGAGGACGAGCCGATGCAACTCCTTCACCAGGACGCTCAGGTCGAAAACACCGGTCAGATGCGAGGAGTGGTCGATGGTGAGGTGCGGCATGCGGGACCTTTCACGGGCATTCTAGTTTCTTAAGGCAACCATTTTCCCCCATGGTCTCGCGACCGTGACGCCCGGTGCCCGCCGGGGCGGATCCGGCAGCCGCTGCCGCGCCGCCGAGGGGCGAAGATCATGAGAGTGGTTGCAGCCACCGCCGCGCGGCGGCGAGGTTCACCTCGGTGCTGTCGCTCCATGAGCAGACTTCCAGCGACGACAGGTACCCGTCGTATGCGAACACCAGGAGCTCACCCGGGCACTCGCCGGTCTCGGTGAAGAGTTGCGCCTCGGCGGCCACGACGACACCGGGGCCTGTCGGCGCGGGCTCGACGTCGCCGGGGTCGAGTGCGAAGTGGGCGGTTCCGCATCCGCAGGTGCAGCGGCTTCGCACCCTGAGGTGCGGAAGCTGCCTCTTCAGTGCGGAGCGAGCCGGCTCGTCCGCCTCCAGGATGAACCCGAGCACGTCGGCCACGTCGGCAGGCAGGTTCTCGGTCACCTCGTCACCGTAGCCGACCGGTGCTCTCGGCTCGGACCGCAGCCCGGTCGGTGTCGAAGTCGCCGGAAGCGCCGCGATTCCGCGACGCTTTGTCGTGACGGCTTCCGTCCACTGAGAGTCCCACGGCGCCCGCGCCGCCCACTGAGTTCGGAGTATCGGCAGTGCTTTTCGACGTCACTCGCAGGGAACTCGCCGACGTCTTCGGCGATGACCGGCTCGCGACCCTGCCCGCCGCCGCCTTCCCGCCGTCCACCGAGGACACCGAGGGCGCCCGCCTCCTGCAGACCGTCGGTGTCCCCACCGGGACGCTCCTGCTGCGTCAGCCCGGCGAGGACGACGGCCTGCTGCCCCTCGTCCAGGACGTCGTCCACATCGAGGACTTCGAGGACGCTGCGGAGGGCGCGGGTGACTGGCCCGTCATCGGCTGGCTGCTCAACGCCCACCTCGCCCTCGACCCCGGTTCCGGCAAGGTGCACGCCTTCGACTCCGATGAGGAGACCGTGCAGGAACTCCACACGGACGTCTCCTCCCTCGTCCAGGTCACCCTCCGGTTCCAGCGCCTGCTCGAGGAGTTCACCTTCAGCGGCGACGACGGCGACGAGGAAGCGGACTTCGAGCGCCTGGAGCGCGAGGTCGAGCGTGTCCGCCAGGAGACGAACAGCATTGACCCGCTCCCCTTCCAGGACGACGAGACCGTCTGGTCGGTGGTCGGCGAGGAGATCGCCATGGGCCAGCGCTTCAGGGGCGACAACCCGGGAGCCCGCGCGCTCTACGGCTGATCGCCGGCCGATGTCACCCACGCACCGAGCGGTCTGCCCGGTACGCAGCCGTCGGCGCGGCATCCGCCACGTGTCGCCCGTAAGGCCATCGAGTCTTCACATCGTCTCGGCCGGCACCGTCGGGTCGTCGTCAGGACGGTGCCTCCTGGCTGCCGCTGGTCATACCCGCACACTCACACGGCCGGTATCGTGCTGTGTCCCCGTCAAGAAGGGCGACGACGCCATGGACAGGTCTGCCTCCAAGAGCTTGGTCCGTGCGAGCCTCGTGCTGGGCGCGGTCCTGGTGTCGACCGTGCCGTGCGCTACGGCGAGTGGGGCTGCCCCCGAGGGCGCGAGGGGGGACACGGGATCGGTCGTCGCTGCACGTGCGAGCAGCGAACGCGGCTGTCCCGTCGTCTACTTCGACCTGGGCGAAACCCTTCTGCACACCGCCGACGACGGCAGCACCGACTACCGGCATGGCGCGGCCTCTTATCTGCGCGCCCTGCGTGCCCGCCACATCACAGTCGGCCTGATCACCAACGTTCCGCCCTCCTGGGGCGCGACCGACGCCGAGCGTGCCGCCAGGCTGAAAGAGGAAGTCGACGCGACGTGGCGGGGTCCGGTTCCCTTCGCCTGGGAGGATTTCGACGACCGAATCCTCACTCCGCGGGCCGAGAGCGAGCGTAAGCCGGCCCCGGTCCTCTGGCAGCGCGCGAAGGCCGAGTCGGGCCGCTGCCGAGTCGTCTACCAGGCGGAGACGGCCGAAGAGGTCACCGTGGCCTCCTCGCTGGGCTTCGTGTCGTACCAGGTCGGCCGGCCCCACCGGCCCGCGTTCCTGCCGGTGGGAGTGATCGACCTCCTCGGTCATCGGTCCCGCTGACCGAGGACCACGCGTGCATGGCCCGCTGGCGTACGCGTTTCCGCCCGCCGGGCCTACGATGCGGGCAAGCACCGGCCTACAAGCTCGCCCGGCAGTTCGCAGGCGGTCCACGTCCGCAAGCTCGCCGACAACAAGGGCGTCTCCGCCACGCGGATGCGAGGCTGCCGGCGAGTGCGCACCGCCTCGACCAGCGCACGTCCGGGCGACGGCGGTCAGCACGCCATCGCAACCGTGGCGGCCGCCAAGATTTCTCTCAAGCACGGCACCACACCAAGGGGCGTCCACGAGAACCGTCCCGAGGAGCTCCAGGAGACCGTCGCCGAACTCGGCGGATCAGACGGGCACATCGCCTGACCGCGCTCTGCCCCGCGTCTCGCCCACGTCGGTGCGCAGGGCGAAGCCCCTGCCGAGATGGTGAGGAACTCTGCGACAACCCGCCCCGACGCACCAACCGAGGCACTGACCTCCGCCGCCGAAGACGCCACTGTCCGGCCGGTCATACCGACCGGTGACGGCACCGCTTTCAGCGTCGGCCAAGACCTTGAAGAGCGTAGGACGGGCCATGACGACGGAAGGGCCGCACTCCCCGCGTGGCCGTCGCGATCCGTGCAGCAGCCGGCGTTTTCTCAACGGACGGCAACAACCAAGCGGCGAACGGGCATGGGATGTCACGGCTTGGTCAACCCCTTTCCGCGCGTTGGTCACCTGTTCACCGCCCCTGCCTGACGCGCCCCGACCTCACGGGCGAAGGTTGTCCGGTGGGCCCGTCCGATCGTCGGGTCGGCCGTCACTCCGGAGAGCTTCCCTCGCTCAAGAAGGGGCCAACATGGATGAGTTGACACGCCGTAGACTTCTGGGTTCCGCCGCGGGCGCGCTGGGGGGCGCCGCGGCCCTCTCCCTCCTCCCGCCGAGCGTCCAGAAGGCCGTCGCCGCAGGGCCGCCCCGGAGCGGCTCGCTGCGGGACATCGAGCACGTCGTCATGCTGATGCAGGAGAACCGGTCGTTCGACCACTACTTCGGCACCCTGTCAGGCGTCCGGGGATTCAACGACCCGCAAGCCCTCAGGCTCGACAACGGGCGCAGCGTCTTCTACCAGCCCGACGCCGTGAACCCCAGGGGCTACCTGCTGCCCTTCCACCTCGACACCCACAGGTCGAGCGCCCAGGCCATCCCGTCCACCAGCCACGCCTGGTCCGTGCAGCACCAGGCGTGGAACGGCGGCAAGATGGACCAGTGGCTGCCCGCGCACCGGAAGGCCGACGGCGCCAACGGTCCCTATGTGATGGGGTACTACACGCGCGAGGACATACCGTTCCAGTTCGCGCTCGCCGAGACCTTCACCATCTGCGACAACTACTTCTGCTCGGTGTTCGGCCCCACATGGCCCAACCGCCTGATGTGGATGACGGGCACGATCGACCCCGGCGGCACCCGGGGCGGCCCGATCATCAGCAACACCGCGCCCGCGCCGTACCGCTGGACGACGTACGCCGAACGGCTCCAGGCGGCCGGCATCAGCTGGAAGGTGTACCAGCAGGACGACGACTACGGCTGCAACATGCTGGAGCAGTTCGCCGCCTTCAAGAACGCGCAGCCCGGCTCCGACCTGTACGAGCGCGGCGTACGTCCGCAGCCGGAGGGCACCTTCGAGGACGACGCCCGCAATGACCGTCTGCCGGCCGTGAGCTGGATCATGCCGACGAGCCACCAGTCGGAGCACCCCGACTATCTCCCGGCGGCCGGCGCCGACTTCGTGGCGTCGAAGATCGAGGCGATCGCGGCGAACCCGAAGGTGTGGCGCAAGACCGCGTTCATCCTCAACTACGACGAGAACGACGGGCTGTTCGACCACGTGGTCCCGCCCACTGCGCCCGCCGGCACGGCGGACGAGTACATCAAGGGCCTGCCGATCGGTGGCGGCTTCCGTGTCCCGGCCATCATCATCTCGCCCTGGACCGTCGGCGGTTGGGTCGCTTCGGAAAGCTTCGACCACACGTCCGCCCTGCAGTTCCTGGAGCGGTTCACCGGGGTGGAGGAGCCGAACATCAGCGACTGGCGGCGTGCGACCTTCGGCGACCTCACCACCGCCTTCCGCTTCCGCGACTCCCGGCCTCGCGCGCCCCGGCTCCCCGATGACACGGCGGAGCAGCTGGAGAAGGCGCAGGAGGAGGTGGCGACGCTGCCGAAGCCGACGCTGCCGGGGGCGGACCAGACCTTCCCGCACCAGGAGCGCGGCCGCCGACCGCACGTGTGACACCTGTTGCCACCGCCCTGGCCCCCTGCGGTGGCACGGTCAACGCCGGTTCGCCGTCGGGCGGGTGGGTCCGGGCACCCAGGGTCCGTTCGCCCGGCCCCGCCCAACCTCCTACTGTAAGGAGCGATACGACGGCGAGGGGGCCAGGGACATGACCACATGGGGGCTAGTCATCGAGACGACCGTGGGTGCCGGGGACCGCAAGCACCTGGAGGCGTACGTGGTGGCGCACGTCATCGGCTCTCGTGCGGAGGCGCTCGCGGAGCTGGAACGGCGGGCGCGGAGCCACTCACCCGAGCACCCCAGAAGCCCCCGGCGCCGTCGGCTCCTGCGAAATGCCGACGGGTTCCTCCTCGTCATCGACGGAGTATGGCAGTCGTTCGTCACACGGTTCTCGGTGGCGGAACTGCTGGAGGACTCCGCCGCGCCCGAACCCGCGATGGAGGACTCCGCCGCGCCCGAACCTGTGGCGGAGGCGCAGACCGTGCCCGTCGCGCCGCCTCCCGAGCCCGTGGCGGAGGACGTCGATCGGTACGCGGACGGGGTACCGGTCAAGCCGGCCTGGCTGGGGCGCAGCGACCTGCCGTGAGCCGGGGGCCCAGCGGCCGGCGAGATCATCCCAGTTCGCCGCTGCTCCCCACGCCGCTGCTCCCGCCTCCCCGCTGCTCCGTGCAGCCGTCGCGCCGGGTGCCGCTGCCGCGCCGCCGTCGTCAGCTGCCCGCGACGGCCTCCGCCTCGGCGGTGTAGAGCTGGGCGGGGTCGAATTCCATGCCGGTGAAGTGGCCGGCGAGTTCGAGGGAGAGCACGCCGTGCAGCCGGCTCCAGAAGAGCAGGGCACGGCGCAGCGCCGACGGCGGCGCCGGGTGCTGCCGGGCCCAGACCCGGTGCTCCTCCAGGTGTGTCTCCAGCGCTGACGGCGGTGGGGCGGGGGGCCGTTCGGCGGTACAGGCGTCGAGCAGGACGGCCATGATCTCCGAGGTGATCCGGGTGGTGTCCGCGGGGGCGTGGTAGCCGGGCACGGGCGTGCCGTAGACGAGGAAGTACCGCTGGGGATCGTCCAGCGCCCACCCGCGCAGGGCCTGCGCCAGCCCGCCGAGGTCGGCGCCGGCCTCGGCCCGGGCGCGGAAGGTGTCGGCCAGGCTGCGGTAGGCGTCCTTGATGAGTTCGGTGATCAGTTCGTCGCGGTTGGCGAAGTACCGGTACAGGGCCGGGCCGCTCATCCCGATCTGTTTGGCGATGGCGTTGAGGGAGAGGGCGGATGCCCCGGCGGTGGCGATCTGCTCCCATGCGTGCTTCTTGATCTCCTCCCGCACCTGGGCGCGGTACCGCTCCCTGGGAGTGCTCGCATCCGGCGTGACCATGACCCGTCTCCCGCCCTCTCGCCCGCTGCTGGTTAGAAGGTATCACGAACGCTATTGACGGTCACGATGAAGTGAGTTACAACCTATAACGAAAGCGAGAGACTCTAGAGACAGGAGGGCGACCGTGAGCAGCGAACGCCTCGTTCAGGTGGTTCTGCCGGGCATCGTCGCGCCGGAGGACCTGCAGATCCGGCACGCGGCCGTGCCGGAGCCCGGCCAGGGACAGATCGTGATCGCCATGGAGGCGACCGGCGTCTCGTTCGCCGAACAGCAGATGCGCCGTGGCCGGTACTACGACCAGCCGCCGTTCCCCTTCGTGCCGGGTTACGACCTGGTGGGCCGGGTGTTCTCGACCGGCCCGGGAGTCGACCCGGGCCTGACCGGACGGCGCGTGGCCACGCTGCTCAAGGTCGGCGGCTGGGCCAGCCACGTCCTGGTCGACGCGCGGGACGCGGTCGAGGTCCCGGACGGCCTGACCGCGGCGGAGGCCGAGACGGTCGTGGTCAACGGCATCACCGCCTGGCAGATGCTGCACCGCACGGCCCGAGTGCGCGCCGGACAGACCGTGCTGGTGCACGGCGCCGGCGGCGGCGTGGGTTCCGTCCTGGTCCAACTCGCCCTTGCGGCAGGCGTGCAGGTGATCGGCACGGCCTCGCCCCGGCACCACGGCACGCTGCGCGAGCAGGGCGTCACCCCCGTCGACTACCGCGGCGGAGACGTACCGGCCCGGGTTCGGGAACTGGCCCCCGGTGGAGTGGACGCCGTCTTCGACCACGTCGGCGGTCGCAGCGTCGTCGACTCCTGGCACCTGCTCGCCCCCGGCGGCACCCTCGTCTCCTACGGCAGCGCCTCCACCCGCGACGACACCGGCTCCAAGCAGTGGCCCGTACTGAAGATCCTCGCCCGCACCTGGCTCTGGAACAGCCTGCCCAACGGCCGCCGCGCCCACTTCTACAACATCTGGGCCGGCCGGGCACTGAACAAGGACCGCTTCCGCGCCCGCCTGCGGAGCGACCTCACCGAGGTCTTCAGGGCAGTCGACCGCGGCGACGTCACCGCCCGCATCGCCGCCCGGCTGCCGCTCACCGAGGCCGCGAAGGCCCTGCGGCTGGCGGAGTCCGGCACCGTCACCGGCAAGGTCGTCCTGACTCCCTGACCCGCAAGCCCGCCGGCACCCACCCCGCAACCGACGGAGGAATCGCCATGTCCGCCACGCGCAACGCCGGTTGCCGCGCCGCCCTGTTGGCCGTCCCGCTCGTCGTCGCCTCTCTCGGCGCTGCCGTCGCACCGGCCGAGGCGGTAGGAAGCACGAACCGGCGGCAAAACGGGCTAGCGACCGTGATCCGGCTGACCGCCGACGGCGGAACCGGTGCTTTCCAGGGCGGGGCGTCGGCGCGGCTCACTGTCGTCGTCGAGTCCCTCCAGGAACCCGGCCAGGGTGTCGGCGACCTCGTCGAGAGAGCGCGCGCTGAAGAGGACCGGCTGGTATCCGCGGATGTCGTAAGGGGTGGCGAGCATGGCGTCGACGTCCAGCGGCCGGATGCGGGCCGCCGGCAACCGGCTGATCTCCCCGAAGGAGGAGAGCAGGGCCGCGCCGTACGCCTTCGGTGTGCCGTTCTCGTCGAGGACGCCGTACTCCAGGGTGAACCAGTACACGTCACTGATCATCTGCAGGACGTCCTCGCGCCGGACCCGCATCGCCGCCCGCCCGATCAGGCGGTAGATGTCGGCGAAGGCCGGCGAGGAGAGGTGGATTCCGTGGCCGAAGACGTCATGGATGACGTCGGGCTCGGGGGTGAACAGCGGTACGGCAGGATGGCGGACGAACTGTACGGCGTGGAAGTAGCCGTCGGCCATCGATCCCAGGAACCGCTTGTTCTCGACCACTCCCCCGGCGAGAGTGAATGCGAAGCCCGTCAGACGGCGCAGCCGCGCGCCTACCTCGGCGTGCTGCGGGATGTGGTCCGCGGGTACCGGGGCGTGGTCTCTGGCGTCGAGTGCGGCGCGGCACGCATACTCTCCCTGGGCTCTCCACAGTGCCCGGTGCACGGTGCGCCAGGTTCTCTCCTCGCTCGCGACGTAGTCCACCGGCGGGTACGGATCGCCGACCCGGCGACCGCGGGCAAGTGCCGCGATCGCCCTTCGCCGGGGCAGATAGTCCGGATCGCTGAGCCCGGGGTGTTCGGCAGCCGAGCCGAGTCGGCCGTCGGCCGCTACGGGCGTTCGCGCCTGGGTGCCGCTCATGAACCGATCATTCCTTCCCGGCCCTGGCGTCTCAGGTGGCAACCGGTCGAACCGGAAGCTGTGGTGCCAGTGGCGCCGGCCTCGTCGGCCGGCGCGCTGACCGGCCCGAAGCTGGTGGCACCGGACGATCCGCGGGGTCCGACTCCTGCGGGACCTTTCATGGCCAGTGTCCGAGCAGCGCCGCCCGTCGGCCACCGGACCGCTGCGGCGTACACGGTCGGCGCTTCGAGCGTCACCCTGGGTGTCCGACAGCAGGGACGGCGCCGGCCGAGCACGTCCCAGCCGTCTCCACGACCGGCGAACCGGCGGCGACATGACGCGGGACGCTCAGACGGCGGAGGTGGTGAGCACGTACTCGCGCGAGGCGCGGACTTCTTCGCGCAGCGCGGGCAGGTCCACGTCGAGGACACGGCCGTTCCACTTGCGGGGCTCGCCGTTCACGAGGACGGCACTGATGTTGCGGGCGTCGGAGCCGAGTACGACGGTGCCGATCGGGTCGTTGAGCGGCATGTTGTTGAGGTCCTCGGCCCGGATGACCAGCAGGTCGGCCTTCTTGCCCGGGGTGAGTGAGCCGGTGACGGCGGCCAGGCCGTTGGTGCGGGCGCCCTGGAGGGTGGCGAAGTCGAGGACGTCGTGGGTGGTGATGCGGGAGGGCTGCCGACCGGTGCCGTGGACGGCGTTGACCGCCCGCATCCGCTGGATGGTGTGCAGGGCTCGCATCTGCGTGAACATGTCGCTGGCCAGGGCGACTTCGACGTCGATGCTCAGGCCGGGGCGGATGCCGGCGGACAGGGCCTCGTCGACGGCGGGAATGGCGGTCTCCAGGCCGATCTGTGCGTCGGAGGTAGGGGCGAGCGCCACCGTGGTGCCGGTGTCCCCCATCGTCTTCCATGCCTCGAAGGTCAGTCCGGTGCAGTGGATGAGGGTGACGTCGGGGCCGAGGATGCCGTCCTCGGCCCAGCGCAGGACCGCCTCGGAGCCGGGGGTGCCGAATACGGCGTCCACGCTCACGCCGATTCCCATGTCTCCTGCCGCTCGGGCGAGTTCGGGGCCGTAGGCGAGCGCCGGCCCGGCGATCTCGTCGGTGGCCAGGGTCGCCAGGCGCAGGGTCAGCAGCTGATCGTCACTGCTGAAGTACCGGTCCTTGATACGGGCCAGATCGCCCGGCCACTGCTGGTCCCAGTCACCGAAGTGCGGGCCCATGGAGGCGTGCACGCCACGGATGCCGGCGTCGCGGAGGGCCTCGATCGCGGCGTCGGAGTGCTCGCGGGTGCGGGAGTTGTGGGAGAAGTCGAGCATGGTCGTGATGCCGCTGTCGATCGCGGTCAGTGCGGCCAGTCTGGTGCCGATGGACATGTCCTCGGGCCGGTAGACCGTGGCGTAGCCGGCCAGGGTGGCCATGACGTAGCCGCCGAGGTCGTCGACGTCCGGCATGATCCGGCGCAACTGGGCCTCCCAGGCGTGCCGGTGGGTGTCGACGAAGCCGGGGCTGAGGATCGTGCCGGTGGCGTCGACGACCACGGCGTCGCCGGGACTGAGACGGGGCCCGACGGCAGTGATCGAGTCGCCCTCGACGAGCAGGTCGCCGTGGTCGATGACGCCGAGGTCGGGGTCCATGGTGACGATGGTCGCGCCGGTGAACAGGATGCGCCGCCGGTCGGCGGGGCGGCGCCGGAGCTGTTCGAGGACGGCTGCGCCGGTGGTGTCGTCGACGGCGGCGTCAGTGGTTTCGTTGACGTTCACGAGGGTCTTCTCTCCGTACGCCGGCAGGGGTGAGTGGTGGGCTGCGGGGAGCGCGCCGGGCTGCTCCGCCTACAGCCTCGGCCCCCACCGTCACGGCAACCAGGTCGCCGTTACCCCGGGTGCCGCGCACCCAGGATCAGGAGGTTGCCCGGCGTGCGGCCCCGGATCCGGTCGGCCGGCCCGGGCGGCCACCGTCGCGACCACTGAGCACCCAGCGGGGCTCGTGCCGGTCGGTCAGGGTGGAATCACCGCGGTAAGCGTGGGTACGGAGTTGCGCGAAGGCAGCCGCGGCGGGACCGGCCGGCTCGGCCTGGTAGACGACCAGTTGCTGATGCGGGGCGTCGTTGACCGTGAAGGCCGAGAAGTGGATCTCCAGCGCGCCCACCGTGGGGTGTCGCAGGTTCTTCACCTGCCGCGTCTTGCTCCTCACCTCGTGCCGTGCCCACAGTTCGGCGAACTCCGGGCTCTTCGCGCCGAGCGTGCCGACGACCTCGGTGATCCGTGGGGAGCCGGGGTCGTGTCCGTAGGCCGCGCGGAGTTCGGCGACGCAGGAGTTCGCCGCCGCCTCCCAGTCCTGGTAGAAGCGGCGCCCGGCCGGATCGAGGAAGGCCATGCGGGCCAGGTTGTCGAACCGCTGGAATCCGCTGTGCAGGGCCGCGGCGAGCGTGTTGTGCGCCAGGACGTCCAGAGCGGGTCCGAGGACCAAAGCGGGTGTGCCGGGCCAGGTGTCGAGCAGTCGGAGGAGCTGGGGACTGACCCGGTCGTGACCCTCGGGAAGGCGGCGGCGCTCATGCGGTGCCCGGGTCAGTCTGCGCAGATGGCCGTGCGCCTGGGCGTCGAGCCGGAGGGCACCGGCGACCGCGTCGATCACCTGCGGCGACGGGCAGGTCTCTCGTCCCTGTTCCAGGCGCGTGTAGTAGTCGGCGCTCACGCCGGCGAGCAGGGCGACCTCCTCGCGACGCAGCCCCGGTACCCGCCGGCGGCCGTGCTCCGGCAGGTCCACGTCCTGCGGCTTGAGGGCTTCGCGCCGTGCTCTGAGGAATTCGCCCAAGGGAGTGCTGCCGCTCATGGCCCCAACCTAGTAGAGCCGCATGGGAGCTTGGCCTCACCCCTCCAGGCACGCACCTCATGAGGGCCGTGACATGTGGGCGTGCCGCTGATGCGCGGGTCGGAAATCAGCGTGTCCGGGGCCGCCCTCGGTGGTGTGGTGTCCCGGTGGCATCGAAAATCGAACACATGATTGAATTCGGTCATGAGCGCGATTCCCGACGACCTCGCCCGAGCTCAGCGCGAGTGGCAGGCGACCTACCGGCGGCTCGCCGCGCAGCCGCGCACCGCGCTGCGGCGGCGGCTCATCCGGCTGTCCTCCCAGGTGCTGTTCCACCCGTACTGGCAGGGCCGCCGCACGGGGGCCTGGCCCGCGCTGCACAGCGCGGGCCGGCGGGGAGGGCACTGACGGCGAGCCGGCGGAGGACGTCCCGGCCGGCACCCCGCTCAGCGCCCCGCACCCCCGGCCGGCACCCCGCGCCCCGGCATGGCTCCGCGCGGAGGGCCTCCCCGGCACCGAGGACGGGCGAGGAGGTTGCACCTCGGGACGTGCGGGCGTTACCTGGAAGTACCGGCGGTGAAGCGAGCGCACAGGCCACGGCACAGTCCGAGGGCCTCTTACGTGTGGCCTCGGCAGCGGCCTGTCCTCGCTGCCGTCTCCAGCGCTCGACGCGGAGGTGACACAGGTGAAAGCCGTTGTCTACGAGAGGCCCTTCAGCGTCACGGTGAAGGACGTCGACGATCCGCAGATCCAGCACCCCAACGACGTGCTCGTCCGGGTCACGTCGTCCGCGATCTGCGGGTCCGACCTGCACATGTACGAGGGGCGCACGGCGGCCGAGCCGGGCATCGTCTTCGGTCACGAGAACCTCGGAGTCATCGAGGAGACCGGCAGCGGCGTGGCCTCGCTCTCCGTGGGAGACCGCGTCGTGATGCCCTTCAACGTCGCGTGCGGATTCTGCAAGAACTGCCTCGCCGGGGAGACGGGATTCTGCCTGACGGTCAATCCCGGATTCGCCGGCGGGGCCTACGGATATGTCGCCATGGGCCCGTACAAGGGCGGCCAGGCGGAGCGGCTGCGAGTGCCCTTCGCCGACTTCAACTGTCTGAAGCTGCCGCCGGGAGAGGAGTTCGAGACCGACTTCGTGCTGCTCGCCGACATCTTCCCGACCGGGTACCACGGCTGCGAGCTCGCCCAGGTCTCGCCCGGCGAGACCGTGGCCGTCTACGGTGCCGGACCGGTGGGCCTGATGGCCGCCTATTCGGCGTTGCTGCGTGGCGCGGCGAAGGTGTTCTCGGTCGACCGGGTGCCCGAGCGACTCGCCAAGGCGGAGGAGATCGGGGCCGTCCCCATCGACTTCACCAAGGGAGATCCGGCCGAGCAGATCAAGGAACACATGAAGGGGGAAGGAACCGACAAGGGTGTGGACGCCGTCGGGTACCAGGCCCAGGCACACGACACCAGCCACGAGGAACCCGCCATCGTCCTCAACGAGCTGGTCGAGACGGTGCGGGCGACCGGCAGGCTCGGCATACCGGGTCTGTACGTACCCTCCGACCCGGGCGGTCCCGATGAACACGCCAAGCACGGCCAGCTCCTGGTCTCGATCGGCAGGATGTTCGAGAAGGGCCAGAAGATGGGCACCGGCCAGTGCAACGTCAAGCGGTACAACCGCCAGCTGCGCGACATGATCATGGCCGGCCGCGCCACGCCCAGCTTCGTGGTCTCCCATGAGCTGCCGCTGGACCAGGCACCGCAGGCGTACGAGAAGTTCGACAAACGGATCGAGGGCTACACCAAGGTCGTCCTGCATCCCGGTCACGCCCTCGCCGCGTAGACCACTGCCCCGGACAACCGCGAGCAGGACGCGGTGGTCCAGAGCCCCCGCGCGGGCGACATCGGCACCATCGTGCATGGTCCGGTGGCGCGGGGGCTCGTCCATCGCCTCGGCCGTCGAGTGTGCCGTCCGGCTCTGCGCGCTGTCGGCGGTGGCCCCGGGTACATGGTCGGACTCTCCCGGCGCGGGGGAAGGCCCTGTGCGGCCCCCGGCCGCGATCGGTCAGACGCGGGGGAGGTCCGTCGGCCACGAAAGCGCCCGGCTGACCTCGGGACTCACCCGCGCGAACCGGCCCGGGTACGGCCCCCTACGGCCGGCCTGGCTCGGCGCCGTCACGGGCGGACAGGCGACGGGCGATGGAGGCTGTGACGGCGGGGACGACCGCGCTCATCTCCGGACGCCAGCCCGGTACGGCGTTGACCTCGCAGATGGTGTAGGTGTCCGGGGAGGCGAACAGCAGGTCCACCCCGGCGATGTCGAGGCCCAGGGCGCGAGCCGCCCGCACCGCCAGTTCCTCCGCCTGCGGATAGCGGCCCGTGCACAGGGTGGCGGAGCCGCCCTTGGCGATGTTGGCGGCGAGGGTGCCGTTGCGGGAGGTGTGCAGCACGGCGTCCACCGGTGTGCCGTCGACCACGACCACCCGCAGGGTGCGGCCGTGCGAATGCGCCACGTGCTCCTGGAAGAGAAACGGCGTGTCCTGCGTGAGGCTGCCGGCCACCTCCCGGAGCAGGTGCGGGTCGGGGGCGAGGAAGACCTGGCCGCCCTTGGCGCCGCTGACCGACTTCACCACGCACGGCGTGGCCAGGTGCGGGCTGCGGACGACGCCTTCCAGGGGGGCGGTGGCGTAGGAGAGGGTGTCGGGCACCGGCAGCCCGGCCAGGGCGAGTTCCTGCACCTGCCAGATCTTGTTCCGGGACTTGAGCTGGGCGTCGACCGTGTTGACGAGGGTGCTGCCCATACGCGTGAGGTGCCGGAGCAGGGTCACCTCGCGGTCGCTGTGCATGGGCCCGGCCACCTGGCGTACGCACACCACCTCGGGAGCGGGCAGCTCCGCGCCGCCCAGGGTGTGGAGGGTCAGCCGTCCGCCCCGGACGCCGAAGAGCAGCTCGTCGGTGTGCCAGATCGCGAAGCGGGGACCATGGGCTTCGGTGAGCGCTGCCGCCAGTTCTCGAGTGGACCGGCGCAGGACGGTCGGCCGCTGCCGGACCAGCATCCACACATCGGCGGGTGCCGGGGTGCCCGGCAGGGCTTGGTGCTGTTCGACCAACTCCGGCTCCTCGCCTCTTCGCCGCCCACCATCCGCGGGCCTCCGGCGGAGCCAGTCTCGCAGTTCGGTGATCGTGGTGTCACCGTCGGTAGCCCATGACGCCCCGGGCACGGGGAGGTGCCGGTGACCGGGCCGGTACACCTAGTCCGCCAGAAAGGCGGCCAGTGCCCGCGCCGTCTCCTCGGGTGCTTCGACCTGCGGATAGTGGCCGACGCCGTGCAGTACGGTGAAGGCGGCGCGGGGGCGTCGGCGGCGGAGGCGGTCCAGGACGTGGGCTCCGCTGACCGGGTCCTCGGGTCCCCAGACGAACAGGAGCGGGCCCTCGTACTGTTCGAGGGAACCGGTCCAGCGGTGGAAGTGCATGCGGCGATCGTCGATGTAGCGGAGGAGGCGCGGGGCCAGCTGATGGCCGTTCGCGCGGGCGACGGACGTCCACATGTCGTGCAGAACCTCGTCCGGGACGGGTCTGCCCAGGACGCCGCGCAGGTTCGCGGTGAATCTCCGCTCGTCGGTGAGACGGGCCAGCAGCGGGCCCATGCGGCTGTGCAGGAGGCGCTGCATCAGGACCGGGCGATGGAGGTCGGCGTAGAGGCCGCCGTTCAGCAGAGCGGTGCGGGTGATGCGGCCCGGGTCACGGGCCAGCAGCTCCTGGGCGACGGAGACGCCGTAGTCGTGGGCGACCAGCGCGGTCTCACCGATACCCAGATGCAGCCAGACGGCCTCGACCAGGTCGGCCTGCTCATGGATGGAGTAGCGGTGGCGGGGCGGCTTGTCGCTCTGCCCGAATCCGAGCAGATCGACAGTGGTCACCCGGCATCCGGCCGCGACCAGGTACGGGACGGTCGCCGCCCAGTCGTGTGAGGAGGTGGGGAAGCCGTGCACGAGGGTCACGGGTCTGCCGTCACCGTCCTGACGGACGAAGAGACGGCGATCCAGTCGGCACGATTCATCGAGGGTCTCCAGCACCGTTGAGCAGGGCGGTCAGACCGAAGCCGAACTCCTGGTCTGCGTCAGGGAGGTTGAGCGGTTCGGCGAGCTCGCGGACCAGCGGGTACTGCGGCAGTCCCGCGAACAGTTCCGCCATCGCGGTTCGCTCCCCGGCGCCGCGCGCCGCACCTCCGGTGCCCAGCACCGCGGTGCCGATCACGAAGTGCGCGACCGTCAGGTAGATGTGGACCGCCCGCGACGGTTCCCATCCGGCCCGGATCAGCAGGCCGAGCCCGAATTCCCGGCCCCGTAGGGCGTTGGGCCCGAGCAGCTGGCCCATGGTCAGCAGCGGCACGATCGCGGGATGCGTGAGCAGCACCCGTCTGAACTCCCGGGCGGCCTGTTCCAGATCGGCCCGCCACCCTTCGCCGGTCGCCCGCGGCACCACCTCGCCCAGCACATGGTCGACGAGTTCCACCAGCAATTCGTCCCTGCTGGCCACGTGCCGGTACAGCGAGGTGTGCCGTACCCCCATCTCTCGGCCACCCTGCGCATGGTGAGCGCCGCGAGTCCTTCGGCGTCGGCGATCTCCAGCGCCACCTGGGTGATCCGCCTCAGCTCGAGTCCGCCCGCGCGCGGTCGCTGCCGTCCGCGTGCCGCGTACCGCGCCCGCCACCATTCCGCCGACCCCGCCGACCCCACTGATCTCGCTGACCCCGCCTGCACACCGTCACTATGCGTCCAGTGGACGCATATCGCAAGCTCCCCCGGCCGGGTCGCCGTCGGACCCCGGACCAGGACCGGTCCGCTACCGCACGGCGCCCGATCCGGTCCGGGTGCGCCGGGTCGACAGGGATCGAGGGGAGACGGCGAACGTTCTCGGTCGAAAGCGACGCCCCGCCGGCGCCCCCGCGTCGCCGGCGGTCACCCCGTCCTCCCCGCGCACGCATCCCGCCCTCCCGGGCGGGGCGCAGACCTTGGCGGGCGTTTTCGCTGGCGGAAAAGGGGCTCCATTTCGCCCTCACACGGAAGGATCAGCTCTGTTTGCGCCTGTGCCCGGCGCTGTGCCGCTCGCCACCTCACGATGCGAATCCAGCCATGCCCCTCCGGCTCTTGTGACGCCTCTTCGGGCCCGCCTAGGATCCCGCTCACTTCGCTCCCGCCACACTTCCTGCACAATTTCGCCACACCGGTGAGGTGCTTCGTGGAACGGCCAGCGTCAACCGCACGACCGTCCCGCCACCGGGCGGAATCACCTGACTTCCGGCTCCTGTGGTGGGCCGGCGCAGCAGACGGGGTCGGCAGCCAGGCCGCCGGTACCGTCCTTCCGCTGCTCCTGCTGGGACTGGGCAACTCGCCCCAGACCGTCGGCCTGATCGCCGGTGCCTCCACCGCCGTCGGCCTCCTCCTCGGCCCACTCGTCGCCGTGCCCGCCGACCGGGGCGCCCGCAAGCACGTGATGGCCGGGTCCGCGACCGTCTCCGCGCTCGCCATGGGCTGCGTGAGCCTCGCCCTGACCGCCGGACGTCCACCGCTGGGCCTGATCATCGCCGCCGTCCTGGTCGAGCGGCTGGCGACCGCCTGTTTCGAGGCGGCGGCGCGCGGGACGGTCGCGCTGATCTGCCCGGGACCCGAGCAGCCCCGGGCCATCGCCCGGCTCACCGCCGCCGACCAGGGTGCGCTGATCGCCGGCCCGGCGCTGGGCGGCGTCCTCTACCAGGCCGCCCGCGCACTGCCGTTCCTCGCCGACACCCTCTCCTACGTCGTCAGCGCCCTGTGTGTCTGCGCCATGCGCGCGGACCTCACCGCGCCGACGCCGCCGCAGCACGGCGAGGGAGTGCTGAGGGAAGGCGCGGCCGGGCTGCGGCTGGTGCGCTCCTCGCCGCTGCTGCGGCTGGTCCTGGTGTGGAGCACCACCGTCAACGCGGTCGTGGTGGCGCTGTACTACGAAGCCGTCTTCACCCTCCAGCGGGACGGCCACTCCGGCGCCGCGCTGGGGGCGATCCTCGCCCTCTCGGGCGCCGCCGGGCTGACGGGCGCGCTCGCCGCCCCGAGAGTGGCCAGGCGTGCCGGTGCGCCCCGGGTCGTGACCGGCGTGACCTGGCTGCTCGTCCCGCTCGCCGCCGCGCTCGCCGTCGTCACGGACGCGTGGGCCTACGGGCTGCTGTTCAGCCTGCTGTGCCTGCTGATGCCGCTGGCCTCCGTCGTGCTCCAGGCCCGGGCCCTGCAGGCCACCGCTCCCGCTCTGCAGGCCCGTACCGGCGCCGTCCTGGCCACCGCGACCACGGGTGCCGCGGCGCTGGCTCCCGTCCTCGCCGGCGCCCTCGCCGACCGGGTCTCGCCCACCGCGCCCGCGGTCTCGTGCGGTGTGCTGCTGGGCCTGCTCGCCGCCCACAGCTCCCGGCGGCCGGTGCGCGGCGTCCTCGCGGTGAAGGTCTCCGGATGAGCGGCGGCTACCAGGTGTACCGGGCGGCCCTGCCGGAAGTGTGCGCCGCGGACCCGGCAAAGATGGTCTTCACCGCCGACGCCGAGGGCCGTTGCGAGGTGTTCGCCTGGGACGCCGCCGCCCGTCGCGCCCGACAGGTCACCCGGCGCCCGCTGGGCACCCTGCACGGTGCCATCGACCGGGACGCGCACGTGTGGTGGTTCGACGAGGACGAACGCGGCCGGGGGTGCTGGCGGTTCCAGCCCTTCGCCGGCGGCCCCGACCGGCCCGGGCTGACCGGCGCCCCGCCCGGGCTTCCCCGGGGGCTGGCGGTGAGCGACCACGGCACCGTCGCCGTCGCGGCCGAGGACGGCGACGCCACCATCGTCCACGTGGGCCCGCGCGGCGGCACGGGACGATCGGTGGCCCGGATCCCGGGCCACGTCTCCCTCACCGGCATCACGCCCGGCGGCCGGCTGCTCGCCCTCGCCGACGCGCACGCCGTCACCGTGCTCACCAGCGAGGGTGCCGTACGGGCCGTCCTTCCCGGCGGCGGCGACGCGGGCCGGCTGTGGTCCCTGGGCTTCGCCCCCGCCGGTGCGGAACTCCTTCTCGTCCGCGCGTCCGAGGACCGTTACGTCCTGGCCTCCTGGCGGCCCGCCACCGGGCCGGCCCGCCACGACTGGTGCGCCTTCGACACGGAGATCACGGCCCGCTGGGACGGCGACGGCCGGTCCGTCCTGGTACGCCAGGACCGCCACGGCCGCTCCACCCTGCACCGCGCCGACCTCACGGCGCGTACGCTCACCGCCGTCCCCACCCCGCCGGGCACCGTGCTGGACGCCGCCACCCGGCCCGGGGGCGACCTGCACTACCTCTGGACGGCCACCGGCCATCCGCCCCGGCTGTGTTCCACCCGGGGCACCGCCCTGCCCGTACTGCCCACGCTGCCCGACCGGTTCCCCGGCATCCACCGGGATGTGTGGACGCCGGGGCCGGACGGGCCCGTGCACACCCTGCTCAGCCTGCCCGACGAACCGCGCGGTCCGGTCCCGGCGGTGTTCCTGGTGCACGGCGGCCCCGCCGACCACGACCGGGACGCCTACGACGGCGTCGTCCACTCCCTGGTCGCCTCCGGTTTCGCCGTCGCCCGCGTCAACTACCGCGGTTCCACCGGGTACGGGCCGCGCTGGCGGCGCGCCTTCCGGGACGGGGTCGGACTCACCCAGGTCGAGGACCTCACGTCGGTGCGCGCCGACCTCGTCGCCCGCCGGCTGATCCGCGCGGACGCCGTGGGCCTGTGGGGCACCTCCTGGGGCGGCTACCTGGTCCTGCTCGCCCTCGGCACCCGCCCCGGCCTGTGGCAGGCGGGGGTCGCGGTCAAGCCGGTCGCCGACTGCGTGGCCGCCCACCGCACCACCACCGCCGCGCTGCGCGCCTTGGACGAGCGGCTCTTCGGCGGCACGCCCGAGGAGGTCCCCGGGCGGTACGCGCACAGCTCACCCATCCAGTACGCCGCCGCGGTGCGTGCCCCGCTGCTGGTCGCGGCGGCCAGGCATGACGCCAAATGCCCGCCCGGTCAGATCCGCGGCTATCTCGCCGCGCTGCGCGCCGCCGGCGTCCGGCACGAAGCGCTGTGGCTCGACTCCGGCCACGACGGCTACGACGGCGGCGACCACGTCACCGTGATGCGCCGTGCGGTGGTCTTCCTCGACCGGGAACTGCGCGGCCCGGCACGCCGCGACCCCCAGACGCCCCGCTCCGCCCGGAGCGGGGAGCACCACACCGCCGTACACACCAGGGAGAGGAGAACGACCCATGCAGAAGGACATCATCCACAACGACCCGCTCGCGGGTGACGAGGAGAACCGCAAGCCGAGCGTCGGCATCACCGTCACCGTCCCGTTCCGCAACGCCGAGGACGCGGAAGAGGACTGACCCTGGCCGGCCGGCCCGGTGTCACACCGGGCCGGCCGGTTCCCGACATCCGAGGAGCCGACATGCGTGTCCTGCTGGTCAACATGCCCTGGTCGCCCATCGACCTGCCGTCCCTCGCGCTGGGAATCCTCAAACGGAGCGTGGACGAACGCGTGCCCGGCGCCGAGGCCGAGGTCCTGCACGCCAACCTCGAATTCACCGACTGGATCACCGCCCGTACCGAGTTCACCGGCGACGACTACGAGTACTACGCCCTTTCCTCCTATTTCATGGGCTGCGGCGACTGGGTGTTCTCCTCGGCCCTCTACGACGATCCGCACTGGCGCGAGGAGGAGTTCACCGCGGTGATGCGCGGGAAGCTCAAGAAGTCGCGCATGACCATGACCCACGCGCTGCACCAAGTGGTCCCGGAGTTCGTCGACGAGATCGCCCGGCGGATCGTCGCGTACGGGCCCGACGTCGTCGGTTTCACCTCGACCTTCCAGCAGAACGTCGCGGCGCTCGCCGCCGCCCGGCGGGTCAAGCGGCTCGCCCCGCACATCGTCACGGTCCTGGGCGGGGCCAACTGTGACGGAGCGCAGGGCGCCGCCGTGCACCGCAACTTCCCCTTCGTCGACCACGTCGTGCGAGGCGAGGGCGAGGCGGCCTTCCCGCAGTTGCTCACCGCCCTCACCGACGGCTCGGACCTCGCCGAGGTGCCCGGCCTGTGCCACCGGGGCCCCGACGGGCAGAGCGTGGCCCATCCGATGGCCACCCGTCCGCTGCCGCCCGCCGCGATCCTGCCGCCCGACTACAGCGGCTACTTCGAGCGTCTCGCGTCGTCCGCCGCCCGTCACTGGGTCGAGCCCAAGCTGGTCGTCGAGGGCGCCCGCGGCTGCTGGTGGGGCGAGAAGCACCACTGCACCTTCTGCGGACTCAACGGCTCCTTCATGGAGTTCCGCTCCAAGAGCCCGGACACCTTCTACCAGGAGATCATCGAACTGGCCCGGCGCCACCGGGTGCTGGACATGTACGTCGTCGACAACATCCTCGACATGGGCTACCTGACGACCGTGCTGCCCCGGATCATCGACAGCGGGTACGACCTGCGCCTGCACATCGAGATCAAGGCCAACATGCGCCGCCCCCAGCTCCGTACCCTCGCCGAAGCGGGGATGATCTACGTCCAGCCGGGCATCGAATCGCTCAACCACCGGGTCCTGGACCTGATGGACAAGGGCGTCAGCGGCTGCCAGAACGTCCGGATGCTCCGCGACGGAGCCGAGACCGGCCTGTCGGTCGCCTGGAACTACCTGCACGGCTTCCCCGGCGAGACCGACCAGGACTACGAGCCGGTCGTGGCCCAGATCCCGGCGCTGGAACACCTCGACCCGCCGGTCGACCTGTCGGCCCGGATCGCCATCGAACGCTTCAGCCCCTACTTCGAGCGCCCCGAACTGGGCTTCACGGGCCTCAGGCCCGAGGAGCACTACCGCTTCACCTACGACCTGCCGGAAACGGAGTTGTACGACCTCGCGTACGTCTTCGAGGCACCGGCGCGGGGCATCGGCGAACCGGCCGTCTCCGCACTGAACGACGCCCTGGCCGCATGGAAGAAGCACCACGCGGACGCCCGGCTGACCCAAACGGATCTGGGCGACCGGATCGTCCTGGTCTCCCGGCGCCGCGCCTTCGACTGGCGGACGACCGAGCTGACCGACCCCTTCGAGCTGGCCGCCTTCCGCCTGCTCGACCAGCCGCACAGCGTCGCCGCCCTCTCCCGCAAGGCCGCGGGCAAGGCACCCGCAGCCGCCCGCGACGAGGCCGCCGTGCAGCGGCTCCTCGACCTCTGGGTCTCGCTCGGGATCGTCTTCACCGACGGCGGCCAGTACGTGCACATCGCCCCGGCCGCCGTCAACGAGGACCTGCTGCGGCTCGACTTCATGCGTCACACCCACGCGGCACAGCCCGCCGAGCCCGTCCACGCGTGACCGCGTCCCGAGGAGGAGTACGCCCATGAGCACGTCGAGCACCATGAGCCCGCCCACGGTCCTCGCCTGGCGCGACTACGATCCCGCCGCCTGCGAACTCCCCGGCATGTTCCTGGGCGAACTCGCCCTTCCCGGACCGCTGGAAGGGGAGAGCGAGCGGCTCTGGCAGCTCGGCGCGCGGCGCGTACGGCTGGCCGCGGCAGTGGACCTCGGCGCCGGTGCGAGCGCCGAGCGGGCGGCCGATGCGGTGGCCGCGCTGAGCCTGGTGCGTGACCTGACCGCGCGAGCCGTCCTCGTCGAGTGGGACCTGTGTCTCCCCCCGGCACCGGCCGATGCCTGGCAGGTCCTCAGCCACCTCCAGCCGCCCCGGCGCATCGAGGGGCCCGCCGGAGCCGACGACACACTGCGCGCCTGGCGGCAGGGCCATTACCTGTGCAAGTGCCTGTGGCGGAAGGGACCGGGCTTCGTCCAGATCCGGGACCGCCGCTGGGGGGAACTGCGCCGGTTCACCGCCGACGAGCCGCACTACGAGCAGACGATCGAGCGACTGGCGTACGGAGCACCCGCCGACTCCGTGCCGGCGGCCGTCCTCGACGATTTCCGCGGCGCGCAGCTCGTCCTGGACGTCGGCCCGCTCGCCTGGTGGCTGCCGTACCGGATCAGCCGCTGGCTCCAGGAACCGATGACCATCTGACGGCGGACCCTCGCCCGCCGTCCGAGCCGACGCCCGATCACGGCGGTCGGCGCGCCGACCGGAGCCGGCCTTGTCGTCAGGGCGCCCCCGGTCGGCTACGGACGACGCGCTGTGTGTCAGCAGGTGCGGCCCACATAGTAGGCGCCCTGGATCTTGTCGGCGGAGCCCAGCCAGGTCCGGCCCGGGCCCACGCAACGCTCGTAGTCGGGCGCCAGGGCGACCTCGACCTTGATGACCACGTGGGAGCCGTCGGAGGTGCAGTGGTTGTAGTAGGCGTCGGAGCCGGTCTCGTAGAAACCGCACGGATCGGCGGCCGCCGGGGTCGCGGTGGCGGTGCCGGCACCGAGGAGGGCAAGCGCGAGGGAGACGGAACCGAAGGCACTGGTCAGCAGACGACGAACAGGCACAGCGAACTCCTCGTGAGGCGGGGGAAAGGAACGGTGCCGGGACAGCGACGTGGCCGCTCGGCCGGGCACGCGCCCATGATCACGGTTCCCGGTCGCCCGAGCCGCCGCCTGCCCGCCGTTTTCACCCGCCGAATCATTTCCTCGCTACGCCGAACGGATCACCAGCCTGGACGCGCGTGTGCGAGTGAGGTACGGCAACGCCCGCACCGCGCCGAGGCCGATCCGAAGCGCTGCCGCTTGGAACAGCGTCGCGATATCGACGGCCGGGCGTGCTTCGCCGAGGTCGTCAGCCCATGACGCCGCCGATGTGCGGACTCGCTGCTGTTGCGGAAGCATCGGAAGAGAGGTACGCACACAGCGGCGGCGCGCGGACGGACGCACCGCCGACCGGCGGACCGGCGCCTTTCCAGGCTGGGGGAAACGCACGTTTCTGCGTCCGCACTGGAGTTTCACATGGCGAAGCACGACACGGGTTGGTCTTCGGCCTCCCCGCAGCAGCCGGCCCGGCGGACCCCTGAGCGGTGGGTGACCGCCGGTGACTGCGGGCTGCTGCTCCTGAGGCTGACCTTCGGACTGTTCATGGCCGGACACGGCGCACAGAAGCTGTTCGGGCTGTTCGGCGGGCCAGGTCTGACCGCCACCGGCAAGGGATTCGGCGCCCTTGGCTACCACCCGGGGAAGCTCTTCGCACTGATCGGCGGGCTTTCCGAGTTCCTCGGCGGCCTGGGCCTGGCCGTCGGGCTGTTCACGCCGCTCGCTGCCGCCGCCCTGATCGGCGTGATGATCAACGCCATGGTCACCGTCACGGGTGCGCACGGCCTGTGGGAAACGGACGGTGGTGTGGAGTACAGCGTCGCCATCGCCGTCGTCGCCATCGCCGTCGCCGCCATCGGCCCCGGCCGGCTGGCCCTCGACCGGTTCTTCCGCTGGGGCGACGGGGGCTGGGTCGAAGCCGCCTTCGCCCTCGGCCTGGGCGGCATCGCCGCCGGGCTCTCCCTGGGCCTGTGACGCGCCGACGACGCATGACGATGCGGCCCGCCGAGGTGAGCCGCACCCCGTCCCGTCGTCGCTCCACGCCGTCGTCGATCATGTCCCCGGTCCTCATCCGACTTTCGGCCATGAGGAGCCCTTCTCCCCGGGAGCACCGTTGGTCCGCCCCGTCCCACGCGCTGTCCGCGAACAGCTGCCGGACCTGCGTCTGCGCGTATCCGGGCCGGTGCTCGTGGGACGGCCGAAGAGGTCACCGACGGCAGGCGCGCGCCGATGGTGACCGGGTACCCGCTTGCCGGGCCTGCGGCGCGGGACGAGCATTCTCCCACCCGCTGTTCGACAGTCGGTGGCCGATGCCCCCGAGTGCGACAGTAGTGATCGCGGGCCGCGCAGAGCCCGCGGCACGTGGATGCCGGTGCCCCGTGTCTTCCGAAAGGGCTGGACGTGCCAGAGCCGCTTGATGCCGTGACCCCTGCCGCCGCCGGTACGCCCCTGTCCCCGGCCGAGGTGACCGCACCGCCGACGGTCGGAGTGGAGGAAGAGTTCGTCCTCGCCGAACGGCACACCAGGGAGGTGGTGTTCCGCGCCCCTTCGGTGGTGCGTGCGGCGGGCGGACACATCGGCGCGCCGCATGTCACCGCCGAGGTCTCGCAGGCCCAGGTGGAGACCGTCAGCGCGGTGTGCCGCACCGCCGCCGAACTGGAGGCGGAGATCGTGCGATTACGTAGCGGCGCGGCCACGGCCGCGGCCGAGTACGACTGCTTACTGGTACCCACCGGCACCCCGGTCCTCGGCAGACCCGGCCCCCCGCCCGTCGTGGACAAGCCGCGCTACCTCGCCTTCGCACGCCGCTTCGGACCTCTGATCCAGGACCAGGGAGTGAACTCCTGTCACGTGCACGTCGGCGTGGCCGATCGCGAGGAAGCCGTACGGGCGGTCAACCACCTGCGGGGCTGGATGCCCTTGCTGCTGGCGATCACCGGCAATTCTCCCTTCAGTGACGGGACGGACACCGGATACGCGAGCTGGCGCTCCATGGTGTGGAGCCGGTGGCCCTCGGCGGGCCCTCCGCCCTACCTGCGGGGCGTGGCGCACTACGAACGGATCGTCGGCCAACTCGTGGCCACGGGAGCGCTGATGGACCCGGCGATGACCTACTGGCACGTCCGGCCCTCACCGCGCCTGCCGACCATCGAGGTGCGCGTCGCCGACGTCATGCCCGAGGCCGCGACCACCACCGCCTACGCGCTCCTCGTCCGCGCCCTCGTCAGCAGCGCCGTGGACGCGGTACGTGCCGGTGAGCCCGCGCCCGAGGTCCTCGATCCGCTGCTGCGGGCGGCGTGCTGGCAGGCCGCGCGGCACGGGACCTCCGGCACCCTGCCCGCCACCCACACCCGCGACTGCACCCCCACGGCCGTCGGCCGGCTGGTCGAGGAACTGTGGAAGCGGGTCGAGCCGTGGCTCAGCAGCTACGGCGACGACCGATGTGTGAGCGACTGGCTCACCGATGTCCTGCACCGGGGAAGCGGCTCAGCCCGGCAGCGGCGGATCGCTGAACGTCACGGAGGCCGTCTCCAGGCCGTCGTCGACGCGCTCGCCGTCGAACCTCCGTGAACCTTCAGCGCTTCAAGAACTCAACTCATCCGATGGCCAAGGGCGTTCGCTGACGTCACCTCTTGACGGGTCTGGTCCGGACCTTTAAGTTCACGGGCCAGCAGCTTCTACACATGCGCCTGGCAGTCATGTGTGTGAACACTTCGTTCACGCCCCTCCCCTCCCCCCACCCGGCCCCTCCCCGGACCGGTCAAGAAGGGAACATCGGATGCGACAGATGAGATCCGGTACGGCACGCGTCCCGCTGTGGCTGGCCTTCCTTCTGGCAATGCTGGTGAGTCTCGTGGCGCAGCCTCCCGCCCAGGCCGCGCCGGCCGCAGAGCCGTTCAGGGTGCTGGCGCTGTACAACGGCACCTGGGACGCCGCCCACATCAGCTTCGTGCACGAGGCCAACACCTGGTTCCCTCAGCAGGCAGCCGCCAACGGCTTCACCTACACCGCCAGCAACAACTGGGATCTGCTCGCCAACGGTGGTGTGAACGGCTACCAGGTCGTGCTCTTCCTCGACGATCTGCCGCAGTCGGCCGCCCAGCGAGCGGGCTTCGAGCAGTACATGCGCAACGGCGGCGCGTGGATGGGCTTCCACGTGTCGGCCTTCACCACCGACGCGCAGAGCTGGCCGTGGTACCACAACCAGTTCCTGGGCAGCGGGAACTTCCGGTCGAACACCTGGGGGCCGACCACGGCCGTCCTCCGGGTGGAGGACCGCACGCACCCGGCGACGCGGAACCTGCCCGCCACCTTCACCTCATCCGTCAGTGAGTGGTACAGCTGGTCCAACGACCTGCGCCAGAACCCCGACATCAAGATCCTGGCCTCCGTCGATGCCGGCAGCTTCCCGCTCGGCACCGACCCCGGCCAGACCTGGTACAGCGGCTACTACCCGATCCTGTGGACGAACACCAAGTACCGGATGCTGTACGCGAACTTCGGCCACAACGCGATGAACTACGACACCAATACGGCGCTGTCCTCCACGTTCGCCAGCGCGACGCAGAACCGGTTCGTCCTGGACGGGCTGAAGTGGCTGGGCGGGCAGTCGTCCTCCCAGCCGCCCTCGGACGGCATCTCCGAGACCTCCTGGTACACCGTGCGCAACAAGGGAAACGGATCGTGCGTCGACGCCCGCGCGGCCGGCACGGCCAACGGGACCGTCGTCCAGCAGTACGGCTGCAACTCCACCACGGCACAGCAGTTCCAGTTCCGGGCCACCGACAGCGGCTACCTGCGCATCACCAACCGCGGCAACGCGCAGCAGGTCATCGACGTGGTCGACCGCTCCACAGCCGACAACGCGCCCCTGCAGCTGTGGTCCTACGCCGGGGGCACCAACCAGCAGTGGCTGCCGGTACGGGAGGCCGACGGCCAGTACCGCTTCTCCGCCCGGCACAGCGGAAAGTGTCTGACCGCGTCCGGCGCCGCCAGCGACGGCGTCCAGCTCACCCAGCGGACCTGCGACGGCTCCGCCGCCCAGAGTTTCCAGCTGACGGCACAGCCCTGACCCCTGCCGACGGCTCGGCCCTGCCCCCTGCCCCTTGCCCCTTGCCCCTTGCCCCTTGCCCCTTGCCCCTTGCCCCTTGCCCCTTGCCCCTTGCCCCTTGCCCCTTGCCGACGGTCGGCGGCTCGGCGACCCGTGCCGTCGACTCGGACCTGCCCCCTGCCCCCTGTCGTCGGCTCTCCCCAGCCCCCTGCCGTCGGCCGGCCCGATGTCGTGTCCGCCCGAGAGCGGCGGACACGACACGTCGATTTGCCTTGGAGTGGACTCCAGCCTCCACACTGATCCCGACGGAGATCCGTGCCGAGGACAGAACGGCGGCAGCAGATGGCAACGACGAGCGGTGCGGGGCATCCCCTGCCGTACGACACCTACCGTGAGGCGATCGAGCGGGAGACCCGCCGCTTCGCCGAGACGGTGAGCGGCGCCGACCCCACGGGGGCCGTGCCCGCCTGCCCCGACTGGACGCTCGCCGATCTCACCCGGCACGTGGGAGCGCTGCAGCGCTGGTTCTGCACGCTGCTGACGCGGCGTGTGCAGGAGCCTCCGCGCAGCCGCGATGTGGAGCTGGGTCTGCCCGCGCATGTGCGGGCCTACGCCGACTGGGTCGCGGCCGGGGTGCCCGAAGTGTCGGCCGTGCTGCGGGACACGGATCCCCATGCGGCGATGTGGGCCTGGGGCGAGGACCAGCATGCGCGGTTCTGGGCCCGCCGGATGCTCTTCGAGACGCTGGTGCACCGGGTGGACGCGGAGCGCGCCGTCGGCCGGGAGACGGACGTCGACCCCGCCCTGGCGGCGGACGGCGTGGACGAGTTCCTCGTCAATCTCCCCTACGCCGGGCTCTTCGCTCCCGGCGTGAGCCGGCTGCGCGGCGACGGCGAGACCATCGCGTTCCGGTGCGCGGATACCGGCGGCGCCACCGGCGAGGAGTGGCGGATGCGGCTGGACCCGGACGGTTTCCGGCTGCTGGCGCACACCGACGGCGACACGGCGTCCCGGCCGGACACGGTGACGGTGCACGGGCGGGCAGCCGATCTCCTGCTGCTGCTCTACGGGCGGCGGTCGTACCAGGAGCCCGACTTCGACGTGTCGGGAGAGGCCGCGGTTCTCGACCGCTGGTTCGCCCACACGGCCTTCTGATCCGACGGGGAATGCTCCGCACCCGCTGGGAGCCGCGCGCGGCCGGGCCCGGACCTCGCTGCCCGCCGGCTCATCCGGCCGGTGACGAAGGCGGTACGTGCCGCTGGTCGGAGGGGCGGCGGACGGCGAGCGCCGCGATGTCGTCCTGCAGACGATTGCCGCTGTAGTCCAGCAGGTCGTGATGGAGGCGTTCGAGGAGTCCCTGGGGCGGGAGGGACCACCAGGAACGGAGGCGCTGGAGCAGCGGGTAGAAGGAGCCGCCCGAGTCACGCGTCTCCGTGATGCCGTCCGTGTACAGCAGGAGCTGGTCGCCGGGACGGAAGGCATAGCTCTCGACGTGGTACGGCTCCCCGACCAGCACGCCGAGGTTCAAAGGCGGAGCCGAACGCCCGCTGTCCAGTTCCCGCACCTCGCCCGCGCGGAGGAGGACCGGGGGCGGATGACCGCAGTTGACGACGCGGATCAGCGGGGCCTCGACGGGGATCTCCACGAAGACGGCGGTGACGAACCGTTCGCCCACCTCGCTTCCGCCCAGTTGCGTGGCCCTGCGGCTCATGCTCGTCTCGACCCGGTCGACCAGGGCGGGCAGGGCGGGCTCGTCGTGCGCCGCCTCGCGGAACGCGCCGAGCAGGGCAGCGGCGGTCTCCACCGCGAGCAGGCCCTTGCCACGGACGTCACCGATCAGCAGCCGGACCCCGTACGGGGTGGGGACGGCCTCGTAGAGGTCGCCACCGATGCGGGCCTCCGCGGCGGCGGACAGGTAGAGGCTCTCCAGGAGGAGATCGCCGATGCGGTGGGGAACCGGTCTGAGCAGGACCCGCTGGGCGATGTCGGCCACGAAGCGCACGTCGGCCAGCGTGCGCTCCCGGTGGGTGCGGTGCGCGGCCAGGACGGTGCCCAGGACGCCCACCAGAGCGGTACAGATGTAGGCGGCCACGTAGTGGCGTTCCCAGAGGTAGCCGACCGGACGGCCCGCACAGCACGGGGTTCCGGCCAGGACGCCTTCCATGAGGATCGCCAACACCGTGGCGCCGGCGACCACGACGGGTCCGTGGGCGAACGCGGTCACCAGGGGCAGGGCGATCAGCACGAAGCTCACCGGCCATTGCACGGGCGTCACGGGCTCCAGCAGCAGCACGGCCGCGACATACAGCACCGGCAGCCAGCGCATCCACGCGGGCGGCGCCGGCAACCGCGTCCGCGCACCGGCGCCGCTCTCCGGCTCTCGACCGGTATGTCCGGACTTCGGCATACGTGGTCTTCGCACACGGACTCCTGTCACAGGAACTCGACAAGACTCCCAGCCTGGCGCGGCGGGTCACGGCACGCCGGTGATTGCTCCATGCAACGGCATGTTCCGCAAAGACCATTGACTCCACGGGGCCGCATTGGTTGAGTGGCTCAGCCACTGAACCACTGTGTCATTGGAGGCCGGGGTGGAAGCACTGCCACGCGAGACGATCGTCGATGTACTGGAGAAGAGGCTGCGGGAGGACATCCTCGCCGGGCGCCATCCGGCCGGGAGCTATCTGCCGCCCGAGCGTGAACTCGCCGACGGGTTCGGGGTCACCCGCACCACGCTCAAGCACGCCTTCGGCCGGCTGGTGCAGTCCGGTCTGCTGGAGACGCGCCACGGGGTGGGGACGCGGGTACGGGACTTCCTGCGCCTGGGCGGAGCCGATCTGCTGCCCATGCTGGTGCGCCACAGCCCGGACTGGATCGGTGAGATCTTCGAAGTGCGCCGCAGCATCGGTGCGTTGATCGCGGAACGCGCCGCCTCCCGCGCCACACCGGCGCACGTCACCGAGCTGCGCCGGCTGCTGGCGGCCGTGGGCGACGCGGACGGCGGCGACCCGGCCCAGCTGGCGGACGCCGAGGTCCACCGGGCGCTGGCCCGCGCCACGGGCAACCGGGTGTACGTGCTGCTGACCAACACCTTGTTCAACGCGTACCTGCCCGTGCGCGCCGCGCTGGCCGGCCCCTTCGAGGACGCCCGGACAGCGCACGACCGCCTGGCACCGGTCGTCCAGGCCGTCGCGGCCGGCGACCAGGATGCCGCGCGCACCGCCGCGGGAGCCTACCTCTCGACGACGGAACGCCTGATGCTCGAAGGACTCGCCCGATCCGCCGCCCGACGGGGGGACGCCCTGTGACCGCACGCGGAACGCTGTTCCGGGAGACGATGCTGGGCCGGGTCCGGCTGACCGGTGAGGACGTCGATCGCCCGGTACGGCTGGACCTGCTGGCCCGTGCCGACAGCCTGATGCTGCCCCACCGCACGACCCGGGCACGGCTGACGGGACGCGTCCGTATCGCCGGACGGGCCGACGATCCCGAAGCGGCGGGCGAGTTGGAGATCTCGCCGCTGGCACGCCGCAGGATCCGCTACCGGCTCGGCTTCGGCCTGGAGGGCCGGCGTCTGCTGCTGGACGGCTGGAAGTCGGTGTCGCTCACCCGCCCGCTGTCCTCGATGACCGTGCTGCCGTACACCCTCCACGAGGACGGTGAACGCGTCGGCGAGGGCACCCTGCGCTTCCCCCTCGCCACCGGCCTGTTGCCCTTCCTCGCCGGCTTCCGGTTCCCGCGGGCTCCCGAGCCCGCCGCCCACCGGCACCTGGCGCCGCGCTGGGACGGCACACCGGGCCGGACCGAGGTCTGGTACACCACCTTGACGGACCCGGCGACCGGCAGCGGCCTCTGGCTGCACCACGAGGTGGTCGCGCCGCGCGACGGCACACCCGCCCACGCCCACGGCTGGATCGCCCTGTTCCCGAAGGACGGCCCGCCCGAGCACGCCCGCTTCGGCCCCATTGCCTGGACCGGCCCGGCGGACGGCTTCACCGCCGAGGACACCCGGGTCGCACCCGGCCGCCTCACCGGCTCCGCCGGGCCGTTCGGCTGGGCGCTCACCGAGCAGGCCCAGGGGCCGGCGCTGCACACCTTCCCGGGCTGGTCCTGGCGCCGCCCCTGGCTGCCCGCCTCGCACATGCTGCCGGCCGCCCGCGCCCGCTACAGCGGAACCGTGCGCCACGGCAGCGGCGAACTGCGGATCACGGCCGCGCCCGGCGCGAGCGCCCGCATCTACGGCCATGGCAACGCCCGCCGCTGGGCCTGGCTCCACGCCGACCTGGGCGGCGGTGACGTCCTGGAGATCGTCGCCGCGGTGTCGATGCGGCGTGGACTCGACCGGCTTCCGCCTCTGGTGTTCCTGCGGTTGTACCGCGACGGCCGGACCTGGCCCCGGCGAGCGGAGCGGTCGGCCGTGGGCTGGGCGGGCGTCGGCCGGTTCCGTGCGGACATCGGCCTTCCGCGATGGCGGGTCGAGGGCCGTGCGGGACTGCGTCGCGTCCGGGTGACGGTGACCCAGCCGCCGGGCGCGACACTCGCCCTCGACTACACCGATCCAGACGGTTCCACAGCGGTGTGCCGCAACAGCGAGAGGGCGGACGCGGAGGTACACCTGGAGCGCTGGTGGGGCCGATGGCGGCCGGAGGCGACCTGGCGGCTGTCGGGCACCGCGCACGCGGAGGTCGGCGACCGATGAGCCCAACCTCCCCAGCGCTGACGGGACTTGTCGCCGCGTTCCTCGCCGACGACGGAACGGCGGACTGGACCAGGGCCGTGCCCCGGCGCGCCGCGGCCCTGCTCGGCGCCATGCCGGTTCCGGTGCGCGCGGCGGTGCACGGAGCCGCCGCCGCGATCGACGCCTACGCCGTCGCCCGCACGGGCAGGCGACTCTCCGCGCTCGGCGCGGACGAACGCGAGCGCGTCATGAGGTCGCTCGCCGCACGCCGGGTCCTGCTGCCGCTCCTGGACGCGGTGAAGGTACCGCTCCTGCTGGCCGCCGGCACCGAACGGATGCTGCACCACGCCCCGGCGCCTTCGGTGTCCGCGCCCGAGGACCCGCCGCTGGACTGCACCCCCTCCCCCGACTGGCCCACGCGTTCCACCGCCGACGCGGTCGTCGTCGGATCGGGCGCCGGCGGCGCGATGGCCGCCCGGACGCTGGCCGCGGCGGGTATGAGCGTCGTCGTCCTGGAGGAGGGGGCGCACCACTCCACCGCGTCGTTCGGGCAGCGGGCTCCGCTCGACCGCTTCGCCGACCTGTACCGGGACGGCGGCGCGACCGTCGCCGTGGGCAATCCCCCGCTGGTCCTGCCCGTGGGCCGGGCCGTGGGCGGTACCACCGTCGTCAACTCCGGTACCTGCTACCGCACACCGGAGCGGGTCGTCGACCGCTGGCTGAGCCGGCACGGATTCGCCGCCGCCGAGGGCTTCGACACCCACCTCGACGAGGTCGAACGCGCCCTGCGGGTGGCACCGCAGCCGCTGGACGTCCTCGGCGGCAACGGGCTGCTCGCGCTCGCCGGGGCGGAGGCCCTCGGCTGGACGGCCGCACCCCTGCGGCGCAACGCTCCTGGATGCAAGGGGTCCTGCCAGTGCGTCGTCGGCTGTCCCACCGGCGCCAAACAGAGCGTCCAGCTGTCCGTGCTGCCCGAAGCCTGCGCCGCCGGCGCCCGCATCGTGACCCACGCGCGTGTGCACCGCGTCCTGACCGACCGCGACGGGCCGGCCGGCCCCCGGGCGGCGGGGGTGCTGGCCCGCCGTCCGGACGGCAGCGAACTGGAGATCCTCAGTCCGCTGGTCGTGGTCGCCGCCGGGACACTGCACACCCCGCCGCTGTTGCGGCGCTCCGGTCTGGGCGGCCACCCGCGGCTCGGCCGCAACCTCAGCGTGCACCCCGCCATCAGCGTCGCGGGACGCTTCGGCCAGCCGGTCACCGGCCGGCAGGGCGTCCTGCAGAGCGTCGGGGTGGAGCACCTGCGCGCCGACGGCATCCTGATCGAGGCCACCGCGGCGCCGCCGGGCATGAGTTCCTTCGTACTGCCGGGTGTCGGCCGCGAACTACGCCGTGAGCTGGAGGGGACGGAGCGGCTCGCGACCCTGGGTGCCATGATCGCCGACCGCCCCTCGGGGCGCGTCCTCGGCCGCGAGCGCCCGCTGCCGCGCTACGGCCTCGCGTCGCGCGACGCGGGCAGGCTGCTGCGGGCCCAGCGGGCCATGGGGCGCCTGCTGTTCGCCGCCGGAGCCGAGGAGGTGCTGACGGGCGTCGCCCGTCTCCCGCGCGCCCGCACCCCGGCCCAGCTGGAGGCACTGCTCGACCTGGTGGGCGTACGCGATCTCCATGTCTCCGCGTTCCATCCCACGGGCACGGTGGCGGCCGGCAGCGACCCGCAGCGGGCACCGGCCGACCCGGAGGGGCGGCTGCGAGGCGTGCACGGGGTGCTGATCGCCGACGGTTGCGTACTGCCGAGCTGTCCGGAGGTGAACCCCCAGCTGAGCATCATGGCCGCGGCCCTGGCCGTCACCCGGCGTTTCACGGCGGGGGCTCGGTGACCTGCCCGCCCCCGCGCCCCCGCACGCGTCACGCAGCCGGGCGTCCACCTGGTCGGCGTACCCAGCCGGCGCGCCGCCCGGCTGCCGCTGGACCCCATCGCCCGCGAGGTCGGCCACGAACGCGCCGCGCATCCTGCTCCACGAGCGCACCGGCGAGACGGCGAGTGCCCTGCGGCGACAATGAGCGGTGCCCCGCCAAACCGTCCCCGAGCCGTGACGCCGCCATCAGCGGGCATACCGGTCGCCGGTCACGGAGCTCCAGTGCTAGAAAAGGGAGATGAGCGGACGTTCCCGCCGGAGCCGGGCGAGAGCGGCGCCGCCGCCCGGCACACGGTGGTCATCAGGGCCGTACCGCAGCCGAAGGCCCTGGCCGCTGCGCGGACGCCGCCTCTCGCCGTCCCTGAGCGTCCGCACGCTGGCCGCGCAGGCCTTCCTGTTCCAGGCGCTGATCATGCTGTTGCTGGTGGCGGTGGGCGCCGCCGCCCTGGTGGTGCAGGGGCGGTACGACGCCGAGCGCAGCGCCGAGGACCGTTCGCTGGCCGCGGCCGAGGCGTTCGCCCATGCCCCCGGTACGGCACTCGCACTGCGCTCGCCGGATCCGACGGCCCTGCTTCAGCCGCAGGCGGAACAGGCGAGGAAAGGATCCGGCCTCGACTTCGTCACCGTTCTGGACCGACACGGGGTCCGGCTCACCGACCCCGACCCCGCCCTGATCGGCACGCCGGCCCAGGGCGTCGGCCGGGCCGCGGGCGGGGAGACGTTCACCGAGACGTTCCACGGCCGGCCGACCGACGCCGTGCGCGCGGTCGTCCCCGTGACCGATGCGAGCAGGCGCGTGGTCGGCATGGTCACGGCCGGGATCGAGTACGCCAACGTGGGCGACGTGCTGAACCGGCAGCTGCCGTGGCTGCTGGGCGCGGCGGCGGCAGCGCTCGCACTGGCGACGGGCGGCGCGGCACTGGTCAGCCGCCGGCTGCTGCGGCAGACCCACGGACTCGGCCCGGTCGAGATGACCCGGATGTACGAGCACCACGACGCCGTGCTGCACGCGGTGCGCGAGGGCGTGCTGATCGTCGGCGGCGACGGGTGCGTCCTGCTCGCCAACGACGAGGCGCGCCGGCTGCTGGACCTTCCCGCGGACGCCGACCGGCGAAGCGTTCGCGATCTCGGGCTGGGACCCGGGCTGACGCGGTTGCTGGAGGCGGGCGAGGCCGTGTCGGACGAGGTGATGCCGTCCGGGGACCGGCTGCTGGCGGTGAACGTCCGGCCCATCGCCCCGTACGGCGGCGCTCAGGGGCTGGTCGCCACCTTCCGGGACACCACCGACCTGAGCGCCCTGTCCGGGCAGGCCGAGCTGGCGCGGGGCCGGCTGTCGTTCCTGTACGAGGCGGGCATGCGGATCGGCACCACGCTCGATGTACGGCGTACGGCCGAGGAACTCGCCGAGGTGGCGGTCCCGCGCATCGCCGACTTCGTCACGGTGGAGCTCCTCGACGCCGTGCTGCGCGGCGAGGAGCCCACGAGCGCGGTGCACGAGATGCGGCGTACCGCGGTGCGCGCGGTGCGGGCCGGCCATCCGTTGCAGCCGGTGGGCGACGAGATCCGGTTCGTGATGGCCGACACCCCGATGGTGGCGGCCCTGCGCCGCGGCAAGGCGGTCCTGGTGCCCGACCTGCACACCGCCCAGGACTGGCGGGCACAGGATCCCGCGGGGGCGCGGCGGGCACTGGACTACGGCATCCACTCGATGATCTCGGTGCCGCTCCAGGCCCGGGCGGTGGTCCTCGGCATGGTCAACTTCTGGCGTGGCGCGGGCTCTCCCCGGTTCGAGGAGGAGGACGTCGCCGTGGCCGAGGAACTGGTGGCCCGGGCCGCCGTGGCGATCGACAACGCCCGCCGGTACTCCCGCGAGCACGCGATGGCCGTGACACTGCAGCGCAGCCTGCTGCCGCTGGGCCTCCCGGAACAGGATGTGCTGGAGATCGCCTCACGCTATCTGCCGGCGCGGTCCGGGGTGGGCGGCGACTGGTTCGACGTGATCCCGCTGCCCGGGTTCCGGGTGGCACTCGTCGTCGGAGACATCGTGGGGCACGGGATGCAGGCCGCGGTGACCATGGGACGGCTGCGCACGGCCGTGCTGAACTTCTCCTCTCTCGATCTGGCCCCGGACGAGCTGCTCGGGCATCTCGACGAGATGGTGACCCGGCTGGACGCGCAGACCGCGGCCGCCGCCGACGACCGGGAACCGCTGACCGGCGCCACCTGCCTCTACGCCGTCTACGACCCGGTCGACGGCCGCTGCACCCTCTCCCGCGCCGGGCATCTGGCACCCGCGGTGGTGGACACCCAGGGCGGGGTGGTCTTCCCCGACCTGCCCCTCGCGCCGCCCCTGGGGGTGGGCGGGCATCCCTTCGAGGCCGGCGAGCTGGAGCTGCCCGCGGACAGCCGGCTCGTCCTGTTCACCGACGGTCTGATCGAGAACCGCGGACGGGACGTCGACGAGGGCCTCGAGATGCTCTCCTCGACCATCGCGCGTGCGGACCGGACACCGGAGGAGACCTGCCGTGCCCTCGTGGAGACGATGCTGCCCGAGCACCCCCGTGACGACGTGGCGCTGCTGGTCGCCCGGACCCGGCGGCTCGACCCCTCGTGCGTCGCGACCTGGGACGTGCCCCCCGACGCGACGGCCGTGCCCCGGGTCCGCAGCGAGGTGAGCCGGCGACTTGCCGACTGGGGGCTGGAGGAGGTGTCGTTCGCCACGGAACTGATCCTCAGCGAACTCCTCACCAACGCGATCCGCTACGGCGCTCCGCCCGTGCGGGTCAGGCTGCTGCTGGGCCGCACCCTGGTCTGCGAGGTGTCGGACGGCAGCAACACCTCACCCCGGCTGCGCCAGGCGGCCACCACGGACGAAGGAGGCCGCGGCCTGTTCCTGGTGTCCCAGTTCGCGGACATGTGGGGGACCCGCTATGCGGCGCGGGGCAAGGTCATCTGGGCCGAGCAGAGCCTGGACCGCACCGTGGAACCGGACCCGGCGGCCCTGTTCGACGTCATGGGCCTCTGACCGGACCAGTGGCCGCCACTACGGCACGCGGGGCCGGCTCTCACCGGCCGGCCGTGAGCCGGACCGCCGGCCCTGGTCACGGCGGGCCGCCGAGCTCGCCGTCGGCCCCCGCCCGGGACGTCGTCACCTGCGCCAGAACAGATGGTGTGTCACGCCGCTCGGGCTGGGCACGACCTCCAGGTGGAACCGGTCGAGCAGTTCGTCGGGGGACTGCCAGAGTCGTACCCCGGACCCGAGCTTCACCGGCGAGACCGCCACATGCAGGGTGTCCACGAGGTCGGCGTCGAGGAACTGCCGGATCGTGGTGACGCCGCCGCCGAGCCGGACGTCCCTGCCGCGCGCCGCCTTGCGCGCCTGCGCGAGGACCGAGGCCGGGTCGCCGTCGACGAAGTGGAACGTGGTGTCGGACAGCGTGAACGAAGGGCGCTTGTGGTGGGTCATGACGAACACCGGTGTGCGGAACGGGGGTTCGTCGCCCCACCAGCCGCGCCAGTCATGGTCGTGCCAGGGCCCGCGCTGCGGCCCGAACTTGTTCCGGCCCATGATCTCGGCGCCGATGTCGCGCGCGAAGTCCCGCGTGAAGTAGTCGTCCAGGCCCCGGCTCCCGCCGGGATCGGTGCGCATGGGCCAGCTCGCCGTGGCGCCGGCCCAGGCGAACAGCCCCTCCGCATCGGCGTCACCGAACGGCCTCTCCAGGCTCTGGTTCTCACCGGCGCCGATTCCGTCGCTCGATACGTTGAAGTTCTGCACCCGCAGCAGCTGGGCCATGTGTGCCTCCCGTGTTGTCGACAACGGTGAGACTCCCCCCGCCGGGAAAACTCATCGGCGATTCCGCCGTGTCGTACCGCGCGGGGCTGGGCGGATCGGGTCGACCACGTCGTCGACGTCAGCGAGGAACTGGACGCGCCCGCGGTGCTGCTGCGGCCGGACGGCCACGCGGCGTGGGTCGGCGACGATCAGCAGGACCTGCTCGGCGCGCTGCCCCAGTGGTTCGGCGCCGCCGTCGGCTGAGCGCGCCGTCAACGCCCATCGGGGCCCGGCGCGTCGGCCTCGGAGGCGCGGTCGGCGTGCGCGATCCGGGTCAGGTCGGCCATGAGCGAGTGCAGCCACGCCACGGTCGCGTAGTACCGCCGTGGAGCGCCGGGCGACTCGGCGGCGAAGCTCGCCAGGGCCGGGTCGATCAGCGGTACCGGCGTGGCCGGGGTGTCCTGCCCCGGGTCCAGCGCCGCCGAGACCAACAGCATCCGTCCCGCAACCCGGTCCCCCAGTGTGCCCGCCGACTCGGCCGCCGCCGGCCCCAGCGCGGCGCACGGCGGCTCCAGCAGCCGAGCGGAGCCCCACAGGGTGTGGTGCCCGGCGATCAGTGTCGCCTGCCAGTCCATCACGGGCGGCAGCCGCACCCCGGGCGTCCGCCCGCCCAAGGGCGGCGGCTCGCTCTGCAATTGCGCGTACGCGGACTCCGCGAGGACGACGGCGCGTTCCAGCGACCGGTGACCGGGCACGCCCGACCGGACGGCCACGGTCGCGCCGCCCGCCACGGCGGCGCTGGTCGCCACCACGATCTCCGCCGACCTGCGCAGGAGTTCCGCCCCCGCGTGGCGCATCTCGTCATGGGCGCCCCGGGGCCAGGCCAGCACACCGAAGACGACGCCGATGGCACTGCCGACGAGCACGTCGAGGATCCTGGCCTCCGCCAGCCGCCACGTCGGCTGGGCCAGCTGAGCGAAGACCAGCGCCACCAGCACGGTGAACAGTCCCTGCGCCCAGCCCACGCCCCTGACCGGTCCCACCGTGAAGGCGGACAGCATCCACACCGGCAGCAGGACGGCGTAGACGGCGGTGTCGGGACCCACCAGGATCAGGATTCCGGCGCTCACCAGGGCTCCGGCCAGCGTGCCCGCGAGTGCCAGACGGATGGTGCTCCATGTCTCGCCCAGCGTGGTGCGGGTCAGGGTGAGGGTCGCCAGCATGGCCCAGAACCCGTGCGGCAGGGTGTCCACCCCGGCCACGAGCCGGACCGCGGTCAGGGCCAGGGCCATGCGCACCGCGTTCTGGAAGAACACCGACCTGCGCCCGGCGTGGCCGCGCATCCGGTGCCACCACAGGACGGGGGCCCGGCTCGTGGCGTACCAGAAACGGCCCACCGGCAACTCCACCGAGGCGTGCCGGCCCCGGACCGCCAGATCGGCCGCCGCGCCCATGGCCAGCGCCGCGTCGGCGATCTCCAGCACGGCCGCGTGGCGGCGCAGGACGACGGGCGGGAAGCCGGGCGCGGTCGCACCGGCCGGGCGGGCACCGCGAGCCCCGGTGGAGGCAGGCCCGGCCGACACGTCGAACAGTCGGGCGCGTGCCTCGGCCAGCGCGTTCTGCTCCGTCACGAGGGGCGCCCCCGCGCGCAAGCACGTTGCGGTCGCCACGGCCAGCCTCGCCACCGCGCGCAGTACGGCGGTCACAGCGGGCTCCGTTTCCCACCGCCGCCCGACGGCCACGCCCGGCGCCGTCTCCTGCCCCGGCCCGACGGCCACGCCCGGCGCCGTGTCCTGCCCAGGCCCGACGGCCGTACCCGGCACCGTCTCCTGCCCCGGCTCCGCGGAGAGCTGGGCCAGTCTGTTGAGGAGGGTGCGGGCGGCCAGACCGGTGTGGGCGAGGGCGCGGTCGTGCAGCCCGGGCCCCGCCGGGCGCTCCGCCTCCGGCACGTTGGACGGCCGAAGCGCCTGGCCCGCCTCCCTGGCCCCCCGGACGTCCGCTTCCGTCAGGGCGTGGGGAGGTGCCGCCAGGCCGGCCGCGCAGCGCTCGGCCGTCAGAGCCGCCCGGGCCGTCCGCTCCCGGTACGACGGCTGACCCGGCTCGCGGAAGAGCAGTGCCTCGGCCGCGATGAACAGGACCGCCCCCGTGGTCGTACCGATCAGCCGGTCGCCGAGCGAGCCGGGATCGTACGGCGGGAAGGACGGCAGGATGTAGAGAAGTTGAAGGCCCGGGGCGGCCCCGGCCAGGCGCGGTCCGCCCACGGCGGCGAAGGCCAGCGTGAAGCCGACCACCAGCATGCCGACGACCGCGCTCCAGGTCCGCACCGACAGATAGGTGCCGACGATCACCAGCACCCAGCACACCGGCAGCAGACGCAGCACCACCTCCGCGCGCTGCCGGCCGGTGCCGGGGATCCTGGACAGGCCACCCAGCGCCACCACGGTGAACAGCGCGTAGGTCGCCGCCACGGGGCGTTCGAAGCCGTAGCGGAAGAGGTAGAAGCCGGCTGCCGCGACGAGTGTCACGCGCAGCGCACGACGGCCAGAGGCGGCGTAGGCCGCCGCCGGCCGAGCACCTGGAACACCCCGCATCTCTTCAGAATCACTTACCACAGGGCATCCGGCACTTTTGCCGAACGGGTCCCCGGGCCGAACGGGTCCCCGGGCCGACCGGGCGAGCTCCCCCCGACAGCAGGAGGGCAAAAAACAGAGGCAAGGAGGTCACCCACTCCTTGCCACTTTCAACTTATAGCGCACCGGGGGGCTTGCGGCAAGGCCCCCGTCGTAGCGCAGAATCATCGGCCGAAGCCAGGAAGCTGCGGGAAATGGGGTTCTGCCTAGTGCGTATGGTGTTGTCGATGTACGGGTCATTCGGGAGCGCGGCGCCTTTCGGGCGCGCCGGCCGGGGCCGTGGCGGCGGGGCGCCGGTGGCCGCGCGGCCGCTGTACGCCGCCGTCAGCCGAGAATGCCGGTACGTCTGCGCGTGAATCACTCATGTGCGCGTGGACGCCCCGGACGCGCGGGGCCTCACCCGGACGCGTCGAGCCAGGACCCGGAACACCAGACCTGCGATGCCGCAAGCGGCCTCATCGGAGCCAATGACGTGACATCTTCCCTGACCACCAGCGCCTTCGACCTTCCCGAGCGTCTCTCCGCCAAGGCCGATCCGACGCTGATCGCCGACGACGAGAAACACTTCGCGGCGATCGCGGAGTGCCTTGAGCGGTCCATCGCCGAGCTGACCGACCGCCTCGCCGCCGAGCGCAGGGCGCCCGGCGGCGCGGGCCGGCAGGCGATGGACCGGGACGCGGAGATCCACCGGCTGACCGGCCGGCTGCGGGCACTGCGCCGCTTCGGTCTGGACCTGTGTCTGGGACGCATGGTCACCGCGGACAGCTCCGAGCCCGTGTACGTCGGCCGGCTCGGCCTCACGGACAGCACGGGCCGTCGGCTGCTGGTCGACTGGCGCTCGCCCGCGGCCGAACCGTTCTTCGGAGCCACCCACGCCAACCCGATGGGTCTGGCGAGCCGCCGCAGGTACCGCTGGACGGACGGCCGGATCGGCGACTACTGGGACGAGGTGTTCACCACCGACGGACTCGTGGGGCACGCCGCGCTCGACGACCAGTCCGCCTTCATCGCCAGCCTGGGCGACAACCGCTCCCCTCGGATGCGGGACGTGCTCGGCACCATCCAGGCCGACCAGGACGCCATCATCCGGGCGGGATCGCGCGGCGCTCTCGTCGTCGACGGCGGGCCGGGCACGGGGAAGACCGTGGTCGCCCTGCACCGCTCCGCCTATCTGCTCCACTCCGACCCCCGGCTCGGTCACCGCCGGGGCGGCGTACTGTTCGTCGGCCCCCACCGGCCGTATCTGACCTACGTCGCCGACGTCCTTCCCAGCCTCGGCGAGGAGGGTGTGCAGACCTGCACCCTGCGGGACCTCGTCGCCGAGGGAGCCGGCGCCACGGTCGAGGCCGACCCGCGGGTGGCCCGCCTGAAGTCGTCCGCGCAGATGGTGAAGGCGATCGAGACGGCCGTCAGGTTCTACGAGGAGCCGCCCGCCGCGGGAATGACGGTCACCACCCACTGGTCCGACATCTGGCTGAGCGCCGACGAGTGGGCCGTGGCGTTCGAGGCGGCGGAACCCGGGACCCCGCACAACGAGGCGCGCGCCCAGGTCCTGGAGGAACTGCTCACGATCCTGATGGACAAGCACGACGGCGACGCCCCACCCGAACTGCTGCGCCGCTCGCTGCTGCGGAACCGGGAACTGCTCACGGCCTTCAACCGCGCCTGGCCGCTGCTGGAAGCGGCCGACCTCGTGGGCGATCTGTGGACCGTGCCCGCCTATCTGCGGATGTGTGCTCCCTGGCTGGACCGCGAGGACGTCCGGCTGTTGCAGCGGGCGGACGCGCAGGCGTGGACCGTGTCGGACCTGCCGCTCCTGGACGCGGCACGGCAGCGGCTCGGCGACCCGGAGGCGGCACGGCGAAAGCGACGGCAGGAGGCCGCCCTCGCCGTCCAGCGCGAACGCATGGCGCAGGTCGTCGACAACCTGATCAGGGCCGATGACGACGGTGAGGGCCTCATGTCCCAGCTCGGCCGAGAGGACTTCCAGCGGAACCTGGTCGACGAGTCCGAACTGGCCACCGTCGAACCGGACCTGCTCGCCGGCCCGTTCGCGCACATCGTCGTGGACGAGGCCCAGGAACTGACCGACGCGGAGTGGCAGATGCTGCTGCTGCGCTGCCCGTCGCGGAGCTTCACCATCGTCGGGGACCGCGCCCAGGCCAGGCACGGGTTCACGGAGTCGTGGCGGGAACGGCTCGCACGGGCCGGGTTCGGCCGGATCGACCTGGCCTCCCTGACCGTCAACTACCGGACGCCGGAGGAGATCATGGCGGAGGCCGAGCCGGTCATCCGGGCCGCCCTCCCGGACGCCAACGTACCGACGTCCATCCGCAGCAGCGGCGTCCCCGTCGTGCACGGATCCGCCTCGGATCTGCACTCGGTCCTCGACAGCTGGCTCGGCACGCACACCGATGGGATCGCCTGTGTCATCGGCGATCCCACGTTCCGGGCGACGTCCCGCGTCCGGTCGCTGACCCCGCAGTTGGCGAAGGGACTCGAGTTCGACCTGGTCGTCCTCATCGACCCGGAGAAGTTCGGTGAAGGCGTCCAGGGAGCGGTGGACCGTTATGTCGCGATGACCCGAGCGACCCAGCGACTCGTCGTCCTGCGGACCTCCTGACATCCGGTGGTGCCGCTCGTCCGCCCGTCACGGCCGGGGACCGGACGGGCGGACCGGCGGTGCGGCGTCGGCGCGTCCCGTCTCAGGTCGTGCAGGCGGGTACGCCGTCCAGCCAGGCCGGACCCTGGATGTAGATGTTGGTGACCCAGGCCCGGTAGTCGGGCAGGTAGGACCAGGCGTCGTTGGTGTAACCCTCTGCGGTGACGACCTCGGCGTGCTTCTGGCAGGCGACCCGGATGGTCGTCGGGCCGGGGAAGGCGTAGACGCGGGCGGCCCTGACGGAAGGCTGGGCCTTGGTCCACACGCCGGTGCCCCAGGTGCGCAGGACGGGACCGGCGACGGTTCCGGTGTTCACACGGACGGCACCGAAGTAGTCCCCGCCCAGGCGTGCGTCACTGACCATCAGTTTGGTGCCGGACTGCCGGGCCTCCACCATCCTGCCCGCGCCGAGGTAGATGGCGATGTGGTGCAGGTCCGCCGAGGTGCCGTAGGCGAGCAGGTCGCCCGGGCGCAGCGGGGCGAGGCCGTCGGCCGCGGTGAAGCGCTCGGCGGTGCGGTGGGTGTAGTACTGGGCGCTCGCGTCGCCGTCGAGGATGTCGGCGCCGGTGGCCTGGGCGTAGGCGTGGCGGACCAGGCCGGAGCAGTCGAAGCCGAGGCGTTCGGGGTCGTGTTCGCTGGCGGGGTCGCTCGGATCCACCTTGCCGTAGGTGGGGCCGGGCTGCGGGCCGTGACCGCCGCCCCAGCTGTACCAGACGCCGGCCGCGACCTGTTGGCAGGCGGCCTCGACGGCCCGTTCGGCCGCCGCCGTGGCGCCCGGGGCGAGGACGCCGCAGCCGCCGTCCGCCGCAGCCGCCGGCCGGGCGGGCGGATCGGCGGCGGTCGCCGATGTCGCGAGGAGCAGAGCGGCCAGCAGGCCGATGAGTGCGCCGATGGCACCGGTTCGCCGGAGCATACCGGGACCCCCGTTTCTCGATGTGGTCGTCCGGTTGAGGGGATGAGAAGTGTGTGCGGTGCCCAGCCTGCCCGGCCGTGGTGCGCCGGTCCCGGATGCCGCGGAGCCCTCTTGGACAGGCAACGGGAAACACTCGGGAAACCCCGGTCGATCAGGGCGGTTGCTCAGCGCGCCGGACACGCTGACGCGCCGGGGGCCCGCTCACCGGGGAACAGGGACCGGCGCGTCGCCGGGTCCATCTCCCGGTCCAGGCGGCAGATCTCCGCCAGCCGTGCTCGGGTGTCCAGGCTCCACAGCCGTACCGTGCCGTCGTTGCTGCTGCTCGCCACCGTCCGACCGTCGGGTGCGAAGGCCACGCCCCACACCGCGTTGGTGTGTCCGGTGAGCGTGGCCCACGGCCGCCGTCCGGGCACGTCCCAGAGGCGAACCGTGCGGTCGTTGCCGCTGCTGGCCAGCAGCCGTCCGTCCGGTGCGAACGCCAGGCCGCGCACCGAGCCGGCGTGGCCCGTCAGGGAGACGAGGAGCCGGTGCCGTGCCACGTCCCACAGGCGTACGGTGCCGTCGTTGCCGCAACTGGCCAGTGTGCGGCCGTCGGGGCTGAAGGCGACGCCCCGGACCGCGCCGGTGTGGCCGGTCAGGGTGGCCGACCGGCGGCGCGTGCGCACATCCCACAGACGCACCGTCAGGTCGTCCGCGGCACTGGCCAGTGTCCGGCCGTCGGGGCTGAAGGCGACGTCGTTGACGAAGTCGGTGTGGCCGGTGAGGACGGCGAGCGGGCGACGGCCGGGGACGTCCCACAGCCGCAGGGTGCGGTCGGCGCCCGCGGAGGCGAGCGTACGGCCGTCCGGTGCGAACGCCAGCGCGAACACGGCTTGGCGGTGGCCGTGCAGCACGGTGTGCGGGCGGCGGGCGGCCACGTCCCACAGCACGATCGTGCCGTCGGAGCCGGCGGCGGCGAGGGTGGCGCCGTCCGGCGCGAACGCCACGGTGGTGACGCTCCCGCGCGTGCCCGTCAGGGTGGTGGGCGTGCCACGGCGCCGGCCGGGGTCCCACAGCCGCACGGAGTGGTCGGCGTCGGCCGTGGCCAGCAGCCGCCCGTCGGGGCGGTAGGCGACGCCCGAGACCTCCGTGACGGGGCGGGCGGCCAGTATCCGGCCGCGCAGGTCCCACAGCACCACGGACTGGTCGAAGCCGCCGGTGGCGAGCAGGGTGCCGGTGGCGTCGACCGCCACGGACATCACGTAGTCGGTGTGGCCGGTGAGGGTGGTGACGAGCCGTCCGCTGCGGACATCCCAGAGCCTGGTCGTGCTGTCGCCGCTCGCGCTGATCACGGTGGCGCCGTCGGGGGTGTAGGCCACGGCGTTGACGTCGTCGTTGTGCCCGGTGAGCGTCGCCGTGGCCCGGCGGCGGGCGACGTCCCAGAGCCGTACGGTCCGGTCCACTCCTCCGCTGGCCAGACCGCGGCCGTCGGGGGTGAACGCCAGGCCGAGCACCTCGTCGGTGTGACCGCGCAGGACGGCCAGCCCTTCGGCCCGGCGGGGGTCCCACAGCCGTACGGTCCGGTCCGCGCCGGCCGAGGCGAGCGTCCCGCCGTCCGGGGCGAACGCGAGCGCGTCGACCTGGCCGGAGTGTCCGGTGAGCCGGGCCGCCCGCCGGGGCGTTCCGGCCGTGTCCCAGAGCTGGACGGCTCCGTCGGCGGCGGCGACGGCGAGTGTGTGGCCGCGGGGGGCGAAGGCGACCGCGCGGGCCGCGCGGGTCTCCGCCGGCAGGAGGGTGACGGGTGCGGAGCGGCCCGGGGACCACAGCCGTACCGGCCCGGTGGTCGCCGTGACGGCGAGGGTACGGCCGTCCGGGCTGAAGGCGATGGAGCGGATCCGGCCCGGGACGCCGAGTCGCGCGGTCGTGCGGTGGTCGCTCAGGCGCCGCAGGCGGACCGTGCCGTCCGAGCTGCCGGTCGCCAGCAGGTGGCCACCCGGCGAGAACGCGACCGTGTTGACCGGGCCGCGGTGCCCGCCGAGCCGGGCCGAGAAGGGCTCGGCCTGGGTGCTCAGCAGAGCCCCTCGGGCCGTGGGTGCCGGTTCCGTGCGGTATGCCTCCGCGGCCAGCAGCATGGAAGCTTCGGGGCGCCCTCCTGCCAGCAGGGTGGACCGGACGGCGAGGGCCTGGGAACGGGCGAGGCGTTCCTGGACGAGTGCGTCGGCCCGTTGCCGGTAGGCGAGTCCACCGGCGGCCAGGGCGCAGCCGAGCAGCGTGACGAGGGTGGCCACCATCGCCTGCCGCAGCCGTACCTGACGCCGCGCCTGGCGCTGCCGGGTCTCCTCCTCCGTCCGGCTGGCGCGCAGGAACGCCGTTTCGACGGGCCCCAGCGGGCCGAGCCCGTCCCGTTCCCCGGCCCAGGACCGGACGGTGTCCAGGCGCGTGCCGCGGTAGAGCGCCGACGGGTCGCGGCCCTCGCGCTCCCACTGGGCGGCCGCGTGGGCGAGTTGCTGCCGGATGAGCAGGCCGGCCCGGTCGGCGGCGATCCAGGTCCGCAGCCGGGGCCAGCTGCGCAGCAGCGCTTCGTGGGTGATCTCGACACTGTCGCTGTCCACGGTGACGAGCCGGGCGCGGACGAACACGTCGAGCGCGGATTCGGCGCCCTCCGCTTCGGCCAGCTGTGTCATGAGTGCGGTACGGCCGACCCGGCGCCGGGTGGTGCCGGTGCCGTCGGAGACCTGCACGAGCCGGGACAGGATGCGCCGGATGGTCTGCTGCTCGGCGGGATACAGCTGGGCGAAAGCGTCCTCGGCCGTGCGTGCCACGGCTCCCTGGATGCCGCCGGTGCTCTCGTACCCGGCGACGGTCAGCGTGTCCGCCTCGCGGTGGCGCCAGGTGGCCAGCAGCGCGTGGGAGATCAGGGGGAGCGCGCCGGAGGGGACGCGCTGGGCGCCGGGTTCGCCGGTCAGTCCGGCGTCCCGCAGCAGCACGGGGATCAGGCCCGGTTCGAGGGCGGCACCGGCGAGTTCGGCGGGGCGCGTGATGGACTCGCACAGCTCGGCCGTGGTCATGGGCGGCAGTACGTGGAGACCGTCGGTGAAGACGGGGGCGAGTTCCGGGAGGTCGAGACATCGGCCGGAGAAGTCGGCGCGTACGCCGAGAACGACGACCGCGGGATCGTGTGCGGGTGACGGCGGTGGTGCGGCCAGGGTGCACAGCAGGCGGGCGTAGGCGTGCCGTTCGGTCTCGTCGGAACAGAGGGTGAACAGTTCCTCGAACTGGTCGACGAGCAGGACGAGCCGGGGCGGTGGCGGGGGCCTGCGGCCGGCCGGGGTCGTGTCCGCGCGGGTCCGGACGGCGGCCAGGAGGGCCTCGGGCCGTTCGCCGAGGCGGGCGGCGGTGAGGTCCAGGTCGCCGCCGAGGGCCTTGGCGGTGCGTTCGAGCAGCTCGTCCAGGGGGTGGGCGGTGGGGGTGAGGGTGACCACCGGCCAGCGGTCGGCGCCGGCCATCGGGAAGCCGCCGGGCCGCCGGAGCGCGGGTACCAGACCGGCGTTGAGGAGGGACGACTTACCCGCGCCCGAGGGGGCGACGAGCAGCAGCGGCCCCTGGCCGACTCTGCCGAAGACCCGCTCCACGAGCGCCTTCGTGGCCCGCTCCCGGCCGAAGAACCGGGCGGCGTCCTGGGTGGTGTACGCCGACAGGCCCGGGTAGGGGCAGTCGGGGCCGGTGACATCGTTGCCGTCGGCGGGCCGGGCCGGGCGCGGTGCCGCGACCAGACGCAGCAACTCGCCCTCGGCGCGCAGGATCTGGTCGCAGCGGCGGGCCACGTCGACGGTGGCACGCTTCGCACCGGTCTCGATCTTGCTGAGATAGCCCTTGCTGTAGTGGGTCTGTCTGGCCAGGTCGGCGAGCGACAGACCGCGTTGCTGCCTCAGTCGTCGTAGTTGTGTGGGGAAGGCCGGTGTGGTCGGCACCGTCCGGTCCCCGTCGTTCTCGTTCCGGTTGCCGGTGTCGGCACCCTGTTGCGGCTCCCCCAAGGCGTCCCCCATGGCAAGTGTGCCCAGGCCGTGAGACGGCGGGAGCCCAGGTTACTGCGGGGGTACGACCGGTGGTCCAGCCATCCGTGCACAGTGGCCGAAAACGAGCTTCCGGAACCGCGGTTGCGGTTCCGGAAGCTCTCCCCCGTGTGACCCTCGGTCAGCCGTGGTGGGGTCAGGGCCGGTTGAGGGTGATGGAATTGATCGGCGTGAGGTCGGCGTACACGCCCCTGCTCTCGGCGATGGGGGCGCCGCAGCCGACGCCGTTGTAGCCGGTGCACAGGCTCGCGGTCGCGCCGCCGTACTGGTTGTTGAGGACCCAGTGGCGGCCGACCTGGTTGCTGAGGTTGTGCGGGCCGTAGCTGTAGAGGACCAGGCTCGGCGACTGGGCCGGGTCCTGGTTCTGCGGGTAGACGCAGACCGCTCCGTCCGGGCAGCCGGCCCACGGGTCGCCCGCCGGCTCGGCGTGGGCCGCGCCGCTCATCGCCGTCACCGCAGCCGCCGCGGTCGCGAACGCGGCAGCGGCGCGCATCATCTTGCGCATGGTTTCCCCCTCGCAGTTCTCCTGCGTCGTCGCAGGTCGTGCTTGGCGTTGACGGCATCAGCGTTCCCGTCGCGACCGGCCGGCGTCGACGGGTTTCCCGTCGCCCATGGCCTCGGCCGCCGGGAAACCGGACCTGACCAGCGGGGCGGGAGGTCGTGGGCAACGGGGTGAGCGGCTCTTCCCGCATGTCCGCCCGCGGTCGGCCTGACCCGTCGGGACTGGTTCAGCGGTCACGTCGGGTCTGCCGCCCTCTGCCGGTGCGCTCACCGCAGGCGGAATCGCGGCGGCACCGGCGCGGAACTAGGATCGGCCCCGAGCGCACTAGCACAGCGTCACGCGGGGCCGCCCCGGCCGGCCACCCACAGGAGGCGCAATGGCGACGCTGCTGTCCGTCAACGTGGGGATGCCCAGGGACGTGCCCTGGCACGGGAGGACCGTCCGCACCGGAGCCTGGAAGACCCCCGTGCACGGCCGCCGGATGGTGCGACGGCTGAACGTCGACGGAGACGGCCAGGGAGACCTGGCCGGGCACGGCGGCGAGATCCGTGCCGTGCTCGTCTACCAGCTCCGGTCCTACCAGTACTGGCAGAAGCACCTCGGCCGCGACGACCTGGCCTTCGGGATGTTCGGGGAGAACTTCACCGTCGACGGACTGCCGGACGACGACGTGTGCATCGGCGACCGGTACCGCATCGGCGAGGCGGAGTTCGAGGTCACCCAGCCGCGCGTCACCTGCTACCGCGTCGGCATGCGCCTGGGCGAACCGGCCATGGCCTCCCTGCTGGTCGCCCACCATCGCCCCGGCTTCTACCTGCGGGTGATCACCGAGGGACACGTCCAAGCCGGTGACGAGATCACCCTGACCCGCGAGGGTCCCGGACGACTCAGCGTCGCCGACACCGACGCGCTGCTCTACCTCCCCGAACGCGACCCCGCGATGCTGCGCAGAGCACTGGACATCCCCGCCCTCAGCCCCGGATGGCAGCAGTCCTTCCGCGAACTGGTCGCCGCCCGGCGGCCCGGGGCCGAGCCCGGACGGACCGGCGAGCGCGGCGGCTCCCGGCGGCCCGGGGCCGAGCCCGGACGCACCGGCGAGCGCGGCGGCTCCCGGCGGCCCGGGGCCGAGCCCGGACGGACCGGCGAGCGCGGCGGCTCCCAGCGGCCCGGGGCCGAGCCCGGATGGACCGGCTTCAAGGCCATGCGCGTCGCCCGCGTCGTCCCCGAGACACCCACCATCTCGTCGATCTACCTCAGCACCACCGACGACATCCCCCTGCCCGCGGCCCGTCCCGGCCAGTACCTCTCCGTCCGCCTCGCCGTCGGTGGCGCCGCCCCCGCGGTACGCAGCTACTCGCTGTCCGCCACCCCCACGGCGGACACCTACCGCATCAGCGTCAAGCACGAGGCGCACGGGAAGGTCAGCGCCTACATCCACGCCACGCTCCACCCCGGCGACCTCGTGGACATCGCCGCCCCCCGCGGAACGTTCGTCCTGGAAGAGGGCACCCGTCCGGTCGTCCTCATCTCCGCGGGCATCGGCGCCACCCCCGTGCTCGCCATGCTCCACCAGCTCGCCGCCGTGCACGACCCGCGCCCCGTCTGGTGGATCCACGTCGCCCACGACCGCGCCCATCATGCCTTCGCGGACGAGACGCGCGCGCTTTTGGCCCGACTCCCCCACGCGCACGAGCACGTGTACTACACCGCCGAAGCCGTCCCGCCGGCCGACGAGCGCCACATCACCCAGGGACGACCGACCGCCTCGTCGCTCGCGGCCATGGGCATCCCCGCCGACGCCGACGCCTACCTCTGCGGGCCGTCTTCCTTCATGGACGACCTCGCCGCCCGCCTGCGCGAGAACGGTCTGCGCCCCGAGGGGATCCACACGGAGCAGTTCGGCGCGCTCCCCGCCATCAACCCCGGTGTCGCCCCCACTGCCGCCGTCAGGCCGCACCGGCCACCTGGCCCGCCGGGCGGCGGCCCCCTCGTCAGCTTCGCCCGCAGCGGCATCACCACCCCCTGGTCACCCGCGCACACGTCACTCCTCGACCTCGCCGAAGCCTGCGACATCCCCACCCGCTGGTCCTGCCGCACCGGCGTCTGCCACACCTGCGTCACCCCTCTCCTGGCGGGCGACGTCACGTACACCACCCCGCCCCTCGAACTCCCCGAGCCCGGCACCGTCCTCGTGTGCTGCTGCGAACCGGCCACCGAGACCGTCCTCGACCTCTGATCCGCCGGAGGAACCCGGGCCGCCCCGAGGGGTGCGGCCGAACGGCCGATCACGCTCGCGCCGCTCGCCTTCGGCACCGGCCAGGCCGTCACACTTGGCCGACCCGGCATTTCAGGCGCGCACGAAGGGAACCCGCCCGCCCATGCAGATCGATCTGACAGGACGCACCGCTCTGGTCACCGGCTCGACCCAGGGCATCGGCGCGGCCATCGCCGTCGCCCTCGCCCGGGCCGGGGCCCGCGTGGGCGTCAACGGCCGCGACGAGCGGCGGGTGGCCGCGAGCGTCGAGTCGCTGACGAGGGAGGCGCCCGGCGCGGAGCTGGTGCCGGTGGTGGCCGATCTGTCCGGTGACGAGGGCGCGGCCCGGGTGGCGGAGGTGCTGCCGCAGGTGGACATCCTCGTCAACAATCTCGGAGTGTTCGGCGCGGGCGACCCGCTGGAGATCACCGACGAGGAGTGGCGGCGCTACTTCGAGGTGAACGTCCTCGCCGCGGTTCGGCTCACCCGGCTGTATCTGCCGGGCATGACCGAGCGCGGCTGGGGGCGGATCCAGTACATCGCCAGCGACTCGGCGGTGGCCATCCCCGCCGAGATGATCCATTACGGGATGTCGAAGACCGCGCTGCTGGCGGTGAGCCGCGGCTTCGCCAAAAAGGCGGCGGGCACGGGTGTGACGGTGAACTCGGTCATCGCGGGCCCCACGCACACCGGCGGCGTCGAGGACTTCGTATACGGCCTCGTGGACCGGGATCTGCCCTGGGACGAGGCGCAGCGCGCCTTCATGCGCGAGCACCGCCCGCAGTCGCTGCTCCAGCGGCTGATCGAGCCGGAGGAGATCGCCCACATGGTGGTCTACCTCAGCTCCCCGCAGGCGTCGGCCACGACCGGCGGGGCCCTGCGGGTCGACGGCGGATACGTCGATTCGATCCTTCCTTGACGGGCCACGGACAATAGCCCTTGCCCGAACGGGCAGCGGAAGCGCTTTCCCGTGACCGATGCCCCGACCGGCCACGCCCGGTTTCTTTCTTTAACCATCCGGTAAATCAACGGACTGTAAAAGAACGTCTTGACGGACGGCTCCGACAGTAGGCAAGAGACCTCACCAGAACGGCAGTTGACAACGTTGGCCTGGACAGATAGCGTCTCCAAGTGCTATGAGCACCTAAACTTTGTTTTTGCGGCTCGACCAGAAAACCCGGCACTCGATCAGTAAAACCGCGGACGCCCCGAATAATCTCGGCCAGTAATTGGCTGAAACCGTTCGGTCCCAGGATTTCGGGCCGCTCGCGGTCGTACCGGCGGTAAGTATCGGCACGTCAATGCGGCGCAGCATTGGGGTGCGCCCGCGGTACGTGGCAAAAACGGGAGACCAGAGGATGCGACGCCTCTCGCGGGCTGCGGGGAGGGATCACGCCGACGGGCACGCGCACGCTGCGCCGCCGGTCAGGAGCCGTCCGCCAGCGCCCCGACCGTTTCGGCGCGCCGCCTTTGCGAGGATGCCGTCACTCTCACAGACTTTTCCCGCACCGTCGCGCGAGGCCGGCTCGGCACACGCAAAGCAGGCATGATCCGGCTCGGATAAAGAATCCAGGGGGGACTTACGATGCACCTTTTCGGCCGTTCACGAGAACTTCATGCACTGGCTGAGTCGTTCGCCGACAGCGCGCGGGGAAACGGCCGGCTCGTGATCATCACGGGCGCACCCGGATCCGGAAAGACCCAGCTGGTACATGAATTCCTCGCCACACTGAACACCACCGACGCGCACATACTGACCGGTACGGCCTCTGCGGCGGAACGAGATCAGCCGCTGAGCCTGGTGGGGCAATTACTGGGCAACGCCGAGACGGAGTGCGCGATATCACACCTCACGCCTCCGGCAGTGAACTCCTCGGCGGAAAAACGCCGCCCCCGGGACCCCGCGCCCGATGCCCCGTCCGACTCTCCCGGCGAGGGTGCGGCCGAGGCGCTCCTGCACCTCGCCCACGATCAGCGTCCCCTGGTCATCGCCGTGGACGACGCCCACGCCATGGACCCGGCCTCCCTCCGGACGATCGTCCACCTGATGCGCCGCAGCCGCTCCCGACGGGTACTCGTGGTGTGCGCGACGTCGGGGCATTTCGGCGAGATACGTTCGGCCGCGCACACCGAGCTCCTGCGCCAGCCGCACCGCCGGGTACGCCTGGCTCCGCTGTCGGAGGCGAGCGTCGGCGAACTGCTCGCCGCACAGGCCGGACGAGCCCTGCCGGACAGCGTCCGCAGCGCCTACCACCGGGCCACCGCGGGCAGCCCCCTCCTCGTGCACGCCCTGCTGGACGACAGCACGGGCTTCGGCCCCGAGATCGGCCGGCCCGTCGCGGGCACCGCCTACCGTCAGGCCGTGCTGTCGTTGCTGCACCGTGACGAGGCGGGCCATGCCCGGGTGGCCCGGGCCCTGGCCGCGCTCGGCAGCCTGGCCGAGACCGTTCCCGTCGGGGAGCTGGCCGGCACCACACCCGTCGGAACCCAGGAAGCCATCGACATCCTCAACTCCGCCGGACTGCTCGACGGTCACGCCTTCCGGCACCCGACCGCCGCCGCGGCCGTCCTGGAGGACATGGACGCCGCCGCGCGAACCCGGCTGCACGGCCGGATCGCCGACATGCTGTATCGTTCCGGCGCGCCCGCCGACGAGGTGGCACACCATCTCGCCGCCGCGGATCTCGTCCCGGCTCGATGGGGGGCGGGGATCCTGCGCGCCGCCGCGGAACAGGCGCTGGCCGCGGACGAGGTGGAGCGCTGCGCCGACTATCTCGGCCTGGTCCTGCGCGACTGCGCCGACGAGCGCGAACGCCACGCCCTGTCGGCGGCCCTGGCCCGCGCCCAGTGGCGCACCAACCCGGCGGCGGCCGGGCCGCATCTGGAACCCCTGCGCGAGGCAGCGCTGGACGGCGGCCTGAGCATGCGCGACACCGCCACCGTCCTGCGGTACATGCTGTGGCAGGGCGACACCGAGCTGGCCGCCCAGGGCGTGGCCACGCTCGTCCACGCGCAGTCGCCCGGGGACGCGCAGATCATCGCCGAGGTGGAATTCGTACGGCAGTGGTTCTACGGCGTCGCGCTCCCCGGCAAGGGTGCCCCGGTCGCCGGTCCGGACCCCCGGCACCGCCAGGTGCGCGCCGACGCCGGCGGACTGGCCGCGCGGGTCGCGGCGCTCATCGGCGGTGAGGCCACCGACGACTCCGCGGCGGCCGTCGCGCAAGCCCTCCAGGGACACCAACTGGACCACCTGAACCTGGAGTTGGTCGCGATGTCCCTGCTGGCGATCGCCCACGCGGACCGACCCGCCGTCGCCGCCGACGCCTGTGCCGCGCTGCTGGAGTGCGCCGTGGAACGGCGGGCGACGACCTGGCAGGCGCTGCTCGGCGCCATCCGGGCGGAGATCGCCCTGCTCCAGGGCGACGTGACCGCCGCCTCGCAGGGCGCCCTGGCCGCGCTCGGCACCCTGCGCACCCAGAGCTGGGGCATCCTCATCGGGCTCCCGCTGTCGACGGCGATCTCCGCGCTCACCGCCATGGCCTCCTACGCCGAGGCCGAGGAACTGCTCAAACACGATGTGCCCGAGCCGATGTTCCGTACCGTCTTCGGCATCCAGTACCTGCGGGCCCGCGGTCACCACTATCTCGCCACCGACCGGCCCTTCGCCGCGCTGGGCGACTTCGAGACCTGCGGGCGGCTGCTCCGGGAAGGCAACCCCAGCCTGCAGAAGGGCATCCCCTGGCGGTCCGACCTGGCCCTGGTCAACCTGCGGATCGGCAAGGCCCGCACGGCCCGGGAGTGGGCCGAGGAACAGCTGCGGCTGCCCGGCGGCCACAGTTCCCGCGCCCGGGCCATGGCGCTGCGCCTGCTGGCCGCGACCTGCAAGCCGCACCGCCGCGCCTCGCTGCTGCGCGAGTCGATCGACCTGCTCAAGACGTGCGGGGACCGGTACGCGCTGGCCCAGACGTACGCCGACCTGTCGGCGGCGCACTACGAACTCGGCGAGTACGACCGCGCCCGGCTGGTGGCGCGGCAGGCGGCGCGGGAGGCCGAAGCCTGCCACATCGAATCGCCGGTCGACGCACACCTGCTGGAGGATCCGGCCCGCCCCGAGACCGCCGAGTCCGAGGACGGCCCCGCCCTCCTGAGCGACGCGGAGTGCCGGGTCGCCGGCCTCGCCGCGCTCGGGTACACCAACCGTGAGATCAGTTCCCGCCTGCACGTCACGATCAGCACGGTGGAGCAGCACCTCACCCGGGTCTACCGCAAGCTGAACGTGGCCAGCCGTTCGGAGCTGCCGTCGAAGATGCTGGAGCACCGCATCCCCAAGCTGTCGGACCGCTGGGCCAGCACCCACTCGTCCGCCGGCTGAGCGGCCCGAGCCCCACGTCGTCCACGCCATCCACCGCGGCCCCGCCGAGGACACCGCCGGCGGGGCCGCGGCGTGTCGGCCGCGGGCACCCGGGGCGGCCATGGACGGGGCGCAGGGCTGTGCCGCCCGCGAGGCACCGGGGCGGGCGTCGACAGGGCAAGGCCACGTCGGTCGCGAACACCAGGGCGGCCACACGCAGGGCCGGGCCGGGCCGCCCACGAGACACCGCGACGGCCGTCGACAGGGCGGGGCCGCGCCCGCCGCAAGGTACCGGGGCGGCCATGGACGGGGCAGGGCCGGGCCGCCACGAGGTATCGGGGCCGCCGTCGACAGGGCGGGGCCCGGGGCGCCTGGTGGGTGCCCCGGGGCCGCGCGCCGGTCCACGGGCGTGGACCTCAGCCGAAGCTGCCGAGTTCGTCGTCCAGGATGCCGAACAGCTCGTCGGCCGTGGCCGTCTCCAGCCCCGTCCCGCCGGTGTGTCCGGTCCCCGTCTCCGGCGACCTCGCGGTGCCGTCCCACCGCGCGCTGAGGGTGCGCAGCCGGGCAGCGACCCGGGCCCGCTGCTCCTCGTCCAGCGCGGCCTCGTCGAACGCGGCACCCAGCACCGCCTCCAGGCGCACCACCTCGGCCTCGATGTCGACGAGGTCTCCGGGGCTGTCGCCGCCCAGCTCCGTGAAGAGGTACCGGGCGAGGGCGTCGGAGGTCGGGTAGTCGAAGGTGAGCGTGGTGGAGAGCCTGAGGCCGGTGTCGGCGCTGAGCCGGTTGCGCAGCTCCAGGGCGGCCAGCGAGTCCACACCCAGGTCGCCCAGGGAGCGCAGGGGGTCGACGGCGCTGCCGGAACCGTGTCCGAGGACGTCGGCGACATGTCCGCACACCGTGTCCACCAGCAGGCGCAGGCCGTCGGCCGGGCCCAGCCGGGCCAGCCGCCGCGGCAGCGGCTCGACGGACACCGGAACCTCGGCGACCACGCGGGCGGTACGCCGTACGGCCGATGGAGCGAGACCCCGCACCAGGGCGGGCGCGTCCGCGGTGACCTGGACCCGGACCGGCAGCAGCAGGGCCCGGTCGGCGGCGAGGGCGGCGCCGGTGGTCAGCGCCCGGTCGAACAGGGCCAGCGCCCGGTCGGCCGGCAGCGGCAGGATCCCGTCCCGGGCCAGGCGCCGCAGCTCGGTCTCGCCGAGTCCCGCCGCCATGCCCTCCCCCGTGTCCCACAGCCCCCAGCCGAGCGAGAGCGCCGGGAGTCCCTCGGCGCGGCGCCGTGCGGCCAGGGCGTCCAGGAAGGCGTTCCCCGCGGCGTAGTTGGCCTGGCCGGCCGCACCCAGGGTGCCGGCGGCGGAGGAGAACAGGACGAACGCGGCGAGGCCGAGGTCGCGTGTCAGCTCGTGCAGATGCCAGGCGGCGTCGGCCTTGGGACGCAGCACCGCCTCCAGCCGCTCGGGCGTGAGGTCGGTGACGAGCCCGTCGTCCAGGACGCCGGCGGCGTGCACCACGGCGGTCAGCGGACGCTCGGCCGGCACGGACGCCAGCAGGGAGACCAGTTGGGCGCGGTCGGTGACATCGCACGCGGCGACGGTCACCGTCGCGCCCAGTGCGGCCAGGCCGTCCACGACGCCGGGCTCGGGGATGCGCCCGCCGCGGCCGGCCAGCAGCAGATGGCGTACGCCGTGGCGGGTGACCAGATGCCGGGCCAGCAGCCGGCCGAGGCTGCCGGTGCCACCGGTGACGAGGACGGTCCCCTCGGGGTCGAGGACGGGCGCCGGGCCCGGCTCGTCGTCGGTGATCCTGGCCAGCTCGGGCACGTACACCGTGCCCGCCCGCAGGGCGAGTTCGGGCGCGCCGGTGGCGACGGCGGCCGGGAGGGCGGTGGCCGAGGCCGGGTCGTCGTCGGTGTCCACGAGCACGAACCGGCCGGGGTGCTCGACCGCCGCCGCCCGGACCAGGCCCCAGACCACGGCCTGCACGGGGTCCGCCACCGCGTCGGCGTGGACGGCGACGGCGGACCGGGTCAGGACCACCAGCGGCGCCCCGTCCGGCGCGTCGGCGAGGTGCCGCCGCAGCGCGGTGAGGGCCTGTACGGCGGTCTCCCGGGCCAGCGCGGGCGGTTCGCCACCGGGGCCTTGCTCCGCGGCCACGGTCAGGGTGTGGGGCACGGACGAAGTACCCGTTACCGTGTGCGGCGCGGACGAGGCACCCGTCGGGGCGTGGGGCACGGACGAAGCACCCGTCGGGGTGTGAGGCACGGACGAGGTGTCCGTCAGGGTGTGGGGCACGGACGAAGTGTCCGTCGGAGTGTGGGGCACGGACGAGGTGTCGGTCGGGGTGTGGGGGGTGGGCGTGGCGTCGGCGGCGCTGGCTGTCAGCTCGGTCCATCGCACGCGGAACAGGTCGCCGGGCCCGGAGGGCGCCGCGTTCAGCTGCTCTTCGGTCACCTGGCGGATACGCAGCGACGTCACCTCGGCCACCGGTGCGCCCGTGCCGTCGTACAGGCGCAGGGTCAGGTGGTCGGTGCCGTGCGGGGTCAGCCGCAGCCGCACGGCCGTGGCGCCGGTCGCGTACAGGGTGACGCCCTCCCAGGAGAAGGGCAGGGTCATCACGGTCGGGTCCTGGCCGTCGAGCAGGTCGATGGCGTGCAGCGTGGAGTCGAGCAGCGCCGGGTGCAGTGCGAAGCCGTCGGCGGCGTCGGTGTCCGGCAGGGCGAGTTCGGCGCAGACCTCCTCGCCGAGCCGCCACGCGGCGCGCAGGCAGCGGAACGACGGGCCGTAGTCGTAGCCCTGTTCGGCCAGGTGGTCGTAGGTGCCGGTGACGTCCACCGGCACGGCCCCGGCGGGCGGCCAGTCGGTCGCGGCTGCCGGTTCGGGTCCGGTGGGCGGGGCGAGGACGCCGGTGGCGTGCCGGGTCCACTCGCCGTCCGCGCCCTCCGGGCGGGCGTGCACGGTGAGTCGCCGACGCCCGTCGGTGTCCGGGGCGGTGGCGGCCACCTGGAGGTGGACGGCACCCTGTTCGGGCAGGACCAGAGGCCGTTCCAGGGTGAGTTCCTCCACCCGCGGGCAGTGCGTGCGATCGCCCGCCTGGACGGCCAGTTCGACGAAGGCGCTGCCCGGGACAAGGACGACGCCCGCCACGGCGTGGTCGGCGAGCCACGGGTGGGTGGCCGGCGACAGGCGGCCGGTCAGGGCCATCGTGTCGTCGGCCGCCAGGGCCAGGGCCGCACCGAGCATCGGGTGTCCGGCCGGTGTCTGGCCGAGACCGCCCGCGTCGGCGACCGCGCCGGGCTCGTCGTCCAGCCACAGCCGTCGGCGCTGGAAGGCGTAGGTCGGCAGGTCGGTGCGGCGGGCGCCGGTGCCGGCGAACACCCGCTGCCAGTCGACGGGCACTCCGCGCACCTGGGCGGTGCCGAGCAGGAGCGCGAAGGTCCGCTCCTCGTCGCGGTCGCGGCGCAGCGCGGGCACGAACGCCGACCGTTCGGCGTCGGCGAGGGCGTGCGCGCCCATGGCCGACAGGACGGCGTCGGGGCCGAGTTCGAGGAAGGTCCGCACTCCGTCGGCCTCCAGCGTGCGGACGCCGTCGCCGAAGCGGACCGCCTCGCGGACGTGCCGGACCCAGTACTCGGGGTCGCACAGCTCGTCCTCGCCTGCGCGCGCTCCGGTCACGTTGGAGACGACGGGAACGGTGGGCGGCGCGTAGCGCAGCTCGCGGGCGGTCTTCTCGAACTCCGCCAGCATCGGGTCCAGCAGCGGGGAGTGGAAGGCGTGGCTGACCCTGAGCCGCTTGGTGCGACGGCCGGAGAAGGCCGCGGCCACGGCGTCCACAGCGGCCTCGGTGCCGGAGACGACGACGGCTCGGGGCCCGTTGACGGCGGCGACGGACACCTCGGGGCCGAGGTGGGGCAGCACCTCGGCCTCGGTGGCGTCGAGGGCGAGCATCGCGCCCCCGGCGGGCAGCGCCTGCATCAGCCGGCCGCGGGCGGTGACCAGCCGGGCGGCGTCCGCCAGGTCGAAGACGCCGGCGACGTGCGCGGCCGTCAGTTCACCGATGGAGTGGCCGGCCAGCCAGTCCGGGCGCACGCCGTAGGACTCCAGGAGCCGGTACAGGGCGCTCTCCACGGCGAACAGGGAGGTCTGCGTGTAGAGAGTGTGGTCGAGCAGGGCGGCCTCGGCCGTACCGGGCGCGGCCCACATCACGTCCCGCAGCGGGCGGTCGAGGTGGGCGTCGACCGCCTGGAGGACCTCGTCCAGCGCCCGCCGGAAGGCGGGGTGGGCGGCGTAGAGACCACGTCCCATGCCCGGGCGCTGGGCGCCTTGTCCGGTGAAGAGGAAGGCGGTCCTGCCCTCGGCGGGCCGGCCCCGGACGACGGTGTCGGCGGCGGAGCCGTCGGCCAGCGCGGCCAGGCCGGCCAGCAGCTCCTCCCGGTCGCGGGCGACGAGCGCGCCCCGGTGGGTGAGGGCGGCGCGGCCCGTGGCCAGCGAGCGGGCCAGGTCCGGCAGGGGCCGGTCGGCGACCTCACGCAGTCGTGCGGCCTGGGCGGCCAGCGCCTCGGGGGTGGCGCCGGAGAGCACGAGCGGCAGCAGCGGGCCCGGTGCCTGACCGGAGCCGGTCGCCGGCTCCTCGGCCGGTGCCTCCTCGATGATCGCGTGCACGTTGGTGCCGCTGATGCCGAAGGACGACACACCGGCCCGGCGCGGACGGTCCGTCGCCGGCCAGGCCCGGTCCTCGGTCAGCAGGCGCACGTTCCCGGCGTCCCAGTCGACCTTCGTGGACGGCGCGTCCACGTGCAGGGTCCTGGGCAGGACGCCGTTGCGCATCGCCATCACCATCTTGATGACACCCGCCACACCCGCGGCTGCCTGGGTGTGCCCGATGTTGGACTTGACCGAGCCCAGCCACAGCGGCTCGCCGGCCGGCCGGCCTTGCCCGTAGGTGGCCAGCAGCGCCTGCGCCTCGATCGGGTCACCCAGCGTCGTACCCGTCCCGTGCGCCTCCACCACGTCCACATCGGCGGCCGACAACCGCGCCGCGGCCAGCGCCTGCCGGATCACCCGCTGCTGGGAGGGACCGTTCGGCGCCGTCAGCCCGTTGGACGCACCATCCTGGTTGACGGCGGAACCACGGACCACGGCCAGCACCGGATGCCCGTTGGCGCGCGCGTCCGACAGCCGCTCCAGGACGAGCATGCCGGCGCCCTCGGACAGGGCCGTGCCGTCCGCCGCGTCGGCGAAGGACTTGGCGTGGCCGTCGGCGGCGAGATTGCGCTGCCTGCTGAAGTCCACGAAGGTGTCGACGGTCGACATCACCGACACACCGCCGGCCAGCGCCAGCGTGCACTCGCCCTGCCGCAGCGCCTGCGCGGCCAGGTGCAGCGCCACCAGGGACGAGGAGCAGGCCGTGTCGACGGTGAGCGTCGGGCCCTCCAGGCCGAGGGCGTAGGCGACCCGGCCGGAGGCCACACTGCCGAGGCTGCCGTTGCCGAGGTAGTCGCGCACGGACTCGGGCACGCGGTTCAGCCGGCTGCCGTAGTCGTGGTACATGACGCCGGCGAAGACGCCGGTGCGGCTGCCGCGCACGGCGTGCGGGTCGATACCGGCCCGCTCCAGCGCCTCCCAGGAGGTCTCCAGCAGCAGCCGCTGCTGCGGGTCCATGGCCAGGGCCTCGCGGGGACCGATACCGAAGAAGTCCGGGTCGAAGTCGGCTGCGTCGTACAGGAATCCACCCGCCCGGGTGGTGGAACGGCCCGCCTTGCCCGGCTCCGGGCCGTACAGGCCGTCCAGGTCCCAGCCGCGGTCGGCGGGGAAGGCGCCGATGCCGTCACCGCCCTCGGCCAGCAGCCGCCACAGTTCCTCGGGCGTGCTGACATCGCCGGGGTAGCGGCAGGCCATGGCGACGACGGCGACCGGCTCGTCCGCTCCCCGCACGACCGCCTCGGCGGTGACCTCGGCCCGGGTGCCGAGGAGTTCCGCCCTCAGGTACCCGACGAGGGCGCCCGCGTCGGGATAGTCGAAGACGAGGGTGGCGGGCAGGCGCAGGCCGACCGCGTTGCCGAGGCGGTTGCGCAGTTCCACCGCCGTGAGCGAGTCGAAGCCCGACTCGCGGAACGAGCGGCGCGGATCGAGCGTCATGTCGCTGCCGTGCCCGAGCACGGCGGCGACGTGGGTGCGGACCAGTTCCAGCAGGGCCGCGTCGCGCTCGGCGGGGCCGAGGGCGGCCAGCCGGTCGGCGAGTGACGAGGAGTCCGCGCGCAAGGCCGCGGTGCGGCGGGCGCGGGCGGGCACCAGAGCGCGCAGTACGGCCGGGACGTCGTCGGCGCGGTGCAGGACGGCGAGGTCCAGGCCGACCGGGAGCAGCAGCGGCTCGTCGGCGGCCAGGGCGGCGTCGAGCAGTCGCAGGCCCTGCTCGGTGGGGAGGGGGCGGACACCGGCGCGCGCCATGCGTGCCAGGTCGGCGTCGGTGAGGTGGGCGGTCAGACCGGTGCGCTGTTCCCAGAAACCCCAGGCCAGGGAGTGGGCGGGCAGGCCGTGATGCCTGCGGTGGGCGGCCAGCGCGTCGAGGAAGGCGTTGGCGGCGGCGTAGCCGGACTGTCCGGCGCCGTCGACCGTACCGGCGGCGGAGGAGAACAGCACGAACGCGGCGAGGCCGAGGTCGCGTGTCAGCTCGTGCAGATGCCAGGCGGCGTCGGCCTTGGGGCGCAGTACGGCGTCCAGGCGCTCGGGCGTCTGGTCGGTCACCAGCCCGTCGTCGAGGACGCCGGCCAGATGGACGACCGCGGTCAGCGGGTGGCCGGGGGGCAGCTCGCCGAGGAGGCGGGCCAGTTGCTCGCGGTCGGCGGCGTCGCAGCGGGCCACGACGATCTCCGCGTCCAGGTCGGCGAAGTCGTCGCCGGCGGTGCCACTGCGGCCGGCCAGCACCAGTCGGCGCACCCCGTGCTCGGCGACCAGGTGCCGGGCGACGAGGGCGCCCAGCACACCGGTGCCGCCGGTGACGAGCACGGTGCCGTCCGGGTCGAGGGACGGCGCCTGGCCCCGTGCGGTGACGGGGGCCAGCCGGGGCACGTGCACCGTCCCGTCGCGCAGCGCGAGTTGCGGCTCCGCGCCGGCCGCGGCGGCGGCCACCGCGGCAGCGGCGTCCTCGCCGGCGCGGTCCACGAGCACGAACCGCCCGGGATGCTCGCCCTGTGCGGCCCGGACCAGGCCCCACACGGCGGCGCCGGCCAGATCGGTGACGTCCTCCTCCCCCACCGCCACGGCGCCCCGGGTGAGCACCAGCAGCCGTGCGGACGCGGCACGTTCGTCGGCCAGCCAGTCCCGTATCGCGGCCAGGACCCGCTCGGCCGCCCGGCGCGAGCCACTGAGCGGATCGGCTTCGCCACCGACCGGCAGCACCACCCAGGCGGGCACGCTGTCCAGGGCGGCCGGACCGCGCTCGTCCAGGACGGCGAACTCGGGGGCGGGCGCCTCGGGCACGGGCAGCGCCGGCCAGTCGAGGCGGTACAGGTCGTCGACGCGGGTACCGGCGTCGAGTGCGGCCGGGTCGACCGGCCGGGAGACCAGGGCCCCGACCTCGGCGACCGGGGCGCCCGTGGGGTCCGCCAGTTGGAGTGAGAGGGCCTCGCCGCCGTGCAGCCGGACCCGCAGTGCGGTGGCGCCGGCCGCGTGGAGCGAGACCCCGGTCCAGGAGAAGGGCAGCCGGGCGGTGTGCCGGGCGTCGGTGCCGAGGCCGTCGGCGTGCAGGGCGGCGTCGAACAGGGCCGGGTGCAGGGCGAAGGTGTCGGCGTCGACGGGCAGTTCGACCTCGGCGAAGGTCTCGTCGCCGCGCCGCCAGACCGCGCGCAGCCCCTGGAACGCGGGCCCGTAGCCGTAGCCGAGGCCGGCCAGGCGGGCGTAGGCGTCCTCGACCGGTACGGGCTCCGCACCGCGGGGCGGCCAGACCGTGAGGTCGAAGGCGGGGGGCGTGGTCTGCGGGGCGAGCAGGCCGGTGGCGTGCAGGGTCCAGGCGGTGTCGGCGGTGCCCTCGGGGCGGGAGTGGACGGTCAGCGCGCGGTGCCCGGAGTCGTCGGCCGCGGCCACGTGCAGTTGCAGCTGGACCGCGGCCCGGTCGGGCAGCACCAGCGGGGCCTGGAGGGTGAGTTCGGCGAGGTGCCCGCAGCCGAGGTCGTGACCGGCGCCGAGCACCAGCTCGACCAGGGCGGTGCCGGGCAACAGGGTGGTGCCGGACACGGCGTGGTCGGCGAGCCAGGGCGTGGTGGCGGTGGAGAGGCGGCCGGTGAACAGGGTGCCGCCCGCGGCGACCGGGACGGCGGCGCCCAGCAGCGGGTGGCCGGTGGCCAGGAGCCCGGCGGCGGTGACATCGCCGGTGGAGGCGGACCGGCCGAGCCAGTACCGTTCGCGCTGGAAGGCGTAGGTGGGCAGGTCGGCGGAGCGTACCGGCATGCCGCTGAACACGGCCGACCAGTCGACCGGTACGCCGGCCACGAAGGCTTCGCCCAGGGCGGCCAGGACGCGCCCGGGTCCGCCGTCGTCGCGCTGAAGGGAGCCGAGGCCGGTGATGTCGGCGCCCGTGGTGTCGGCGGTCTCCTCGATGCTGTGCAGGAGCACGGGGTGCGGGCTGCACTCGACGAACACCCCGTACCCGGCTTCCAGCAGGGTGCGCGTGGTCGGCTCGAACAGCACGCTCTGCCGCAGGTTGGTGTACCAGTAGCCGGCGTCCAGGCCGGTGGTGTCGAGCCGGGCGCCGGTGACGGTGGAGTAGAACGGCACCTCGGCGGGCCGGGCCCGGACGCCGGCCAGGTCGGCGAGCAGCCGTTCCCGGATCGACTCCACGTGGGCGCTGTGCGAGGCGTAGTCCACCGGGAGCCGCTTGGCGCGGCCACCGCCGGCCACGATGGTCTCGCGGAGCTCGTCGAGGGCGTCGGCGTCGCCGGACAGCACCACGGAAGAGGCGCCGTTGACGGCGGCCACCGCGACCCGGCCCTCGTGGCGGGCGACGAGGTCGCGCACCCGGGCCTCGGGCAGGGCCACCGACATCATGCCGCCGCGGCCGGAGAGTTCGTGGGCGATGGCCTGGCTGCGCAGAGCCACGATGCGGGCGCCGTCGGCGAGGGTGAGCGCGCCGGCCACGCAGGCGGCGGCGATCTCGCCCTGGGAGTGGCCGATGACCGCCGCGGGCCGGACCCCGTGCGCGCGCCACACCTCGGCGAGCGACACCATGATCGCCCACAGCACCGGCTGGACGACGTCCACCCGCTCCAGCGGCTGCCGCGCCCGCACGGTCTCGATGAGCTCCCAGTCGGTGACCGGCGCCAGGGCCGCGGCGCAGTCCGCCATGCGCGCGGCGAACACGGGTGAGGTGTCGAGGAGATCGGCGGCCATGCCGGTCCACTGGGAGCCCTGGCCGGGGAAGACGAAGGCGATGCGGGACTCCGCCGCCGGCCTGCCGCGCACCACGTTCGGCGCGGGCCGGCCCTCGGCGAGCGCGGTCAGGCCCGCGGTGAGCGCGGGCAGGTCGGCGCCGGTGACGACCGCCCGCTCGGCCAGTGCGGCGCGCCCGGTGGCGAGCGTGTGGGCGATGTCGGGGACGGGATCGGTGCCGGTGGTGAGGTGGTCGAGGAGGGTGCGGGCCTGGGCGGCGAGACCCTGTTCGCCGTGGCCGGACAGCACCAGCGGGAGCGGCCCGGTCCACGACGGCTCCTCGGGCCGGGCCTCGGGCTCGGGGGCGGCCTCGACGATGACGTGGGCGTTGGTGCCGCTGATACCGAAGGAGGACACGGCGGCGCGGCGGGGCTCGCCGTCGGCGGGCCAGTCACGGGCCTCGCCCAGCAGTTCCACGGCGCCCGCCTCCCAGTCGACCTGGGACGTGGGTCGTTCGGCGTGCAGGGTCTTGGGCAGCCGGCCGTGCCGCATGGCCATCACCATCTTGATGACGCCGGCGACACCGGCGGCGGCCTGGGTGTGCCCGATGTTGGACTTGACCGAGCCGAGCCACAGCGGTTCGTCGCGGTCCTGACCGTAGGTGGCCAGCAGGGCCTGCGCCTCGATCGGGTCGCCCAGCGGGGTACCGGTGCCGTGGGCCTCGACGGCGTGCACCTGGCGGGGTTGCAGCCGGGCGTTGGCGAGGGCCGCGCGGATCACCCGCTGCTGGGAGGGGCCGTTGGGGGCGGTGAGGCCGTTGGAGGCGCCGTCCTGGTTGACGGCGGTGCCGCGCACCACGGCCAGCACGCGGTGACCGTTGCGCCGGGCGTCGCTGAGCCGTTCCAGCAGGAGGAGGCCGGCCCCCTCACCCCAGCCCGTGCCGTCGGCACCCTCCGCGAAGGACTTGCAGCGGCCGTCCTCGGCGAGGCCCCGCTGGCGGGAGAAGTCGATGAAGGTGTCGGGGGTGGACATCACCGTCACGCCACCGGCGAGGGCCAGGCCGCACTCGCCGGTGCGCAGCGCCTGCACCGCGAGGTGGAGGGCGACGAGCGAGGAGGAGCAGGCGGTGTCGACGGTGACGGCGGGCCCTTCCAGGCCGAGGATGTACGACACGCGTCCGGAGGCGACGCTGCCCAGGTTGCCGTTGCCGAGGTAGCCCTCCACACCTTCCGGCACCTCGGTGAGCCAGCTGCCGTAGTCGTGGTACATGACGCCCGCGTAGATGCCGGTGCGGCTGCCCTTGAGGGTGTGCGGGTCGATGCCGGCGCGTTCGAACGCCTCCCAGGCGGTCTCCAGCAGCAGCCGCTGCTGCGGGTCCATCGCGACGGCCTCGCGCGGGCTGATGCCGAAGAAGCCGGGGTCGAACCGCGCCGCGTCGTACAGGAATCCGCCCTCGCGGACGTGGGTCCTGCCGGGGGCGTCGGGGTCGGGGTCGTAGATGCCCTCGACGTCCCAGCCGCGGTCCGCGGGGAAGTCGCCCACGGCGTCCGTGCCGCCGTCGACCAGCTGCCACAGCTGCTCGGGCGTGCTGACGCCACCGGGGTAGCGGCAGCTCATGGCGACGATCGCGACGGGCTCCTGCGCCGCCTCGGTGACCTCGGCGTGTTGCCGGCGCAGCCGCTCGTTCTCGAGCAATGACTCGCGCAGCGCCTCGACGATCTGCTCGACGGATGTGTCCACGGTCGGTGTCGCTCCCTGCTGGCTCGGCGGCGCTGGTGACGCGGTGGAGGGTGCGCCGGGGTCGGGGGGTGAGGTGCCGGACGCGGCGCGTCGTCCGGCACCGGGGCGGGTCACTGGGTGCCGTTGCGGTCGAGCGCGGCGCGCACCAGGTCGGCCACGGCCATGGACTTGATGTCCAGGACCCGGTCGGCGGGGGCGGGGTCCCGCTCGGACAGCTTCAGCAGGCTGTCCAGCAGGCCGGCCTCCCGGATGCGGGCGACGGGGATGCGGGAGATCAGACCGCGCAGTTCGTCGTCGCCGTGCCGCGTCGCGCTGTCCCCGGGTTCCCCGGTGCCGGGCACGAGCCGTTCCAGGAGGTGGCCGGCGAGGGCCGCCGGGGTGGCGTAGTCGAAGATCAGTGTGGACGGCAGACGCAGTCCGCTGACCGTGTTCAGCCGGTTGCGCAGTTCGACGGCGGCGAGCGAGTCGAAGCCCAGCTCGGTGAAGGCGCGGCGCGGCTCGACCGCGGCCGGCCCGGCGTGCCCGAGGACGGCGGCCACCTCGGTGCGCACCGCCTCCAGCACGGTGTGTTCGTGGTCGGCGGCGGGGAGTTCGGCCAGTCGCTCCGTCAGGGTGCGGGTGCGGTCGCCGTGGTCCGGGCGGGCGGTGACGCCTGCCAGGGTCCGCAGTACGGCCGGGAGATCGGCGCCGCGCCGGCGCAGGGCGGCGGTGTCCAGCCGTACGGGTACCAGGACGGGGCTGCCGGAGGCCACGGCGGCGTCGAACAGTTCCAGTCCCTCGCTGGGCTCGAGCGCGCCGATCCCGGAGCGTTCGATGCGCTGCACCTCGGCCGCGTCCAGGCCGGCGCCCATGCCGCCGCCGGACCACAGGCCCCAGGCGAGGGAGGTGGCGGGCAGTCCGAGGGCGGCGCGGTGCGCGGCCAGCGCGTCGAGGAAGACGTTGGCGGCGGCGTAGTTGCCCTGGCCCGACGCGTCGACGGTGCCGGCGGCCGAGGAGAACAGCACGAAGTGGGCGAGGTCCCGGTCCAGGGTCAGTTCGTGCAGGTGCCAGGCGGCGTCCGCCTTGGGCCGCAGCACGGTGTCCAGTCGCGCCGGGGTCAGCGAGGCGACCAGGCCGTCGTCGAGGACGCCGGCGGTGTGCACGACGCTGTCGACGGGGTGGGCGGTGAGCAGGGCGGCGAGCGCGGCCCGGTCGGCGACGTCGCAGGCGGCGATCTCGGCTTCGGCGCCCAGGGCAGCCAGGTCCTGACGCAGCCGATCGGCGCCGGGCGCGTCGGGTCCGCGCCGGCCGGCCAGCACCAGGCGGGTCACGCCGTGCCGTTCGGCCAGGTGCCGGGCGACCAGGGCACCGAGTCCGCCGGTGCCGCCGGTGACGAGGACGGTGCCCCACGGGCGGTCCGGGCCCGGGGAGTCCGTCGCGTGTGCCAGGCGGGGGGCGTGTGCCCGGCCGTCCCGCCATCGTGCCTCCGGCTCCCCGGAGTCGAGCAGGGCGGCCAGCGCGGCGCGGTCCGGCACGGGGCCGTCGGGCGCGGCCCGTCCGACGAGGAGGATCCGGCCGGGGTCCTCGGCCTGCGCGGCCCGCACCAGCCCGTGCACCGCGGCGTCGGCGAGGCCGCCCCCGGTGAGGACGATCAGCGTGGAGCGGGCACAGCGCTGGTCGGCCGACCATGCCCGCAGGGTCTCCAGGGTGCGGCCCAGGACGGTCCGCACGGCGCCGGGCAGCTGCCCGCCCTCCGCTCGCGGGGCGGTGACCGGCAGGATCACCACGTCGGGGACGGTGGCGCCGAGCGTGTCCAGCCCGGCGTGCGCGGGGGCGCCGAGGCCGAGGTCGTCGTCGCCGAGGACCGCCCAGGTACGGCGGTCGGGGCGCCCGGCGGTCTCGGGCAGCGGTTCGTCGGTGACGGTGTAGAGGTGGCGCCGCCGCCGGGTGAGCCGGTCGGCGGTGACCGGGCGGGTGACGTACGACTCGACGGTGGCGAGGGGCCGGCCCTCGGTGTCCGTCAGTTCGACCCGGATGCCGTCGGTGCCGGGGGTGACGCGGACACGGGCGGTGCGGGAGCCCCGGGCGTGTGCGGTGACGCCGGTCCAGGCGAAGGGCAGCGCGATGGCTCCGGCGCCGTTCTCGGGCTCGTCCTGAAGGAGGGAGGTGACGTGCAGGGCGGAGTCGAGCAGCGCGGGGTGCAGGACGTGCCGGGCGGCGTCCTGGCCGGCGCCGGCGGGCAGTTCGAGCTCGGCGAGGAGGGTGTCGCCGTGCCGCCAGGCGGCTTGCACGCCGCGGAAGACGGGGCCGTAGTCGTAGCCCTCGGTGTGCAGGCGCGGATACAGGCCGGTGACGTCGAGCGGGGTGGCGCCGGGAGGCGGCCACGCGCCGGGCGCGGTGCGGGGACCGGCCGGAGACGCGAGGGCGGGACCGGAGGGGCCCGCGGTGTCGGTGCCGGTGGCGGGACCGGTGAGGGTGCCGGAGTCGGTGGCGGGGTCGGTGAGGGTGCCGGTGGCGTGCCGTGTCCAGTCCTCGTCGGCGGGGGCGTTCTCGGCCCGGGAGTGGATCTCCACGGTACCGTCGGCGCCGGCGGCGACCTGGAGGCGTACGGCGGTGTCCGCGTCCAGCACCAGCGGGGCGTGCAGGGTCAGTTCCTCCAGGACGGGGCGTCCGGTGAGGTGTCCGGCGTGCAGGGCGAGGTCGACCAGGGCGGCGCCGGGCACCAGGACCGTGCCCAGTACGGCGTGTTCGGCGAGGACCGGGTGGGTGGCGGTGGAGATCCGGCCGGTGAGCAGCAGACCGGCGTCGCCGGGCAGATCGAGGCGGGCGCTGACCAGCGGGTGGCCGGCGGTGGCGAGGCCGTGCCCGGCGGCGTCACCGGCGGTGACGGCGGCCGTGGGGAGCCAGTACCGGCGGTGGTCGAAGGCGTAGGTGGGCAGTTCGACGCGGCGCCCCGCGTACGTCTCGTACAGCACCGCCCAGTCGACGTCCGGGCCGCGGGTGTGGACGGCGGCCAGAGCGGCGAGCAGACCGGGCAGCTGGGCGGTGTCCTTGCGCGCGAGGGGGATGAACGCGGTGCCGTCGGCGTCGGGCAGGCAGTCGGGGCCCAGGGCCGTGAGCACGGGCGCGGCGCCGAGTTCGAGGAAGGTGTCGGCGCCCTTGGCGGCCAGAGTCGCGACGGCGTCCGCGAAGCGCACGGTCTCCCGTACATGCCGTACCCAGTAGTCGGCGGAGCCGAGTTCGGCGGCGGTGGCCGGGGCACCGGTGCGGGTGGAGACGATCGGGACGGCCGGCTGCGCCGCCTCGATGCCGGTCATGACCTCCCGGAACGCGGCCAGCATGGGCTCCATGCGGGGCGAGTGGAAGGCGTGCGAGACGCGCAGCCTGCGCGTGGTCGCGAACCGGGCGGCGACCTCGGTGACGGCGTCCTCGTCGCCGGAGACGACCACGGCGCGGGGGCCGTTGACGGCGGCGATCGCGCACCGCCGCCCGTCCAGCAGCGGTGTCACCTCCTGCTCCGACGCCTGTACGGCGACCATCGCGCCGCCCTCGGGCAGGGCCTGCATCAGCCGGCCCCGGGCGGCGACCGCGGTGACGGCGTCCTGAAGCGACCACACGCCCGCGACGTGCGCGGCGGCGAACTCACCGACGGAGTGGCCGGCCAGCCAGTCGGGGCGCAGCCCGAAGGACTCCAGCAGCCGGTAGAGGGCGACCTGTGTGGTGAACAGCGCGGCCTGTGTGTAGGCGGTCCGCTCCAGGGTCTCGGCGTCGTCGCCGAGGACGACCTCGGCCAGGGGCCGTTCCAGGTGCTTGTCGAAGAGTGCGGCGGCACGGTCGAAGTGCTCCGCGTAGACGGGGAAGGTGTCGTACCAGTCGCGGCCCATGCCGGGGCGCTGCGCGCCCTGACCCGAGAACAGGTAGGCGAGGTCGCCGTCGGTGGTGGAGCCGGTGACGAGCAGGCCCGGCGCCTCGGCGCCGCGTGCCAGGGCGTCCAGCGCGGTGGCGGCCTGGTCGTCGCCCGTCGCCAGGACGACGGCCCGGTGGGGGTGGGTGCCGCGGGTGGTGGCCAGGGCCAGGCCGAGGTCGGCGGGAGCGGTGCCGGTCGGCTCCAGCAGGCGCCGGGCCTGGCCGCGCAGGGCTTCGGGTGAGCGGGCGGAGACGGGGAGGGCGAGCACCGGCGGCGTGGTGGCCGGGTCCGGCTCCGGCGGCTCGGGCGCGGCGAACTCCTCCAACAGCACATGGGCGTTGGTGCCGCTGATCCCGAACGAGGACACACCGGCGCGGCGCGGGCGGTCCGGGGCCCGCCACGGGCGCTGCTCGGTGAGCAGCGCCACCCCGCCGGTACTCCAGTCGACCTGGTGGGACGGCGCGTCCACGTGCAGGGTCTTGGGCAGGACGCCGTTGCGCATCGCCATGACCATCTTGATGACGCCCGCGACACCGGCGGCGGCCTGGGTGTGTCCCATGTTGGACTTGATGGACCCCAGCCACAGCGGCTCACCGGCCGGCCGGTCCTGGCCGTAGGTGGCCAGCAGCGCCTGCGCCTCGATGGGGTCACCCAGCGTCGTACCGGTGCCATGCGCCTCGACGGCGTCGACGTCGGCCGGGGTGAGCCCGGCGGCGGCCAGCGCGGCCCGGATGACCCGCTGCTGGGAGGGGCCGTTGGGTGCGGTCAGTCCGTTGGAGGCGCCGTCGGAGTTGACCGCGGAGCCGCGGACCAGCGCGAGCACACGGTGGCCGTTGCGGCGGGCGTCGGAGAGGCGCTCGACGACGAGGACGCCGACGCCCTCGCCCCAGCCGGTGCCGTCGGCCGCGGCGGCGAAGGACTTGCAGCGTCCGTCGGCGGCGAGACCGCGCTGCCGGGCGAAGTCCACGAAGGTGTCCGGCGTCGACATGACGGTGACACCGCCGACCAGGGCGAGGTCGCACTCGCCCTGCCGCAGCGCCTGGGCCGCCAGGTGCAGGGTGACCAGCGAGGAGGAACAGGCGGTGTCGACGGTGACGGCCGGCCCCTCCAGGCCGAGGGCGTAGGCGACCCGGCCGGAGACGACGCTGCCGAGGCTGCCGTTGCCGAGGTAGGCGGCGAGGTCCTCGGGCACCTCGGCCAGCCAGCTGCCGTAGTCGTGGTACATGACGCCCGCGAACACACCGGTGCGGGAGCCGCGCAGCCGGTGCGGGTCGATGGCGGAGCGCTCCAGCGCTTCCCAGGACACCTCCAGCAGCAGCCGCTGCTGCGGGTCCATGGCGGTGGCCTCGCGCGGACCGATGCCGAAGAAGCCGGGGTCGAACTCGGCCGCGTCGTACAGGAAGGCGCCCTCGCGGGTGTAGGTGCGGCCGGGGGTGCCCGGCTGCGGGTCGTAGAGCGTCTCGGTGTCCCAGCCGCGGTCCGCCGGGAAGCCGCCGACCGCGTCGACGCCGTCGGCGACGAGTCGCCACAGGTCCTCCGGGGAACGCACCCCGCCGGGGTAGCGGCAGCCCATGCCGACGATGACCACCGGGTCGTCGGCGGCCGCGGTGCGGGTGGCGGGGGCGGCGCTCTCCGGCTCGCCGGTGCCGAAGAGCGTGTCGCGGACGTGCTCGGCGAGCGCGCGGGAGGTGGGGTGGTCGAAGACGAGGGTGGCGGGCAGCCGCAGTCCGGTGGCGGTGCCCAGCCGGTTGCGCAGCTCGACGGCGGCCAGCGAGTCGAAGCCGAGGTCGGTGAAGGCCCGGCCGGGGTCGACGGCGGACGGCCCGTCGTGCCGGAGCACGGCCGCCACTTCGGTGCGGACCAGGTCGAGCAGGGCGCGGTCGCGGTCGGCGGCGGGCAGCTCGGCGAGCCGGCCGGCCGTGGCCGAGGCGGGGGCGGCGCTCGCCGTGGCCCGCCGGGTGACCGGGCGCACGAGGGTGGTCAGCAACGGCGGTATGCCGTCGGGGCGGCGGCGTACGGCGGCGGCGTCGATCTCCACGGGCACGAGGTGGGGTGCGCCGGAGCGGACGGCGGCGTCGAACAGCTCCAGGGAACGTTCGGCGGACAGGCCGGGGATGCCGTGGCTCGCGATGCGCTCCCGGGCGGTGTCGTCGAGTGCGGCGCCCATGCCGCCGTCGGTGGCCCACAGGCCCCAGGCGAGCGCGGTGGCCGGCAGGCCGAGGACGGCGCGGTGCTCGGCGAGGGCGTCCAGATAGGCGTTGGCGGCGGCGTAGTTGCCCTGGCCGGGGCCGTCGAGGACGGCGGCGAGGGAGGAGTACAGCACGAAGTGGGCGAGGTCGCGGTCCCGGGTCAGCTCGTGCAGGTGCCAGGCGCCCAGCGCCTTGGCGTGGAAGACCTCGTCCACCATCTCGTCGGTGAGGGTGTCCACGATGCCGTCGCGGACGGTGCCCGCCGCGTGGACCACCGAGTCGACGGGGTGCTCAGCGAGCAGACGCCGCAGCGCCTCGCGGTCGCCGACGTCGCAGGCGGCCACGGTGACCTCGGCGCCGAGCGCGGTGAGTTCGGCGTGCAGTTCGGGGGCCGTGCCGCGGCGGCCGACGAGCACCAGACGGCGCACGCCGTGGGTGCGGACCAGGTGCCGGGCGAGCAGCGCGCCGAGGCCGCCGGTGCCGCCGGTGACGAGGACGGTGCCCCAGTCGGCGACGGCGCCCTCCCCGGAGGGCTGCGCGGTCAACCGCGGCACGGTGAACATGCCCTCGGCGAGGGAGAGTTCGGGTTCGCCGGTGGCGAGGATCTGTCGCAGGTCGGCCTCGGTGGGCAGCTGCTCGTGCTCGACGAGGACGTAACGCCCGGGGTTCTCCGCCTGGGCGGAGCGGACCAGGCCGCGGACGGCCGCGTGGGCGGGGCCGGCCGGCGGGGTGACGACGACGAGCCGGGTGCCGGTGAGGCGTTCGTCCGTCTGCCAACCGCGCAGCAGCCGCAGTATGTGCCGGACATGGGCGCGTGCCTCGGCGGCGTCGGCCACCACCGGGCCGGGCACGCGGTGCACGACGGCGTCCGGGGCCGGGCCGGCGAGCAGGGCGTCGATCCCGTCGGCTCCGCCGTCCAGGACGGCGATCCGCAGGGGTGCGGTGGTCGCCGGTCGGGGGTACGGCGACCACCGCACCGCGTACAGGACGTCCTCGGCCTGTACGGGGCGGGAGGTCAGGGCCTCGATGTCGGCCACCGGGGCGCCGGTGGCGTCGGCGAGGTGCAGGGCGATGGTGTCGCCGCCGTCGCGGGTGATCCTCACCCGGAGCGCCGGCGCGCCGGTGGCGTGCAGCGTGACGCCGGTCCAGGCGAACGGCACCAGCACCTCGGGGCGCGGCGGGGCGTCGAGGTCGGCGGCGTGCAGCGCGGCGTCGAGGAGCGCGGGGTGCAGACCGAACCCGGCCGCGTCGGCCGCGGTCTCCTCGGGCAGGGCGACCTCGGCGTAGATGTCGTCTCCGTGCCGCCAGACGGCGCGCAGGCCCTGGAAGGCGGGACCGTAGTGGTAGCCCTGCTCGGCGAGGTCAGCGTAGAGGCGCGTGGTATCCAGCGGCTGGGCGTCCCGCGGCGGCCACGTGGTCAGGTCGGCTCCGGCGGCCGGGGTGGTGGTGGCGAGGACGCCGGCGGCGTGCTGGGTCCAGGGGGCCGCCTCGTCGGCGCGGCTGTGGACCGTGACGCCGCGGCGGCCGGTGTCGTCGGGTTCGCCGACGGCGACCTGGACGGCGACGTCCTCGTCGGCGCGCAGCACGAGCGGGGCGCCGAGGGTCAGCTCCTCCAGGGCGTTCGCGCCGACGTGGTCGCCCGCGCGCAGGGCGAGTTCGAGGAAGGCGGTGCCGGGGAACAGCACCCGCCCGGCGATGACGTGGTCGCCGAGCCAGGGCTGGGTCCGGGTGGAGAGCCGCCCGGTGAGTACGACGCCCTCGGCGCCGACGGCGACCACGGCCGCCAGCAGCGGGTGCCCCGCGGACAGTTGGCCGAGGCCCGCCGCATCGGTGGCGGTGCTCTGCTCCAGCCAGAAGCGGCGCCGCTGGAAGGGGTAGTGGGGCAGGTCGATGCGGCGCCCGCCCAGGCCGGAGAAGTGCCGCCGCCAGTCGACGGGGACACCTCGGGCGTGGGCGGCGGCGAGCGCCGCGACGGCCTCGCGTGCCTCGGGCCGCTCGCGCCGCAGCACGGGCAGGAAGGCGGTGCCGGGTGCGTCGGTGCAGTCCGGGCCCATGGCGGACAGCACCGCGTCGGGGCCGATCTCCAGGAACGTGCGCAGCCCGGCGTCGGCGAGCGTGCGCACGGCGTCGCGGAAGCGGACCCGGGCGCGGACGTGCTCCACCCAGTACTCGGGGTCGCACAGCTCGGAGGTGACGGGGCCGCCGGTGACGGTCGACACGACCGGCAGCCTCGGCTCGGCGTAGTCCAGGACGTGGGCGATCCGGCGGAACTCGGCCAGCATGGGTTCCATCAGCGGCGAGTGGAAGGCGTGGCTGACCCGCAGGCGCTTGGTGTCGTGGCCGCGCGCGGTGAGTTCGGCGGTGATGTGTTCCACGTCGGCCGCGTCGCCGGAGACCACGACGGCGGTGGGTCCGTTGACGGCGGCGATGCCGGTACGGGGTGTGAGCAGCGGCGTCACCTCGTCCTCGGCGGCGCGTACGGCGACCATGGCGCCGCCCTCGGGGAGTTGCTGCATGAGCCGGCCGCGGGCGGCGACCAGGATCGTCGCGTCCTGGAGGGTGAGCACGCCGGCCACGTGCGCCGCGGCGATCTCACCGACGGAGTGCCCGGCGAGCTGGTCCGGGTCGAGCCCCCAGCTCTCCAACAGGCGGTACAGGGCGACTTCCACGGCGAACAGGGCGGGCTGCGCGTACTCGGTACGGTGCAGCAGCTCGGCCTCGGGGGTGCCGGGCGCGGCGAACAGCACGTCCGGCAAGGGCCGGTCGAGCTGGAGGTCGAAGTGGGCGCAGGCGTCGTCCAGGGCGTTGGCGAACGCCGGGTGCGTGGAGGCGAGTTCGCTGCCCATGCCGGTGCGCTGGCTGCCCTGCCCGGTGAACAGGAAACCGACTTCGCCGTCGGCGCGCGGGGTGAGGGGCGTGGCGCCGGAGGCCAGGTCGTGGAGGGCGGCGCGCAGTTCCGCGCGATCGGCGGCGACGAGGACGGCCCGGTCGCGCAGGGCGGCCCGGGTGGTGGCCAGCGAGTGGGCGAGGTCGAGCGGGTCGGCTTCGTCGACCAGGGGCAGCAGGTCGGCGGCCCGCGCCCGCAGGCCGGCCTCGCCCCGGGCGGACAGGGCGAAGGGCAACGGCACCGCTACGGCCTGCGCCCCGCGAGCCCCGACTCCGCCCCCATCCCCATCTCGGACGTCATCTCCGGCTCCGGCTTCATCTCCGACTCCGGCTCCATCTCCGGCTCCGGCTCCGTCTCCGGCTCCGGCTCCGTCTCCGGCTCCGGCTCCGTCTCCGGCTTCATCTCCGGCTCCGGCTCCGGCTTTAGCTCCGGCTTCAGTTCCGGCTCCGGCCTCGGCTCCAACTCCATCTTCGGCTCCGGCTTCGGCTCCGGCTCCAACTCCGGCTGCGGCTCCAACTCCATCTCCGGCTGCGACTCCGACCCCACCCCCATCTCCGGCTTCGGCTCCATCTCCGGCTCCGGCTCCGGCCTCGGCTCCGGCCTCGGCTCCAACTCCATCTCCGGCTGCGGCTTCGGCTTCGGCTCCATCTCCGGCTGCGGCTGCGGCTGCGGCCTCGGGTTGAGTGTGAGCGTCAGCGGCCGTCGGCTCGCTTTCCCGCCCCGCGGGTGTGGTGCTGTCCGCGGGAGCCGGCTGCTCCGGCAGGCCGGTGCCCGTCGGCCCAGGCAGCTGACGGACGACGCTGGGCGCCGGCTCCGGCTGCTCGCGGACGCCCCGCACCGTCGGTTGCGGCTCTTGCGGGAGGCCGGTGTCCGTCGGTTCCGGCTGTTCCAGGATCACGTGGGCGTTGGTGCCGCTGACCCCGAACGACGACACACCCGCCCGCCGGGCCCGGCCCGTCTCGGGCCACGGGCGCTGTTCGGTGACGAGTTCCACGGCCCCGGACGACCAGTTGACGTGCGGGGTGGGCGCGTCGACGTGGAGGGTCGCCGGTATCCGCCCGTGCCGCATCGCGAGGATCGTCTTGATCAGGCCGGCGGCGCCCGCGGCGGCCTGCGTGTGCCCGAGGTTGGACTTGACCGAGCCGAGCAGCAGCGGAGCGTCGGCGGGGCGGCCCCGGCCGTAGGTGGCGAGCAGCGCGGTGGCTTCGATGGGGTCGCCGAGCCGGGTGCCGGTGCCGTGCGCCTCGACCACGTCGACGTCGGCGGCGGTGAGACCGGCGTCGGCGAGCGCCCGGCGGATCAGCCGCTGCTGGGAGGTGCCGTTGGGCGCGGTCAGGCCGTTGGAGGCGCCGTCCTGGTTGACGGCGGAGCCACGGACGACGGCCAGCACGCGGTGCCCGTGGCGGCGGGCGTCGCTCAGCCGCTCCAGGACGAGCACGCCGACGCCCTCGGCGAATCCGGTGCCGTCCGCCGCGGCGGCGAACGCCTTGCAGCGTCCGTCGGGCGCGAGACCGCGCTGCCGGCTGAAGGCGGTGAACACGCCGGGGCCGCCCATCACGGCCACGCCGCCCGCGAGCGCCAGCGTCGACTCGCCCTGCCTGAGTGAGCGGCACGCCAGGTGCACGGCGACCAGGGAGGCGGAGCAGGCGGTGTCGACGGTGACCGCCGGGCCCTCGGCGCCCAGCACATAGGCGACGCGGCCGGAGATCACACTGTTCGCGTTCCCGGCGAGCAGATAGGCGTCGAGCCCGTCCGGGGCGTCGTGCAGCCGCGGGCCGTACTCCTGTGTCTCGGCACCGAAGAACATGCCGGCCGGGGTGCCGCGCAGCGCCGTGGGGTCGATGCCGGCGTCCTCCAGGGCCTGCCAGGAGGTCTCCAGGACCAGGCGCTGCTGTGGGTCCATGCCGAGCGCCTCGCGCGGGCTGATGCCGAAGAACTCGGCGTCGAACTCGGTGGCGGTGTCGAGGAACCCGCCGGTGCGGACGTAGGCGCTGCCGGGCACCTCGGGGTCCTCGTCGTAGAGGGCGTCCAGGTCCCAGCCGCGGTCCTGGGGGAAGCCCGAAAGGACCTCGTCGCCGTCGGTCAGCAGCCGCCACAGGTCGGCGGGCGAGGAGATACCGCCCGGGAACCGGCAGCCGAGGCCGACGACCGCGATGGGCTCGTCGGCCGTGCCGTCACCGGCCGGCTCGGCGTGGTCGTCCGCCCGGCCGTGGACCTCGGCGAGCAGCCGGGCGGCCAGCTCGTGGACGGTCGGGCAGTCGTAGGCGAGGGCCACCGGCAGTTCGAGGCCGGTCTGCTCGGTCAGCCTCCGGTGCAGGTCGACCGCGGCGAGCGAGTCGAGTCCCTGCGCGGAGAAGGGGGCCGCCGGGTCGAGGGCGTCCACCGTGCCCGGCCGGGCCGCCTCGATCGCCTCGGCCACGGTGGTTCGCACCAGTTCGGTGACCAGCCTGCGGTGCTGGGACGGTACGGCCGTGGCGAGCCGTCGTGCCAGCGCTGAGTCGTGTCCGGGCCCGTTCATCCACGCATCTCCACTTTCGGCCGACACCGGTTTTCCTCACCTTTTTCCACACCGTAGTGACGGGCCCGGAAAGGCCACACCCTTAAGGACCCCTAGGGGCGGGCGGGTTCGTGGGCCCGCGTGTCCTCGGGGTCGTGCCGGTCGTAGGAACGGCGCACATAGGACAGGGATTCGAGCAGCCCCGCGGAGGTGATGGCCTGCGCCGGGCGTACGTCGGCGATACCGTTCAGCGGCATCTTTCCGATGTCGGCCCAGCGCAGCCGGCCGTCGGCGTCGATATAACTCCGGCTGAATCCGGCGTTGTCCGGATGCAGACAGTAGGGAACGTCGAGACGTCCCTCGGCGAACGCCGCCAGCAGCGCCGTACCGAGGTCGTCGTCCAGCTCCAGCACCGCGTTCACCAGTGCCGACGCCTCGGCGTACGTCTGGGAGCCGGTGCCGTCCTGCGGGGCGCGCGGGGTTCGCGCCGCGACCGCCGCCGCGTGTTCGAGGGCGGCGACGTTCTCCGCCACGGTCGGAATGCGGCGGGATTCCGCGACGGTTTTCACAATGAGCCGTTCGGAGCCGCTGGCGACGGCGAGTTCGGCCGCTTTCCCGAGCAGCCGGTAGGCGCCCTCTGCCGTTTCCGGATACAGCCCCATGTAGGCGTAGACGACGACATGCCATTCGGTGTCCGGCAGGAATCGCGCGCACAGGCTGCGCAACGCGGCCACCGCTTCGGCGTCCTGGCGCGGATCGGTCTGCTGGGCGTAGCTCACCGAAATGCTCCGGATGCCGTGCCGGCGGAAGAACAGCGCCTCCAGGAAACTGACGGCGACGAGCAGGCCGGGCGGGCAGAGCTGGCCGAGGACGCAGCCGCCGAAGGTCTCCAGATGCGGTTCGGCGCCCGACTCGCGCAGGGTGGCGAGCAGTTCGCAGGATGCGGCCCAGTGGGCGACGGACTCGCGCAAGGGGACGCGGCCGTAGGGCAGGCAGTAGGAGACCGGGCCGCCCTCGGAGGCGTCGAGCCCGACGGCCGTCAGCGCCCGGAAGATGTCCCGCGGCGTGGCCGAGCCGTGCCGGACCTGTACCGGGAAGCCGGGGCCGTGGATGCCGTCGAGCACGCTGCGGGTGGTGGTCCTCGTGTGGCTCACGATCGGGTAGCCGTTGAGGGCGACGCCTTCGAGGACGGCCAGTTCCGCCGACTCCAGGTCGCCGACCCGGGTGTAGCTGTCCAGGGTGATCGTGCCGACGGTGGTCGCCGCGGCGTTCCGGGTGGCGAGCAGCCCGGCCCGCATCCGTTCCGGGCTGCTCATCCCCATCCGGGGCTGGACCACCAGGTGGCCGGCGTCGTGAGCCCGGCGCACGAACGCGCCGAACCCGACGCCGGTCACACCAGGGCCCGCTGCGGCAGCGTCGAGAGCAGCTGCCGGAACGCGGCCACACCCTCGGCGCTGTCGTCGAACACCGCGTCGTAGCCGGCGGCGCGCAGCGCGGCCACCTCGTCGCTGCCGCAGGGACCGGCGATGCCGAGCTTGCCGCCGATGACGGCGGGCACAGCGGCGAGTTCGGGGTGTTCGCGCAGCCGGGTGACGGTCCGCATACCGTCGTGGTAGCCGTGGCCGTTGACGCTGCTGACCACGATGAGGGCCGGACGGTGGGCGAGGGCCTCGCTGATGAGCAGGTCCTCGGGCACGCAGGGGCCGAGGTTGACCACGCGGTGCCCGTGCTCTTCGAGGAGGAGCTGGAGGTAGACGAGGTTCCAGGTGTGGGAGTCGGAGATGCCGCCGGCCACGAGGACCGGCTGGTCACCGGGGGCGGGGATCGGGTAGGGGCTCATCACAGGGCCTGTCCGTGTTCGTAGGTTCGGGTGTGCTGGATGCGGGAGACGGAGACGAGGTCGGCGCCGCGGACCACGATCTCGGCGGGCGCGGGCCGGCCGAGGAACATCAGCAGGCTGGCCGTGGGGCCGTAGGAGCCGGCGTTGGGCACGGTGAGCAGGTCGCCCGGTGCCAGTTCGGGCAGCGGGACGTTCCGGCCGAGCAGGTCGCCCGGGGTGCACAGCGGCCCGGCGAGGCTCGCCGGGGTGCCGTCCGCGCCGACGGACTCCCGGGGTTCGACGGAGACCGGCATGATGCGGCCGAGGCCGGACATGCCGCCGAAGGTGTTGATGCCGGCGTCGAGCACCAGATAGCGCTGATCGCGGCTGTCCTTGACGTTGACGACGGAGGTGAGCAGGGTGCCGCTGTCGGCGACCAGGTAGCGGCCCGACTCGCAGGCGATCCGCGGGGCGCCCTCGCGCCAGCCGGGGAAGCTCTCGTCGAGCGTCTCGGTGAGGGCGTCGCGGAGCTCGCCGTAGACCGGTCGCTCGCCCTGCACGGCGTACGGCGCGGCGAATCCGCCGCCGATGTCGACGAAGCGGAACGTGACGCCGAGGGCGTCCTGGAGGGCCGCGGCGGTGGCGAGGGTGTGGCGGAACTCGGCGATGAGGCTCGCCTCGTCCTTGGCGTTGCTCAGCGGGAAGAAGTGCAGCCCCGCGATGCTCGTGCCGGGTACCTCGCGCAGTTCGGCGGCGAGGCCGGGCAGGGTCTCGCTGTCGAAGCCGAACTGCGAGGGCACGCCTGTCATGCGGATGCTGGTGGCCGCCGCGCCGGTGGCGTTGTTGACCCGGATCAGACAGTCGGCGGTGAGGCCGAGCTTCAGCGCCGTCTCGCCGACGCGGCGCAGGTCGCCGGGTGACTCCGTGGAGAACAGCCGGACGCCGCGCGTCAGCGCCTCGGTCAGTTCCCCGGTGGTCTTGCCGGGGCCGGTGTAGAGGATCCGGTCGCCGGGGAAGCCGGCCTCCAGGGCGGCGTCGAGTTCGCCGACGGAGCTGATCTCGGCGCGGCAGCCGCGGGCACCGCCGGAGCGCAGCTCGCGCAGCAGTTCCGGGTGCGGGTTGGCCTTGGCGGCGTAGAACACCTCGACCTCGTCCGGCAGCGCGGCGAACAGGTCGTCGCGGGCCGCCGCCACCCGGTCCAGGTCGTACACGTAGGACGGGGTGCCGAAGCGCTCGGCGAGCTCGGTGGGGCCGGTCACGGGGCGGTTCCTTCCAGGAGGCGGGCGAGCCGCTTGCGGTCGTGCTTGCCGTGCGGGGTCAGCGGCAGCTCGGCCACGACGCGGCTCACGCCGGGCACCTTCGCGGGCTCCAGCCGCAGCGACAGTTCCTTCAGCAGGGCATGCGGGTCGATGTCTCCCTCGGCGAACACCGCGAGGGCCCGGCCCTCGGCGGGCGGCAGCACGGCGGCGGCGCGGACGCCGGGGACGTCGGTGGCGGCGGCCTCGATCTCGGTGGTGCTCATGCGCACGCCCTTGTGCTTGAACATGTCGTCGCGGCGGCCCTCGTAGTAGAGGAAGCCGTCCTCGTCCACGTGGCCGAAGTCGCCGGTGTGCAGCCTGAGTCCGCCGTCGGGGGCGGGGCGGAAGGCGCGGGCGGTCTGCTCCGGCGACCGCCAGTAGCCGGGCATGACGTGCGGGCCCTCGACCACGATCTCGCCGGTCCGCCAGGGCGGCAGCTCCTTGCCCTCGTCGTCCACGACGAAGGCGCGGGTGCCGGGCAGCGGGCGGCCCACGGAGTCGGGCTTGGCGTCCTGGCAGGCGGGCGGGAGCACGGAGACGCGCTTGCACTCGGTCTGCCCGAACTGGATGACCACCTCCGCCCCGGGGAACGCCGTGCGCAGCCCGTCGGCGGTGGTCTTCGGCAGCGCGGCACCGGTGTTGGTGAACAGGCGCACCCGGGACTGCTGGCTCGGTTCGCGGTCCGCGAGGGCGCAGATCATGGTGGCCAGGGACGGCACGACCGGGACGACGGTGGCACCGGTCTCCCGGATGCGGCGCAGCAGGACCAGGTCGGACTCGCCGTCGGCGAGGACGATCTCGCTGCGGCCGGCCGCGGTGAGCAGCACCTTGTACAGGCCGTAGTCCCAGGAGATGGGGAAGCGGCAGAAGACCACGTCGTCGGGGCGGTAGCCGAGTTCCGAAGCGATGGCCTCGGTGGCGAAGACCATCCGGCCGTGCGGGCAGATCACCGCCTTGGGGGCGGCGGTCGAGCCGGAGGTGTAGACGAGGACGGCGATGTCCTCGGGGCCGACCTCGGCGCCGCCGGAGCGGGCCCCCCGCACCCGCAGGGCGGTGATCTCTCGCCACGCCGCGCCGAGGCCGAGGACCGGGACGCCGCCGGCGAGGGCGGTGATGCGGTCGACGGCGGGGTCGGTGACGACGACCAGCGAGGGCTCGGCGTTCTCGACGACGGCCCGCAGGTGGTAGTCCTTCATTCCGGTGTTGACGGGGACGAGGACGGCGCCGCGGCGGGCGGTGCCGTACAGCAGCGCGACGAGTTCGCGGGTGCTGGGCAGCTGGACGAGGACCCGGTCGCCGTGGCCGATGCCGTGTTCGTCCAGCCAGGTGTCGACGGCGTGGCTGTGGGCGGTGAGTTCCCGGTAGGTCCAACGGCCGGCGCCGTCGGTGACCGCCGGGGCGTCGGGGCGCTCGGCGGTGGCCTCGTCGAGCAGGTCGTGCAGCCGGGCGTCGGTGCGGGCCTGCGCTGTCGGTTGACCGTTCACTGCGACTCCTGCCGTCTTTCGTGTGTGCGTCCCGCTCCGGCCGGCTGCCGCATGGCCGTGGCCCGGGAGGCGAGCTTTCTGCGGTCGGTCTTGCGGTTGGAGTTGAGCGGGAGCGCGTCCAGGTGGTGGTAGGCGCGCGGGACGACGGCGGCCGGCAGCAGCTCCCGCAGGTGCCGCGCGAGCCGGGCGGGCGGCAGCGGCCGGCCGGTGTGGAAGACGGCCAGTTCCACCGTGCCGTCCACGGGCACCGCCACGGTCACGGCGTCCTCGACGCCCGGGCAGCTGCGTGCGGCGGCGTCGACCTCGGCCAGCTCCACCCGTACTCCGTGCACCTGGACCTGTGCGTCCTGGCGGCCCAGGTAGAGCCAGCCGCCGCCGTCGGCGCGCCGGACGCGGTCGCCCGTGCGGTAGAAGCGGTGGCCGTCCTTCGCCAGGAACCGTCCGCTGTCGTCGGCCGGATCGAGATAGCCGGACGTCAACTGGGGTCCGGCGATGCAGAGTTCGCCCTCGTCACCGGTGGCGGGCGTGCCGTCGGGGCCGAGCAGCAGCGTCTCGTGGCCCGGGTGGACGGCGCCGATGGGCACCATGTCGTTCAGATACCGTCCCGGCGTCCAGCGGTGCGCGGTGATGGTGATGGTCAGTTCGGTCGGACCGTACAGGTTCTCCAGCGTCGCGCCCGGCGCTGCGGCGGCCCAGTCCTCGGCGTCCTTGCAGCTGAGCGCCTCCCCCGCGAAGAAGCTCCACCGCAGCGACGCCAGCGCGCCCGGGGTGAGGCCGCCGGTGCGGCGCACCAGGGTGATCGCGCTGGGCGTGGAGAACCACACGGTCATGCGCTGTTCGTCCACGAACTCCGGGAAGTGCGCGTAGGCCCGGGCCGGTACGGGGACGACGGCGGCGCCGGCGCCCCAGGCGCAGAACAGGTCGAACATCGCGCAGTCGAAGTTGAGGTCGAAGGTCTGCGAGAAGACGTCGTGCGGGCCGAAGTCGTAGCGCTCGTCGAGCAGCCGGAAGTAGTGGGCGGTGTTGGCGTGGGTGACCGGCACGCCTTTGGGCCGGCCGGTGGAGCCGGAGGTGAACAGCACGTAGGCGGTGTCGGAGGGCCGGGCGGGCATGGGGGCCTTCAGGGCGCTGTCCGTGTCGACGGTGAGCGCCGGCAAGGGGTGCCCGCCGGGCGCGAACAGGGTCGGCAGGGTGACGCCGTCCGCGTGCAGCGCGGCCAGGGCGGGCAGAGCGTCGTCGTCGGCGAGCAGCGCGCCGACCCCGGCGGCCTCGATCATCTGCCGGGTGCGGGCCGCGGGGAAGGCCGGCTGGAGCGGTACGACGTTGACGCCGCTGTACAGGCCGGCCAGCAGGGCCGCGTACGCCGTGGGTCCCTTGCCGGCCAGTACGCCGACGGCGGACGGCTCGTCGGGGAGCCCGGCCAGCAGCGAACCGGCCAGGACCAGGGCGCGTTCGTGGAGTTCGCGGTAGCTGAGGTCGACGCCGTCGGCGCGCAGCGCGGGCCGGTCCGGTGCGAGGGCCAGGCCGCGCGCGAACCGGCCGGACAGCGTGCCGTCCATGGTGGGGTCCACGGTGCGCCCGTCAGCTCGCGGTGCTCTGCAGCATGCTCTGCACGGTGTCCCACAGCACGCCCGCGGTGCGGAAGGTGTCCATGGTGAGCGCGCTGTCGCGGAAGCGGACCTGGTAGCCCTCCTCGAGCGTGCCGAGGAGCTGGACCGTGCCGAGCGAGTCCAGGCCGAGGTCCGTCAGGTCGGACTCCGGCGTCAGTTCCTGCTGCGGCGGAAGGAACGGCAGGAAGGGGCGGAGTATCTGTTCGAACTGGTCGTCCCACATGAGGACCTCCAACGGGTCGAGAGGGTCAGGCGGCGCGCGATGGGCGCCGGGGGGTCATCGCCAGCCGCGGCTGCGCGGCGAGGACGTCGAAATTGCGGGTGGTGCAGGGCACCCGGCCGAAGAGGCTGTCCGGCCCGGCGACGCACAGGCGGCGGGCGCCGGCGTCCTTCAGAGCCGTGGTGACGCTCGGCCAGTTCATCGGGTGGTCGAAGCCGTCGAGCAGCATGGTGCGCAGTTCCTCGCCGGTGCGCAGCAGCCTGCCGTCCTGATCGGCGACCACGGGCAGCTTGGGGTCGGCGAAGGAGTAACGGGACACCACCTCGCGGGCGGCCTTGTCGCGCAGGGACCGGAAGGCCGAGGCGTGCATGGGTGGGCGCATCGTGTACAGCGGGAGGCTGCCGATGGCGCGCAGCCGCTCCTCCATCCACGCCACCCGGTGCTCGGAGAGCGAGACCATGTGGAAGCCGTCGTCGATGTGGCAGGAGATCTCGTGCCACTCCCCCGCCTCCGCCAGCTCGGCGAGGATGGCGTCGAGTTCGTCGCGGGGGGCGCGGACGAAGGACAGGGTGACGATGTCCCGGTGCTCCTCGGCGAAATAGTCCTCGAGGCAGCGGGCGATCTCGGCGGTCAGGGTGACGGCGTCGGACAGTTCCAGGGCGCCGGTGTAAGCGATGGCCGCCTTCTCACCGAAGCTGGGTCCGGCGACGATGTCCGGTTCGACGCCGAGGTGGTCTTGGGCCCAGTGGGCGCAGGCGAGGCAGTTGACGAAGAAGGCGACCTGGGCGGCCTCGGAGTAGTCGCCCGGGGAGGTCCGGAAGGCGTCCACGAGGGAGTAGCCGAGCGCCTCGTCGGCGACGGCGACCAGGTCCCGGGCGAAGGGACTGGCCACCATGAACCTGCCCACCTCGGCGAACGGGACGGGTCCCATACCGGGGAAGACGAGTGCGGTGTCGTGCGCCATGGCGGGATCCCCGCCCCCTTTCACAGGCTCCGGAAGGTCACAGGCTCTTGAGGAAGTCGGTCATCACCTGGAAGAACCGCTCGGGTTCCTCCAGGTGCGGAAGGTGGCTGGAATTCTCGAAGATCTCCCAGCGCGCGCCGGGGACGTGGTCGTGGTAGGGCTGGACGACGGCCGGCGTGGCCTCGTCGTGGCGGCCGCTGACCAGCAGGGTCGGGGTGCGGATCCGGTGCAGTTCGTCGACGATCGACCAGTCCTTCAGGGAACCGATGACGTGGAACTCGTTGGGTCCGTTCATCGCGTAGTAGACGGTCGGGTCGTTGTAGATCTCCATGAAGGAGGACAGGAAGTCGCGGGGCCAGGGCGTCAGACGGCACACATGCCGGTCGTAGAAGACCCGCATGGCGGCCAGGTACTCCTCGCTGTCGTAGGTGCCGGCCGCCTCGTGCCGCAGCAGGGACTCCCGCGCCTCCTGCGGCAGTTCGGCGCGCAGCCGGGCCATCTCCTGGAGCCAGACCGGGTAGGAGGCGGGCGCGTTGGCGACGACCAGTCCGCGCAGACCGGGCGGCCCGGTCATGGCGTGCCGGGCGCACAGGGGGCCGCCCCAGGACTGGCCGAACAGTACGTAGTCGTCGGCGATGCCCAACCGCTGGACCAGGTTCGCCAGTTCGTCCTCGAACAGCTCGACCGTCCAGAAGCCGGGGTCCTTTCCGGGCAGGTGGGTCGAGCCGCCGTTGCCGAGCTGGTCGTAGTGGACGACGGGCCAGCCGTCCTCGGCGAGGCGGGCGAGCGGCAGCAGATAGTCGTGGGTGCTGCCGGGGCCGCCGTGCACGGCGACGACCGCCGGGCGTCCCGCGCCGAGTTCACCGGTCACCCGGTACCAGGTCCGGTACTCCCGGAAGGGGACGGTGCCCTTCGCGCTGGGTTCCGGGGTCACGCTGATCACCTCTGCTCGGCTGCGGGACGCGGCGACGGCCGGGGGGGAAGGGACGCCGGCCGGGACCGGACAGCGGGTGCTGAGAGCGCTCCGCACCCGCGGTCCGCAGCCGACGCTAACCGTCCCCGCGTCGCCACCAGACCCCTAACCGCCCCTAGGCGGTGCGGGACCGGCAGGGGCACCCGGGGCCGCCTCCCCTCGTCCGCCGTCGTCGCCGCACTCCCGCGCGGCCGCAGCGAACAGGGCACGTCCCGACACCGGCCGGGGGCCGCCGAAGCCTCACCGACGCCTTAGGGGCGCCTAGGGGTTGGGGTCCTCGACCGCGGCTGCCTAGCGTGCGGGGGACGGCCGACCGCGCCGCTCCGGCGCCGAGCCCGGACCCGCTCCGATGCCGGCGCGTCCCGTTCCCTCCCGTGCGAAGAGGACATGATGACTGCACCTGCCGAACCGGCCGACGAGGCCGCGCTGCCGGAGTTCCCGATGCGGCGGGCCTGTCCCTTCAGCCCGCCGGCCGCCTATGCCGAGCTGCGCGAGAGCGAGCCGGTCTCCCGGGCACAGCTGAAGGTCAACGGCAAGCCCGCCTGGCTGATCACCCGGCACGACCTGTACAAAAAGCTGCTGGGTGACGCGCGGGTGAGCGCGAACCTGAAGCTGCCCGGGTATCCCCTGCAGGTGCCGGTGCCGGAGGAGACGCTCCAGTCGGTGCCGCTGACCTTCCTGTCCATGGACCCGCCGGACCACACCGTGCAACGCCGGATGCTGGCACCGGAGTTCAGCGTCCGGCGGATGCGCGAGCTGCGCGGCCGGGTGCAGCAGCTCGTGGACCAGCAGATCGACCAGATGCTCGCCAAGGGCGCCGACGGTCCGGTGGACCTGGTCACCGCGCTGGCGCTGCCGGTGCCGTCCTTCGTCATCTGCGAACTGCTCGGCGTTCCCTACGAGGACCACGGCCGGTTCGAGGAGTGGGCGTGGGCCATCATGAACCACGACATCAGCGAGGAGGACCGGGGCCGCGCCCACTACGAGCTCGACAGGTACGTGGACGGGCTGGTGACCGCCAAGGAGAGCGAGCCGGGCGACGACATGATCAGCCGGCTGATCGAGTTCAACCGGCAGGCACCGGCGGTGGAGCACTCCGACATCGTCAGCATGTCCAAGCTGATGCTGGTCACCGGGCACGAGACGACCGCCAACATGATCGCCTTGGGTGTGCTGGCCCTGCTGGAGCACCCCGACCAGCTGACCGCGCTGCGCGCGGAGCCGGAGCTGATGCCGAAGGCGGTGGAGGAGCTGTTGCGCTTCTTCTCCATCTCCGACGCGGGCACCGCGCGCGTCGCCCTGGAGGACATCGAGCTGGGCGAGGTGACCATCCGGGCCGGCGAGGGCATCCTGCCGCTGAACAACGCCGCCAATCACGACGCGCGCGTCTTCCCCGACCCCGACCGCCTCGACGTACGGCGCGAGGCCCGCAGCCAGCTGGCGTTCGGCTACGGCGTCCACCAGTGCATCGGCCAGAACCTGGCGCGCATGGAGCTGGACGTCGTCTACTCGACGCTGCTGCGACGCGTCCCGACGCTGCGCCTGGCCACGCCGGTCGAGGAGCTGCGGTTCAAGGACGACGCCATCGTCTACGGCCTGTACGAGCTGCCCGTCACCTGGTGACGGGGGCCACCACCCCACGCCGCCCGCGGCCCGCCGCGGGCCGACGTCACCGGCATCGCTGTCACCGACAGCGCCGTCACCGACCCCGTTCGAAAGGCAGTCATGACCCAGTCCGCCGACGCCGCGCCCGAGACGGGATCTCCGCTTCCGCGGTTCCCGATGCGGCGCACCTGTCCGTTCAGCGAACCGCGCGAGTACGCCGAGATGCGGGCGGACAACCCCGTCTCGCGCGCCGCCCTGAAGGTGAACGGCAAGCCGACCTGGCTGGTCACCCGGCACGAGCACGTCCGGCAGGTGCTGGGCGACAGCCGGGTGAGTTCCAACCTGAAGCTGCCGGGCTACCCGCACCAGTTCCACATCCCCGAGGAGATGCTGGCGCAGGTCCGGCTGATGATGCTCAACATGGACGCGCCGGAGCACACCGCGCAGCGGCGCATGCTGATACCGGAGTTCACGGCACGGCGGGTGAAGGAGATGCGTCCGCGCATCCAGCAGATCGTGGACGAGCACATCGACGCGATGCTGGCGCGAGGGGGCCCGGTGGACCTGGTCGCCGCCCTCGCGCTGCCGGTGCCGTCCCTCGTCATCTGCGAACTGCTCGGCGTCCCCTACGAGGACCACGCCCAGTTCGAGGAGTGGTCGGCGGCGATGATGAACCACGATCTGAGCCCGGCCGAGTACGGGGCGGCGGTGCAGGCCCTGGACATGTACCTCGACAAGCTCGTCACCCTCAAGGAGACCGAGCCGGGCGACGACCTCATCAGCCGGTTCCTGGAGAAGAACCGCGCCGAACAGGTCGCCGACCACGTCGACGTGGTGACGATGGCCCGGTTGATGCTGGTCGGCGGCCATGAGACGACGGCCAACATGATCGCCCTCGGTGTGCTGGCCCTGCTGCGGCACCCCGGCCAGCTGGCCGAGCTGCGGGCCGACCCCACGCTCCTGCCGGGCGCCGTCGAGGAGTTGCTCCGCGTCTTCTCCATCTCCGACTCCGGCACCGCGCGGGTGGCGGTGGAGGACATCGAGGTCGGTGGCGTCACCATCCGCGCCGGTGAGGGCATCCTCGCCCTGAACAACGCCGCCGACCACGACGAGTCCGTCTTCCCGGACCCGGGCACCCTCGACATCCGCCGCAAGGAGGCCCGCGGCCACCTGGCCTTCGGTTACGGCATCCACCAGTGCATCGGCGCCAATCTCGCGCGGGCGGAGCTGGAGGCCGTGTACGGCACGCTGCTGCGCCGCGTCCCCGGCCTGAGGCTGGCGGCCGCACCGGAGGAGCTGCGGTTCAAGGACGACGCCATGGTCTACGGCGTCTACGAACTTCCCGTCACCTGGTGACGGCCGATCCGATGGGAGTCCCCCTCATGCGTGTCACCGCCGAACGCGACCGGTGCGTGGGGTCCGGGCAGTGCGCGATGCTCAGCCCGGAGGTGTTCGACCAGGACGACGACGGCCTTGTCCTCGTCCTGCGGGAGGAGCCGGCCGAGGCGTTGCGCGAGGAGGTCCTGCGGGCCGCCGACTTGTGCCCGGCCCGGTCGATCCGCGTGCACGACTGACAACCTGAACGAAGTGCTGCGGGCCGCCACGCCTGCGCGCCCGAGCGCGCCTGTGGCGGCCCGCATGCGTCAGCCGCGACCACCGCGGGATCGGCGGTGACGGAGCGTCGTCGGTGACGGCCCTGTTCTCCCGAAGCTGCCGCGAAGTGACAAGTAGCTCTCCGTAGCGGATCAGGGGTGGGCTTGTCAGGCTTTTCGATCGGTGCTGTCGACCAAGACGATCGATGGGGACCTGATCCGCCAGCAGGACGACCAGATCGTGAAGTACACCACCGCCCTGCGCTTGGGTACCGGCAAGGACGGCGATCTGACCGGCTCCGACAAGGAGTCCCAGGAGGTCTCGATGCTGGTGCTGCACCTGCTCCAGTCGGCGTTGGTGCACGTCAACACCCTGCTCCTCCAGGAGATCCTGAGCGAGGAGAAGTGGCAGAAGAGGCTCACCGACGCCGACAGGCGGGTCTGTCCCCGCTGTTCTGGACGCATGTGAACCCGTACGGCCGGTTCGAGCTGGACATGGATTCCCACCTCGAAGTGGCCGCAACAGCGGCGGCCAGGGTTCCCGGCCCTCGTACCGCGCCTGGAACGCCCACTGCCCAGTCGGCGGGGGGCTGGCCGGGTTCGGCCTGAAGTCTCCAAGCCCGGCCGCCCGGCTCTCCCCCGCCAGTACGACCACATGAAACTTCCTCGGGCGCTACTCCTTCACCGCGCTTCTGGCACGGGGCCCAGGATCAGTCTTATCGACGTCGTTTCACTTGGTGAGTCGGCGGTGGTTGATGCGGCTGAAGGCGGTAGCCGTGAGCGGCTGTGTGCCAGCCGGGGCCCGCACGTATCGACTCGACCCTCTGTCGGTCGCGTTCGTGTGCCTGCGGAGTAACCGCTTCACTGCGCCGGGTCTGTGCGTCGAAGGCCAGGGAAGGCGGCGGGGGTTGCCCAGCCGCGTAGTACGGCATCAATCGTTGACCGGAACGCGGTATCGGCTGCGGTGCCATCGAGGCCGCCGGCGAGTTCGAGGGTGACGAGCCCGTGCAGGGCGACCCACAACGAGACGGCGATCAGTGTGGTGTCGCCCGCGAGGATATGGTCCGCCACGGCGCGGTCGATCGCCGTGACAAGCGGCCGCACCGGGTCGCGGTCGCCGACCCAGGCCGACGGGACGAAGGACTGCGCGCCACCGAACAACACCGTGTACAGGTGGCGGTGTTCGCGTCCCCAATGGCGATACGCCGCAGCCAGGGCGCACAGACCCTCCAAGGCGTCCTCCGAGCCAGGAACAGCCGTCAGGTCCTGGAACAGGCCGGCGACCGCCTGGTCGCGCACCTCACGGATCAGTCCGTCCTTGCCCTGAAACAGCGTGTACACCGCCGCCGTCGACGTACCGGCGGCGGCGGCCAGCGCGCGGACTGTGACCGACTCCTGGGGACGGGTGGCGAACATCTCGGTCGCGCATGCCACGAGCCGTTCTCTGACGGCGGCGTCGTTCGTTCTCGGCCTTCCCACGAGGAAGAGTTTACCCGCTCTGATAACATCGTTTCAAAACGACGTTTTAAAAAGCTGGGGGAGAATCGCCATGCCACCGTCCGTCATACGTCCCTTGCGCTTTGTCGGCCGCCTGCTGGCAGCTACAGCCGCGGCGGTGGGGCTGGTCGCCTTCTTCCTGGCGCTTATCGTCGCCACCGACGGCGCGGGATCAGGGTTCGCCGCATGGTCGGTGACTGTCGGGGTCGCGGTCGTCGCGGCACTGTTGCGGGGACGCCGCCGGTCCTGGCGGGGACGGCTGGTGCCATTTCTGCCGGTGCTCGTCGCAGCCGCTCTGACGCTGTCGGTGTGCGTCCCGACCGTTCCCACGACGCGCCGCTACCCGCCCGCCCTGGCGTTCGTGACCACCGAGCACTGGCGTCTGTCCACCGGCAGCCGGGTCGCGGTCTACCACTATCCGCCCACCGGCAACGACCCCCGGCATCGCGTTCCGCTCGTCTACCTCAACGGCGGGCCGGTGCGCGGCATCTCGGTGCTCGACCACCACTTCCTGCAGCGGCTCGCGAGGCAAGGCTACGACGTGTACGCCTACGAGCAGGCCGGCGGTGGACGCAGCGACCTGCTGCCCATGGACCAGTACTCGATCACCCGGTCCGTCCATGACCTCGGCGCCTTCGTCGGCAAGCTCGGCAAAGGCCGCGTCGACGTCCTGGGATTCTCCTCGGGCGCGGCCGTGCTCACCCGCGCCCTAGCCGACCCGGCCACCGCCGCTCACCTGCGCCGGGCGGTTATCGCCGAGCCAGGCCCGATGGACGGCCCCACCGCCCGGATCACGGGGCAGAAGGGCCTACCGTCGGCCCGCGGCATCGCACCGGCCATGACCGGACCACGCTCCACACACGCCCCGCGGTACGCGGTCGCGTTCGGCCTCATGCGGTTCGGACTCCTCAGCCCGGACAACGGGCTGGTAGGACAGGCGGAGGGCGACAACGCCTTCACCGCCGCCGATCTCGGCAGCGACACCGCGTCCGCCTACTGCGCGCAAGACGCGCACCGTATCCCGGTCGAGGACACGGCACGCAACTTCTCCTTCAGCGCCGCCGCCAGCCTCCGCGTCCAGCAAACAATCAAAGACTCCCCCTCCATCGCCCCTCAGCTGAGGCGCTCCCGGACACCCGCGATGCTGATGATCGCCGAGTGCTCCTCCCAGGTCCGGCAGTGGGCGACAACCATCCTCGCGAACGACCCCGCCATCCAGCGCACGCAGTACATGCCCGGCGTCGGCCACCACATGTGGAACGGCCTGGATGACAACGACCAACGAGCAGCAGCCGTCATCACCGCATTCCTCCAAGACAAGCCCGCACCGCTGCCCGACTACCCGATCCGAGCCGACATCCCTGCCTTCCTCCGTGACCACAAGTAAGCGGGCAGCTCCGGGGCGACGCAGCCGGGTTGCAGAGACGAGTTGGCAAGATCCGCCGGACATGCCTTATCGGTAGCGGCGTCGATGCTAGTGCTGTGGCCGGCAAGGTCTGCCGGAAGGCTCGCGGCGTCCGGTGCGGTGCATCGCAAGGCGGAGCATCACCCGCGTACTGGATGTACTGGGCGGAGACCGAGCGGGAGAACATCCGGGAATCGACGCTCGAAGGGCTCGACACTGCGGCCCGCAAGGGCAAGCACGGCGGTCGGCCGCCGGTCATCACCGACGACATGCTCCACACCGTTCTCCGCCGCAGGGCTCTTGGTGAGTCCGTCGAGCAGATCCAGCCAGACCTCATCATCCCCACCGGCAAACGCAAGGGACGGAACCCCTCGGTGGCGAGCATCTACCGGGCCTTGGCCGAGCATGCCAAGCGCGAGGCGTATCCCGAGGCCGTCGAGCAGGCGCACGCCGACTTCGCCGCCCTCACCGGCCGCGAAGTACCTGACCCCCGCACAGAAACCAAGGCCCTAACACCACGCTGAGTTACTTGTCACTTCGCGGCAGCTTCGGGAGAACAGGGCCGTGACGCCCAGCCGGGGGACGTCGAGGCTGAGGTCCCCCGGCGCGGGCGTGCCCGAGCAGTTCCTCCGCGCGGGCGGGCCGGCGTACGCAGGCGGGCACTCGGCCCCCCACCGCGCGAACGCCGGCGCCGTGTCCGGGCCGGTGCCGTGTCCGGGCCGGTGCCGTGTCCGGGCCGGTGCCGTGTCCGGGCCGGTGCCGCTGACGCAACCGGTGACGAGGACCGCCGTCACGCCTGGACCGCCCTTCGCGCCAGCAGTGCGAGCACCTGCTTCCGGTGGGCCGTCAGGTAGAAGTGTCCGCCCTGGAAGACGTGGAACTCGGACGAGGTGTCCGTGTGGCGCGACCAGGCGCGGGCCTCGTCCACGGTGACCTTCGGATCGTCGTCGCCGACCAGGCTGACGACGGGGCACCGCAGGTTGGGGCCCGGCTCGTAGACGTAGGTCTCGGCGGCCCGGTAGTCGGCGCGGATCGCGGGCAGGGCCATGCGGATCAGCTCGTCGTCCTCGAGGATCGCCGAGTCCGTTCCGCTCAGCTGCCGCATCTCCTCGATGAGTCCGTCGTCGTCGCGCAGGTGGACGCTCTCGTGCCGGGGGCAGGAAGGGGCCCGGCGGGCGGAGGCGAACAGCGCGGACAGGACGACGCCGTGGTCGCGTTCCAGCCGGCGGGCGACCTCGAAGCCCAGGGTCGCGCCCATGCTGTGGCCGAACAGGAGCAGGGGACGGTCCGTCCACGGCAGCAGTACGGAGGAGACGTGGTCGGCGAGTTCGTCGAGGCTCGTGGCGCACGGCTCGTGGCGGCGGTCCTGGCGCCCCGGGTACTGCACGGCGAGCACGTCCACCGACACCGGCATGCCCGCCGACACCGGGCGGTAGAAGGTCGCCGAGCCGCCCGCGTGGGGCAGGCACACCAGCCTGGCCGCCGCGTCCGGACGGGGGTCGTAGCGGCGGATCCAGCGGCGCTCGTGCTCGGTGAGCGTGGTCATGGGGTGGGCGTTCCCTTCCTGACGGTGGCCGCGCGACGCGGGGCACGGCGGCACCGGCAGTCTCACCCGCGGCGCGTTCCGCCGGCCACCCCTACCCGCCCCAGAGGACCTGCTCAGGCGTTGAGGTAGGCGAGCACCGCGAGCACCCGGCGGTTGCTGTCGCTCGACGGCGGCAGCATCAACTTGGTGAAGATGTTGGAGATGTGCTTCGCGGCCGCGCCCTCGGTGACGGTCAGCCGCTGGGCGATCGCCGTGTTCGAGCAGCCCTCGGCCATGAGTTCCAGCACCTCCCGTTCGCGCGCGGTGAGCGCGGCCAGCGGTTCGTCCCGGGCGTGGCTGGTCATCAGCTGGGCGACCACGGCGGGGTCCATGGCCGTTCCGCCGGCCGCGACCCGGCGCACGGCGTCGATGAACTGCTCGTCGTCCAGGACGCTGTCCTTCAGCAGATAGCCGATGCCGCCCGTGCCGTCGGCCAGCAGCTCGCGGGCGTACATCTGCTCGACGTGCTGGGAGAGGACGAGGATCGGCAGGCCGGGTCGTTCACGGCGGGCGCGCAGCGCGGCCTGGAGGCCCTCGGTGGTGAAGGTGGGCGGCAGCCGTACGTCGACGATGGCCACGTCGGGCCGGTGCTCGGTGATCGCGGCGGCGAGATCCGTGCCGTTGTCGACCGCGGCGGCCACCTCGAATCCGTACGCCTCCAGCAGTTGGATGATCCCCTGCCTCAGGAGGAAGAGGTCTTCGGCGAGGACAACGCGCACGGCAGCTCCATCTCGATCACGGTCGGACCACCCGGAGGACTGTTGATCTCCAGGACCCCGTCAAAGGATGCCAGCCGCCGTCGGATGCCCTCCAGACCGCTCCCGGCCGAGACGTCCGCGCCACCGCGGCCGTCGTCGGTGACCCGGGCGTGCAGGATGTCCTCCTCGCGCCAGGCGACGACCTCCACGCGCCGGGCGTCGGCGTGCTTGAGGGCGTTGGCGAGCAGCTCCAACACCGCGAAGTAGACGGCGGACTCGACCGGGTCGGGCAGCCTGCCGGGCAGGTCGACCACCACGGTGACCTGCAACGGGCTGGCCAGGCCCAGGGCGCGCAGGGCGTCGGCCAGGCCCCGTTCCGCGAGGACCGGCGGGTGGATGCCGTGGACCAGGTCGCGCAGTTCGCGCAGGGCCTGCACGGACGAGGTGCGCGCCTGCCGCAGCAGTCTCCGTGCCTCCTCGGGGTCCTGGTTCATCTTCCGGTCCACCGCGCCGAGTTGGAGGCCGAGGCTGACGAGCCGGGCCTGTGCCCCGTCGTGCAGGTCGCGTTCGATGCGGCGCAGTTCGGCGGCCTGGATGTCGAGGGCGCCGGACCGGGTCTCGGACAGGTGCTGTACGCGGGATGCCAGTTGGGCCTGGCGGGTCGGGCCGAGCAGGAAGCGGACGAAGTAGGCGTATCCCTTGAGCACCAGCGGGCCGAGGAACACCCAGCCGGCGAACACGACGACCGCCAGCAGGCCCGCGGCCAGCGCGGCCGGCCAGCTGTCGACCGTGACGGAGGCGTACCAGCGGCCCTGTCCGCCGTCCGCGATGGGCCGCCACAGGCCGCAGGCCAGGAACAGCCCCTCCCCCGCGTAGTAGAGCAGGGCGGCCGGTACGAAACCGACGAGGCCGACGAGGCAGTTGAGCAGCAGCCACAGCAGGTCCCGCCAGGTCGCGGGGTCGGCGAGGATCCACTTGCAGCGGCGCGTCCAGCCGACGATGTCCTTCTCGATCTCCTCCGGTTCGGGCCGGTAGGGCCGTTCCACGGGGACGCCGGCGCGTGCGGCGGCGCGCCGGTTGAGATCGCACAGCCGGCGCACCGCTCGGGTCAGGTAGGGCAGCGGGAGAAAGCCGATGCCGATCAGGCACAGGATGATGAAGTAGGCGGTGGTGACGAAGAGGACGATCGACAGCAGGGCTCCGGTGGCGATGGCCACGCCGACCAGGGTGTCCTGGGTGGCGCCGCCGAGTCGGCCGCGCCAGGTGACCGGCACAGTCTTCATGGGCTCATGCTCCCATCCCCGGCCACCGGTCAGGGAGGGGCCGCCCCCGCTCGGGGGAAGCGGGGACGGCCCGGTCAGGGGGTGGCTCACGCGGCCTTCACCGTGTCCACGGCGGGGCTGCGCATACCGCGCCAGGAGGGCAGCAGCGTGGCGCCGAACACCAGCAGCAGCGACCCGCCGACGATGGCGAGGTAGGTGCCGATGGACCCGGAGGGCAGGTACGAGTCGCTCTTGACGAGGCTGTAGGGGACGATGGTGGTCGCGGAGGCGATCGTGCCGAGGACGGTGGCGATGACCGCGATGAGGACGCCTTCGACGGTCAGCATGCCGAGTACCTGGGCGCGGGTCGCGCCGGTGAGCCGCTGGAGGCCGAACTCCGCCTGTCGTTTCCGGGTGACCGCCACCAGGGTGTTGACGACGGTGATCGCGGCGTAGCCCACGATCATGGCGACGATGGTGTAGTTGGCGGACACCAGGATCTGCTGGATCTGGTTGTTCCGGCCGGCCAGCGAGGAGCTGTCGTCCAGTTCGGTGCCGGGTACCCGGTCGGCCAGCGCGGCGAGGCGGTGGTGGACGTCGGTGCCGTTCGCACCGGCGGCGCGGACCAGGATCTGGTGCGGCAGTCCGTCACCGGTGTGCGGGGCGAGGGCCGCCGCCGGCAGCGTCAGGTACTCCTGCTTGGGGTTGTCGGTGTAGAGGGCGACGACGGTGGGGCGTACGGCGGTGCCGTCGCCCAGGTGCATCGGCAGCCGGTCACCGACCTTCACGCCGTACTCGCGGGCCTTCTTGTCGGACAGCGCCACGGTGTTCCCGCGTAGTCCGGTGAGGGCGCCGGCCACGGTGGGCAGGTCGAGGCTGCGGCGCACGCCGTCGGCGGAGACGCCGCGCAGGTCGACCTGGGCCGGCCCGCCGGGCCGGTCCACGAAGCCGCGGCTGGTGACGAACTCGGAGGCCGCGGTCACACCGGGCGTGGCACGCACCTGGTCCAGGACGCCGGGGGCGAATCCGCCGGTGGTGGAGTCGAGGACGTAGTCGGCGAGGATGTTGCGGTCGTAGGAGGTCCGGGAGACGTGGTCCTCGGTGGACTGCATGTAGAGCGTGCCCGTGGCGATGCCGATGAGCAGGACGATGGGGGCGATGGCGCCCGCCATGCGGACGTTGGCGGTGGCGGCGTTGCGCAGCGCGAGCTGACCGGAGAGGCCGGAGAGGACGCGTACCGGCAGCCGCAGCAGCGCCACCATGGCCTTGGTGATGCCGGGGGCGAGCAGGGCCAGGCCGATGCAGAAGAGCACGGAGGCGGGTCCGGCGGTGCTGGCGAGGGTGGGGCCGTCCTCCATCACGGTCGCGGTGGCGACGGCCAGGCCGATGCCGTTGGCGAGGAAGAACAGTGCGAGCAGCAGCCGGGTGACGCTGAACCAGCTGTTGGCGGCGGTGGATTCGGCCAGCGCGGCGACCGGTTCGGTGCGGGCGGCCTTCCGTCCGGCGAATCGGGTGGCGCCGGCCGCGGCCAGGACGGTGACGACCGCTCCGACGGCCATCGGGAGCCGGCCGGCGTGGTAGACGATCTCCGACGACACCACGCCGCTGTTGGTCAGCACCGCGAACAGCAGCCGCCCGATGGCCCAGCCGGGCAGCAGGGCGAGCAGCACGGATGCCACCGACAGCACGGCCGTCTCACTGAGGATCATGCGGCGCAGTTGCTTCGGGGTGGAGCCGACGGCGCGCAGCAGGGCCATCTCCCGGGCGCGCTGCTGGAGGGAGAGGCCGAGGGTGGAGGCGACACCGAACATGACGATCAGCACGACCGACGAGCCGAAGACCGCCGCGAGGATGACGACCGTGCGCTTGCTGGGCAGGGTGCCGGGCAGCTCCGCCAGGCCCCGGCGCTCCCCGGTGAGCACCTCGGCGCGGTCACCGACCGCCGAACGCACCGCGTCCGCGACGGTGGCGACGCTCGTGCCGGATGCGGGCAGAACGCCGATGGAGTCGATCCGGCCGCCGGCGAGGGCGCGTGCCTCGTCGTCCGTGAAGAACACGGCGGCGTCGGGGTTGTGGCCGCCGTGCTGTTCGGCGATGCCGGTGACCCGGAACCGCCGGGTGGTGCCCTGGACGACGATGTCGACCGTGGACCCGGGACGGGCGCCGGCGCGCCGGGCGAGTGCCGAGTCGAGGACGACCTCGCCGCCGGCGGCGGGGGATCCACCGACGGCGAGGGTATAGGGGGTGAGCCGGGCGCCGGCCCAGCCGTGGCCGTACGAGGCGGACTTGCCGGTGAGCGGCTTGCCGTCGTGGAGGACGGTGGCCGGGAACGACACGTCGGGGACGGCCGCGCGCACGCCGTCGGCCTTGGCCACCGTGCCGACCAGGCCGGGGTCGATGCGGTGACGCTCGGTCAGTGCGGTGGACTCGTAGGTCTGTTCACCGGTGACGACGACCGGGGCGCCCCGCAGTCGCTGCGGTTCGGCCGCCATGCGGACGCCCGTCTCCATCAGGCCGCCGCAGCCGATGACGATCGCGGCGCCGAGGAACATGGCGAGGAAGGTCGCGACGAAACTCGTCCTGCGGAACTTCAGGGTACGCAGTGCCAGGCGCCACATCAGTGCCGTCCCCCCGAGGGCTGCGGCATGGTCTGCCGGTGGGTGTCGTCCTCCCAGGCGCCGAGCCTGGTCATCCGGGCGGCGACGGCGTCGGCCGTCGGCCGGTGCAGTTCGCCGGCGAAGGTGCCGTCGGCGAGGAAGACCACGCGGTCGGCGTAGGAGGCGGCCACCGGGTCGTGGGTGACCATGACCAGCGTCTGGCGGGCGGTGTCGACGGACTCGCGCAGCAGAGTGAGCACGGACGCGGCGGTGCGGGTGTCGAGGGCGCCGGTCGGCTCGTCGGCGAAGACCACGGCGGGACGGGTCACCAGGGCGCGGGCGATGGCGACGCGCTGCTGCTGGCCGCCGGAGAGCTGGGACGGCAGGTGGCCGAGGCGCTCGGACAGGCCCACACGCTGCACCACGGTGCGGATCAGGGCCTTGTCGGGCCGCTGTCCGGCCAGTTGCAGGGGCAGGGTGATGTTCTGCATGACCGTCAGCGCGGGCAGCAGGTTGAAGGACTGGAAGATGAACCCGATCCGGTCCCGGCGCAGCTTGGTCAGCTGGGTGTCGTCCAGGCCGGCGAGGTCGGCGCCGCCGACGGTGACCGTGCCGGAGGTGGGCTGGACCAGTCCGGCGGCGCAGTGCAGGAAGGTGCTCTTGCCCGACCCGGACGGGCCCATCACGGCGGTGAAGGTGCCGTCGGCGAAGCTCATGGTGAGCCCGCGGAGCGCGGCCACCTGGCTGTCTCCTCGGCCATAGGTCTTCGACACGGCGTCCAGCCGTACCGCCTCCGCCCGGCGGAGGTCCTGTGAAGTGTGCACTCGGGCTCCCCAATGAGATAACGCGCTTCTCACGCGGTGTCTGCGGACCACATTAGGAACGATGCGGCCGCGGCACATTGGCATTGTCCGGCCGGTTCGAGGTAGAGGTTTCTCCACCTGGCCACGACAGGTTTCGACAGGAGCCCGGCGATACTCTGTGGTCTCGCTGTCAAGGGCGAGGAATCTTCCCTTACCCGGATAACTGGCACCACCCTGTCCGAATATCTGGTCCCCCTGCGAACAGATCGGTTAGCACCAGTGCCGTCAGGCGTGTTGGCGGGTACCGTCGGAGACGTCGGAATAATCTTCGGAAGATGGGAAGCCGCATGACCAGGAGGCCTGACCCCGAGCTGACCGTGCAGGTCCGGCCCGACGGATTTCTGGAGCTGTTCTCCCGGCGTACCGGCAAGCGGCACCGGTGCGGCCCACGCGGCACGACGATGTGGCTGGCGCTCCAGCGGAGCGGATGGGAACCGGAATCGGCGGCGGACGAAATCGCTGTGCATTTAGGTGTCGATCCGGACAGTATTCGCTGCGATATCGAGGCGTGGTTGGCGCATTTCCGCGAGGCCGGTAAGTGAATGAAGCCGCAGGGCGCGGACGGCCTTTCGACCACCGCGCCCCGCGGCATGTTCGGCCCGGTGCCGTACCAGGTCCGCCACCGGTTTTCCGTCACCGCCGGATCTGCCACCGGGTCTTGCCGTCAACCGGTCACCGCACGGGTCAGCCACGCGTCGACCGCCGCGGCGGTGGCGTCCGCGAAGTCCTCCAGGATCGTGAAGTGCGTGCCGGGCACGTCGGCCGGTTCGTGCTCCGCTGGCCAGTCGGCCCGCCAGTCGTCGGTGCCGGTGCCGGTGGCGAAGGACTCCTCGGGCCGCACGAACAGCACCGGCGCCGCCAGGGCGCCCGGCAGGCAGTCCTGGATGAGGTCGCTGTAGCGGCTCATCGCGGCGAGGCGGGCGGTTCCGAAGCCGCCGAGGGACGACTCTCGGTCCAGCATGCCGTCGAACATCTGCCGCCACAGCTCGTCCTTGCCGTCGTCCCCGGGCAGATAGGTGTCCAGCAGCACCACGGCCGAGGCCGGCTGTCCGGCCTTCTCCATGATCTCGGCCGCCGCGTGGGCGAACTGGCCGCCGGAGGAGTAGCCGACGAGCACATACGGCCGCCCGTCCGGGCAGGCCCGGCGTATGCCCTCGACGACCACCTCCACCACCGCGTCCACGGACAGCGGCAGTGCCTCGCCGGGACCGAAGCCGGGCACCGCGGGCACCAGGACGTCACGGTGGCCCTGGAAGTGCCGGGCGAAACGGGCGTACTGGTGAGCGCCGCCGAGCGCCATCGGCGAGGGCAGGCACACCAGCCGCGGGGAGCCGTCGCCGCCGGCCAGCCGCACCGGGTCGGTGACGTCGCCGAGTTCGGCGAGGGAGGAGAAGCCGGGAAGGATCCCGGCGACGGTGCGCAGCAGTTCGACGGCCTGCGCCATCCGCCCGTCCGCCGCGGCGCGGCGCACCAGCCCGCTGATCGATTCCAGGTCACCGGCACCGCCCGCGTCCGGACCACCGTCGGCCAGCCGTCCGCGCAGGGCGGCGGCGAGGGCGGCCGGGGTGGGGTGGTCGAAGACGGCACCGGCCGGCAGGGCGGTGCCCAGGGCGTTGCCGAGTGCGCCGCGCAGCTCGGCCGCGGAGACGGAGTCCATGCCGAGCTCCAGGAAGACGGCGTCGGGGGCGACGTCCTCCGGTCCCGCGTGGCCGAGGATCGCGGCGGCCTGCGCCCGGACCACGTCGGTCAGCAGCGCCTCCTGCTCGGCCGGTGAGACACCGGCCAGCCGCCGCCGCAACGGCTCGGCGTCGGCGGGTCGGTGGGCTCCGGCGGGCCCCGGCCCGGCGAGCGGTCCGGCGCCGAGGGCCACGTCCGCGTCCAGCCAGTAGCGCGCGCGGTGGAAGGCGTAGGTGGGCAGTTCGGCGCGGGTCGTACCGGGGAAGAGCGCGGCCCAGTCGGGGGCCAGGCCGTCGGTGTACAGCTGGGCGAGGCCGGAGACCAGGGTGGAGGGCTCGCTGCCGTGGCGCCGGCCGAGGGCGACGAAGACGGCGCCGTCGGCCTCCACGCACGCGCGCGCCAGGCCGGTCAGGACGGCGTCGGGGCCGAGTTCGACGAAGCGGCCGGCGCCCGAGGCGGTGAGGGCGGCGACGGCGTCGGCGAACCGGACCGTCTCCCGCACATGCCGCACCCAGTGGTCCGGGTCTCGCAGCCGCTCAGCCTCGGCGGGGCGGCCGGTGAGGGCGGACACCAGCGGAATGCGCGGCTGATGGTAGGTCAGTTTCTCGGCCACGGCTCGGAAGTCGTCGAGCATTCCGTCCATCAGCGGCGAGTGGAAGGCGTGCGAGACGGCGAGTCGCCTGGTCTTCGCGAAGCCCTGCGCGGCGGCGAGCACCGCCTCCTCATCCCCCGAAAGCACCACGGAGTTGGGGCCGTTGACCGCGGCGAGCCCGACGCGCCCGTCCAGCAGCGGCCGTACCTCGTCCTCGGTGGCCTGTACGGCGACCATCGCGCCGCCTTCCGGCAGTGCCTGCATGAGCCGGCCGCGGGCGGCGACCAGCGTGCAGGCGTCGTCCAGGTCGAGGACGCCCGCCACATGGGCGGCGGCGAGTTCCCCGACCGAGTGCCCGGCCAGGATGTCGGGCCGCACACCGAAGGACTCAAGCAGCCGGAACAGGGCCACCTCGAAGGCGAACAGTGCCGTCTGGGCGTACTGCGTGCGGTGGACGGCGTCGGCGTCGTCACCCGCCAGCACCCCGGCCAGGTCCAGGCCGAGACGGTCGTCGATCGCGTCGAAGGTGTCGGCGAACACCCGGTAGTGGGCGCGTAGTTCGAGACCCATGCCGAGGCGCTGGGCGCCCTGGCCGGTGAACAGGAACGCCGTACGGGTGCCGGACCGGGCCCTGCCCTTCGCGGCTGTGGCGGCGGGCGCACCGGTGGCGACGGCGCGCAGGCCGGCCAGCAGCCGGTCCCGGTCGGTACCGGTGACGGCCGCGCGGTGGTCGAAGGCGGTGCGCCGGGTGCCGAGGGCCCGGGCGACGGCCGCCGGGTGCAGCTCCGGCCGGTCCGCCAGGAACGCGTGCAGACGCTCGGCCTGCGCGGGAAGGCCCTGCGCGGAGCGGGCGGACAGGGGCCATACGACCGCCGGGGCGTCGGGTTCGGTGTCCGTCGGCGGGCGGTCCTCGGCGGGCGGCTCCTCGATGACGGTGTGGGCGTTGGTGCCGCTGATCCCGAAGGACGACACACCGGCCCGGCGCGGACGGTCCGTCGCCGGCCAGGCCCGGTCCTCGGTCAGCAGGCGCACGTTCCCGGCGTCCCAGTCGACCTTCGTGGACGGCGCGTCCACGTGCAGGGTCCTCGGCAGGACGCCGTTGCGCATCGCCATCACCATCTTGATGACACCCGCCACACCCGCGGCTGCCTGGGTGTGCCCGATGTTGGACTTGACCGAGCCCAGCCACAACGGCTCGCCGGCCGGCCGGTCCTGACCGTAGGTGGCCAGCAGCGCCTGCGCCTCGATCGGGTCACCCAGCGCAGTACCCGTCCCGTGCGCCTCCACCACGTCCACATCGGCGGCCGACAACCGCGCCGCGGCCAGCGCCTGCCGGATCACCCGCTGCTGGGAGGGACCGTTCGGCGCCGTCAGCCCGTTGGACGCACCGTCCTGGTTGACGGCGGAACCACGGACCACGGCCAGCACCGGATGCCCGTTGGCGCGCGCGTCCGACAGCCGCTCCAGGACGAGGACACCCAGTCCCTCGGAGAACCCGGTGCCGGCCGCGTCGTCGGCGAAGGAGCGGCAGCGGCCGTCCGGGGAGAGGGCGCCCTGCCGGCTGAACTCCACGTAGGTGCCCGGCGATGCCATCACCGTCACTCCCCCGGCCAGCGCCAGGGTGCACTCGCCCTGCCGCAGGGCCTGGGCGGCCAGGTGCAGGGTCACGAGCGAGGAGGAGCAGGCGGTGTCGACGGAGAGGGTGGGGCCCTCCAGGCCCAGGGTGTAGGCGACCCGGCCGGAGACGATGCTGCCGGAGCCGAAGCTGCCGAAGTAGTCGTGGTACATGACGCCCGCGAACACACCGGTGCGGCTGCCGCGCAACGAGAGGGGGTCGATGCCGGCGTTCTCCAGCGCTTCCCAGGATCCTTCGAGCAGCAGCCGCTGCTGCGGGTCCATGACGAGGGCCTCGTTGGGGCTGACGCCGAAGAACGCGGCGTCGAACTCTCCCGCGTCGTGCAGGAATCCGCCCTCGCGGGTGGAGGAGCGGCCGGGTGCGCCCGGTGTCGGGTCGTACAGGTCCGGGTCCCAGCCGCGGTCGGCGGGGAACTCGGTGATGCCTTCCCCACCGTCCGCGACCAGGCGCCACAGGTCCTCGGGGGACCGGACACCGCCCGGGTAGCGGCAGGCCATGCCGACGATCGCGACCGGTTCGCGGGCCGCGGCGGTCAGCGCGCGGTTGCGTTCCCGCAGCCGCTCGATCTCCTTCAGCGAGGCGCGCAGCGCCTCGACCATCCTGGTGTCCGGCTTCTCGGACTCGGCCATGGTCCTCTTCCTTGTCGCGGGCGTCGTCACAGGGCGTCGTCGTCCCCGACGAGATCGTCGAGCGCCATGCTGATCAGGCTCTCGGCGTCCATCGCGTCGATCGACGCGCGGCCGGGCTCACCGGCCGGGGCCGGCTGGGCCGCGGACCGCAGTCCGGCGAGTTCCAGCAGGCTGTCCAGCAGGCCCGCCTCGCGCAGCCGCCCCACCGGGATGGCGGCGAGCGCCGCCCGCACGGAGTCCTCCTCGCCACGCGGGCCGTCGCCGGTGCGCGGGGCCAGCTCGGCGGCGAGGTGGTCGGCGAGTGCGGCCGGGGTCGGGTGGTCGAAGACGAGCGTGGCGGTGAGCCTCAGGCCGGTGGCCTCGTTGAGCCGGTTGCGGAACTCGACGGCGGTCAGCGAGTCGAAACCGAGGTCCTTGAAGGGCAGTTCGTTCTCGAACTCCTCGGTGCCGAGCACCGAACGAGCCTCGTCCCGCACCAGCCGCAGCAGCCGTTCGCCGCGGTCCCCGGGCGCGAGCCCGGCCAGTTCGTGGCGCAGCGCCGACGCGGCGGCCGACGCGCCGGGCCCCGTTCGGCGGGGCGCCCGCACCAGGGAGCGCAGCAGCGGGGCGACGCGGGCGGCCTCACGCGGGGCGAGGTCCAGACGGGCCGGCAGCAGGACCGGTTCGTCGCGGCCCACCGCCGCGTCGAACAGGGCGAGTCCGGCCTGCGCGTCGAGGGCGAGCACACCGCCGGAGGCGAGGCGGCGGGTGTCGGTGTCCCCGAGCCGGTCGGCCATGCCGCCGCTGCCCGCCCAGGCGCCCCACGCGAGGGACACCGCGGGCAGGCCGAGCGAGCGGCGGTGTGCGGCGAGGGCGTCCAGGAAGGTGTTGCCGGCGGCGTAGCCGGACTGGCCGGGGCTGCCGAGCAGGCCGGCCGCTGAGGAGAACAGCACGAACGCCGTCACAGGCCGCTCGCGGGTCAGTTCGTGCAGGTGCCAGGCGGCGTCCAGTTTGGGTCGCAGCACCGCGTCCAGCCGCTCGGGTGTGAGCGAGGTCAGGACGGCGTCGGCGAGCACGCCCGCGGTGTGCACCACCGCGGTGACCGGGTGTTCGTCCAGGACCCGGGCGAGCGCGGTGCGGTCGGCGGCGTCGCAGGCGACGACGCTCACTCGTGCGCCGAGCGCGGTGAGTTCTTCGCTCAGCCCGGCCGCGCCGGGTGCCGCGGGTCCGCTGCGGCTGAGCAGCACCAGCCGCTCGGCGCCGTGCGCGGTGACCAGGTGCCGGGCGACCAGCCGGCCCAGGGCGCCGGTACCGCCGGTGACGAGGACGCCACCGGAGAAGTCGGCCGGTGCGGGGCCGGCCCGGCGCGGGGCACGCAGCAGCCGCGGGACGCTCACCGCGCCGCCCCGCAGAGCCAGTTGCGGCTCACCCGAGGCGACCGCGGACGGCAGCAGGCGCCGGGAGGCGTCGGTGTCGTCCAGGTCGGCGAGGACCAGGCGGTCGGGGTGCTCGGACTGGGCGGAGCGGATCAGGCCCCACGCCGCGGCGGCGCCGGGGTCGGTGACGGCTCCCGGGCCGGTCGCTCCGTGCGTCGCCACCACCAGGGTGCTGTCGGCGAACCGGGCGTCGGCCAGCCAGTCCTGGACGCGGGCGAGGAGCCCGCCGGCGCCCGCCCGGATCTCGTCCGCTCCGGCACCGCCGGCGTGCACCACGACCAGGGTGTCGGGGGCCTGTTCCGCGGCCTCGGCCAGGTCGGCGGCGACGCCGACCTCCGCGACCTCGCCGGCCAGGGCACCGGCCAGCTCGTCGCGGCCGGGGCCGAGTACGGTCCACCGTCCGGCCTGCGGTGCGGCGGGCACCGGGACGGGCGCCCAGTCGAGGGCGAACAGGTCCTCGTGTCCGCCCGCCGCGACCGCGGCGATCCGCTCCGGGTCCACCTCCCGCAGCGACAGCGACGCCACCCGGACCACCGGCCGGCCGGTTCCGTCGGCGGCCTCGATGCGCACCGCACCGGTGCCGGCCGGGGCGATCCGCACCCGCAGGGCCGTCGCGCCCCGCTCGTACAGCTCCACGCCGTTCCAGGCGAAGGGCAGCGTCATGCGCTCCTCGGCACCCGCGCGCAGCCCGATGGTGTGCAGGGCGGCGTCGAACAGCGCCGGGTGCAGGCCGAACGCGGTGCTGTCGGCGGGGACGGCGACCTCGGCGTACGCCTCGTCGCCGTGCCGCCAGGCCGCACGCAGCCCCCGGAAGCGCGGACCGTAGTCGGCACCCAGCTCCGCCAGCCTCTCGTACACGCCGTCCACGCCGACCGGTTCGGCGCCGGGCGGCGGCCAGGCGGTGAGGTCGTGGCCGGGGGCCGCCCCGGCGGGGCGCAGTACGCCGGTGGCATGGACGGTCCACGGCTCGCCGTCGGCCGCGGCGGCGTACACGCGGAAGGCGCGGGCGCCGGTCGCGTCCGGTTCGCCGACCGTGCACTGGATGCGGACGGAACCGTCCTCGGGCAGGACCAGCGGCTCGGTGACGGTCAGGTCCTCCACCGTGCCGCAGTCGACGCGGGCCCCGGCGGCGAGGGCCATCTCGACGAAGGCGGTGCCCGGCAGCAGCGGCACGCCGCCCACGCTGTGATCGGCCAGCCACGGGTGCTCGGCGAGGGAGAGCCGGCCGGTGTACAGGGTGCCGTCGGCGCCGGCGAGTTCCACGGCGGTGCCGAGCAGCGGGTGGTCGGCGGCCGGGCGCGGCAGGCCGAGGTCGCCGGTCATCCAGTAGCGGGCCCGCTGGAAGGCATAGGTGGGCAGGTCCGAGCCGTCGCGGTGGGGCAGCTGGGCCGTCCAGTCGACGGCACGCCCGTGCACGTGCAGGGCGGCGAGCCCGGTGAGCAGAGCCTCGGTCTCCTCGCGGTCCTTGCGCAGCAGCGGTACGACGGCCGTCTCGTCGGGCAGGCACTCGCCGGCCGCGGCGGTCAGCGCGCTGCCGGGGCCGACCTCGGCGAAGTGCCGTGCGCCGGCGTCGTGCAGGGCGGTGACGGCGTCGGCGAAGCGGACGGCCTCGCGGGCGTGCCGCACCCAGTACTCGGGCGTGGACAGCTCGTCGGGGGCTGCCGGGGCCCCGGTGAGGGTGGACACCAGCGGGATGCGCGGCGTTCCGTACGGCACCGACGCCGCGATCTCGCGGAACTCCTCCAGCATCGGTTCCATCAGGGCCGAGTGGAAGGCGTGACTGACGGCCAGCTCCTTGGCGCGCTCGAAGCGGGCGGCCAGCGCGCGGGCCGGTCCGGCGGGCCCCGATACGACGACGGATGCGGGCCCGTTGACGGCGGCGATCCCCACGCCGTCGCCCAGCAGGGGGGCGACCTCCTCCTCGGTGGCGCGGACGGCGATCATCGTGCCGCCCTCGGGCAGGGCCTGCATCAGGCGTCCCCGGGCGGCGACGAGGGTGCAGGCGTCCTTCAGGTCGAGCACGCCCGCGACATGGGCGGCGGCGAACTCGCCGACGGAGTGTCCGGCGAGCAGGTCGGGCCGGACGCCGAACGACTCCAGCAGCCGGTACAGGGCCACTTCCACGGCGAACAGCGCGGGCTGGGTGTACTCGGTGCGCTCCAGCAGATCGGCGGAGTCCAGGACCTCCGCGAGCGGCCGGTCCAGCAGCGCGTCCAGGTGGGCGCGGACCTCGTCGAAGGCGGCGGCGAAGGCGGGGAACGCGGCGGCGAGGCGGCTGCCCATGCCCGGCAGCTGCGAGCCCTGACCGGAGAAGAGGAAGGCGAGCCGGCCGTCGGCGGCGGTGCCGAGGACGCCGGAGCGGGGTGTGCGGCCCTCCGCCACGGCCCGGACGCCCGCGGTCAGTTCGTCCCGGGTGCGGCCGAGTACGGCGGCCCGGTGGCCGAGCCGGGTGCGGGCGTGGGCGAGCGCGCCGGCGAGGCGGTGCGGGTCGGTGTCCGGCGCGGCGGACAGGTGCTCCAGCAGTCGGGCGGCCTGGGCGCGCAGGGCGTCCGGGGTGTGGCCGGAGAGCAGCCACGGCACGATGTCGGTCGGGGGGGTGCCGGTCTCGTCGGCGGGTTCCTCGGCGGGCGGGGCCTCGACGATCACGTGGGCATTGGTGCCGGAGATGCCGAAGGAGGAGATGCCGGCGCGGCGCGGGCGTCCCGGGTCCGGCCAGGGGCGGTTCTCGGTGAGCAGCCGGACGCCCGCGCCGTCCCACTCCACGTGCCGGGAGGGCCGGTCGATGCCCAGGCTGGCGGGCAGGGTCTCGTTGCGGATGGCCTCGACCATCTTGATGACGCCGGCGACACCGGCGGCGGCCTGGGTGTGGCCCAGGTTGGACTTGACCGAGCCGAGCCACAGCGGGTGGTCCTCGGTGTGCTCCGCGCCGTAGGTGGCGATCAGCGCCTGTGCCTCGATGGGGTCGCCGAGGGTGGTGCCGGTGCCGTGGGCCTCGACCACGTCGACCTCGGCCGCCTGGACTCCGGCCGCCGCCAGGGCACGGCGGATGACGCGCTGCTGGGCGGGGCCGTTGGGGGCGCTGATGCCGTTGGAGGCGCCGTCCTGGTTGACGGCGGTACCGCGCAGGACGGCCAGGATGTTCCGGCCGTTGCGGCGGGCGTCGGAGAGCCGTTCCAGCAGCAGGACGCCGGCGCCCTCGCCGAAGCCGGTGCCGTCGGCGGCGTCCGCGAAGGGCTTGCAGCGGCCGTCCCGGGACAGGCCCCGGTGCCGGCTGAACTCCACGAAGGTGCCGGGGGTGGCCATGACGGTCACTCCCCCGGCCAGCGCCAGCGAGCAGTCGCCCTGGCGCAGTGCCTGGGCTGCCAGGTGCAGCGCGACCAGCGACGAGGAGCAGGCCGTGTCGACGGAGAGGGTGGGGCCCTCCAGGCCCAGGGTGTAGGCGACGCGGCCGGAGACGACGCTGCCGGAGCCGAAGCTGCCGAAGTAGTCGTGGTACATGACGCCCGCGAACACACCGGTGTCGGAGCCGCGCAGGCCGGCGGGGTCGATGGAGGCGCGTTCCAGTGCCTCCCAGGAGGTCTCCAGCAGCAGCCGCTGCTGGGGGTCGGTGACCTCGGCCTCCTCCTCGTCCATGGCGAAGAACGCGGGGTCGAAGTCCGGGGCGTCGTACAGGAAGGCGCCGTGGCGGGTGTAGCTGGTGCCCGGCCGGTCCAGTGTCGGGTCGTGGAGGTTCTCCACGTCCCAGCCGCGGTCGGCGGGGAACTCGCCGACGGCGTCCCGGCCTTCGGCCACCAGCCGCCACAGGTCCTCCGGTGAGGCGATGCCGCCGGGGAAGCGGCAGGCCATGCCGACGACGGCGATCGGTTCGTCGTCGGCGGCGGCCCGGGGAGCGGTGCGGGCGGTCGTCTCGGTGAGGGTGCCGGTGAGTTCGCCGAGCAGGTGGCGGGCGAGTTCGGCGGGGGTGGGGTGGTCGAACACGAGGGTGGCGGGCAGCCGGAGGCCGGTCGCCGCGGTGAGCCGGTTGCGCAGTTCCACGGCGGCCAGGGAGTCGAAACCCAGTTCCCGGAAGGCCAGGGTGCGGCCGACGTCCTGGGCGGACCGGTAGCCGAGGAGGGTCGCGACATGGCTCCGCACGAGTTCGGTGAGGAACGGTTCGCGCTCCGCCCCGAGCAGTCCGGCGAGCCGGTCACGCAGGGCGTCGGCGCCGCCGGTCGCGCCCTGTCCGGTGGCCGCACCGGCCCGGCGTACGGGTACGAGACCGCGGAACAGCGGGGCCAGAGCCTCGCCCTGGGCACGCAGGGCGGCCATGTCGAGCTTCACCGGCAGCACGGCGGGGTCGGCGCCGCGCACGGCGGTGTCGAACAGGGCGACACCCTCCTCGGTCGCCAACGGGGCGACACCGCCGCGGGCGATACGGGTGAGGTCCGTCTCGTCGAGCGTGCCGGTCATCCCGCCGGCCTGCGCCCACAGCCCCCAGGCCAGGGAGTGCGCGGGCAGCCCGAGGGACCGGCGGTGCACGGCGAGCGCGTCGAGGTAGGCGTTGGCGGCGGCGTAGTTGGCCTGGCCCGGCGAGCCGAGCGTGGCGGCCGACGAGGAGAACAGCACGAACGCCGACAGGTTCAGGTCCGCGGTGAGTTCGTGCAGGTGCCAGGCGGCGTCGACCTTCGGCCGGAACACCGTGTCGATCCGCTCCGGGGTCAGGGAGGTGAGCACGCCGTCGGCGAGGACGCCGGCCGTGTGGATCACGGCGGTCAGCGGCCGGTCGGCCGGTACGGCGTCCAGCACGGCGGCGAGCGCGGCGCGGTCGGCGACGTCACAGGCGACGCTGGTCACCTCGGCGCCCAGGGCGGTGAGTTCGGCGCCGAGATCGTCGGTGGCGCCGCTGCGGCTGAGCAGCAGCAGGTGCCGGACGTTCCGCTCGGCGACCAGGTGGCGGGCGAGGATCCGGCCGAGGGCGCCCGTGCCGCCGGTGAGCAGAACGGTGCCGTCACCCAGACCGGTGCCCGCACCGGTGCCGACACCCGGGTCGGTGCCGGTGCCGGTACCCGGGCCTGTGCCGGTACCCGGACCGGTGCCGGTACCCGGACCGGTGCCGGTACCCGGACCTGTGCCGGTACCCGGACCTGTGCCGGTACCCGGACCGGTGCCGGTACCCGGGTCGGTGCCTGTACCGCCTCCGGTGCCGGTGCCTGTACCGATGCCCAGACCCGTGCCTGTACCTGTACCGACACCCGCACCGGCGTCAGCACCGGTGCCGGCACCCAGACCGGTGCCCGTACCGGTGCCGGTGCCCGCGCCGTCGCTCGCGCCGGTGTCCGGTACGTCGTCGGTGATGCGCGTCAGCCTCGGTGCCCGCCAGGCACCGTCACGGAAGGCCAGGTGCGGCTCTCCGGTGGCCACCGCCTCGGTGAGGCGTTCGGCTCCCGGATCCACCTCGGCCTCGACCAGCACGATGCGGCCGGGGTTCTCCGACTGGGCCGAGCGGACCAGACCGCCGGCCGCGGCTCCCGCCGGGTCGGTGCCGGTGACCACGACGAGGGTCGTGCCGGCAAGGCGTTCGTCGGCGAGCCGGACGCGCAGCGCGTCGAGGACCGTGTCGACGGCCGCCCGGGTCTCGGTGGCGTCGACCCCGGCCGGTGCGCGCAGCACCTCCAGTGGTGCCGCAACGGCCGTCGCGGACGCCGGGGCCGGCACCCAGTCGACCCGGTACAGCGCGCCCGCGCGGGCCGGGCGGGCTGCCGCGGCGAGCGTCTCAGCCCGCAGGGGCCGCAGGGTGAGCGACTCGACGGCGGCGACGGCCGCGCCCGTGGGGTCGGCGAGGGTGAGCGAGACGGTGCCCTCGCCGGCGGGCCGGACCCGGACGCGCAGCGCGCTCGCACCGGTGGCGTACAGCCGTACCCCGGACCAGGCGAACGGCAGCAGGGCCTCGTCGCCCGCGGCGTCGGTGAGGCCGACGGTGTGCAGGGCGGCGTCCGACAGGGCCGGGTGCAGTCCGAAGCCGTCGGGCGTGGCGTCGGTGGCGACCTCCGCGTACAGGCCGTCCTCGGCGCGCCAGGCGGCACGCAGGCCCTGGAACAGCGGCCCGTATCCGAGGCCGAGGGCGGCGAGTTCGTCGTACAGGCCGTCGAGCGGGACGGGTTCGGCGCCCCGCGGGGGCCACACGGTGAGCGGGTCGGCGGTCGTCGGCAGGGTGCCGGTCGGGGCGAGCAGGCCGTCGGCGTGCCGGCTCCACGGCAGTTCCTCGTCGGGGCTCTCCGGACGCGACCAGATGGTGACCGGGCGGGTCTCCCCCTCGGGCGGGCCGACGACGACCTGGAGCTGTACCGCGCCGTGGTCGGGCAGCACCAGCGGCGCGTGCAGGGTGAGTTCGGCGATGTCGCCGCAGCCCACCTGGTCGCCCGCGCGCAGCGCGAGTTCCAGGTGCCCGGTGCCGGGGAACAGCAGCCGGCCGCCGACCCGGTGGTCCTCCAGCCAGGGCTGGGTGCCCGGGGACAGGCGTCCGGTCAGGACGGCGCCCTCGCTGTCCGCCCGTACCATCGCGGCGCCGAGCAGGGCGTGGTCGGTGGGGGCGAGGCCGGCGGAGGTGACGTCGGCGGCGCTCGCGGTGCTGTCGAGCCAGTACCGGTCGTGCTGGAAGGCGTAGCCGGGCAGCGGGACCCGGCGCGCGTGGCGGCCCTCGGCGACGGCGCTCCAGTCGACGTTCGCGCCCCGGGTGAACGCCTCGCCCAGCGCGGTCAGCAGCCGGTCCCGGCCGCCCTCGTCGCGGCGCAGGGAGCCCACGGCCGCCACGGCGTCGTCGGTCTCCTGGATGCCGGGCGTCAGCACCGGGTGCGGGCTGGACTCGATGAACAGCTGGTGCCCGTCGGTGACGGCGGCGCGCACGGCCTGCTCGAACAGCACGGTGCCGCGCAGGTTGGTGTACCAGTAGCCGGCGTCGAGTTCCGTGGTGTCGATCGGTCCGCCGGTGACGGTGGAGTAGAACGGCACCTGCGTGCCGCGCGGCTCGATGCCCTCGAGGGCGTCGGCCAGTCGCTCGCGCAGGGTCTCGACGTGGGCGCTGTGGGAGGCGTAGTCGACGGGCAGGCGCTTGGCGCGGACCTTCTCCGCGCGCAGCCGGGCGAGGAGTTCGTCGAGGGCGTCGGGGTCGCCGGACACCACGGTGGAGGCGGCGCCGTTGACGGCGGCGACGGACAGCCGGCCGTCCCAGGGGGCGAGCCGGGCGCGGACCGCGTCGGCGCCCTCGCCGACGGACATCATGCCGCCGGAGCCGGACAGCAGCTCGGCGATGGCCTGGGAGCGCAGGGCGACGACGCGGGCGCCGTCCGCCAAGGTCAGGGCGCCGGCCGCGCAGGCGGCGGCGATCTCACCCTGGGAGTGGCCGATGACGGCGGCCGGGGTGACGCCGTACGCGCTCCAGAGGTGCGCCAGGGACACCATGACGGCCCAGAGCAGCGGCTGGACGACGTCGACGCGGTCCAGCTCGCCGCGCAGCTCGGTGGGGAAGTCCCAGTCGGTGTACGGCTCCAGGGCGGCGGCACACTCGGCCATGCGGGCGGCGAACACCGGGGAGTCGTCGAGGAGCCGGGTGGCCATGCCGGGCCACTGCGATCCCTGGCCGGGGAAGACGAACACCGGCCGGGCGCGGCCGGCCGCGGTGCCCTGGACGAGGTTGCGGGCGGTGGTGCCGTCGGCCAGCGCGGCCAGGGCGCCGCGCAGTTCGGCCGGGTCCGCTCCGGTGATCGCGGCCCGCTGGGCGAAGCGGGCGCGGGTGGTGGCCAGTGACCAGCCGACGTCGCAGGGGTCGAGCCCGGGGTGGGTGTCGAGGTGGCCGAGGAGGGCGGCGGCCTGGCCCGCGAGGGCGGCGGGCGTCTTGGCGGTGAGCAGCCACGGGACGGCGGGGCCCTGGGGTCCGGTGCGCTCCGGCTCGGCGGGGGCGGACGGTGCCTGTTCGAGGATGACGTGGGCGTTGGTGCCGGAGATGCCGAACGAGGACACACCGGCCCGGCGCGGACGGTCCGTCGCCGGCCAGGCCCGGTCCTCGGTCAGCAGGCGCACGTTCCCGGCGTCCCAGTCGACCTTCGTGGACGGCGCGTCCACGTGCAGGGTCCTGGGCAGGACGCCGTTGCGCATCGCCATCACCATCTTGATGACGCCCGCCACACCGGCGGCTGCCTGGGTGTGCCCGATGTTGGACTTGACCGAGCCCAGCCACAGCGGCTCGCCGGCCGGCCGGCCTTGCCCGTAGGTGGCCAGCAGCGCCTGCGCCTCGATCGGGTCACCCAGCGTCGTACCCGTCCCGTGCGCCTCCACCACGTCCACGTCGGCGGTGGTCAGGCGGGCGTTCTCCAGTGCCTCGAGGATGACGCGTTCCTGGGAGGGACCGTTGGGCGCGGTGAGGCCGTTGGAGGCACCGTCCTGGTTGACGGCGGTGCCGCGGACGACGGCCAGCACCTCGTGGCCGTTGCGCCGGGCGTCGGAGAGCCGTTCCACGACCAGGACGCCGACGCCCTCGCCCCACACGGTCCCGCCCGCCGCGTCGGCGAAGGCGCGGGTGCGGGCGTCGGCGGCGAGCGCGCCCTGCCTGCTGAACTCGATGAACGTCTCCGGGGTGGCCATGACCGCCACGCCGCCGACCAGCGCGAGGCCGGACTCGCCCTGTCGGAGGGACTGGGCGGCCAGGTGCAGCGCCACCAGCGAGGAGGAGCAGGCGGTGTCGACGGACAGCGACGGGCCCTCCAGGCCCAGGGTGTAGGCGATCCGGCCGGAGATGATGCTGCCGGAGCCGAAGCTGCCGACGTAGTCGTGGTACTGGACCCCGGCGAACACGCCGGTCCGGCTGCCCTTGAGGGTGTGCGGGTCGATGCCGGCGCTTTCCAGTGCCTCCCAGGACGCCTCCAGCAGCAGCCGCTGCTGCGGGTCCATGACGAGGGCCTCCTTCGGGCTGATGCCGAAGAACGCGGCGTCGAACGCGCCCGCGTCGTGCAGGAATCCGCCCTCGCCGACGTAGGAGGTGTCGGGCCGCTGCCGGGTGGGGTCGACGATGCGGTCCACGTCCCAGCCCCGGTCGGCGGGGAACGGGGTGATGGCGTCGGTGCCGTCGGCGACCAGCCGCCACAGGTCCTCGGGGGTGCGGACGTCGCCGGGGTAGCGGCACGCCAGTCCCACGATCGCCAGGGGTTCGTCCGCACGCGCGGTGCCGCCGCGACGGCCGCTTCGACGCGCTGTGGTCCGGGCGCCGCCGATCAGGGTGCCGAGGTGGGTGGCGAGCGCTTCGGGCGACGGGTGGTCGAAGACCAGGGTGGCGCTCAGCCGCCGGTCCAGTTCGGCGGAGAGGGAGTTGCGCAGTTCGATGGCGGCGAGCGAGTCGAAGCCGAGGTCCTTGAAGGCGCGGTCGGTCTCCACGCTGCCGGGGTCCGCGTGCCCGAGCACGCCGGCGACGTGGGCGCGGACGGTGTGCAGCAGCGCCTCGGCGCGTTCCTCCTCCCCCAGAGCGGCCATGCGCTCGGCGAACGTCACGTCGGCCCCCTCCGCGGCGGCCTCGCGGCGCATCGGGCGGCCCGCCAGCGCGCGGAAGACGGGCGCGAGAGCGCTGCCCTGGGCGCGCAGCGCGGGCAGACTGAGCCGCACCGGTACCAGCGCGGGCCGGCCGGCGCGCGCCGCCCGGTCGAACAGGGCGGTGCCCTCGTCGGCCGACAGCGCGGTCATGCCGCCGCGCGCCATACGGGCGCGGTCGGCCTCGTCGAGGGAGCTGGTCATGCCACCGGACGGGGCCCAGGGTCCCCACGCCAGCGACAGGGCGGGTGCCCCCTGGGCACGGCGGTGGGCGGCGAGAGCGTCCAGGAGGGCGTTGGCGGCGGCGTAGTTGCCCTGACCGGGGGCGCCGACGGTGCCTGCGACGGACGAGAACAGCACGAACTCCGCGCGGTCGCCGATCAGTTCGTGCAGGTGCAGGGCGCCGAGTGCCTTCGGCGCGAGGACCGTGTCGATCCGCTCGGGGGTGAGCGAGGAGACCACGCCGTCGTCGAGGACGCCGGCGGCGTGGACGACCGCGGTCAGTGGACGGTCGGCCGGGATGGCTGCCAGGACGGCGGCGAGACTGTCCCGGTCGGCGACGTCGCAGGCGTGGGCGGTCGCCGTGGCACCGAGGGCGGTGAGTTCGGCGATCAGTTCGCCGGCGCCGCCCGACCGGCTGACGAGGGCGAGGCGACGGACACCGTACGCGGTGACCAGGTGCCGGGCCAGCACCGGACCGAGGCCGCCGGTGGCGCCGGTCAGCAGCACCGTGCCCTCGGGATCGAGGGCGAACCCCGTTGTCCCGGCAGGTGGTTCGGCGCGCACCAGCCGGGGGGCACGGGCGGTGCCCGCGCGCACCGCGATCTGCGGTTCCCCGGAGGCGAGAACGGCGGGCAGTACGGCGTCGGCGTCCGCGCCCGGTTCGAGGTCGAGCAGCACGAACCGGTCCGGGTTCTCCGACTGCGCGGATCGCACCAGGCCCCATACGGCCGCGCCGGCCAGGTCCGGCACGTCCTCGCCCGCGGCGCTCACCGCGCCCTCGGTGACGACGGCGAGCGGGCGGGGGTCGTCGTCCTGGAGGGCCGCGAGCGCCCTGTGCAGCGCCTCCCGTACGGCGTCCCCGTCCCTCCCCGGCGTGGTGCGCAGCACCCGGTGGCCGGTGTCGGGGGCGTCGGTGTCCAGGGGCAGCGGCTGCCAGTCGAGGGTGAACAGGGCGTCGGCGCTTCTGTCGCGGCCGGCGCGCAGGTGGGTGAGCGGGCGGGAGGTGAGGGAGGTGACCGTGGCGACGGGGGCGCCGGTGGCGTCGGCGAGGTCGACGGCGAAGGCGTGCGGCCCGGTGGGCACCAGCCGGGCGCGCAGCACCGAGGCGCCGACGGCGTGCAGGGTGACGCCCGCGAACAGGAAGGGCAGGCGGGCGGTGTCGTCGGCGGATCCGTCGCCGAGCAGGGCCAGGGAGTGCAGGGCCGCGTCGAAGGCGGCGGGGTGCAGACCGAAGCGGGACGCGTCGGCGGCGGGCCGCTCGGGCAGCCGTACCTCGGCGAACACCTCCTCGCCGCGCCGCCAGGCGGCCGTCAGGGCCTGGAAGGCGGGCCCGTACGCGAGGCCGGCGGCGGCGTGCCGCTCGTACAGGCCGTCTGTGTCGAGGGGTTCGGCGTCCTCGGGGGGCCAGACGTCCAGGCGGGCGCCCGGGGTGCCGGTGCCGGCGGCGAGCAGGCCGGAGGCGTGCGGGGTCCAGGGTTCGTCGGCGGGCAGGCTCTCGGCGCGGGCGTAGATGTGGACCGTGCGGGCGCCGGACGGGTCGGGCGCCCCGACGGCGACCTGGACGCGCACGCCGTCGTCCGGGGGCAGCACCAGCGGTACTTCCAGGGCGAGTTCCTCCAGCCGGCCGCAGCCGACCTGGTCACCGGCGCGGACGGCGAGTTCGACCATGGCGGTGCCGGGGACGACGACCGAGCCGCTCACGACGTGGTCGGCGAGCCAGGGGTGGCTGCGCACCGACAGCCGGCCGGTGAGCACGGCGCCGTCGGAGTCGGCCAGCATCGTGGCCGCGCCGAGCAGCGGGTGGTCGGCGCAGTCCAGTCCGGCGGAGCCGACGTCGCCGGCCGGTGCGGCCGTCTCCGGCCAGAACCGCTCGCGCTGGAAGGCGGTGGTGGGCAGGTCGACGGTGCGGGCGCCGGTGAACAGCGCGGTCCAGTCCACGGGCGCACCGCCGGCGTACATCTGCGCCACGGCGGTGAGCAGCGTCTCGGTCTCGTCGCGCTCGCGGCGGCCGGCGGCGGCCAGCACCGCGTCGGTGTCGGTGCCGTCGGCGGCCAGGCACTCGCGGGCCATGGCGGTCAGTACGGCGTCCGGGCCGATCTCGAGGAAGCGGGTGACGCCCTCGGCGGCGAGGGCGCGTATCCCGTCGTGGAAGCGGACCGCCTCGCGCACGTGCCGGACCCAGTAGTCGGCAGTGGCGATGTCCTGGGTGGCGAGGGCGCCGGTGACGTTGGAGACGACGGGGACGCCGGCCCGGTGGAAGGTCAGGGACTCCACGACCGACCGGAAGTCGGCCAGCATCGGCTCCATGAGCGGGGAGTGGAAGGCGTGCGACACCTTCAGCCGCCGGCTCTTGGCGAAGCGGGCGGCCACCGCCTCGGCCTCGGCGGCGTCGCCCGAGATCACCACGGAGCCGGGGCCGTTGACGGCGGCGATGCCGACCCGCGCGGTGAGCAGCGGGCGGACCTCGTCCTCGGTGGCGCGTACGGCGATCATCGCGCCGCCCTCGGGCAGCGCCTGCATGAGCCGGCCGCGCGCGGCCACCAGCCTGGTGGCGTCCTTCAGGTCCAGCACGCCCGCGACATGGGCGGCGGCGATCTCGCCGATGGAGTGTCCGGCCACGTGGTCGGGGGTGAGGCCCCAGGACTCCACCAGCCGGTACAGGGCGACCTCGAAGGCGAACAGCGCGGTCTGGGTGCGGGCGGTGCGGTTCAGCGGTTCGACGTCGTCGCCGAGGACGAGGTCGCGCAGGTCGTCGTCGCCGAACAGCGCGCAGCTGTCGTCGAAGGCGCGGGCGAAGACCGGGAAGCGCGCGTACAGCTCCCGGCCCATGCCGGCGCGCTGTGCTCCCTGCCCGGTGAACAGGAAGGCGGTCTGTCCCTTGCGGACACGGCCGAAGGCCACGCCCCGGCCGCCCTCGGCGACACCGCTCAGGGCCGTGACGAGCGCGTCGGTGCCGGCGCCGAGGACCACGGCCCGGTACTGGTGGGCGGTGCGGGTGGCGGCAAGGGAGTGCGCCACGTCCACCGGGTCCTGTTCACCGGCGACGGCGACCAGGCGGGCGGCCTGTTCGCGCAACGCGCGCTCGGTACGGCCGGAGACCACCCAGGGGACGAGCGGCGGTGCCGTACGCGGTTCGGCCTCGTCCGGTTCTTCGGCGGGGGCCTCCTCCAGGATGGTGTGCGCGTTGGTGCCGCTGGCGCCGAAGGAGGAGACGGCGGCCCGGCGCGGGCGGCCGGGGTCGGTCCAGGGCCGGTTCTCCGTCAGCAGCCGGACCTGGCCCTGGTCCCAGTCGACCTTGGTGGACGGCTCGTCGGCGTGCAGCGACTTGGGCAGCACGCGGTGCCGCATCGCCATGACCGCCTTGATGATGCCGGCGACGCCGGCCGCGGCCTGGGTGTGCCCGATGTTGGACTTGACCGACCCGAGCCACAGCGGGGTGTCCGCGGGCCGGTCCTGCCCGTAGGTGGCGAGCAGCGCCTGTGCCTCGATCGGGTCGCCCAGCGTGGTGCCGGTGCCGTGCGCCTCCAGCAGGTCGACGTCGGCGGGGCCGAGCCGCGCACCGGCCAGCGCGGCCCGGATGACGCGCTGCTGGGAGGGCCCGTTGGGCGCGGTCAGTCCGTTGGAGGCACCGTCCTGGTTGACGGCGGAGCCACGTACGACGGCCAGTACCTGGTGGCCGTTGCGCCGTGCGTCGCTGAGCCGCTCCAGCACCAGCATGCCGGCGCCCTCGCTCCAGCCGGTGCCGTCGGCGGCGTCGGCGAAGGACTTGCAGCGGCCGTCCAGGGCGAGACCGCGCTGCCGGGAGAAGGCGACGAAGTTGCCCGGGGTGGACATCACGGTCGCGCCGCCCGCCAGCGCGAGGGTGCACTCCTTGTCGCGCAGCGCCTGTACGGCGAGGTGCACGGCGACGAGCGCCGAGGAGCAGGCGGTGTCGATCGTGACGGCCGGGCCTTCCAGGCCCAGGGTGTAGGAGATGCGGCCGGAGATGACGGCGGCCAGCACGCCGGTGCCGAGTGCCGCCTCGCTGTCCTCCGGCATCTTCGCCAACAGGTCTTTGTAGTCCTGGCCGTTGGTACCGGCGAACACGCCGATGCGGGCGCCGTGCGCCGAGTCGGGGGCGATCCGGGCCCGTTCCAGGGCCTCCCACGACACCTCCAGCAGGAGCCGCTGCTGGGGGTCCATCGCGACCGCCTCGCGGGGGCTGATGCCGAAGAAGTCCGGTTCGAACCCGGCCGCTTCGGTGAGGAACCCGCCGCGGGTGACGTAGCTCTTGCCGGTGGCGTCCGGGTCGGGGTCGTAGAGCGCGTCGACGTCCCAGCCCCGGTCGTCGGGGAAGTCACCGATGGCGTCGGTGCCGTCGTGGACGAGCCGCCAGAACTCCTCCGGGGTGGTCACGCCGCCGGGGAAGCGGCAGCTCATCCCGACGATGGCGATGGGTTCCCGGTCCTGGGTCTCCACCTCGCGCAGCCGCTGGCGGGTCTGGGCCAGATCGGCGGAGACCCGCTTGAGGTAGGAGAGCAGCTTTTCGTCGTTGGTCATCGGGTGTCGCCACTCCTGTGCGAAGAGGTGGACTGCGGTGGGGCCGGGGTGTCGTGGGAGGGTCGCCTCACGCCGAGCCGAGTTCGTTGTCGATGAAGGCGAAGACGTCGTCGGCGGAGGCTTCCTCGAGCCGTCCGGCGACGGTGGCGGCGTCCTGGCCGAGGGTCTTGTTCAGGTCGGTGAGCAGTGACTGGAGGCGGGTGGTGATGCGGCCCTGTTCGATGTCCTCGGCGGTGAGGTCGCCGAGCCGGGCCGCGACCCGGTCGAGTTCGGCGACGACCGAGTCCACGGTGGGGTCGGCGCCCGCGAGTTCGCTGCCCAGGTGCTTGGCGAGGGCGGCGGGGGTGGCGTAGTCGAAGATGAGGGTGGCCGGCAGCGGCACCCCGGCGGCGCTGCTGATCCGGTTGCGCAGGTCGACGGAGGTGAGGGAGTCGAAGCCGAGGTCGCGGAAGGCGGTGGTCGGCTCGACCGCGCCGGCGTCGGCGTAGCCGAGGACGGTGGCGGCCTGGCCGCAGACCAACTCCTGCAGGGCCCGCTCGCGTTCGCCGCCGGTGAGGCCCGCGAGCCGCTCGGCGAAGCCGTCGACCGTACCCGCCTCGGCGCCGCCGCCCGTGCCGCGCCGCGCCTCGGGCAGGGAGGAGAGCAGGGCGCTCGGCCGGGACGAGGTGAACGCGGGCGCGAACACCGACCAGTCGACGTCGGCGACGGTGACGGTGGTGTCGCCGCCGTCCAGGGCGCGTTGCAGCGCGGTGAGCGCGCGGTCGGGGTCGAGGGGGGACATGCCCATCGCGCGGGCCGCCGAGCGGACGGTGCCGTGGGCGGCCATGCCCTCGCCGCCCCACGGGCCCCAGGCCACCGAGGTGGCGGGCAGCCCGGCCGCGCGCCGGTGCTCGGCGAGGGCGTCGAGGTAGGCGTTGGCGGCGGCGTAGTTGGCCTGTCCCGCGCCGCCGACGGTGGCGGTCAGGGAGGAGAACAGCACGAACGCCGACAGGTCGCGGTCCGCGGTCAGTTCGTGCAGGTGGCGGGCGGCGTCGGCCTTGGGGGCGAGGACGCCGGTGAACCGTTCGGGGGTGAGCGCGTCCAGGACGCCGTCGTCGAGGACGCCGGCCAGGTGCAGCACCGCGGTGAGGGGGTGCTCCTCGGGTACGGAGTCGAGCAACGCGGCCAGCGCCCGGCGGTCGGTGACGTCGCACGCGACGAGGGTCACCTCGGCACCGCTGCCGGTGAGTTCGCGGACGAGGTCCGCGGCGCCGGCCGCGTCCGGGCCGCGGCGCGAGGTCAGCAGCAGGTGGTCGGCGCCGGCGGCGGCCAGCCACCGGGCGACGGCCGTGCCGACGGCACCGGTGGCGCCGGTGACCAGCACCGTGCCGGACGGCTTCCAGGGGGCGCCGGCGCGGGCCGGGGCGTGCTCCAGCCGCCGGCCGTAGGCACCGGACTCGCGGATGACGACCTGGTCCTCGCCACCGGCGTCGCCGAGGAGCGCGGCCAGCCGGGCGACGGTCCGCGGGCCGACCTCGGCGGGCAGGTCGACCAGTCCGCCCCAGCGGTCGGGGTGCTCCAGGGCGGCGACCCGGCCGAGACCCCACACCGGGGCCTGGGCGAGGCCGGTGACGGTGGCGGAAGTGCCGTGGGCGACGGCATCGCGCGTGACGCACCACAGCGGGGCGGTGAGCTCGGCGTCCCCGAGGGCCTGTACGAGGGTGGCGGTGGCGGCCGGTTCGGTGCCGGGCGCCAGCAGGGACAGGACACCGTCGACCGCACCGTGGCCGGTGAGCAGCCCGGCGAGTTCCGTGCGGTCGGCCGTGTCCGGCACCGTGCGGGCGTCGACGGTGAGGCCCCGGTCGGTGAGCCCGGTCAGGACAGCGGTCGTCCAGGCGTCGCCGGTGGCGGGGACGACGGCCAGCCAGTGCCCGCCGAGCGCCGGGGTGGCGGCGGGCGCCAGCGGCTCCCAGGTGACCCGGTGCCGCCAGCCGTCGGCGGCGGCGTTGGCCTGCCGTTGCCCGTGCCAGGCCGCGAGGGCCGGTACGACGGCGGCGACGGACGACTCGTCGGCGACACCGAGCGTGGCGGCGACCGCGGTCACGTCCTGGTCCCGGACCAGTTCCCAGAACGGGTCGGCCGCGTCACCGCCCGCGCGGGCCGTCGCCGAGCGCTCGGCCTGGAGGATGGGGGCGTCCTCCCAGTGCCGGTCGCGGCGGAAGGGGTAGGTGGGCAGGTCGACCCTGCGGCCCCCGGCGAACAGCACCGTCCAGTCGGGGCCGGGGCCGGTCAGGTGCAGCCGGCAGACGGCGTCGACCAGGGCGGCGTCCTCGGCGCGGTCGCGTCGCTGGGTGCCGATGACGTCGGGCACCACGTCCTGCGCCAGGTTGGTGAGCACCGAGTCGGGGCCGACCTCCAGGAAGCGGGTGGCGCCCTCGGCGGCCAGCGCGGTGACTCCGTCGTGGAAGCGGACGGCCTCGCGGACGTGCCGTACCCAGTAGTCGGGCGAGGTGAGTTCGCCGGCCAGGGCGCCGGTGACGTTGGAGACGACCGGCAGGGCGGGCTCGTGGAAGGTGAGGCCCGACAGCACCTCGCGGAAGGCGTCGAGCATGGGGTCCATGCGGTGGGAGTGGAAGGCGTGCGACACCTTCAGCCGGGTGGACTTCTCCACCTGTGCGGCGACCGCGAGTACGGCTTCCTCGTCACCGGAGACGACCACCGCGCGCGGGCCGTTGACGGCGGCGATGTCGACGCCGTCGGTGAGCAGCGGCCTGACCTCGGCCTCGGTGGCCAGCAGGGACACCATCGCGCCGCCGGCCGGCAGTTCCTGCATCAGCCTGCCGCGGGCGGCGACCAGGGCGACCGCGTCCGGCAGTTCCAGGACCCCCGCGGCGTGCGCGGCGACGACCTCGCCGATGGAGTGCCCGGCGAGCAGGTCGGGGCGGACGCCCCAGTGCTCCAGCAGCCGGTACAGGGCGGTCTCGAACGTGAACAGGGCCGCCTGGGTGTACATGGTCCGGTGCAGCGGCGATGTGGCGGGGTCGGGGTCCTCGTCGAACATGACCTCGCGCAGCGGACGGTCCAGGTGTGCGTCGAAGGCGGCGCAGATCTCGTCGAAGGCGGCGGCGAACACCGGGAACGCGGCGTGCAGGGTGCGGCCCATACCGGGCCGCTGGGATCCCTGGCCGGAGAACAGCATGCCGAGCCGGCCGGGTTCGGGCGCCACCACGACGGGCGCGCTGCCGTCGGCGACGGCACGCAGACCGGCCAGCAGCTCGTCCCGGTCGCGGCCGGTGACGGCGGCCCGGTGGGAGAACACGGTACGCGTGGTGGCCAGTGAGTGCCCGACGTCGTACGCGTCGAGACCGGCGGCGACCGCGAGCAGCCGCTCCGCCTGGCGCTGGACGGCGTCGGAGCCCTTGCCGGACAGCACCCACGGTACGACGGGCAGCGCGGCGCGCTGCGGGGCGGGCGCGTCCGGCTCGGCGGGCGGCGCCTGCTCGAGGATGGTGTGGGCGTTGGTGCCGGAGATGCCGAAGGAGGACACGCCGGCGCGCCGGGGACGTCCGTCGGGGGTGTCCCAGGGGCGGGGCTCGGTGAGCAGCCGGACGTCGCCCGCGCTCCAGTCGACGGCGGTGCTGGGCGTCTCGGCGTGCAGGGTGCGCGGCAGGATGCCGTGGCGCATCGCCATGACCATCTTGATGACGGCGCCGACGCCGGCCGCGGCCTGCGGGTGACCCATGTTGGACTTGATGGAGCCGAGCCACATGGGCTGGTTCCCGGGCCGGTCCTGCCCGTAGGCGGCGATGACGGCCTGGGCCTCGATGGGGTCGCCGAGGGTGGTGCCGGTGCCGTGTGCCTCGACCACGTCGACGTGGTGCGGGGCGAGCCGCGCGTCGGCGAGGGCCTGCCGGATGACCCGGATCTGGGCCGGGCCGCTGGGCGCGGTCAGGCCGTTGGAGGCGCCGTCCTGGTTGACGGCCGAGCCGCGGACGACGGCGAGCACCTCGTGGCCGTTGCGCAGCGCGTCGGTCAGCCGCTCCACGAGCAGCATGCCGGCGCCCTCGGCCCAGGCGGCGCCCGCGGCGCCGTCGGAGAAGGAGTGGCAGCGGCCGTCGGGGGACAGCGCGCGGCGCTCGCTGAACTCGATGAACATCTCGGGGCTGGCCATGACGGCGGCGCCGCCCGCCAGCGCCAGGGAGCACTCCCCCTTGCGCAGCGACTGGATGGCCGAGTGCAGCGCCACCAGGGAGGACGAGCAGGCGGTGTCCATGGTGACCGCGGGGCCCTCCAGGCCGAGGGTGTAGGCGATGCGGCCGGAGACGATGCTGCCGGAGATGGTGCCGCCGATGTAGTCGTGGTGCATCAGGCCGACGAAGACACCGGTGGAGGAGCCCTTGACCGTGGTGGGGTCGATGCCCGCGCGCTCGAACGCCTCCCAGGTGACCTCCAGCAGCAGCCGCTGCTGCGGGTCGGTGCCGGGGGCGTCCTTGGGACTGATGCCGAAGAACGCCGGGTCGCACTCGGCGGCGTCGTGCAGGAAGCCGCCGTGGCGGACGTAGGACTTGCCGGGGGCTCCCGGCTCGGGGTCGTAGATCGCCTCGACGTCCCAGCCGCGGTCGGTGGGGAACTCGGTGACGACGTCGGTGCCCTCGTCGACGATCCGCCACAGGTCCTCGGGCGTGCGCACCCCGCCGGGGTAGCGGCAGCCCATGCCGATGATGGCGACGGGCTCGCGGTCCCGCTCCTCCAGCTCCCGTACGCGGCGGCGGCTGCGCTCCAGCTCGGTCGTGGCCCGCTTGAGGTAGTCGCGGAGCTTGCCGGCCGTGGCCGAGTCTTCCATCACAGGGCTCCCAGTTCGTTGTCGATCCTGGCGAAGAGTTCGTCGTCGCTGGCGTCCCGGAAGTCCTCCGGCGCCTCGGGCGCGGTGGGACGTCCGTGGGTGTCCTGCCAGCTGCGCAGCAGCGCTTCGAGACGCGCGGTGACACGGGCGTGGCTGCCGTCCTGGTCGGGCAGGCCGCGCAGGGTGGTTTCGAGGCGGTCCAGTTCGGCCAGCGCGGACCGGGCCCGGTCGGCCGGTGCGGGCACGAGCGCGGTCTTGAGGTGGGCGGCGAGGGTGAGGGGCGTGGGCTGGTCGAAGACCAGCGTGGCCGGCAGGGTGAGGCCGGTGGCGCCCGCGAGGTGGTTGCGCAGTTCGACGGCGGCGAGCGAGTCGAAGCCCATCTCCTGGAAGGCGCGTCCGGGGTCCACCGACTCGGGTGAGGGGTGCCCGAGGACGCCGGCGACGTGGGTGCGGACCAACTCGAGCAGGGCGCGGTCGCGGTCGGCGTCGGCCAGCGGCGCCAGCCGGTCGCGCCAGGAGCCGGCGGGTGTGCCCGCGCCGGGCTCGGCACCGCGCCGCCGGGCGGGCCGTACCAGGCCGCGCAGGAGCGCGGGTACGCCGTCGGGCCGGGCGCGCACCGCGGCGGCGTCCAGGCGGACGGGCACCAGTACGGCGTCCTCGCCGCCGAGGCCGGCGTCGAAGGCCCGCAGTCCCTGGGCGGGGGTCAGCGGCGGCAGGCCGAGCCGGCGCAGCCGTTCCAGGTCGGCGGCGCCGATGCCGGCGCTCATGCCGCCGGAGCCGGACCACAGACCGTAGGCGAGGGAGACGGCGGGCAGGCCGAGCGAGCGGCGGTGGGCGGCGAGGCCGTCGAGGAAGGTGTTGGCGGCGGCGTAGTTGGCCTGGCCGCCGCCGACCAGCAGACCCGCGGTGGAGGACAGCAGGACGAACGCCGACAGGTCGTTGTCGCGGGTCAGTTCGTGCAGGTTCCAGGCGGCGTCCGCCTTGGGCCGCAGCACCCGGTCGACCTGGTCCGGGCCGAGGGCGGTCAGTACACCGTTGTCGACGACGCCGGCGGCGTGCACCACGGCCCGCACGTCGTGCTCGGCCAGCAGCGCGGCCAGCTCGGCGCGGTCGGCGGCATCGCACCGGGCGAGGGTGACCTCGGCTCCCGACTCGACCAGGCCGTCCCGCAGTTCGGCGGCTCCGGGGGCGTCCGCGCCGCGCCGGCCGGCCAGCAGCAGGTGTCGTACGCCGTGCTCGGTGACCAGGTGACGGGCGATCAGGGCACCGAGGCCGCCGGTGCCGCCCGTGATCAGAACGGTGCCGTCCGGGTCCCAGGCGAGCGAACCGCCTGGCTTGGCGCGGGCCAGCCGCGGCACCCGCACCTCGCCGTCCCGCACCGCGACCTCCGGTTCGCCGGAGGCGATCGCGGCGGCGAGGGCGGGGCCCGGTGCGGCACTGGTGTCGCTGTCGACGAGCAGGAACCGGCCGGGGTTCTCGGCCTGGGCCGCGCGTACGAGTCCGTAGAGGGGGGCGTGGGTGAGGTCGCCGGTGCGCAGCAGCACGGCGAGCCGGCGGTCGGCACAGCGCTCGTCGGCCGACCAGGCGCGCAGTGTGTCCAGGGCGGCGTTCACCCGCTCCCGTATCAGGCCGGGCAGATCCGTCACGACGGCGGGGGCGGCCGGTACGGCCAGGACCACCACGTCGGGCACCGGACCGGCGGCGGTGAGGGCGGCCAGGTCGGCGTGACGGGGCGCGTCGACATTGGTCTCGTCAGGGCCGGTGTCCACGGGGCCGGTGTCCGGGAGGCCGGCGTCCACGCGGTCGGTGTCCGGCAGACCGGTGTCCACGCGGCGGGCGTCCGGGAGGCCGGCCCCGACGAGACCGGTGTGCACGCGGCCGGTGGCCCGGAGAGCGGTGTCCGGGAGGCCGCACACCGCCAGGGTGGGCGGGTCGGTGGCGGTCGCCGGGGCGGGTGCCGGGACGAGGTCCACCCGGTACAGCGGGTCGTCACCGTCCCCGGCGAGCTGCTCGGCGGAGACGGGGCGGGCCACCAGGCTGCGCACGGTCGCGACCGGCGCGCCGGTGCCGTCGGCGAGGGCGAGGGTGACGGCGTCGGGGCCGGACGGGGACAGACGCAGGCGCAGGGTGTCGGTGCCGGCCGCGTGCAGGGTGACACCGCCCCAGGCGAACGGCAGCACCGCCTGGCCGCCGGGCAGGTCCAGCAGGTTGACGTGCAGGACGGCGTCCAGGAGCGCCGGGTGCACGCCGAACGCGGCGGCGGTGGCACGGGCGCCGTCGGGCAGGGCCGCCTCGGCGAACAGTTCGTCACCCCGGCGCCACATGGCACGCAGGCCCTGGAAGACCTCGCCGTAGCCGTAGCCGGTGCGGGCCAGGCCGGGGTAGAGGCCCTCCAGGTCGACGGGTTCGGCGCCCTCGGGCGGCCAGTCGGCCAAGGAGGTCGGGCTCCCCTCGTCCGCCCCGGTCACGACGCCGGCCGCGTTGCGTGTCCACGCCGCGTCGGGGGTGTCGGCGCGGCGGGACCAGACGGTCAGCTCCCGCCGTCCGTCGCGCTCACCGCCGACGGCCACCTGTACGGCCAGTGCGCCCTGCTCGGGCAGGATCAGCGGGGCGTGCAGGGTGAGTTCGTCGACGGTGTCGCAGCCGGTACGCTCCGCCGCCTGCAGCGCCATCTCGACGAAGGCGGTGCCGGGCAGCAGCACCGTGCCGTGCACGGCGTGGTCGGCGAGCCAGGGGTGAGAGGCGCGGGAGAGCCGGCCGGTGAGCACCGCTCCCCCGGTGTCCGGCAGGTCGGCCGCGGCGGTCAGCAGCGGATGGCCGGTGGCGCTCTGCCCCAGGCCGTCGGCGTCGCCGCTACCGCCTGCGGTGGCCTCCAGCCAGAGCCGTTGGCGCTGGAAGGCGTAGGTGGGCAGGCCGGTGTGCCGGGCGGCGTGCGGGGCGAAGAACGCCGCCCAGTCCACGGCGGTGCCGGCCGCGTGCAGCCGGGCCACGGCCGTGACCAGGTCGCGTTCCTCGTCACCGTCGCGGCGCGACCCGGCGACGGTCACGCTGTCCCCGGGCAGGCAGTCCGCGGCCAGGGCGGTGAGGGCGGCGTCCGGGCCGACTTCGAGGAAGGCGCGGACGCCCAGCTCGTGCAGGGCGGCGATGGCGGGGGCGAAGCGGACGGGCCGGCGGACGTGCTCGACCCAGTAACCGGCGGTGGCCATGCGGCCGGGATCGGCCAGCACGCCGGTGAGCGTGGAGACGATCGGGATCCGCGGCGCCTCGAAGGAACACCGGGCTGCGGCCTCGGCGAAGCCGGCCAGCATCGGCTCCATCAGCGGCGAGTGGAAAGCGTGCGAGACCTTCAGCCGCTTGCTCTTTTCGAAGCGGGCCGCGAGGGCGTCCACGGCGTCCTCGGCACCGGAAACGACCACGGAGCGGGGGCCGTTGACGGCGGCGAGGCCGACCCGGTCGTTCAGGTGGGGGGCGACCTCCTCCTCGGTGGCGCGCAGCGCCGCCATGGCGCCGCCCGCGGGCAGGGCAGCCATCAGGGTGCCGCGCGCGAGCACGAGCCGGACGGCGTCCGGCAGGGACAGCACCCCGGCGACATGGGCGGCGGCCAGTTCGCCGACGGAGTGTCCGGCCAGGTAGTCGGGGGTCACGCCCCAGGACTCCAGGAGGCGGTACAGGGCCACTTCGGTGGCGAAGAGGGCGATCTGCGCGTAGTCGGTACGGGTCAGCAGGTCGGCGTCGGCGTCGATCACCTCGGCGAGCGGCCTGTCCAGGCTCCGGTCGGCGAGCGCGCACACCGCGTCGAACGCCTTCGCGTACACCGGGAAGGCCCGGCGCAGGGCGCGGCCCATGCCGGGCCGCTGCGCTCCCTGGCCGGTGAACAGGAAGGCAGTCCGGCCGCCCACCTGGGTGAGCGGTGGCGCGGCGGCGAGTCCGGCGAGCAGTTCGGCGGTGTCCCGGCCGACCGCGACGGCGCGGTGCTCGAAGCGGGCGCGAGTGGTGGCCAGCGACAGACCCAGGTCGGCCGGGCGGGTGCCGGGGTGCCGGTCGAGGTGGTCGCGCAGACGCGCGATCTGTCCGGCGAGGGCCTGGCGGGTACGGCCCGAGACGATCCAGGGAAGCCAAGCTCCGTCCCGCCCGGTTCGGCTGTCCTCGTCCCCGGCCGGGCCCGGCTCGGCGGGCGCCTGTTCGAGGATGACGTGGGCGTTGGTGCCGCTGATGCCGAAGGAGGAGACGGCGGCGCGTCGGGGCCGTCCGGTGCCGGGCCACGGGCGCCGCTCAAGGGCCAGTTCGACAGCGCCCGTGCTCCAGTCCACCTGGTCGGTGGGGGCATCGACGTGGAGCGTCGGCGGCACTTCACCGTGCCGCATGGCCAGCACCGTCTTGATGACACCGGCGACGCCCGCGGCGGCCTGGGTGTGCCCGAGGTTGGACTTGACCGAGCCCAGCAGCAGCGGCTGCGTACGGTCCTGGCCGTAGGTGGCGAGCAGGGCCTGGGCCTCGATGGGGTCGCCGAGGGAGGTTCCGGTGCCGTGTGCCTCGACCACGTCGACGTCGGCGGCGGTGAGCCCGGCACCGGCCAGCGCCTGCCGGATGACGCGCTGCTGGGAGGGGCCGTTGGGCGCGGTCAGGCGGCTGCTGGCGCCGTCGGAGTTGACGGCGCTGCCCCGGATGACGGCGAGCACCGGGTGGCCGTTGCGCCGGGCGTCGGCGAGCCGCTCCAGCAGCAGCATGCCGGCGCCCTCGCCCCAGCCGGTGCCGTCTGCCGCCGTCGCGAACGCCTTGCAGCGGCCGTCCGGGGCGAGTCCGCGCTGTCGGCTGAAGTCGATGAACGTCTCCGGTGTGGACATCACGGTGACCCCGCCGGCGAGGGCGAGCGAGCACTCGTCCGACTGCAGCGCGCGCACCGCCCAGTGCAGGGCGACGAGCGAGGAGGAGCAGGCGGTGTCGACGGTGACCACCGGGCCTTCGAGGCCGAAGGTGTAGGCGACGCGTCCGGAGGCGATGCTGGCGGCGCTGCCGTTGGCGAGGTAACCGTCGAGGTCGTCGGGTACGGAGGTGAGGCGGGTGGCGTAGTCGTTGTACATCACGCCTGCGAACACGCCGGTGCGGCTGCCGCGCAGGGAGGCCGGGACGATGCCGGCCCGCTCGAGGGCCTCGTACGAGGTCTCCAGCAGCAGCCGCTGCTGCGGATCCATGGCGAGGGCCTCGCGGGGGCTGATGCCGAAGAAGTCGTGGTCGAAGTCGGCGGCGTCGTGCAGGAATCCGCCGGTGCGGGCGTAGGTCCTGCCGGGCCGCTGCGGGTCGGGGTCGTAGAGGGCGTCCACGTCCCAGCCCCGGTCGGCCGGGAAGTCGGACACCGCGTCGGTCCCGGACGCGACCAGGTCCCACAGTTCCTCGGCAGTGGTGACGCCGCCCGGGTAGCGGCAGCCGATGCCGACCACGGCGACGGGGCCGTGTGCGCGTTGCTCGTTCTCGCGCAGCCGTCGACGGGCCTCCCGCAGTTCCGCGGTGGTCCGCTTGAGGTAGTCGAGCAGTTGCTCTTCGTTGTTCACCAGCGCGCCATCCGATCGAGATCGAAGTGAGGGCCTGGGCCGTGCGGATCGCCTCCGGACGGTTTCCGGTCCGCTTCCCCTCCGTTGTCGGAGGCTAGGCAGGCGGCGATGACGCAAGACACCCCTACGGCCCCCAGGGGCCCCTGCGGCCGGGTAAGGGGTCCCGGGAAACGATCGCCTTGTGGCACGGTGGCCGGCAGTGCCGACGGGCACGGTGGTTCAGCGGCCCGACGGGCACAGTCGTCAGCGGCCGCGGTGGTCAGCGGCCCCGACACGCACGGTGGTTCAGCGGCCCGACGGGCACAGTCGTCAGCGGCCGCGGTGGTCAGCGGCCCCGACACGCACGGTGGTTCAGAGGCCCGACGGGCACAGTGGTCAGCGGAGCTGACGAGCACGGTGGCCGGCATCCCCGACGGGCACGGTGGTCAGCACCCCTGACGGGCGCGGTGGTCAGGCGCCCCCGACGGGCACGGTGGTCAGGCGCCCCCGTCCGGCTGAGCCGTCCAGGCCGGCCCGTCCAGGCCAAGACCGCACGCGCTCCGAGCGGGTCATGCCGTACGTGCGCCCATGGCCTGCTCCGGCCCGGCGCATCGGCGCCGGACCGCCGTTCAGCGCGCCGCACGCAGCTCGGCGTAGAGCTCCGGTCCGCTCCAGGTGCGCGGTGTGGTCTCCGCCTCGCGCACCAGGGCCACAAGACGCGCGTTCGCGGCGGCGGTTCGTCCGTGGGCGGCGGCGAGGGAGACGATCTCGCCCTGTAGCGCATCGATCTCCGTGGACCGGCCGCGCTGGAGGTCCTCCCACATCGAGGAACGCGCGTGGGCGTCGATGCGCAGGGTCGCCGCCGCCACCCGGCGGAACAGGGCGTCGGGCAGCCCCAGCACATACGGGGTGACGCCGGGCGCGGTGGGGCCGAGGCGGGCGGGTGCGACCCCGGCGGCGCGGTAGGCGGCGAGGGCCTCGCGCTGGCAGAGGGCGAGGCAGCGGCGGTACGCCCGCCGGCCGAGCTGCTCGCGCAACGGCATCCCCGAGAGGGCGTTGATAGCGTTGTTCAGGTTCATCAGCAGCTTGGCGTGCTGCACTTCGGACATGTCGGTGCGGGACTCGATGTCCAGGCCCGCCTCGCGGAAGGCGGCGCCGAGCAGGTCGTCGGGCTCGGTCATGAGTCTGCCCGGCATGCCCTGGTGCACGACGCCCGGCTCGGACTGCACCACGTTGTAGGGAACCATCCCGGCCAGCACGGTGTGGCCGGGGAGCGCGGCGCGCAGAACGGCGGGGTTGTGCAGCCCGTTCTGGAAGCTGACCACGACGGCGCCGGGGGCGAGATGAGGGGCGAGATCCTTGGCGGCGGCCTCGGTCCCGGCGCTCTTCACGGTGACGAGCACATAGTCGGCGCCGGCGGCGGCTTCGGGACCGGTGGCCGGCGTCAGCTGCTCCGGCGTGAGGTGGACGGGCGGCCGGACGGAGGTACTGAGGGTGAGACCCCGCATCCGCAGCACATCCATGGCGGCCGGCCGGCCGATGAATGCCACGTCATGCCCGGCGGCGGCGAGGTGGCCGCCGAGATGACAGCCGATACTGCCGGCGCCGAGGACGGCGAAGCGGGGCTTGGGCATGGGTGTCTCCCGGGAAAGGGCAACGGCGGCCAGGGGCCAGCATGGACCAGTGCCCGGCCGGCCGGCCAGGCCCGGTCTTCCGCCCACGCCCCGGAGCCCGGCGCGGCCGGCCAGGCGTCGCGGGAGCGGGACACCACGCCGCGGGAGGTCGCCCGCCAAGTGTGCGAGCAGGGCCGCCTGTGAGTCGGGGCAGGACCCCCGGGGCTCCTGTCATGTTTCAGACATGACCCGAGCCGGGGTCCGGCGTGCGGACCGCCTCTCGCACGGGCTCCGCCGGGCCGTGCGGTCACGGCGCGGAGGCGGGTACGGCGCCCGCGCCATGGGCCGGGGCCGTCGACCCTGCCTGCAAAAACGGTACTTCGCACCGCCGGACCCATCAGCCGCTCCGGAAGCCGGTACGACCCCCCGCACCGGCCCTCGAAACATTCGGGCAATGTTCCAGCAAGATCTATACGTCGGCTCCGGTGGCAGAATATCGGCGACCGCCCCACGCGTCCCCGGCCATCGGATTGACGTGGCCTGGACCTGGTTTTAGTGTGGCCCCTCGTGCGGCCAGCAGGTAGCTGAACGAAACATCCTTATCACGTCCGGAGGGGCGGTCAGTATGCCCGCAATCCCGTCGCCGACGCCTCCTACTCTTGTTCATATACTCCGGGACAGAGCATTAGAGAATCCCCATGGCACCGCTTACGTTTTCCTTGCCGACGGCGAGGACGACGAACGCGAGATCAGCTATCGGCGGCTGTATACCGCGGCCGCCGAAGTGGCGGGCGCGCTGCGCGCGAGGCACGAGCCGGGCGAGCGGGCGCTGCTCCTCTTCCCTCCGGGCCTCGACTACATCACCGCGTTCTTCGGATGCCTGCTCGCGGGCGTCGTGGCCGTACCGGCCTATCCGCCGCAGGACACGCGTAGCCTCGGCCGGCTGAACGCCATCGTCACCGACGCGGGGGCGAGCATCGCCCTGACCACGAAGGATCTGCTGCCGCTCACCCGGTCCGCGCTGGACGCCCCACTCCGGTGGATCGCGGCGGACGCGCCGGGGCCCGACGCCCCACGGGCGGGCGCGCCGGGCCCGGCCGGCACCGACCCCGTCGCCGTGGCGCCGGAAGACCTCGCCTTCCTCCAGTACACCTCCGGCTCCACCCGCCTTCCGCGCGGTGTCATGCTGACGCACGCGAACCTCATCCACAATCTGCGGGCCATCTATCAGTCGTTTGCCGGGACCGCTCGCGACGTCATGGTCAGCTGGCTTCCTCCGTATCACGACATGGGACTTATCGGCGCGATACTGGAGCCTCTTTACGGCGGATTTCCAGGCGTTCTCATGTCTCCGCTGCATTTCCTCCAGAAACCGTACCGCTGGCTGAAGGCAATCTCCGTCCACCGGGGCACGATCAGCCCGGCTCCGAATTTCGGATACGAACTGTGTCTGCGAAAGATCGACGACGAGCGGCGGGCGTCGCTCGATCTGTCCTCCTGGCGTGCGGCGGTGAACGGCGCGGAGCCGGTGCGCGTGGAGACGATCGAGCGGTTCACGGAGCGGTTCGCCCCCGTGGGCTTCGATCCCGCCGCCTTCCGCCCCAGCTACGGCCTGGCCGAGGCGACCCTGCTGGTCACCGCCGACCCGGTCGGCGAGAGCGTGCGCCGATTCCCGGTCGAGGGCGTGTCCAGGATCGCCTGCGGGACGGCTCGCGGCGAGCAGTCCGTCGTCGTGGTGGACACCGCCACCCTGGCCCCGGCCAAGTCCGGGCAGGTCGGAGAGGTCTGGGTCTCCGGTCCCAGCGTCTCCGCGGGCTACTGGGGTCGGCCCACCGAGAGCACGGCGCTGTTCGGCGCCACCCTGCCGGACGGGCGCGGCCCCTATCTGCGCACCGGTGACCTGGGCGCGCTCGACGGGGAGGGCGCGCTCGCGGTCACGGGCCGGCTGAAGGACCTGCTCATCCTGCGGGGCCGCAATGTGTATCCGCACGACGTGGAGGAGGCCGCCGAGCGGAGCCACCCTGCTCTGCGGCCCGGCTGCGGCGCGGCCTTCACCGTTCCCGTGGACGGCGAGGAACGGTTGGCCCTGGTGTTCGAGGTCGCGGACGGGGCGGACACCGAAGCCGTCGCCCTCGCCGCCCGCCGCGCGGTGCGGGAGGAGTGCGAGGCCGACCTCCACGAACTGGTGCTCATACCGCCCCGCACCCTTCCCAAGACCTCCAGCGGCAAGATCCAGCGGCGCGCGACGCGCGAGGCGTATCTGTCCGAGGCCCTGTCGCGGGTCGGCGGCTGGCGGTCCGACGGCGCGACGGCACCCGGCGCACAGGCCGCCGTTCCCCCGCGGACACCCCTGGAGTCGCTGATCGCCCGCATCTGGGCGGAGTTGCTCGGCCGGGCCGAGGTCGGCATCCACGACGACTTCTTCGCCTCGGGCGCGCAGTCCCTCCTCCTCTCCCAGCTCGCCGTACGCATCGAGGCGGAGCTGCCGGTACGCGTCACGGCCGGCGACCTCTTCCAGGCGTCGACGGTCGCGAAGCTGGCCGAGCTGCTGGAGAGCAGACCGCTCACCGTCGACGACGAACAGGTCACCGGCCTGATCGCGCGGAGTGACAACGGCTGAACCGCGCACGCACCGCACGCCTTCGACCGAGGGCTCACCGTTCCCGACGCACGCTGATCCGGCAGGGGAGCACATGGATATCACGGACGTGGTGGAAACGCTGGACAAACTGGTCGCCGACTCAACCGACCACCACTACAGCCCCTACACGCGCTTCGACTGGGTCGACGAGCTGGCCGAGGAGCAGTGGTGGATGACACCCGACCTGCTGACCGTGGCGGGAACCCGGCACGCTCAGGAGCTGGACGACAAAGTGCTCATGCGGCTGAGCAAGTGGGAGAGCATCAACTTCTTCAGTCTCAACATCCACGGCATACGTGAGCTGCTCATCGAGGTGACCCGGCGTATCCACACGCGGGGCTTCGAGCTGCCCTCCGAGTTCTTCCATCGCTTCCTGGGCGAGGAGAACGGGCACATGTGGTTCTTCGCGCAGTTCTGTCTGCGCTACGGCGGCAAGATCTACCCGGACAAGTCGCTTCCGGTCGCCACGGCCGAGGAGGAGGCCGCCGTCGCCAATTTCCTCGTCTTCGCCCGCATCCTCATCTTCGAGGAGCTGGTCGACCACTTCAACATCAGGATGGGCCGCGACGCCCTGCTGCACCCCCTGATCAGGGAGGTCAACCAGGTGCATCACGACGACGAGTGGCGGCACATCATCATGGGCCGCAAGCTCGTGGGACTGCTGTACGAACCCCTGCGGGCGCGCGGCGACCGGGAACTGCGCGAGCGTCTCGACCACTACCTCCGGCGCTACATCACCGCGAGCGTGCAGTCGCTCTACAACCCCGCGGTGTACCGGGACGCGGGGATTCCGGAGGCTTTCGCGTTCCGTGAGGAGCTGCTGCGGGACCCGGCACGTGCCGGCTACCACGAGACGTTCTTCAAACGCATCACCCGGTTCCTGGTGAGCCAGGAGATCATCACCGAGTCTCCGTTCCAGGGGGCAGTGGCCTGATGGAGTCGGACGTGATCGAGCAGGTGCGGTCATGGCTGCTGGCGCGCAACCCGGACGTCACCGCGATCGGCTGGGACGAGGACCTCATCGACAGCCGTCTCATCGACTCCCTCGACTTCCCGCAGCTGCTGCTGCTGTTGGAGGAGCTGGCAGGCCACGAGCTGGAACTGACCGCGGAGAACGTCGTCGCCTTCCGGACCCTGCGCGGCATACGCGACCGGGTCCTGGCGGACTCCCCCGGCGCGGACACGGTGAGCCATGAGTGATCTCTACACGGCGCGGGACGGACTCGTCGCGCTCGGCCCGGAACTCGTCCGCCTGATGGACCTGCTGGACGAACGCTTCCAGGGCTGGGCCCGGGAGTGCGGCGCCACCCCGATGCTCTTCCCCGCGGTCATCGGTACCGCGGACCTGGCCGCCATCGACTACTTCGACAACTTTCCCCAACTCGCGCTGATGACAGCACCGTTACGGCTGCCGGCGGAGGAGGTGCGGGGCGATGGGGCACTGCCTGCGGACCGCCTCGGCGAGAGCCGGTACGGGCTGGTCTCCGCGGCCTGCTACAACGTCTACCTGCACCACCGCTCCGCCACCCTGGCCGGCCCCCGCCATGTCACCACCGTCGCCAAGTGCTTCCGCAACGAGGACCACTACGACGGGCTGCGCCGACTGCACGGCTTCACCATGCGGGAGATCGTGTGCCTGGGCCCCCGGGAGGCCGTCCTGGACCACCTGGCCGCGTTCCGGCCGAAGGTGGTCGAGTTCGCGGCCCGGCTGGGGCTCACCCTCGCGGTCAAGCCGGCCTCGGACCCCTTCTTCGAGAAGGGCGGGGGCCGGGCCCTGCTGGCTCAGCTCTTCCCGGTCAAGGAGGAGTTCGTCCACGGGGGCGAACTGGCCATCGGGTCCTTGAACTTCCACCGCAACTTCTTCGGTGAGCGCTGCGGCATCTCCCTGGCCGACGGCACAGCGGCCTACACCGGGTGTGTCGCCTTCGGTCTGGAGCGGTGGATCGCGGCACTTCTGGAGACGCACACGAACATCGACGACATCGTGGAGCGGGTGGCGGAGGCGGCTTCGTGAGCGATCTGCTGGGGCGCCTGGCGGAGTTGTCCGGGCCGGAGCGCGCGCAGTTCATGGCCCGGCTGCGGCAGAGTCCCGCCGCCCGGCCCGCCGATCCCGGCGCCCTCTCCGACGCGCAGCAGCGACTGTGGCTGCTCCAGCGCCTGGCCCCCGGCAGCCCGGCCCACCACCTCTCCGCCGCCCTGCACCTGGAGGGGCCGCTCGACGTCGAGGCCCTGCGCACCGCCTTGACCGAGATCACCGCACGGCACGAGTCGCTGCGCACCGCCTTCCGCGAGCGCGACGGCCGCCCCGTCCGGCACGTCATCGCGCCCCGGCCCGTCGAACTCCCCCTCGTCGACCTCGGTGACCTGCCACCGCCGGAGCGGGAGCGCCGGGCACGCGCCCTGCACGCGGAGCACGGCAGGCGCCCGTTCGAGCTGGAGCTCGCCCCGCCGGCCCGCTTCACGCTCTACCGGCTGGCGGCCGAGCGGCACGTCCTCGCGGTCGTCGCGCACCATCTGATCTGCGACGGCCGGTCGATGGGTGTCTTCACCGCGGAACTCCGCGCGCTCTACGAGGCCCTCTCCCAGGGCCACCCGTCCCCCCTGCCGCCTGCGCCCGCCCTCCCGGCCGGTGAACGGCACCCCGGTGACGCGGAGCGCGACCGGTCGGTCGCGTACTGGCGCGGCGAGCTGTCCGGCACCCTGCCGGTCCTCGAACTGCCCACCGACCGCCCACGGCCCGCGCAGGAGGCGTTCCAGGGCGCCCGCCACGGCTTCCGGCTTCCCGCCGGCCTCCACCAGGAGCTGCGCGCGGCGGCCGGCCGTGACCGCGCCACCGTGTACGGCCTCCTGCTCGCCGCCTACGCCGTCACCCTGCACAAGGTCACGGGCGGACTGGACTTCGTCATCGGTGCCCCCGTGGACGAGCGCCGGGGCGCCGCCGAGGAGGGGACGATCGGATTCTTCGTGAACACCCTGCCGTTGCGGTTGCGGCTGCGGCCCGGCCGGACGTTCGCGCAGACGGCCCGGCACGCCGGTGAGGTGCTCAGCGGTGCGCTGGCGCACGACATGCCGTTCGGGGACATCGTCCGGGAGACGAATCCGCCCCGGGCGCCCGGCCGCACGGTGCTGCGGCAGACCGCCTTCTCGCTCCAGCCGTCCGTCACCGGAGGCCGGCGCGCAGGGCGCCTGACCGTCACACCGGCCGCTCCGGACGACTTCGGCCTCGGCGTGTCACCACTCGACCTCAGCCTGCACCTACGCGAACAGGACGAGGAGCTGCTCGGCTGCTTCGAGTACCGCGCCGACCTGTTCGACGCCGGCACCGTCTCCCGGTGGGCCGACGAGTTCCAGGAGGTGGTCCGCCAGGCCGTCCGCTCACCGGACACGGTCGCCGTGACCGGCGGCCCCACGCTCCAGACCAACCTGACGGACAGTCAACTCGCGTTGTGGTTCGGCAAGAAGACGGCCGGCGACGTACGGCTGTACTACGAGAACGTCACCGCTCTCTACACCATCACGGCTCCGCTCGAACACGACCGCTTCCAGCGCGCCTTCCAGCGGCTGGTGGACCACAGCGACGCACTGCGCAGCAGTTTCCACGAGGTGGACGGCATCCCGGTGCGCCGGGTGGCCGAGGCACTCCCGGCGCCGGTGGCGCTGGTGGATCTCACCGACGAGCCGGACCCCCGCGAGGCCGCCCTGCGCTGGGCACGACGGCGCAGCGCGTCGGGACTGGACGCGGAGCGCTCCGTCTTCGACTCCGCGCTGCTGAGGCTGAGCGGCACCGCATACGCCTGGTACCTCAACGTGGACCATCTGGTCTGCGACGCCTGGTCGATGTCCCTGTTCCTGCGCACCCTGTCCGAGTACTACGACCTCGACCGCCGCGGAAGCCTCGCCGCTGCCGCGCCGCTGCCGCCGTTCCAGGCGTACGTCGAACACCGGCGGGCGTCGAGCGGCTCCGTCCGCCACGGCAGGGCAGAACGCCATTGGCGCAGGACGCTGGCCGAACCGGTCGAACGGCTGGCGTTCTACGGCAGGGAGGACGACGTGTCGGGCACGACCCGCACCGCCCGGCTCACGCTCGACCTCGACACCGAACGCAGCGCCCGGATAGCCGACTTCGCCCGCGAGGAGGGCCACGCCTCGCCCGCCGTCGCGTTCGCCACCGCTCTGTTCGCCTACCTCCACCGCATCGGCGGCGGCGAACTCCTGCGCATCGGAACACCGTTCGCCAACAGGCCGGCCGAGTTCCGCGGCACTGCCGGCCTGTTCATGAACGTGCTCCCGTTACAGGTGCGGGTCACCGGCGACACCCCGCTGCGCCTCCTGGCCCGGGAGACACAGAGGTCCTTCCTGGAAGCGGCCCGCCACCAGGACCACGTGCCCCGGCACCGCGGCGGCGCCCGCCTCTACGACGTCTACCTCAACTACCAGAACGCGGTCTTCGAAGGCTTCGGAGGCACGGTCGGCTTCGACCTCCTCGACACCGGGCACTCCCCCGACCGGCTCACCCTCCAGGTCCGTGAGCTGCGCCAGGGCCCCACCGCCGCGCCCCGCTTCGTGCTCGACTTCGACTTCAACACCGCCTGCTTCGACGAGACACAGCGCGAACGCACCGCAGGCCACTACCTCGCCCTGCTCGACGCCCTGCTGACCCGCCCTGACGCGGCGGTCTCGGCCCCCCGGATGCTGTCGGACGAGGAGCTGAAGCAGCTCGACTCCTGGAACGACACCTCCCGGTCCTACGACCTCGGCACGCCACTGCATGTGCACGTCGCGCGGCAGGCACGCCGTACCCCCGAGGCGACCGCCCTCGTCTTCGAGGGCCGCGCTCTCACGTACGCGGAGCTGGACGCGGCAGCCGGCCGGCTGGCCCGGCGGATCCGCCGGGCCGTCGGGGACGGCCACCTCACACCCGGGGCGACCGTCGCCGTGCACATGGAACGCTCCCTGGAACTGGTGGTCAGCCTGCTGGCCGTCCTCAAGGCGGGCGGCGCCTACCTCCCGCTCGATCCGGCGGGCCCCGCCGAGCGCCTGGCGTTTATGCTCTCCGACGCCGGCACCGAGCTGGTGCTCACCACCGGGTCGCCGGACGACGTCCCGGGCGATGTCCCGGTCCTGCGGGTCGACGCCACCGAGGCGGCGGCGCCGGAACCGGAGGACGAGGAGCCCGAGCCGGTGGTCGAACCCGGCCAACTGGCCTACCTCATCTACACGTCGGGCTCCACGGGCACCCCCAAGTGCGTCATGCTCACCCACCGGGGGATCTGCAACCGTCTCCTGTGGATGCAGGAGACATACGGACTCACCGCGGCCGACGCGGTCCTGCAGAAGACGCCGTTCACGTTCGACGTGTCCGTGTGGGAGTTCTTCTGGCCGCTCATGACCGGGGCGCGCCTGATCGTGGCACGCCCCGGCGCCCACCGGGACCCTGGCCGGCTGGCCGAGGTGATCCGCCGCGAGTCGGTGACGACCGTGCACTTCGTCCCGTCCATGCTGAGGATCTTCCTCTCCGACCCGGCGGCCTCCCGCTGCGGTTCGCTCCGCCGGGTGATCGCCAGCGGTGAGGCGCTGCCGCCGGACCTCGTCCGCCGGTTCTTCGAGGTCTTCCCGCCGCCCGCCGTCGAGCTGCACAACCTGTACGGCCCCACCGAAGCCTCCGTCGACGTGTCGGCCTGGCAGTGCGGGCCAAAGGACGCCACGGGCTCGGTGCCCATCGGCCGCCCGGTCGCCAACACCACGCTGGACGTGCTCGACGACCGGCTGGCCCCGCTGCCCCTCGGCATCGCGGGTGAGCTGCACATCGGCGGGGTGCAGCTCGCGGCCGGATACCGGGGCCGCGACGCGTTGACCGCGGAGCGGTTCGTGCCCGATCCACGCCGGCCCGGTGGCCGGCTGTACCGGACCGGCGACCTGGTGCGCCAACGGTCCGACGGCGCCTTGGAGTTCATCGGCCGCGCCGACGGCCAGGTCAAGCTGCGCGGCTACCGCGTCGAACTCGGCGAGATCGAGACACGGCTGGCCGCCCACCCGTCCGTGCACGCCGCCGCGGTGCGCCTGGCGGAGGACCGCCTGGTGGCGTACGTCGTACCGGCGGCGGGTACCGAGCCGCCCGGGCCGCGGGAGCTGCGCGCCTTCCTGGAACGCTCTCTGCCCGACTACATGGTGCCGCCCGTCTTCGTTCCCCTGACCGCCCTGCCCGTGAGCGCGAACGGCAAGCTCGACCGCGCGGCACTGCCGGCGCCCGGCCCGGCATCCGCCGCCGGCGCCCCGGCCCGCTCGGCACGAACCGGCCTCCAGCGCACCGTGGCCGGGCTGTGGGCAGAACTCCTCGGGCGTGAGCCGGACACGGTCGGGCTCGACGACGACTTCTTCGAGCTCGGTGGTCACTCACTGCTCGCGGCGCGCCTCATGGCGGCGGTGGCCCGCCGTTTCGGGGTACGGCTGCCGCTCACCGCGCTGTTCGAGGCGCCCACGGTGGCCCGGTTCGCCGAGCTGATCGCGGCGGGCTCCGAGCACTCGCTGATCCTGTCGCTCCGGGCGCCGGTCACGCCCGCGCCGCTCTTCCTGCTGCACCCCGCGGGCGGCGACGTGATGGCGTACCGGCAGCTGGTCACACTGCTGCCGGAGGGACGGGAGGTGCTGGGCATCCGCTCCCGTGCGCTGTCCGGCGAGGCCGAGGCCGACAGCCTCGCCGCGATGGCCGCCCAGTACGTGGACGTCATCCGGGAACGCCGGCCGACCGGGCCGTATCACCTCGCGGGCTGGTCCATGGGCGGTGCCCTGGCGGTCGAGGTGGCGGCCGGACTGGAGGCCGCCGGCGAACAGGTCGCGCTGGTCGCACTGCTCGACTCCGCCGTCCCCGGGGAAGGCGAGCCCGACCCGCTGCTCGCGCCGGCCGTCGCCCTGGCGGACTCCCTGCCCGGACTCGACGTCACCGCCGAGGACACCACCGCACTGCGCCACCGGGTGCGCGGACTGCCATTGGCGGAACGGCTGAAGCTGCTGATCACCTGGGCGGAGGAGCGCGGCTCGCGGATACTGCCCTCCGAGGCCCTGCTACGGCAGGCGGAACTGGCCGAGCGGCACGAGCACCTGGTGCTCGCCCATCGGCCGTCGGTCGTCGACGCCCCGCTCACGCTCTGGTGGGCCCGCGACCGGCTGCGCGAACACCGCGCCTCATGGGCACGGCAGACCAGGGGCGGTGTCCGTGCGGAGGCGACGCTCCCCGGAAACCACTTCACCCTGCTGCGCCCACCCCACGTCGCCCATGTCGCACAAGCGCTGGCGGCGGCCCTGGACACATCTGAGCGAACCGTCCCCGTAGACCGACAAGGAAGTGAACATCCGTGACCTCTGCGCAAGCCAATCAGGGGACCGCTTCACCGGAGACTCCCACCCCGTCCTCGGGCACGCCACCCCTCGCGGTCGCGGCCGGGCTGCTCACCGTCTTCCTGTGGGCTTCGGCGTTCATCGGCATCCGCGCGGCCGGCAAGGACCTCGATCCCGGCGCCCTGACCCTGGCACGGCTGTTCATCGGTGCGGTGCTGCTGGGTGCCGTCGTGCTGATCCGCAAGGTCCCGCTGCCGCCCCGCTCCGACCTGCCGCGGCTCTTCCTGTGCGGTCTGCTGTGGTTCGGCATCTACAACGTCGCCCTCAACGCCGCCGAGCAGCGCATCGACGCGGGCACCACATCCATGATCATCAGTCTGGGACCGGTACTGATCGCCGTACTGGCCGGTTTCCTGCTCAGGGAGGGCTTCCCGCGCCCGCTGATCGTCGGCGGCGTCGTCGCCCTGGCCGGTGTGGTGCTGATCGGCTTCGCGACCTCCAGCAAGGGCCTGGAGGCCGGCACGGGCAGCGCGCTGGCGCTGCTGGCCGCCGCCGCGTACGCGGGCGGCGTCGTCACCGAGAAGCCTCTGCTGGCCAACAGTTCGGCGCTCGTGATCACCTGGCTGGCCTGTGTCGTCGGTGCCGTGCTCTGCCTGCCGTTCCTGCCCCAGCTGATCGACAACCTCTCGCACGCGAGCGGCAAGGCGATCGGCTGGACGCTGTACCTCGGTGTCTTCCCCACCTCGGTCGCCTTCACCACCTGGGGGTACGCGCTGGCCCGCTCCACCGCGGGGAAGATGGGCGCGCTCACCTACCTCTCCCCGCCGATCGCGGTGACCCTGGCCTGGCTGATCCTCGACGAGACACCGCCGTGGCTGGCGGTGGTCGGGGGCGCGCTGTCGCTCGCCGGGGTCGTCTACAGCCAGCGCAAGAAGTGAGGAACCCGTGACGACGGCCCTGACCGTCGCGGTCGCGGAGACGGAGCGGCTCCTGGCCCTGCCGGGTGCGGACGCGTCGGTCCTGACAGCCGCTGAGCGCCGTCGCCTGGCCGCCGCGCGGAGCGAGCGGGCGCGGGCGGACTTCCTCGCCGCGCGCTTCCTCGCCCGGCTGTGCGTGGCGCGGCGAACCGGCGGTTCCGCCCGGGACGTCGTACTGGAACAGCGGTGCCCGGTCTGTGCGGGCCCGCACGGCCGGCCGCGTGTCAGGGACGCCCGGTGCGCGGTCAGCTTCTCGTACGCGGACGGGGTGGTGGCGGCCTCGGCCGCCGACCACCCCGTCGGCATCGACGTCGAGCGGTTGTCCGGGCTGCCCGCCTGCGGCGGTGCGCCCGGCCGGGACGGGTCCGGGCACTTCCTGACCCGCGGCGAGATCGACCGCGTCCGCGGCTCCCCCTCTCCCCGCTCGGTGTTCCTGCGCACCTGGGTACGCAAGGAGGCACTGGTCAAACTGACCGCGCGGGGCCTGCCCGGCATGGCGGACGTGGACCTCTCGCACCTCCCGCCGCACCCCGCTCACCGGGACCGGCCGCACCGGCTCGGCCGACACCTCCTGTACGACCTGTGCGACGTGCCCGCCGACGTGATCGGCGCGGTCGCCGTCACCGCTCCCGATCCGCCGGCCGGCCCCGGCCCCGCCGCCGCCTCCGGCATGCAGTCGCTCACGCTCGACGACCTGATCGACACCCTCTCAATCCAGGGAGAAGAACCATGACCGAGGTACAGCCCCAGCCCGAGAGCGTCGTCCCGGACGCCCTGACCACCGTGCTGCTCGGACACAACGCCTTCCAGTTCACCCGCGCCGGGGTCGAGCTCGGCCTCTTCGACCTGCTGGAGCGCAGCCCCGGTACGCCTCGTGAGCGGATCGGCGCCGAACTGGGGCTCGCGGAACGTTCCTTGGACATCCTGCTGCTCGGTGTCACCTCGCTGCGGCTGGTCGAACGCGCCGAGGAGGGGTACTCCAACGCCAAGTCGATCTCGGACCTGTTCACCGGCGGACACTGGGAACTCGTCAAGGCGGTCATCGGGTTCGAGGCGTACGTCACCTATCCCGGCCTCGTCGACTTCACCGAGTCGCTGCGGGCCAACAGCAACATCGGCCTGCGGCGGTACCCGGGGGACGGCGCCACGGTCTACCACCGGCTCAGCGAGGATCCCGAACTGCTCAAGGTCTTTTACCACTTCATGGGCACCTGGTCGGCCGTCGCCAGCAAGCACCTGATCAAGTACGCCGACTTCAGCTCCTCCCGGCGCATCCTCGACGTCGGCGGCGGGGACGCGACGATGGCCATCGCGGTGGCCAGTGCTCACCCGGACGTCGAGGTCACGGTCCTGGAGATACCGAAGGTGGTCGACCTCGCCCGCAAGCGGGTCGAGGAGGCGGGGCTCAGCGACCGCGTGACGGTCGTCGAGGGCGACATCTTCGCCGGTGACTACCCCGAGGGGCATGACACGGTGATGTTCGTGCACCAGCTCCAGATCTGGCCGCAGGACCGCATCCGCGTGCTGCTGGGCCACGCCCACGCCGTGCTGCCCACGGGCGGCCGGGTACTGATCCTGAACTCCATGTCCGAGGACAACTACGACGGTCCCCTCATGGCCGCCCTGGCCAGCCCCTTCTTCGCCGCGGTGGCGGGTGAGGGCGGGATGATCTACTCCTGGGAGGGCTACGAGAAGTCGCTGAAGGAGGTCGGGTTCGACCAGGTGCGGCGCACCCGCTGCACCGAGGCCATCACCCCGCACGGCATCATCACGGCGGTCAAGTGACCGCCCGCGAGCCCGACCCGGGCCTGGTGGAGGATCTCGTACGGCTGCGCGAGGACCTTCACCGGGAGCCGGAACTCGGGCTGGACCTCCCGCGGACCCAGGCCAAAGTGCTCGCGGCGCTCGACGGGCTGCCCCTGGAGATCACGACGGGCACCGGTCTGTCCTCCGTCACCGCGGTGCTGCGCGGTGGGAGCGCGGACGCGGACCACGGCGACCGGCCCGTGGTGCTGCTGCGCGCCGACATGGACGCGCTGCCGGTGACGGAGACCAGCGGCGTCCCCTACGCCTCCAAGATCGAGGGCCGGATGCATGCGTGCGGGCACGACCTGCACACGGCCATGCTGGTCGGCGCGGCCCGGCTGCTCGCCCGGGACCGGGACACGCTGCGCGGGGACGTGGTCCTCATGTTCCAGCCGGGTGAGGAGGGGCACCACGGTGCGCGGCTGATGATCGAGGAAGGGGTACTGGACGCCGCCGGCCGGCGCCCGGACGCGGCCTACGCGATACACGTTGCCTCCTCGATGCTGCCGACCGGGTGGCTGCTGACCCGGAAGGGTCCGCTGATGGCGGGAGGCGACGTGCTGACCGTGACCGTCCGGGGCCGGGGCGGTCACGACTCCCAGCCGCACCTGCTCAAGGACCCTGTGCCGGCCGCGTGCGAGATGACGCTGGCGTTGCAGACGTTCGCGAGCCGGGGCTTCGACCCCTTCGACCCGGTACTGCTGTCGGTCGGCAGTATTCACGCGGGTACGTCGGCCAATGTCATCCCGGACGAGGCCGAGTTGAAGATCGGCATCCGGACTTTTGGTCCGGCCGCCAAGGCGAAGGTCCTGGACGGGGTGACCCAGGTGCTGGAGGGGGTCGCCGCCGCCCACGGGGTCACGGTGACGGTTGATCACTCCATGGACTACCCGGTCACGGTCGTCGACCCGGCCGAGGCGGACTTCGCGGCCGGCACGGTCGAGAGGCTGCTGGGACCGGGCAGGCTCATCTGGGCACCGAACGCGCTGAGCCCCTCGGAGGACTTCTCCTTCGTCCTCGACGAGGTGCCGGGGGCCATGCTCTTCCTCGGTGCCTGCTCACCCGACCGCGACACGGCGAAGGCGAGCTTCAACCACAGCCCCGACGCGGTGTTCGGCAACGAGGTCCTCGGGGACGGCGCGCGGCTCCTCGCCGCCCTGGCCGAGGAACGGCTGGCCGCGGCCGGCTGACCGGAGCCGGACGGGCCGGACGGCACCGGAACGGACGCCTTGCGGCTCGGGGTGCGGTTCAGTCCCGCATCCCGAGCCGTGAGCGCAACGCGCGGTTCTCCTCCTCCAGTTCCCCGACGCGTTCGTACACCCGCTCCAGGGCGCCCGCGAGTTCAGCCTCGGAGAACCGCGGCGTGATGTGCTTGGCACAGTTCCAGGCGAAACCCTCGACACGCACCACGAGCAGCGACTCCGCATGCCCCTCGGTGCGCGCGCCCCCTGACCGGCCGCGCAGGTCCACGAATTCACCGGGATCGCGGATCTCGGCCCGGCCGAGGACTTTCAGCCGGGTGCGGCGTGCGTAATCCATGAAGAACAGCGATACCCGGTCATTTCCACGAACGTTTCCGGCCGTGATGTACTGGCGATTTCCGCGCACATCGAGGAAGGCCAGCGTCGCCTCGTCCAGGACGTGCACGAAACCCGGCGGACCGCCGCGGAACTGGATGTACGGCCAGCCTGTTTCACTCACGGTGGCGAGGTAGAGTCCGTCGCGGGCGCCGATGAATTCGGCCTCGGTGGCGCCCATCCGGTCGGCTCGCCCGGGGTTTCCGGCGAGAAGCCGCTCCATGGCGTCAGCGCTTCCCCGCTCTTCCTGGACACGTCGGACGTTCTGCGTGAAGGCCACCTGGGCGTATCGGCTCATGCGGCGCTGCCTCCATTCCAAGAAAAACAGCTCGGCACGCGGGAAGAGCAGTACGCGGCAGCCTAGTTCAGATCTCCTGGCGGTCTCCATGAGTTCGGTGAACACCACGTGTGTGTCCGGCGGCATCCGCCCCGGCGGTCCTGCGGACGACCGCCGCACCACCCTCCGCCCTCGGCCGGCGTCACCCGTGCTGCGACAGATCGATCGCCCGGTCGACCTCGGCGAGGCGGAGCACACGGAGAATTCCTTCGAGCAGGTAGTAGTCGGCATAGGGCAGCGAGATCTCGATCCCGTCCTCGGCCGGACGGTTGCGGGTGCAGCGGGCCACGACCGCCTCGGCCCGGGTCGAGTTCCTCGTCAGACAGGTCTCGGACAGTGCGGTGAGCAGACGCAGCGCCACATCGCGGTAGGTACGCCGGCCCGTCGCCGCGTGCAGGTCGAGCAGACCGCACGCCATGACGGCCCCGGCGGAGGCGTCCTTGACGTCGTGGGGTTGTTGTGGCGCGCGGTAGTCCCAGACCGGGACGTGATCCGGGCTCAGTGCCGCGATGGCGAAGTCGGCGAGTTTCCGCGCGGTGTCCCGGAACTGCGTCTCACCGGTCCTGCGGTACATCGTGGTGAAACCGTAGATGCCCCACGCCTGTCCGCGCGACCAGCAGGAGGTGGGGCTGTAGCCCTGCACCGTATCGGGACCCAGGGGGGCGCCGGTGTCCGGGTCGAAGTCGAACACGTGCGGGGTGGATCCGTCCGGGCGGGGGAAGACGCGCTGGGCGGTCCTCGCGTGCTCCACGGCGATGTCCAGGTACCTGTCGTCGCCGGTCTGCCGGCTCGCGAAGGCCAGCAGATCGAGGTTCATCATCGTGTCCATGATGACCCGGCCCGCGTTGGCGGTGTCCGTCAGCGCGCCCCACGCACGGATGAACCTGCCGCGCGCGTTGTACCGCTGTATCAGGGACTCCGCCGCCCGTATCGCGCCCGTCCGCCACTCGTCGTCGCCGGTCAGGCGCCAGGCGGTGACCCAGGAGGGGTAGAAGAGGAAACCGAGGTCGTGCGTGCTCGTGTCGTACTGACGAGGGGCGAGGTTCCGGGCCGACTCGACCGCCCACGCGCGGAAGGAGTCGTCCTTGCTGTGCAGCCACGCCATCCACAGCGTTCCGGGCCAGAAGCCGCCCACCCAGTCACCGTTGCGCGAGTACGTCCACTTCTCGAACTTGGTGCCGACCGGGAAGCCCGTCACGCCGGGCGCGACGGCACGGACCTTCTCCACGGCGTAGTCCGCCGCGTCGCGGAGCGTCCGCAGGGTACCTCCCGCGTCCTGCCGGTCCGTTGCCCCCGCAGCCGGCACCGCGGACCCGCCCACGGCCGCCGCACCAGCCGCCGTGGCCAGCAGCACACGCCGGGAAACACTCATGCTCGCCCTCCAACTCCGCTGTGTACGCCAGAAGTTGGCTGAGCCTTGCACACCGCCCCCGACCATGTACACCCACATGAGCAGGGTTCATCATCGTGAACGACGAGGGTGTCGATCTTCCCCTCCCCTCGACCACGCGACAGGATGAGGGGGTCGTACAACGGAGGGGAAACATGAACGGTCTGTGGGTGAGGCTCGAACTGGATGTCACCGCGTTCGACGCGACCCGGTTCGAGGAGTACGTGGCACGGTGCAGCGCGGCGGGCATTCGCCTGACCACCCTCGCCGAGCTGGGTGACACGCCGGAACACCGTCGCGCGCTGTACGAACTGAACAAGGAGTGTTCAGCGGACATCCCCGAGCGTGGCGAGTTCTACTCGTTCGAGGAGTACACCGAACGGCGATTCGCCGCCGCCGGCTACGACCCGCGTGGCGTCGTGATCGCCCTGGACGGCGACGCATGGATCGGCATGGCGGCGACATCGGTCCACGACGGGTTCGTCTTCAACGAGATGACCGGTGTGCGGGCCCCCTACCGGGGCCGCGGCATCTCGATCGCCATGAAGACCGTGGGTCTGCGCTTCGCGCGGGAGTGCGGAGCCACGCGGGTACGGACCTTCCATCACCCGGCGAACGCGAACGCGATCGCCATGAACCGCAGGATGGGATTCGTGGACGAAGGCGTGCTCAACCGCTAGGCAGACAAGCCGGGACGCCGCTCCTGCCCGCCCGGGCGCCTCGCGGGACCGGTGGTGAAGACCCTGCCCTGCTCGACGACGTGGTGGGTCGGCCCGGAGCCGTTGTACCGGAAGCCGGATCGGTCCGCAGACGGGCGTCGAGTGTCCCGGGGCCGGGGAAATCGGTCGAAGCGCCGGGTGGGCGCTGCTAGTTTGCGGCCGTGGATCTCTTCTCACGCTCGTGGACGGCTCTGCGCACGGCGGTGGCCGAGCTCCCCGACGAGGACTTCGCGCGCCCGTCCGGCTGCACGGGCTGGCTCGTCCGGGACCTGGTGTGTCATCTGGTCGTCGACGCTCAGGACGTACTGATCACCCTCGTGACGCCCGCCACGGCGGAGCCGACGCGTGACGCGGTGACCTACTGGAACGTCTCGGACACGCCACCGGCCGGCGACGACCCGCTGGACGCGCTGACCGTCCGGCTGGCCGCCGCGTACGAGGAACCGCGGCTGCTCAAGTTCCACCTGGACGACGTCGGTTCCGCCGCCGGACGCGCGGCCGAGCTGGCCGACCCGGGACAGCGGGTCAGTACGCAGGAGATGGTCCTCACCGCGGGCGACTACCTCTCCGCCTACGTGCTGGAGTGGACCCTGCACCACCTGGACCTGATCGCGCACCTCCCGGGTGCCGCGCGACCGCCTGCCGAGGGTCTCGCCCGGTCGCGCGCGATGCTGGAGGAGATCGCCGGGGCGGTCTTCCCCGCGTCCTGGTCCGACCAGGACACGCTGCGGGTCGGCACGGGGCGCCGTGCCCCGACCGACGCCGAGCGGGCGGAACTGGGCCCCCTGACCGGCAAGCTCCCGATCGTCCTCGGGTGAGCGTGCGCGTGCGGGCCCGTCGGCCGGTGGGGCCGGGCTGTCGAGCCAGGACACTGCCGAGCGGCCGGGTACCTGGGCTGGAGTGGACCGTCGGTCGGTCGTTCGTACCTCATCAACGGTGAAAACCGGTCGACCCGCCCGTATCATCCAGGTGTCGCACCGTCAGGAGCGGAGGGAAAGATGCCGGAAACTGCTGGACCCGTCACCGAATTGGCCTCTCAGTACGTGAGCCAGGTGAGCAATGACCTCGAACACAACCTCAAGGAACAGGAACGCATCACGACCGAAATCGCGTCCCTGCAAGAACAGTTGACCGCACTGCAGCACGACCACTCCATTCTACTGAACATGCAGCAGGCGCTCGGCATCGCCGCGCAGGCCGGCAGCGCGGCCGTACCCTCTCCCCGGAAGAAGAGCGCCGGCGCACGGCGCAGCGAGGCCGAGAAGCCCGCGGACGGCAAGGCCGCGGCGAAGAAACCGGCGGCCCCCAAGGCGACTTCCGAGCCCGCCCCGCCCACGCTCATCGAACTCGTCCGCCGGCACCTGGCCGAGCAGAGCGAACCGCGCTCCGCCGCCGAGGTCACCGAGGCGCTGGGCCAGGCGCATCCCGACCGCGGGGTCCAGACCAAGGTCGTCCGCACGACCCTGGAGAATCTGGTCGCCCGGAACCTCGCCCACCGCAGCAAGCAGGGCTCGTCCGTGTTCTACACCGTGCCGGGGGAATCCACGCGGAAGAAGCCGGAGGGCACCGACACCGCCGAGTGACACCGACCGCCTCTCGCACGCGCCGGTGGGCCGTCGTGTCGTCAGCCCGGTGAGCCGGGAGTGGACATGCTCCGGGCGGCCGTCCCACCGGGCGGCGAGGTCAACGCCGTGGCGTGAGGCGGTCGTTCAATCGGCGGCGACGTCGTCGAGGATCAGGGCCAGCAGTCCCGGGAAGCGGGCGTCGAACTCCTCACGGCGCAGCCGGTTGACCCGTCTCGGGCCCTCGTCGCGCTGCTCGACCAGCCCGGCGCCGCGCAGGACCGTGAAGTGGTGGCTGAGCGCGGCCTTGCCCACCGGCACGTCGAAGCCGCCGCAGCCGCGGGTCCACTCCGCGGAGGCCGCCAGCTCGCGGATGAGCTGGATGCGCACCGGATCGGCGACCGCGGACAGCGCGGTCAGCAGGGAGACATCCGCCGGATCCGTGTGGACCGGCGCCGCACGGTGACCACCGCTCTCCGCCTGCTTCGGCATGCTCTTCTCCCCGCGCCGCCCTTGCCGGCCGGGGCACTTGGAGGTGTCCGGCCCTTGCCTAGTGTTCGACGGACATCATACAGTCCTGGTGTTCGCTTTCCATTGAACACTTGGCGGAAGGGCGCGTGCTGCTCATGCGTGCGGTGGAGTTCCAGGAGTACGGCGGTCCCGAGGTGCTGAAGGTCGTGGACGCCGAGGTCCCCGCGCCGGCGCCCGGGCAGGTGACCATCGACGTGGCCTACACGGGGGTGAACTTCGCGGATCTCAAGGCGCGCGCCGAGGGGTACCGGGTTCCGTCGCTGCCCTTCCGTCCGGGCCTGGAGGTGTCCGGACGTGTGCGGACCGTCGGCGAGGGAGTCGAGGGACTGCGGCCGGGGCAGGACGTCGTCGCGCTCGTCGGCAGTGGTGCCTACGCGGAGGTGGTGGCCGCCGACGCGACCACCGTCTTCCCGCTCCCGCACGGACTGGACCTGCGTACCGCCGCGGCGCTGCCCACCGTTCTGCCGACGGCCCATGCCCTGCTCCATGAGGTGGGGCGGTTGCGCGCGGGCGAGACGGTCCTGGTGCACGGCGCGGCCGGCGGTGTCGGCACGGTGGCCGGACAACTGGCCCGGGCGGCGGGCGCCGGTGCCGTGTACGGCGTGGTCTCCTCACCGGACAAGTCCGGCCACGCCCTCCGGCACGGTTACGACGAGGTGTTCCCCACCGGCACCTTCGCCTCCGACGTCCGCCGCGCCACCGGTGGCCGGGGCGTCGACCTGGTGCTCGACCCGGTCGGCGGCGAGACCCTGCGCCGTGGCCTCGACGCACTGGCCGTCTTCGGCCGCCTGGTGTCCTTCGGCAACGCGAGCGGGGCCGAGCCGTGGCACGTCGGACAGCCGGAGCTGTACGCGCAGGGCCGTTCCGTCGCGGGCTTCTCCGTCCTGAGTCTCGCGCAGTCGGCGCCCGGCGCGCTGCGCTCGCTCGTCGAACGTGCCTTCCGCACGGTCACCGACGGCACCGTGCACCTGCCCGTCACCGCGGAGTTCCCACTGGCGGACGCGGCCGAGGCACACCGGCTGATGGGCGGGCGCGCGTCGACCGGCAAGCTGCTGCTGCGGACCGCCGGCTGAGCACCCCCGCCACCGCGGAACAGGAACGTGAGCGGGCGAGGAGCGACAGGGCGGCATCCCCCGCGCGTACGCGGAGGCCGTGGGCAACGGTCCCACTTCGGGCCGGCACGGCTCCCGGGCGGCAGCAGAAGCGCAGCGACGGCGGTGACGGCCGTGACGGCCCGGACGTACGCCGGCTCGCTCAGCCGGCCGGCCGGTCGGTGGAGTCGAAGCTGGCGAAGTAGGCGGCGGCCATGTCCTCCTCGGCGTGGCCCTGCGCGGCGGCCCGCTCCAGGCGCTCCGCGCTCGCGGTGGCCACGTCCAGGCGTACCCCGTTCTCCTCGCCCGCCCGGACGATGAGCCGGGCGTCCTTGGCAGCCGTGGCCACCGCGAACTGCGGCGGGGTCAGCCGGCCGTCGAGGATGAGCTGCGACTTGGCATGCAGGTATCCCATGTCGAGCGGGCCGCCGCCGATGGCGTCGAAGAAGCCCTGCGGGTCCACGCCGAGCGCCTGCGCCAGGGCCAGCACCTCGCCGATCGCGGCCGTGGCCGCGATGACCCAGCTGTTGGCGACGAGCTTCAGGCGGGAGGCGGTACCGGCCGCGCCGTCCTCGCCGGTCCACACCGTACGGGCACCGACCGCGTCGAAGACCGGGACCACGGCGGCGCGGTGCTCACTCGGGCCCGCGGCGAGGACGAGAAGCTGACCGGCCTCGGCCGGCTGACGGGTGCCCAGCACCGGCGCGTCGAAGAAGACCAGGTCGTGCTCGCGGGCGAAAGCGGCCAGTTCACTGACGCCCTCGAGGCCGGCGGTGGTGGACTGCACCCAGGCGGCGCCGGAACGCAGCGCGGGGGCGGCCTCGCGCATCACGTCCAGCGCGGCCGGGCCGTCGTAGAGCATGGTCAGGACGACATCGGCGCCCTCGACGGCCTCCGCCGGGGTGCCGGCGACATGCGCGCCGTCGGCGGCGAGCGGTTCGGCCTTGGCACGGGTGCGGTTCCAGGCGCGGACGGCGTGTCCGGCGCGCACGAGGTTGCGGGCCATCGCGGCGCCCATGATGCCGGTGCCCAGGACACTTACGGTGAGCTTGTCGGTCATGATGTCAACTTCCTTGCTGCTTCGAAGCTTTGTGTGGCCGGGAGCGCGAGCCGGCCGGTCTGCGGTTCCCTGGTGAGCATACGGATCCGGGCCACCGGACAGATCTTCCCCCCGGCCGGCCCGCGGTGGTACGTCGGGCCGCTCCTCCGGCGTGCCGCGCTGCCCGGCCGCCCGGGGCAGCCGTCCCGGAACGCCGGGGGCCGGAACCGAACCGCCTGGGCGTCCAGCGGAACGCCACGGCCGAGGGGGATGGCCCACCGGATCGGTAACGGGCGGCGAAATGCGTTACCGGCAGGCCGGAAGGCTCCGTACCGTGGCACGGTGACGACTCAGGTGATCATTCTCAACGGTGGTTCCAGCGCGGGGAAGTCCGGGATCGTGCGCTGTCTGCAGGCCGTACTGCCGGAGCCGTGGCTGGCGTTCGGGATCGACTCGCTCGTCGACGCCCTGCCTCCGAAGCTGCGCGGGCCGGACGGCGGGATCGAGTTCACCGCGGACGGCGGGGTGCACGTCGGGCCGGGCTTCCGGGCGCTGGAGGCGGCCTGGATGGAGGGCATCGCGGCGACGGTCCGCGCGGGCGCCAAGGTCGTCGTGGACGACGTCTTCCTCGGCGGAGCGGCCTCCCAGGAGCGATGGCGCAAGGCCCTGGACGGACTGGCCGTCCTCTGGGTGGGCGTCCGGTGCGAACCGGCGGTCGCCGCGGGACGTGAGATCGCCCGGGGAGACCGGGCCGAGGGCATGGCCGCGTCCCAGGCCGACCTGGTCCACGAGGGCGTGTGCTACGACCTTGAAGTGGACACGACCCACGCCGAGTCCCTGGAGTGCGCGCGGACCATCGCCGCCTCGGCCGACACGCCGACCACCGCCGCCTCGGCTGACACGCCGACCATCGCCGCCCACCCCGGCTGAGCCGGCGCGCGGGCACGAGCCGCCCGGCGTCCGGCGGCGCCCCGCGCGCCCGGGCCGGGTGCGCGGGGCGTTCCCGCCGTGCCCCGAGTGCGGTGGCGGGCCATCCCGTGCGCTGTGGGCAGGTGGGCGGTGGCGCTCGTGGGCACACGCCCCGGGCCCGTTGGTTCTGTCCTCGCGGGCCCTACGGGGCCGCGCCGTCCTCCCCGCTGTCCGGGGCCGCGGGCGGACGGCCCGTCCCCGGCACCGGCCGCTCACCCCAGGGCGCCGGTGCGGCCGTGCCCGGTCCGTGCTGTCCCGTCAGCGGCGGGGCGACGGCCGTTCCCTGCCCCGGCTGCGCCGCCCAGGGCGCGGGTCCCGGAGCGCCGGGGGCCGGGTGGCCCGGCCACTGCGCGGGCACCGGGACTCCGCCGACGTACGGGTGACCGATGGCGAACGCCGGTGGCTGCGCGGGGGGCTGCGGGGCCGGCGCCGTGCGGTCCAGCCCGCGGCGGCGCAGCCACCACGCCACGGCCGCCGTGTACAGGGCGATGCTCAGGACGTCGAGCGCGACCACCTGCCAGTCCGCGTCGGCCGCCGTCTCGTCGCTCGCGAGCCCGTCCACGACGGCGGCCGAGACACCGAAGGCGAAGAGGTTGTTGACCGCGTGCAGGGCGATGGACGCCTCCAGTCCGCCCGTCCGCCAGGTCAGCCAGCCCGCGCACGCACCGAACACGACCAGGTCGGCGAAGCCCCAGGGCGTACCCCAGCCGTGGGCGGTGGCGAACAGGACGGCCTGGGGCAGGAGCGCGGCCCACGGCGAGCGCAGGAACGCCCCGGCGGTCTGCGTCAGCCAGCCGCGGAAGACGTACTCCTCGGCCGCCGCCTGCAAGGGCACCAGGACCAGCAGCATGGCGAGGGCCCGCCCGAAGGCCGCCCATCCCACCCACTGGCTCGCCGACTCGCCGGCCTCCGCGGGCAGCAGGACCATGCCGCCCATGGACAGCGCCACGATCGGCGCGGCGGTCAGCACGCACAGCATGAGCCAGCGCCATCTCAGCCGCCCGGTCACGGACGAGACCGTGCCGGCCCGGCGTCCCCCGATCCAGCGCACGGTCAGCAGCAGAACGGGGATGACCGCCGCGATCGCGAGCAGGTCCGTGGCGGTCTCCTGGACGGGGCCGAACTTCGGCCAGCCGTCGGCGTCTTCGGGGTATCCCATGGCTGATCCCAGGGCCAGGAGAAGGGCCATGAGAACGACCAGGGTGATCATGTACGCCACGGCCAGGACCAGGGTGCCGACCAGGGGGCGCCACCACCCGTAGCGCGGTGCGAGGCGGGCCAGGCGGTGGTACGGGAGCTGCTCGGCGAGCTGGGGCTGTGTCATGCCGTCAGCCTGCACAAAGACCCCTCCTCGCGCCATCAGCCTGCGGCAAGACGGGAGTCTCCATCCTGGTTGGTGTCTCCCCCCTGTCGCTGTCTCCCCGCGTGCCGGTCCGCGGCAGCCGCCGAGGTCGACGTCGGTTCCCCGCCGGTGTTCCCCGCTCGCCTCGGGTGGGATGGGGCCATGACTTCACGAACGCAGTTGAACGGCAGGACGGCCCTGGTCACCGGCGGCAGCCGGGGCATCGGCGCGGCGACGGCACGGCGCCTGGCCCAGGAGGGCGCGGACGTGGCCGTGACCTATGTGCACGGCAAGGACGCGGCCGAGGCCGTCGTACGGGACATCGAGGCGCTGGGACGACGGGCGGTGGCCCTGCGCGCGGACTCCGCGGACGCGGCCGAGGCGGCGGACGCCGTGCGGCGCGCCGCCGACGAACTGGGCGGGCTGGACGTGCTGGTGAACAATGCTGCCGTCGGAGTGATGGAGCCGCTGGCGAACCTGTCGCTCGCCGACGTGGACCGGCTCCTCGCCGTCAACGTGCGCGGCATGTTCCTGGCCGCCCGGTCCGCCGCCGCGCTCATGGCGGCCGGCGGACGGATCATCACCATCGGCAGCTGCGTCACCGCGCGCGTACCGGGCCCCGGGGCCACGCTCTACGCGATGACCAAGTCGGCCGGGGTCGGCCTGACGAAGGCGCTGGCCCGCGAGCTGGCGGGGCGCGGGATCACGGCGAACATCGTGCATCCGGGCCCGACCGACACCGACATGAACCCCGCGGACGGCCCTTACGCACAGGACCAGGCCGCCATGACCGCACTGGGCCGCTACGGGACGGCCGGGGAGGTGGCGTCCATGGTGACGTTCCTCGCGGGGCCGGAGGCGGCGTACGTCACGGGCGCCGAGTTCTCGGTGGACGGCGGATACGCCGCCTGACGGAGGCGGGGCGCGCGCACGTCAGGTGCCGTCCAGGCGGCGCACGTCCTCCTCGTCCCACTTCCGGGTGTCGCGCGGCCGGGCGTAGGGCTCGGCCTCGGGCGGATGGCCGCCGGCGATGGCCCGCTGTCGCACGGCCTCCGCGTCGAACTCCAGGCCCAGCAGGATCGCCAGGTTGGTGATCCACAGCCAGACCAGGAAGACGATGACGCCGGCCATGGTGCCGTAGGTCTTGTTGTAGGAGGCGAAGTTGGCGACGTAGAAGGCGAAACCGGCGGAGGCGGCCATCCAGATCAGCAGGGCCAGGACGCTGCCCGGGGTGACCCACCTGAAGCCCTTGACCTTGGCGTTCGGGCTCGCCCAGTACAGGATCGCGATCATCACGACGACGAGCAGGACCAGCACCGGCCACTTCGCGATCGACCACGCCGTCAGCGCCGCGTCACCGGCCCCGATCGCCTGCCCGGCACGCCGGGCCAGGCCGCCGGTGAAGACCACGATCAACGCGCTGGCCACGGCGAGGACCATCAGCACGACCGTGACGCCGACGCGCACCGGGAGGATCTTCCACACCGGGCGGCCCTCGGGCATGTCGTAGACGGCGTTGGCGGCGCGGATGAAGGCGGCCACATATCCGGACGCCGACCACACGGCCAGCACGATGCCGACCAGAGCCACGATCGAGCCGGTTCCGGCGCTGCCCTGAAGCTGCTCGACGGACCGGGTGATGATGTCCCGCGCGGGGCCGGGCGCCAGGTCCTGCAGGTTGGCCAGCACCCGGTCGGTGACCGACTTGCCGGCGACCGCCAGCATGGACACCAGTACGAGCAGTGCCGGGAACAGGGACAGGACGGTGTAGTAGGTGAGTGCCGCGGCCCTGTCGGTCAGCTCGTCGTCCCGGAACTCGCGCAGTGCGCCCTTGAAGGCCGCGGCCCACGCCTGCCGGGGCAGTTTCGCCGGGCTGTCCGGCGCCCGCCGCTCGACGTCCTCGGCGGGTCCGGTCTCCTCCGGCGCGGGTATGGGCCGCGCCGGTGTCTCGTCGGCGGCCTGCCGGTGACGTCGCAGTGGTAGGTGCAGTTTCGCCATACCGGCCGGGTATCCCCGCAGGGCGTCCTCAAGCACCCGGGCTGCTGTCAGCCCCTGCCTCCGCTGAGATTCCCCCACCGGGGACCGATCTGCTTCCACTCCGCGTCCCATTCGGCCAGGCGCCGCCGGATGAGCCGGCCGCGGACCAGCCATCCCGCGCCCCAGACGAGCGCGCCGGCGGCCGGGGCGACGAGGGCGCCGGTGAGGGCCGCCTGCAGATCGGCCGCCGCGCCGGTGACGGGGGCGGGTACGACCCGGTCGGCCCGGTCCGTCCACACCGTCACCCGGCTTCCGGCGGGGACGCCCGGGGAGACCTTCGCCCGGTCGGTGTGCGCCGAGCCGTCCGAGTCCGTCCACCGTACGGCGGCCCACACCCGGCCGTCGCCGTAGCCGCTCCCGGCCGGGGTCCGCGCCGCGCCGTCGGTGATCACGGCGGACACGGGGTGCACCCGCGCCTGCCGTGCCGCGAACCCCGACTCGGAGATCCGGGCCGCCAGCAGGCCCGCGAGAACCCCGACGACCAGGGCCAGCACCCAGCCGGCGAGGACGATCCAGGCTTCGACGACATCGCTGTGCCGCCGGAGCGCATTGCGCCGCCATCGCCACAGCCGCAGCCGGGTGACCGTCGTGGGAGGTGTCCGTGTCATCGTCACCGCCTCCTCTCGCGCACCGGCCGGCCCGAAACAGGGGCGGCCCCCGCTGCGTCCTGGCCCCGGTCCCGGAGCGAGCGTCACCACACCATCGTGCACCTCTCCCGGCCGGTCGTCCGCCGCAGGCTAGGACGGGGTCAGCGGCAGGTCGTCGGTGTAGGCGTTCACCGGCGGAGCGATGGGTCGGGCGTCCTCGACGTCGAGTGCCGGTTCCGCGTTCCTCGTGCCCAGGTTGCCGCGCGGGTGCCAGGTGCCGGTCACCGCCAGCCACGTGTCGGCGGGCGGTGCCTCCGTGCCGTACATACGCACCTTGACCGTCTGCGAGTCCGCGGCGCAGCAGGAGAAGATGATGCGGGTCAGGTACCAGCCGCCGTCCTCGCCGTCCGGGGTGACGAAGCCCGTCAGCCGGACGGTACGGCCCTGGACGGCCCGGCTGCGGTCCTGCTGGACGCGTCTGGTGAAGTCCGTGAGGGTCAGCGGCACGGGTGAGACCGCGGGCAGGGGGGCGAACCCCTTCTTCTGCACGGCGACCGGCTTGCTGTTGGCGCGGGCCGCGGTGTAGGCGCCGAGGGCGGGCGGGGCGTAGCAGAGCAGGCTGAGCGCGGGCAGGAACAGCAGCCAGGCGATGCGCGGGGTGACGGTGTGGTCGTGCCCGTGGTCGTGGGCGTACACGTGGGGGTGATCGTCCCCGTGGGCGTGGCCGCGGCCGTACGCGTGGAGGTGATCGTCCCCGTGGGCTTGGCCGCGGGCGTACGCGTGGGGGTGATCGTCCCCGTGGGCGTGGTCGTCGACGTGGTCGCGGTCGTTTCCGCGCGGGTGCTCGTCAGCGTCGTGGGGTTTGGTCCGCCGTCCGCCGCGGGTGACCGCGGCCGCCAGGCCGAGCAGCAGCAGGACGACCCCGGACACGATCAGCAGCGGGCGCAGTCCGGCCCTGACGTAGCGCAGATAGGTGTCGGTGAAGAGTGCCACGTGCAGCAGACCGGTGCCGGTCAGCGCCAGGAGCAGGGCCTGGACAGGGCGTCTCACAGCAGCGCGCCTCCGATCAGGACGCTCGCGGTGACCGCTACGACGGTGGTCGCCGTGCAGAACCGCCAGGCGAAGGCGCGGCCGAAGGTGCCGGCTTGCAGCGCGATCAGTTTCAGGTCGACCATCGGGCCGACCACCAGGAACGCCAGCCGGGCGGTCGGCGAGAAGCCGGTGAGGGAGGCCGCGACGAACGCGTCGGCCTCCGAGCAGACGGCGAGCAGCACGGCGAGGGCCGCCAGGAAGAGCACCGAGAGCCAGGGCCGGCCGGAGAAGGTGCCGAGGACGGAATCCGGCACGCTGACGTTGAAGGTGGCGGCGGCCATGGCGCCGAGCACGAGAAAGCCGCCGGCATGCAGGAAGTCGTGCTGGAAGCCGAGCCGGAACTCGGTCCAGCGGCTGTGGCCGTGCCGGTGTCCGGTGTTCCGGTGGCGCAGCTGGGGGCGCAGCCACTTCTCCTTGCCGAGCCAGAGCCACAGCCAGCCCATCACGGCCGCCGTGCCGAGGGAGGCGAGCAGCCGGGCGACGACCATCGCGGGGTTGCCCGGGAAGGCGACGGCGGTGGCCACGAGCACCACGGGGTTGATCGCCGGCGCGGAGAGCAGGAAGGCGAAGGCGGCGGCCGGGGTCACCCCGCGGCGGATCAGGCTGCTCGCGACGGGGACGGAGGCGCACTCGCAGCCCGGCAGGATCGCGCCGGCGGCACCGGCGACCGGTACGGCGAGGGCGGCCCGCGTCGGCAGCACCCGGGTGAACAGATCGGCCGGCACGAAGGCGTTGATGGCACCCGACAGGGCCGTGCCGAGGAGCAGGAAGGGGAGCGCCTGGACGGTGATGGCCAGACTGACGGTGCGCCATGCCTGGACGGCCGGATGGTTCAGCCACTGGGTGCCGGTCAGGAGCAGCAGGGCCGTGACACCGGCGGTGACCGCGAGGGCGGCGCCGAGCGGCCACGGCCGGACGCGGCGCACGGACGGACCGAGGGGTACGGCCGCCACGCCGTTCGTCACACCAATAAGGTCATCCGTTTTTTCCATGATCACTCCGGATGTCGGTGTCCGGCCGACGATAGGCGAGCAGAACGGCCCGGGCGCGCGTACACGCCGCCGGGGAGCCGACCCGCCGACACAATGCGCCCCATCGGTCGCTCATCGCGGTCCAGGGCCCCCACCGGTCGCCCGCCCCCACCGGTCACCCAGCCCCACCAGCCATCCACCCCCCGTCGGTCACCCAGCCCCACCAGTCACCCACCCCCGTCGGTCGCCCAGCCCCACCAGTCACCCACCCCCGTCGGTCGCCCAGCCCCACCAGCCATCCACCCCCGTCGGTCGCCCAGCCTCCACCCGACACACACCCCCCGGCCGCCCACGCCCCTCAAGTGCCCGTCCCCCTCCCCCACCGCTCCGGTCGCCCCCGCCCCCGGCCCCTCCGATCCCCCGGCCCTCCGGCTCCCGTCCCCTCAGCGCCGCGCTCCCCGCGCTCGCTCGGCCCCGGTCGGTGCTCCGTCGGTGGCTCTTCTCACAAAGCGGGGCGAACAGGGGCCGGAGGTGACGGGTGCCACGTCGCCGGGCGCACTTCTTGTCTACGTTCGTGACCCATGTCGTCCCGCTCCCCCCACACAGCACGGACCAAGGCCGGCGCCCTCGTCGTCTCGGCCGCCGCCCTCCTGTCCGCCGGCCTTCTGCAGCCGTCCCAGGCAGCCGCCGGCTCCGCACCGCCCAGGAAGAACTCGGCACACGCCACGGCGGCCGTGCTCGACCTGGACGCCACCGGCCGCACGCCCGTGGTCCACGGCGCGGACCGGGCGTACGACACCGCCAGCATCGTCAAGGTCGACATCCTCGCGACGCTGCTGCTCCAGGCGCAGGACGCGGGGCGGCATCTCTCCGCGCGGGAGCGGGACCTCGCCGAGCCGATGATCCGGCGCAGCGACAACGCCGCGGCCAACGCCCTGTGGCGGCGGATCGGCCGGGCCTCCGGGCTCGCGGCCGCCAACAAGCGGCTGGGACTGACCGCCACGAAGGGCGGCCCGGGCGGCAAGTGGGGACTGACCCGGACGACCGCCGGTGACCAGATAAAGCTGCTGCGGGCCGTCTTCGACTCCGGCGGCGCGGCCCACGCGGGCTCCGGCGGGCTCGACACGGAGTCCCGCGCCTACGTCCGCGCCCTGATGAGTCATGTCGTACCCGAGCAGACCTGGGGTGTCTCCGCGATCGGGGGCCCGGGGTCCCGGAAGGTACTGAAGAACGGCTGGCTGCAGCGCGACACCACGGGCCTCTGGGACGTCAACAGCGTCGGCCAGGTCACGGCCGGGGGGCACCGGTATCTCGTCGCCGTCCTGTCCGACGGCAGCGCGTCCATGACCGACGGTGTGCACCTGGTGGAGCGGACGGCGCGCTCGGCGGTCGCCTGAGGGACTCGTCGGCCGGGCGCGGACCAGGTGGACCAAACCGCTCCCCGGCCCCTGTGACACGCCCGTGACAGTCGGCGGACAGTCCGATGAAGTCGGGCGAGCAATCTGGTGGAACAAGGGCAAAGTACCCCAAACGGACAGCCCCGAGCCGTTCCGCCGGAGGAAATACCATGAGCGCCACCCTCGCCCCGTCGCCCATCGAAGCCCCCGCCCCCGCGCTGGCTCCGCGTGAGCGGGAGACGCTCCGGCACATCGCCGCCGGCCGCACCTACCTGCAGACCGCCCGCCACATGGGACTGTCCACCCACACCGTGGACGCGTACCTGCGCCGCATCCGGGCCAAGTTCAACATCACCAACACGGCCGAGCTGACCCGCGTGGCCATCTCCATGGGCCTGTGACCCCGGCGCCGCCGTCACCGCGCTCACGGGGCGCCGGCCGGCCGTTGCGGCGGGTCAGTACCCGGAGCCCAGCCGCTGGGTCGAGTAGGCACACTCCGTGTAGACGTAGCCGGACCTGAGCCGGGCGGTGTCCGACGCCGGGGTCGCGGTACTGCTGCCGTTCGGCCTGTGCACGAAGTACGTGGTGCCGACGGGGAGGGCGATGGTGCGCTGCGGGTAGTGCCTGCCGCTGTCGTTGCAGGGCTTGAAGCCGGAGAACAGCGTGTCGGCCGGCGAGTACGCCTTGCAGCCGCCGCAGCCCTTGAGGGTGAAGCTGCCGGTGACCGGGCCGGTGTACAGGACGGTGACGTCGTCCGGGCTGTCGTTCTTGACCGTCACGGAGATGCTGCCGCCGGAGGCCGTGGTGGGCAGCTTCCGGCCGGCCGCGGGGACCGTCTGGGCGACCTCGGCGGCTATGGCGATCTTCTGGGCGCGGGCCCGGTTCCTGTCGTGCCCGTGATCGGCGGCGAACTGCTCCATGGTCTTCCGGGCGGCGTCGAAGTCGCCGTCCTCGTACTGGTCGACGCCGCAGGCGTACTCGCCCGCGCCGCCGCTCCGGCCGGCCCGGCTCGCGGCCTTCGCCAGTGTGCCGTCCGGGTCACCGGACGAGGTGGACAGGTCACCGATCCGGGTGTCCAGGGTGCGCAACCGCTCTACGGCCGCGCAGGGTTCGTCGCCGCCGACGGCCTTCTCCGCATCCTTCACCGCCGTGTCGACGACGGGTGCCACCTTGGCCGCCGCCGCGGACCGCGGGAAGGTGTCCAGCAGGTCGCCGAAGCGGGTCACCCAGTCCGCCTCGCCGGCCGTCAGGTGCTCGGCCCCGCACTCGTACAGGGAGACGGCGAGCCGGTCGTCGGGCCAGCCGGCCAGCGAGCCGAGCCGCGCCCTCGGCACCGTGCCGGGCACGGTGCGGAGATACTTCAGCGGCTCTATGGCGTCGCAGTACTCGTGATGGCCGTAGGCGGCGGCGACCGTCGTGTAGTAGGTGCGCAGCCTGTCGGGGACTTCGCGGGCCGCGCGGGAGCCGGAGTGGTGCACGGCGATGTCGCGGTAGACGTCCAGGGCCCTCCGGTAGTCCGGTACGGCGGTGCTGAACGACTGCCGGCCGTTCGCGGCCACCAGCTCGTCGGCACGCTCCAGCCGGGCGAGGAGCGCCTGCTCCACGGCTTCGTCGTGGGCGTCCTCGTACCAGAGGGCGCCGCCGGCCGGAACCGCGAGCAGCAGCACGCCCAGCAAGGCCGCCAGCGGTGCTCTGCCCGGCCACGCGATCCGGGTGCGCCGTCCGGCGAGGCCGCCGTGGACGGCGGCCACCAGCAGGAGTACGGCGTAGCCGACGAGCGCGGCCCCGGGGACGCCGTCGGCGTCCGCGGGGAGCGCGACCAGCAGGAGCGCGCCGGTCGCCGCGCAGCAGGCGGCCATCAGCACCCAGCGCCGCAGCAGGGCGTACCCCAGCCCGAGACCGCTCAGGTTGAGCAGGGCGACGGCGACGGCCCGCCAGGTGTCCGGCGGCACGGGCGGCGGGCCGGCCGGTACGGGTGGCGGACCCGGCGGCATGGGCGGCAGCGGCGGTCCGTCGAACCCCTGGCTCGGACCGTACGGACCTCCGGACATGACGGCTCCCCCCGGTCAACTGCGCCCGCCTGTCTGTGGATCCGCAGTGTACGGGCGTGGGCGCGAACCCGACAGAGGACCGTACCCCGGCCCCGGCCCGAGCCGCAGAATCGCCATGTGCCTCATGCGACCGACGTGGCGCAGCAGCTCACCGCCACGGGCCGGCTCCTCGACGTGCACCCCGGGGCGGCCGGCACGTGTGGCGCGGCTTTCGCGCGGCCGTACACCCGACTGCTGCGGACGACCGCCCTGTGCGCCTACGACGCGGCGCTGGTCGCCCTGGAACGGCTGCCCGAACCACCTAACGCGCCGTGACCGATCGCGGGCGCCCCCGACACCCCCGCCGCCGCGGTTGTCGCCTGCGGGGTACGGCGTGATGGAGCCGGCACATGGCACTGTCCACGGTTTCGGTCGGCATCTCGAAAGATTCGGCATCCCATCGGCACAGTGAACTGCCGGTTTACCTGCCGTAGTTCGACAGTCGAGAAAGGCTGAGGGGAGGACCTCTCCGCTCTTCTCGAATGTTTCGACGTGGTGGGCCGCCTCCCCTGTCCGGCCCAATGACGGTGCGCCGGAGGGGCGGGCCGGCGTGACGGGTGTGACCGTGGGGAGGGAAGCGTGGATCACGAGTGGCGAGGAGCGAGCGTGGTGAACGGAGCCGGCGAGGGCTGTGCGCAGCTGAGCGCCGTTGCGGATGCCGTGCTGTACGAGGGGTATCTGCTGTATCCGTATCGCCGGTCCTCGGCGAAGAACCGGGTCCGCTGGCAGTTCGGCGTACTGCTGCCCCGGAACTGGGTGGAGCGGGACGGACCGGTCACACCCGGGATCTCCGGCTCCGCCGACTCCTGGTACCAGCGGACCGAGTGCCTGCTGCGGGTGCGGCGCGGCGACGCGGCCGTACGGGTGCGGGTGCGGTATCTGCAACTCCAGCACAAGCAGGTGGAGGCGGCCGACGCGGACGGGGGGCATCGCCCGGTCGAGTCGTTGCGGACGGCGGACGGGATCACTCAGCTGTCGTTCGAGGAGGCGGTGCCCCGCGAGACCGAGCTGGTGTTCACCCTGGAGGAGCTGCTGTGGGGCGGGCGGACCGCCGCCGTGGGAGCACCGGCCGGGGCCGAGTACGAGCCGTTGCCCGCCGGGGCGGGGCGGACGGTGCGGCGCCGCCGGGAGGTGCGGGCCGAGACGACGGTCGTGGCCGAGCCACTGGCCCCGGAGCTGTACCGGTTGCGCGTGCGTACCGAGAACTGCGCCGAGGCGCCGGACCCGCAGGCCCCGCGGAGCGCGGTGCTGGGACAGGCACTGCTCGCCACGCACACCCTCCTCGCCGGCGACGGCGTCGAGTTCGTGTCGCTGATCGATCCGCCGGCCGGTCTCGCGGAGCTGGTGCGCGGCTGCCGTAACGCCTTCACGTTCCCCGTGCTCGGCGGGCGACCGCCGGAGTCCGACAGCGAGGACGGGGCCACGGGCTCGCTCCTGCTCTCCGCGCCGATCATCCTGCCGGACCATCCGCAGGTGGCGCCGGAGAGCCCCGGCGATCTGCACGACGCGGCGGAGATCGACGAGATCCTCACGCTGCGCACGATGCTGCTGACCGACGAGGAGAAGGCCGAGGCGCGGGCCACCGATCCACGGGCCGCCCGGATCGTCGATCGCGTGGACACCATGCCCCAGGAGGTCTTCGCCCGGCTGCACGGCACCATCCGCTCCCTGACACCCGTTCAGGCACCGGCCCCGGGCCGGCCCGCCTGGTGGCAGGAGGGCGGCGACGAGGGGTTGTCGCCCACGACGGACACCGTGCTGGTGGGCGGGGTGCCCGTGGGCGGCGGCAGCCGGGTGCGGCTGCGCCCGCGCGGCCGGGGTGCCGACGCCCAGGACATGTTCCTGGACGGGCGGACCGCGCAGGTCTCCGCGATCTTCCACGACGTGGACGGCAGCGTCCACCTGGCCGTCACCGTGGACGACGATCCCGCCGCCGAACTGCACGGCTGGTACGGCCGGTTCCACTACTTCCGTCCCGATGAGGTCGAGCCGCTCGAGGTCACGGACGCACCGGGCCAGGTCCGCCCGCCCCGGCCGCAGTCCCCACGGCCCGCACGTCCGGCCGACCGCCCCGAGAAGGGACGGTCCGATGCCCACGCCTGAGGCGCCGGCGCACCACCACCGAACGGCCGCCGCCCCCGACGAACCCCCCGCACCGACCCTCGCGGCCCCGTTGGCCGCGGCCTAGACGGTTTTCGAGACCGGCTGCAACGGAGGCCCAGACATGACCACACAGAGCGGTACCACCGAAGTCAGCGGCGAGCCCAGCAGGGCGGAGGCGCGCGAGGGCTTCGACGAGATCACCATCCTCTGGATCTCGGAGGGCATGAGCTGCGACGGCGACACCGTGTCGCTGACCGCCGCGGGCCAGCCGTCCATCGAGGACGTGGTGCTCGGGCTGATCCCGGGCCTGCCGAAGGTGAACCTCGTCAACAAGGTGCTCTCGCCGAGCCTGGGCGGCGAGGACTTCCTCGCCCCCTACCGGGCGGCGGCACGCGGTGAGCTGGAGCCGTTCATCCTCGTCATCGAGGGCTCGATCCCGAACCAGAACATCATCGAGGGCGACGGCTACTGGACGTCGTTCGGCAACGACCCGGAAACCGGTGAGCCGCAGACGCTGAACGAGTGGATCGACCAACTGGCGCCCAACGCGTGGGCGGTGGTCGCGGCCGGCACCTGTGCGACGTTCGGCGGCATCCACGCCATGGCCGGCAACCCGACCGGCTGCATGGGGCTCGCGGACTACCTGGGCTGGGAGTTCAAGGCCCGCTCGGGGCTCCCGATCGTCAATGTGCCCGGCTGTCCGATCCAGCCCGAGAACTTCATGGAGACCCTGGTCTGGGTGCTCCAGCACGCGGCCGGTGCCGCTCCCCCGCCGCCGCTGGACCACATGCTGCGTCCGCAGTGGCTGTTCGGGAAGACCGTGCACGAGGGCTGCGACCGGGCCGCGTACTACGAGCAGGGCGACTTCGCGAGGGACTACAACTCCCCCAAGTGCCAGGTGAAGGTCGGCTGCTGGGGTCCGGTCGTCAACTGCAACGTGCCCAAGCGCGGCTGGATGGCCGGCATCGGCGGCTGCCCGAACGTGGGCGGCATCTGCATCGGCTGCACCATGCCGAGCTTCCCCGACGCCTTCATGCCGTTCATGGACGAACCGCCGGGCGGCACGCTGTCGACGATGGTGATCAGGCCGTACGGCGCGGTCATGCGCCGACTGCGCGGTCTGACCAACGACATGGTGAACCACGAACCCAAGTGGCGCCACAACAAGCGCAAGCTGACCAGCGGCTACGACCCGCACTGGCGCGCGTGACACGCCCGGTGACCGCGCCCGCCCCGCATCCCGCCACCCGACAGCCGAACCCGAACAGCAAGGGACAGTACCGCAGATGACCACCACCGAGTCCCGGGGCACGGGACGCAAGCCCGCCCAGATCGTGGACATGTCCTGGGATCCGATCACCCGGATCATCGGCAACCTGGGGATCTACACGAAGATCGACTTCGCCAACCAGGAAGTCGTGGAGTGCCACAGCACCTCGTCGCTGTTCCGCGGCTATTCGGTGTTCATGAAGGGCAAGGACCCGCGGGACGCCGGGTTCATCACCTCACGGATCTGTGGCATCTGCGGCGACAACCACACCACGTGCTCCAACTACGCCCAGCAGATGGCCTACGGCGTCAAGCCGCCGAAGCTGGCCGAGCACATCACCAACCTGGGTGAGGCGGCGGAGTACATCTTCGACCACACGCTCTTCCAGGACAACCTGGTCTTCGTGGACTTCTGCGAGGCGATGGTCAAGGCCACCAACCCCGGTGTCCTGGCCCGCGCCGAGCGCACCGACGCGCCCCGCGGTGACATCCACGGCTACCGGACCATCGCCGACATCATGAAGGCCTTCAACCCCTTCGAGGGCGAGGTCTACAAGGAGGCGCTGAAGGTCAGCCGGATCACCCGGGAGATGTTCTGCCTGATGGAGGGGCGGCACGTGCACCCCTCCACGCTGTACCCGGGCGGGGTCGGCACGATGCCGCAGCCCAACACGTTCACCGACTACCTCAGCCGGCTCATGCACGTCATCGACTTCATCAAGAAGGCGGTGGCGATGAACGACGACGTCTTCGACTTCTTCTACGAGGCCCTGCCGGGTTACGAGGAGGTCGGCAGGCGCCGCATCCTGCTGGGCTGCTGGGGTGCTTTCCAGAACCCGGACGTCGTCGACTACCGCTACGCGACGATGAACGAGTGGGGCCGGGCGATGTACGTCACCCCGGGCATCATCGTGGACGGCAAGCTGGTCACCAACAACCTCATCGACATCAACCTCGGCCTGCGCATCATGCTGGGCAGCTCCTTCTACGAGGACTGGGTCAACGAGGACCCCTTCGTCACCCACGACCCGCTCGGCAACCCCGTCGACATGCGCCACCCGTGGAACCAGACGACGGTGCCGGTGCCGCAGAAGCGGGACTTCGAGGGCAATTACAGCTGGGTCATGAGTCCCCGCTGGTACCACCCGGAGACCGGCGACCACCTCGCCCTGGACACCGGCGGCGGCCCCCTCGCCCGGCTCTGGTCGACCGCCCTGAGCGGCCTGGTCGACACGCCGTACGTCAAGGCGACCGGCGGCGGCATCCGCATCACCCTGCCCAAGGGCGAGAAGCTGCCGGAGACCACCCTGGAGTGGCGCATCCCGAAGTGGAGCAACACCCTCGAACGGGACCGCGCCCGGCCGTACTTCATCGCCTACGCCGCCGCCATGGCCCTGCAGTTCCTGGAGGAGGCCATGGGGATGCTCAAGAGCGGTGACACGAAGGTCTTCGAGAACTTCGAGGTGCCGGACGAGTCGATCGGCTGCGGCTTCCACGAGGCGGTGCGCGGTGTCCTCTCCCACCACCTGGTCATCCGGGACAAGAAGATCGCCAACTACCACCCGTACCCGCCCACCCCGTGGAACGCCAGCCCCCGCGACATCTACGGCACCCCGGGCCCGTACGAGGACGCCGTCCAGGGCCAGCCGATCTTCGAGGAGAACGGGCCCGACGACTTCAAGGGCGTCGACATCATGCGCACCGTCCGCAGTTTCGACCCCTGTCTGCCGTGCGGCGTCCACATGTACATGGGCAAGGGCAAGACCCTGACCACCGTCCACTCGCCGACGTACGGCGCCAACCATGGCTGACGCCGCCGTACGGCTGCCGGATGCGGCGGTGGAGGCGCGGCTCGCCCGTCTCGACGAGGTGCTGGCCGGGCTGGAGACCGCTGGGGGGCCGGCCCTGGAGGCGGTGCGGCTGCTGACCGAGGTCTACGGCGAGGCCCTCGCCCGGGTGCTGGACCAGGCGGCGGAGCCGCTGCGGGCGCAGCTGGCGGAGGACGAACTGCTCGGCCACCTGCTGGTGCTCCACGACATCCACCCCGAGCCGTGCGAGCGCCGGGCCGCGCGCGCGGTGGAGAAGCTGCGTCCGGCGGTGCGCGAGCGCGGCGGTGACCTGACCTGGGCCGGCGTCGAGGGACAGGTGGCCCGGGTCCGGCTGAGCAGCGGCGGCGGCTGCGGTTCCGGGTGCGGCGGCGGGTCGGCCGACGTCCTGGAGGCCGTGCGGGCCGCCGTCCTCGCGGTGGCCCCGGAGCTGGAGTCGGTCGAGGCGGTCACCGAGGAGCGCAAGGCGACTCCGGCGTTCGTACCGCTGAGCACGATCAAGCGCCGGGCCACGCCGCAGGAGGCGCGGTGAGCGTGGACGGGGCGCTCGCCCGGGTGATCCGCTCCACCGCCGGCCGTGCCGAGAGGGCCGAGGCCGAGACGTGCGAGCTGTGCGCGGCCCGCGTGACCGAGGAGCACCCTCATCTGTACGACACCGGTGCCGCCGAGGTGCGGTGCGTGTGCCGGCCCTGCTCGGTGCTGTTCGCCGACGCCGGGGCGGGTGAGGCCCGCTACCGGCTCGTGCCCCGGCGCCGGCTGCGGCTGCCGCCGGTCGACACCGGGGTGCTCGGTGTCCCGGTGGGGCTGGTGTTCTTCGTGCCGCGCGCCGACGGCACGGTCACCGCGCAGGGGCCGAGCCCGGCCGGGGCCATGCGCTGGGAGGTGGACGCGGCGGCCTGGCAGCGGCTGGCCGCCGCGGTGCCGCAGCTCGCCGCCATGACACCGGATGTGGAGGCCCTGCTGGTGAACACCGTGCGCGGCCTCGACGAACACTGGATCGTGCCGGTCGACGACTGCTACCGGATGACCGCCCTGGTCCGCCGCGAGTGGCGGGGCCTCTCCGGTGGCGGCCGGGTCTGGCCGGCCGTAGAACAGTTCTTCAGGGAGCTGACCGAGCGGTCGTGAGGACCCGGAAGGAGATCGGACATGGGAAGCATCCGAGTGGGCCGTCCCCAGGCCAAGCCCGACACGCCCTCCCACGTGCGCGGACTGCACCAGGGCAACAGGGGCCCGTACAAGCACCAGACCGGACATCACCAGGACGGCAGCTCCGACGCGCGCCGCTCCACCGGTATCCACTGGAAGCGGCATGACGCCCTGGTGAAGGACATGCCGAACATCTCACCGGGATGAGAGAGCAGGAAGTGACGCCATGAACCTGGCCATGCGAAGAAGAAGGACCGTGCGGAAGGGAATGTCGGGACGACAGCTGCTCGCGGCGCAGGCCGCGCTGGCCGGCAGTGTGGCCGCGGCCCTGTTCGTCAAGGAACTCCCGGGTATCGTGCGCGAGTTGCGGATCTACCGGATGACCGGGGGACTGCGCGCTCACCACCGGTACCCCTGAGGCCGGCGTGCACGAGCTGTCGATCGCGACCGCGATCGTGGAGCAGGCCGGGGAGATCGCCCGGGCGGACGGCGCCGACGGTGTCTCGTCGGTGACCGTCCGCGTCGGAGAGCTCGCGGGTGTGGTACCGGACGCGCTGCACTTCGCCTTCGAGGTGGCCCGCGACGGTACGGCCCTCGCGTCGGCCCGGCTCGTGGTCGAGCAGGTGCCCGCGCACGCCTGGTGCGGGGAGTGCGCCGAGGAGTTCGCGCTCGGCATGCCCCCGTTCTTCTGGTGCCCGAGCTGTGACCGGCCGTCGCAGGAGCTGCGCAGCGGACGCGAACTGGAGATCACCGGCGTGCAGACGTGACCGGCCCCGCCTTCGCGGCGGGGCCGGTCACGGTCATGGTCCGGGCCTTCAGCAGATACGGGGCAGCTGCTCACCCAGCGGCAGGTCCACCACCCGGGTGCCGCCGAGACCGGTGGCGACGACCACCATGCCCGGGTGGTCGGCCACGCACTCGCCGATGAGGGCGGCTCCGGCGCCCTGCGGGTGGGCGTGCATCGCCGCCAGCACGGCGTCGGCGTACTCCGGGGGTACGAAGGTGACGAGCCGGCCCTCGTTGGCGACGTACAGCGGGTCCAGGCCGAGGAAGCCGCAGGCGTTCGCGACCTCGTCCGGGACGGGGATGGCCCGCTCGCGCAGCCGGACACCGGTCCCGGAGGCGCGGGCGATCTCGTTGAGGGACGCACCGAGGCCGCCGCGGGTGGGGTCACGCAGGACGTGGATGTCCTTGGTGACCGAGAGCATCGCGGCCACGAGGTCCGCCAGGGGCGCGGTGTCGGAGGCGATCTCGACCCCGAACTCCAGGCCCTCGCGCACGCTCATGATCGCCACCCCGTGCAGGCCGATGGGCCCGCTGACGATGACGGCGTCGCCCGGCCGGGCGCGCTGCGGGCGGATGTCGACCCCGTCGGGTACGAGGCCCACGCCGGCGGTGGTGACGTAGACGCCGTCGCCGTGCCCGGACTCCACGACCTTGGTGTCGCCGGTGACGACGGTGACGCCCGCCGCCTCGGCCGCCGCGCCGACGGCCCACGCGACACGTTCCACCACGGCCAGTTCCACGCCCTCTTCGAGGATGAAGGCGGTGGAGAGGTAGGCGGGCCGGGCGCCGCTCATCGCCAGGTCGTTGACGGTGCCGTTGACGGCCAGGTCGCCGAGGCTGCCGCCGGGGAAGAACAGCGGCCGTACCACGTAGGAGTCGGTGGAGAAGGCCAGCCGGGCACCGCCCAGGCCGAGGACGGCCGAGTCGGTGAGGGCGGCCAGGGTGGGGTTGCCGTAGGCGGGCGCGAAGATCTGCTCGATCAGTTCGGCGGACAGGGCGCCGCCTCCGCCGTGGCCCATGACGACGACCGGCTGGTCGCGCAGGGGGGCGGGGCAGGTCCAGTTCGCGGGGTCGACGACCGGTCCGGTCGCTTCCACCGCTTCGGTGGCGAGGTCAGCCAACGGGGTTCATCTCCTCGCGCGGGATACGGGATCCCTGCTGGGCCGGGCTGTCGGTCATGCGGCGGTAGAGGTAGTAGGCGGCGCAGGCGCCCTCGTTGGAGACCATGGTGGCGCCGAGCGGGGTGCGCGGGGTGCAGGCCGTGCCGAACGCCTCGCACTCGGTCGGCTTGATCAGCCCCTGCAGGACCTCTCCGGCCCGGCACACGGCGGGCTCCTCGGTACGGATGCCGGTGACGTCGAAGCGGTGCTCGGCGTCGTAGGCGCGGAAGGCGTCGGTCAGCCGCCAGCCGCTGGCCGGGATGGGGCCGATGCCGCGCCAGTTGCGGTCGGCGACCTCGAAGACCTCCTCGAGCATGCGCAGGGCCGCCGGATTGCCCTGGTCGCGTACGGCCCTGGGGTAGGCGTTCTCCACCCGGTGCTCGCCGCGCTCCAGCTGGTGGACGGCGCGGCGGATGCCCTCGAGGATGTCCAGCGGCTCGAAACCGGTCACCACGATCGGCACGCGGTGCTTCTCGGCCAGCTCCGGGTACTCGGCGGTGCCCATGACGCTGCACACGTGCCCGGCGGCGAGAAAGCCCTGCACCCGGCAGCTGGGGGCGGTCATGATGGCCTCGATCGCCGGGGGGACCCGGACGTGGGAGACCAGCAGGCTGAAGTTGTCCAGGCCGAGCCGGCGGGCCTGGTGCACGGCCATGGCGTTGGCGGGCGCGGTCGTCTCGAAGCCGATCGCGAAGAACACCACCTGGCGGTCCGGGTTCTTGCGGGCGAGGTCGAGTGCGTCGAGCGGTGAGTACACCACGCGGATGTCGCCGCCCGCGCTCTTGACCCGGAACAGGTCCCGGTCGGTGCCCGGCACGCGGAGCATGTCACCGAAGGAACAGAAGATCACGCCGGGGCGGGCGGCGATCTCCAGAGCCTTGTCGATGACCTCAAGGGGCGTCACACAGACCGGGCAACCGGGGCCGTGGATCAACTCCACTTCTTCCGGCAGGAGTTGGTCGATGCCGTGGCGGATGATGGAGTGGGTCTGGCCGCCGCAGACCTCCATCAACGCCCAGGGCCGGGTGGCGGTGGCCCGGATCTCGTCCAGCAACCGGCGTGCCAGATCGGGGTCGTTGAACTCGTCGATGTACTTCACTGGACTTCACTCCCGCTCTCCTGCCGGGCCGCCTGCTCCCAGGCGTCACCGAACTCCTCCTCCAGCAGGCCCAGCTGCTCGAACAGCTCCAGGGACGCCCGGGCCGACTCCTCGTCGAGGCGCTGCAACGCGAATCCGACGTGGACGATGACGTACTCCCCCACCTGGACGTCGGGCAGGTACTCCAGGCACGCCTGTTTCTGCACTCCGCCGAAGTCGATCAGCCCGGTGAGGGGGTCGGCGCGCTGGTCGATGGACACGACCTTGCCGGGGACTGCCAGACACATGGGTCACTCCGTCTCGTGGTTGTTGGCTGTTCCCGCGACCATCAACTGGCCGAGCGCCAGACCCCCGTCGTTCGGGGGGACCTCGCCGTGCCGCAGGACGGTGAAGCCGTCCCGCGTGAGCAGGGCGGCGCACTCCTCCTCCAGCAGGGCGTTGGCGAAGACGCCTCCGGTGAGGGCGACGGTGGTCAGGCCGGTCGCCGTGCGGGCGCGGTGGCAGATCTCCGTGACGGCCCGCGCGACACCGCGGTGGAAGCGGGCCGCGAGTACGGGGGCGGGGGTGCCGCGGGCCCGGTCGTGCTGAAGAGCCGTCAGCATCGGCGTGGGGTCGCAGGCGAGGCTGTCCGTACCGCTGAGGCCGAAGGGATAGGCCACGGTGTCCGCGCCGCCGGCCTCCAGCGCCACCGCCTCCAGTTCCGTCGCGGCCTGTGCCTCGTACCCCGCCCGGTGGCACACGCCGACGAGTGAGGACACGGCGTCGAAGAGCCGCCCCATGCTGGAGGTGGGCACACAGGCGACTTGTCGTTCCAACTGCCGGCGCAGCACCGCGCGTTCGGTGTCCGAGCAGGCGGTGACGCTCGGCAGATCCGGCGTCCACGGCAGCCCCGCCGCCCACAGCCGCGCGAGCGCCAGCCGGCACGGGTTGGCGACACCGGCGTCCCCGCCCGGCAGCGGCGCGGGGAGAAGGTGGGCGAAGCGCCGGTACCGGCTGTAGTCGGCGAGCAGGATCTCCCCGCCCCACACCGTGCCGTCGTCGCCGTAGCCGGTGCCGTCGAAGGCGACGCCGATCACGGGTGTGCCGCCGTCGAGGCCGTGCTCGGCCATCGAGGAGGCGATGTGCGCGTGGTGGTGCTGGACGAACACCGGTTCCCGCAGACCGAGCCGGACGGCCCGGCCGCGGGCCCGTCGCGTCGAGTGGTAGCCGGGGTGCCGGTCGGCCGCCACCTGACGCGGGGTGACTCCGGTGAGGCGGGTCAGGTGCCGTTCGGCCCGTTCGGCGGCCTCCAGGGTGGCCAGTTCGCCCATGTCGCCGATGTGCGGGCCGAGCCAGGCGTGCTCGCCCTCGCCGAGGCAGGGCACGTTCTTCAGGTCTCCGCCCACCGCGAGCGTGGGCCGGACCGGGAGCGGGAGGCGCAGCGGGCGGGGGACGTACCCGCGGGAGCGGCGCAGTACCTGTTCGGTGCCGTCGGGACGGACCCGGAGCAGGGAGTCGTCGCAGAAGGCGGCGATGGGCCGGTCGTGGCCGAGCCAGGCGTCGGCCAGGCCGGCCAGCCGGGTCAGGGCCTCGGCGTCGTCGGTGACGATGGGCTCGCCGGAGCGGTTGCCGCTGGTCATGACCAGCGCCCGGGGGCCGGGCGGATCGCCGGGCAGCCCGAACAGCAGGGTGTGGACCGGGGTGTAGGGCAGCATCACGCCGACGCGTGGGCTGCCCGGACAGACCTGGTCGGCGAGGCGGAGGCCGTCCGGGGGCGTGCGCCGGCGCAGCAGGACGATGGGGCGGCGGGCGCCGGTGAGGGCGGCCCGTTCCGCGCCGGAGAGGACCGCGATCCGCTCGGCCGTGGCCAGGTCCGCGCACATCACCGCGAACGCCTTGCCGCCCCGCTCCTTGCGGTGGCGCAGGGCGGCGACCGCCCGGGGGTCGGCGGCGTCGCAGGCCAGGTGGTAGCCGCCGACGCCCTTGACGGCGATGATCCGCCCGTCGGCGAGCAGCGCCCGTGCCGTCGCGAGGGCCTCCGCGTCCCGGGCCGGGCGGACGCCGAGGCCCGCGGCCGGGGTGAGCACGAGGCGCGGGCCGCAGTCGGGGCAGGCGACGGGCTGGGCGTGGAAGCGCCGGTCGGCCGGGTCGTCGTACTCGCGGGCGCAGGCGGGGCACATCGGGAAGCCGGCCATGGTGGTGGCCGCCCGGTCGTAGGGCATGCCGGTGGCGATGGTGAAGCGGGGGCCGCAGTGGGTGCAGGTCACGAAGGGGTGGCGGTGGCGGCGGTCGCCGGGGGCGGCCAGTTCTCGCAGGCAGTCGGCGCAGGTCGCGGTGTCCGGCGGGAGCTGGGTGCGGCCGGGGGCCCGTTCGGTGGAGCGGATGGTGAAGGGGCCCGTCTCGCCCGTGGGGGGCAGGTGGACGCCGTCGATGCCGGTGACGGTGGCCAGGGGCGGCGGCTGTTCGGCCAGCAGGGCGCAGAAGCGGTCCACCTCGTCCGCCGGTCCCTCGATCTCGATGAGCACGCCGTCGCCGGTGTTGCCGACGAACCCGGTCAGGCGGAGACCGGCGGCCAGGCGGTGCACGTGCGGGCGGAAACCGACGCCCTGGACGGTGCCGCGCACGGTGAGCCGACGGCGGACCAGTCCGGCGGCGGGGGCGGTCATGCTACGGGGGCGGACGGGGCGTGGTGGTGGCCGTGGGGGTGCGGGGCGAGGGGCGGCCGGTGCGCCGGGGCGCCGTCGCGGGCGGCGAGGGCACGTTCCAGCAGGGTCCCGACACCGGCGCCGGTACGGGCGCAGGACCGCACGATCTCCACGCCCGGATTGACCCGGTGCACGTTCTCGTGGAAGAGGCTCTCGTCGAAACCGGCCGGGCCGGCGAGGTCGGTCTTGGTGATGACGACCAGGTGCGCGGAGCCGAACGCGGTGGGGTACTTCAGCGGCTTGTCCTCGCCCTCGGTGACCGCCATCAGCACGATCCGCAGGGTCTCCCCGAGGTCGTAGGCGGCCGGACAGACCAGGTTGCCGACGTTCTCCACGAAGAGCACGGAGGTGTCCGGCGGCAGCCAGCCCTCGAGCCTGGCCCGGACCTGGCGGGCCTCCAGGTGGCACAGCCCGTCGGTGAGCAGTTGCTGGACGGGGGCGCCGGAGCGGGCCAGCCGGGTGGCGTCGTTCTCGGTGGCCAGGTCGGCGGTGAGCGCGGCCACCGGGACGCCTTGCTCCACCGCCCGGGCCAGGACCCGGCCGAGCAGTTCGGTCTTGCCGCTGCCCGGGCTGGACAGCAGGTTGACCACGGTCACGCCCTGCCGGGCGAGGTCGCCGCGCAGGTTCGCGGCCAGGTCGTCGTTCTTCGCCAGGACGGCCTGTCTGACGTCGGACCGGCACATGGGCGCTGCTCCTCGGATGCGGTGACGGAGGCCGGGCCGCATCCGTGCGGCCCGGGGTCTCACCGATCTTCGGCCCCGCCGGGCACGATGCCGGGCAGCGCAGCCGGGCGGGGGGTCCCTGATTCCATCGGGCGGCCCAACGGGGGCAGGAGCCCGGCGGGGTCGTCGAGCAGCGCGGGGACGAGCGTGTGCAGCGCCTCCACGGCCCGGCCGACGGCTTCCCGCACCGTCGTGCTGAGTCCGGGGAGGATGTCGTCGTCGCCCGGCAGGACGGCGGGTTCGCAGGCCAGGACGAGGACCCTGGGCAGCGGCTCGTCACCCAGATGGGTGGCCAGGGCCAGCACCTTCGCCGGGTCCATGCCGTGGGCCTCGGGCGGGACGGTGCCGTCGGGGGGTTCGGCCTCGATCAGGGAGAGGGTGCCGGGGCGGTGCCCGCGCGGGGCCGCGTCGACCAGGACGGCGGTGGCGTAACCGGACAGCAGGTCGCAGGCGAGGTCCATGCCGCGGATGCCGTAGTCGCGTACCCGTACCTCGGTCGGCAGGGGGCGGTCCTCCAGGGCGCGGATCACCTCGGGGCCGAAGGCGTCGTCGGCGAGGAAGATGTTCCCGACGCCGGCCACCAGCAGTCGCGGCGTCAACGGAGGTCTCCGAGGGCCGGGGCGAGGGGGCGGGCTGAGCCGCCCGGCGTCTTGCGGACGAAGGCCGAACGCAGGGCGTGGTAGGGGGCCGCGGGGTCGAAGAAGATGGCGTGCATGCGGGCCAGTTCGTCCTCGCGGTAACGGGCCAGGGGCCGTTCCTGTTCGTCGGCGGTGCGGGCCGCGGCCTTCTCGGCGAGGCGCCGGTCCAGGTCCGGGTCGGCGGCGAGTCCGGCCGCCAGTCGCTCGACCTCGGCCGCGAAGTCCCGTGGTGCGGCCGGCACCAGCCGGTCCACGAGCCCGAGCCGTGCGGCGGTCGCGGCGCTGACCGGCAGCGCGTCGGTCGTCAGCCGGCCGGCCTGCTCGGCGCCGACGCGGCGCGGCAGGGTGTACGTCCAGTACTCCGAGCCGTACAGGCCCATGCGCCGGTAGTGCGGATTGAGGACGACGCCCGTCCGGCACCACACCTGGTCGGCGGCGAGGGCGAGCATGGCGCCGCCGGCCGCGGCGTTGCCGGCGAGCGCGGCCACCACCAGCCGGTCGGTGGTGCGCAGCACGGCCTCCACGAGGTCGTCCATCGCGTTGAGGTTCGTCCAGGATTCCTGGGCCGGGTCGGGGGCCGCCTCGACGACGTTGAGGTGGATGCCGTTGGAGAAGAAGTCGCGCGTCCCGCCGAGGACGAGGACACGGGTGGGACGGGTGAGCGCCTCGGTGTAGGCGGCGAGCAGCCTGCGGCACTGGTCGGTGCTCATCGCGCCGCCCGGGAAGGAGAAGGCGAGGAAGCCGACGTCGCCGTGCTGCCGGTAGCGGATGTCGCTCCAGGTGTGCCTGCCGGGCGGGAGTTCCAGTGGGGCGGGGTCCTCGGGGAGCCCGAGGCCGGGCTGGTAGGAGGCGAGTACGGAGGCGGCCGGCCGGCGGAAGGGCGCCGGGTCGCCGGAGTTCTTGCGGGGGCGCAGTTCCGGGATCCAGACGGCGCCGTCCCGGGTGGCGCGGCAGACGGCGCCCGCGCGCTGGGCCAGCAGGGTGCCGGGACGGCCGCGCAGCCGGTCCTCGGGGTGTCCGCCGTGCAGGAACACCTCGTGGCCGAGGAGTTCGTCCAGGACGCCGGGCTGGGAGTCGGCACCGCGGAGCGTGCGCAGGACCGTCTCGGTGTCGTCCCGCTCCCAGTCGATCCGCCGCCGTTCCTGCCGGAAGAGGTCGCGCCAGACGACCGTGACCGACTCGTCGGTCTGTGCCAGCGGCTTGTGGGAGCCTTCGGCGTAGCGCCGTACGGCCGTCAGGACGGCGGTGACGGCGGCGTCGGACGCCTCGTTGCGGTAGAGGTCGCTCTTGCCGACGGGCGGGACGGGGAAGGGCTCGGCCGCCCAGATCGCGCCCGCGTCCATGGCCGCCTCGGCCTGGAGCACGGTCACGCCCCACTGCTGCGCCCGGCCGGCGATGGCCCAGTCCAGCGAGGAGGGGCCGCGGTCACCGGGCGGGCCGGGGTGGACGATCAGGCAGGTGTGCTCCCGCCACACGTCCTCGGGCAGGGCGGTCCGGAGCATCGGCGCGATGATCAGGTCCGGGCGCATCTCGCGCACGGCCGCCCGGACCGGCTCGGGGCCGTGCGCGGCCAGGACGACATCGACCTGGTGCCGGTGATCCGACAGTTCGGCGTACAGACGCTGGGACAGACTGTTGAACGCGCTGGCGACGAGCAAAATGTCCATGACACGGCATGCTCGTCCTTCCTCGGGGTGCCGGGAAGGACCGTGTCGGCGTTTCGCTTGCCCGGGTCAGGTCTCTTCCTCCATCCGGATCGCATTGCGCAGATCGTCGAAGGGCCGGCCCGGCTCGTCCCGGTGCGCCTCCAGCAGGGCCGCGGCGATCGCGTCGAGCTTGCGTTGGATGGCGTGCTCGGCGCGCACCTCGGCGTTCTTCAGCAGGGCCAGGAGGAGGAGGGTGACCGCCGTCATGGATTCGCCCGCGAGCAGCAGCAGCTCCAGCGGCAGATGGGCGACGTGGGCGGCGGCGAAGAAGCCGACGAGCAGCAGGCAGAAGAGGAAGAACGCCGGGGAGCTGGTGAAGTTCGAGGCGTACTCGGCGAACTGCTCGAACCGGCCGCGGCGGCGGGGGCCGCCGCGGTGCACGGGATTCTTGAAGGTCATGACCGAGCCTTTCCCCCCGGGGGGCGTAACTCGGCCACCGGCGCCGTCCGGGTGTCCCCGTGCGGGGGCGTACGCCCGCGGACCCCGTCGGCGGGGGCCCGTGCTCGGCCTCAGGCCGCGAGGGCCCGCCCCGGGGTGAGGCGGTCGAGGAGCTGGCCGTGGTGCAGTTCGGCCACGGGGGCGAGCAGGTCGGGGTGGCGGAGCAGGGCCGCGGCGCGGCGGTCGCCTTCGTCGGGGGCGAGCAGCCGGCGGAACTCGGCCGCGGTGTCCGCGGTGTGGTCGCCGTCGGCGAGTGCGACGACGGCGAGGCCGGCCAGGTCGGCGTCGGTGAGCAGCGCGGCGGCCCAGCTGGCCACGACCTCGTCGACCCAGGTGCGCCACGCCCACTCCTCGGCCGGGTGGTCGCCGGCCGGCTCCGCGCCGGTGATCCAGTCGAGGCGGGCCGCGCCCCCGGGGCCCGCCATGGTGACCAGGCCGGCGTCGAGGGCGGTGGGGTACCGCAGCCGGGCGGCGACCGTCACCGCCTGCCGGGCCTGTGCCTCGCACAGCGCGGAGGCCAGCGCGCCGCCCGAGGGCGGGTAGGCGCCTGTGAGCCAGCGCGCTGTCGCGGCGATCAGGGGGGACAGGTCAGTGAGCACAGCCGGGCCGTCCGAGGTGCGAGGGAGTACAGGGGCTCCACGCAACGGTAGTCCGGCGTCCGGCCCGCCCGGGAGAGGATGCGAATCAGGTCATATGTGACCTGACCCACCCCGCTGTCCCGGGGGTGTCCGGTCGGACAAGCCCCGCCGCGTCGGGGGCGTCCGACCGGACGGCGGGGCGTCAGCGGCGCGCGGTGTCCGGCTGGTAGGCCGCGAGTGCCCAGATGACGAACACGTCGATGCCCATCGTGATCACCGACCACACCGGCGCGTACGGGAGGAAGAGGAACTGTGCCAGCAGGCTCAGGGAGGCCAGCACGATGCCGACCGCGCGGGCCCATGCGGCGCCGGCGAGGATGCCACCGCCGGCGAGAACGGCGATGACGCCGAGGACGAGCAGGATCCAGCCCCAGCCGGTGAGGTTGATCTTGTAGACGTAGGTGTCGATGCGCGGGTAGACGTCGTCCGCGGCGATGGCGGAGATGCCCTCCAGGACGGCCAGGATGCCGTTCAGCAGCAACAGCACGCCGGCGAAGGTAGTGCCGCCGGTGGCCCAGGGGCCGCGCGGGTCCGGCGGCGCCGTACGGGTGCCGCCGGAGGGCGATTCCGAGTGGGGCTGTGCGGTCATGGCGACGCTCCGATCTCGTGTGGCGGACGGCGTCCGGGACGTCCCTCCGACTGTTTCGACCCTCGGTTCGGCAGCGGGTTTCCGCCACATGGGTGCGGCCGACCGGGTGACGGACGGCAGCGGCGGCCGAGGTACGACGGGCGCCGATGCGGGTCAGCCGGGCGCCCCCGCCGAGGCCCGTTCGACGGTGTCCGGTGCCGCCGCCAGGAACTCCGTCACGGCCAGCAGGAACAGCAGGCACAGGGCGATGCCGACGACCACCCAGCCGGTGGGAAACGGCCACAGCAGATAGACCAGCAACGACAGGGCCACCAGGATCCAGGTGAGCCATGTGCGGTAGCGGCGTACGAGGGGACCGACCGGCCCGGTGCGCAGACCGGCGCGGTCGGCGGTGGCGCGGACCGCTCCGATCCCGGAGGTCCACAGCCGCCGGACGAGCCCGGCGTGCCGGCCCGGGCCGGTGAGCCAGGCCCCCAGGGCGACGACGACGGCGAGGGCCACGACCATGCGCACGGAGGTCCGCAGGAAGTGGGTCAGTGCGTCGTAGACGGCGCCGGCCGCGTCCTGGGAGACGTCGGCGGGCAGCCGGTCGAGGTAGAGCACCCGGAACACGCGCAGTGCGACACCGAGAACGCCGGTGGCGACGGCGACGCCCAGACAGCCCGCTACCAGGGCCCGGCGTCGCCGCACCGACAGCAGTACGCCGGCGGCGACCAGCAGCACGGCCAGTACCGGCAGCCAGTTTCCGGCGATCTGGAGCAGCCGCACGTACGTCTTGGCCTTGCCGATCTGCTCCGACCTGACCAGGGTGAAGTCGGTGTGCACCGCGGGGATGCGCCCGGCGGCGGTCATTCCGGCGGCGACGAGACGCTGCTTGACCCGGTCCACGAGGGGGCCGAGATCGAGGGCGACCGTGTCGCCCTTCAGCTGTACCGCGCCGCCGCCGGCACCGGTGAGGGCTTTGTCGAGGGAGCTGTGGATCCCGCGGTTGGCCTGTGTCCAGACCGTTCTGAAGGCGTCCGACGCGGTGACCGCCCGCGCCTTGTCGTGGACGAAGCTGCGTACGGCTCCTTCGAGGGAGTCGCCCAGCCTGCCGCCCAGCGCCTTCCGCAGGCGGGGCCGGTCCTGGGGGGCCGCGTCGGCGAGCAGGGCGGGCAGGTCGATACGGGTCATGAGCGCGTCGGTGACCCGGTCGGCGACGGCGTTCTGCACGGCGGGGTCGGAGGCGAGCGGGGCGACCGTGGCCACGTAGCGGTCGGTGTCGCCCACCTCGCCGGCCGCCCAGGCGGCGACGACGGCGAGCGGTGCCAGGAGGCAGCCGAGGACGATGAGCACGGCCGCGGCCAAGGCCCTGAAGCGATGGCCGGGTGGCGGACGCCGTGCGCTCTCGAGCGCCACCACCCGTTCCCGCAGTGCCTGTATCTCCGCCCGTTCCGGCTGGTCGTCCGAGCGTGCGCTGCCGTCCGTCACCGTACCTCCTGGCCGATCGCGTCCCGCTGTCTGCCAGCCGACCCGTGACGGGACGAAAGCGCGAGCGGGACTACGCCGTCCGGGGTATCGGCACGGACGGCCGAACCGGGTGCCCGGCGTGCGGCCTCGAGCCCTTGGCCGGCTCCCCGGGCCGGCTGCGGACCGGCGCGGACCGACGTGCCGTCACCACGATTGCGACGGCGCCGGGGACAGCGGCGTGGATGGCGTGGACGGATTCGGTCTCAGGGGGTGTGGCTGGGGATGACGCAGTTCTTCGGCTGTTCCCGGCCTATGGGCCAGCCGAGGCCGACGAACTTCAGCTTGCCCCGGCCCTCCTGGCCCGGGTCCAGCTCGACCACCGCGACCGGCTTGTCGTACGCGTTTCCGCCGCTGGTCAGGCAGATCAGGCCGCTGGTGCCCCGCACCCGGTGACGGGACTGCAGTTGCGACCACTCCCTGCCGACGTCCTCGAGGCCGGGCACCTTCGTGGCGTCGCCGCTCTGCACCTGGTGCAGCGCCGTGCCGATGGTGACCATGCCGTCGTACACGAGCGGCGTCCGGGAGTCCTCCAGGCTGGGGGCGGAGCCGAGATCCGTCCCCTTGCGGCGCGTGGTCTCGATCAGCTTCTTCAGGTCGTCCAGGGCCGCCTTGGGTTCGGTGAGGTACTGGGGCAGCTCGTCCCGGGTGGGTTCGCGGTCGTGGCTCGCCCGCCACTTCTTGTGCCAGGCGGTCAGTTCGGTGCTCCAGGCGTCCGGGTGCGCGGGCGCGGCGTACTGCACCGTCACCTTCGCCCTGCCGTCGGCGCCGCGCAGCTGTTCCCAGTCCTTCGCCGTCAGGTTCTGCCGCAGCGACGCGGCGTCCGAGCCGCTGATGACGGTGTAGTGCCGCTTCTCGCAGCCCACCTGGGCGAGCTTGAGCGCGAAGAGCCGCAAGTGCAGCGTGCGCCCCGCGAAGTAGACGGTGTCGGCCTGGGTGTCGCAGATGTTGTTGGCTATCTGGGTGAACTGGTTGCCGGTCGAACCCGCCTCGTCGATCGCCGGGGACGCGAAGGACATCGCGGCGGGGCCGGGCGGGCCCTTCTCCTCGATCCCGCTGAACGCCTTCGCCAGCGACTCGTCGTAGCTGTCGGGACGGGAGTCGTAGACCAGCACCGTCCTGCGGTTCTCCCGGCCCCGGTCCCCGTTGAAGTCGGCCAGCGCCTGGGCCACGTCGTGGTTGGTGGGGATGATCCGGGCCAGGCCGGGGAACCGCGACTTCGCCATCCCGTCCGCCCCGTCCTCGTTGGCGATCCGGTCTCCGGTGATCCGGGAGGCGAGCACCGGGATCTTGTTCTCCGTCAGCCGGCCGACGGCCTTCTCCGTGGCGTCCAGGCTGAGGTTGAAGCCCGTGACGGCGCGCAACCGGTCCTTGGACGAGGCGGCCATGCGCAGCAAGGTGTCCACCACCTTCGACTGCTGTGCGTAGTCCCGCCCGGGGTTGGCCAGCACCAGCCGGATCTTCGGCGGCTCCCCCTCACCCTCGTTGGCCTGCAACTGCCCCAGGTAGGCCCCCTGGAGGTCGCTGCGCATCTGCCGCCGCAGTGCCGCCTTGTCCGACTGGAACGGCATCATCATCGCCACCGTCACATGGGGCTGGCCCTCGATCCTCTTGTTCTCCTGCCCGATGGCCCGGGCCACGGCGCTGATCTCCGGTGTGCCGAAGTCGTAGCCCGAGCCGTTGACGCCGATGCACTCGCCACCGATCCGCTCGATCCCCCCGGTACAGGTGTCGGGCCGCTGGAGGAAGGTCCAACCGAACAAGCCCCCGGCCACGAGCGCCGCGGTGATCAGCAGCGAGTAGAGGATCTTCTTCCATCTGGGCATCCCCGTTATCTCCTTCGCCCGAGCTGGTCGGTGCAGGCGCAGCGCAGCAACGGCCGGTCGTTCTCCGCGAGGCCGCTCCACTCGGTGGCCGTCCTGCCGAGCCGGCCCGCGCCGTCGAACTCCATGATCGAGAGGAGGTCCAGCAGCTTGGCGAGCGTGCGGGCCGTCTCCCTTCCGGTCGGCCTGGTGCGCTCCTCGCACAGCCACACCGCGTGCAGCAGTTGGTCGACGGTGCGGCGCAGCGCCGGTCCGTCCGCCGTCACCAGGCCCTGGGCGCGTTCCCGACGGCTGTCCGTCCCGCCCGGATACGGCGCCTGGGCGATCTCCAGCAGCTCCGCGCACCATTCCCGCGGACGGCCGGGCAGCGTGGCGGCCAGGTGGCGGACGACGTCGTCCACACCGCCCGACACCAGGTGGTGGTTCATCCGGTGCGCCATGACCGAGCGGAACGCCCCGCCGCTCGGTGCCCCGTCCTGCGCGACGCGTCCGGTGTAGTGGTCCCGCAGCAGGTGGTGGTCGGCGTACCAGGCGGCGCCGTCGGGCAGCAGCCCGTACAGCCGGTGCACCAGCAGTTGGCGCAGCCCGAAGTCCCCGATGAAGTGCCGTTCGCAGCCGGGCCACCCGGTGTCGGTGAGCAGCTGTGCCACCTGATGTGCCGTCAAGCGGTGGACTCGGGCCGACTGGTGGTGGCGGAGCAGGACGTCCGCGCACTCCTTGTCGTGCGCCACGGACAGATGGGTGAGCAGATCGAGCCAGTGTTCGTGGTGCTCGGCCGGCAGCCGCACCGGCAGCTGATCCAGGACCAGCTCCCGCAGCAGTACGTCGGCCACCGGCCGCTCGGCGGCGCCGTCGGCCGGGAGGCGCAGCGGGGCGTTCAGGATGTCCCGGTCGTTGGCGTCCGCCGGCATCCGGAAGGCGGCGGCAGCGGCGGCCAGCCGGATCACCGTGTGCGGTCGTCCGCCGCTCAGCCGTGCCACGGCGGCGTCGACGCGGCGCCGGTTCGTGCCGCTCTCCGGCTCCGCGCGCCGCTGCCTGCACTCGGTCTCCGCGCGGAGCTGGTCGCCGGTGAGGAGGGGCATGCGCAGCAGGAGCACCCCGTCGGCCAGCGGTGCCCGGTCTCCTCCCGGCTCCGCGCGCCGGGACCACACGGGCGGCACCCCGTCGGCGGGCCGGAACTCCGCCGGGGCCGGCATCTCCTCGGGCGGAAGCCCCCCGTACAGGAAGGCGCCCCCGTCCGCCCGGCGCGCGGTGGCGACGATCACCACGCGGTCGCGCTGACCGCCCCGCCGGTCGGTGAGCACGGCGCGTAACAAGCGTTCCCCCAGCGGGGTGTCGGCGCGGTCCAGCAGCACCGCCGGGCGGCCGACCCGGCGCAGCCAGCCCACGGCCCCCGTGTAGGCCGCCTCCAGGTCCTCGCGCAGCGCCCGGAAGAGGAAGCTCTCCGCCAGCTCGCGCTCCTCGCCTCCGGCCTGGAAGTCGGCGGCGAGGTCGCGCAGTCCGTGCTCGGGCTGACCGGCCGCACCCGGATAGGCACCGTAGATCCGTGCCAGTTCCGTCCGGCCCCGGGGCGCCAGGCTCGCGAAGAGGGCGTCCAGCAACGCGGTGCTCACCGAGGCCGAGTACGGGTCGAGCGCCTGCCCGGACAGGGTCGTCAGCAGGTTCCGCATGGCTCCGCGCAGCGCGCCCCGCCAGAAGTCACCCGCCGCGAGGCCGCGGAGGCGCTGCCTCTGGGGTAACTCCTCGTACCGTTCGATCTCTGTCGCGACCGCGTCGGGGGTGCCCTCCGTGACGCCGGTGGCGATCATCGCCAGGCCCGCGAAGAGCCGTGGGAAGGTGAACGAGCCCCCCGTCCCCTGCCAGGTGGACAGCCGCCGGGCGGCCTCGACCAGGACCTCGGTCGCGGCCGAGCGGGCGCCCGGCTCCGGCTCCGCCCGGTCCGCGTACACGGGCGAGCCGCAGTCCAGGTAGATCACCGGCACCTTGGCGGCGAAACGGTCCCTCACCGCGCGCAGCAGCCGCCCCTTGCCCATGCCCGGACCGCCGGTGAGCAGCACCAGCGGCAGGTCGGGGCCGTACAGGGGTTCGCGGCCGCCGCCCGAGGGCGACCGGCCGAGCAAGCGCGCGAAAAAACCTTCGTCACCGAGGAGTCTTTCGAACCCCAGGTCATCACACACGGATCCCTCGTGGCTACTCCCCCGCCCGGGAGCGGGTGCTCGTTGTGGCGGAAGGAGATTAGTGGAACACAGAGAGTTCCGTTCGGACAACGGTGCTTACGCGAAAGAGAATTGGCGATGTTGCGCACGGGGGGCCGCGGTGACCGGAAGCCGGGTCGGACGGGCGGCTTCGCCGTGTGACGGCCCCGGCCGGGAACGGTGGAACCGGTCATCGGCCCCGCTCCGGTGCGCAGCGGTCGTGGAGTGGTGAGGTCTTTCCGCGACGGACGCGGCATGTCCTCACGGACGCGGTCGGCCCGTGGCGGTTTCCGCGCCCGGGGCCCGTTGCCGGACCGCCTCGGCGGGGGGACGCTCCCGGAGAGCGCCGTACGCGACGAAGTACGCGGGCAGACGGCGCAGCCAGGGCGAGCCCGCGACCAGGTTCGCGACGCGCCGGGCGCGTTCCGTGCCGCCCAGGGGCGGCCGGCCCCGCAGGACCGGGGCGATGAAGCGGGCGTGGGCCGCCCGCTGGAGTGCCTGGGTGGCGACCGTGGTGGGACGGCGGCGGCGCTGCACACCGCGCACGTCGCGCAGCCGCACGGTGCCGCGGCGCAGGGGCTCGGCCAGGTGACGGGCGGCGGCCACGGCGTCCTGGACGGCGAGGTTGATGCCGATGCCGAAGACGGGGGACATGGCGTGCGCGGCGTCGCCGATGCACAGCAGGCCGGGGCGGTGCCAGCGGCGCAGGCGGTCCAGGTGGACATCGAGGAGCTTGACGTCGTCCCACGACCGCAGGGCGTGCGTGCGGCCGGCGATCCAGGGGACGGCGGCGGCATAGGCGGTCCGGAAGCGGTCCAGGCCGGCGGCGCGGCGCTCGGCGTCGGTGCCCTTGGGGATCAGCGCGGCGCACTGCCAGTAGTCACCGCGGTCGATCATCGCGGTGAGGAAACCCTCGCCGGCGCCGCCGACGAGCCCGGACGGATCGTCGTCCTCCCGGGGCAGGCGGAACCACCAGGCGTCCATCGGGCAGGTGAAGTGGTGCAGTCCCAGTTCCGGCCGGGAGCGGGCCAGTGACCCGCGGCCGTCGCAGGCGACGGTGAGGAGGGCGCGCAACTCACCGGTGCGGCCGTCGGAGGTGCGGTAGCGCACCCCGGTCACCCGCCCCGATTCGACCAGGAAGGAGGTCGCTTCCGTGTTCATCCGCAGCTGGAAGGACGGTTCGCGTCGCGCCTGCTCGGCGAGCAGGTCCAGCAGGTCCCACTGGGGCACCATCGCCACGTAGTTGTAGGGCCCGGGCAGGACCGACAGGTCCGCGACCGTGACGGGTGAACGCCCGGTGCCGACCGGCAGCTGGACGGTGCGGACGCGACGCTGCGGCAGCCGGGCGAAGGGCTCGGCCAGCCCCAGCTCGTCCAGCAGCGCCAGGGTCGACGGGTGGACGGTGTCGCCGCGGAAGTCACGCAGGAAGTCGGCATGCTTCTCCAGTACGGTCACCGCGATCCCGGCCCGTGCCAGCAGCAGGGCGAGCACCATGCCCGCAGGGCCGCCTCCCACGACGCAGCACGTGGTCTTCTCCATCGCTGTCCTGCCCTTCTGAACAGCAGTAATTCATCACACGGTGAATATTATACCTCTCCCATCCGGCCCACAAGGGCACGTGTCGCCCCCGCACACGGGGGAACTCGTCGCGCGCCCGGGGCAGGGCCGGTGACAGCGAGGGTCCGTCGCACGCCCGGGGCAGGACCGGTGACATCGACGGGATCCGGGAGGTCTCATGACGACGGACGCCGCACGCTACGACGAACGGGGCGACGTCCCCCTGGGAGGCTATGCCGCCCTCGCCTCGGTTTTCGCGGGGAGCGTGGGCACCTTCGCGCTGCTGGCCCGGCGCCGGGGTGTACGGCTGCCGCAGGAGGTGCCGCCGTGGGACGTGGCGCTGATGGGCGCGGCGACGTACAAGGCGTCGCGGCTGCTGACCAAGGACAAGATCACCAGTTTTCTCCGGGCACCGTTCACCCAGCGCACGGACGAGGGTGAGGCCGGCGAGGTCATGGACGAACCCCGGGGCAGCGGATTCCGGCGTGCCGTCGGCGGCCTGGTCACCTGCCCGTTCTGCACCGCGGCCTGGGCCGCCGGCGCGCTGGTGTGCACCTACGCGGCGGCGCCCCGGCTCACTCGGCTGGTCTGCGGCGGCCTCGGCGCGCTGACCGTGGCGGACTGGCTCCAGTACGCCTGGACGGCGACCCAGGAGAAGGTCGAGGGCTGAGCCGCCGACGGGACCGCCGGCGCGGGTGGCCTTTTCGTCGTCGCGCGGGCTGTCCGGGGGCCGCATGCGGGGTCCGTCGTGGCGGGCGCGGGCTGCCGCGGAGGTTCGCGGGCTGCCGCGGGGGCTGTATGTGGGCCGTCGCAGCGGACGCCGGAGGCCGCCGCCGATGGAACCGATGCCGGAGACGATCTGCGCGCGACGCGGGAGGGGTGGAAGGAGACGTTCTCCAGCCCGAGCATGGCGGTGAACCCGTGCTGAGAGACCTCCATCATCAGGGCGCTCGCGATACCGACCAGCGTGTGGGTACGCATCCCCGCGGTCTTCTGCTGCTGCCGCGCGTTCCCAGCCGATCAGGCTCAACAGCAGCAACGCCGGTCCCAGCTCGGCCGGCTGCCGCGGCCCCTGCCCGTTGTGGAGGTCCCACAACGGTGCCGCCGGCTCCGCGCCTGCCACGCACACCTCGCACGTCGCTCCGCCGATGTTCCGCTGCCGACGCGTACCCCCCGCGACGGGCGATCGACGCCAACGCGGCCGGAACCCGGCCGACGGTGACCGGGTGCGGGCGCGGGGTACTCGACCGGGGCCGCCACGCCCGCGGGACGGGCGTACCGTCAGCACTTCGTCCGGAAGGGACCGGTCCCATGCGGCACGACGAGATGATCGGAAAAGTGCAGGCGCTGGCCCAGCTGCCCGACCGGGGAACGGCCGAGCGGGCAGCGCACGCGGTCGTGAGCACGCTGTCGGAGCGACTGCCGGCCGGGCTGTCCCGGCACGTGGCAGCCCAGCTGCCGCCGGACATGGCGGCGGCCATGCGGGAGGCGGCCGACCTGACCACCGGGCACGACTCCGGTACCGCGGCCGAGCGGTTCGGCCTGACGGCCTTCGCCGGACGCGTCGCCGCCCGGGCCGGCACCGACGAGGACACGGCGCTGCGGGACGCCGCCGCGGTCATGGAGGTGCTGGACGCCGCCCTCGCCCCGGAGCTGACCGAGCGGATGGCCGGGGCGCTGCCGGCGGACATCCGCGAACTGCTGCCGGTGGGCCGCGCCCTTCAGGAGACGGAGGGCTTCGGCTGACCGAGCGACCTGGCTGACACCGGGAACCGAGCGTACGGCTGACGCGGTCGCCGGCTGACGTCGGTGCAACCGGGCGTTCGGTGCGGCGTTCGGTGCGTTCGGTGCGGGGGCTCACCTCCGGGCCGACGGTGGTGGGAGGCGGGCGTCGGGTGCGAGGGCTCACCGCGCGCGCCGCACAGCGTGACCGGGATCGGCGATGCTGGTTCAATGCGAGTGCAAGCGCCCACTGGGGGCGGGCGAGTCGTGACGCCCCCCACCTCGCAAAGGTGGTCCATGGCCTTCTTCGCACTCTCCCGGCAGCAGCCACTGGCCCTGCTCTCGGTCACCGACCTGGCGTCCGAATACCACCGGCTCCAGGACGAGAACGGGCAGCTGCGGCGCGCCGTGACCTCCCACGCCGTGATCGACCAGGCCATCGGCGCCGTCGTGGTGCTGGGGCAGATCGCGCCGGAAGAGGCATGGCGGGCCCTGCGGGACGTCTCCCAGCGAACGAACGTCAAGCTGCGAGCGGTCGCCGAGCATGTGCTGGCCTATGCGCAAGGCGGCACGCTTCCCGAGCCCGAGCGGCTCGAACTCGCACGGGCGATCACACGCTATCGCCGGTGCGGTGACACGTCCGCGGTGCTCAGCGACGGACCGCCCGCGCCCGCCGGCGATGCCGGGAACGACGAGCCCGGGAAGGCCGCAGCACCCACCGGTCCTCGACCTGGTCCAACCCGAACAGCAACGCGCTGAGGACCGGAAGCAGCAAAAGCGCGACGATGATCACTGGAGGCCCCCCTCCCTGCCGACGACACCGGGCGGGTGCCCATACGTCGTGTGTCGACCCTCGGCCGGTGTGAAGGTCCTGTGACCCGTGTCCCGTGTCCTGTGACCGGCGTGCCCTGTGACCCATGTGCCGTGTCCCGTGACCGACATGCCCCCTGACCCCTGACCCGTGCCCCGTGCCCCGTGCCCTGCGCCCTGTGACCTGTGCCCTGCGCCCTGTGCCCTGCGCCCTGTGACCTGTGCCCTGCGCCCTGTGACCTGTGCCCTGCGCCCTGTGCCCTGCGCCCTGTGACCCATATCCCCCGGGTCCCGTGCCTCCTCGTGGTGTCGTCGCGTCGCCGAGCATGTTCTGACGCGTGGGTGGGGCCCTGGTGCCGGGCCCGTCCGGTCCGTCCCGCCGAGCCGGGTGCTCGACGCCGCGCGGTCCCACGGCACGGTCGTCACCCGTCCGGCTCCGTCGGGCAGTGCCGGGTTCTCCTCACTAAGGGGCCGTCCCGCTCGGTCGGCGCCCCAGGCCGTCCGGGCCCACCGGCTGCGGGCGCTGTCGCACCGGGCGTCGCGGGGCAGGGGCGCCACCGGGCGCACCTTGGAGTCACCAGGCGTCACCCGTTCGTTCACCTTCCGCGGCGATGACGGTGTGGTGCGGATGAACCCCGAGTCGACATAGCCGGCAGCGGTGACCGCACGGGCCGCGACGGGCGGGGCCGGGTGCGGACGCGTTGCGCGCGCCCCTCTCACGCCTTGTGCTTACGGTGCTGTGGGGGTGACCGACCGTCACCCGGGTCGGCGGAGAGGAGACGGGAGCCGTGGTGGGCGATGCGCGCCGGCGGACGACCGGGCGGGCCGGCCGACGCCGGGCCGGGGGCGCGGTGCTGGGCAGCCGACCGGCGTATTCCGTGCGCCTGCCCGCCCCACCCCGTCCGGAACCGCCCGTGCCGCCGGCCGAGCGGACGGTGCCCTGGCTCCGGGTGGCCGCGGCCTACGCCTGGCGGCTCATTCTCGTCGGCGTCGTCGTCTACGGCGTGTTCATCGTCCTCGGCAGCTTCCAGCTCATCGCCGTCGCGCTGTTCCTCGCCCTGGTCGTGACCTCCGTGCTGCGCCCGTTCACCGATCTGCTCGGCCGGTTCCTGCCGAGGCCGCTGAGCGTGGCCGTGGCGCTGGTGGGCAGTCTGCTGCTCCTGCTGGCCCTGTTCGCGCTGGTGGGCACTTCGGTGGCGGGCGAGTCGGCACAGTTGGCGGGCGAGTTCCGCGGCGGTGTGCACCGCATCGAGGAGTGGCTGCGACGGCCGCCCTTCCGGCTCGGTCCCGACGCGCTCTCCGCACTGCAGCGCCAGGTGACGCAGTACATCTCCGCACACCGGGCGGCTCTGCTCAGCAGCGCGGTCGACGAGCTGGGCCGGGTGGTGGAGCTGGTCACGGGTGGCGCGCTGGCCCTGTTCGCCTCGGTCTTCTTCCTGCATTCCGGTGAGCGACTGTGGAGCTGGGCGCGTGACCGGCTGCTGCCGAGCGACGCCCGCCCGGTGTGGGACCAGGCGGGGCGGGCGGCCTGGCGGACCTTCGCGGGGTACACACGCGGCATCATCATCGTGGCCGCCACGAACGCGGTCCTCGTGGGCGTCGGCCTGCTGGTGCTGCGGGTGCCGCTGGCACTGCCGCTGACGCTGCTGGAGTTCTTCGCCGCGTTCGTGCCGTTGGTGGGCTCGCCGGTGGCGCTCGGGGTCGCCACGGTCGTCGCGCTCGCCGGGCGGGGTCCGTTGACGGCGGTGGGTGTGCTGGTACTCATCGTGGTGATCGGCCAGGTGGAGGGGCATGTGCTGCATCCGCTGGTGATGAGCTGGGCGGTGCGGCTGCATCCGCTCGTCGTGGCCGTATCGGTCATCGCGGGCAGCATCGTCGCGGGAGTGATCGGCGCCGTCGTGGCCGTGCCGCTGGTCTCGGTCGTCTGGGCGGTGCTGAACGCCTTACGTGGGATGCCATCGCGATAGTCCTCGCCAACTCCCCCGCGGTACGTCTCCCCGTCCCCCACGCCGCCCGCGTACCCCGAACTTTGGCTCACCCCCCTCCGAGGACGCCCTTTTCCCTGGCTGCCAGGCGTGTGCCGCTGGTCACCCGAGGGGCGTGGGAGACGGAAACCCGGCATGATGTGGCGCCGCTGGTGGCACCCGGGTCGGCGTGCGTGGAATACGAATGACCTGGCAAGGCGTACGGCGGGACGTTTCGGCCGCGGCGCAAGCGGCACGGCGGGCCTGGGCGGAGCCCGGCAGGGAGCGGGACCTGGTCGTGCAGGCGCTGAAGGCGGCGCTGGCCGCGTGGGTGGCCTGGGCGGTGGCGGGCTGGTGGCTGCGGGCACCGGTGGCGTTCGTCGCGCCATGGGTCGCGGTGGTGCTGGTCGAGTCGACCGTGTACCGGTCGATCGCGCACGGCCTGCAACAGCTCGCGTCGATCGCGGTCGGCACGGTCGCGGCCACCGCGGTCGGACTGCTCCTGCACAACACGGTGGCCGCCATGGCGGTCGTCCTCCCCGTAGCGATGCTGCTGGGCCAGTGGGGGCGCCTGGGCAGCCAGGGCATCTACGCGGCCACCGGCGCCCTGTTCGTCCTCACCAACGGGACGGTCAGCGTCACGACCTCCGCGGCCCGGCTCGGCGAGGCCCTGTTCGGAGCGGCGGTGGGCATCGCGGTCAACGCGCTGATCCGGCCGCCGCTCTATCTGCGCGACACCGAGGCGGTGCTGCGGGACGCGACCGAGGAGGCCCACGACATCCTGCGGGACGTGGCGGAGGGGCTCGTCGCGGACCGCTGGGACGCCGATGAGGCCGGCGCCTGGCACGAGCGCGCCCTGCGGCTGCACCAGCAGGTGGGGCGGGCGCGGTCGGCGGTCGAGTGGAGCCGGGAGAGCCTGCGCGGCAACCTGCGCCGCCGCACCGGGCTCGCACCCCTGCCCGGCAAGGGCTACGACGACGCGCTCGTGGTGCTGGACTACGCGGCCGTGCACACCGCGGGAGTGACCCGTACGGTGCTGGAGGCCGCCGCCGAGGACCGTTCGGCGCGCCGGCCGCACTCCGAGCTCGCCCGGCGGTACGCGGAGTTCCTGTGCCAGACCGCCCGCGCGCTACGGCTCTACAGCCACAGCCGGTTCGCCGACGCCCGTGAGGACGAGCTGCGCGAGGCCGTGGCGGACCTGCGCGGCACGCTCACGGACCTGCGCCGGGACCTGGTCCGCTCCACGACGGACGATCCGGACGAACTCGCCACCTACGGCGCGTTGCTCGCCCAGGCCCACCGGCTGGCAGGCCAACTGCTCGCCTCGGGAACCTGAGCGCGGCCCCGGCCGGACGGCCGTGGCCCGGGCGAGGACGGCCCCGGCACCCTCGCCGGCCGCCGGGTCGGCGCCGGTCAGGATCTCGGGAGTACGGCGCCCGAGTCGTCGTATCCAGGGGCCGCGGACGGTGTGTCCGCCGGTTCCCGGATCCCGAACACGGCGGGGCCCACGGCGAGAACACCGTCGGTCAGCGGTCGACAGCGCACTCCCCCACCACCGCGCAGGACTCGCTGGGCACCGGGGCCGAGGGTGGTGTCCATCCAGCCGCAGGGCCGGGCGGCGCGGCGGACCTCCAGGTCCACCGGCCCGAAACCACAGTCGAGGAAGACCGTCGCGCCGATGCAGGCGTCGATGTCGACCCCGCGCAGCAGGACGTTGCGCCGGGTCCGGAGCAGGTCGGCGGGATACGGCTCGGGCAGCCGCTCGGCCGCCATGAGGGTGATCGACGCGTTGCGGTGGGCGGGCTGGTTGAAGTACCGGTCCCCGACGATGCCGAGGCCCGCGCGCACCTCGGCCCTCGTCACCCGTTCCCCGGGCGGCAGCTCGGGCAGACCCTCGCCCGGCCGGCCGGCGAACCGGTGCACCGGGGAGACCAGCAGCTGAAGGACCTCGACGTGCGGCACGCGTCGAGCCTAACCGGCGTTTCCCGTCGCCTCGCCGCCGGTGGCACTGCGGGCCACCATGACGATCAGACGTTGCCCGGGCCCCGAGGCCCGCCACTCCTCGCGCGCCCAGGACCAGCTCGATGACGCCGTCGGTGTAGAGCAGCACGCGGTCCCCGGGCTGGAGCCGCATCTCGTGCACCCGGCGATCCCGTGCGGAGAGCAGGGAGCGCAGCCCCATGGGCGGGTCGGCCTCGCGGGCCATGGCGTCCACGATCAGCCGCTGGTCGCGGATCAGGAGCGGCGCGGGATGGCCGCAGTTGCTCCATTCCGGGACGCCGGTGCTGAGGTCGAGCTGGGCGAGGATCCCGGTGCAGAACTGGTCCGGCAGCCACTGGCTGAGCGCCTGGTCCACGTTGTCCACGAGGGCGCGCAGGTCGGCGTCGGTGCGCCGGGCGTTGCGACAGGCCGCCAGGGCGACGGCGCTGGTCAGTCCGGAGAGCAGGTTGTGCCCCATGGCGTCCAGGACGGCGGTGTGCAGGGACATGGTGGTCAGGGAGTGGTCGAAGGCGTCGCCGCCGATGTCGTAGGCGGGTTCGAGGACGGCCGTGGAGACGACGTCGCGGTTGCCGATGGTGCGCGGCGGCAGGAAGGCCCGCAGCATCTCGGCGGGCAGGTGCATCGGGGCGGTGCGGGTCTGCCGTACGAAGGAGTCCTTGTACGCGCGCTTCGAGGTGATCATCATCGCGAGCAGGGCGGCCAGCGCCCGCCCCTGACGCAGGGACTCCACAGTGATCGCCTGGGCGTGGACGGCCAGGACGCCGAGCCGCTCGGCGCCGCCCAGCAGCGGGTACCACGCCGTCATCCCGTCCCGGTCGGACGCCTCCACCCGGCCGTCCGGATCCTGCCGGGGCTACCCCAACTTCTCCAGGAAGGCCGCCAGTTCGGCGTTGAACCGGGCCGGGTTCTCCATGTTCGGGTAATGGGCCGCGTCCGGGACGCTCACGGTGCGGCCGTCCTGGACCAGCTCGACCAGGCGGGCGGCCATGGCCAGGTGGTCCGCGGAGTCCAGGGCTCCGTTGATGGCGATCAGGGGGACCTCGATGCCCGCGACGCGCTCCCAGGTCTCGGTGACGGGGACGTGATGGTCGGGCTCGTCGGGCGTGTGCTTGCTCAGGGTGCCCAGGCCCGTCTCCCGCAGCAGGCGCACCACTTCGGGATCGACGTCGGCCGGGTCCCGGTGCGGACCGGCTGCCCACAGCACGTAGGCGTCGGCCCAGCCGGCGAGGTCACCGGCGGCCAGGGCGCCGTTCTGGGCGGCAATGACCTCCAGCACCCACCGGTCCTCGAAGACCGGCTCGCTGGTGCCGGCCCCGCTGATGACGAGGGCGCGGACCAGCTCGGGGTACTCCAGCGCGCAGTCGACGGCGATGCCCCCGCCCATGCACAGTCCGACGAGCACGGCGGGGGCGGCGTCGAGCCCCCGCAGCAGCGCGGCCAGGTCGTCGACCTGCCGGAAGGGACGGGTCGCGTTGTCGGAGGCGCCATGGCCTCGGGCGTCCCAGGCGATGACGCGGTGGCCCGGTGCGAAGGCCCGGAGTTGCTCCTCCCACATGCGGTGGTCGGTGAAGCCGCCGTGCAGGAGGACGAGGGGTGCGCCGGAGCCGGCCTCGCGGTAGGCGAGGCGGCCGTCGGTGGTCCGGAGCGAACGGACGGGCAGGGATGTCAGGTCGACAGTCATGACAACTAAGGTGTCATTTCTTGCGCATGTTGGCAACCAAGGTGTCATCCTGGTCGCATGAAGGACGACCGCGCCGCACCCACTCCCGCCGAACCGTCCCAGGACGAGTTGGCCGAACGCCTCACCGAGGTCTTCGACCTGGTCGGCCCGCTCTACCGGCGAGTGCACCGCAAGGTGGAGGAGGCCGCGCCGATCGAGGGCCTGCCGGTCGGTGTCCGCGCGGTGCTGGACCTGTTGCGGGCCCGGGGGCCGATGACCGTGCCGCAGATGGGCCGCGCGCAGGCGCTCAGCCGGCAGTTCGTCCAGCGCATGGTGAACGACGCCGCGCGGCAGGATCTGGTGGAGAGCGTGCCGAACCCGGCGCACCGCCGGTCCTCGCTCATCCGGCTCACCGACCAGGGCCGGGCGGCGATCGGGGCCGTGCGGGCCCGCGAGCACGAGGTGCTGCGCCGGGTGGGCGGCGACCTGACCATGTCGGACGTCGACGCCTGTCTGCGGGTGCTCGGGGCGATGCACGCGCTGTTCGACGACGTCGACGTCGACTGAGGACGGCCGGCACTCAGCCGCGGGCGAAGTCCTCCAGCTTCTCCTGGGAGCCGTTGAAGCGGTCGTGGTCACCGACCGCCTTGCCGGTGGAGGTGTACTGCCACATCGTGTACGACGACCAGCCCGCCGGCAGGGTGCCCACCGTCGAGGCGTAGCGCGCGACCCACAGCGGGTTGGCCGAGCCGAATCCGGCGTGGTTGCCGGTGCACTCGGTCCACCAGCTGGTGGCCGTGTAGATGACCGCGTCCCGGCCGGTGCGGGACTTGTAACGGTTGAGGAAGTCGCGGATCCAGCTGACCATGGCGCTCCGGGACTTGCCGTAGCAGGCGTCGCCGTAGGGGTTCCATTCGATGTCGAGGACGCCGGGGAGGGTCTTGCCGTCCTTCGACCAGCCGCCTCCGTGCGCCACGAAGTAGTCGGCCTGGGCGGCGCCGCCGGCCGTGTCGGGGGTGGCGAAGTGGTAGGCGCCACGGATCATGCCGCTGCCGTACGAACCGTCGTACTGCTGGGCGAAGTAGGGGTTGGTGTAGTACGTCCCCTCCGTGGCCTTCGTGTACGCCCACCGGATGCCGTCGCCCCACAACGCGGGCCAGTCGACGTCGCCCTGGTGGCTGGAGACGTCCACGCCCTCGGTCTGGGAGGCGCGAGGGGGCGGGGGCGGGGTGCCGGAGGCGCCGTCGTGGGCGAGGACGCCGATGCCCATGTAGGCGCTGCCGCGGGCGAGTGCGCCCCCGGTCGGCTCGGGTGCGGCCGGGGAGCCGGACACCAACAGGAGCAGGCCGGTCAGGGTGCCGGTGAGGAGGCACCGGCGGGACCGGCGGGACCGGCCGCGGATACGGGATATGGAGTTTCGCATGAGGTCCATCTGACCCGGGACCGGCTCGTCGCGCACTCCGGGTTCGGCCCAACGAAGCCGTCCGCGGCCGGTGTCTAGCCCATGTGGGTGCTCCTCACCCCTCGATACGGTGCTGGGTCCAGAAGGAGGTCAGGTCCGTGCTCGTGGCGCCCTGGGCCGCCGCCTTGAACTCGGCCGTGGTGGAGACGCCGTACCAGTGGGCGGTCGCGTAGTCCTTCAGGAGCTTGGCCATGGCGGTGTCGCCGAGCACGCGCCGCAGGTCGTGCAAGGCGCACTTGCCGTAGCCGTAGACGACGGTGGAGTACCGGGAGGAGTGCGCGTCCCAGTACGCCATCGAGTCGGTGATCTGCTCGGCGCTGGAGGCCCAGGAGACGCCGCTCCAGCAGTTCGCGCCGGTCTTGCCCTGGGCGAGGTCGGTGGCGTAGTCGGTGAACGCCTCGTCCAGCCAGGGGCTGGTGTACTCGTCGTCGCCGACGATGCCGTACCACCATTGGTGGGCGATCTCGTGGGTGAGCGCGGTCGTGCTGACCACGTCCAGGACGAACCCGGGATACTCCATGCCGCCGAACCAGTAGTTGTTGTCGATGACCGCGTCCAGCTCTCCGTACGGGTAGGCACCGAAGCGGGCGGCGTGGGCGTCGACCGCGGACTTGGCGGTGCTGAGCATCGACTGGGCGCTGGAGGAGCTGATGCCCGACACGGAGTAGACGTTCACCGGTACGCCGGCGGCCGAGGTGCCGGAGATCTTGGTGAAGGGCCCGGCGGCCCAGGCGAAGTCACGCACCTTCGAGGCGGTTGCCGTGGTGACCGTACGGCCGCTGGAGCCGGGGGTGTCCGTGGAGGTGCCGGTCGCCGGTACCAGCAAGGCGCTGGGGTGGTCGAGGCCGACCTTGAAGTCGGCGGCCAGGGAGTAGAAGGACTCGCCGTTGTCCGTGTACGGGTCCAGGTGCCAGCCCGCGCCGTCGCGGACGGCGAGGACGGGCAGGGCGTTGCCGATGAAGCTGAACGCGCCGTCGTGGCCGAAGCGGTCGGCGCCGCTGGGCACGGTGATGCCGAGGTCGAAGCCGATGGTGGCGCTCTGGCCCTGGGCGAGCGGGTTCGGCAGGTCGATCTTCAGGGCGGTGCAGGCCACGGAGAGGGCTCCGGCGGTGCCGCCGGTGACGTTGCCGACCTTGATCGGCATCGCGTCGCAGGTGCCGTGGTAGTTGTCCCACAGCCGCAGGTACACCTCGCCGAGCGCGGTGGCGGAGGCGTTGGTGAAGGTCACGCTCTCGTGGCCGGTCCAGACGGTGCCGCTCATGTCACTGCTGAGGTTGACGGTGTAGGCGGGCGCGGCCGGGGTGCGGGTGGCGTCCGGGCCGGGCGGGGTGGTGCCGCCGGAGGTGTCGAGGGCGATGTCGTCCAGGACGAAGCTCGTCCGGAGGCTGGAGTCCTCGGTCCCGGTGAAGGACAGGTTCACGGTCTGGCCCGCGAACGACGACACGTCGAGGGACTTCTGGACGTAGCCGGTGTTCTTGTCGAGGTTCGAGTAGGTGGCCAGTGCCGTGCCGCCGACCTTGGCGGTGAGCTTGTCGTAGGCGACGGACGACGTCGTCTCGGCGGTGTCGATGTGCAGCCAGAAGGTGAGGGTGGCGGTGCTGCATCCGGCGGGGATCGTCACGCTCTGGGTGAGGGTGTCGGTGTGGGTGCTGCCGACGCCGTCCAGCCAGGCGTAGGAGCTGCCGCCGTGGGCGGTCTGTCCGGAGCGGCTGGTGATCACGGTGGACGAGGAGGCCGTCCACGGTGATGTCCCGCTCTCGAAGCCGCCGTTGGTGACCACCTGGGCCGGGGTGCAGGCGGCGGGGGCCATGGCCGGGCGGGCGGCGGCGGGGGTGCCGGGGAGGACGAGGGCGGCCACCGCGGCGACGGTGAGCGCACCGGCGCCGAGGGCCTTGTGGGGGGTCGGTCTCACACGCTACTCCTTCTGCGGCGGCCGGGGTCCCGGCCTGCTCGAAGGCCGCCGGTCGGCCTGGGTGCGCCGGGGGCGGCCGGGATGGGGCTTGCGCGTTCGCTGTACGGAGGAGCCCGTCGCCCCCTCCTGGGGTCAGGGCGGCGACTGCCGAAAGAGTGACAGATCTGACGGGTTCATGCCAGGCGCGTGCGCGAGGGCGTGCGTTCCGGCCCGTGTGGTGGGCGCCGCCCCCCGGTCGGCGGGCGGCGCCGACATCACGCGGAGCGCAGCGTCGTCAGCACGGCCCGCAGACGGGTCTCGTCCGGGCCCGGCCAGCCGGTGGCGACATGGCCGAGGGCCCCCGGGGCGGGCAGCGGCGGATTGTCCGCCACGGGGGTGAGGACACGGTGCACGTGGAGGGTCGCGCCATGGGGTGTGGCCAGCCGCGTGCCGTCCGCGTCGTCGGCCGGCACGGGCGGGAAGCCGTCCGGCGCGAAGGGGGCGCCGGTGTACGAGCGGCTCACCTCGTGGTCGGCGGTGTCGCTGACGCTCTGGGCCATCGCCTGCGCCCGGCCCGCGATCAGCGACAGCAACTCGGTGACCAGCACCGGGTCGTGGCAGCCGTCGTAGACCCAGCGCGTGCCCAGCACCCCGTGCTCGATGGTGCCGAGGAGGCCGTGCTCGGCGCCCTCCAGCGGCGCTCCGCGGTAGGTGAGCGGTACCAGGTAGGCCGTCCGCTCGGGACCGGCGGTGTCGGTGGCCACCATGAACTCGATGCCCACCTCGCCCTCGGGGTCGTCCAGCCGGAAGCCGCCGGACTTCTCCAGCACCGGATCCGGGCCGCCGCGGTACCAGGGGCGGGTGGGGAGCCAGCCGGTGAGCAGTTCGATCTTGGTCGGCTTCAGGGTGGTGTGGTGGATGACGGCCATGCCCGTTGCTGCCTCCCGTTGCGCGGATGTGGATCTCCTCAGCCTTCCACACCGTTCCCGCCGCGCAGCGCCGGGGTCAACAGCGCCCAGGGGTTGGGCGGTTCGCCCGTCACCGGCCCGCAGACCGCCGCGCCCCGCTGGTGCGCGGTGCGGACGGCGAGCGGGACGAGGACCTCGGGCACGCCGTAGACGAGGTGGCAGAACCGGTCGGGCGGGTACCGGGCGGTCCAGACCGGCCGGGTGAACGAGGAGACGTACGTGGTCCAGTGCCCCTCGAAGGTGACGGTCAGGTCGGCGAGACGGACATAGCCGGGATCCGGATGGACGCCCGGATTGAGGACGACCGTCCCGGCGCCCGAGCGCCGCAGGTCCCGCATCAGCCGGCGGCAGGCGGGCAGCCCCTCCGGGCCGGCGGTCACCCGGTCCAGGAAGCAGCCGTCGGCCGCGTACCAGTCCTGGTGCCGGCGCACGTCCTCCATGATCAGGGACCGGTCCCGGACGCCGTAGTCGGTGTCGACGTAACCGAGCAGGCGGGCCCCGGCCGTGCGCAGGGCCCGGGCCGCCGCCGTGAACGCGGGATCCGGAGCGGTGCCGGGGCCGCTCGCCGGGTTCAGCACGACCGCGTAGGTACGGTCCGCCGCCGCGATGAGCCGGTGCCAGGCGCCCGGATCCTCGGCCGGGTGCACGTACAGCGGTACCAGCAGGCTCACGGCACCCGCTCCAGCGTGGCCGCCCACAGCGCGGCGAGGGCGTCGTCAAGGCTGTGCACCGGCCGCCAGCCCAGGGCCCGGGCCGCGGCGGAGATGTCCGAGCACTGCCAGGACACCTGCGCCGAGCGCGCCGAGCCGCCCGCGCTCTCCTCCAGCCTGCCCCGGAATCCCGCCTGCCGGGCCAGGCCGTGCGCCAGCTCGCGCACCGGTACGGCGGTTCCACTGCCGATGTTCAGCACGGACGGAAGCGGTCCGGGTGTCGTGACGGCGAACTCGACCGCCCCGGCCACGTCACGCACGTCGACGAAGTCGCGGTGGGCGGAGAGGTCCCCGAGGCGCAGTACGGCCTCCGGGTCCCGGGCGGCCGGACGGAGCAGCCCGGCCAGCCGGCCGGGCAGGCTCGCCATGGGCGCCCCCGGACCGACCGGGTTGCCGACCCGCAGCACCACCGCGTCCAGGGCGGCGGAGGTCACCGCGAGCGTGCCGGCCAGCTTGGTCGCTCCGTAGGACGTGACCGGGCAGGCGGGTGCCGACTCGGTGACCGGTACGTCCGGGGTGCCCGGTCCGTACTCGGCGGCCGAACCGAGGTGCACCAGGCGGGCCGTGGGGGCCGCCTCGCGCAGCGCGGCGCAGAGCGCGGCGGGACCGCGGGCGTTGACCTCGGCCAGGGTCACGGCGTCGCCGCCGGTGACGCCCGCGCAGTTGACCACGGCGTCGGGAGCCGCCGCCACCAGGGTCCGGGCGAGCCGCTCCGGCCGGTCGGCCGCGAGGTCGACGGCGAACGCGGCGGTGGCGGAACGGCCGGCGCCGAGGACCTGCGCGCCCGGCAGGGCGCGCAGCCGCTCGGCCACATGGCGGCCCAGATACCCGGAACCGCCCAGGACAAGAATGCGCATGTGGTACTCAGGCTCCCTTGAGCAGCAGGGACTTACGGCTGGTGAACTCGGCGTTGGCCCGGTCGTAGTCGTCGGGCCGGCCGATGTCCAGCCAGTAGCCGTCGAACTCGTAGGCGTGCGGCGGGTTCTGGTCCCTCAGCAGGTCGAGGACGAGTTCGTCGAAGCCGAGCGGCAGACCCGCCGTGTAGCTGTCCAGGGCCGCTCGGGTGAGGCCGTAGACGCCCATGGAGACCCGGTAGTCCATGCTGGGCTTCTCGGTGAACGCGACGACCTTGCTCGCGTCGGTGGTGAGCACGCCGAAGTCGATGTGCACCTTGCGGGCATAGGTGGCGATGGTGAGCGGCGCGCCCGACTCCCGGTGACGGTGCAGCACGTCGGCGTAGTCGAGGTCGGTGAGGATGTCGCCGTTCATCACCAGGAACGTCTCGGGCAGCCGGTCTCTGAGGTTGAGCAGCGGGCCCATGGTGCCGAGCGGACTCTCCTCGGTGGCGTAGTCGATGCTCATGCCCCACTGGGAGCCGTCGCCGACATAGGCGCGGATGATCTCACCGAGGTGACCGATCGCGATGGTGCAGCGGGTGAAGCCCGCGGCCGACAGCTGGCGCAGCACGATCTCCAGGATGGCGTGCTGGTCGCCTATCGGGACGAGCGGCTTGGGCAGCGCGGTGGTGTAGGGCCGCAGCCGGACGCCCTTGCCTCCCGCCAGGATCACTGCATGCATGGGGCTCCTCCTTCGTTGGGTCGAGACCGTGCCGGACGGGTCAGATGTTGTAGATGCCGGTCTTGTAGCGGGACAGGTTGGCCGGGTCGCGGAAGAACTCCACGGTGTCGGCGAGGCCCTGCTCCAAGGTGTGGGCGGGTCCCCAGCCGGTGGCCGCGGTGAGCCGGGTGGCGTCGGCGACGAGCCGCATGACCTCGGAGTTGGCGGGGCGGATGCGTTCGGGGTCCGCGCGGACGTCGAGGGCGGTGTCCATGACCTTGCCGATCAGCGCGACGAGGTCTCCGACCGAGATCTCGCCGCCCGTCCCGGCGTTGAAGGTGCGGCCGACGACCTTCTCGGCGGGCGCGTTGCCCACGGCGAGGAACGCCTGGGCGGTGTCCTTGACGAAGGTGAAGTCCCGGGTGGGCCGCAGGTCGCCGAGGGTGATGGTCCGCTCCCCCGCCGCCACCTGGCCGATGACGGTCGGGATGACCGCGCGCATCGACTGGCGCGGCCCGAAGGTGTTGAACGGCCGGAGGGTGACGACCGGGGTGCCGAAGCTCGCGTGGTAGCTGTCGGCGAGCCGGTCGCCGCCGGCCTTCGAAGCGGCGTACGGCGACTGGGTGTTGATGGGGTGGTCCTCGGTGATGGGCACGGTCCGGGCGGTGCCGTAGGTCTCACTGGTGGAGGTGTGCACCAGCCGGGGCGTGCCCAGCGCCCGCACCGCCTCCAGCACGTTGAGCGTGCCGGTGACGTTGGTCTCCACGTAACTGTGCGGCGCCTGGTAGGAGTACGGGATCGCGATCAGGGCGGCCAGGTGGTAGGCGACGTCGGCACCGTCGAGCAGGCCGCGGACGGAGCCGGGGTCGCGGACGTCACCGAGGACGATCTCCACCTGGTCCAGGACGTCCGGGGCGAGGGTCTCCAGCCAGCCGTACGAGGAGAAGGAGTTGTACTGGGCCATGGCCCTGACCCGGTACCCGGAGGCGACCAGCGCCTCGGTGAGGTGGGAGCCGATGAAGCCCTCGGCTCCGGTGACTGCGGCGAGCTGTGCGGAGGTCAACTCAAGGGTCCTTCCGGTGGGTTGGTCGAGCGGAGTCGGCATCAGGCGTGCCGGGCGGGCCGGCCGAGCAGCAGCAGCGCGTACGCCACCAGGCCCAGCACGGCGGCGCCGCAGCACAGCGGCAGGACGGTGGGGCCGGCCGGCAGGCCGAGCGCCGCCGCCGCGCCGGCCACCGCGGCGGCGGCCAGGCAGATCACGGCCGGCGGCCAGGCGGCCCCGAACGCCTGGAGGAGCAGCGCGGTCCACAGGGTGGCCGCGAGCAGCAGCAGGGTGGCCGGCGCGGCGCCGGTGAGGTAGGCGGCGGGCAGCAGGGGCAGCACATAGGCGAACAGGCAGCCGCCGAGGACGGCCGCCGAGCGCAGCAGGAATCCGGCGGGGGTCGCGGTGGCACGCAAGGCCGCGACGGACAGGCCGCGATAGCGGTACAGCAGCCATTCGGCGGGACCCATGCTGACCGTCAGCACGATCACCGCGTACGGTTCGAGCCGCCCTTCCAGCAGCACCAGCACGCCCGCGGCCAGCCCGAAGAGCCCGTACGGCAGGGACCACACCAGCCGGGGCCGGGCGCCGCCGGCCGCGGCCGGGGCGGCGAGGGCCCCGCGCAGGGCGTGACCGGTGCCGGCGAGGGTGGCGAGCAGTGCCAGCAGTGGCAGCCCGGTACGCAGGGAGGTGCCGGGGTCCCACCAGGGGAGTACGGCGGCCCCCGCGACGAGCGGGGTGAGCGCGGCCAGCAGCAGCCGTTCACGGGCCAGCACGAGCAGGACGCCGGCCGCCGCCAGGTACAGCGACTGGGCCGCCGTCGCCAGGAGCACCGGGCCGCCGCCGGTGAGCGGGGCCGCGGCGCCCGTGGCGAGGGCCGCGCCCAGCGGCGCGCCGGTCAGCAGGGCGCGGCCGGCTTCCCGGCGGCCGGTCGCCATCCGCAGGTGGGCGCGGTGGCCGAGCGCCTGGCCCCAGCCCCACGAGACGAGGCCCGCGAGGATCAGCGCGGCGGCGTGCCGGCCGGGGTGCCACAGGGGTGCGGTCAGCAGGTAGGCGAGGCCCGGCAGGGCGAACAGCACCCCGCGCAGCAGGCAGCGGAAGGTGTCCGGGCGCCAGGGGTCGGCCGCCGGTGCGGGTTCCGGGAAGGTCCGGGGCACCTGCTCGTAGAGCGCGGCGGCGAGGGAGAAGAGGTTCGGGTGGCCGTACCGCTGTTTGATCTGCTCGGCGGTCAGGCCCTCGGCCTCCAGCAGGGCGGCCACCTCGTAGGGGTGGACGGCGGGTCCGATGCGGTCGGCCAGGTCGGCGGCCAGCCGGCTCACCGCCTCCGGGTCGGGGGCGAAGCCGGGCAGCCGCAGGGCCAGGGTGCGGTCGTCGCCGCGGGCGGGCGTCCCGGCGAGGCGCAGTGCGAGGGTGTCCTGCTCGGCACCGCCCGGTTCGAGCGCCATGGGCCCGCTCATCCGGCCAGGCTCCCGGCGGCGACCCGGAGTTCCTGGCTCTGCGCGGCCGGTACCGCGAACGGCCGGGCGTGGGAGGGCAGTTCGAGGTATATGGCGCGGAAGGTGTCGATGGTCTGGCGCAGGGTGAACTGGTCGATGACGCGCAGCCGGGCCGCCTCCCCCATCGCCCCGCGCCGCCCGGCGTCGCCGAGCAGTTCCAGTGCCGCCGCCGCCATCCGGGACGGGTCGCGCGGCGGGACGACGAGGCCGGTGTCGCCCACGGCCTCCCGTACGCCGCCCACGTCCGTGGACACGGTCGCCCGGCCGCAGGACATGGCCTCGATGAGGGTGAACGGGAAGCCCTCGCTGATACTGGAGAGCATCACGACGTTCCCGGCCGCGTAGGCGTCCTTGATGTCGTCGACCCGGCCCTCGAAGGTGACGGCGTCCGCGTGCCCCAGTTCGGCGGCGAGGGCCTCGCAGCGTTCCCGGTACGCCTCCCCGCCGCGCGGTGTGCCGCCGAAGAGCCGCAGCCGGGCCTCCGGTATCTCCTTGCGGACCAGGGCGAAGGCGCGGATGAGGGTCTCCAGGTCCTTGATGGGGTCGACGCGGCCGGCCCAGCTGAGCGTGGGCACGTCGGGCTCGGGTCCGGCGGGCGGGAACGCGGTCGGGTCCACGCCGTTGTAGACGGTGCGGATGGCCTCGGGGTCGGCGCCGCCCTGTTCCTCCCAGAGCCGGTTGTAGCGGTTGCCGGGGGTGATCAGGGCGGCCCGGCGGTAGCTCTCCTCGGCCAGCAGCCGGAAGAAGCCGAGGACGAGGGCCTTCACCGGCCAGCGGTAGGGCGCGGTGCGGTAGCCGAGGTACCGTTCGCGCAGGTAGACGCCGTGTTCGGTGAGCAGCAGCGGGACCCCGTGCCGCTCCAGGCCGGCAAGGCCGGGCAGCACCGCCACCCCGCCGCTGACGGCGTGGGCCACGCCGTGCCGGGGCAGGGGTGCGGCGAGCGGACGCAGGGCGTGTTCCAGCAGGGCGGTGGCGGTGACCGCGTCGTGCAGGGTGGGCCGGGCCTCGCGGGCGGCCAGCCCCGGGCGGTTCCAGACCCCGGCGAGGATCGTGATGGCCCGGTCGCCGCGGAGGAACGGGCTGAGCGTGCCGTCGGCGGCGGCCCTGGCCATCGTGTACAGCGCCGGCGGGAACTGGCCCTCGGCGTGCGGGTCGAGCAGCGCGGTCAGGAAGCGTTCGTAGGCGGCGGCGAGCCGGCCGAGGGCCCGGCCCCGGGGTGGCCGGCCCTCGGGCGGGGCTCCCCACATGGGCACGGAGAGCACGTCGTGGACGTGGGCGGGCAGGTCCCAGACGACGGGTTCGCGTCCGGTGCCGGTGACGGCGATGACGTCGAAGTCGAGGTCGGGCATGCCCTGGACGAGTTGGTCGCACCAGACACTGACGCCGCCATGGCTGTGCGGGTAGGTGCCTTCGGTGAGCAGGGTGACGTGCGCCGCGCCGGTGCGGCGGGCGCCGTGGTGAACGTGCATCGATGGGGCTCCACGGCCGAGGTGTGGGGTGGTCGTGCGGGTGCCGGCGGCCGATGGACGGCCGGGATCCGGGCCCGTCCGAGCGCCTCCCGTCGACTACGGGCGGGAGGTGCGGGCGGGCCCTGGGATCGGTGCGCCGTTCAGCTGTCCGGGGTGTACGGCATCTGCTCGGTCACGCCTGCGGGGACCTCGGTGTCCGGGGCCGGGGCGGTGGCCGCGGCGGCGTTGTCCGCGGTCACGGCCGGTGCCGCGGCCGGGGGCGCCGGCAGGGTGAAGGTGAGCGCGGTGCCGGAGGAGGTGGTCCAGCCGGACAGCGCGCCGGCGTAGGCCGTGCCGAAGGCGTTGCCGCCGAAGGTGGTGCCGCTGGGCAGGGTCGCCGGGACGGCGGTGCCGGTCGGCCCCTGCACGGTGACGGTGTCGCCGATGCGGTAGGCGGTGATCCGGTCGGCCTGCACGGCGCTCTTCCAGGCGGCGCGGTGCTGGAGTTCGGCGCCGATGTCCTTCATCCGCAGGTTCACGACGGGGGTGTCGGTCGCGAACAGGGCGTCGTAGCCGTCCAGGACGCCGTCGAGGACGGGGTAGGCGATGCGGTCCTCGGCGAGGTTGGACTGGTGGATGAAGTGCGGCTTGGGATCGTTGGACAGCACGTGTCCGAGGGCGATCCGGGTCTCCAGGGGCACGATGTAGCCGCTGTAGCCGGTGCCGGTGTTCAGCGGGGCCGGCAGGCAGGTGGTGGTGGCCGGGTTGTCCTCGCAGATGCCGCTGCCACCCTGGGCGCGGCTGGTGTAGAGCCAGTTGTACTCGTCCACCTGCTCGGCGGCCCGGCCCGCGTTGTAGAAGACGTTCATCGGGTAGCGGGAGACCGTGGTGGCCGGGCCGACCTGACGCTGCTCGGGGTCGCGGGAGTTGTCGGAGGCGAGCCACTTGACGCCGTCGTCGGCGAGTGAGAGCGCCAGATTGGGGTTGTCCTGCGGCTGCTGCGGCAGGATCTTCAGTCCGGAGTGCTCACCGGTGACCAACTCGTCTGTCTGCAACGGGAGTCCGGCGGCCTGGCCCCAGGCGCGGTTGGTGGCGATCTCGTAGTCGATCGTGGCGCGGCTGACCCACGCGGTGCTGCCGTCGGCGTTGGTCCGGCACGTCCACGGAACGACGGTGACGTTCTGCTCGCAGCCGAGGAAGGCATGCGTGTAGGTGTGGTTGACCCAGCGGAACCGGTCGCGGTCGGCGATCAGCTTGTCGGCGAGCTGGTCGACGCCGTTGTTGTCCTCACGCTGGTCGATGCTGCCCGCGCCGTTGTAGACCAGGTCGAGGGTGAAGCCGTGGCTGTTCTGCCAGGCGGTGGCGTGGTCGACGTCCGCCGGGGTCATCCGGATCGGGTTGGGCGTGCCCGCGCCGACCGCACAGTCGACGTCGCCGGGGGTGCAGTTGAGCTGGGTGTCCCAGCGGTCGTCGGCGGCGAACACGTCGTCCACGTGGACGGCGAAGTAGTTGCGGGAGGCGCCGAGGTGCACCCCGCCGGTCATCCACTCGACGATCCCGCGGGCCAGCAGCCGGAACTGCTGCTGGTACTGGTTGTAGACGAAGGTGACGACCAGTTCGCGCCGGCTGTCGTGCCGGTACTCGCCGACCAGGGAGCCCTGCTCGGTGGTGCCCGGGACGGCGGCCTGCACGTAGGGGGTGAAGTCGGCGCCGGCGGCGGGCGCCGACAGGTAGGCGTAACTCTCGCCGACGGTGGGCGAGTTGTCCTCGAACGGCACCGCCCCGTCGAGGTAGCCGAAGGGCCCGGACTTCCCGGCCGCGGTGACCTGGGCCTGGACGCCGTCGATGCTCCCCGAGTAGCCGCCGGAGGTGGGGACCTGGAGGCCGACCTGGGGCCGGGCGTAGGTGTAGGCGTCGACCTGCGGGATCGCGTACGTCTTCTCGTAGGCGGTGAGCGCGGCCATCTCGCTCGAACCGGCCGAGAACGGGTTGTCGTTGGGCAGGACGACGGCCTGGAACTTGGCGCGCGGCCGGCCGCCGACGGTGTCGGCGAGGAATCCCGCGTCGATGGTGGGCCGGTCGGAGCGTGTGAGGTCGACCTTCGTGTACGGCGTTCCGGCGGCGTCGAGTTCGGCGGCGATGGCGTCGGTGGCCGGACCACCGTCGCTCACCACCAGGACTCTGAGGTCGACGCGCGGTGCCGTGGCGTCGGCCTGTGCCGGGCCGGCCTGAAGGCCGAGCGCGGCGATCAGCGCGCCCACCGTCAGCGCGGTGGTGCGTATGGTCCGCTTCATGCGGTGAAGTCCCCTCCCCGGGCAGGGGTGAGTACGGCTCCCATGGAGCGGACGCACCCCCTGGCGTGACGCCGGCGTCCCCCTCAGAAGCCGGTCGTCGACGCATTCGTCGCGTCACACATGGTGAGGCATCTGTGTAGCTTTTGTGGTCGAGTTACGAAACCTGACGGAAAAGCGCAGGTGTCCAACCGCATCCCGAGGCAACCTGGAAGACCGTTTTCACGTCCCCGGGGCATCGGGGTTCGCGACGAAAGGCCGGGTCCGGCCGGGTTCGGCCGCCCTACGACGAACCGGCGGACCGTGACGGTCCGCCGGGCGACGAGTCGTGATCCGTTCCGCGCGGGACATTTGTTCGGAAATCGATTCCGGTCATCCGGGCCGCGGAACCAGCAGGTCCGTCAGGCGCAGAGGACCCGGGTCTCAGGGGTGTACACGGGCCCGCCGTTGGTGTTGGTGCTGTCGCTGAACTCGGCGTAGAAGTACGAGTAGAAGCCGATGTTGCCGTTGCAGCCGGAGTCGGCGGCGACCTGGAGGGTCAGCGTGACGGTCCGGCTCTGACCGGGCGGGATGGTGGCGCCGTAGTTGCCGCCGAGGTTGCTCGGACCGGTGCCGGAACAGGGGGTGCTGCCGCTCGCCGTGGCCAGATTGCAGCCGGTGAAGCTGTACTTCAGGTCCGGGCGCTGGGTGGTCAGCCAGGTCGGGTCGATGGTCTGGTACACGAACCAGACGTCGTAGGTCTTGTTGTTGGTGATCGTCATCGACAGGTTCACCGTGCCACCGGGGGTGGTGGTGGCACTGTCGGTGGCGAAGGTCAGCGCGGCCGGCGCGGGGTCGGCGCTCGCGCTCGGGGCGAGGCCGAAGACCGCGAGGAGGAAGGCGAGGGCGGCGGTGAGACCGAGGCGTCTCGGCAGAGAAGATCGCATGGCCCGGGAGGCTAGGCACGCGTCCGGCGCGGCGTCTGCACCGCCGCGTCGGACGCGAACCCGGGACGGCCGAAAGTGATTGCCCTGTGAAGAACCTGCGGAGTTGTCGTGACGGTCCGTCACCCGTCGCATACGCGCACGCCCGGGCCGGGTGACGGAGGGGAGCCACGGGCTGAGCCGGACCCCTGGAGCGCGGCACGGTATTGGCTCGGAGGAGACCTCCCCACCGCGGCGGAATCAGGGTGTCCGCTTGTGGTGAGGGATCATTGTCGGCCAAAGAGTGTCTTCCGGCCGGGGTGCCCTGCACCGGCCGCCCGGTTCGGCCGGGGTGCCGGGAGGACATGGCCGTGGATTCCGCGCAGTCGCGGCCCCGCCGGGAGGGACCGTGGGCCGGCCGTCCCGGCGTGGCCGGGCGCGGTCAGCGGGCCCAGCGGGCGTGGGCCCGTTCGAAGGCGGCGAAGGCGGCCTCCTGGTGCCATTCGAGACGGGCCCTGGCGCTCTTCGCGAGCAGGTGCCGGCAGGCCGCGCCGCGCACGGGCAGTCCGGGGTGTTCGGCACGGCACGCGGAGACCGGGCGGTAACCGGCGGCCGTGGGGTTCCCCTGCCACAGGCTCGCCCCGGGCAGGAAGCCGTACTCCAGGGACGCGCGGGCCAGATCCTTCAGCTCGGGATACCGCAACCCGTAGGTGGCGGCGGCGTACCGGTACTCGTGGCTGATGTCGATCCGGGAGACCCCGGGGTCGTCCGTGGCGAGGACGACCGGGACGCCGTAGCGCCGGTAGGTGCCGAAGGGGTGGTCGGCGCCCTTGACGCCCAGGATCTGGGCGTTGCTGGAGAAGGGCACCTCCACCGCCACCTCGCGGTCCGCCATGGTGCGTGCGGTGCGCTGCCAGTCGTCCTCGTGGACGAGGTCGACGCCGTGTCCGACCCGCTCGGTGCGGGCGACGCCCACGGCCTCCTTGACGTGGAACTTCAGGTCCTCGGGCTTGACCAGCCCGGGCCACAGCTCGCCCGCGTGCAGGGTGACGTGGGCCCTCGGGTACTGGGTGCGCAGATAGCCCACCATGCGCATCTGCAGGCTGTAGTCGCGCAGGGAGCTGTCCCAGTCCTCGGGCTGCACGAGGTTCACGGCGACGAACCGCGGGTCCGCCTCGGCCAGCCGCATGCCGAGGGCGAGCTGGGTGAAGACCCGCTCCGGCGCACTGCTCCGGGACGCCTGGGAGATCCAGCGGACGGTGAGGCCGCAGGCGGGCCGCGCCGACGGGGTGCCGCAGTGCTCGGTGGCGCGGAACTCGGCGTCGCCGTCGTCGGCCTCCTCGCGGGCCTCGGCGACCAGCCTGTCCAGCTTGCCGCCCGCGACCAATTCGCGGTGCAGGGCGGCCAGGTCGTCGTCCCAGCCGACCTGCGCGGCGAGCTTCTTCGCGCCGTCGGAGGCGGGGGTGACCATCGTCTCCAGGTAGAACTGGTTGTTGCGGACGACGGCGTCGGCGACCTCGGCGAGCAGCTTGCCCCGGTGCCGCCAGGTGACCTCGCCGAACTTGCCGAAGGTGTCGAAGAAGTGGTCGTGTCCGTTCTGGCCGGGCGGGAAGTCCTCCATGGACCAGGCGCGGATCAGCGCGGCGCGGAAGACGCGGTCGGTGCGCGCGTCGGCGGCGGGGCGGGTGCCGGCGCCGCAGGGCGGGGCGACGGCGGTCAGCGTCGCGGTGTCGACGCACAGGCCGTCCTCGGCGGCCAGCTCGATCAGGTACTCCGTGGACACCGCGCCGGAGAGGTGGTTGTGCAGGTCCCCGCCCTTGGGGAGCTGCCGGAAGAAGTCGCGCAGGGCCGCGGGCCGGTCGCGCAGCGCACGCAGGTAGTCGTCCGTGCGCGCCTCCGCCGCGGTGATCTGCCGGGGCGGCGGCGCGGCGGGCCGGTCGTCCCGGTGGGCGGGCTGGGCGGAGGCGGGCAGGGCGGACAACAGGGACAGGACACTGAGGGTGCCGAGCACGGTCGGAACGACGCGTTGGCTCAGGGCACCTCGACGTTGCAGACTCACAGGGGCATGATCACGGAAAGATCACGACGACACGCCCGCTCGGACGGATACCGCGCGGAGAGCACCCGACCGGGTGACACAGAGCGGCGCGCCGTCGTCGGCCCGGCTCCCCGGCACCGGTCCGCCCGGTCGGCCGGGGCCGGACGGACGGGGCGGACCTGGCGGACCGGGCGGACCGGGCGGCGCATGGGGGTGGGACGCCCGCGTGATCGACCGAGCGGGGCATGCGCGGCGTCGATGCGGGTATTCGCGCAGCGATTTCGTACATCGGCGCGACGCACCAGGGAGGCGGAACGCATGCTCATGGCACACCCCGCGGTACTGAAGGACCTCATCGCTCAGTACGAGGCCCTCACCCTGCTGGGGGCCGAGGAGAGCACTCCTCAGGCCCGGCAGCGGCTCGCGGACATCTCCTATACCCTGTGCGTGGCCACCGGCACCCGGGATGTCGACATGGCTCTGATCGCCGCGCGCCACCGCCTGTCCGGCGCCCGGCCGGAGGACGACTCCCTGCTCCTGACGTCCGCCTCGGCGGAGCAGGTGCCCGTGGTCTGAACCCCCCGCTCTCCCCGAGCAGTTGACAGCACCCTCCCCCTGAACTCGTTGCTTCCCGCTTCTGGTCGGCGAGACCTACCGGACGGTATACAGGCCCAGTCGAACGCGCGACGGCCGCCGTCCCATGGCCGCCACCGCGCGATGCAGCGGGTCAGGGGGAGGATTCATGACGCACCAGACGCGTCCGGCGGACCGGGTGAGAGGACGGCGGCGGGCCGCCGTGCTGGGGGCCGCGCTGAGCGGATGCGCCCTGGTCGCGGCCGGCACGACACCGGCCGCGGCGCACCCGGCCGGACCCGGCCGCGACGTCGCCTACGTCGCGCTCGGCGACTCCTACACCTCGGGCCCCGGCATACCTACGCAGGTGAACGCCGAATGTGCCCGCTCGGACCACAACTACCCCTCGCTCGTGGCCGACCGGCACAGGACGGCCGCGTTCACGGACGTGAGCTGCGGCGGGGCCACGACCGCCGAGATGTGGCGGGCACAGGGCGGCAATCCGCCCCAGCTGGACGCCCTGGACCGGCACACGGACCTGGTGAGCCTGCAGATCGGCGGCAACGACGTCGGTTTCGGCACCATCATCGGCACCTGCGCCCGCCTCGCCGCCCAGGACCCGGCGGGCAACCCCTGCGAGCGCTCCTACCAGGCGTCCGGCTATGACCGGCTGACCCTGGACATCGCGCGGACCGCGCCGAAGGTCGACCGGGTGCTGCGGGAGGTGCGTGCCCGGGCCCCGCACGCCCGGGTGCTCGTCGTCGGCTATCCGGACCTGCTGCCCGACGACGGCAGCGGCTGCTTCCCGCAGGTGCCGTTCGCCCGGAAGGACTTTCCCTACCTGCGGGACACCGAGAAGCGGCTGAACCTGATGCTGCGGCTGGTGGCCGCTGTGAACCGGGCCGAGTACGTGGACACCTACGGCCCCACGGTCGGCCACGACATGTGCAAGGCGCCCGCGGACCGCTGGGTCGAGCCGCTCCAGCCGGCCTCGCCCGCGGCCCCGGCACACCCCAACGCCAAGGGGGAAGCGGCCATGGCGGAGGCGGTGCTGGCCCGGCTGGAGCGGGGGCACGGAAGCGGCTGAGCCCGCGGGCGGCCCCCGGGACGGGGACCGCCCCACGGTCCGGTCAGGAGCCGAGCGCTGCCAGCACCACCGCCTGGGCCTCCTCCTGTACCCGGGCGAGGTGGTCGGCGCCGAGGAAGGACTCGGCGTACACCTTGTAGACGTCCTCGGTCCCCGACGGCCGGGCGGCGAACCAGGCGTTCTCGGTGGTGACCTTGATGCCGCCGATCGCGGCACCGTTGCCGGGGGCCTCGGTGAGGACGGCCGTGACCGCCTCCCCGGCCAGCGTGTCCGCGGTGACCTGGGCCGGCGACAACTTGCCGAGCAGGGCCTTCTGTTCGCGGGTGGCGGGAGCGTCGATGCGGGCGTAGGCGGGGGCGCCGAAGCGGGCGGTGAGGTCGGCGTAGTGCTCCGAGGGGGTCTTGTCGGTGACGGCCGTGATCTCGGCGGCGAGGAGGGCCAGGAGGATGCCGTCCTTGTCGGTGGTCCACACCGAGCCGTCGCGGCGCAGGAAGGACGCGCCGGCCGACTCCTCGCCGCCGAATCCGAGGTCGCCGCCGGCCAGTCCGTCCACGAACCACTTGAACCCGACCGGTACCTCGACCAGCCGCCGGCCGAGATCGGCGGCGACCCGGTCGATCATGGTGGAGGAGACGAGGGTCTTGCCGATGCCCGCGGTGTCCGGCCACTGGTCGCGGTGCCGGTAGAGGTAGGAGATGGCGACGGCGAGGTAGTGGTTGGGGTTCATCAGGCCGGCGTCCGGGGTGACGATGCCGTGCCGGTCGGCGTCGGCGTCGTTGCCGGTGGCGATGCGGAAGCGGTCGCGCTGCTCGATGAGGGAGGCCATCGCGTACGGCGAGGAGCAGTCCATGCGGATCTGGCCGTCCCAGTCCAGCGTCATGAACCGCCAGGTGGGGTCGGTGTGCGGGTTGACCACGGTCAGGTCGATGCCGTGCTGCTCGGCGATCCGGCCCCAGTAGGCGACGGAGGCCCCGCCGAGCGGGTCGGCGCCGATGCGCACGCCGGCCCCGCGGACGGCGTCCAGGTCCAGCACCCCCGGCAGGTCGGCGACGTACGTGCCCAGGAAGTCGTACCACTGGGTGGTGTCCGCGGCGAGCGCGCGGGCGTAGGGCAGCCGGCGTACGTCCTTCAGGCCGCCGGTGACGATCTGGTTGGCGCGGTCCTGGATCCAGGAGGTCGCGTCGGAGGCCGCCGGGCCGCCGCTCGGCGGGTTGTACTTGAAGCCGCCGTCGGCGGGCGGGTTGTGCGACGGGGTGACGACCACGCCGTCGGCGAGGCCGGAGGTACGGCCCCGGTTGTACGTCAGGATCGCGTGCGAGACGGCCGGGGTGGGCGTGTAGCCGTCCGCGCTGTCGACGAGCACGGTCACCTCGTTGGCGGCGAAGACCTCCAGCGCGGTGGCCTTCGCCGGTTCCGACAGGGCGTGGGTGTCGGCGCCGAGGAAGAGCGGGCCGTCCGTGCCCTGGGCGGCGCGGTATTCGCAGATGGCCTGGCTGGTGGCGGCGATGTGGTCCTCGTTGAAGGCGCCGGCCAGGGACGAACCGCGGTGCCCCGAGGTGCCGAACGCCACCCGCTGCCCCGGGTCGGCCGGGTCGGGGTGCAGCGTGTAGTACGCCGTGACCAGCCGGGCCACGTCGACAAGGTCCTCGGGACCGGCCGGCCGGCCTGCTCGCTCGTGCGGCATGAGTCCGTTCCTCCGCATCGGTGGGGTCGTTCGCTCACCTCATCTTTCCTCGTCAGGGGCGTGTCATGCGAGTGCGCCCCGCCCGGCCGGGTGCAGCCGGCCCGGCTGCCCTGTGATCCGCTCATCCGCTGATCGCCGCGGCACCGTGTCCCTGCGTACCGCCTCATGACAGGCAGGTCCGTCGCCGTGTCCGAACCCACCGTCAGAGCCCCCCGGCCTCGTCCTCGCCGTCCGGCGCGCGAGCGGCGCCTGACCGCACGGCAGGCCGGGGGGACGGGCTCCGGGGGCCCGGTCGCCGCGCCCTCCGGCCTGCCGCACGCCTCGTGAGTCCGCCGCGTCAGCCGATGTGATAACTGTCCCCGTACACCTGCCAGTCGAGCGGGGTGTTCAGGTCGAGGTTGCCCTTGCGCAGGAAGACCCGCTGCTCGGTGTCGACCCTGCTGGTGTCGCTGTGCGCCTCCTCCTGCTTCATGGCCCACACCCGGGCGTCCAGGAAGGCGTTGAGGTACGTCGTCTCGTTGCCGCCCTGGGCCGGCGGCTTGGCGCTGCGCAGGGCGCGCTTGCGTATGTTGCGGAAGCTGGTCGGGTCGTCGCCGTCGCCGTGCATGACGATGGCGTCGTAGTAGGTGAACTGGCCGAGGGCGCGCAGCCCGTCGGCCCTGCCCTGGGCGACCGCGGGGTTGAAGTACACGCGGTCGCGCTCGTCGTTCTGGGCCTGCTGGAAGGCGGTGTCCTGGGCGGCCGTGCGCCAGTCCTTGGGGAAGTTCGGGTCCAGGCCGGAGTGCGAGTCGGTGCCGTCGACCCTGCGCAGGGCGGGCAGGTACTTGGCGAGGACGTTGCCGGGCTTGCGGTCGGTGTAGAGCTGGACGAGGTCGAGCATGTCGCCGGTGCCGGAGCAGAAGCCGATGATGCCGGCGGTGTAGCCACGGCCGTCGCCGATGTCCTCGATGTACTTGTACTGGGCCTTCCAGTCGAGCGAGGAGTTCTCCGCGCTCGACACCAGCTTCATGGCGATCTCCTTCTTCGCCGGGTCGTCCAGGCCCGGCGCGGCGGCCCGGGCCGCGGTCGCGGGGGCGACGCCGAGCAGGACGCCGGAGGCGGCGGCGCCCAGCGCGGCCACGACGGCCCGGCGTGAGAGGTGGGCGGGGGTCGCTGTTGCGCGGTCTGCGTGCACCACAGGGGCTCCAAGTGGGAGTGGGGGGTGGCGAGTTGGTCCGTACCGGTACTGGTAGGAAAGTTTCCTATCAAACACGGTGGGCGCCGGTAACCCGGCAGGCGAGAAGTTCGTAGGATCGGACAACTCCCCCTCGGGCCCCCCACTCGGACCCCGGAAGTCCCCGCGGCTCAGCCGCGCCGGGCCTCCTCCCGCTCCTTCGTGAAGGCGTACAGCTCCTCCGACGTGGAGATGAGCTGGCCCCGCTCCTCCCGGGAACCCACCATCGGCTGGGAGCCCTTCAGCGGCACCTGGGCGCTCTCCGGCAGGAACTTGACGGTGATCAGTCCGATGACGCCGGCCAGCATCAGGTAGTAGGCGGGCATGAGGTCGTCACCGGTGAGGTCGACCAGCGCGGCGGTGACCAGCGGGGTGGTGCCGCCGAACGCGGCCACGGCGATGTTGAAGCCGATACCCATGGCCGCGTAGCGGACGGCGGTCGGGAAGAGGGCGGGCAGCGTGGCCGCACTGGGTGCGGCGAAGCAGGCCAGCAGGGTGGACAGGAGCAGCACCCCGAGGATCGGCGGCCAGGTGCCGTGCACCTTGATCAGCAGGAAGGCGGGGACGGCGAGCACGATCATCGCCACGGCGGCGACGGCGTAGAGCGGCCGTCGGCCCACGCGGTCGCTCAGCCGGCCGAGGAAGGTGATCAGGACGACGATCCACAGCATGCCGACGAGCACCAGCAGGTCCGCGGAGCCGCTGGAACGGTGCAGGGTCTCGGTCTGATAGGTCGGCAGATAGCCGGTGACCATGTAGTTGGTGACGTTGTAGAGCAGCACCAGGCCCATGCAGACGAGCAGGGCGGGCCAGTGGTTGCGGACGATGTCCTTGAACTCGCTGCCCGCGGACTCCTGCGCCAGGGCCTTCTCGTGGTCGTCCAGCTGCTGCTGGAAGGCCGGGGACTCCTCCAGTTTCATCCGCATGTACAGGCCGATCACGCCGAGCGGGCCGGCGATCAGGAACGGCACGCGCCAGCCCCAGGAGAGCATCTGGTCGTCCGTCAGGGCCAGGTTGAGCGCGGTGACCAGCGCGGAGCCGAGGGCGTAGCCGACGAAGGTGCCGAAGTCGAGCCAGCTGGAGAGGAAGCCGCGCCGGCGGTCCGGGGAGTACTCGGCGACGAAGGTGGTCGCCCCGCCGTACTCGCCGCCGGTGGAGAAACCCTGGACCATACGGGCCAGCAGGAGCAGCACGGGCGCGGCGATGCCGATGGTGGCGTACCCGGGGATGACTCCGATGGCGAAGGTGCCCAGCGCCATCATGATCATGGTGGTGGCGAGCACCTTCTGCCGTCCGATCCGGTCGCCGAGCGGCCCGAAGACCAGCCCGCCGAGGGGGCGGACGACGAAGGCGGCGGCGAACGTCGCGAACGAGGAGATGACCTGGGCGGCCGGAGAGGCGCCCGGGAAGAACACCTTGCCGATGGTCGCGGCGAGGTAGCTGTAGACACCGAAGTCGAACCACTCCATGCAGTTGCCGAGCGCGGAGGCGCCGACGGCGCGCCGGAGCAGCGGAGGCTCGACGACCTGGACGTCGTCCGTGCGGAAGGCCCCACGGTTGCGGCGGAGCCTGCGGGTCAGCTCCTCCCGGACCTGGTGCGGCAGCCGCGCCACCGCCTTGGGCACCCGCGACCTGCTCCGGGCGTTCGGTTCCTGACCGGACGTCACGTCCCCACCGGGCGTCGCACCGCTCACGAGCGCCTCCTTCCTCTCGCTCCGTTGATCACCGCCTGCCCCACTGCTCGATTCAGAAACGGAACCACTCAATCCCATCCGGGACGGCGGTTGGACTTGCGAAGCGCCGGGGAGCAGGGTGGACGGGCCCGTGCGCACACGCAGGGGCACCCCTACGGCACCACCCGGAGAAGACCCGATGACGTACGTCGCGGACCCCGCTCGCTACGACGGCAGCATGCGCTACCGGCGCACCGGCCGTTCCGGACTGGATCTGCCGGTCCTGTCCCTGGGCTACTGGCACAACTTCGGCGACGACCGCCCGTTCGAGACACAGCGCGAGATCGCGCTGCGCGCCTTCGACCTCGGAATCACCCATCACGACCTGGCCAACAACTACGGCCCGCCGTACGGCGCAGCCGAGAGCAACTTCGGCCGGCTCATGCGGCGGGACCTGGCGCCGTACCGGGACGAGCTGGTCGTCTCCACCAAGGCGGGCTGGGACATGTGGCCCGGCCCCTACGGGCAGGGCGGCGGCTCCCGCAAGTACCTGCTGGCCTCGCTGGACCAGTCGCTCAGCCGGATGGGCCTGGACCACGTGGACATCTTCTACTCCCACCGGCTGGACGCGAGCACGCCGCTGGAGGAGACCATGGGCGCGCTCGACACCGCCGTCCGCCAGGGCAAGGCCCTGTACGTGGGCATCTCCTCCTACGACGCCGAGCGCACCCGGCAGGCCGCCGCGATCCTGCGCGACCTCGGCACCCCGCTGCTGATCCACCAGCCGTCGTACAGCATGCTCAACCGCTGGATCGAGACCGACGGCCTGCTGGACGCGGCCCGGGACGAGGGCTTCGGGGTCATCGGATTCACCGCGCTCGCCCAGGGACTGCTCACGGGCCGCTACCTGGAGGGCGTCCCGCAGGACTCCCGGGCCGCACGCGGGACCTCACTGGACGCTTCCTGGCTGACGGACGAGATGCGCGGCCGGCTGCGCGCCCTGAACGACATCGCGGCCCGGCGCGGGCAGAGCCTGGCCCAGCTGGCGCTGGCCTGGGCGCTGCGGGACGAGCGGGTGACGTCCCTCGTCATCGGCGCCTCCCGGGTCGAGCAGCTGGAGCAGAACGTCGCCGCGCTGGAGAACCTCGACTTCACCGGCGAGGAACTGGCCGAGATCGACACGTACGCGACCGACGGCGGCGTGGACCTGTGGCGGGACGCCCGGCTGGGAAACCTCGACTGAGGAAACCGTGACCGCTCCGCCCAATGTGACCCAGGTCACAGACATAAGTGAAAAGTAGGACATAATGGAAGCCATTCGGACAGCGTTGTCATCCCTTCCCTCGCGACGTCCCCGCGATATCAAGGAGCCGCTCCCCGTATGGCTTACGCAGCCCACCGCAGCCACCTGCTGCCTCCCCACCCTGACCTGGGCCTCGCCCGCGACTGCGAGCAGTGCCTCGGCTGGGGCACCGTCGTCACCCGCGACGGGGAACACGAGCTGTGCCACGCGTGCCAGCCCGACCCCGCCGACGACGAGGGCATCGCAGGCTCCCCCTCATAGGGCCTCGGTCCGAGGCGCCGCACGCCGGTCCGAGCGGCCGGTCATCCGCTGGACGAGCCGCTCGGTGTCCCGGGCGGCCAGGATCGGCACGGGGGCGGTGAACGTCGCCGCGCAGGACGAGGCCCCGGTCCCCCGGCCTGACGCAGGCCCGGGTGACCCGGCGCCCCCGACGTACGGTGGAGGCATGTCGCCTCCCCTCCCGGGACCGCTGGCCCACCTGGAGCCGCTGCTCGGCCACTACGGCTACTGGGCCGTCGGGGCCGTCGTCCTCGTGGAGGACTTCGGAATCCCCGCGCCCGGCGAGACCATCCTCCTCGCGGCGGGTGTCTACGCGGGCACGGGACGGCTGGACATCGCGGCCGTGGCGGTCATCGCCTTCGCCGCGGCCGTCGCCGGGGACAACATCGGCTATCTCATCGGCCGGGCCGGCGGACGGGCGTTCGTCAACCGTTGGGGACCCTACGTCTTCCTGACGCCCAAGCGGTTGGCGGCCGCCGAGGCGTTCTTCGACCGGCACGGCGGCAAGATCGTCACAGTGGCCCGGTTCGTGGAGGGCCTGCGGCAGGCCAACGGCATCATCGCGGGCACGACCGGCATGCGCTGGCGCCGCTTCCTCGCCTTCAACGCCCTCGGCGCGGCCCTGTGGGTCGGCCTGTGGACGACCCTGGCCTACCTGGCGGGCAGCAACATCACCGCCGTCTACGACGAGATCAGGCGCTACCAGCTGTACGTCCTCGTCGCAGCCGCCCTCGTCGTCGCGGGGTTCGTCGCCCGGCACCTGGTACGGCGGCGCCGCGAGCGCTGAACCGCCGGTCCCCCCACCCTGTTCCGGACTCGCGCGGCGGTGAGTACGCCTCCATGCTCGCCGACGCGGATCTGGCCGGCGCCGACGCGCGCACCGGGCACCCGTACTCGTTCGACATGCAGGAGAACTCCATCGCCCACGACCGCTGTCCGGACGACCCGCGCGCGGACCTGGACTACGTCCTCGCCCGCGCGGGTCACGCGCGTCCGGCGCGCTGGCACAACGAGGTCGTCGAGGAGCGGCCGGCCCCCTGGACCGTGAGCAGTTGGGGGACGTCGTACACGTACACCGACCTCTCGGACCACTATCCGCTGCGGGCGTACGCCGGCTAGCGCGAGGCCCGCGTCGGCCGGCCCTCGGCCGACGGGGCCGGTCCGCGCGGTGGGCCGTCGACGGCGCGCTCGTGGCCGCCCCGCAGGGCGGAGGCGAGCGCGGACACCAGGGCCATCCCGGCGGCCACACCGAAGACGATGCTCAGGCCGTGGTGGAAGGGGCCGGAGACCAGTTGCGGGAAGAAGCTGTGTCCGGTCAGGGTGGCGCGCTGGGCCTCGCTCAGGTGGTCCAGGGCGCCACCGCCGAGCAGATGGCCGATGGGGTTGTCGCCCAGGAAGGTCGCGAACAGGGTACTGACGGGCGGCAGCGAGGCCACCTGGTGGGCGGTCGAGGCGGACACACCGTGCGCCTGGAGGCCGCTGCCGAGCGTCGACGGCAGGGAGGAGGCCAGCCCGGAGACCATCAGGGAGAAGAAGACACCGATGGACAGGGCCGTGCCGGAGTTCTGGAAGGTGGAGCGCATCCCGGAGGCGACGCCCCGGTACCGGGCGGGCACGCTGCCCATGATGGACGAGGTGTTGGGCGCGGAGAACATGCCCTGGCCCAGCCCGCTGAGCAGCAGCAGTGCGGCGAAGGCGGTGTAGTCGAAGTCCACCGGTAGCGCGAGCAGTCCGACGAAGGACGCGGCGACGAGGAGCAGTCCGGCGGTGGAGAAGAGGCGGGCGCCGAACCGGTCGGACAGATAGCCCGAGACGGGACCGGCGATCAGGAAGCCCAGAGTGAGCGGCAGCATGAAGATGCCGGCCCACAGCGGGGTGTCCTCGAAGTCGTAGCCGTGCAGGGGCAGCCAGATGCCCTGCAGCCAGATGATGAGCATGAACTGCAGCCCGCCGCGGGCGATGGCGGTGAGCAGGGCGGCCAGGTTGCCCGCGGCGAACGCCCGGATCTTGAACAGGGACAGGTGGAACATGGGCTCGGCGACCCGGCTCTCGACGACGCAGAACGTCAGCAGCAGGAAGGCACCGCCGAACAGCCCGGCGAGCACCCAGGGGTTGGTCCATCCGGTGGGGTGACCGCCGTAGGGCTGGATGCCGTAGGTGATGCCCGCCAGCAGGATGCCGGCGCCGGAGGCGAAGGTGAGGTTGCCGGGCCAGTCGATCCGGCCGCGTGCACCGGCCGAGGTCTCCCGCAGGCTCAGGTACGACCAGATGGTGCCGGTGACGCTGACGGGGACGCTCACCCAGAACACCGCCCGCCAGTCGACGGCCGCGAGCAGACCACCGGCGAGCAGACCGAGGAACTGCCCGGCGAGTGCGGTGATCTGGTTGATGCCGAGGGCCATTCCGCGCCGGCGGGCCGGGAAGGCGTCGGTGAGGATGGCCGCCGAGTTCGCGGTGAGCATGGAGCCGCCGAATGCCTGCACGACGCGCCACAGGATCAGCCAGAGCGCGCCCGCCCCGGCCCGGAACGGATCCAGGGACAGCGCGACGGAGGCGACCGCGAAGACGAGGAAGCCCAGGTTGTAGATCCGGACCCGGCCGAACATGTCGCCGAGCCGGCCGAGGACGACGACCAGCACGGCCGAGACCAGCAGATAGCCGAGGATCATCCACAGCAGATAGCCGATGTTGCCGGGCGCGAGCGGGTCGAGGCCGATCCCGCGGAAGATCGCGGGCAGCGAGATGATCACGATGGAGGCGTCCATCGTGGCGATCAGCACGCCGAGCGTGGTGTTGGACAGGGCGACCCATCGGTAACCGGGGCCCGGGGGCGTGTCGCGCAGGCGGGCCGAGCGGGCGAGCAGCCGGGCCCGGAGTTGTCCGGCGGCCGGCGTACGGGGTGCGGGTGCCTGGCCGGTCACAGGTGTTCCGCCAATCGGTCGAGCAGGGGCAGGACGTCGTGCAGGGCCTGCCGTTCCCGCGGGGTGAACTCCTCCAGTGCCCGGGCGAGACGGCTGACGGACTCGGATCGGCGCTGTTCCAGCACGGCCCGGCCCTCCTCGGTGAGGGACACGACGACCCGGCGCCCGTCGGTCGCGTCCGGGCAGCGGCTCACCAGCCCGCGGTGTGTGAGTCCGGCGAGCGTACTGGCCATCGCCTGGGGCCGCACCCGCTCCAGCTCGGCGAGCGAGCCGGGTGAGTCCGGGCCGGTGCGGGCCAGCCGGGCGAGCACCGAGACACCGGACAGGGACAGGTCCCCGACGGCGTGTGCCTGGCGCAGTCGGCGCACGATCCGGCCCATGGCCAGCCGCAGCGCACCCGCGAGTGCAGTGTCGTCCACGTTTGATGACAGTAGGTTTATCAGTCTGGACTGTTCAACCAAGACTGGGTAATGCCGTGCGGGCACCCGGCCGCGGGCCCCGGCTGCACAGCCGGGGCCCGCGGAGTCGACCTGGGTACACCTCTCCCCGGATGCCGGGTGCGGCTTTCGGGTTTGGGCGGCCGGAGAGCGGCAATTCGAATGACGACCAGAGACCGCGTCGATGTTGGGATGTGACACGCGATGGCTGGCAGCAAGAAGGCCAAGGGCAAGGTGGAGCAGGCCAAGGGCAAGGCCAAGGAAGCCGTGGGCCGCGCCGTCGGAAACGAGCGGATGGAAGCCGAGGGCCGTATGGAGGGCGCTCGTGGAGACGCCCGCCAGGCCAAGGAGAAGGCGAAGGACGTCTTCAAGCACTGAGGTATACGCCGACTCGGCAGGGAACGGGTCCGGAAATCCAGCGGCAGCGGATTTCCGGACCCGTTCCGCTGTGTGCGGGTGCCGGTGCCAGTCCGGATGCCGATGCACGTCGGGGTGCCGACGTATGTCCGGGCGCCGGTGCCTGTCCGATGCCGGCGCCTGTCCGATGCCCATGCCTGTCCGATGCCGGCGCCTGTCCGATGCCCATGCCTGTCCGATGCCGGCGCCTGTCCGGTGCCGGCGCGCGTCCGGTGCCGGTGCGCGTCCGGTGCCGGTAGGTGTCGGGGTGTCCCGGTGCCGCCGCCCCCGGCTGTCACCGCGTGGTTCGCGCCACCCCTCAGCAGGCGTTCGCGGACATCCGGAGGATTCCTCCCGTACCGCCCCTTGACCGACGGTCCAGCGGGTAGCCGAGCAGGGACGGCACGACCCCCTGTGCACAGGAAGGGACCCTGACCCCGGAGGAAAAGGGCAACGAGGTATGGACATCCCGCTCAGGACCCACGCGACGACGCAGGACCGCCCGGCGCTCCTGCGCTACAGCCGCACCTGGCACACCGGCGTATCCGGCATCGCGGAGGCGAGAGACGCCGTCGCCGCCCTGCTCGCCCGGGCCCGGCCCGCACCAGGGCGGCGCCCGGTGCAGGACGCCCAGCTCGTCGTCAGCGAACTCGTCACCAACGCGGCCAAGCACGCGCCCGGCCCCTGCGCGCTGGCCCTGGAACTGCTGCCCGGCGCGAACGCGCTGCGCATCACCGTCACCGACACCTCCCCGGAGCCGCCGCGCCGGCGCCCGCCCGACCCCCGGCGGATCGGGGGACACGGCCTGCATCTCGTGACGATGCTCTCCCACGGCCTGGACGTCACCTGGCTGTCCCAGGGCAAACGGGTCACCGCGACCGTGCCGCTCGCCCCGGCGGCAGCGGGCTGAGCGTCCGGGCGTGACCGGTCAGGCGACCCTGATGCCGACGATGCAGGTGTCGTCGTCGGTGTCCGACCTGCTGTACGTCAGCAGCCGGTCCAGTTGCTGGTCCAGGGTGCTGGGCGCCGCCCGCGCGGTGTCCAGGAGGTGGGACAGCGACTCCTCCACCGAGCGGTCCCGGCGCTCGATGAGGCCGTCGGTGTACATCAGCAGGGTGTCCCCCGCGGCCAGCTGGACTTCCGTCTCCTCGTAGCGCGCTTCCGGCACGGCGCCCAGCAGCAGCCCCTTGACCGGGGGCAGCGCGGTGGCGTCGGCCTCCCGCACCAGCACCGGCGGCAGATGGCCGGCCCGCGCCCAGCGAAGGATCCGCCGCTCGCCGTCGTACAGGCCGCAGACGGCGGTCGCGGTGACCGCGCCCGTCAGATGGTGGGCGACGATGTTCAGCCAGGACAGCAGCTGCGCCGGACCGGCCCCGGTCACCGCGAGACCGCGCAGCGCGTTGCGCAGGACGACCATGCTGGTAGCCGCCTCGATGCCGTGCCCGGCGACGTCGCCGACGCACAGCAGGACCAGTCCGGAGGGCAGCACGACCGAGTCGTACCAGTCGCCGCCGACGAGGTTTTCGGTCTCGGCGGGCCGGTAGCGCACCGCGATCTGGAGGCCGGGCACCCGCAGCGGCGCCTGGGCCGGGGGCATGATGGCGTGCTGGAGCTGAAGGGCCAGCCGGTTGCGTTCCACGGCCTGCTGCTCGGTGTGGGCGAGCTGGTCGCGGGTGGCGGCGAGGGCGACCTCGGTCCAGTGCTGCGACGAGATGTCCTGGTAGGCGCCGCGGACGCCGAAGAGCTGCCCGTCGGTGTCGAGCACGGGTTCGGCGACCACCCGCATGTGCCGGGTCACACCGTCCGGGCGCAGCAGCCGGAACGCGGCGGAGGCGGGCCTGCGGTGGTGCATCAGAGTGCGCAGGAAGCGGCCGAGGGTGACGGCGTCGTCGGGATGGGCGTGGGCCGGCAGGTCGTGCAGGGCGACCGCGGGGCTGCTCATCGGGCGGCCGTAGAGGCTGAACAACTGGCCGTTCCAGGTGATCTCGCCGGTGAGCAGGTTCTCCTCGAACCCGCCGATCCGGCCGAGCCGCTGGGCGTGCTGGAGCAGGCTGGCCAGGCGGGCCGTCTCGTCCTCGATGCGCCAGATCAGCAGCACCGCGGCGCCGTGCCGGCTGATGCTGATGTCCGCGACGGCGGACAGCGGCACCTGGTCGACCAGGGCGGTCAGCCGCATCCGGCGGGCGCGGAACGGTTCACCGGTGGCGTGCACCCGCTCCACGCGCTGGAACAGCTCGCTGGCACCGGCGGCCATCGGGTATGCCTCCAGCAGCAGGGCGCCGCCCACGACGGCCCGCGGCCGGCCCGCGGGGTCGAGGAAGCGGCTGTTGACGTGCTGGATGCGGAAGTCGACCAGCTGACCGGCGCCGTCCAGGTGCGGCACGAGCACCAGGGCCGGGTCGTGCAGCCCGTCGGCCAGGTCCATCAGCTCGACCACGTCGGGCAGCAGCCCCTGCTCCGGTCCGGCGCCGGGCGGCGGTCCGAAGGTCTCCAGGGTGTGCGCGCACAGCTCGGCCAGGGCCTCCACCTGCCGGACGACCGGGCGGGGCAGCGGGCCCTCCGGCTTGGGCCAGGCGATCTCCAGGACGCCGTGGATCCGGCCGCCCGTCCCGGACGGTACGGCGATCCGCGCCCCGTCGGCGTACTCGCGCCGGCCGATCGTGGGCAGCCCGGACTCGGCGAGCTTGGGCAGCCATTCGCCGTCGGGCTCGGTCAGTCCGCGCCGGGCCACCGTGGCCACGTCCGGCGGCACATAGCGCCAGCGGGCCGCCTCCCCGGGAGGGAAACCCGCGCTGCCCGCGAGGGTCAGCGAGCCGTCCGGGCCGGCCGACCAGATGGCCACGGCGGCCGCGCCCAGCGGACGCAGGGCGTGGGCCAGCAGCGAGTCGGCCATCGCCTGGGCGTCGGGCGCGGCCAGCACGCCGCTCTCGGCGGCGCGCAGCCGCACGGCGGCGGAGTCGGCGACGGGCCCGGCCTGGTCCGCGGCGACGGACAGGAACGCCTCGGTGATCTCCGAGACGCGGTCCTGGGCAGCCTGATTGATGACGTCCACCGCGAACTCCAGCGGAGTCACCTGCGCCTGCTCGGTGAGTTCGGCGAGCTGGCGGGCTGCCTGGGCGGGGCCGCAGCCGAGGCGTTCGACCAGGATGCCCTTGGCCAGCTCGATCAGCGCCCGGCCCTCGGCCTCGGCATGCGCCATCCGTACCTCCCGGCGCAGCCGTTCCACCGTGGCGGCGAGCCGGCCCACCGGGGTGGGGGCGGACACGTCGGACCGCACGGCCGGGGTCGGGTCCGGCACCTCGGGCCGCACGGCCGGGGTCGGAGCGCCCACGTCGGGCCGCACGGCTTCGGCGGACGGGAGCCGGGCGGGCGGGTCGGCCGGCGCGTCGGGCCCGGCGGGCGGTTCGTGCATGTTCACCGGGTCCGTACTCCTCGGCCTGCGGGCGGGCGGGCGCGCCGTGCCGTGCTCATGCGGGGAGCCAGCGCCGGACACAGGCGATGAGGTCATGGGTGTCCACCGGTTTCGTCACATAGTCGCTGGCCCCGGAGGCCAGACTCTTCTCCCGGTCGCCCTGCATGGCCTTCGCGGTCACCGCGATGACCGGCAGGTCGGCGTACTGGGGCATCCTGCGGATCTCGGCCGTGGCCGTGTAGCCGTCCATCTCCGGCATCATCACGTCCATCAGGACGAGTTCGACGTCCGGGTTGTTCACCAGCGTCTCGATGCCCTTGCGGCCGTTCTCCGCGTGCAGGACGCGGAAGCCGTGCAGTTCGAGGATGCCGCTGAGCGCGAACAGGTTCCGGGCGTCGTCGTCGACGACGAGAACGGTACGGCCACGGGTGTGCTCGTCGATCAAGTGGGGTGCGGTACGCGGGAGTTCCTCGCCGCGGACCAGGGTGAGCACCTCGCCGGGCTCCTCGGCCGACAGGTGCAGCGCGATCCGCTCGCGCAGCTCGTCCAGGCTGAACAGATACTCCAGCGCAGCGCCCTCGGTGTCCCCGGTGAGCGGCTCGGTGCGCTGCGAGCCGTGCACCAGTATCGGGACGCTGGTCAGGGCCGAGTCGCCGCGCAGGGCCTCCAGGAAGCGGGCCGACTCCCCGTCGGGCATGCCGAGTTCCACGACGACGCAGTGGCAGGGTTCGGCGGCCAGGGCGCCGGCCGCCTCCTGGGCGCCGACCGCGGTGATGATGTCGACGGGTGTGCCGCCGTCGGCCCGGGTGTGCTCCAGGTCCCGGACCACGCTCTCGGCGACCAGGGTCAGCAGCCCGCGCGGGCGCTCCTCGACGACGAGCAGGCGGCGCGGGCGCTCCCGCCGCTCGGTGGCCGGCGGCAGCTCCTGGTGCAGGTCGTGCCCGAGCGTGCCGTCCGTCCGTTCCCGCTCGGCCTTCGGGACGGGGCGGCCACCGCGCATGTGTTCTTCGAAGTCGGGCCGGGCGACGGGCAGGTAGAGGGTGAAGGAGCTGCCCTTGCCGGGAGTGCTGTCCACGGTGACGGCGCCGCCGAGCAGGTGCGCGATCTCCCGCGTGATGGACAGACCGAGCCCGGTGCCGCCGTACTTGCGGCTCGTGGTGCCGTCCGCCTGCTGGAACGCGCCGAAGATGGTCTCCAGTTGCTGTTCGGGGATGCCGATTCCGGTGTCCTTCACCCGGAAGGCGACGATCGCACCGCCCCGCACGACACCGGCGGGCACGTCGTCGTCGGCGGCGGGTTCGACGCTCAGTTCGACGCCGCCCTGCTCGGTGAACTTCACCGCGTTGGACAGCAGGTTGCGCAGGATCTGCCGGAGCCGGGAGTCGTCGGTGAGCAGGTCGGCGGGGGCGCCGGGCGCCGTGGCGACGGTGAAGTCCAGGCTCTTCTGTGAGGTCATCGGCCGGAAGGTGGCCTCGACGTATTCGATCAGCTGCCGCAGCGAGACCCGTTCGGGCGTGACGTCCATCTTGCCGGCCTCGACCTTGGACAGGTCCAGGATGTCGTTGATGAGCTGGAGCAGGTCGGAGCCGGCCGAGTGGATGATGCCCGCGTACTCGACCTGCTTCGGGGTGAGGTTGCGGGAGGGGTTCTGGGCCAGCAGCTGGGCGAGGATGAGCAGGCTGTTGAGCGGGGTGCGCAGCTCGTGGCTCATGTTGGCGAGGAACTCGGACTTGTACTTCGAGGCGAGCGACAACTGCTGGGCGCGCGCCTCCAGTTCCTGCCGGGCCTGCTCGATCTGCAGGTTCTTCGCCTCGATGTCCCGGTTCTGGTCGGCCAGCAGCGACGCCTTCTCCTCGAGTTCGGCGTTGGAGCTCTGCAGTTCCTCCTGGCGCGCCTGCAACTCGGCCGAGCGGGACTGCAGTTCGCTGGTCAGGCGCTGCGACTCCTGGAGCAGCTCGTCGGTACGGGCGTTGGCGACGATCGTGTTGACGTTGACGCCGATGGTGTCCACCAGCTGCTGGAGGAAGTCCCGCTGGATGGGCGTGAACGGCGTGACGGCGGCCAGCTCGATGACGCCGAGGACCTGCTCCTCGAAGACGATGGGCAGCAGCAACAGCGCGGTCGGCTCGATCTGTCCGAGCCCGGAGGAGATGGTGACGTATCCGTGCGGCAGCTGGTCGACGGCGATGGTACGGCGGCTGCGCGCGGCCTGGCCGACCAGGGAGCGGCCGAACGCGATGCGAACGGGCCGGGTGTCATCCGCGGGCCGGCCGTAGGAGCCGACGAGCCGCAGCTCGGGCCCGGACGCGCCGTCCTCCGCGAGGTAGAAGGCGCCGTACTGCGCGGACACCTGGGGCGCCAGCTCGTCCATGATGAGTTCGGCGACGACGGGCAGGTCGCGGTGTCCCTGCATCAGCCCGGAGATCCGGGCGAGGTTGGTCTTGAGCCAGTCCTGTTCCTGGTTGGCCATGGTGGTCTCGCGCAGGGACTCCACCATGGAGTTGATGTTGTCCTTGAGGTCGGCGACCTCGCCGGAGGCGTCGACGGTGATGGACCGGGTCAGGTCGCCCTCGGCGACGGCGCTGGCGACGTCGGCGATGGCGCGGACCTGCCGGGTGAGGTTGCCGGCGAGTTCGTTGACGTTCTCGGTGAGCCGCTTCCAGGTGCCGGAGACACCCTCGACCTCGGCCTGGCCGCCGAGCCGGCCCTCGGTGCCGACCTCGCGGGCGACACGGGTGACCTCGTCGGCGAAGGCGGAGAGCTGGTCGACCATCGTGTTGATGGTCGTCTTCAGTTCCAGGATCTCCCCGCGGGCGTCGACGTCGATCTTCTTGGACAGGTCGCCCTTGGCCACGGCCGTCGTCACCAGCGCGATGTTGCGCACCTGCCCGGTGAGGTTGTTGGCCATGGAGTTGACGTTGTCGGTGAGGTCCTTCCAGGTGCCGGCCACGTTGGGCACGTGCGCCTGCCCGCCGAGCCGGCCCTCGGTGCCCACCTCGCGGGCCACCCGGGTCACCTCGTCCGCGAACGCCGACAGGGTGTCGACCATGGTGTTGATCACGTCGGCCAGCGCGGCGACCTCGCCCTTGGCCTCGACGGTGATCTTCTGGGAGAGGTCGCCCTTGGCCACGGCGGTGGCGACCTGGGCGATGGAGCGGACCTGGCCGGTGAGGTTGGAGGCCATCACGTTGACGTTGTCGGTGAGGTCCTTCCAGGTGCCGGCGACGCCACGGACCTGTGCCTGTCCGCCGAGCCGGCCCTCGGTGCCCACCTCACGCGCCACTCGCGTGACCTCGTCGGCGAACGCGGACAGCTGGTCCACCATCGTGTTGATGGTGTTCTTCAGCTCCAGGATCTCGCCCCGCGCGTCCACCGTGATCTTCTGCGACAGGTCCCCCTGCGCCACGGCGGTGGCGACCTGGGCGACGTTGCGCACCTGGGCCGTGAGGTTCCCGCCCATGAAGTTGACCGAGTCCGTCAGGTCCCGCCAGGTGCCCTTGACCCCCTTGACGTCGGCCTGCCCGCCGAGCCGGCCCTCCGTACCGACCTCGCGCGCCACCCGGGTCACCTCGTCGGCGAACGCGGACAGCTGGTCCACCATCGTGTTGATGGTGCTCTTCAGCTCCAGGATCTCGCCCCGCGCGTCCACCGTGATCTTCTGCGACAGATCGCCCTGCGCCACCGCGGTCGTCACCTGGGCCACATTGCGTACCTGCGCCGTCAGGTTCCCGGCCATGAAATTGACCGAGTCCGTCAGGTCCCGCCAGACACCGGCGACGCCGGGCACCTGCGCCTGACCCCCCAGGCGGCCTTCGGTGCCCACTTCGCGCGCGACCCGGGTCACCTCGTCGGCGAACGCGGACAGCTGGTCCACCATCGTGTTGACGGTTTCCTTCAGCTGGAGGATCTCGCCCCGCGCGGGCACGTCGATCTTCTGGGAGAGGTCGCCCTTGGCCACGGCGGTGGCGACCTGGGCGATGTCGCGTACCTGTGTGGTGAGGTTGCCCGCCATCGCGTTGACGGAGTCGGTCAGGTCGGCCCAGGTGCCGGATACGCCCGGCACCTGTGCCTGTCCGCCGAGGGTGCCCTCCGTGCCCACCTCGCGGGCCACGCGCGTGACCTCCGAGGTGAATACGGACAACTGGTCGACCATGCCGTTGAAGACGGTGGCGATGTCGCCCAGGAGCCCGGTGGAGTCGTCCGGCAGCCGGGTGCCGAAGTCTCCGTCGCGCACCGCGGTCAGACCCGCGAGCAGTCTTCTCAGTTCGTGGTCACCCGGGACCGCCTCGGTCGTCCCGGTCGCCTTGCCGGCCATGCGCACCCTCGATCCGCTCCCCAGGAGCCCCCGCCGCGAGGACCCCGGAACCGCGGCCGGGAGCAGACTGCCCCCGACCGTTGGTGTGTGCATTTCCGCAGTTCACGGATTTGCATGATGAGAAAATACGCCGCAGATTAACCCACCCTCGCGGACTTGGACAAAGCAATCGGCCATCCCCGGGCGCTCATGGAATTTTCTGTCCGAGACCGGTGTGAGACGGCTTCAACCGGGTAGCCGTAGCGGTTTGGCCAAGGGCTCGGGCAGGCGTCCCAGCCGGCTCGGCCCGGGGCCCGCGAGCGCGTCCGGGCGGCGGGGGCGCATGCCGGACCCCGTTTCGGGCGCGCGGAGCGGGGGCACCCGTGCCAGGCTCGGAATAGGGCACCAGAAGTGGGAGAGCGAGCACGGGGCGGCAGGCGTGCCGCGCACGTCCTCTCCAGGCCGGGCCCGCGCCGTACAGCCCGCTCGTCCGGGTGCCGACGGGCGTCCGGCCGACGTTCCTGTCCCCTCCGGACGTCGACGGAGCGGTCGTGGCGCCCGAGAAGGCCGGGCGGTCGTGTGCGAGGAGGGACGGCATGAGCGACGCCGAGGACAAGCGCGGGAACGCGCTGTACGGCCCGCAGCCGGACGTGTCCGGGGCGTCGGGCTACCCGGATGCCCCGCCCAGAGTGGGCTTTTTCACCGACACCTCCGTGTGCATCGGCTGCAAGGCGTGCGAGGTGGCGTGCAAGGAGTGGAACGCGATCCCGGAGGACGGCCTCGAACTGACCGGCATGTCCTACGACAACACGCGCGGTCTGGGCGCCGACAGCTGGCGGCACGTGGCCTTCGTGGAGCAGCGCAAGCCGTCGGGCGGGCAGGAGGCCGGCGTCGCGCACGACGACGTGGACGTGTTCGCCGCCGCGTCGCGGCTCGGCACCGACGTCTCCTCCCCCGGCCCCGCGGCGGCGGGGACGCCCGCCGGGCAGATCTCCCCGCTCGCCCCCGAAGGCCGTACCGAACTGCGCTGGCTGATGTCCTCGGACGTGTGCAAGCACTGCACGCACGCCGCCTGCCTGGACGTGTGTCCCACGGGGGCGCTGTTCCGCACCGAGTTCGGCACGGTCGTCGTCCAGCAGGACGTCTGCAACGGCTGCGGCTACTGCGTGCCCGCCTGCCCGTACGGCGTCATCGACCAGCGCAAGGACGACGGCCGGGTGTGGAAGTGCACCCTGTGCTACGACCGCCTGGGCGTCGGTCTGGAGCCGGCCTGCGCCAAGTCGTGCCCGACGGAATCCATCCAGTTCGGCCCGCTGGAGGAACTGCGGGAGCGGGCACGGGCGCGGGTGGCGCAGCTGCACGCGGCCGGGACGACCGACGCCCGCCTGTACGGCGAGAGCCCGGACGACGGGGTCGGCGGCGCCGGCGCGTTCTTCCTGCTGCTGGACGCGCCGGAGGTCTACGGACTGCCCCCCGACCCGGTGGTCACCACCCGGGACCTGCCCGGGATGTGGCGGCACGCGGCCGTGGCCGCCGCCTCCCTGATGGCCCTGGCGGCGGGAAGCTTCGTGCGGAGGCCACGATGACAGCGGACGGTTCCACGGGAGGCCACGACCGCTCCGGACGGTTCCACAGGAGGCCACGACGGCTCCGGACAGGTCCGCGAGAGAACCGCGACGGCTCCCGGGTGTTCCGCGAGGAGGCCGCGCCGAGCGGATCGGACGTCACCCGGGACGGTGTGCGGGGCCTGCGGCCGGGCCGGGAGGCGGTGACCGGTGCCCACAGGGGCCACCGCAGGGGCCGGCGCCGCAGGGGCGAACAGCCGATGGTTCCGGATGCCGAGTTCTCGTCGTACTACGGCACACCCGTGCTCAACAAGCCGACGTGGAAGCCGTTGGACATCGCCGGATACCTGTACCTGGGCGGGCTGGCCGGGGCGTCCTCGCTGCTGGCGGCCGGGGGTCAGCTGACCGGCCGGCCCGGGCTGGCGGTGCCGGCGAAGCTCGGCGCGGCCGGGGCCATCTCGCTGTCGCTGGCGGCGCTCGTCCACGACCTGGGCCGGCCGTCCCGGTTCCTGAACATGCTCCGGGTGTTCAAGCCGACCTCCCCGATGAGCGTCGGTTCATGGCTGCTGGTGGGGTACGCGCCGCTGACGCTGACCGCCGCGGCCACCGAGGTGACGGGGCGGTACCGGCTGCTGGGCTCGGCCGCCACGGTGGCCTCCGCCGTCCTCGGCCCGGCCGTGGCGACGTACACCGCGGTGCTGCTGTCGGACACGGCGGTGCCGTCCTGGCACGAGGGCTACCGTGAGCTGCCGTTCGTCTTCGCGGGCTCGGCCGCCACCGCGGCGTCGGGCCTGGCCCTGGCCGCGGCTCCGCCCGCTCAGGCGGGGCCCGCCCATCGGCTGGCCGTCCTCGGGGCCGCCCTGGAGCTGGGTGCCTTCCGGGTGATGAAGCGGCGGATGGGCCTGGCCGCCAAGCCCTTCGGGCAGGGCGGCCCGGGTGCGCTGTTGCGCGCCGCGGAGCTGCTGACGGCGGGCGGCGCGGCCCTCGCCGTGTCCTGCGGGCGGGACCGGCGCCTCGCCCTGGCTGCGGGAGCCGCGCTGCTCACCGGTTCGGCCGCCCTGCGCTTCGGCGTCTTCCACGCCGGGGTGGCCTCCGCCGAGGACCCCGCCTACACCGTCGCGCCCCAGCGGGAGCGCCTGACGGCGCGAGGCCGCTAGGTCACGCGCCCCGCCCCGCGACCGTCACGGGGCGCGGCACGCAGGCGGCCGCACGCGTCCACCGCGCTCAGGGGGTGACGTGGATCCGGTACGCGAGCGCGGTGACCCGGAGATCGCCGTGATCGACCCACTCCGGGAACTCGAGCGTCTTGTGGCTGGTCGCCGCGGGCGGCGTGACCTGGAGGTAGGCGGCGTGGACGGCGCCGGAGGACCCGGTGTTGGCGTGCGTCCACGATATGACCGCCTCCGCGCTCTGGCCCTTGCGGAGCGTCAGGGTGGTCTTGGGGGGGCTCTTCGCGTACCAGGTGTCACCCCAGTGGGTGGTCGAGGGGAGCGTCCGGTGGGCGGCGTTCTCCAGGCCGAGGCCCGGGTAGCCCCGCAGCAGGCAGGTGCGAGCGCTCGTGTTCTTGAGCTTCACCACCACGCCCTGGTGATTCATGCCGCCGGCCAGTGTCTCGCCGAACGAGGCGCTGAGCTGCGACACGGAACAGGTGGGCGTGGCGGACGCGGCACCGGCGGCCCGTGCCGTTCCGGCACCGGCGATCCCCAGTCCGGCCACGCAGGTCACGGCGAGCGCCGCCCGCGCGAGGCGCCTGCGTCGATCGGACCGCCGGACAACGGAGGTTCCGGTCGTGTGGGTCTGGTCCTGATGGGTCATGGTGAGCGTTCTTCCCTTCGGTCTGGGCTCCATGGCTCGCCTTGCACATCAGGTGAGATGCGGGACGTACCGGAAAAGTTCGCGGCCGGCGGGAATCGGGAGCCGTCTGTCTCTTTCTGCTCTGTCCGCCAAGAGTCGCCGTCGCGCTCCCCGCACCCTCCGAGGGGCGAGGGGTACCCGGCCCCGGCGGGGCTGTTTGGCCACACCCGGCGGGGGTACTCCCGGTCCGTCCGCGGCACGAGATGCCATGGCCGCGGGGGTGGGGGAAAATCGAGGAACAGAGCGGGAGGAGGAGCCGTGGGCGTGCGCACATGGATCGACTCCTGGCCGGTGTACCGCCAGCTCACCGGCACGGATCCGCTCGGCCGCGGTGCCGCCGCCAAGAGCGGGCGCAGCGCGCGGCTGACGCCCCGGGTGGCCACGGCGGACCGAGTCGTGAAGTCCGTCTGCCCGTACTGCGCGGTCGGCTGCGGCCAGAACGTGTACGTCGAGGACGGCCGGGTCACCCAGATCGAGGGCGACCCGGACTCCCCCGTCTCCCGCGGGCGGCTGTGTCCCAAGGGCGCGGCCAGCCTCCAGCTGACCACCGGGGACGCCCGCGAGCACCAGGTCCTGTACCGGCGCCCGCACGGCACCGAGTGGGAGCGGCTGGACCTGGACACGGCCATGGACATGATCGCCGACCGGGTGATCGAGGCCCGCCGGGCCGGCTGGCAGTGGCAGGTCGACGACACCCGCACCCGCCGCACCCTGGGCATCGCGAGCCTCGGCGGGGCCACGCTCGACAACGAAGAGAACTACCTGATCAAGAAGTTGTTCACCGCGCTGGGAGCGATCCAGATCGAGAACCAGGCGCGCGTTTGACACTCCTCCACCGTTCCCGGTCTGGGAACCTCGTTCGGCCGCGGCGGCGCGACCACCTTCCAGCAGGACCTGCAGAACGCGGACTGCATCCTCATCGAGGGCTCGAACATGGCCGAATGCCATCCGGTCGGGTTCCAGTGGGTGATGGAGGCCAAGGCCCGCGGCGCCAAGGTGATCCACGTCGATCCGCGCTTCACCCGCACCAGCGCGCTCGCCGACGTGCACGTGCCGCTGCGCGCGGGGACCGACATCGCCTTCCTCGGCGGGATCGTCAACTACGTGCTCCAGCACGAGAAGTACTTCCGCGAGTACGTCGTGGCCTACACCAACGCGCCGGTGATCCTGCGGGAGGACTTCCGGGACACCGAGGACCTGGCCGGTGTCTTCTCCGGCCTCGACACCGACAACCGCACGTACGACAACACCAGTTGGCAGTACGAGGGCATCGAGATGCAGGCGGCCTCCGGTGAGCGCGACGAGGAGTACGCGCAACGCACCGGCGACGACGGCTCCCTGACCGAGGCCGCGCGCGGCGAGGCCCACGGCTCCGGCGGCGCGGTGATCGGCGAGGGCGAGCCGGAACGGGACGAGACCCTGACGCACCCGCGCTGTGTGTTCCAGGTGCTCAGGCGGCACTACGCCCGTTACACGCCGGAGCTGGTGGAGCAGGTCTGCGGGGTGCCGCGGGATCTGTTCCGGCAGGTGTGCGAGCTGGTCACGGAGAACTCCGGACGCGAGCGGACGACGGCCTTCGCCTACGCGGTCGGCTGGACGCAGCACACGGTGGGTGTGCAGAACATCCGGGCGGCCTCCGTCCTGCAGACCCTGCTCGGCAACATCGGCCGGCCGGGCGGCGGCATCCTGGCCCTGCGCGGGCACGCCTCCATCCAGGGCTCCACGGACATCCCGACCTTGTTCAACCTGCTGCCCGGCTACATCCCCATGCCGCACGCCCACCAGAACGAGGACCTGGACGCCTTCGTCCGGGCCGAGGCGGCGCACAAGGGCTACTGGGGCAACATGCGCGCGTACCTGGTGAGCCTGCTCAAGGCGTACTGGGGTGACGCGGCGACGGCCGACAACGACTTCTGCTTCGACTACCTGCCCCGGCTGACCGGCTCCCACTCGACGTACGAGACGACGATGGCCCAGCTGGAAGGCGTCTGCAAGGGCTACTTCCTGGTCGGCGAGAACCCGGCGGTGGGCAACGCCAACTCGAAGCTGATGCGGCTCGGCATGGCCAATCTGGACTGGCTGGTCGTCCGCGACTTCTCGCTCATCGAGTCGGCGACCTGGTGGAAGGACGGCCCCGAGATCGAGACGGGCGAGCTGCGCACCGAGGACATCCGCACCGAGGTGTTCTTCCTGCCGGCCGCCGCGCACACCGAGAAGGACGGCAGCTTCACCAACACCCAGCGGATGCTCCAGTGGCACCACCAGGCGGTGGAGCCGCCCGGCGAGGCACGCAGCGACCTGTGGTTCGCCTACCACCTGGGACGGATCATCCGGCACAAGCTCGCCGGGTCCGAGGACGAGATGGACCGGCCGGTGCTCGACCTGGCCTGGGACTACCCGACCAAGGGCAGGACCGCCGAACCCGACGCGGAGGCGGTCCTCGCCGAGATCAACGGCCGGAACGCCGACGGCGCCCCGCTCTCCTCCTACGAGGAGCTGAGGCCCGACGGCTCCACGGCCTGCGGGTGCTGGATCTACTGCGGTGTCTACGCCGACGGTGTCAACCAGGCGGCCCGCCGCAAGCCCGGCCGGGAGCAGGACTGGGTGGCGGCCGAGTGGGCGTGGGCCTGGCCGGCCAACCGGCGGATCCTGTACAACCGTGCCTCCGCCGATCCCGACGGCAGGCCGTGGAGCGAGCGCAAGGCGCTGGTGTGGTGGGACGCGGAGACGGGCGAGTGGACAGGGCACGACGTCCCCGACTTCAAGAAGGACAAGGCGCCCGACCACGAGCCGCCCGAGGGCGCGACCGGGCCCGAGGCCCTGTCCGGCACGGACCCGTTCATCATGCAGGCCGACGGCAAGGCATGGCTGTACGTGCCGTCCGGGCTCACCGACGGGCCGTTGCCCGCGCACTACGAGCCGCAGGACTCGCCGTTTTCGAACCTCGTCTACGAGCAGCAGCGCAACCCCGTACGGCACTTGCTGCGACCGCACCCCGACAACCGCTACCAGCCCAGCGGCGACGAGCCCGGCTCCCAGGTGTTCCCGTACGTCGCCACCACCTACCGGCTCACCGAGCACCACACGGCGGGCGGTATGTCCCGCTGGCAGCCGTACCTGGCGGAGCTCCAGCCGGAGTTCTTCTGCGAGGTGTCCCCGGAACTGGCCGCCGAGCGGGGTCTGGCCCACACCGGGTGGGCGACGATCGTCAGCGCACGAGGCGTGATCGAGGCGCGGGTGCTGGTCACCGACCGGATGGCCCCGCTGACCGTGCAGGGGCGCCGGCTCCACCAGGTGGGGCTGCCGTACCACTGGGGCCCCAACGGCTACAGCACCGGGGACGCGGCCAACGAGCTGCTGCATCTGTCCCTGGACCCGAACACGCACATCCAGGAGACGAAGGCGTTCGCGGTCGACATCCGCCCGGGACGACGTCCGCGGGGCCCGGCGAGCGTGGCGCTGGTGCGGGCGTACCGCATCCGGGCGGGCATCGACGAGACCACCGGGACGGAGCCGTGAGCGGTCCTGCCGACGAAGCGGAGTGCGGGGCCGTGAGCCCGTCTACCTGAGCACGACGGAGTGCGTTCCGCGCGGTACCAGATGCCCCACCACCGGCGCTCCGGGCACCTCCCCGACGACGAGCAGCCCGCCGGAGGTCTGCGCGTCGGCGAGGAGCAGCCGGGTGTCCGCGTCGGTGTCCCCGAAGTCGGTGAACGGCGTGACCCACTCCAGATTGCGCCGGGTGCCACCGCTGACGTATCCGTCGCGTACGGCTTCCCGGGCGCCCTCCAGGTAGGGGACGGCGGCGGTGTCGACCACGGCGGTCACACCGGAGGCGCGGGCCAGCTTGTGCAGATGGCCGAGGAAGCCGAACCCGGTCACGTCGGTGGCGCACTCGGCGCCGGCGGCCAGCGCGGCCTCCGACGCCTGCCGGTTGAGGGCGGCCATGGTGGCGACGGCGTGCTCGAACCACTCGCCGGTGGCCTTGTGGCGGTTGTTCAGGACACCGAGGCCCAGCGGTTTGGTCAGGGACAGCGGCAGCCCGGGCCGGCCGGCGTCGTTGCGCAGCAGCCGCTGCGGGTCGGCGATGCCGGTGACGGCCATGCCGTACTTGGGCTCGGGGTCGTCGACGCTGTGCCCGCCACCGACGTGGCAGTCCGCCTCGGTGGCGACGTCCAGTCCACCGCGCAGCACCTCGCGGGCGAGGTCGAACGGGAGCCGGTCGCGCGGCCAGGCGAGAAGGTTGACGGCGAGCACGGGCCTGCCGCCCATCGCGTACACGTCCGACAGGGCGTTGGCGGCGGCGATCCGGCCCCAGTCGTAGGGGTCGTCGACGACCGGGGTGAAGAAGTCGGCCGTGCACACCACGGCGGTCCCCCGGTGTGTGACCACGGCCGCGTCGTCGCCGGTGGCGAGGCCGACGAGCAGCGGGGTGTCACCGCCGGTGAGCGGCGGCACGGTGAGTCCCGCGACCACGTCCTCCAGCTCGCCGGGCGGGATCTTGCAGGCGCAGCCGCCGCCGTGGGCGAACTGGGTGAGCCGTACGGCGGTCTGTCGGGCCGGTGTGGATGTCATGGCGGCGGTCTCCTGGGGCAGTAGCCTGGCGAGCGGTGGAGGCGTGTGGGTGCCTGGTGGCCCTCCCGGTCTTCAAAACCGAGGTGCCCGAGGATCTCGGGCAGGCGGGTTCGATTCCCGTCCGCCTCCGTTCTCCTCCTTCGTACGGCAGCGGCGGCGCCGGTCGTCGACGCGCTCCGTGTGTCCCTGGGCGTCCAAGAACTCCAGCAGCGGTACGGCCACCCGGCGGGTGGTGTCCAGCGCGTGCCGGGCCTCGCTGAGCGTGAACGGCTGGGGCAGGGTGCGCAGGACGGCGGCGGCCTCCGTGTCCGCGCCGGGCAGCAGCACGATCCCGTCGGCGATGCGCAGCAGGGCCCCGGTGGCTGCCGCGGCGGCCAGTGCCTTGCGGTCGAGCCCCAGTTCGGCGAGCCGCCCGGCCTCGGGGGCCCGGAACGGGGTGCGGGCGAGGTCCCGGCGCAGAGCGTCCACGGCCGCGCCGACGGGTGCGGGCAGGGCCGGCCGGGGTCCGGCCGCCGGGTACAGGCGCCCCTGTCGGGCGTGGAGCCGGGGCTGTGCCGCTGCGAGCGCGTCGACCAGGGCGCGGTCGGGCAGGCCGAGCAGCCGGCGGGCCGCCTCGGTGGGCAGGCCGGGCTCGAGCGGGTGGGCGCGGGCGTGTTCGGCGACCTGGGCGGCGAGCCGGTCCTTGAGATCGCTCCAGTGCGCCGTGTCCGCCAGCCAGTCCCCCGCGACGGGGTCCCCGGGCGCCGGGATGCCCATCGCCCGCAGCTCGGCGCGGCGGACGAGTTTGCGTCGGCGCAGTTCGGCGAGGCCGTCGGGGCGGCCGTTCATGGCGTCCAGCTCGGCCGCCCGGGTGCGGCCCGCACCTCGCCGGGTCAGCCGGGGCGGCCGTACGTCCAGGACGGTGACTGAGCAGGGTGTGCGGCCGCCGCCGGGCTCGCGGAGCACCGCACGGTCGCCGACCCGCAGCGGCAGCCCGCGGCGCAGGGTCAGCCGGGCGGTGTCCTCGCCGAGCGGGCGGACCGTCACCGGGACGGCGGCCGTTCCGATGTGCAGGGTGACGCACCGGGGCAGGTCGGCCACGGGCTCCCCGGTGATCCGTACGTCGGCCACCTCGGTGCACAGCCAGCGGCCCGGGGTCAGCAGCACCTGCCCGCGGCGCAGGGTGCCGTGTCCGTGTCCGTGCACGTTGACGGCGACGCGGGCCACCGCGCCGACGGCGGTCCGCTCCTCGTGCAGGCTCTGCAGGCCGCGCACCCGCAGCGCCGCCGGGCCGTCCGCGGTGACCAGCCGGTCGCCGACGCGCAGCGTGCCGGCGCCGAGGGTGCCCGTCACCACGGTGCCGTGGCCGCGGACGGTGAAGGCCCGGTCGAGCCACAGGCGGGTGTCGGCCTCGGTGTCGGGAGCGGGCAGTCGGGCTGCCAACCCGGCCAGTGCGGCGCGCAGTTCGTCCAGTCCCGCACCGGTGACCGCGCTGACGGCGACCGACGCGACCGTGCCGAGGGAGGTGGCGGCCAGCCGCTCCACGGCGTCGGCGCGTACCGGTTCCGGGTCGGCGAGGTCGCTGCGGGTCACCGCGAGGACGGCGTGCCGGACGCCGAGCGCGTCGAGGATGGCGAGGTGCTCCTGCGACTGGGGCTGCCAGCCCTGGTCGGCGGCGACCACGAACAGGACGGCCGGGACGGGCCCGACGCCGGCCAGCATGGTGGCGACGAACCGCTCGTGCCCGGGTACGTCCACGAAGGCGAGCCGGTCCCCGGCGAGGCTCGTCCACACGAAGCCCAGGTCCAGGGTGAGGCCCCGGCGGCGCTCCTCCTCGTGCCGGTCGGGCTCCATGCCGGTGAGGGCGCGCACCAGGGCGGACTTCCCGTGGTCGACATGCCCGGCGGTGGCGAGAACGCGCATCACGCCCGCCGTTCCGCGGGGGCCCGGTCCACCGACGCGCACCGCGCGGACCGCTCACCCGCACCCTCCACCGACACCGGCACCGCCACCGCCACCGCCTCTGCCCCTGCCCCTGGCAACTGCTCGCCACCCTCCGGCGACCCGCCGTGGTCATCCGCCGGGGCCGTGCCACGCGCGGACCGCTCGCCACCCTCCGGCGACCCGCCGTGGTCATCCGCCGGGGCCATGCCACGCGCGGACCGCTCGCCACCCTCCGGCGACCCGCCGTGGTCATCCGCCGGGGCCGTGCGCACGGCTTCCGCCAGCCGGTCGTCGTCCTCCGGCGGCACCGACCTCAGGTCCAGCAGGCAGCGGCCCGTCTCCAGGCGGCCGACGACCGGGATGCGGCCGGTGCGCAGGGCGGCGGCGTACGGCTCGGGCAGGGACAGGGCCGCGCTGGGCAGGGTGACCCCGGGCGCTCCCCCGCCGCCGACCGTGGCGGCGCTCTCGACGGCCCGTACGTCGATCCCGTCGGCGGCCAGAGCGGCGGCGAGCCGGTCGGCGCGGGACCTGAGCCGGTTCGGATCCGCGGTGAGGGCGAGGGCGGTCGGGGTGGGCGGCCCGGTGAGCGTGGCCTCCAGCGCGGCCAGGGTCAGCTTGTCGACGCGCAGGGCGCGGGCCAGCGGGTGCCGGGCCAGGGCGCGCACCAGCTCCTCCTGGCCCAGCAGGAGTCCGCACTGGGGTCCGCCGAGCAGTTTGTCGCCGCTCGCGGTGACGAGCGCGGCACCGGCGCGCAGCTGGGTGTCGGCATCGGGTTCCCCGGGCAGGGCCGGATGCGGGGCGAGCAGACCGGAGCCGATGTCGACGACGACCGGGGCACCGAGGCCGGTGAGGTCAGCGACCTCGGCGGACCGGGTGAAACCGGTGATCCGGAAGTTGGACGGGTGGACCTTCAGCACGAACCCGGTGTCCGGCCCGATCACGGCCGCGTAGTCGGCGGCGGTCGTCCGGTTGGTCGTACCCACCTCGCGGAGCCGGGCGCCGGTCGAGACGAGCAGGTCGGGCAGGCGGAAGCCGTCGCCGATCTCCACCATCTCGCCCCGGCTGACGACGATCTCCTTGCCGGCCGCGAGAGCGGTGGCGGCCAGGACGAGCGCGGCGGCGCCGTTGTTCACGACGTGCGCGGCGCCGGCGGCCGGCACCCGATCGCGCAGCGCGGCGAGCGCGGAACGTCCCCTGCGTGCCCGTACGCCGGCCGTCAGGTCGAGTTCGACGTCCGTGGGGCCGGCCGCTTCCTGGACCGCCTGCCGAGCGGCGGCGGACAGCGGGGCCCGGCCGAGGTTGGTGTGCAGCAGTACCCCGGTGGCGTTGATCACCGGGCGCAGACCGCTGGCGGTGCCGGGCAGGAGGTTCAGGGCCGTCTGCGTGACCTGTTCCGGCGCGATGCCGCCCGCGCGGGCCCGCTCCTGCGCCTGCCGTACGGCGGCCTTCACCCGGTGCACGCCGAGCCGGTCCACGGCGGCGGACAGCCGGGGGTCGCGCAGCAGCGCGTCGGTGCGTGGGATGCGGCGGCGCGCGTCGGTCATGTCCCGCTGCGGGGGCGGGTTCCCGGGCACCGCCGGGCTCCCCGTCGTCTCCTCGGCTGTCCGTCCTGGTACCGGCCGCTGCTCCATGGCGCCCCGTCCCTCCGGTCCGGCCCCGTGCCCGTGCGGGTCCGTCCATCGTCTCCCAGTGCCCCCGGCGCGCCGTCCGACACGCCGGGGCGCGCGTTGCCGCGGCCACCGCCCGGGTACCCGGCGCCGCATGAGCGATCACGACCGCGACCGACAGGACGAGAACCCGACGGGGGCCGGGCGCGGCGCGCCCCCACAGCGCGAGGCGGAGAGCGAGCGTGCCACCGCCGATCCGTTCGGCCGCGCGTACCCGGAGCGCCGGACGGGGGGCCGGGCCAGGAACCGGATCAGTGAGGCCGCGGCTGTCGCGGACACCCCGCCGGGGCTCCTCGGGGGCTGCCGCGGCCTGAACGACGACGCTGACACCGAGACCCGATCGGACCGTCGCCCGGACCGCTGACCGGCTGATCCGACCACCGGTCGAACCGCCGATCGGGCCTGCGGTAGGCCGCCGGTCGGACGACCAGGAGGACCGGCGGTCGAACCGCCGGTCGGACCGCTGACAGCACCTCCGGTCGAACCGCCGGTCGGACCGACGAGGGGACCGCTGGCGGCGACGCGGGAAGCCGGTCACGACGCCCGACGTGGAGCCGCCCCCTCGATCGGGCCCCCTCGATCGGTCCCCCCCTCGCTCTCGCCCCCTCGGTCGGGCCCCCTCGGTCGGTTCACGGGGCGCCGGTCGGCCAGGGCCGGTCCTCGGTGTCGTCGCCGGCTTCCGCGTGCGGCCGGGGCGGCGGGGCCTCGCCGGCGGTGAGGTGTTCCAGCACCTCCACCAGCTCCTGGCACGCCTTCTCCACCGAGCGCCGGGTGTTGCGCTGTTCGGTGATCACTGCGGACAGCAGCAGCGCGGTCAGGGCCATGGAACCGTTGAACGCCTGAAGCTTCACCATGATCTGGATACGGGTCAGGTCCGCGAACGCCCCGACACCGTCCGTGGCGGCGACGGTGGCCAGCACGGAGGTGAACAGCGCGCACAGCACGCTGCCCACCAGCTGGAAGCGCAGGGCCGCCCAGATGATGAGCGGGTAGACGAGGAAGAGCATGCTGTACGAGCTGTAGACGGCCGGCGGTACGAGGAGGCAGGAGACGACGACCAGCGCGGTCGCCTCCTTCCAACGGCGCAGGGGCAGCGGCCGACGCGCCTGGTGCAGCATCAGCAACAACGGGGTGATGATCAGGACCCCCATCGCGTCACCCACCCACCAGGCGAGCCAGACGGGCCAGAAGCTGTGGGCGGCCAGGCTGCCCTTGAGGACGAGGACGCCGACGCCGACGGTCGCACTGACCAGCGTGGCGGTCAGCGCGGCCAGAAACACCAGCGCGAGGCCGTCGCGCAGCCGGCCGAGGTCGGTGCGGAAGCCGGCCCGGCGCAGCAGGAGCACCGCGCACAGGGGTGCGGCGGTGTTGCCGAAGAGAACGCAGAGCACCCAGATGTCGGGCGTGGTGAGGGAAAGGACGGAGAAGAAGGCGCCCAGCGCGATGCCGGGCCAGTAGCGCAGTCCGAGGATCAGCAGGGCGGCGAGGGCGACGCCGCTCGCCGGCCAGAGGGGGGTGACGACGGCTCCCTCGACGGTCAGCTCGCGTATGAGGCCGAGCCGGGCGACCGCGTAGTAGCAGGCGGCGACGGCCAGTACCTGGACGACGTAGCCGCCCGGCCGGCGCAGCTCCTCGTTACCCACCACAGGAGCCATCTCACACCGGTGGCCGCCGGTCGGCGAGGCGAGCCGCGCTCCCGTCCGGCCCTATGGCTGAACCGCCGACCGCGTCGGCCGGGGCCCGTCGTGCCCGGCGGGCTCCGAACGGTCCGGCGCGGGACGACGCCAGGGCGAGCGCGGTTCACGGGCGAGGGCGGTTCAGGGCGGGGTGCACGTTCCGTCGAGGCCCACGACCAGGACGGCGGCGTCGTCGTCGTGTCCGACGCTCTCCGCGCCCTTGATCACGGCCGCCGCGAGCGAGTGGATCGCCAGCCCGGCGACGGCGGCGATGCCCGCGAGCCGCACCACCTGGTCGAGGCCGTCCTCGATGTTCAGCGACGGCCCCTCCACCACCCCGTCGGTGAGCAGGACGAACACCCCGCCGGGGGTGAGCCGGTGCCGGGTCACCGGGAATGCGGCGCCCGGCTCGATGCCGAGCGGTGGCCCTCCCTCGTCGTCGACGACGCCGGACTTTCCGTCCGCCGTGGCCCACACGAAGGGGATGTGGCCGGCCCGGGCGCTCTCCAGCACTCCGGTGGCCGGGTCGAGCCGCATGAAGGTGCAGGTGGCGAACAGCTCGCTGCCCAGCGAGAGCAGCAGGTGGTTGGTGCGGGCGAGTAGCCCGCCCGGATCGCCGGTGACGGAGGCGAGGGCCCGCAGCCCGGCCCGGACCTGGCCCATGAAGGCCGCTGCCTCGATGTTGTGCCCCTGTACGTCACCGATGGCCAGCCCGATCCGGCCGTCCGGCAGGGTGAACGCGTCGTACCAGTCGCCGCCCACGTTGAGACCGAGGTTGGCGGGCGCGTACCGCACCGCCAGACGCAGGCCGGGCGCGCTGGGCAGATCCCGGGGGAGCATGCCTCGTTGGAGGGCGATGGCCAGCTCGACCTGGGTGCGCTGAAGCTCCGCGCGCCGGCGCGCCTGGGCGGTGAGCGAACCGAGACGGGCCAGCAGCGCGTCGCCTTCTTCCGTGGGCCGCTTGCGGGGCATCGATCACTTCCGGCAGGGCGGTGGCCTTCGGAGGGCCGCTGCCTGAATGTTCGGCAAACGCCTAGATTTTACCTGTTCAAGGTGATCCCGCCCGTCGGTCAGCGGATCTCCGAGTCGATGCCGGTGATCACCGCGGGCCCGAGCGGTGCGCTCCGTTCGTCCAGCCCCGCGTCCCGGAGCGCGGAGCCCGCGAGCCGGCGGGCCTCCTCCTCGGCGTGCGGACCGGTGTCCGCGTCGACGGTCAGGCGAAGCGTGAAGGTGTTGTCCTCGTTGACGCTGAGCACGTCCAGGTCCTCGGCGTCGCCCAACCGGGTGCCGTGCGGATCGGCGGGCCGCAGCGCACGGGCCAGCCGGCTCCGGGTGCCGGCCTCGGCCCCGGCGGTGAAGGTGCCGGGGACACTGATCACGTAGGTCGTCATGAGACGGTCCTTTCCTTCCTCGGGCGTCCCCTCGTCTACCCCGATTCCCGGGCTTCGCACAGCGGACGGTGGCGGGGCAGGTCAGCCCGCGCCTCCGCCGCCTTCCCCCGGACGGTGGACATGGCCCGTGCCGGCTCCGGGGCCGGGCGGGTCGGGGGTGGCAGATTACGGACGCGGCCTTCGCCCGCCTCCCCCTGTCTCCGCTCGCCGTGCCCGCCGCCCCCTGTCTCCGCTCGCCCGCTTCGCCAGTGCGGTCTTCAACCCGCGCTGACCGTCCACCACGACGCCGGGGGCGTGAGGCCCCCTCAGATCCAGCCGTCCAGCGCGCCCATGAAGCCGTCGAAGTCGTCCCGGTACAGGCTGTGCCCGGCCCCTTCGACCGTACGGACCTCGAAGCCCCGCCGCACCAACTCCTCGCCGAGGCCGGGCCGTACGAGTTCACCCGCGCCGGCCAGCACCACCAGCGAGGGCACCACCGGGCGCGCCGGTGTCCGGCTGACCGCGTAGATGCCCGGGAGGACGCGGGCCGTGGCGGGGTCCCAGGCGGCGAGTGTGGCCAGCTCGACGTCCAGGTCGTCATCGTCCCAGCGCGGATTGAGGCTGCTGATCATCGCCCGGTGTGCGGTCTTGAAGACGGTGAAGTACGCGGAGACCTCGACCAGTTTCTCGCGCATGTCCCAGGCCGGGTCGCAGTAGACCGCCCGGGCGGGCGCCAGCCGTTCGACGGCACCGGCCAGTGCCATCGCCCCGAGTGAGTGGCCGATCGCCAGCTCCGGGCGTTCCGGGAGGGTCTCGACGAGGTCGCCCGCCCAGGTCTCGGGGGTGTACTCGCCCCGGCCGCTCGCGCCGTGCCCGCGCAGGTCCACGCCGATGACCCGGTATCCCTTGTCCGCCAGGACGGGAGCGACCCGGTGCCAGGTGCGGTGGTCGGACATGATCCCGTGCACGAGGACGGCGATCCGGTCGCCGGTACCCCACTCGTACGTGTGCAGCCTCATCGGCAGCCTCTCCCCCGTCGGACTCCGTCCGATCATGCCATCGCGGCCGGATCCGGTTCCACTTCCGGCGGTCGGCGGGTCCGTCCGCCCGGGACCATCGTCACGGTCGTCGTCCGGCCCGGACGCACCGGCCTCGCTGCCCGGCCGCCTGGCGGGCCTCGGCATCCCGGTACCGCATCGCTGGACCTCCCATGCCCGTGCCGCATCGCTGGACCTGCGCATCCCGGTGCCGCATCGGCCGGAAGTGCCCGCGGGAGGGGGCCGCCGGGCCGCCCGACCGGTGCGGTTACCATATGAGCGCTGCCTAGCTCGAAAGATGGATCTGTGACTGTCAACGACGACTCGTTCACCAACTGGAAGACCCGCGAGGAGATCGCGGAGTCGATGATCCCGCTCATCGGAAAGCTGCACCGCGAGCGGGACGTGACCGTTCTGCTGCACAGCCGCTCGCTGGTGAACAAGTCGGTGGTCAGCATCCTGAAGACGCACCGCTTCGCCCGGCAGATCGCCGGCGCCGAGTTGTCGGTCACCGAGACCATGCCGTTCCTCGAGGCCCTGACCGCGCTCGACCTCGGGCCGTCCCAGATCGACCTCGGCATGCTGGCCACCCAGTACAAGGCCGACGACCGCGGCCTGAGCGTGGCGGAGTTCACCGCCGAGGCGGTCGCCGGCGCCACCGGGGCCAACAAGATCGACCGCCGTGAGCCGCGCGACGTCGTCCTGTACGGCTTCGGCCGCATCGGCCGCCTCGTGGCCCGTCTGCTGATCGAGAAGGCCGGCTCCGGCAACGGCCTCAGGCTGCGTGCCATCGTCGTCCGCGGCGGCGGCGGCCGGGCCGCCGAGGACCTCGTCAAGCGCGCCTCGCTGCTGCGCCGCGACTCCATCCACGGCCAGTTCCAGGGCACGATCACCGTGGACGAGGACAGCAGCACGATCGTCGCCAACGGCAACGAGATCAAGGTGATCTACGCCGACGACCCGTCGCACGTGGACTACACCGAGTACGGCATCCGCGACGCCATCCTCATCGACAACACCGGCAAGTGGCGCGACCGCGAGGGGCTGTCGAACCACCTGCGCCCCGGCATCGCGAAGGTCGTGCTGACCGCACCGGGCAAGGGTGACGTCCCGAACATCGTGCACGGCGTCAACCACGACACGATCAAGCCGGACGAGCAGATCCTGTCCTGCGCCTCCTGCACCACCAACGCCATCGTCCCGCCGCTGAAGGCGATGGACGACGAGTACGGCGTGGTGCGCGGCCACGTGGAGACGGTCCACTCGTTCACCAACGACCAGAACCTGCTGGACAACTACCACAAGTCCGAGCGCCGGGGCCGCTCCGCCCCGCTCAACATGGTCATCACCGAGACCGGTGCCGCCTCCGCCGTCGCCAAGGCGCTGCCCGACCTCAAGGCGAAGATCAGCGGCAGCTCGATCCGCGTCCCGGTGCCGGACGTCTCGATCGCCATCCTCAACCTCCAGCTGGCCCGCGAGGCCACCCGCGAGGAGGTCCACGACTACCTGCGCGAGGTCTCGCTGACCTCGCCGCTGAAGCGCCAGATCGACTTCACCACCGCCCCCGACGCGGTCTCCAGCGACTTCATCGGCTCGCGCCACGCCTCGATCGTGGACGCCGGGGCGCTCAAGGTCGACGGCGACAACGCCATCCTCTACCTCTGGTACGACAACGAGTTCGGCTACTCCTGCCAGGTCGTCCGGGTCGTCCAGCACGTGTCGGGCGTGGAGTACCCGACGTACCCCGCGACCGCGGTCTGATCCCGCGGATCCGCGTACGCGTACGGCCGCCGACCGGGTTCCGGTCGGCGGCCGTCTCGCTGGGCGCGCGTGCGGTCAGGCCGCGGCCGGCCTGGCGCAGGCGCCCGCGGCGCACGCCGTGAGCCACTGGTCGAAGTCGGCGTCGTAGCGGGTGCCGATGCCGTCGTGGTAGACGGCGTATCCGCCGGCGTAGTCACCGGTGCGGAAGCGGGCGAGCATGCGCTGGACGTCGTCCGGGTGCCGCTCGACCATGTAGCGCACGGCGAGGTAGCCCCACGGGTAGACGCGAGTCGTGTCGCTGTTGTCGTAGGTGCTCTCGAACAGGGTGCTGAGCCGGTACGTGTGCTTTCCGGCCTCCTGGGCCGCCTGGTCGTCGGCGAGGCCGCGGTAGCTGTAGGACACGTACTCGGCGACGCCCTCGATCCACCACACGTCCGGGACGGAGATCTGCCGGCCGAAGTCGCCCTTCATGTCGTCGCGGCCGTCCAGGAAGTGCGTGTACTCGTGGTTGAGGTTCCAGATCCGGGCCGGGAAGCCGTCGTCGTAGTCCTTCTGGTACATGATCGACATCGGCTGGTTGGCCGGGTCCGACGGGTCGCCGCCCAGTGTCATGCCGCCGTTGTCGGTGCTGATGCCGTACATCGCGCCGGCGTACATCTGGTAGTCGGCGCGGTCGGCGAAGACCACCAGCCGGAGGGTGGAGGCGTACTGGCCGGGTATCGCACCGTCGGCTCGGGCGACCGAGCGGAAGTAGGCGTCCTGACGGAGCACGCTGGTGCAGGCGGCGTCGAGGTCGGCGGCGGTCAGCGCCTGGGCGCGGACGGTGACGTGGGCGTCGCAGCGGTGCGTGACGGGCAGCACGGCCCTGTCGAGCTTGTCCGGCAGGTCGCAGACGTCGTAGTACGCGCAGTCGGCGCTGTCGTAGTAGGCGGCCTGCGTGGCCACCGCCACCCACAGCCCGGCCGTCGGACCGGTGATGTGACTCCGGTCCAGCAGGTCCTTGGTCAACGGCTGGACATCGTCCCGTAGTTCGGGGTGTTCCAGGTAACGGGCCACGTTCATCCCGGCGTTGGAGTCCAGGAACGCCAGGTCGGTACCGAGCTGGTCGGTGTTGGCCAGCGCGAAGTCGTAGAGGGTGTCGATGACGCGCGGGTCGGCCGCCACCGCCTGCACGTACTTCGGGTTCCAGTTGCCGCGCCACAGCGGCGTGTAGACGTCGTTGACGGCCCTGATCATGCTGTCCACGGAGTCGTACGAGCTGTCGTAGCCGTTCAGCAGCCGTCGGTAGACGTACAGGTACCGGCCCTGCTGGTCGGCGCTGTCGGTGAGGATCACCGTCTCGCCGAGGATGTCGCCGTTGGCCGCCGTGACGTCACGGGAGTGGGAGCGGGCGAAGAAGGCGTCCATGCCGCTCGTGACGGCCGTGGTGAGGCGCGCGGTGTAAGGGCCCACGTCCTCGGGGTGGTTGAACTGCACGTAGTAGCCGGCGCGCAGGAAGAGGACCAGTTGCAGCAGGCTGCCGGAGTTGTCGCCGTGGTACTGCCTGGCGGTGCCGGTGAACGCGTTGGCCACGGTCAGCATCTGCGCCTGCCGGAAGATGTCACGCGCGTCGGTGCCGGTGACCGAGAAGAGGGTGTTGACGCAGTCCGGGGTCGCGGCCTTGACGTAGGAGACGAGGGCGGAGCCGGACCGGCTGCCGAAGTCGGCCGGGGTGCAGGAGGCCGCTTTCGCCGCGGCCGGGGCCGGCCGGCCGGACCTCGGGCTCTGTGGCGGGAGTTGGGCCGGGCTGAGCCGCTCGGCCTGGGTCGCGGGGCGCTCGGTGGTGGCGGTGGGCGCCGCGGCCGGCGGCGGCACGGGGAGGTGCGCGCGGGGCGCGGTGGCCGTGCCGGGGTGCGGCTGGGGTGCCGCCAGCGCGGGCGTGGACAGCAGCCCGGCCAGGGTGGCGCAGACGGCGGCGGCACCGGCGATCCGGCCTGCCGTGCCCCTCGGCACGCGTCCGGGCAGCGCGAAGCGATAGCGCATCGGGAATTCCTCCACGAAGGGATGCGCCTCTGTGGGGTGTTGAGGCGTGTGAGGCACTGTCTCAGCGCGCCTCCCGCCCAACAATGGCGTGTGACATAGCACATGGCGCTGACCGCTCATAACATCACCGCGGTGTCACCGTTCATGCCGGGGCGCACGCCGCCGCCCCGGCATGATCACTGCTGCCCGCCGCCTACCTGCGCCACGGGCCGGTCACCGCGAACGTGGTGCCCGGGGTGTAGCAGTTGACGAACATCGTCTCCCCGTCGGGAGCGAAGGTGACCCCGGCGAACTCGCCCCACTCGGGCTTCGTCGCCGTCCCGATGTTCTGCCGGCCCCGGGCCATCGCGTACACCTGGCCTTGGCGGGTCAGGCCGAAGACGTGCTGCGCGCCGTTGCCGTCCTCGCACACCATCAGGCCGCCGCCGGGGGCGAGGCAGATGTTGTCCGGGGATTCGCCGGGCAGTTGCACGTCGGTGTCCGGGCCGAACACGACGACCAGGGTCAGCCGGCGGCGCGCCGGGTCGTAGCGCCAGATCTGGCCGTAGTGGTCGGCCGCCGAACCGTCCGCGCTGCGGGCGAAGGACGACACGAAGTACACGCAGCTGCCGCCCCGGTAGCAGCCCTCCAGCTTCTGCGCGTGGGTGATGCCGCCGGGGCCGTAGTCCTGGAACCGGGTCGCGGTGGAGGTGGCCAGAGGGTCGGGCACATCCACCCATTCGATGCCGTCGAAGCGCGCGCCGGTCTCCTGGATCGTCGACAGATCCGGCACTCCGGGCACCCGCATGGCCTGGAGCCGGCCGCCGGCGCGCAGCGAACCGACGCCGCCCAGCGGCCTGTCGGGCAGGAAGCGGTAGAAGAGGCCGAACGGCTTCTCGAAGGCGTCCTCGGTCTCGTAGACGATGCCCCGCGAGTCGATGGCGATCGCCTCGTGCTGGAAGCGGCCCATCGCGGTCAGCGGGACCGCGCCGGTGAGACGGGGTTCGGTGGGGTGGACCTCGAAGATGAAGCCGTGGTCCTTGGTGTAGCCGTTGGTGCCCGCCCTGTCCTCGGTCTCCTCGCAGGTCAGCCAGGTACCCCAGGGGGTCCGGCCGCCCGCGCAGTTGACCGCCGTACCGGCGATGGCGACCCGCTCGGAGAGCACGCGGTGGTCCGCGTCGAGGGTCAGGGCCGTACAGCCGCCCTTGCCCGCCGGGTCGTAGGTGAGACCGCTGACGGTCGGGACCGGGATCTTGGCGGTGACGCGGTTCTCGTGATTGCGTACGAGGTGGGTGCGCCCCCTTCTGCCGGCGAAGGCGGCCATGCCGTCGTGGTGGGAGGGCACACGGCCCTCACCCGAACGGAGCTGGTCGCCCTCACGGGAGAGCACGGTGTAGCGGAAACCTTTCGGCAGGTCGAGCAGGCCGTTCGGATCGGGGACGAGCGGACCGTAGCCGGTGTGCCCCAGGTTCTGGGCGGCTGCGGTGCCCGCGAACACCTCGGACAGGGCCCCGGTGAAGGCGATGCCCACTCCCAGGGCACTCGCCCGGGACAGGACCTGACGGCGCGTTGCAGACATGCGGCGACAACCTTCCTGCTGGCGGACAGGAACTGTGACCCGCCGTGTCTATCACCTGCCGCGGGCCGCGGGAACCACGCGTGGAGCACGTGTCACTCCCCGGCGCAGCGGTTCCGCCACGCCCCCACGCCTGTCGTGCGCACACGGCACCGGTGCTGCTACGCCCCGGCGACGCTCCAGGTACGCGAGGCCCAACTGCGCAGGTGCGGGGCCTGGGCGACGAGATCGCGGTACGCGTCCGTGGCGGACCGGAACACCGTCTCCACGATGTCGTCGGTCACGGTGTCCGGCCGCCAGGCCAGTACATAGCGGCACCACAGCGGCGAGCCCACCAGCGGCTTGACCACGACGTGCGGGATCGGCCGCAGCGTCGGCTGCACGAGTGACACCCCGAGCCCGTCGGCGATCATGCTCTGCAACTGCGTCTGGTCGCCGAGCCACTCGTGCACGGTGACCGGCGTGAACCCGGCCGCCGCGCAGGCGTCGTAGAACACCCCCGGCCAGCCGGCACCGTCGTCCGGGGTCACGAACCAGGCGTCCTCGGCGAGCTCGGAGAGCTGCACCTGGGGGCTCTGCCGCAGCCGGTGCCGGGCGGGAAGGGCGACGAACGTGGGCTCGGTGACGATCCCCCGGTGCCGTACGGCGGTCGAGTGCCGTAGCTCCATGCCCGGGTAGTCGGCGGCGATGGCGGCGTCCACGGTGCCCTCTTCCAGCAGCTCCACGATCCGGGAGGACGCGTAGACGCTGGTGACCGCGATCGTCAGTTCCGGCAGCCGGGCTCGGACACGGGAGACGGTGCCGGACAGCACGGGCGAGTTGGTCGCGGCCACCCGCAGGGTACGGCGGGGATGGTCGGCGGGCGGGCGGTGCCCGATCGCGGCGGCCCGCGCGAGGACGTCCCGGGCCTGTTCGACGACCTCGGCGCCGTACCGGGTGGGCCGGACCCCGCTCGGCCCGCGTTCGAAGAGCGGCTCGCCCAGATGGCGCTCGATGCGCCGGAGCTGGGTGCTCACTGCGGGCTGCGAGTAGCCCAGCTGCGCGGCCGCGCGGCCCACGCTGCCGGCGTCGGCGAGCGCGCACAGCACCCGCAGGTGCCGCAGCTCAAGCTCCATCGGTCCACTCCCCGTTCGTCCCCACCGTCGGCCCGTCGCCTGGTCCGCGGCCCGTGCGGGGCCGGCGTCCGCCGTCCGCGACGGCCATGGCCGGGACCGGCGGACCGAAGCGTTCCATGGCCTCCGCCGCGGCACAAGTCGCAGGTCCGCCAGGGTACGGCCGCTCACGTCCGCCGCCCGACCAGGCCCTTCGCCGACGTACCGGCCGGCGCACCGCCGCGTCAGCTCAGCGCCGGCCGGCGCACCGGCGCGTGGACTCATTCCCGGCCGTGCACCGGCGCCTGGACTCAACGCCGGCCGCGGCACCGCGCGTGGACTCAATGCCGGCCGGTGCACCGCCACGTGGACTCAGTTCCGGCCGGTGCACCGCCGCGTCAGCTCAGCGCCGGCCGAGCATCTCCGCCACCCGGATGAACCCGTCCGTGCCGTGGCCGAGGCCGATGACGCGGCGTGCCATGCCCTCCACGGCCCGCATCACGCCCGCGTCGATGCCGTGGGACTCGGAGACCTCGACGACATGGGCCATGGTGGAGACGGCCGAGGTGATGGGGTTGAGCTCCCCGGAGTAGGTGCCGCTGTCGGCGTCCTCCGCGAACCTCTCGAACAGCGGCGGCAGGATCGCGCCGATGCCCTGGGCGAAGGGGGCCAGTTCCCGGGCGGTGACTCCCTCCGCCCGGGCGATCGCCACGGCGTGCGCGTACCCCGCCATCGCGGTCCAGAAGAGGTCGAGCAGCGCGATGTCGAAGGTGGCGGCACGCCCGATCTCCTCGCCCAGGTGGGTGTGCGTCCCACCGAGCAGCTCCAGCACCGGCCGGTGCCTGTCGTAGAGGGCGCGCGGACCGCTGTGCAGGAAGACGGCCTCCGATGTGCCGATGCTGGGGGCCGGCGTCATGATCGCCCCGTCCAGGTAACCGATCTCGTGGGCCGCCGCCCACCGGGCGGTGTCCCGGGCGCGGTGCGGGGTGTCGGCGGTGAGGTTCACGACGGTACGGCCCTTCAGCGCGCGGGTGACGTCGTCGCGGCGCAGGATCGCGTCGCAGGCGTCGTGGTCGACCACGCAGACGACGGCCAACTCTGCGGCGGCGACGGCCTCTTCGGCCGTCGCGGCGCCGACCGCCCCCTGCTCGGTCAGCTCGCGGTCCTTGCCGGGCGTGCGGTTCCAGACCGTGGTCCGCAGGCCGGCCCCGAGGAACGCGCCCGCCAGTGAGCGGCCCATGGGGCCGAGTCCGAGGACGGTGACGGCAGGAAGATTCAGCTCCGTGGACATGTTGTGACTCCCGTAGGTGATCGGTGTGTGACGAGGAAGAGCGGCCGGAGGGCCGCCGGGAAACCGAAGAGGACGACGATGACGCGCAGCCGTGCCCAGGATCCGAACGTCTGCGGAGTGACCGCCGCGATCGCCGTGATCGACGGCAAGTGGAAGACGTCGTTGCTGTGGCTGCTGGAGTCCGGCCCGCAGCGGCCCGGTGAACTGCGCCGCCGGCTGCCCGGGCTGAGCGAGAAGGTGCTGACCCAGGCGCTGCGCGAGATGACGGAGGACGGTCTGGTGCACCGGGAGGCGCACGACGTGCTGCCGCCCAAGACCGTGTACTCACTGACCGGCTTCGGCCGCGACCTGGCCATGGCGTTGGACCCCTTGGCCGCGTGGGGCCACCGGCGTCTGGGCCGGCTCCGCGAGCACGGAACGGCGTCCTGACCCGTTGCCGCCGCCACCTCCCGTCCGTTCTTCGGCAGCCCCTGACCTCGTCAAACAGCGTCTCCCGACCCGACGGGCGCTGCCAAGTACCCACAAATAAGTGGGTGTTCGGCCCTGCTGAGCGGCTCCGCCGGGCGGGGACCCACGGGACCGCGCCGGTCCGATGGCGGGCACCTCGCGGCGCCCCGGGAGAAGCCCCCGCCGCGGGCCACCCGTCGCCTGCCCGCACCGGACCGTCCCGTCCGCCGCCGACGGTGGTGCCGCGGTCTCCTCGGCGGGTGGCCGGGCAGATCTCATGCTCATGCCCCCATTTGGCTAAAGCCTTTAGGAAGTTCCATAATCAGTTAAGGCAGATGGGAGATGGACGATGGTGCGTGCGGGACTGACCACCGAGCGCCTGGTGCACGCCGGTGCGGAACTGGCCGACGAGGTGGGCTTCGACCAGGTCACGGCCTCCGCGCTGGCCCGGCGGTTCGACGTCAAGGTGGCGAGCCTGTACTCGCATCTGAGGAACTCCCAGGACCTGAAGACACGGATCGCGCTGCTCGCCCTGGAGGAGCTGGCCGACCGGGCCGCCGAGGCGCTGGCCGGGCGGTCCGGGAAGGACGCCCTCGGCGCCTTCGCGAACGTCTACCGGGACTACGCCCGCGCACACCCCGGCCGCTACGCGGCGGCCCGCCACCCACTGGACTCCGAAACCGCCGCCGGCAGCGCGGGAGTCCGGATCGCCCACCTGACCCGGGCGGTCCTGCGCGGCTACGACCTCTCCGAGCCGGAGCAGACCCACGCGGTCCGCCTCCTGGGCAGCGTCTTCCACGGCTATCTGAGCCTGGAGTCGGCCGGCGGCTTCAGCCACAGCGCCCCCGACTCGCAGGAGTCGTGGACGCGGATCCTGGACGCCCTCGACTCCCTGCTGCGCAACTGGCCCGCCCACCCCTGACCCGTACTTTCCCGGAAGCGCAGACGGACACGATGCACACCATCCCCCTCACCGCCGATCTGATCCGCGGTGCCCTCGAGCTGGAGCGCACCGCGCACGGTCTGCTCCCCCACCGGCTGCCCGCCCGAGCCCGCGCCCAGTGCGCCGACCCGCAGCTGGCCCTGGTGGAGGCCCAGCCCTCCGGCGTACGACTGGTCCTCCGCACCCGCGCCACCACTGTCGAGCTGGACACCCTGCCGACCAAGCGGGTCTACCTCGGCGCACCGCCCCGCCCGGACGGCGTGTACGACCTGCTCGTCGACGGACGCCTGGCCGGCAGCGCCTCCCTCAGCGAGGGCAGCACCCTCACCATCGACCTGGCCACCGGCTCCGCCGAGCACCGGCCCGGCCCGGTCGGCACGGTGCGTTTCACCGGGCTGCCGGACACCGTCAAGGACGTGCAGATCTGGCTGCCGCACAACGAGACCACCGAGCTCGTGGCGCTGCGCGCCGACGCCCCCGTCGAGCCCGTGCCGGCCCGGGGCCGCACCGTCTGGCTGCACCACGGCAGTTCGCTCAGCCACGGCTCCGACGCGGCGACCCCCACCACCACCTGGCCGGCGCTCGCCGCGGCCCTGGGCGGAGTGGAGCTGATCAACCTCGGGCTGGGCGGCAGCGCGCTGCTGGACCCGTTCACCGCCCGCGCGCTGCGTGACACGCCCGCCGACCTGATCAGCGTCAAGCTCGGCATCAACGTGGTCAACACCGACCTGATGCGGCTGCGCGCCTTCGGTCCCGCCGTACACGGCTTCCTCGACACCATCCGCGAGGGCCGTCCCGACACCCCGCTGCTCGTCGTCTCGCCGGTGCTGTGCCCGATGCACGAGGACACGCCCGGCCCCACCGCCATGGACCTGGCCGCCCTGAGCGAGGGCCGCGTGAGCTACCGGGCCACCGGGGATCCGGCCGAGCGGGCGGCCGGCAAGCTCACCCTGGGGGTGGTCCGGGAGGAGCTGGCCCGGCTCGTCCGCGAGCGGGCGGCCGAGGACCCGGCTCTGCACTACCTCGACGGCCGGGAGCTGTACGGCGAGGCCGACTTCGCCGAACTGCCGCTGCCGGACGGCCTCCACCCGGACACCGCCGGCCACCGCCGGATCGGCGAACGGTTCGCGGCTCTGGCGTTCGCAGCGGGCCGCCCCTTCGCGGACCGCGCCGCCTGACCGGCGGGCCGCCGGCTCACACCAGGTGGGCGAAGACGACCAGGTTGTCGGTGTAGTCCCGCACCGTGCGGTCGTAGTCACCGGCGCAGGTGATGAGCCGGACCTCGGGGCGCTCGGCGTCCTCGTACACCCGGTCGCTGGGGAAATCGTCCTTCGCGAAGGTCTCGGAGTCGTCCACGACGAAGTCCGCCGTGCTCCCGTCGGCCCGCTCCACGGAGAAGCGGTCGCCGGGCTCCAGCTCGTCGAGGTGGGCGAAGACGGCCGGGGAGGTCACCGTGTCGACGTGGCCGGCGATGATCGCGGTGCCCGACTCGCCGGGCGAGACACCGTCGGCGTACCAGCCGACGAGGTTGGTGTCGGCGGCGGGCGGGGGCTGCAACTGGCCCGAGGCGCCGATGGACAGGGTGGTGAAGGGGGCGTCCACCGCGATCCTGGGGATGTGCAGGCGCGTCGGTGCGGACCGGGAGAGCCCCTCGCCGGTCTGCCTCGGATCGGCCGACGTGGCTGCCCCGGCACCCGCGCCCGAGGCCCGGTGCGTCTCCGGTACGCCGTCCGGCTGCTGATGATTGCCGAACATGCTGACGGCCAGGAAGACGGCCGCCACACCCCACAGCGTCAGCCGTCCGCCGCGGCCGGAGCCGGCGGGGGTCGAGGGGGAATCTGCTGCCATCGGAACCACCTCACTCGGGTCACGGCAGCACGGGGATCAGGCAGGGCAGGAGGAGCGGGATCGGCGTCTCGGGGGGCGCAGGGGACGCGGACCGGCGTCCCGGGGGGGCGCAGGGGACGCGGACCGCCGGCACGGCCGGCGCGCCGGCGGCGTCCGCAGCCCCTGCGACGTAGTGGCCCGTCAGGACGCCGGCGCGGCGGCCTTCTTGCGGCGCAGCGCGTACACGCCGGTGGCGCCTACCGCCAGCACGGCGAGGCCGCCGGCGGTGACACCGGGTGCGGCGAGCGCTCCGCCGCCGGTGTGCATGCCACCGCGCGGCTTGTCACGGCCCTCCTCCTCTTCGTCCCACTCACTCTTGCCGCCCTTGTCTCCCTTGTCCCCCTTGTCCCCCTTGCCGCCCTTCTCGCTCCGGTCCTCGCCGCCGCCGTCACTGCCCTTGTCCCGGTAGCTCTCGGGATCGAACCGGCTGTCGTCTTCACCCGAACCCCAGTCGCCGCTGCTCACCGCGGCGAGAGCTCCGCCACCCGTGTGCATTCCGCCGTGCGGTCCGTCGTGTTCACCCCCGCCGTCGCGCTTGTTGCCGTAGTCCTTGTCGGAGTCGCTGTCGGATCCCTTGTCGCGGCCGGATTCGCTGTCGTGCTCCTTGCTGTACGAGGAGTCGTCACGGCCGCCGTCGTGCTCGGCCGGAACTGCGAACGCGGCGGCGGGCGTCGCAAAGGCGAGGGCGGCTGTGGCTGCCGCCGTCGCCAGGAGCGTGCGGGCAGAGCGCATAGTGATGTCCTTCCGCCGTGACCGGGCAGCGGATACCTCATCAGCTGGTTGGACCCGGCCTCGACATGAACCACCGTCAGTGAGGCCCCCGGCTCCCACCATCCGGGCCGCCCAGCCGGGTCATCACGCCACCCGTCTGCCCCAGCGCGGCCGCCTCGCGACCCCTCGTCCGGCTCAATGGCCGACGCGACCGCACGCCTGCCCGAGTGATCGAGTCGTACCTGAGGAGAGCTCCATGCCCGCGAACGCCCTCCGCGGACCCAAGGCCCGGCGGCTGGCCGCCGCGTGGGCCGGTGCTCCGCTCGCCGTCGCCGTCGTCTGCGCCCCCGCCCGCGCGGGGGCGGAGACGGTGACGGAGTATCCGGTCACCACGACGGCCGCGGCCGCTCCCGCGGGCATCACCGGCGGCCCGGACGGCGCGCTGTGGTTCGCGGAGCACGGCGCCGGACGCATCGGGCGGATGACGGCCGACGGCACCGTCACCGACTTCCCGACCTCCGGCCCCGACACCGGGCCGGCCGAGATCGTCCAGGGGCCGGACCGTGCCCTGTGGTTCACCGAGACCACAGCCGGGCTGATCGGCCGCGTCACGCCCTCCGGCCGGCTCACCGAGTTCCCGCTGCCGACGGCCGGCGGGGGCCCGGCCGGAATCGCGCTCGGCCCGGACGGGGCCCTGTGGTTCACCGAGGTGACCGGCAACCGGATCGGCCGGATCACGGCCGCGGGCCGGGTCACCGAGTATCCGGTGCCCACCGCGGACTGCGCACCCCACTCCATCGCGGCAGGCGGGGACGGCGCCCTGTGGTTCACCGAGCTGGGCGGCGGCAAGGTCGGGCGGATCACCGCCGCCGGGCGGATCACGGAGTTCCCGCTGCCCGGCGGGGCCGGTTTCCCCGGCGGCATCGTCGCCGGGCCGGGTGGCATGTGGTTCACCGCGTCCGGCGAGCACGCGGCCTACCGGGTCGACTACACCGGGCACCTCAACCGGTTCCCGCTGCCCGGCGCGGACAGTCTGCCGGGCAGCATCACCCGCGGGCCGGACGGCCACGTCTGGTACGCCGACCAGGCCGGCCGTATCGGACGGATCACCGCGACCGGCACGGTCACCGCCTTCCCGGTGCCGGACGGCGCCGAGAAGGTGCCCCCCGGACTGACGGCCGGGCCCGGCCGTGCGATGTGGTTCACCGAACTGCTCGGCAACGCCGTCGGCCGCGTCCGTGTCGGCGCCGGGTGATGCCGGGCCGCCGGGCACGACCGGCTCCGCTCACCGTGCCCGAAAGCCGCCCGTGATCGCCGCCACCCCTTGTTATGACAGCCGTCATAGCGCAGGCTGGTGGCCGGCAGCACGGCAGGCGGACGCGGTGGGAGGAAGCGGTGGCGGAGACGATGGCGCGGGCCCTGTGGGAGCGGTACGAGCCGGTGCACGACCTCGTCTACTTCGCACCTGAGGCACGCCGTGCGGCGGACGGCCTCGGGATGCGCGGGTACTGGATGGGCTACTTCGCGCTGCGGGCCGCCCCGCTCGGCGCCGCGCACCCCGCGGTGGTGAGCAGCTGTTTCTTCGTCTTCCACCCCTCGCGCGTGGCCCGTGCACTGCCGGACGCCTGGGCGTACGCCGCTCCGGCGGAGGTGCTGGCGGCCCGCTGGGAGGCGATGGACGCGGCGATGACGCGGCTGTTCGGGGCGGACACCGTCGGTTCCGCCGCGTTCACGCAGACCGCGGACCTCGCCTGGGAGGCCGCCGCCGGCGCGGACACCACGGGCCGGGTGCTGGCCGCCGCCAACCAGGCACTGGAGCGGCCGGACCGGCCGGCCGCGCGCCTGTGGCAGGCCCTGACGACCCTGCGCGAACACCGGGGGGACTCCCATGTGGCGGTGCTGGTGAGCCTGGGGCTCGGGCCGGTCGAGGCGATGGTGCTCAAGGCGGCGGCCGGCGAGTCCGACGGTTCCTTCCTGCGCGAGACCCGGAAGTGGGCGCGGGAGGACTGGGCGGCGGCCGAGGGCCGGCTGCGCGCGCAGGGCCGGCTCGCGGCCGACGGATCGCTCACGTCCGCGGGGCGTGCCCTGCGCGCGGAGGTCGAGGCGCTCACCGACGCGGCGGCCGAGGGACCGTGGACCGTGCTGGGTGCCGAACGCGGCGCGCGCCTGGCCGCGCTGCTGGAGCCGCTGGCCCGCACGGTGGAGGAGGCGGAGCTGTTGCCGCCCGGGAATCCGGTGGGACTGACCCGGCGAGCGCATCCGGTCGGCCGCTGAGGGTCCGTCGGCCGCATGCGGCCCCGCCCGGGGTGCCGGGCCGGGGACGCCGTACGGGTGGCGAGGTGCCGTGGGCTACCAGGTCACCGGCAGCCGCTCGGGAATGCGCTTCATGAACCCGGTGCGCCAGACCAGTTGGCCCGGCGGGACGGCGAGCGCCAGGTCCGGCAGGCGGTCGAGCAGGACCTCCAGTGCGATGCGGGCGTGCGCGCGGCCGAGCGCGGTCGCGGGGCAGTAGTGCGCGCCGCCGCCGAAGGAGAGGTGGTCGGCGGTGTTGTCACGGTGGACGTCGAAGCGGTGCGGGTCGGGGAACTTCTCCGGGTCGAGATTGGCGCCCTCCACCAGGACGAGGACGAGTTCGCCCGCGCGTATGTCGACGTCGCCGAGCCGGACGTCGTCGAGGGCGAGGCGGGGCAGGGCGTCGCCGATGGAAAGGTTCACCCGCAGCAGCTCCTCCACGCCCGGGCCGATCAGCTCGGGCCGGTCCCGCAGCAGATCGCGGGCGATGGGGTGGGTGAGCAGGTAGACCAGGGCCATGGCGAGGAAGCCCGAGGTGGAGATGGTGCCGGCGCCGAACATGGTGACGCCGACGGTGGCCAGCATCTCGTCGCTGAGGTGCGCGTAGTCGGGGTCGTCACGCAGGGCGGCGAGCTCGCCCATCAGGCCGTGCGTGGCCGGGTCGTCGAGCAGGGCCGTCATCCGGGCGATGTCCCGGTCCCAGTTGAGGCGCGCGCCGGTGATCGGGCACGCGGAGTTCATGAAGGCGATGTCCAGGCTGCGCAGGAAGGCCGGGGCCTCGGCCTGCGGGATACCGAGGATGCGGCAGTGCATCCCGGCCGAGTACGGCTCGCAGAAGGCCCCGCGCAGATCGGCCGTCGGCCCGTCGGCGACGATCAGGTCGACCAGGCGGTGGGCCTCGGCGCGCAGCCACTCCATGAGGCCCGGCGCCTTGGGGTTGAGCGTCTTCATCACCGCGCGGCGCAGCCCCGCCCCGGTGATGTTGCCCATGTTGTTCACGACCTCGGGCGGGATCGTGAGCGCGTACTGCCGGGGAACGCCGGGTGCGGAGGTGTCCTTGAGGGAGAACCGGTCGTCCTTCAGGACCTGCGCGCACAGCTCGTACGACGACACCAGCCATGCCGTGTCGCCGGCGATGGTCCGCACGCGCCGCACGGGGGTGGTGGCGCGCAGTTCCCCGACCTCGGCGGGCACCCGGGTGCCGTCCCAGGAAAATGGGAAATCGGGCAAAGGGGGGTGGTCGGTGCGGGTGTCGGGTGCGGTGGTCACAGCGCGGCTCCTTCGACGGCGGCGGGGGTGACGATGGCGTGGCCCTGGTTGCGGGAGGCGCGCAGACCGGCCCCACGGGAGTACAGCAGTTCGGCCATCGGCAGGAGTTGGTGGTAGCAGTTGAGCGAGGAGGGCACGCCGAGGATCGCCGGGGTGTCCAGGAACAGCGGGGCCTCGGCGCACACGTACTCCAGGCACACGGCGCGCTGCCGCTCGCTCGGCGTCTCGCCGCGCGCGGTGAGGAAACGATTCACCAGGGCTTCGCACACGCCGCGGAAGGCACCGTCGGAGACCAGCCGCGCCTGCAGGTGCCGGTGGATCTCCTGGTAGGCGGGATTGGTGCGGAACTCCGACATCGGATGCCAGTCCAGCCGGGTGCCGCCCGGGTCGGCCGCCGACACGGCGTCACGGACCTTGGCGCGCACCCCGCGCAGATTCTTGACGGCCTTGCGACGGGCCTCCTCCGGCGGATAGCCGGAGGCCTCGTACATCTCGGCGACGTACAGGTCGGTATAGACGAAGTCGACCCGGTCGAAGTGGTCCAGCCCCCAGCGGGCGAGGTCGTGCAGGCGCCGGGCGGAAAAGTAGCTGTTGCCCGGGGACACACCGATCACGGCGTGAGCACCCTCATCGAGGATGACCTCGCAGTGGGAGGTGTACGGCTGGACTTCGAAGACGTCGGCCATCAGCACGGATGCTGTGGTCACGGGGGAAATCCTCCGCCGCGCGCTAGTCCCTGCGGGGCCTTGTGCCCCCGGTGTGGCGATGCGGCGCCCTCACGCTAGCCGTACTGGATCACCACGGGTAGTAACTGCCCGGGTTTGGCTGAAATCAGTCGTATCAAAGGTCGAACTACCCGACGGAGGGCCCCTTTTGCGGGCCCTACCCTGGTGCCGTGGTCTACCGAGAAGAGGATCCAGGACAGGTGGCGTCCCGGCTCACCGGGCGCCCCGCGACCGGGGGCCGACCGTCGTCGGGCTCCCCCGCGGAAGTGCTGCTCGACGGCGGGACACCGGTGATGGTCAAACGTGCTGACGGGTCCGGGGCGATACGCGCCGAGGTGGCGGGACTGCGCTGGCTGGCCGCCGCGGACGCGGTCCGGGTACCGGCGGTGCTCGGGCACGACGAGCACTGGATGGTGACCGAGCGGGTGCCCACCGGGTCTCCGTCCCCCGAGGCGGCGTTGCGTTTCGGCCACGCCCTGGCCGCGCTCCACGCGGCCGGCGCCCCCCATTTCGGGTCACCACCGCCCGGCGGCCCGGCGGACGCCTACATCGGCCGCGCCCCCATGCGCAACGCGCCGGGTGCCGACTGGCCGCGCTGGTACGCCGAGCACCGCGTGCTCCCCTACGTGCGTGCCGCGGTCGGCCGCGGCACGCTCCGCCCGGCCGAGGCGGCCGTGTTCGAGCGGGTCTGCGCGCGGCTGCCGGAGCTGGCGGGCCCGGCCGAACCGCCCGCCCGGCTGCACGGCGACCTGTGGAACGGCAACGTGCTGTGGGGCGCCGACGAGGAGGTCCGGCTCATCGACCCGGCCGCGCACGGTGGACACCGTGAGACCGACCTGGCGATGCTCCAGTTGTTCGGCTGTCCCCACCTGGAACGGGTACTCACGGGCTACCGGCAGGTGGCGCCCCTGGCCGACGGCTGGCGCGACCGGGTGGCGCTGCACCAGCTCTTCCCCCTGCTGGTGCACGTGGTGCTGTTCGGGCGCGGGTACGCCGAACAGGCCCTGGCCGCCGCCCGGGGAGCACTCGCGGGGTGAGAGCCCCGAGGCGCCCTCCCCGAGCCGCGGTCACGGAAAGTAAGGAAACCATTCACCCGTTCGACTCGTATAAGGACGTGAAAGCCTAATCAGGGAGAGACCATGCAACCGTTCACGCTCAACTACGCGCGGCCCGCTGTGCAGTTGGACGTCACCGCACCGTACGCGTACGACTCCGGACTGCAACTGAACGTCCTCCCGGACGGGCGGATCGCCGCCACCGACCACGCGACCTTGAGAGCACTCGGAACCACGACCTCGACCGCCGGTTCCAAGACGCACTTCGACGACTGAACCACGGGCTGCGACAGATGACCGTGCTCATCCTGACCAGTCAGGAAGACGTGACGGCGGACATGGTGGTCCTCCGGCTGACCGAGGCCGGCGTGCCCGTCGTCCGGCTCGACCCCGCCGACCTCACCAACGGGGTGGCGCTGTCGGGCGAATACGTGCAGGGCGCCCGCCGGGGACACCTGTCCGTCGGCGGGCGCCTGGTCAGCATGAACGGACTGCGCTCGATCTGGGTACGCAGACCGGGACAGCCGGCCGCCCGCGCCACCCAGCCGTCCGCCTGGCTGACGGAGGAGTCCTCGCAGGCGCTGTACGGCATGCTGCGCTGTACCGACGCCCGCTGGATGAACCATCCGGACGCCGCCCGCCGCGCCCGGCACAAGCCCTGGCAGCTGCATCTCGCCCAGCACAGCGGCCTCGCCGTACCGGCCACCCTGATCACCACGTTCCCGCAGGCGGCACGGGAGTTCGCGGAACGTTTCCCGGACCTGGTGGTCAAACCGGTCTCCGGGGCGCATCCCCAGGAGCCGCCCCGGGCGGTGCCGACCAGCCGGGTCGCACCGGACGCCGACTTCACCGCGGTGGCCTACGGGCCCACCCTGCTGCAACGGCGGATCGCCAAGCGGGCCGACATCCGGCTCACCGTGGTCGGCGGCACGCTGCTGGCCGCGCGCAAGCCCGCCGATCCGGACGCCCACCCGGACGACGTGGACGTCCGCTTCGCCCCGTCGGTCTCCCCCTGGCTGCCCGCGGACGTGCCGCCGCGGGTCGCCGAAAGCGTGCTGCGCTACCTGACCGAGGCCGAACTCGCCTACGGCGCATTCGACTTCGCGGAGGACGCCGACGGGATCTGGTGGTTCCTGGAGTGCAACCAGTCCGGCCAGTTCGGGTTCGTCGAGATGGACACCGGCCAGCCGATCGCCGCCACCATCGCCGACTGGCTCGCCGGGCACGGTGATGCGGGTCGCAGGTGTGCGGAGGGCGACCGGAGCACGGCATCGTGAGGGCGCGGGGATCGGCCCGGAGAAAGGAACGCGACATGCGCATCGGACTGCTGGGCACGGGCCCATGGGCACGGGCGGCCTACGCCCCCGCCCTGGCCGGGCACACCGGCCTGGAGTTCGCGGGGGTGTGGGGGCGCAGGCCGGAGGCGGCCACGGCGCTGGCGGAGCGGTACGACGTCACCGCGTACGCCGACGTGGACACACTGCTCGCCGACGTGGACGCGGTGGCGGTGGCCCTGCCTCCCTCGGTGCAGGCCGAGATGGCGGTGCGGGCGGCCGACGCGGGCCGCCATCTGCTGCTGGACAAGCCGCTGGCGGTGGCGGTCGCCGAGGGGCGGGCCGTGGCGGAGGCGGTGGAGCGGGCCGGGGTGGCGTCGGTGGTGTTCTTCACCGCGCGCTTCCAGAAGGAGCCGGAGGCATGGATCGAGGAACAGGCCGCCGTGTCGGGCTGGTTCACGGCGCGGGCGCAGTGGCTCGGGGCGGTGTTCACCAGCGACAGTCCGTTCGCGGCCTCGCCGTGGCGGCGGGAGAAGGGCGCGCTGTGGGACGTCGGTCCGCACGCCCTGTCGGTCCTGCTGCCGGTCCTGGGTGACGTACGGCAGGTCATGGCGGCGGCGCACGGTCCGGCGGACACCGTCCACCTGGTGCTCGACCATGCCACCGGCGCGTCGAGCACGCTCACGCTGAGCCTGACGGCTCCCCCCGCGGCGGCCGGGGCCGATGTGGAGCTGCGCGGCGAGGCGGGCGTATCGGTGCTGCCGGGGAGTTCGGAAGGCGCGGTCCCGGCGCTCTCCCGGGCAGCCGACGCACTGGTGCGGGCCGCCCGCACGGGCCGCCCGCACTCCTGCGACGCCGCGTTCGGCCTCCGGGTCACCGAGATCCTGGCCGCGGCGGAGGCGCGGCTGGCGGGCAGCGGACGCTAGTGGCGCATCTGCCGGTCGGCAAGAGGCGTTGTGGCCGGTGCCACGACCGCGGGAACGACATGGAGCCGGTGGCAGGGCAGAGCAATACCGTGATCCATCACGAGCCGGGAGTATTCACCTCATGATCGGCCGGACAGTTCCCGGGCCGCCCCGGCGCACCGGCCCACCGGGCTACCCGCGGCGCCGCGCGCGGCCGTGGGCCCGAGGACTCGCGCGCGGCCGTGGGCGCGAGGGCTGCCGAGTCGCTGGTGAGCAATGGGGCCGACGACGCCGGGGGCACGGTACGAGACAGGTACGGACAAGTGAGCACTGCTTCCGTCGGACGGGCGGATGAACAGCTCGGTCAGGGACTCCTCCGGGATGCGCGGGGGCGCGGCGCTCCCGGCCGGAGCCCGGACCTGTCACGCCCGGGGCATGAGACGCGGACAGCCCGTGAGGATGGTGATCCGCATGACGCTCGCCTCCCCTCTCATGGCCATGCCCGGCGCATGAGACGTGGGCGGCCCGTGAGGGTGATGATCCGCATGACGCTCGCCTCCCCTCTCGTCCGCCTCGGGTGTGGTGCTCACAGACCCAGGGAACGGTCGGGCGGGCGGTCACCGCTTCTTCGCGGGGTGCGGGGCGTCGGCGTAGCTTGGGGATGTGGGATCGGTGCGCGGCTGGTCGTCGCACGGGGACCGAAATCGCGGCTGGCTGCGGGGAGCGCCGCCGCCGTGGTGGGTGCGTGTGCTGCCCGTGCTGCTGCTCGTCGTCGTCGGCTCGGCCACGCTGATCACGCCCCATGCGCACGATCTCGGCTTCCTGCTGGGTGCGATCCCGCCGCTGGCGGTCCTGTCGTACGGCCCGGTGATGACCGGGCTCCTCGGCATGGGGGTGGTCGTGGTGCTGAACCTCCCGGCCGCGCATCTGAACCGCCCCGGCAACACCGACCTGCTCACCATCGTGTTCGTGGTCGCGCTGAGCGTGTTCGTCTCCTACGTCCGCAGCCACCGGGACGCCCAGCTGCACACGGAGCGGGCGATCAGCGAGGCGGTGCAGCAAGCCGTGCTCCCGCCACTGCCGGACCGGGTCGGAGGGGTCCGGTGCGCGACCTACTACCGCGCCGCCCAGGACGGGACGCTGGTGGGCGGGGACTTCTTCGACGTGCGGGCGGGGCCGTACGGCGTGCGCGCGGTGATGGGTGATGTGCAGGGGCACGGTCTGAAGGCGGTCGCCACGGTGGTGTCGCTGCTGGGGGCGTTCCGGGAGGCCGCACTGGACCAGCCGGACCTGGAGTCGGTGGCGGCCCGGCTCGACCGCCGGCTGGCGGTGGACTCGGTGGACGCACGGCACGCGGAGCTCTTCGCGACGGCCCTGCTGGTGGAGTTCGCCGTCGACACGGCCGCGGTGCGGGTGCTGGCCTGCGGTCATCCCGCGCCCGTCCTGTTGTGCGAGGGAGAAGCCAGGGAGGTGATCGTCACACCCGGTCCGCCACTGGGCATCGGGCTGGTCGGCGTCGAACCGCCGAAGGAGGTCACGGTGGCGCTCGGCCCGGGCAGCCGGCTGTTCCTGGCCTCCGACGGAGTGTGGGAGGCCCGAGGCGCCGACGACGCCTTCTACCCCCTGCCGGAGCGGCTGGCCGCCCTGACCGCCACCCCGTCCACCGAGCTGCCCGCCGCGGTGTGGGCGGACCTGGGACGGCGGCGCTACAAGGTCCGCGACGACGCCACCATGCTGGTGCTGGCACCCGAGCCGCCGGCCACCTGAGCCGGCTCCGCAGGACATGCGCCCGCCGGCCACCTGAGCCGGCTCCGCAGGACATGCGCCCGCCGGCCACCTGAGCCGGCTCCGCAGGGCACGCGCCCGCCGGCCCGCGTCCCACGGCCGTCCCGCGTCCCACGGCCGTCCCGCGTCCCACGTCCCGCGTCCCGCGTCCCGCGTCCACGGGAAGCGGTGCGAGCGGATGCCGGCGTACGGGCAGGCCGCGGAACGGGCAGCCGAAGCTCGGGCAAACCACGGTGCGAGCAGGCCGAGGCTCGGGCAAACCACGGTGCGAGCAGGCCGAAGCTCGGACGGGCGCGAGTACGGGGAGGGCCGTCCGGGACGGCGCGGATCTCGCGGGCGTCCCCCGGTGCCCTGTGTCGCCGGGGCAGCCTCCGGCCTCCTCGTGCCCGTCGATGTCGGCGCCCCGCGCGGCGCGCGCCCGCGCCTGGATCGAGCCCGTCCGCGCCGGATGATCACGAACGGGTGACGCGTCCCCCTGCTCCCACTGACGAACCGGCAGACGGAGTTCGAACGCCCCACCTCAAACGCCAGGCCGCGCCACCCCTTCCGCACCATAGAAATATCTACCACGATGCATATGCCGGGTTGGCGTGCGAACGCGGGAAAAGCCCGGTCACGGACGTTCCCTGCACTCGGGCAGGCGAGCGAGGACACCCGGAGCGGTGCATGACGAACACGATGTGGATGCGGAGCGTGGAGTGGCTGGCCGCGGCGTCGGCCGACCCGCGCGCCTGCAAGTGGGAGTGGGATCACGGCGAAGGCATCGCGCTGCTGGAGGCGGGCCGGTACTGGGACGTGCTGAGCGTCCCCGACCGGCTGGGACTGCTCACCCTGGACCTGTTGTGGCGGCCGGACCTGCCGGTGCCGGGGCCGACGCTGGTGGACACGGCGGCGGGGCGGGTCGGGTTCTTCCTGCCGCCCGACCCGGCGGGGGGCTGGGTGGGCGCCGGTCTGCGCTACGCGACGAAGGGATCCTGGATCGCCGTGCCGCCGCCGTACCGGCCGGCCCGCTTCCTGGAGTGGCTCGTACCGCCCGACGGCACCGGCACGCTCCATGCGCCCGGCGCCCTGGAGGAGGCGTTGCAACAGGCCAACGGCACGCTGGCGGTACTCGCGCCGCTGTGCGGGCGGTAGCGGCGCAGGAGCCGGGCGAAACCGGTCAGAGGCGGTCAGGACCGGGCCGTACGCTCGGGCGCTCATCGGGTCGGTGAAGGCCGCTCCCGGCGAAGGGGGCCCCGCGCCCGCCGGACCAGCATCCCGCCCAGATCTCCGCGCTCCCCGGCGCCGCGCCCCCGCCCGGCCCGGCGGGCAGTGCCGGACCGGCGCTCCTATGCTGGGAAGGTCCGGGCTCCGACATCCCCGCCCAGCGCACGGTCGCCTCTCATGTGCTTGGAGTCAGCCCATGTCGCCTACGTCCGTAACCCTGCGCCGGGTAGCCATGACCGCCCTGCTGACGGGATCGCTGCTCGTACCGCTGACGGCAGGGGCGGCGCCGGCCACCGTACCGGCCGCGCACCTCTCCGACACGCCCGGCCCGTCGGCCGCGGGGCCGGACGTCCGCCCCCTCTCCCCCGAGGTGGCACGTCAACTCGACGCGGGCGTACAGCAGGTGATGCGCAAGGCGAACATTCCGGGGGTGACCGTCGGCGTATGGACGCCGGGCCAGAAGAGCTACGTCCGTTCGTTCGGGGTCGCCGACAAGGCGACCGGACGGAAGATGGCGCCGGACCTGTACATGCGGATCGGCAGCGAGACGAAGACGTTCACCGTCAGCGCGCTGCTGCAACTGGTCGACCAGGGCAAGGTCGGCCTGGACGATCCGATCGGCAAGTACGTCGACGGCGTACCGAACGGCGACAGGATCACGCTCCGGCAGCTGGCCGGCATGCGCAGCGGGCTGTTCAACTACTCCGAGGACAACGGCTTCTTCAAGGCTCTGACCTCCGACCCCCGACGTCCCTTCACGCCACGGGAGTTGCTCGCCTACGCCTTCAAGCATCCGGTGATGTTCCAGCCGGGCCAGAAGTTCTCCTACTCCAACACCAACCTGATCCTGCTCGGACTGGTGGTGGAGAAGGAGAGCGGTCAGCACCTCGGGGACTACATCAAGGAGCACATCCTCGATCCGGCCGGCATGAAGGACACGCTCTTCCCGAGCGGCAGTGAGTTCCCCCGGCCGCACGCGCAGGGTTACACCGATCAGACGGCCGACGGCAAGATCGCCGAGACCGCGGGCTGGAACCCGTCCTGGGGCTGGGCCGCCGGAGCGATGATCTCCACTCTGGACGACCTGCGCATCTGGGCGCCCACGGTCGCCACCGGCCAACTGCCCGACGGCAAGCGGATGATCAGTCCCGCCACGCAGAAGCAGCGCCTGGTCACCCCGGCGACGCCGATCCCGGACACCGGATACGGGCTGGGCATCTTCAATGTGCAGGGGTGGATCGGCCACAACGGCTCACTGCCCGGCTACGAGTCGCTGACCATTTACCTCCCCGCGACCCGGACGAGCGTCGTGGCGCTGCTCAACACCGACATCGGCCACGGCCAGGACGAACCGAGCACGCTGATCGGCGAGGCCGTCACGAAGGTCATCTCTCCGCGGCACGTGTTCAATCTGCCCGCCGCGCCCGCGGCGAGGTGACGAGCCGATTCGACCGGCATCCCGGCCGCCCGCGCCTGCGCGTACGTGCGCGCGCCCGGTGCCGGTGCCGCCGGACAGGGCTCCGCCGGCGGCCTGGGGGGGAATGGGCCGCCGGCGGAGATGCCGCGCCCGGGGCGGGGGGAAGGCCCTGGGCGGCTCAGAGGTCGGATGCCCCGGAATCCGCCGGGTACGCAGGCGGGATCCGAGAACGATCCGAGGAGCAGTGCGCACGCGGCCGGAGCGGGGCGCCGGCCACCGCCGCCGCGCGGCGGCGCGCCAACCCCTGGCTCACCCTCTGCGCGGTCGCCTTCGGACTGTTCATGGTCCAGCTCGACGGACCCGTCGTCGCGATCGCCAACCCCGAGATCGGCCGCCGACTGCATGCGTCCACCGCCCAGTTGCAGTGGTGACCAACGCCTATCTGCTCGCCCTCGCCGCCACCCTCATCCTCGGCGGAAAGCTCGGCGACCGGAGTGACCGCCGGGGTGCAGCCGATGCGTCAGTGAACGCCGGGGTGCAGCCGGTGCCGCAGTGAGCCGAGTGCGCCGATGGCGGAGCCCAGGGCGTCCATCTCACCCTCGGTCAGCGACAGCAGGGCCTCGGTGAGGTGGGAGACCTGGAGCGCGCGCACCTTGCCGAGGCGGTGTCGGGCCAGCGGCGTCGGATGCAGCCGTGCGACCCGCTTGTCGGTGCTGTCCTCCCTCCGTTCCAGCAGGCCCTGCTCGGTGAGCCGGGTGACCAGCGCGCTGACGTTGTTCGGCTTCATCAGCAGGGCGCCGGCGGCCTCCCGGACCGTGGCGCCCTCGTGCTCGGCGACGTACCGGAGGAGGTGGAGATGCCCCTCGGGCGGCTTGGGGTGGGGGAAGTCGCGCGCGACCCGCCGGTCCAGGGCCCGGTACAGCGTGGGCAGGGCGTCGGCGAGCGCCGAGGCGACGCTGTCGACGTCCCGCCGAGGAGCGCTGGAACCGGACATGACCCCAGAGTAGGTATGTCGCCATACCCATGTCAAAAAGGTATGTGCTCATAGGTAGTACCCGGGAGCACCGTGCCGGTGGGGACCTACGGGCGGTGCGGTGCGCGAGCGGCGCACGGGACGGCATAAGCTCGACGGGTGGCGAAGTACTTCGACGTGCACCCCGAGAACCCGCAGCCGCGCAGCATCGCGCAGATCGCCGACGCGGTGCGCTCGGAAGCACTCATCGCATACCCGACCGACTCCTGTTACGCGCTCGGCTGCCGGCTGGGCAGCCGGGACGGCATGGACCGGATCCGTTCCATCCGCCGGCTGGACGACCGGCACCACTTCACACTGATGTGCCGTGACTTCGCGCAGCTCGGCCAGTTCGTGCGGGTGGACAACGACGTGTTCCGGGCCGTGAAGGCATCCACGCCGGGCAGTTACACGTTCATCCTGCCCGCAACCCGCGAGGTGCCGCGCAAGCTGCTGCACCCGAAGAAGAAGACCGTGGGCGTGCGCATCCCCGACCATGTGGTCACCCAGGCGCTGCTGGCGGAGCTGGGTGAGCCACTGCTGTCCAGCACGCTGCTGCTGCCGGACGAGGAGGAGCCGCTGACCCAGGGCTGGGAGATCAAGGACCGGCTCGACCATGCGGTGGACGCCGTGGTCGACTCGGGTGAGTGCGGCACCGAGCCGACGACGGTGGTCGACTTCTCCAGCGGGGAGGCGGAGATCGTCCGGTGGGGCGCCGGGGATCCCAGCCGCTTCGAGTGAACCCGCGGCACGCCGGGTCCGGGGTTCCGGATCCGGCGTGCCGGCATGGACCGCAGCCGCGGCGCCGGGGACCATCGCCCCGGCGCCCGTTCTCCGAGGGAGAGCCTTACCACCATGACCGACGTCCAGGGAAACGTTGTCGACGTCCGGACCGCGGACGGCGTGGCCGACGCCTACCTCGTCCATCCGGCCGACGGGCGCCCCCGTCCGGGCGTGCTGTTCTACCAGGACGCGTACGGGCTGCGGCCGCACCTGCGGGCGATGGCCGACCGGCTGGCCGGCGCCGGTTACACGGTGCTGGTGCCGAACGTGTTCTACCGGGCCGGCCGGGCGCCGGTGGTGGACCTGCCCGAGTTCATCGACCCGGCCGCCGACCCGGCCATCTGGGAGCGGCTCGGGCCGCTGCTGGCCGGTCTGACGCCGGACCTGGTCAAGCGGGACGCGGACGCCTATCTGCGCCGGCTGGCCGACAGCCCCTTCGTGTCCGACGGCCCGGTCGCGCTGACCGGCTACTGCATGGGGGCCCGGCTGGTTCTGTGGACCGCGGGCGCCCACCCGGACCGGGTCGCGGCGGCGGCCGGCTTCCACGGCGGGCGCCTCGCCACCGACGACCCGGAGAGCCCGCACCTGGAGGCGCCGCGCATCAGGGCGGAGCTGTACTTCGGGCACGCGGACGAGGACCCGTCGCTGCCCCCGGAGCAGGTGGCACGCTTCGAGGAGGCCCTCGCGACCGCCGGGGTGCGGCACACCTGCGAGGTCTACGCCGGCGCCCACCACGGCTACACCCAGGCGGACACACCCGCCTACGACCGGAAGGCCGCCGAGCGGCACTGGGCGGCGCTGTTCGACCTGCTCGAGCGGACCTTCTGAGCCGGACCCGGGCGCCCGCCCGACGGCGGGCGCCCGGGTCGAATCCCGTCCATGTCATTGACATGCACTCGCCCTGGCACGACGCTGAGAGCGCTCTCAAGCAGGTACGGACCAATTCCGTACGACCCCGACCCCCACACGGAGGTGGAGAGTGCCTCACAGGCTCACGCGCCGGGCGCTGCCCCCGGCCGCCGCCGCGGCCCTGCTCGGCGGACTGCTCGTGCTCGGCGCACCGGAAAGCGCCGGTGCCGCCGTGCCGGACACCATCCCCCTGAAGATCACCAACAACTCGGGCCGCTCCGAACCGGTCTACGTCTACGACCTCGGCACCCAGCTGTCCTCGGGACGGCAGGGCTGGGCCGACGCGAACGGCACCTTCCACGCCTGGCCGGCGGGCGGGAATCCGCCGACTCCCGCGCCGGACGCGGCGATATCCGGCCCGGCCCCCGGACAGTCCACGACCATCCGCATCCCGAAGTTCTCCGGCCGGATCTACTTCTCCTACGGTCAGAAGCTCGACTTCAGGCTCACCACCGGCGGACTGGTGCAGCCGGCCGTGCAGAACCCCTCCGACCCCAACCGGAACATCCTCTTCAACTGGTCGGAGTACACGCTCAACGACTCCGGGCTGTGGCTCAACAGCACCCAGGTGGACATGTTCTCCGCGCCGTACGCGGTCGGGGTGCAGCGGTCCGACGGCGGCGTCAGCACCACCGGGCATCTGAAGTCCGGCGGCTGGACCGGCTTCTTCAAAGCGCTGCGCGGACAGCCTGGCGGCTGGGCCAACCTCGTCCAGACGCGGTCCGACGGCACCGTGCTGCGCGCGCTGTCCCCGCTGTACGGCGTGGAGACCGGGGCGTTGCCGGCCAACGTGATGGACGACTACGTCAACCGGGTCTGGCAGAAGTACACGACGTCGACGCTGACGGTCACACCGTTCGCCGACCAGCCGAACACCAAGTACTTCGGCCGGGTGTCGGGCAACGTCATGAACTTCACCAACTCCTCCGGCGCCGTCGTCACGAGTTTCCAGAAGCCGGACGCCGCGAGCATCTTCGGCTGCCACAAGCTGCTGGACGCCCCCAACGACCAGGTCCGCGGCCCGATCTCGCGTACGCTGTGCGCCGGTTTCAACCGCTCGACCCTGCTGGTCAACCCCAACCAGCCGGACACCACGACGGCGAACTTCTACCAGGACCCGGTGACCAACCACTACGCGCGCAAGATCCACGCGCAGACGGCCGACGGCAAGGCGTACGCGTTCGCCTTCGACGATGTCGGCAACCAGGAGTCGCTGGTCCATGACGGCGGCCCGCAGCAGGCGTATCTGACGCTGGATCCGCTGAGCTGACGCACGACGGTCCCGCACCCGAGGAACGGGGTGCGGGACCGCGCTTGTGGGAAGGGCTCAGCTGGTCGTCAGGGCCGTGTCGTCCACGACGAAGCTGGTCTGCAGCGAGGAGTCCTCCACGCCGTTGAACTTCAGCGTGACCGTCGAGCCCGCCAGCGAGGACAGGTCGAAGGTCTTCTGGCTGTAGCCGGCGGCCTTGTTGAGGTTCGAGTAGGTCGCGAGGGTCGTCGAACCGGCGGTCACCGTCAGCTTGTCGTACTGGACGCTGGAGCTGGTCTCCGCGGTGTCGATGTGCAGGTAGAAGGTCAGGCTCGCCTTGCAGCCCGCCGGGATCGTCACCGACTGGGACAGCGTGTCGGTGTGCGTGCTGCCGTACCCGTCCAGCCATGCCTTGTAGGAGCCGCTGTGGGCCGCCTCACCGCTGTCGGTGGTGATGACGCCGCTGGTGGCGCTCCAGCCGGTGCTGCCCGACTCGAAGCCGGGGTTGCTCAGCAGTTGCTTGGACGTGCAGCCGCCGCCGGTCGTGCTGACCGTCCAGGAGAAGGTGGCGGTGCCCGTCGCGCCGGTGGAGTCGGTCACCGTCACGGTGGTGTTGTAGGTGCCCGCCGTGGTGGGTGTGCCGGAGATCAGACCGGTCGTGCCGTTGATCGACAGACCGGAGGGCAGGCCGGAGGCGCTGTAGGTCAGCGCGCCGCCGTTGGTGCTGCTCGCCTGGATCTGCAGGTTCACGGCGGTACCGACGGTGGCGGACTGGCTGCCCGGGTTGGTGACCGTCACCCCGCTGCTGGGCGGGTTGATGTGGCCGCCGACGGCGATGCCGGCGAAGGCGTTGCCCACTCCGGCGTACTGCGTGGAGTTGGTGCCGTACAGGTCGCCGGCCGCGCGGAGGGCGGCGGCGCGGGCGGCCGCGTAGTCGGTGCTGGACGTCATGTACGTCGTCAGCGCCTTGTACCAGATCTGCAGCGCGGCGGCCCGGCCGATACCGGTGACGGCGACGCCGTCGGCGGTGGGGCTGTTGTAGGTCACGCCGTTGATGACCTTGGTGCCGCTGCCCTCGGACAGCAGGTAGAACATGTGGTTCGCCGGGCCCGAGGAGTAGTGCACGTCGAGGTTGCCGACGCCGCTGTACCAACTGTCGGCCGATCCGCCGTCCTTGCTCGGCTTGTCCATGTAACGCAGCGGCGAGCCGTCGCCGTTGATGTCGATCTTCTCGCCGATGAGGTAGTCGCCGACGTCCTTGGCGTTGTTGGCGTAGAACTCCACGCCGGCCGTGCCGAAGATGTCGGAGGTGGCCTCGTTCAGGCCGCCCGACTCGTCGCTGTACTCCAGGCCGGCGGTGTTCGAGGTGACGCCGTGGGTCATCTCGTGGCCGGCGACGTCGAGCGAGGTCAGGGCGTGGGTGTTGCCCGAGCCGTCGCCGTAGGTCATGCAGAAGCAGCTGTCGTCCCAGAAGGCGTTGACGTAGCCGCTGCTGTAGTGGACGCGGCTGTAGGCGGCGACGCCGTCGTTGCGGATGCCGCTGCGGCCGAAGGTGTTCTTGTAGAAGTCCCAGGTCTCCTGGGCGCCGTAGGCGGCGTCGGCGCCGGCGGTCTGGGTGTTGGCGCCGGTCCCGTCGCCCCAGACGTCGTCGGCGTCGGTCATCAGGGTGCCGGTGCCCGAGGTGCCCTTGTTGAGGCTGTAGGTCTTGTGACCACCGCGCGAGGTGTCGTACAGCTGGTACGTCGACCCCGACAGCGTGGTGCCCAGGGTGACGGTTCCGCTGTACTGGGTGTTGCCGGTGCCGGTCTTGACCGCCTGGTACCGGTACAGCTCCTTGCCGGTGCCGGCGTCGGTGATGACGTGCAGCTGGCTGGGGGTGCCGTCGTCCTGGAAGCCGCCGATCACGGTCTCCCAGGCGAGGGTCGGGGTGCCGTGGCCGGCCCAGATCACCTTGCGGGCGCTGTCGGCGGTGGGCTTCTTGGCGTCCAGGGCCTGCGCGGCCTTCAGCGCCTTGGTCTGGGCGGCGGCCTTGGTGAAGGTCGCAGTGACGGAACGCACCTGTATCTTGCGCTTGTTGTTGAAGGTGGTGCTCACGGTCCCCTTGGCCAGTGAGGCCGGCGGGGTGTGCACGACGAGGTCGCCGCCGAGGACGGGCAGACCGGCGTACGTGCGCTCGTAGCGCGTGTGCACGGTGCCGTCGTTGTCCTTGACGACGTCCTTGACGACCAGCTTCTCCTGCGCGCCCAGGCCGAGGGTGCGGGCGGTCGTGGCGGTCTGCTGCTGGGCGCTCTTGATCAGCGCCTGGTGCTGGGCCGGGCTGAGCGTGGCCTCCATGCCGCCGGTGTGCAGCGGGCCGGGGTGGGGAGCGGCCGGGGTGGCGGTCGCCGGGACCGCCTGGAGGCCGACGGCCAGGAAAGCCGCGGTGGAGACCAGGGCGGCTCCGACCGTGGCTCGCTTGTGGGGAAGGGGTCTGTGGGGTCTCACTCGTACTCCTCCTGCTGCGGCCGCCGGTCGGCGGCCGGTGACAGACGGGCAGACGGGTCTGCTGCCCGGGCGAGCTGAGCTGTGCGGGACCGTGATCCGTGAACCGGTGGGGCGGATCAGCGTGCTGAGGGAGAATGACAGTATTGACCGAGCCATGTCACCTCACGGCGGTTCAATCGAGGGTTTTCCCTATCGGTCCTGTTTCGCGTGGCCGCCCCGTCCGGGCTGTTCTCCGCCGCGCCCCGCGGCCGCCTTGGAACCGCTGTCCGTCCGCGCCCGCGCCGGGGCCGCTGTCCGTCCGCGCCCCGCGCCCACGCCGGAAACGCGAACCGGGAGGCGACAGGCGGGTGTTCGGACATAGGTTGTGCCGTGGCTGATCCCTGTCTTGGCTGAAAGAAGGACACGACCCATGACCGATTCGGCGACGACGCCCGAGCCGGCGACGCACCAGAAGATCGACACATCGGTGCCGCACTCGGCCCGTATCTGGAACTACTGGCTCGGCGGCAAGGACAACTACCCGGTCGACGAGGCGGCCGGCGACGCGTACACCGCCGTCTTCCCGGGCATCGTCACCATCGCCCGCAGCAGCCGTGCCTTCCTGCGCCGCAACATCGCGTACCTCGTCTCCGAGGCGGGCATCCGGCAGTTCCTCGACATCGGCACGGGTCTGCCGACCGCCGAGAACACCCATGAGGTCGCCCAGCGGCTCGCCCCCGAGGCACGGATCGTCTACGTCGACAACGACCCGATGGTCCTGGCCCACGCCCGCGCGCTGCTCTACTCCTCCAGCGAGGGGGCGACCGCCTACATCGACGCCGACATCACGGACCCGGACCGCATCATCGCGACCGCCGCCGAGACGCTGGACCTCACCCGGCCCACCGCGCTCGTCCTCAGCAACATCCTGGGCCACGTCGCCGACCACGACCAGGCCCGCGCCATCGTCGGCCGGCTCATGGACGCCCTGCCGTCGGGCAGTTACCTGTCCGTCAATGACGGGTCACGCGGCATCGACCCGGTCTTCGAGCGGGCCCAGGACGCCTACAACAACAGCGGGGCGGTCCCGTACAACCTGCGTACGGCCGATGCGATCACCGCGTACTTCGACGGCCTGGAGCTCGTCGAACCCGGCGTCGTCTCCGTCACCCAGTGGCGCCCGGAGCCGGGTTCGCCCACCCCGGAGGTCATCGCCGAGCACGGAGGACTCGCCCGCAAGCCGTGACCGTCCGCGAGCCGGGCGGCACCCGCTTCGTCAGGTGGCTGCCCGGTCTCCGGGCGGCCACCCCCTCACCGAGAAGTGCCCACTCGGGTGAGCACGGATCCGCCGGTGCGCGCGGCACCGAACCGCCCAGAGCCGGTTTTCGCCGGCGCGGGGAGCGCCCGCCGAGTCGGTCTGGAGCACGGTTCCGCCGGTGTTCCGGATCATCTGCCGGAGCACCTTCCCGAAGTCGAGGGCAAGCGTGGCCGGCAGGCGCCACGGTGTCCCCGCCGGCGCGTTCACAGCCGCACCGTCAGCTTCACGGTCAACTCGTCGCCCACGGCGATCCCCCGCGCCGCGCGCACCGCCTTCTTGAGCGGCAGCAGATACGCGCCCTGCCTCGGGAAGAGCGACGTCGTGAAGGTGGTCCCGCCGATGCCCGCCGCCACGGGTATCGCGCCCCAGCCGTAGGTGGCCATGGCCGCCACCTCGCGGATGTCGGCGGACTCCTGGTCCGGCACGGCGACGAAGTAGTACGGCGACGGCCCCCGCCACTCGATCACCCGGCCGGAGAAGGAGAGTTCCACGCGATGCGATCCGTTCCGGAGAGGGGGCGGGCTGTCGCGGTGAGCATAACGGGGGTGGGAACGGACCACGCGAGCCGGGCCGTTGCGGGAGGCCCCGGCAACCCGCCGTCGACCAAGGCGTTGTTACCGTGCACCGCGTGTCTGAATCCTCACGTGATACCGCACAGGGCGCCGGTTGGGGCGCGGCCGACCCCGGCACGTACAAGCGGCTGATGCCGGGCCACGCCGAGAAGCTGTCGTGGCTGAACCCCCGGATCCTGTGGGCCGCCCGCAACGGCGTCCTGGCGTCGTGGTTCGGTGACCCGACCGGTCGTACCCGCAGCCGCTGGGTGGCCCGGCGGGCCGCGGCGGGCGCGCCAGCCGACAAGCTGATCCGACGGGACGTACCCGAACGGTTCTCCTTCATCGTCATCGGGGACACCGGCGAGGGGGACGACTCCCAGTACGCGGTGGTACCCGGTCTTCTGAAGGCGGGTCAGGACACGGACTTCGCGGTGATCGCCAGCGATGTCATCTACCCCGTCGGCAGCGCCGACGACTACGGCAGCAAGTTCTTCCGGCCGTACCAGGACTACCCCGCACCGATCTACGCGATACCGGGCAACCACGACTGGTACGAGGACCTCGGCGCTTTCATGCGCGTCTTCTGCGCCGACGCCCCGCCGCTCGACCCGGAGCCCCGGCCCCGCCCGCTCACCGGCGCCTGGTGGCGTTCCCTGTTGTGGCACCGGGCGAAGCCTGTCGACGAGCAACGGCTCGCCGAGGCACGGACGTTGCGTTCGGCGCCCGGTCAACAGGCCGAGCAGCCGGGCCCGTACTGGGCGATCGACGCCGGACCGGTGCGCATCATCGGCATCGACACCGGCCTGCTGGGCACGGTCGACGCCGAACAGGGCGCCTGGCTGCGGGAGATGTCCAAGGGGCCCCGGCCGAAGATCCTCGTCTCCGGGTCACCGTTGTACGTCGACGGTGAGCACCACCCGTGCCCCATCGAGGGCGGCGGCACGGTGGACGATGTCGTCCGGGCCCCGGAGCACCACTACGTGGCCGCGATCGGCGGCGACATCCACAACTACCAGCGCTACCCGGTCACGGTGGACGGCCGCACCGTCCAGTACGTCGTGGCGGGCGGCGGCGGGGCGTTCATGCACGCCACGCACACCATCCCGCGGGTGTCGGTCGGTGGCGTCACCGAGCGCGAGTTCCGCTGCTATCCGCTGCGCGGCGACTCGCTCGCCTTCTACAGCCGCCTCTACGGCCGCCGGCTCCGGCTGCGCCGCTTCTTCCGCCTGAGCGAGGCGGAGGCGACGGCCGTCGTCACCGAACGGCTCGGCATCGAGCCGGTCCGCCCTCCCGGCCCCGACGCCCGGGTCACCCGCCGTACCCGCCTGGTCGCGAGCCTGCTCGGCGCCGGTCGCCGCCCCGACCGTCCGGCCCGGTTCCGGCTGCCCGTGCGGAAGATCTACACCCAGCTGTTCTCGCCGTCCTCCGCCACCTACAGCCCGCCGTTCTTCAAGTGCTTCCTGCGGCTGGACGTCTCTGCGGACGCCGTCCGGCTGCGCTGCTTCGCCGCGACGGGCAACCGCGCGCAGGAACTCGATCCGCCGGTCGAGGACGAGGTCGTGATCCCGCTGCCGCCGGCCGGGACGAACTGATCACACGGTTGTCACACTCGCCTGCCAGAATCGAGGCAGAGCCGACCGACGACCGTTGGAGGAGCCGGTGCCGTCCCCCTCTCGCCCCCTGCGCAAGCTGGGCTTCCTCACCATCGGCCTGTTCGACGCGGCGGACCCGGGCCGGGGCCACGAGTCGACGCTGGAGATCATCGAGTTGGGTGAGCGGCTCGGCTTCGACACCGCCTGGCTCCGCCACCGGCATCTGCAGTACGGCATCTCGTCCCCGGTCGCCGTCCTGGCCGCCGCCTCGCAGCGGACCCGCCGGATCGGGCTGGGCACCGCGGTCACACCGCTCGGCTGGGAGAACCCGCTGCGGCTCGCCGAGGATCTGGCGACGGTGGACGTGCTGTCCGGCGGCCGGCTGAACCCGGGTGTCAGCGTGGGCCCGCCGATGCACTACGAGCAGGTCAAGGGCGCCCTCTACCCGGACACCGCCGACGCGGAGGACTTTGGCTACGAGCGCGTGCGGCGGCTTGTGGACCTGGTGCGGGGCAAGCCCGCCACCGACTTCAGCGGAGTGGAGGGATTCGAGGTCTTCTCGGATGTCGTCCAGCCGCAGTCCCCCTCACTCGGGCGACGGCTGTGGTACGGCGCCGGCAGCCTCGGGTCGGCGCGCTGGGCCGGTGAGCACGGGATGAACCTGCTGACCAGCAGCGTCGTCAAGGCCGAGGGCGCCGCGGACGGGGACGGGCCGCCGGACTTCGCCGAGATCCAGCTGTCCCACATCCGGGAGTTCCGGGCGCACCACCCCGACGGCGACGCCGCCCGGGTCTCCCAGGGGCTGGTGGTCATCCCCACCGACTCCGCGAGCCCCGGGCAGCGCGCCAAGTACGCGCGGTACGCGGCCGGCCGGCTGCCCCGCACGGCCTCCCCCCAAGGCCCGGCGAAGCTGCTGTTCGCGCCGGACCTGGTGGGCACCTCGGCGGAACTGGCCGAACGGCTCCACGCGCACGCCGCCTTCCGCGAGGTGGACGAGGTGGCGTTCGCGCTGCCGTTCACGTTCGAACACGAGGACTACGTACAGATCCTGACGGACATGGCGCAGAGGCTGGGCCCGGCACTGGGGTGGCGGCCCGGCGGTTGAGTCACCACTTCCCCGCCGTCGTACCGGTGACCGGCTCGGACGGCCGCCCGTCCACACCGACCGGCACATCGCCCTGGAGCATCACCCGGTGCATGATCCGGGGAGCGCCGGCCCGCGTGTGGTCGCCGGGGGCGAGGTGGATGGTGGCCCGGTTGTCCCAGAAGGCGACGCTTCCGGGTTCCCAGCGGAAGCGGACCGTGTACTCGGGGCGCACGGCCTGCTCCAGCAGCATCTCCAGCAGCGCCGCGCTCTCCGGCCGGGAGACTCCCTCGATCTGCTCCAGGTAGTAGCCGTTGACGAACAGCACCCGCTCCCCGGTCTCCGGATGGACGCGGACCAGCGGGTGCACGGAGGCGACCTGGTGGTCCAGCAGGTGGCGGACGTACCCGTCGTCGCCGGACCGGGGCTGGTAGCCGACGCCCAGCCGGTGCTCGGCGCGCAGGCCGTCCACGAAGGCGCGGACCGGGGCGGACAGTCCGGCGTAGGCGGCGGCCAGGTTGGCCCAGGTGGTGTCGCCGCCGTAGGGCGGAACGGTCTCGGCGCGCAGGACGGTCGCGGCCGGCGGGTCGATCCGGGCGCCGTGGTCGCAGTGCCAGCCACGCAGCAGGGAGTGCCGGCGGCGGCGCAGCCACTCCTCGTGCTCCATGCCGAACCGGCCGCCCAGTTCCAGCCGGTCCGCCGTGGTCTCCACCTCGGGGAAGTCCGCAGGTGAGGCACCGCCCCGCCGGGCGAGGACGACCGGATCACCGAAGCGGCGCGCGAAGGCGATGTGACCGGCGTGGTCGAGTCGCTGCCCGCGGAAGAAGACCACCTTCCAGCGCAGCACCGCGTCCCTGATGAGCGCGATCACCGCGTCCTCCAGCGGACCGGCGAGGTCGACGCCGGTGATCTCGGCGCCGATGTACCCGGCGACCGGTTTCACCTCCACGCCCGCGCGAGGCTCCGCTCCGCCCGCGATCGCCCCGTCCGTCGTCATGCGCCCTCCGGTGCTCGTCCGGTTGATCACCACTCACCCTATCCATGGGCCTGGGGGGAGACACAGAGGAGACCCTGGAGATGGCCGCGGCAGCCCGCTGGACACCCCGGGCGAGGACTCTGGCGCCGGCCGGTTCGGTGCGCCGGCCGAGCTGCGGGAGCGGGGGCTGACCAGGAGTCCCGGGCTGAGCGCCGGGTCCGCCGCCCAGCCGGGCGAGGCCCGGGCGATCGGACCCTGGTGAGCGTCCGGAACGTGTACCACCTGGCCGACCGGCAGGACGACGCGGTGGCCGAGCCGGACGGCGTCGCGGGCTGACGGGCCCGGGTCCGGGGTACCCGGGAGCGCGTGAGCCGGACGCAGGGAAGGAGCCGCAGATGGCAGCGGAGGACCGGCTGCGGACGTACCGCGGCAAGCGTGACTTCGAGCGGACGCGCGAGCCGTCGGGGCAGGCACCCTCGGCCGGCGGCGACGGGCCCCGGTTCGTGGTGCAGATCCACGACGCGCGCCGGATGCACTTCGACTTCCGGCTCCAGGTGGACGACGTCCTGAAGTCCTGGTCGGTCCCCAAGGGGCCGTCCGGCGATCCCGCGGACAAGCGGCTGGCGGTGCCGACGGAGGACCATCCGCTGGAGTACGAGGACTTCGAGGGCGTCATCCCGAAGGGCGAGTACGGCGGGGGCACCGTGATCGTGTGGGACCACGGGACGTACGAACCGCTCAGCCACGACCGCCGGGGGCACCCGGTGGACTTCGCCGAGTCCCTGGAGCGCGGGCATGCCACCTTCCGCCTGCACGGCACCAAGCTGCACGGCGAGTACGCCCTCACCCGCTTCCGCGGCGGCACCGACGAGGAGGATGCCTGGCTGCTCGTGCGCAAGGGACCGGCGCGGGCGGAGGGGCACGGCACCCCGGATCCCCGCCGGGCCCGTTCGGTGCGCACGGGACGCACGCTGGCGCAGGTCGCCGCCGACGCCGACGCCGGACGGGAGTGACACCGGTCCTCGAGCGGGGCGCCGCAGGGCTCACCGAGTCCCCCCGTCCAGGTCGGCCGCGGACCCGGTGACACGCCGTTCGTCCTCGACACGCTCCACGTGCTGCCGCACGGCTCCCGTCCCCGCCGTACGCGCCGAACGGGCCTGCGGCTCCCCGTGATCAGGTGTCGGGGAGCGGCTGTTCGGCCCAGATGGTCTTGCCCGCGGCGGTCTGCCGACTGCCCCAGCGCTGGGTGAGCTGGGCGACGAGCAGCAGTCCCCGGCCGCCCTCGTCGTAGGCGTGCGCCCGGCGCAGGTGCGGGGAGGTGGAACTGGCGTCGGACACCTCGCAGATGAGGGCCCGGTCGCGGATCAGGCGCAGCTGGATGGGCGGTTCGCCGTAGCGGATGGCGTTGGTGACGAGTTCGCTGACGACGAGTTCGGTGACGAACGATGCCTCCGTCAGCCCCCAGACGTCCAGTTGTTCGGTGGCCGCCTGCCGGACGACCGCGACCTGCGCGGGATCGCGCGGGACGTCCCAGGTGGCGACCCGGTCGGCGCCGAGCGCCCGGGTGCGCGCGAGGAGGAGGGCCACGTCGTCGCACGGCTGGTCGGGCAGGACGGCCTTCACGACGTTGTCGCAGAGGGCGTCGAGGGAGTCGGCGGGTGCGCGGAAGGCCCGGAGCAGTTCGTCGGAGGCGCCGTCCAGGTCCTGGTCACGGTAGTCGATCAGGCCGTCGGTGAAGAGGGCGACGATCGAGCCCTCGGGCAGTTCTTGTTCCGTGGCCTCGAACGGCAGACCGCCGACGCCGAGCGGCGGCCCGGCGGTCATGGGAACGAGTTCGGCGGTGCCGCCGGGCAGGATGACGGCGGGGGGCGGGTGGCCGGCGGCGGCCAGGGAGAGGCGGCGGGAGATGGGGTCGTAGACGGCGTACAGGCAGGTCGCGCCGAGTTCGGCGATCTCCTCTCCGCTGCCGTCGGCGGCCAGGTGGGTGACCAGGTCGTCCAGGTGGGTGAGGAGTTCGTCGGGGGGCAGGTCCACGTCGGCGAGGGTGCGCACGGCTGTGCGCAGCCGGCCCATGGTGGCCGACGACTGGATGCCGTGGCCCACCACATCGCCCACCACCAGGGCCACCCGGCCGCCGGAGAGCGGGATCACGTCGAACCAGTCGCCGCCGATGCCGGCCACCGACCCGCACGGCAGATAGCGGTGGGCCACCTCGACCGCGGCCTGCCGGGGCAGGCCGCGCGGGAGCAGGCTGTGCTGGAGGGCGAGGGCGGTGGAGCGCTCGCGGGCGAATCGGCGGGCGTTGTCGACGCAGACCGCGGCGCGGCTGGCGAGTTCCTCGGCGAACGCGGCGTCGTCGGGGCCGTAGGCGTCCGGGTGGGCCATGCGGACGCAGACCGCGACGCCGAGGGTGGTCCCGCGCGCCCGGAGCGGCACCGCGACCATCGAGTGGACGCCCTTGCGGTAGGGGCTTCCCTCCGGTGAGCGCGCGTTGCGTTCCGCGAGCCACTCGGCGAACTCCGGCTCGCCGGCCTGGCAGACCACCGCGTGCCCCTCCTGCAGGGCGCGGGCGGGCGGCAGGGTCGGCTCGTAGACATGCCGCTCGCCCAGGCGCAGGGCCGCCCCGGGATTGCCGGGACGGGTGGAGCCGTGGGCGACGCGGCGCACGTCGACACCGCCGTCCGGGAGCGCCGGCGGCTCCTCCGCGCCGAGCACCCACTCGAGCAGGTCGACGCTGGCGAAGTCGGCGTACCGGGGGACGAGGAGTTCGACCAGTTCCTCGGCGGTGCGGACGACGTCCAGGGTGGTGCCGATGCCGGTGGCGGCCTCGTTGAGCAGGGCGAGACGGCGGCGGGCCCAGTACTGCTCGGTGTTGTCGAAGGCGGCGATGCCGACCGCGGTCAGCTCGCCGGAGTCGGTGCGCAGCGGCCACATCTCGACGCTCCAGAGATGCTCCCGGTTCATGGCGGGAGCCCCGGCGAAACTCTCGTAGCGAACGGGCCGGCCGGTCTCGGCGACCTCCCGGAGATGGCGCAGGAAGCCCTGGTGATAGTCGGCCTCCCCCACGGTGTCCGGGAAGAAGCGGCCGTTCAGCGCGGCCTCGGACACGCCCATCACCCTGCAGGCGGAATCGTTGACGCGCAGGTAGCGCTGCTGGAGGTCGAACACCGACATGGACATGGACGCCTGCTCGAACGCCTGGGCGGCCAGCGTGGAGTCGGGCGCGTCGGCCGTGACGACGTAGCCGGTGGGGGTTTCGTCGGCGTCGGTCACCGGGCAGGTGGTGACGGCCACCTCGATCCGGTGGCCGTCACGGTGCCGCAGGGCGATGATCCCGGAGCGTGCGGTGAGCTTGCCGTCGGCGAGGTCCTCCGCAAGCAGGTCCGCCGCCGGCCGGCCCACGACGTCCCGGGCCGGGTGGCCGGTGAGCAGCCGAGCGCCCTCGCTCCATCCGGTCACCCTGCCCAGCGCATCGAGGACCGCCATGGCGGCGACAGGCTCCATATACCCCAGGATGTTCCGATTGGCCCGGCGCATCAAGCCGCAGGGCTGCCCGTCTCACCCCCGATGGGCGCGGAGGGCGGTGAGAGCCCGGTCGGCGTGGGAGTTCATGCGCAGCTCACTGCGCACGATCTCCAGGACGGTACGGTCCTGGGCGATCACGAAAGTGACGCGCTTGGTCGGGGCCAGGGAGAGGCCGCGCTTGACGCCGAACCGCTCGCGGACCGTTCCGTCGGGGTCGGAGAGCAGCGGCATGCCGAGGCCGTGCCGGCCGGCGAACTTTTGCTGTTTGTCGACGGTGTCCCCGCTGATTCCGACCGGCCGGGCGCCGGCGGCGGCGAATTCCGCGGCGAGATCGCGGAAGTGGCATGCCTCGGCGGTGCAGCCGGGGCTGAGGGCGGCGGGATAGAAGAAGAGGACGACGGGGCCGTCGGCCAGCAGGTCGGTGAGGCTGCGGGTGGTACCGGTCTCGTCGGTCAGGGCGAAGTCCTCGACCCTGTCCCCCACGGCGATGCGCTCGGTCATGATCGTCCCTTTCCGTTGCGGGCCACTCCGCGTGCCCACAGCACGAGAGGCACCTGGAGGGGCAGCCGGGCGAGGGCCGCCGTTCTGAGGGGCGCCGGCCGGTGGCGCCAGTCCACGGCCATCTGGACGTTCGCCGGGAACACACCGACGAAGAAGGCGGCTGCCGCCTTCGCGGCCGGCACGCGGGTCCGGGGCGCCGCGAGGGCGCCCGCCAGGACCAGCTCGACGACCCCGCTGCCGTACGTCCAGGCCCGCGGCGAGCCCGGCAGCAGGCGGGGGACGGTCGCGTCGAACTGCCGCGGGGCGGCGAAGTGGGCGACCCCGGCGGCGGCCAGCAGGCCGGCCAGTAGCAGGGGCGAGCGTTCGGACCGGGGCACGGTTCCTCCTCTGACGGCCTGCCGCCGGATACTACTGGACGGCGCCGCACGGCCCGGGTGTGTCAGCCGGTGGTGGCCGGCTTCTGCCCGGCGCCGCCGGGGCCGGGTGCCGGGCCGGGCGCAGGGCCGCGACGCCGATGAAGACCATGGACGACACACCGGCCAGCGCGAAGGCGGTGAAGCCCCGGCCGCCCTCGCCCGCGGCGAGCAGCTGCCCGCCGAGCCACGGGCCGAAGACGGCGCCGAAGCGGCCCATGCCGGAGGTCCAGCCGACGGCGGTGGCGCGGTTGTCCGGGGCGGAGCGCGCCCATGCCGGAGGCCCAGCCGACGGCGGTGGCGCGGTTGTCCGGGGCGGAGCGGATCGAGACGGTCGCGTAGATCATCGTCTGGGCGCTGTTGAGGACGCGACGGCGGCCTCGGCCGCGCACAGTCCTTCCAGCACCATGCGGCACTCGGTGATGGCGACCGATTTCTGTCTGCATGTTTTGAGGTGGCGTCTCAGCCGCTCCGGTAGAGCTCGGTCAGCAGCTCCAGCACCGCCTGGAGTGCCGGATGCGGGTCGTCGCGCCACCAGGCGAGCCGGACGGCGACGGGTTCGGCGTCGCGCACCGGCCGGTAGACGACGCCGGGCCGCGGGTACTGGTACGCGGTCGCCTCGGCCGTCACCCCGAAACCCCGTCCGGCGGCGATGACGGTCAGCCAGTCGTCGACGTCGTGGGTCTCCTCGGTGGCCGGGCGGGCGTCCGGCGGCCACAGTTCCGGCGTGGCCGTGCCGGTACGGCGGTCCACGAGCAGGACCCGGTCGGTGAGGTCGGCGAGCCGCACGGAGCGGCGCCGGGCGAGCGGGTCGTCGGCGGCGAGCGCGCACAGCCGCCGCTCCAGTCCGACGAGGGCGGTGCCGAAACGCCGGTCGTCCGGCGCCCTGCGCACGACGGCGAGATCGCAGGCGCCCTCGGCGAGCCCGGCGGAGGGCGAGTTGACCCGGACCAGGTACAGATCGGTGTCCCCGTGGGCCGCGCTCCAGCGCCGCTGGAAGGCGACCGTGTGCCGGCCCAGCGCCGACCAGGCGTAGCCCACGCGCAGCCGGGTGTGCCCCGAGGTGGCCTCCCGGACCAGGTCGGACACGTCCGCGAGCACCCGCCGGGCCTGCGCCACCACGCGCGTCCCGGTCGCGGTGGGCGTCACCTCGCGGGAGCTGCGCCTGAGGAGCCGTACCCCCAGGGCGCGTTCGAGGGAGGCCAGGGCGCGCGAGACGGCGGCCTGGGAGACGCCGAGCGCGATCGCCGCGTCGGTGAACGTGCCCTCGTCGACGATGGCCACGAGACAACGCAGCTGCCGCAGATCGATGTCGTGCATACGCTGATCGTATAGATCGACCCGTACATGCATTATGCGCAAGTGAGCAGGTGGCGCACTCTCGTTCGCATGCGACGAGCTCTCGAACGCCCGGCCGCGGCCGGGCCCGTGGCGGTGGCCGGGCACGCGCCCCGGCCCCGGTCCCTGACGGCCGGAGTGGCCGCCATGGCCGGCAGCGGGGTGTCCAACCAGACCGGCGCCGCCGTCGGTGCGCTGGCCTTCCCGGTCCTCGGGCCGCTCGGCGTGGTGGCGGTACGGCAGTACGTCGCCGCACTCGTCCTGCTCGCGGTGGCCCGGCCCCGGCTGCGCACCTTCACCTGGCGGCAGTGGTGGCCGGTGCTGCTGCTCGGCGGGGTCTTCGGCGCGATGAACCTCAGCCTGTACAGCGCCGTCGACCGGATCGGTCTGGGTCTCGCCGTGACCCTGGAGTTCCTGGGACCGCTCACCATCGCGCTGGCCGCGTCCCGGCGCCGGCTGGACGCCGGGTGCGCGGCGCTGGCCGCGGCCGGGGTCGTCGCCCTGATGCGTCCGCGACCCTCCGCCGACTACGCCGGGATGGCCCTCGGCCTGGTCGCCGCGTGCTGCTGGGCTGCGTACATCCTGCTCAACCGGGTCGTCGGGCGGCGCATCCCCGGAGCGCAGGGCGCGGCGGCCGCGGCGGCCGTGTCCGCACTGGCCTTCCTGCCCGTCGGCGTCGCCGTCGTGCTCACCCGTCCGCCGACGGCCGGCGCCGTTCTGTGCGCCGTGGCCGCCGGTGTCCTCTCCTCGGCCGTGCCGTACCTGACCGACCTGTTGACGCTGCGGCATGTGCCTGCGCGGACATTCGGCCTGTTCATGAGCGTCAACCCGGTGCTGGCGGCCGTCGTCGGCTGGGTGATCCTCCGGCAGGGCCTCGGCGGCGCGGAGTGGGCGGCCATCGGGGCGGTGGTGGCGGCCAACGCGGTGAGCATCGCCACCACGCGCCACTGACGACGGCAGGCCGACCGGCCCCGGCACGTCCCAGGGCACTCCCGGCGCCGCCGGCCGCCGGCCCGCCACGTTCCTGGGTGTCCCCGCGCCGCCGGCCGTCGCCCTGGCACGCCCCCGGCGTGATCCCCGCGCCGCCGGCCGTCGGCCCCGGCACGTCCCCGGGCGATCGCCGCCCGCACGTCCTGGGGTGCTCCCCCGCGCCGCCGCCCGCCGGCCCGGCTCTCTCCTCTCCCTCCGCGGCCAGGGTCGCGGGGACGTCTGCCTTGCCGGGGCCAGGTGCCCGGAGCAACCTGGTCCTATGGGTGCTCAGGAAGGGCCCACCCTCATCACGTCCGTGCAGCGGGCCCTGCGGCTGCTGGAGGCGGTCGGCGCGCACGAGAACGGCGCCCCCGCGAAACAGCTGGCGCGCGAGACCGGGCTGCCCCTGGCCACCGCCTATCACCTGCTGCGCACCCTGCTGCACGACGGTTACGTGCGGAAACTGGACGACGGCGGCTTCATCCTCGGTGACCGGGTGAACTCCCTGCACACGGCGGGCAGCGCGCAGACGTTGCTCAGCCGTGTGCGCCCGGCGCTGGCGGCCTTGCGGGACGAGCTGTCCACCGCCGCCTACCTCACGTTCTACGAGGACGGCGAGATCAGGGTCGCCGACATCGTCGACGGGCCACGCGCGCCGCGGGTGGATCTCTGGGTCGGGTTCGAGGACGCGGGACACGCCACCGCACTGGGCAAGTCGGTGCTGCGCGAGCTGGACGAGGACGCGCGCCGCGAGTATCTGACCAGGCACCACCTCCCCGACCTCACACCACGGACGATCACGAGTCTTCCGGAGCTGCTCCGCAGGCTGAACTCGCCGCCCTTGGCACCGGCCGTCACGGACCTGGAGGAGTACGCACTCGGAACCGTGTGCGTCGCCGTGCCCGTCTACCGCGGGGACACGCCCGGCTCCCTCGGCGTCTCCCTGCCCGCGGAGCGGCGGGACCGGATCCCGGAGATCGGGGCCCGGCTCCTGCCGATCGCGAACCGAGTGACCAGGGGGCTGTCGCTCACTATCTGAAAATCCGCTCCTTGTGGCCGTCCTCACCGACCCGTTTTCTTGATGAAACGGACATTCCGGGTGTGCACCCCCTACAGGTGAGGACAGCGGACGACACATGAGCCAGGCCCGACACCATGGCGACGACCCCCGACCGATGCCGCTGTTCAGGAAACGGGTGGCCCGCACCACGGGATCGGTGTGCCGGCGTGCCGCCGGGCAGCTGCCCGCGGGAAAGCCCCTGCTGCCCGCTCTCGTCATCGCCGTCGTCGTACTCGCCGACATCGCCGCCGGGGCGGGGGTGCCCTGGCTGCCGCTGCTGGTGGCCGGACCCGCGCTGGCAGCCGCCACCAACGGCCCGCGGGGTGTGGTCTGCGTCGGCCTCCTCGCGGCGGCGACGGGCACGGCGCTGGGTGTCGGGCATCCGGTTCCCGCGCGCGAGCCGGCGGCCGTGGTCTCCGCCCTGCTGGCCGTCACCGCCGCGAGCTGCCTGGCCAGCGCGATGCGCGGCCGTCGTGAACGGGTCCTCGCCGCCGTCCGCTCGGTCGCGGAGACCGCCCAGCAGGCGCTGCTCCAGCCCGTCCCGGAGACCGTCGGCCCGTTCCAGGTGGCCGTCCGCTACAGCGCCGCCGCGGCGGAGGCCCGGATCGGCGGGGACCTGTACGCCCTCGTGCCCACCCCGCACGGCATCCGGCTGATCGTCGGGGACGTGCGCGGCAAGGGGCTGCCCGCCGTGGGGACCGCCGCGCTCGTGCTCGGCGTGTTCCGCGAGGCCGCCCACGACGAGCCCGACCTGCTCGCCGTGGTCGGCCGGATCGAGCGGAGCCTGGCGCGCAATCTCGGTCCGGACGACTTCGTCACCGCCGTGGTCGCCGGATACAGCGGATCGGGCGGGCTGGAGGTCGTCAACTGCGGACACGCGCCTCCGCTGCTGATCTCCGCGTCCGGGGAGATCGGGACGGTGGAGCCCGCCCAGCACGCTCCACCGCTCGGGCTGCGCGCCCTCTCGGGCCAGGCTCCCGGCCTTCAGCGGCTGTCCCTCGCGGTGGGGGACCAACTGCTGCTCTACACCGACGGCGTCATCGAGGCCCGCGACCACGCCCGGGAGTTCTATCCACTGGCCGAGGGCGTGGCCCGCCATGCGTCCGATGAGCCGGACCGCACGCTCTCCGCGCTCCACGACGAACTGCTGGCGCATGTGGGCGGCCGATTGCACGACGACGCCGCCCTGCTGCTGCTCCGCAAGCGGACCGATGAGGAGCCGGCCTCCGTGCCGTCCGGCCGGGAGATCCGGCCTCGGACCATGGTGTCCGGTTCGCGGGCATAGCTTCGCACCACGGCGGCTTTCAGGCCACCGCGAGTTCGGCCCAGCGGGTCACGCCTCCGGAGTGGACCCGTATGCCGTGACGCGTCGCCAGGGCGTGGACGATCGCCTCGCCCCGGCCGTGCTCGTCGGGATCGATCCCGACGAGGGACTGCCCCGCCGACAGCGCCGCTCCGGCGTCGGTGACCTCGATCCGCAGGGTGCGGCAGCCGTCGCCGCGCACCCATGACAGCCGTAGCTCTGCCGGGGGCCGGGCGTGGAGGATCGCATTGGTGACCAGCTCCGACACCACGAGCAGCGAGTCCTCGATGATTTCCGGACACACCGTCCAGTCGGCGAGGAGCACCGCCACCCGTCGGCGTACGGCCGAGACGGCACCAGCGACGGGCGGCACCGGACACACATGTTCGTATGCCGCCCGAAGCAGCGTGTTGAGCTGTGCCACCATATTTTTCTCCCGATGGTGTGTGCTGCCGGTCCGACGCCGTGACTCGACGCGTTCCGGGCCTCAAAGCAAGCTATGGAGACAAATCGGGCGGGTCAATGAACATGGGTCGGCATTACCGAACGCACCCGTGCCGGGGGCGCCCTCCGGCCCCGTGGAGCGAAGCCCGCTCGGCGGTAATAGGCTCGCTTCATGGCCGGCCCAGTCCAGTCGATCGAAAGGGCGGCGGCGATCCTGCGTCTGCTCGCCGGTGGGCCCCGCCGACTGGGGCTTGGCGAGGTGGCGGCCTCGCTCGGCCTGGCGAAGGGCACCGCCCACGGCATTCTGCGCACGCTCCAGCACGTGGACTTCGTGGAGCAGGACGCGGCGACCGGGAAGTACCAGCTCGGAGCCGCCCTGCTGCACCTCGGCACCAGCTACCTCGACGTCAACGAGCTGCGCTCGCGCTCCCTCAACTGGGCCGACGCGCTGGCCGCCCGCAGCGGGGAGGCGGTACGCCTGGGGACACCGCTGGAAGGAAAAGTCCTCATCGTGCATCACGTGTTCCGGCCCGACGACACCTTCCAGACCCTGGACGTGGGCGCGCTGCTCCCTCTGCACGCCTCCTCCCTCGGCAAGGTGCTGCTGGCCTACGGGACCGCGACCGTCGAACCGGCGCTGGAGGCGTACACCCGGCACACGCTGCTCGAGCCGGAGCAGCTCGGCCGGGCGCTCATGGCGGTCCGGGAGGTCGGGTGGGCCGCCGAGATCCAGGAGATGAGCATGGGCGAGGCCGGGGTCGCCGCGCCGATCCGGGGGCACGGTGGCCTCGTCGTCGGCGCCATCGGGCTGTCCGGGCCGATCGAGCGGATCTGCGACAGCCAGAACCATCCCCGCGCCGGTCTGATCAGTCTGATCCGTGAAGCCGCCCGGGCGATCTCCAGAGACCTGGGAGCCGCCCGCTGGTAGGCCAGGACAGCCGCCCCTAGATCCGTCGGAAGGCAGACCCGATCATGGCTGAACGCTATGTGATGTCCGTCGATCAGGGCACCAACTCGACCCGATGCATCCTGTTCGACCACCGCGGGCGGCTGGTCTCGGTCGCGCAGAGGGAGCACCAGCAGCACTTCCCCCGGCCCGGATGGGTCGAACACGACGCCGTCGAGATCTGGCAGAACCTGCGGCGCGTCGTCCCCGAGTCCCTGTCGGACGCCGGCGTCGACACGGGGCAGGTCGCCGCCATCGGCCTGGCCAACCAGCGCGAGACGACGGTGCTCTGGGACCGGCGGACCGGCGCCCCCGTGGGCAGGGCGATCGTCTGGCAGGACACCCGCACGGCGCCGCTGGTCGAGGACCTCATACAGCGCCCCGGGGAGGAGTTCTTCCTGCAACGGTGCGCCCTGCCGCCCTCGACCTACTTCTCGGCGCTGCGGATCCGGTGGCTGTTCGACCACGTCAAGGGCGTCGAACAGCGCGCCAAGGACGGCGAGGTGCTGTTCGGAACGATCGAGAGCTGGCTGATCTGGAATCTCACCGGGGGCACCGACAGCGGACTGCACGTCACCGACGCCACCAACGCCAGCCGCACGATGCTGATGAACATCCACACCCTCACCTGGGACGACGAACTGCTGGACTTCTTCGGGGTGCCCCGCGCGATGCTGCCGGAGATCCGGTCGTCCGCCGAGCTGTACGGCGACGCACGCTCGCTGCTGCCGGGTGTCTCCATCACGGCCGCCCTAGGTGATCAGCAGGCCGCCCTCTTCGGCCAGACCTGTTTCTCTCCCGGCGAGGCCAAGTGCACCTACGGAACGGGAAGCTTCCTGCTGCTCAACACCGGCACCGCCGTCGTGCGGTCCCGGCACGGACTTCTCACGACCGTCGCCTACAAGATCGGTGACCAGCCGCCGTCCTACGCCCTCGAGGGGTCCATAGCCATCACCGGGGCCCTGGTGCAGTGGTTCCGTGACCGGCTCGGCCTGATCAGCAGCGCCCCGGAGATCGAGACGCTCGCGCGGACGGTCGAGGACAACGGCGGCTGCTACATCGTCCCCGCCTTCTCGGGGCTCTTCGCCCCCCGCTGGCGCAGCGACGCCCGCGGGGTCGTCGTCGGCCTGACCTCGTACATCACCAAGGGGCATCTGGCACGGGCCGTGCTGGAGGCCACCGGATGGCAGACCCGGGAGGTCGTCGACGCCATGAACGCCGACTCCTCGGTCTCCCTCCAGCAGCTCAAGGTGGACGGGGGCATGACCGCGAACAACCTGCTCATGCAGTTCGTGGCGGACGTGCTCGACGTGCCCGTGGTACGGCCCATGGTCGCCGAGACGGTCTCCCTGGGCGCCGCCTACGCGGCGGGGCTCGCCGCCGGCTACTGGCCCGACCTGGAGGTGCTGCGCCGCAACTGGCACCGGGCCGCCCAGTGGCTGCCCGACATGGATCCCGGGCGGCGGGAGACGGAGTACGACAACTGGCAGCGGGCCGTGGAAAGGTCCCTGGGCTGGGTCAGACCGCCCCGGCCCGCCTGACCGCGGCGCATCCCTGGACGCACCTGCCCCCACCGCTCGGGCACCCTCACCGCACGCGCACCTCACACACGCGCACCGCCGACCGCACGCGCACCTGACTGCATAGGCATGCCCGACCGCACGTGCACCTGACCGCATGGGCATCCCCGACCGCACGTACACCTGACCGCATGGGCATCCCCGACCGCACGCGCCTACCCCCGGCGCGCCACCCCGGAGCGGCCGCCCCGGCCCGGCCCGTACGGCGGGCCCGTTCAGGGGAACCGGGGAGGAAAGGCGCGTGAGGGCGGCGGCCCCGGTCGAGATCTTCTGCCGTGACCGCCGTGACCCTGCCGCTCATCGCGCCGATGCTCGCCACCCCCGGCAGCCTGCCGCCCGCCGCCCAGGACGCGCGGTGGGCGTACGAGACCAAGCAGGACGGCCAGCGGGTGATGGTCTATCTGCCCGGTGACGGCAGTGTCCTGCTGCGCGCCCGGTCCGGTGAGGAGATCACCGCGGCCTATCCCGAACTCCGCCCGCTGGGCGCCGCCCTGGGCGGCACACCCGCCGTGCTGGACGGCGAGGTGCTGGCCCTGGACGAGTTCGGACGTGCCGACTTCCAGCTGTTGCAGAGCCGGATGGGCCTCGCGCACGCCCCCGCGCGGGCCGCGCGCCGGGCCGCTCAGGTACCGGTGCACCTGGTGCTGTTCGACGTGCCGTTCCTGGCGGAGTCGCTGGTACGGCAGCCGTACGTGCGACGGCGGGCCCGGCTGGCGGAGCTGGGCCTGGCCGGGCCGTACTGGTCGACACCGGGGGCCGTGACCGGGCACGGCGCCGAGGCGCTGCGCGCCACCCAGGAGCACGGTCTGGAGGGTCTGGTGTGCAAGCGGCTGGACTCGGTGTACGAGGCCGGGGTCCGCTCGCGCGCCTGGATCAAGATCCGGAACATGCGTGCCGAGGACGTGATCGTCGGCGGCTGGCTGCCCGGCAAGGGCCGGCTGACCGGGCTGCCCGGAGCGGTGCTCGTCGGCCAGCGCGACGCGGACGGCCGGCTGCGGTACGTCGGCGGGGTCGGCACGGGCTGGAGCGAGGCGGAACGAACCCAGCTGGCGGACCTGCTCCGGGACGCGCCGAGCGACCGGTGCCCCTTCCACCCGGCACCGCGGATCACGGAGGCGCGCTGGGTGGCGCCCCGGCTGGTCGGCGAGGTCAGCTACAGCACCCGCACCCGGAACGGCATGCTGCGCCAGCCGTCCTGGCTGCGGCTCCGCCCGGACCTCACCCCGGAGGAATCGGCGGCGGACCTGCCGCAGGACCTGGCACGGGGACCGGAGGCCCGGGGTTAGGACCGCAGGGCCTGGCACAGGGACCGGAGGCCCGGGGTTAGGACCGCAGGGCCGGGCTGGGGACGGCCTTCCCCTCTCCAGCCGGGCGGGCGCGGACGTACCACGCGGCTCGGCGACGAGGGTGTGGTGCCTCACCCCCAGAGGTCCTCGCTCCGGCAGACGCGGGCACCCATGTTCCGCTCCATCATCTGCAGTGCCGCCCGGGCGAGGTCCGCGTGGATGTGCGCGACGGCGTCCTTGGGAACGACCACCTGGAAGTGGCGGATGTGGGCGTCGAGAGCCGAATAGAGCACGCACTGCTCGGTGACCTGTCCGGTCAGCACGAGCTGGTCGGTGCCCTGTTGCCGCAGCAGGTACTCCAGCGGCGTCTCGAAGAAGACCGAATGCCGGGCCTTCAGGACGAACAGGGAGTCCTCGTCGGGTTTCAGCGGTTCGACCAGGTGGGCGTGCGGGCTCGCCAGGGCGTGCTCCAGCACCTCGCCGTGGTGCGAGCGCCACTCGCCGAAGTTGTCGTTGACATAGATCACCGGAGCCGCACGCCGCCGTGCGCGTCGCAACAGATCGGCCATGACCGGTACCACCGATTCCGCCGAGGGGATGAGCAACTCGGCGTCCTTGTGCTCATACGTATTGATCATGTCGATGACGATCAGCGCGGACTTGCTCATGTCACCAGGGTTCCACCGTTGGAGGGCGGGGCAACCTCAGCCGTCGAGGAGGCTGCGGAGCTGCCGGGTCGTGCTCCCGGCGGGCGGCTCTCCGATCGGGTGATGCCGTCCGTGTCCGGCCCCGCCCGTGATCGTTACGTCCGGTGCCGCCGCTTCGCAGCGGTGGCACCGGCGTCCCGCTGAACGGCGGGACGCGTCGAAGATTTCCGTCGCCATGACAAGGAGCTGCCGGTGGGAGGCTGGATCAGTGTCGGGCTCGGGGCTGCCGCCGTCTTGTGCCCACTGTCCCAGCACGGCGACACGACCGTCGCCCTCGATCACACGTCGGCCACCGCGCGACTGGTGGTCTGCGCACCCGACGTGTGGATCGACATGGGTGACGGCCCGGTCGCCGAGCCCGAACCCGCGCGGCCCGCGACGGCACCCGCACCGCGGCCCGCCACGCCGCAGCCGGCCACACCGCGGCACGCCGCGCCGGCTCCCGTGCCGCCGGTCTCCGGCCCACCCCGTCCGGCGGCCCGGCACCCTCGGGAACCGGCCCCCAAGGTCGCGCCACCGGCCGCCACCTCACCCGGTCCGGCGACGGTTACGCCGTCGGACCGGGAACAGCGCCCCTCCCCCGCACCGCTGAGGGCACCGGCAGCCTTCCGGTGGGTGCCCCGCTCGCACTACACCGGCGGCCCGCGCCGCCCGGCCGTGGCGGGCACTCCGATGACCATGACCATGGCTGTGGTCACCACCCCGGCCGTCCTGGCCGCGGCCGTGCTGCGGCCCGGCTCCCGCCGCCGAGGCCGCGGCTGACCGCGCCCCGACCCGGCCGTCGCCTCCCGGCCCGGCCGCCGTACCCCCTCCGTTCCGCCGCACCCGTCCTGGAGTTGTGCTGTGCCCGAGTGGCTCGTCTACACGCTGATCTCGATTCTGGTCTGCCTTCTCGTCGTCGCGGCCATCGTGGTGCGGCACCGCCGGGTCGCCGCCGACGAGGACACCTCCGAGACACCGGACGTGCTGGAATACATGGTCATGATGGTCGGCGTCGTCTACGCCATCGTGCTCGGTCTGGCCATCGCCGGTGTGTGGGAGGCCCGCGGGGCGGCGGAGGACACCGTCCAGCGCGAGGCACAGGCCCTGTACGAGATCGACCAACGCCTGGACGTGTACCCGGCCGCCTTCCACTCCCAGGTGCACCGCCACATCGACGACTACGCACGGCACGCCGTCACCACCGAATGGCCCGCGATGGAGCGCGACGCACCCGTCGACGGCACCGGCGCCCGACTGCTCGCCCGTATCCGCAGCGACGTCGCCCACCACACTCCGGCCGACGAACTCCAGGCCCAGGCGTACCAGCCCTTGGTGGACCAGATCGCCGCCGCGGACGATGCCCGTCACCAGCGCCTGGACAGCGCCGGCACCACCCTGCCCGGCGAGGTCTGGTTCGGTCTCGTCGCCGGCGCCGTCGTCACTCTCGGCCTGCTGTACACCCTGCAGATCCGCCGCTCGGCCCGCGAACTGCTGCTCGCCACCGCCTTCAGCGCCCTGGTGGTCTTCCTGCTCTGCCTCGTCTGGAGCTTCGACGCTCCCTTCGGCCACTCGGGTACCGACTCCGCGCAGCCTCTCAGCGATCTGCTGGCCACGGCCCTGTGACCGGCTGGACCTCCGGCAACGTCTCCGGCAGCCCCAGTGCGGCGGACACGTGCCGCCAGATCGCGGTGAGGGCCGTGTCCAGGGTGACGGTGGGGTCGCGGAGCATCAGGCGGATGCCGTAGCCGTCGCTCAGGGACAGGACCAGGGTGCTGAGAGCGTCCACGTCGGTCGGGGTGAACTCGCCCGAATCGATGCCACGGCGCACCGCGCCGGCCACCCAGGCGTGCAGTTGGGCGTACAGGCCGACGGCGAAGACGCGGGTCGTCTCGTCGCGCAGGGCCCGGGCCCACAGCTCCTGCCACAGCCGCCAGTCCTGGTGCAGTTCGGGATCGGTCGGCAGGAGGTTGCGCAGGATCCGGGCGAGCGCCTGCTGGTCGCCCATCCCGGCGTCCGGATGGTGGCGGTGACCGGCAGCGTCCACGCCGGCCGGGAGATCGCCGCGGCGGCGGCCGCCGACCTCAAGCGGGTGCACCTGGAACTCGGCGGGAACGCACCGGTGCTGGTCCACGAGGACGCCGATCTCCACGACACGGTCGAGCAGTTGGCGCCCCTGGCCTTCTACAACGCGGGCCAGGACTGCACGGCCGCGACCCGGCTGCACCGGCATCGTCCGGGTCGACACCCACGGCACCACGGTGTCCGAGATGCCGCACGGCGGCGTACGGCACTCCGGCTACGGAAGCGACCTGTCGCTCACCGGCCTGCTCGACTACACGCAGGTCGAACACGTCATGCTGTGACCGCGCCGGGACCATGCACCGCCAGGGTCTATCGTGTCCCCATGTCTGTGCCGGAACTGATCCGTATCGTCTCCCGTGACTCACCCATGGCCCTGGCCCAGGTCGAGCGTGTCCGCGCCGAGTTGGCCGTACTCCACCCGGGGGTGCGGACCGAGGTCGTGCCGGTGAAGACGACCGGGGACAAGTGGATGGGCGATCTGTCCAAGGTCGAGGGCAAGGGAGCGTTCACCAAGGAGGTGGACGCGGCCCTGCTGGCCGGGGAGGCGGATCTCGCGGTGCACTGCGTCAAGGACGTGCCCGCCGACCGGCCGCTGCCCGCCGGGACGGTGTTCGCCGCGTTCCTGAAGCGGGACGACATCCGGGACGCGCTGGTGCACCCGGGCGGCCTGACCCTGGACGAGCTGCCGGTCGGCACCCGGATCGGCACCTCCTCGGTGCGCCGGGTCGCCCAGCTGGCCGCCACGCACCCGCATCTGGAGTGCGTGCCGTTCCGCGGCAACGCCAACCGCCGGCTGGAGAAGCTGGCGGCGGGCGAGGCGGACGCGCTGCTGCTGGCGGTGTCCGGTCTGGAGCGGATCGGCCGGACCGACGTGATCAGCGAGGTGCTGTCGACGGAGGCGATGATGCCGCCGATCGGCGCGGGCATCCTCGCCCTGCAGTGCCGGGAGGCCGACAGCGCGCTGATCGATGCCGTCAGCGGGCTCGGTGACCCGGACACGTATCGCGAGGCGACGGCCGAACGGATGTTCCTGCATGTGCTGCAGGGGCACTGCAACAGCCCGATCGCCGGGTACGCGCGCGTGGACCGCGGCGGGGAACTCTCCCTGCGGGCCTGCGTGTTCACCCCGGACGGCAAGACCCGGCTGAACGCCCACGAGTGGGCGGGCCGGCTCGACCCCGCCACGCTCGGCACCTCGGTGGCGGTGGCGCTGCTGCGCCAGGGCGCGCGGGAGATCATCGACGGCATCCCGCACTGAGCGACGTACCGCACACGGCTGACCCGCCCGGGGTACGAGGAACGCACGGGCGGGCGGCTGACCCGCACGAGGTACGGGGTACGCACGGCGGGCGGCTGACCCGCACGAGGTACGTACGGCGGCGGGCGGCCCCTGCCCGCCTCAGGCGGTTCCCGGCTCCGTCTGGTCCCTCAGGAAGGCGGAGACCTGATGGGCCAGACCACCCTGCCCGGTGCTCGCGGGAGCCGCGGCCGTGGTGGCCTCCAGGACGCCGATGCCGCCCGCCCACAGCCGGCGGTCGCTCCACTCGTCGTCCACCCGCAGCTGCACCTGAACGTCCACGTGACTCAGGGCACTCTCGGGCGCGGCGGCGTAGAGCACGGCGGTGGCCCGGCGCAGCGGATAGACGTCGAAGCCCTCGATGAACTGGGAGTTGCGCCAGTCGATGAAGGCGCCCTCGCCGTCCGGGCCGACGCGGACGTCGAGCTGACCGTCCTCCAGATGGATGCCGAAGTGCCGCGCGCCCCGGTTCTCCACGGTCACCCGGACACTGAAATACGTCAGTCCGGCGGCGGCGTCGTCCCGTCCGCGCGGCGGCTCGGCCGCCTCCAGACGGTGGACGCGGACCCGCAGACCGGCATGCTCCTCGTACTCCTGCCAGTCCCCGACCACGTTCGGCTCGTACACAGTGCCCCTCTCGACCTTCGAGAGCTGCTGTCTATCTGTGCTCTCAGCGCACTGTCAAATGAGCGGAATGCGCTGTGGCCAGGGTATTCACCCGCTTTGATCGGTGATCAAGCGCTGCCCAGGAAGAATCCGTTCGCGGCCTGTTCCGGGCGGGTGCGCGCGCGTGCCGCACATCACGTCCGGGGGCAAGATCAGCGGGCCAGACGGCCGAGCAGCGCGGAGGCCGCGGTGATGCCGAGCGCAGCGGCCACCGCCAGGACGGCGAAGTCCAGCCGGTCGCGGCTGAGGACGATCCCCGCGATGGTCATCGACAGGCAGGAGAAGAACACGGAGACGAGGACCACCGCGAGGGCGACGCCGAGCAGCTTGACGATCACGACGACCCCGTGATCAGGGACGAGCGTGGGGTCGGCGTGACGAGCAGCTAGTTCAGGATGCCGGCGTCCCGCTCCCAGATGATCTGGATGCCGTAGAAGATCGCGATGGACATCGCCGACTGGGCGATGATGCCGGGCGCCAGATAGTCGATGTACGGCACCCCGCCGGTGGGGATCGCCCGGATCCGGGTGAAGGTCTGGCCGAAGATCAGCAGCCACAGGGCGGGCTGGACCGCGCGGGTGTACAGCTCGGTGCGGTCGTGGCGCAGCTTCTGCAGCTCGACCGCGGACGCGGCCGCGGTGCATCAGGCCGACCCGGTCGCAGCACTGGTCGTCCTCGTCCATGTAGTGGGTGGTGACCAGGACGGTCATGCCGGTGGCGGCGCGTACGGCGTTGATGTGCTCCCACACGGCGGTGCGGGCGATCGGGTCCAGGCCGATGGTGGGCTCGTCCAGGATCAGCAGCCGAGGCGCGCTGACCAGGGCTGGGCGAGTTCGAGGCGGCGGACCATGCCGCCGGCCTCTGTCACGGCACCGCCGGATGGGGGCCGGGCACCGCTGAGGCCGGGGGTGCCGGGTACGTCCGGGATCTCGCTCGTCATGTCTCCTCGGCTTCCTCGTGCAACGTGACGGCCAGCCTGCGCAGGGCCGGCAGGGCCGCGCGCAGCGCCTGCTGATCGGCCTCCCCGAGCCGCGAGACATGCCGGCCGACCAGTTCGGTCCGGCGGCGCTGCCAGTCCGCGAGCCGCTGTGCGGCGGCTCCGGTCAGCAGCAGACGGGCGGCACGCCGGTCGGCCGGGTCGGTCTCGCGGATCAGACAGCCGTCCCGGGCGAGCTGGTTGACCAGGGTCGACACGGAGTTGTTCGCCAGGTGCAGTTGTCGGGCCGCCTCCGAGATGCCGATGCCGGGCCGGGACTCGACCAGCCGCAGCAGCTCGACCTCGGCACCGCGCAGCCGGGGCCCGGTGACCCCGCCGCGCAGCCGGCGCCGGATCAGCCGCTGGACACCGACGAGCGCGTCGGCCAGGTCCGCCGGAAAGGTGTCCGCTTCCACACCCGAAAATTACCTCTGACACAGAGCTATTTCTTCCCGAGCGGGAGTCAAGAGCGCGACGACAGCGGCCCTCAGTGAGGCCCAGAGGACCTATATGTACTTATTTGTTTTGAGATGTCCGTCAGCGGGAAAGCGAACCACTGTGCTTCGGACATGAGGCACGTCCGTGGGAGCCGGCTCCGCCGGACGCCCCGATGTCCCCTCATCGTCCGAGCGCACCTCCCACGGTGTCCACCAGCACCTGCCGAGAGAGGTGCGCGCACATGCCTGTCACCGGCGGCACCAAGCCCCACCCCCACGACGACGCCCCGGACACCGGCGAGTCCTTCCAACGGCTCGCGCGGCTGCCGGACGGTCCCGAGCGCCAGGCGCTCAGGGACGAACTGGTCCGGCTGTGGCTGCCCATGGCCGAACGGATCGCCGTACGGTTCCGCGGCCGCGGCGAGGCCCTGGAGGACCTCTACCAGGTGGCCGCGCTGGGCCTGGTCAAGGCCGTCGACCACTACGACCCCGCCCGCGGCCGTGCCTTCGAGGCGTACGCGGTGCCCACCATCACCGGGGAGATCAAGCGTCACTTCCGGGACCACATGTGGACCCTGCACGTACCCCGCCGGGTACAGGACCTGCGCAACCGGGTCCGCACCGCCACGAAGGAGCTGGCCCAGACCACGTCGGGCCGGGCGCCCACCGTCGCCGAGATCGCCGCGCACACGCGGCTCAGCGAGGAGGAGGTGCGCACCGGCATGGAGGCGCTCGAGTGCTTCTCCGCACTGTCCCTGGACGCGGAGGTGGCCGGCACGGACGGTTACGCCCTCGGGGACTCCCTGGGCGGACCGGACCCGGGGTTCGACCTCGTCGTGGACCGGGCCGCGGTCAAGCCGTGTCTGGAGACGCTGCCCGAGCGCGAACGCACCATCCTCTACCTGCGGTTCTTCGGCGGTATGACACAGAGCCGGATCGCCGAGCAGCTCGGCATCTCGCAGATGCACGTCTCGCGGCTGCTCAGCGGCTGCTTCGACCGGCTGCGTGAGGAACTGCTCGCGGAGGCCCGCGCCCGCTGAACGCTATTCCTCCTCGGTACCGGGCACCTGCGTCGGGCCGTGCCGGTCCAGGGCGTCCTCGAGTGCGGCGCGGATGTCGGCCGGTATCTCCCCGCGCCGACCCCAGATCAGGATCAGCTCCGCGATGTGGCGCAGCTTGATGTTGCTGTGCTGGGAGACCTCCTTGAGCACCTCCCAGCCCTCGTCCGGGGTGACCCGGCCGAGGGCCACGACCATTCCGATCGCCTGGTCCACGATCGCGTGCGAGGTCATGGCCTCCTTCAGCTGGTCGACCTCTGCCTGTAGCGCGGCCACCCGGTCCGCCTCACTCTCTCCCATCTCTCCATCCTGGGCAGGGGGCTGCACCCCTGCCACCTGGGGTACTCGACAGGCACTCCACCCCCGTCCGGTTGGACACTGGTGCCAGACCGGTGGCCGCCCGGCCCCGAGAGCAGGACGACTGCCATGAACCACGACACCCCCGTCGGCGGACCGCGCAGGAAAGACGTCGTCTCCACGCACGCCGTCTACGGCGCGCCGTGCTGGGTGAGCCTGACCAGCCGCGACCTCCAGGCCACCGAGGACTTCTACTCGGCCGTCCTCGGCTGGCGCTGGCGGGGCGCCAAGCTCGGTGAACACTTCCGGATCGCCCTCGCCAACGGCGTCCCGGTGGCCGGGATCGCCGCCGTCGCCACCATGTGGCAGATGGCGGTGGCCTGGACGCCGTACTTCGCCGTCCAGGACGCGGACCTGGCCGCGTCCCGGGCCCGGGAGAGGGGCGGCACCGCCGCGGTGGGGCCCCTGTCGTTCCCCCCCGGCCGGGCGGCGCTGCTCGCCGACCGGGACGGCGCCACGTTCGGGATCTGGCAGGGGGAGCTGGTCACCAACTGGGAGGCGTGGCGGCAGGCGGCACCGACCTTTGTACGGCTGCACACCCGGGACGCCTTCGACGCCGCGATCTTCTACGGCGAGGTCCTGGGCTGGGCGACCGGCTCGGAGGGCTGCTGCGAGGTCGAGTACGACGGTGACGAGGTGGTGCTGCGCAGCCGGGGTGACGCGGTGGCGCGCATCGACTCGGGCGCGGTGGAGGCGGCCCCGGACCCCTCGGTGCGTCCGCACTGGCAGATCCACTTCGCGGTGACCGACGTGCCGGGCTGCGCCCGCGCGGCGGAGAAGCACGGGGGCAGCGTGCTGCGCGAGGACGAGACCGAGGCGATCCTGCGGGACGCCGACGGCGCGCAGTTCACGGTCACGGCCCGCCGCGCTCGCTGAGCCCACGGGCCCGCGGGTTCCCCTTCATGGGTACCCGCGGGCCCGCCGTGGCTCGTCACGCCCCGCGCGAGGGACGCGAGAGCAGAACCAGGCCGCGGGCCTCCACGCGGAGCTTCGTGCCGGCCTTGCGTTCGCGTTCGTCGGGGATCCCGTCGGGGTCGGCGGTGTCGATCAGGGTGGTCCAGCGCTCGCCGAAGGATTCGCCGGGCAGCCGGAAGACGACCGGCTCCCAGTAGCCGTTGACGAGCAGCAGGAAGGAGTCGTCGACCATGCGGCGGCCGTGCGGGTCCCGTTCGGCGATGGCGTCGCCGTTGAGGAACACGCCGACCGAGTGCGCGTCGTCACGCTGCCAGTCCCGGCCGGTCATCTCGCGGGCGTCGGGCCGGAGCCACATCAGGTCGGGCAGCGGCTGTTCGGCGTTGGTCGCGGTCTCGCCGCGGAAGAAGCGGCGGCGGCGCAGCACCGGGTGCGCCGCTCGCAGGGCGATCAGGTGCCGGGTGAACTCCACGAGCGACTGCTGCTCCCGCGCCAGTTCCCAGTCGATCCAGGAGATCTCGTTGTCCTGGCAGTAGGCGTTGTTGTTGCCGCGCTGGGTGCGCCCGAGTTCGTCGCCGTGGCAGAGCATCGGGATGCCCTGCGACAGCAGCAGGGTGGCGAGCAGGTTGCGCTGCTGGCGGGCGCGCAGTTCGAGGACGGCCGGGTCGTCGCTGTCGCCCTCCGCCCCGCAGTTCCAGGACCGGTTGTGGCTCTCGCCGTCCCGGTTGTCCTCGCCGTTGTCCTCGTTGTGCTTGTCGTTGTACGACACGAGGTCGCGCAGCGTGAAACCGTCGTGCGCGGTGACGAAGTTGACGCTCGCGCGCGGCCGGCGCCTGCTGTGCTGATAGATGTCGGAGGAGCCGGTCAGCCGGGAGGCGAACTCGCCGAGCGAGCCGGGCTCGGTCCGCCAGAAGTCCCGTACGGCGTCCCGGTACTTGCCGTTCCACTCCGACCACAGCGGCGGGAAGTTGCCCACCTGGTAGCCGCCCTCCCCCACGTCCCACGGCTCGGCGATGAGCTTGACCCGGCTGATCACCGGGTCCTGCTGGATCAGGTCGAAGAACGCCGAGAGCCGGTCCACCTCGTGGAACTGCCGGGCCAGGGTGGCCGCGAGGTCGAAGCGGAAGCCGTCGACGTGCATCTCGGTGACCCAGTACCGCAGCGAGTCCATGATCAGCTGGAGCACGTAGGGGTGCCGCATCAGCAGGCTGTTGCCGGTGCCGGTGGTGTCGTAGTAGTGCGCCCAGTCACCGTCGACCAGGCGGTAGTAGGAGGCGTTGTCGATGCCCCGGAAGGACAGGGTCGGGCCCATCTCGTTGCCCTCGGCGGTGTGGTTGTAGACCACGTCGAGGATGACTTCGAGCCCGGCCGTGTGCAGCGCCTTCACCATGGCCTTGAACTCGTTGACCTGCTGGCCGCGGGTACCGTGGGCGGCGTAGGCGTTGTGCGGGGCGAAGAAGCCGATGGTGTTGTAGCCCCAGTAGTTGGACAGGCCGCGGTCCTGGAGCACGCCGTCCTGCACGAACTGGTGCACCGGCATCAGTTCGACCGCGGTCACGCCGAGCGAGGTGAGGTGTTCGGTCACGGCGGGGTGCGCGAGGCCGGCGTAGGTGCCGCGCAGGGGCTCGGGGACGTCGGGGTGGGTGCGGGTGAGGCCGCGGACGTGGGCCTCGTAGATCACCGACTCCGCGTACGACGTCCTGGGCGGGCGGTCGTCGCCCCAGTCGAAGAATGGGTCGGTGACCACGCCCAGCATGGAGTGGCCGGCGCTGTCGGCCGGGGCGGGTCCGTCCGGGGCCCGCTCGTACAGGGAGGCGTGGTTGTCGATCTGGCCGTCGACGGCACGGGCGTAGGGGTCGAGCAGCAGTTTCGCCGGATTGCAGCGGTTGCCGAGGGCGGGCTGCCAGGGGCCGTGCACCCGGTAGCCGTAGCGCTGGCCGGGGCCGATGCCGGGCAGGTAGGCGTGCCACACGAACCCGTCGACCTCGTGCAGCCGGACCGGGGTCTCGGTGCCGGCGTCGTCGACGAGGATCAGCTCGACGCGCTCGGCGACCTCGCTGAAGAGGGCGAAGTTGGTGCCCTGGCCGTCGAACGAGGCACCCAACGGGTAGGGGTGCCCGCTCCAGACGGGCACCCCTGCGCGCTTCTTGCGGGCGGTCACCGGCTGCCCTCCAAGGCGTCGTCCCCGGCGGCCGCCGGCGCGGCCAGGGCGGCCACGCGCTCCATGCGTGGCACCTGGAGCCCCGTGCGCAGCATCGGCGCGGGGGCGACGGGCACCAGCGGCATGCGCTCGCCGGCACGGGCGCGCTGGGAGAACCAGATGATCTTGCTGCCGGTGTCCGAGGCGCAGCAGCCCCAGCCGTCGCTCATGGCGGCGATGTCCGCCAGGCAGGAGCGCAGGTCCTGGTCGGGGCGCAGATCCGGGTCGTTGTCGCCGAAGGCGGTGATGAGGTGCTGGCCGTTCCACCACATCTCGATGGAGGTGTGCTTGTCCGTCGCATGCGCGTCGATCGCCCGCAGCAGCAGTTCGGCGCCGCGGCAGACGGGGTCCACGAGGTTCTCGAGATCCCAGTAGCGGAGATGGGCGGCCAGGATGCGGCTGACCTGTACCACCCGTTCCGGGCTGACTTCCACATCGAGGTGGTAGTAGCAGGGCACTGCGGTCTTCATCGTCGCTTGCTCCTCACCGGCGAAGCTCTCGCTCCCCTGACCCCGTCCGGGAGGGATCCCGGACACACAGCGTGAGCGTTGATCGCTTCTGAGTCACCTCCACGGTGCGGGCACTACGCCATTCGTGCAACACGAGCACCCGGCACCCGTAATGGTTGAAGCTCCAACAAGACGCTGCGTCGTCGCGCGTGCACCATAAGTGAAAGCCTCGATCGCCGTAACGGTGCCGTGCCTCTCCGTGCGCGGACACCACCCGACCGTCGGGAACGCGCCCAGTCGAGAGCGTGGAAGGTGAAGAGGGCGATGCTGCTACCCGCCAAGGCCGAAGTGGCCCGGCAGTTGCGGCGTTACCGGGCGTGGGAGCGCGTGATGCTCGCCTCGCCTCACGACCGCACGGTCCGGGCCACCTTCGAAGACTCGGGGTACACGCTGTGCGTGCTGATGGGCAAACGCTGCGCCCGCGAGGCCGCGGACGCCGCAGAGCGCTATCTCCGCACGAACCTGGTCACCTACCTGCGTGAGCAGGACGCACGTCCGCAACCTCGTCGCGCGGCCAGAAGAGCGCCGCCGTCGGAGCGGCGTTCCACGGCGCCAAGCCCCTGACCTGGCACCGTACAAGGCGTTCCCCTCGGACCGGCACACGCCGGGCCGACTATCGGATCGCGAAGCCGGGCCGGGTGCCCGGCTTCGCGCACGGCGGAGGTGACACACATGCGCAGGACCCCGGCCATCGGCCGTGTACCGGTACGCGACGTCCGGCCGGCCGTGGAGTGCGGCAGGCGCCCGGCCAAAGCGGTGGCCGGGGAGACCTTCGAGGTCACGGCCACCGTGTTCCGCGAAGGGCATGACGCCGTCGGCGCGAACGTGGTCCTGCGCGATCCGGTGGGCCGGCGCGGCCCGTGGACACCGATGCGGGAGCTGTCGCCGGGAAGCGACCGCTGGGGGGCGGAGATCACGCCGGACGTGACCGGCCGCTGGACCTACCGGGTGGAGGCGTGGAGCCATCCGCTGGCGACCTGGCGGCGCATCGCGTCCGTGAAGGTGCCGGCCGGGATCGACACCGGCCTGGTGCTGGAGTCGGGCGCCGAGCTGTACGAGCGTGCCGGCGCCGGAGTGCCCAAGGGCCCGGAGCGCGACCTCGTGCTGGCCGCCGCACAGGCCCTGGGCGACGACTCCCTCTCGGTGCACCACCGGCTGAAGGCGGCGTTGTCGCCGGAGGTGGAGGAGGTGTTGGCCCGCTACCCGCTGCGGGAGCTGGTGACCGCCTCGGACGCGATGCCGCTGCTGGTGGAGCGTGAACGCGCCCTGTACGGCTCCTGGTACGAGTTCTTCCCGCGCTCGGAGGGCACCGCCGCGCAGCCGCACGGCACGTTCCGTACCGCCGCCCGCCGGCTGAAGCCGATCGCGGACATGGGCTTCGACGTCGTCTACCTGCCTCCCGTCCACCCGATCGGCACGACGTTCCGCAAGGGCCGCAACAACACCCTCACCGCCGGCCCGGACGACGTCGGCGTGCCCTGGGCGATCGGCTCGCCCGAGGGCGGCCACGACGCCGTCCACCCCGGCCTCGGCACCATCGAGGACTTCGACCACTTCGTCGCTCAGGCACGCGAACTGGGCCTGGAGGTCGCCCTGGACTTCGCGTTGCAGTGCTCACCGGACCACCCCTGGGTGCACAAGCACCCCGAGTGGTTCCACCACCGCCCCGACGGCTCCATCGCCCACGCGGAGAACCCGCCCAAGAAGTACCAGGACATCTACCCCATCGCCTTCGACGCCGACATGGACGGCCTGGTCACCGAGACCGTCCGCGTGCTGCGGCACTGGATGGGGCACGGGGTGCGGATCTTCCGGGTCGACAACCCCCACACCAAGCCCGTGGTGTTCTGGGAGCGGGTCATCGCCGAGGTCAACCGCCGGGACCCCGACGTGATCTTCCTGGCGGAGGCGTTCACCCGGCCCGCGATGATGCACACCCTCGCCCAGATCGGCTTCCAGCAGTCGTACACGTACTTCACCTGGCGCAACAGCAAGCAGGAACTGACCGAGTACCTCACCGAACTGTCGGGTGAGGCGGCGGCCTACATGCGGCCGAACTTCTTCGCCAACACCCCCGACATCCTGCACGGCTACCTCCAGCACGGCGGACGCCCCGCCTTCGAGGTCCGTGCCGTCCTGGCCGCCACCCTCTCCCCCGCCTGGGGCATCTACTCCGGATACGAGCTGTGCGAGAACACCCCGCTGCGGCAGGGTGGCGAGGAGTACCTGGACTCGGAGAAGTACCAGCTCAAAGCCCGCGACTGGGAAACCGCCGAACGCGAGGGCCGCACCATCGCCCCCCTCATCACCCGGCTCAACACCATCCGGCGAGAACACCCCGCGCTACAGCGCCTGCGGAATCTGCACTTCCATGAGACCGACAACGATGCCGTGCTCGCCTACAGCAAGAGCACGGGTACGGACACGGTCGTCGTGGTCGTCAACCTCGACCCGCGTCACACCCAGGAGGCCACGGTCTCGTTGGACATGCCGCAACTCGGCCTGGACTGGGACGCCACCCCACCGGTGCACGACGAACTGACGGGCGAGACGTACCACTGGGGCAGGACAAACTACGTGCGTCTCACGCCCGGCCGGACGCCGGCGCACGTGCTCCACGTCGGGCGATCGACGCCCCAGAACGGAGGGCCCGCAGCGTCATGACCGTCAACGACCCCGTACCGGACACTTTCGAGGACACTCCCGCGGGTGACCGGGACCCCGAGTGGTTCAAGCGTGCCGTCTTCTACGAGGTGCTGGTCCGCTCCTTCCAGGACAGCAACGGTGACGGCGTCGGCGACCTGAAGGGCCTGACCGCCAAGCTCGACTATCTGCAGTGGCTCGGCGTGGACTGTCTGTGGCTGCCGCCGTTCTTCAAGTCCCCGTTGCGCGACGGCGGATACGACGTGTCCGACTACACCGCCGTGCTCCCGGAGTTCGGGGACCTCGCCGACTTCGTGGAGTTCGTGGACGCCGCCCACCAGCGCGGCATGCGCGTGATCATCGACTTCGTCATGAACCACACCAGCGACCAGCACCCGTGGTTCCAGGAGTCCCGGAAGAACCCCGAGGGCCCCTACGGCGACTTCTACATGTGGGCCGACGACGACAAGCAGTACCAGGACGCCCGGATCATCTTCGTCGACACCGAGGCGTCCAACTGGACCTTCGACCCGGTCCGGGGCCAGTACTACTTCCACCGCTTCTTCTCGCACCAGCCGGACCTGAACTACGAGAACCCGGCAGTCCAGGAGGAGATCCTGGCCGCCCTGCGCTTCTGGCTGGACCTGGGCATCGACGGCTACCGCCTGGACGCGGTGCCCTACCTGTACGCGGAAGAGGGCACCAACTGCGAGAACCTGCCCGCCACGCACGCCTTCCTCAGGCGGGTCCGCCGGGATATCGACGCGATGTACCCGGACACCGTGCTGCTGGCGGAGGCGAACCAGTGGCCCGAGGACGTCGTCGACTACTTCGGCGACTACTCCACCGGTGGCGACGAGTGCCACATGGCGTTCCACTTCCCCGTCATGCCGCGCATCTTCATGGCCGTACGCCGGGAGTCGCGCTACCCGGTCTCCGAGATCCTCGCCAAGACCCCCGCGATCCCCACCAGCTGCCAGTGGGGCATCTTCCTGCGCAACCACGACGAGCTGACCCTCGAAATGGTCACCGACGAGGAACGCGACTACATGTGGGCCGAATACGCGAAAGACCCGCGGATGCGCGCCAACATCGGCATCCGCCGCCGCCTCGCCCCCCTGCTCGACAACGACCGCAACCAGATCGAGCTGTTCACCGCCCTGCTGCTGTCCCTGCCCGGCTCGCCGATCCTCTACTACGGCGACGAGATCGGCATGGGCGACAACATCTGGCTCGGCGACCGCGACGCCGTACGCACCCCCATGCAGTGGACCCCCGACCGCAACGCCGGTTTCTCCACCTGCGACCCCGGACGCCTGTACCTGCCCACGATCATGGACCCGGTCTACGGCTACCAGGTCACCAACGTGGAAGCCTCTATGTCCTCCCCGTCCAGCCTGCTGCACTGGACCCGCCGCATGATCGAGATCCGGAAGCAGAACCCCGCCTTCGGACTCGGCTCGTTCACCGAGCTGCCGTCCTCCAACCCCGCGGTCCTGGCGTTCCTGCGCGAGTACGGCGACGACCTGGTGCTGTGCGTGAACAACTTCTCCCGCTTCGCCCAGCCCACCGAACTCGACCTGCGCACCTACGACGGACGGCACCCCGTCGAGCTGATCGGCGGGGTGCGCTTCCCCGCCATCGGTGAACTGCCCTATCTGCTGACCCTGCAGGGCCACGGCTTCTACTGGTTCCGGCTCACCCGAGTCGCATCCCGCATCGGCCGCCGCCGCTGACCCGTCCGGCGCCGAGGAAAGGACGCGTCACCATGCCGAAGACCATCACCCCCCGACCGCGCACCGCGACCGGCGTCGACGGGCCCATGGCCTCACTGGGCGGTCTGCTGCGCGAATGGCTGCCGAGGCAACGCTGGTTCGCGGGCAAGGACCGGCCCGTCACCGATCTGTCGGTGCTGTCCGTGACCGAGCTGTTCCCGGGGTGTCTGCACCTGCTGGTGCACGCCTCGCACGTGCCGGTGCCCACCCCCGGCGGCACGTCCGCGCCCGGGGACTGCTACCAGCTGCTGCTGGGCCTGCGACGGCATCTCGCCCCGCGGCTGGAGCGTGCGTTCATCGGGCGGGCACAGGAAGGCCCGCTGGCCGGGCTCGCGGTGTACGACGCGCTGCACGATCCGCGTTCGGCGGATCTGCTGCTCCAGCGGCTGCGGCAGCCCGGCGCGGCGGGTCCGCTGCGGTTCGAGGCGGCCCCGGGCGCCCGAGTGCCCGGTGGCCTGCCGCCGCGGCTGCTGGACGCCGAGCAGTCCAACACCTCGATCGTGTACGGCGACGCGTACATCCTGAAGGTGTTCCGGCGGATCCAGCCGGGCGTCAACCCGGACCTGGAGGTGCCGGCGGCGCTGGCCGCGCAGGGCTGCGCCCGGGTGCCCGCGCCGGTGGCCTGGTTCACCACGACCGCCCCGCGCCGGGCCACCCTCGGAGTGCTCCAGCCGTTCCTGCCGGACGCCACCGACGGCTGGTCGCTGGCGCTCAGCGCGCTCGCCGCGGGCGACGACTTCACCACCGAGGCCCGCGCGCTGGGCCGGGCCATGGCGGAGGTGCACCTGGCGCTGGCCGATGCCTTCCCGCCGGCCGCGCCGGGCGAGAACGGCCGTACGGCCGAGGCGATGTGCGCGCGGCTGAACGCCGCCGCGCACGCCGTACCCGGGCTGCTGCCCTTCGTGCCCGGCCTGAAGGCCGCGTTCGGGGCGCTGGCCACCTGCGACACGGGGCCGCCCGCCCAGCGCATCCACGGCGACCTGCACCTCGGGCAGGTGTTGCGGGCCGGCCGCGACTGGTTCGTCATCGACTTCGAGGGTGAACCGTCGCGCCCGCTCGCCGAGCGGCGGGCCCCGCAGTCCCCGGTGCGCGATGTGGCCGGGATGCTGCGCTCCTTCGACTACGCGGCCCGGCAGCGCCGCCCCTGGCGACCCGAGTGGGCGCGCCGCTGCCGGGAGGCGTTCTGCGCGGGCTACGCGGCCCGCGCGGGCTGGGATCCACGCAAGAAGCACGCGCTGCTGCGCGCGCACGAGACGGACAGGGCGGTCTACGAGGTGCTGTACGAGGCGAGACACCGGCCGGACTGGCTGCCGGTTCCGATGGCGGCGATCAAGCGACTCGCCGTGTGGGGAGGCTGACTCATGGCACTGCGTGACACCACGCGACCCGAGACCGCGGGGCCCGTGCCGCCCGCGGCCGTCCCGCTGGACACGGCCGACCGTGACCGGCTGCTGGCCGGCGCGCACCACGATCCGCACGCCCTGCTGGGCGCCCACCCCGTTCCGGGCGGCACGCTGTTCCGGGCGCTGCGCCCGAACGCCCGGGCGGTGAGTGTCCTGATCGACGGCAAGCGCACCGAGATGTGGTCGGAGGGCGACGGGCTCTTCGCCACCGTCCTGACGTGCGCGGAGATCCCCTCCTACACCCTCCTCGTGGCGTACGGCGACACCGAACAGGAGGTGCAGGACCCGTACCGCTTCCTGCCCGCCCTCGGCGAGCTGGACCTGCACCTGATCGGCGAGGGCCGGCACGAGCAGCTGTGGCGGGCGCTCGGCGCCGAGCCGATGGTCCACCAGGGCGTGGCAGGCACCCGCTTCACCGTGTGGGCGCCGAACGCCCAAGGGGTGCGGGTGGCGGGGGACTTCACGTACTGGGACGGCACGCAGTACCCGATGCGGTCGCTCGGCGCGTCCGGGGTGTGGGAGCTGTTCCTGCCCGGGATCGGCGAGGGCACCCGGTACAAGTTCGAGATCACCTCCCGGCACGGCCACCGCTTCCTGAAGGCCGACCCGATGGCCCGGTGCGCGGAGGTGCCGCCGGACACCGCGTCGGTCGTGACGGCCTCGCGCTACGAGTGGGGTGACACGGAGTGGATGGCGCATCGTGGTGACACACCCGTGCACCAGGCGCCGTTCTCGGTGTACGAGGTGCATCTGCCCTCCTGGCGACCCGGTCTGACCTATCGCCAGCTGGCCGACGAACTCCCGGCCTACGTCAAGGAGATGGGCTTCACCCACGTGGAGCTGATGCCCGTGGCCGGGCACCCCTTCAGCGGCTCCTGGGGTTATCAGGTCACGTCCTACTACGCGCCCACACCCCGGCTCGGCTCCCCCGACGACTTGCGGTACTTCGTGGACGCCTGTCACCGGGCCGGCCTCGGCGTGATCATGGACTGGGTGCCGGCGCACTTCCCGAAGGACGACTGGGCGCTGGCCCGGTTCGACGGGGACCCGCTGTACGAGCCCGGGAACGCCACGCGGGCGGAGCACCCGGACTGGGGGACGTACGAGTTCGACTACGGCCGCACCGAGGTGCGCAACTTCCTCGTCGCCAACGCGGTCTACTGGTGCGAGGAGTTCCACATCGACGGGCTGCGCGTGGACGCCGTCGCCTCCATGCTCTACCTGGACTACTCGCGGGACTCCGGCCAGTGGGAGCCGAACGTGTTCGGCGGCCGGGAGGATCTCGACGCGGTCGCCTTCCTCCAGGAGATGAACGCCACCGTGTACCGGCGCTGCCCGGGCGTGGTGACCATCGCCGAGGAGTCCACCGCCTGGGACGGGGTGACCCGGCCGACGGACAGCGGCGGCCTCGGGTTCGGCCTGAAGTGGAACATGGGCTGGATGCACGACTCGCTGGAGTACATCCAGAAGGAGCCGGTGCACCGCAAGTACCACCACGACGAGATGACGTTCTCGATGGTGTACGCCTACAGCGAGAACTACGTCCTGCCCATCTCCCACGACGAGGTGGTGCACGGCAAGCAGGCGCTGGTGTCGAAGATGCCCGGCGACTGGTGGCAGCGGCGCGCCAACCACCGTGCCTATTTGGGCTTCATGTGGGCCCACCCCGGCAAACAGCTGCTGTTCATGGGGCAGGAGTTCGCGCAGGGGGCGGAGTGGTCCGAGGCACACGGCCCGGAGTGGTGGCTGCTCGGCGACGACTACCACTCGGCCGGCGACCACCGGGGCGTCCAGGCCCTGGTCCGGGACCTGAACACGGTGTACCGGGCGATGCCGGCGCTGTGGCAGCGGGACACCGACCCGGGCGGCTTCCGGTGGGTTCTGTGTGACGCGGCGGACGACAACGTCCTGGCGTTCCTGCGGTTCGCCGCCGACGGCAGCCCGCTGCTGGCGGTCTCGAACTTCTCTCCCGTCGTCCGGCAGGACTACCGCCTGTGGGTCCCGGACGACCTCCCCGCCTGGCACGAGGCGCTGAACACCGACGACGTCCGCTACGGCGGCAGCGGGGTCGGCACCGCGGGACCGGTCAAGCCCGAGGACGGGTTCCTCCGGCTGACGCTGCCGCCGCTCGCCACCGTCTGGCTGGCGCCGGAGCGCTGAAAGCCGCAGGTGTCGGCGGCCGTCCGAGGGGCAGTCGAGGTCGTACAGACCGTCGGCTGCCCCTAGTGGCACGGACAGAAGGGCGGCACACCAGGTGCGCACTGTCGGAGTGGAGGAGGAACTCCTCCTGGTCGATCCGGACAGCGGGGACCCGAGGGCGCTGGCGGCAGCAGTCCTCGCCCGCGCCGCTCAGGACGATCCCGGGCAGGACGTCTTCGAGAAGGAGCTGTTCGGCCAGATGCTGGAGTTCGCCACGCATCCGCAGTCGGACATGGCGGACCTCGGTGACGAGATCGTCCGCTGTCGCAAGGAGGCTGCCCGGCACGCCGGGCAGATCGGTTGCACCGTCGCCGCGCTGGCCACCTCTCCCCTGCCGGTCAGTCCCTCCCTCAGCGTGAACGATCGGTACCAGTGGCTGGCCGAGCGGTACGGGGTGCCCACCTGGGACCAGCTCGTGTGCGGCTGCCATGTCCATGTGTCGGTGGAGTCCGACGAGGAGGGCACAGCCGTCCTCGACCGGGTCCGCCCGTGGCTGTCGGTGCTGCGGGCGATCAGTGCGAACTCCCCGTTCTGGCAGGGCCGCAACACCGGCTACGCCAGTTATCGCAGCCGGGTGTGGAACCGCTGGCCGTCGGCCGGGCCGACCGAGCTGTTCGGGACCGCCGAGCGGTACCACCGACGGGTGGCCGACATGGTGGCCACCGGAGTCATCCTCGACGAGGGGATGGTCTACTTCGACGCGCGGCTGTCGGCCCACTATCCGACCGTGGAGTTCCGGGTCGCGGACGTGTGCCTGGGCGCGGACACCGCCGTGCTGGTCGCGACGCTCTGCCGCGCCCTCGTGGAGACGGCCGCGCGCGACTGGCGGGCGGGCCGGCCGGCGGCCGACCCCGGCGTGAGTCTGCTCAGGCTGGCCGACTGGCAGGCCGCCCGGTTCGGGCTGGAGGAGGACCTCCTGGACCCGGTCAGCCTGCGGCCCCGGCCCGCTCCTCAGGTGCTCGAATCCCTGCTGGAGCATGCCGGGGACGCGCTCACCGAGACCGGCGACGCGGACCGCGCAGCACATACCGTCGACGAGCTGCTGCGCCGGGGCAACGGCGCGCGCGAGCAGCGCCGGCTGCTGGAGCACACCGGCAGCCTGCGCGACGTCGTCACCGAGTGTGTGCGGCGTACGCAGGGTTAGACGTCCCGCCCGGCGGGGTTCAGAGGATCAGGATCAGGGCGTAGACCAGGAAGAACGCCGCTATCAGCGCGACCAGGAGCAGGATCAGGGTCAGCGGAGCCTTGGCCCAGCCTCTGTGCTGGGCGTGCGGCTCCCGGGGCCCGGCCTCGGGCATGCTGCTCTCGGCGGGCGGTGTCTCACCGGGCGGAACTCCCCCACCTGGCTCCAGTCCGGTCGTGCGCTCGGGTTCCGGATCGGGATTCACATGACTCATGCCTCCCGAGTCCCCAGGACGCGCCCACATCATCAGCCGATCACGACTTCCCCGATCCTCTCACCGAACGCGCTTGCCTGAGCTACATTCGAGCACCGCCGACACCGAGCCGATCGGCGGAGTGACCCTCCGTACACCGGGAGCAGCGCATGCGCGACGTCGCCCTCGCTCCGGCCTCCACCCCGCCGCTGACCGGCGGTCTCGCCGACTGTGTCTTCGCGGCGGCGGACCGGAATCCGACGCTGCCGATGCTGGCGCGCCGCGCGGGTCCCGGCGCGGCCGGATGGGAGGAGGTGACGGCGGTCGAGGTGCGGGACGAGGTGGTCGATGTGGCCAAGGGCCTGATCGCCGCCGGGATCACGCCCGGCCACCGGGTGGCCCTGATGGCCCGGACCCGCTACGAGTGGACGGTGCTGGCCCACGCGCTGTGGGCCGTGGGCGCCGAGGTCGTACCGGTCCATCCGGCCTCGTCCCGGGACCAGGTCGAGTGGATCCTGCGGGACGCGGGCTGCGTGGCCGTGGTCGTGGAGGACGAGCAGGGCGTGATGACCGTCGGCACGGTGTGCGCCCGGCTGCCGCGGCTGCGGCACGTCTGGCAGCTGGACACGGGGGCGCTGACCGATCTCGTCGAGCGGGGCACGGTGGTCCCCTACACCACGGTGGAGTCGCTGCGCCGGATCGTGCTGCCGGACTCCACGGCGGCCGTCGTCTACACCTCCGGCACCTCGGGCCGCCCGATGGGCTGCGCCCTCAGTCACCGGGGCCTGGCCTACCCGTGCGACACCCTGCTGGCCGGCTGGGCGCACACCGCGGCGCCCCCCGGCGAACAGCCGTCCGTGCTGGCCTTCCTGCCGTTCTCCCACGTCTACGGCATGATGATCATGCTGACGTGTGTGCGCGGCGGAGCGCTGATGGCGCATGAGCCGGAGGTGACGGAGACGGCACTGGCGTCGGCGTTGAGCAGCTTCCGTCCGACGTACCTCTACGGCGTGCCGTCGGTGTTCGAGAGGCTGTACAAGACCTTTCTGCGCACCGCCCAGCAGGCGGGCCGGGGTGCCCTGTTCGAGCGGGCCGCGCAGACCGCGCGGGACTTCGCCGCGGCCGAGGAACGCCGGCGGCTGGGCACCGGGCCGGGGCCGGGTTTCGAACTGAGGCTGCAGCACTCCCTGTTCGAGCGGACGGTGTACCGCAGGCTCCGGGCCGCGCTCGGCGGCCGGGTGGTGCGGGGCACCTCGGGCGGTTCGGCGCTCGGCCGTGAACTGGCCCTGTTCTACGAGGGCATGGGTGTCTTCGTCCACGACGGCTATGGGCTCACCGAGGCCGCCGGCGGGATCACCATGCAGCCGCTCGGCCGGGAGAAGTCCGGGACCGTCGGGCTGCCGCTGCCGGGCACCCAGGTCCAGGTGGCCGACGACGGGGAGATCCTGGTGCGCGGGCCCTCGGTGTTCCAGGGCTACATCAGCGACGAGTCGGCGACCCGGGCCGCGCTGCGCGGCGGCTGGCTGGCCACCGGGGACATCGGCCGGCTCGACTCCGAGGGCTATCTGACGATCACGGGGCGCAAGAAGGACATCATCGTCACCAGCGGCGGCAAGAGCGTGGCGCCGGCCCTGCTGGAGCAGCGCCTGCGCATGCATCCGCTGGTCCACCAGGCAGTGGTGATCGGCGACGACCGGCCTTGTGTCGGCGCCCTGATCACCCTGGACCCGGACTTCCTCGCGCACTGGCGGGGCGCCCTGGCGCTGCCGGGTGACCACCCGGGCCGGGAGGCCCGGGAGGAGAACGCGCTGCGGGAGGAGATCGCGCGGGCCGTGGCCTCCGCCAACAGCGCGGTGTCCCGCGCGGAGTCCATCAGGGTCTACCGTGTCCTCCAGGAATCGTTCGCGGCGGACAACGGGCTGCTCACACCGTCCATGAAACTGCGCCGGGACGCCGTCGTGCGGCACTACGCGGCCGAGATCGAGGCGATGTACCAGGCGCGTTCGCGCTCGCGGCCGGTTGCGCAGGAGCCGGCCGAGTGGGACGAGGCGGATGACGTCTTCCGCTGAGAAGGTGCACCCGGGGGCCGCCGGGCCGGGGGGGACGGATAGTCCGCGCGGCTTTGGGAACCCGCAGCGGAGCAAGAGATCAGCAACGACGACCGTCCTGGCCGGAGGGGCCGAGCGGGCCCTCCCGGGCCGGGGCCGGGGAATGCGAGATGGTGACGGAGCCGCGTTGGGACGACACACCACCCGCGGAGGAGAGCCACGAGCGTACGTTCTCCTTCCCGGGTGAGCTGCGCAACGTCACGGGGGCACGGCTGGCGGCGGAGGAGTTCTTGTGCTCCCTCGCCCGGCACGCGCCGCCCGGGGCGCACGAGTACTGGGACGACATCCTGCTGGTGGTCACGGAGCTGGCCGCGAACGCCGTCCAGTACGCGCCCGGCCCGTTCGATCTGCGGCTGCGCCGCACCTTCGACGGGGTGCACGTGACGATGCGGGACACGAACCGGACGACGCCGCAACCGCGGCCCTTCCACCCGCGTACGGGCGGCGGCGGCATCGGCTGGCATCTGGTGCACACCCTGTGCACCCAGGTCAGCGTCGTCGTGCACGACGGCGGCAAGGACATCCACGCGTTCCTGCCCTGGTGACGGATGTTCGACGTGTAGGTGTACGCCATCCGGTTACTCCACCCCGCTGTGGGGCACGTTGATCCCCACGCGTTCGTCTGCCTGCCGCGCTCAGCTGGCGGAACGGCTGCAGGCACGGTGGGATCGGAGTTGGTGTGTGGCGATCCGGGGCAGGCGAACGGCATCGAGCAGGACCGCCTGGAGCCGCAGAAAGGGATGGACACCGTGACACGACCCAGGATCCTGGTGGTTGGCGCCGGCTTCGCCGGAGTCGAGTGCGTCCGCCGCCTGGAGCGGAAACTCGCCCCCGACGAGGCCGACGTCACGCTGGTGACGCCGTACGCCTATCAGCTGTATCTCCCCCTGCTGCCCCAGGTCGCCTCCGGCGTGCTCACGCCGCAGTCGATCGCCGTGTCCCTGCGCCGGAGCAAGAAGTACCGCACCCGGATCATCCCGGGCGGCGCGATCGGTGTGGACCTGAAGTCCAAGGTGTGCGTGGTGCGCACCATCACCGACAAGATCGTCAACGAGCCCTACGACTACATCGTGCTGGCGCCGGGCAGCGTGACCCGCACCTTCGACATCCCCGGTCTGACCGACCACGCCTTCGGGATGAAGACGCTCGCCGAGGCCGCCTACATCCGCGACCACGTGATCTCGCAGCTGGACCTGGCGGACGCCAGCGACGACCCGGCGGAGCGGGCCGCGCGGCTGCAGTTCGTGGTGGTCGGAGGCGGCTACGCGGGCACCGAGACCGCGGCCTGCCTGCAACGGCTGACGCACGCCGCCGTGCAGCGCTACCCGCGCCTGGACCCGGGTCTGATCAGGTGGCACCTGATCGACATCGCGCCCAAGCTCATGCCGGAGCTGGGTGACAAGCTCGGCCGCAGCGCGCAGGAGATCCTGAAGCGACGCGGCGTCGAGGTCTCGCTGGGCGTGTCGATCGACAAGGCGGGCCCGGAGGAGGTCACCTTCACCGACGGCCGGGTGGTGCCCACGCACACCCTGATCTGGACGGCCGGTGTGGTCGCCAGCCCGCTGATCGCCACGCTCGGCGCGGAGACGGTCAAGGGCCGGCTCGCGGTCACCGCCGAGATGTGCCTGCCGGGGCACGACGGGGTGTTCGCGCTCGGTGACTCGGCGGCGGTGCCGGACCTGGCGAAGGGGCAGGAGGGTGCGGTGTGCCCGCCCACCGCGCAGCACGCCATGCGGCAGGGCAGGAAGGTCGCCGACAACGTCATGGCGGCCCTGCGGGGCCGGCCGCTGCAGCCGTACGAGCACAAGGACCTGGGGCTGGTGGTGGACCTGGGCGGCAAGGACGCGGTGTCCAAACCGCTCGGTATCGAGCTGCGCGGGCTGCTCGCGCAGGCGGTGGCGCGCGGATACCACTGGTCGGCGTTGCGCACGAACGTCGCCAAGGCCCGTGTGATGACCAACTGGCTGCTGAACGCGGTCGCGGGCGACGATTTCGTCCGCACCGGCTTCCAGGCGCGCAAGCCCGCCCGGCTGAAGGACTTCGAGTTCACCGACGCCTATCTGACGCCGGAACAGGTACGGGCGCGCGTGGGCGGCACCGCACTGGACCAGCTCTGATGTGACCTGAATCACCGAGAGACCGCCGATCATTTCCCACCGGACCGGCGGTCTTCTCAGGTGACCGGCATACGTCACACGGAGGGAACACCGCACCATGACCGAGAAGACCGTGAAGGGCCCGGCGAGCTACTTCCCCGCGATCGAGAAGAAGTACGGCCGCCCGGTCGCCGAGTGGCAGGAGCTGATCCGCTCCTCACCGCTGACCAAGCACATGGAGCTGGTCGGCTGGCTGAAGTCGGAGCACGGACTCGGTCACGGACACGCCAACGCCCTGGTGGCCGCCACGCTGGCCGAGAGCAGGTAGCCCGGACCCGCGTGCGATGCTGGGTCGGAGATCATTTCTGGCACGGGAGAGAGCACGGCGGCGTGAAGGCAGCGGGACGGTCGGGACAGGTACGGATGTGGGACCGGCTCGCGGCGTCGGACCCGGGGCTGCTCCGCCTCACCGCGGGACTGCGCACGGTCACCGCCATCGCGCTGACCCTCGCCGTCCTCGCCGTGCTGCGCGTCCCGGTGCCGCAGCTGGTCGCCGGAGCCATGGCGGCGATGGTCGCCACCTTCGCCATCCGGGAGAAACAGCGGGGCCCGCAGGCCGTCACGCTGGCGCTCGGCCTGCCGGTGGCACTGGTCTCGGTCACGCTGGGCGCCCTGCTCAACCAGCAGGTCGTGGCCGGGGACCTGTTCTTCGTCGTCCTCATCTTCTGCGCCGTCTACGGCCGCCGGTTCGGTGACCGCGGCACGGCGCTGGGGCTGATCGGCTTCCAGATCTACTTCCTCTCCCTGTTCGTGCACGCGACGATCTCCGGGCTGCCGGCGCTGTTCGGTGTCATCTGCGTGGCGTTCGCGGGCAGCGCCGCCGCCCGGTTCATGCTGTTGCCGCAGACCCCGGCGGGCACCCTGGACCGGCTGCGGCGGGCCTTCCGCGCCCGGCTCGCGCAGCTGCTCGCCACGCAGGCCGAGCTGCTGGACGCCGGCCCCGACGGGGTGGAGAAGGTGCTGGAGGAGTTGCGCACCGGCACCGCGCGGCTGCACGAGACGGCGCTGATGATCCAGGGCCGGCTGGAGGACGGCACCTCGGACCCGGCCGTGGCCCGGCTGCTCCAGCGCCGTATCGCGGACGCCGAGATCGCCGCCGAACGGCTCGGGCTGCTGCTGCTCACCGCGCGCAGCGCCGAGCGGACCGACACCCTGACCCTGCACCTGCCGGGCGCCCCGCTGCCCTCGGGGGGCGAGCTGCCGGTGCGGGACGAGGCGACGGCGGCGCTCCGCCGGGACCTGAAGGCGCTGCGGGTGCTGATGCTGCGGCCGGCCGGCGAGGCGTCGGGGACCGCGCTCGCCCACGTGCGCAACCGGCTGCTCGGCTATCGCGAGGAAGAGAACCTGCCCAAGGCCGCTCCGGCCGTACAGGACGTCTTCCGTGGCCTGGGCGAGGCCGCGCGGGCCGCGCTCGGCCTGCGCATCGCGCTGGACGGCCCGCAGGACGAGTCCGACGACTCCCCGGCGACCGCCCGCTCACGCGAGGAGCTGGACGCGGAGGACGCCGCGATCGAGATCAGCGAGGAGAGCGAACCGGAGGAGGCGGAGCCGGCCGGTCTGCAGCGGCCCACCACCCGGGCCGCGCTGCAGGTGGCCGTCGGCTCCTCGCTGGCCATCGCCGGCGGCGAGCTGCTGTCCAGCCAGCGCTGGTACTGGGCGGTGCTGACCTGCTGGATCGTGTTCCTCAACACCGCCTCCACCGGCGAGATCCTGGTGAAGGGCTACCGCCGGCTGCTGGGCACGGTCCTCGGGGTGGTGGCCGGCATCGGGCTCGCCGGGCTGATCGGACACCACACCTGGACGGCGTTCGCACTGGTGCTGCTGTTCATCTTCGCGGTGTTCTACACCGCGCCCCTGTCGTACACCCTGATGTCGTTCTTCGTGACGGCGATGCTGGGCCTGTTGTACACCCTGCTGAACACGTACAGCATGTCGGTGCTGGTGCTGCGGATCGAGGAGACGGCGCTCGGCGCGGCCTGCGGGGTGATCGCCGCGGCGGTGGTGCTGCCGATCCACACCGACCGCCGTACCAACGACCTCCTCATGGCGACCCTGGACCGGCTCGCCGACGTGACGCGGGGCGCCGTCGACCAGCTGAGCGGCGGGACCGGCGGCGATCTGGTGGAGCAGGCGCGCGAGCTGGACCAGGCGCTGGCCGACCTGCGGGCGGCCACCCAGCCGCTGACCCATCCGATCACGCCGCTGCGCTCGCGCCGGGACACGGCCCGGTACGTGGTGGCGCTGCTGGAGACCTGCGCGTACCACGGGCGTTCCCTCGCGGCCACGGCCGAGCTGCTGCCGACGCATCCGTCCATCGCGGCGGATCCGCGGTTGCGCGGGGCCTGCGGGCGGATCGTGCACAACATCGAGGCGATCGCCGCGCATGTGGCGGATCCGCGGTCCACCGCGGAGATCGAGACCGGCTCCAGCATCGCGTCGATGCTGGAACCGGGAACCGCGCACACTCCGCGCTACGGCCGGGTGACGGACCGGGTGCTGCGTCATCTGCAGCGGCTGGACGAGGCGGTCTCCGGTCTGGCCCGCCCGCTGGGCGTCGCCGGGGGCCCGGCACAGCCAGGGAGGTGAGCGCCCGCGCCCGGCCCGCCGCGCACCGCTGATCGGCCGCTCACCGCCGGCCGGCCGCTCACCGCTGGTCGGTGCCGGGGTGGCGGCTGCCGAGCACCTCGTCACGGACGCGGGCACAACTGCGGCTGATCAGCCGGGACACGTGCATCTGGGAGATGCCGAGCCGGTCGGCGATGCGGCTCTGCGTCATGTCCTCGAAGAAGCGCATGTAGAGAATGGCCCGCTCGCGCTCGGGCAGCCGGCGCAGCCCCTCCTTCGCCGCCTCGCGGTCGACCACGACGTCGTAGGAGGTGTCCGCCTCGCCGAGGGTGTCGGCGAGGCTGTATCCGTCGTCGGCGGCCGAGAGCTCGGCGTCCAGCGAAAGGGTGCTGAAGCTCTCCAGCGCCTCCAGCCCGGCGGTCACCTCTTCCTCGGTGAGCCCGGTGTGGGCGGCGATGTCGGCGACGGCGGGTTCGGGGCTGCCGGGGTTCTGGGTGAGCTCGCGCCGGGCCACCCGGACCCGGTTGCGCAGTTCCTGCACCCGGCGCGGCACCCGGAGGGCCCACATCCGGTCGCGGAAGTGCCGCTTGACCTCTCCGGTGATCGTCGGCACGGCATAGCTCTCGAAGGCCCCGCGGGAGGGGTCGAAGCGGTCGATGGCCTTGACCAGTCCGAGCGCGGCCACCTGGCGCAGATCCTCGACGGACTCGCCACGGTCGCGGAACCGGCCGGCGATCCGGTGGGCCATGGGCAGCCAGGCGGTGACGAGTTCATCGCGTACGGCGTCCCGCTCGGGGCCGTCGTCCAGTTCCGCCAGCCGGGCGAACAGGTCCGCGGTGTCGGGGGCGTCGTCGTGGTGCCGCCTGCTGGGCGTCGGGGCGGCACCGGCGGGGGCGGACGTCCCGGGACGGCTTGTCGACAGGTCGGTCAGCATGCGGAATCGCTCCTGAACGTGGTTTCAGGGCACGGCCGGAACGGGGTTCCGGGTCCTGGCCCGAACGGGGGTGTCAGGGGGAGTTGCGGGGGATCCGCCGGGCCCGCCAGGAAGGGGGCCCGGACAGCGGTCGTGTTCCCCGCCGGGGCGCGCCTCCGGTCCGAAGCACGAGATTCCGTCTGCCCCCCGGCCATGCGGGCAAACGCCGCTGCGCGGAACTTCGCGAACCGCTTCAGCGCAGCGGTACGACGGCCGTGATGCGCTTGCCGCCGCAGGGCAGCTCCGCGACCCGGACGTCCCGGGCCAGCCGGCACACGATGGGCCAGCCGCGCCCGCCCGGCAGGGTACGGCCGCTGTCGTCCCTGGCCTGGAGGGCCACCGGGACTTCGTCACTGCGGTCGCAGACCGAGACCCGGACGCCGCCGGCGTCGACATCGACGTCGAAGCCGGTGATGCCGCCGCCGTGCAGCAGGGCGTTGGTGGCGAGTTCCGAGGTGACCAGCAGGGCGTCCTCCACCGCCTCGGGCGGGCACGGCAGGGCGCGGGCGCGGCACCGCTCGGTCATCACGCGCTCCACCTTTCTGCGCGCCTCGGCCGGTCGGCCCGGCACCCAGCGGCGCGCGTCCGGCAGGTTCGCGCGGGAGTTGGTCCGGTGCTTGTCGAGCATCCTTGTCCTCCCTGAGCGGTGCCCGGATTGCGTTGCTCTCTCCCTTCCGGCTGACCCTCCAAGCCGCTGTCAAACACCGTCGGTGGCGGTGTCATCACCTGGATTCCGGCGGGTACCCGCCCGGCATGAGCGATGTCGTGGACGCGGACGAATTGTTGCGGCGGATCCGGCGGGGCCGGGAGTACGCGGCCGAGGAGGAGCGGGCCTGGCTGGAGCGGGCCCAGAGCCTGACGGCGACGGATCCGGAGGGTGCGCGGGAGGCGGCGGACCGGGCGCGGGCGTACGAGGCGGTCCAGCGGGTGCTGGAGGAGATCGTCCGCCCGGGCGAGGCGGCACGGACGGACGGGGTGAAACAGGTCACCTGACCCGCTTGCAGTGAGCGACCCGCAAGAAAGATGGTTTACTATTCATCCATACGTGATGCGGGAGTGGCGCGGAACCGTCCTTCCCCCTCCCACGCGTCACCGCATACGGCCCTGGCTGGTCTCCCCCGTCCAGCCAGGGCTTTTTGCTGCCCGGCAGGCGACACGCCGACGGAAAACGGCAGCCTTCGAGGTGCCCGGCACGGCAGCAGCGGCTGAAATGGGCTTAAGCACAGCACCGGATCCGCAACCGCCGCCGGCGAGGAGCCCCGCGCCATGACCAAAGCGATCAAACTGCTCACCGCCCTCCCCCAGGCGCAGCGCGAGCGCCTGATGGAGGTGGCCGAGGAGGTCTCCTTCCCGGAGGACACCCGCATCTTCGAGGCGGGCGGCACGGCCGACCGGTTCTGGGTGATCCGCTCGGGCGCTGTCCATCTGGACCAGCAGGTCACCTCCCGGCAGCGGGTGACCGTGGCCACGCTCGGCGCGGGCGACCTGCTCGGCTGGTCCTGGCTGTTCCCGCCGTACAAGTGGGACTTCGGCGCGGTGGCCTTCAGCAATGTACGGGCCTACGCGTTCGACGGGCCGTCGGTGCTCGCCCTGTGCGTGGAGGATCCGCTGCTCGGGCTCTCGGTGGTACGGACGGTGGCCGAGATCCTCGCCCACCGGCTGGAGACGACCCGCGGGAAGCTGATGGACCAGTACGCGCTGCGCCGGGGCCGAGGGCCGCTGTAGGTCCGTCAGACGCGGTAGCGGCGCAGCGCCGGGACGGCGCAGGCCAGGGCCAGCATCACCACGACGACCAGGGCGCCACCGCCCGCGACGGCGGCGCGCGGGCCGAACGCCGCGCCGACGGTGCCGTGCAGGACGTCGGCCAGGCGCGGGCCGCCCGCGACGACCACCGTGAACACGCCCTGCATCCGGCCGCGCATCTCGTCGGTCGCGGCCGACAGCAGGATCGCGCCGCGGAACACCATCGAGACCATGTCGGCGACCCCGGCCGCCGCGAGGAACACCACGGCCACCCAGAGGTTCCCGGTCAGCCCGAACCCGGCGATGGCCACACCCCAGCCGACGACCGCCCCGATGACCATCCAGCCGTGCCGGCGGGCCCGCGAGAACACACCGGAGAACAGGCCGCCGAGCACCGCGCCCACCGGGATGCCGGCGAACAGCACCCCCAGTGCGAAACCCTCGCCGTAGGAGCCGTACGTCTGCGCCGCCAGCTGCGGGAAGAGCGCGCGGGGCATGCCGAACACCATGGCGACGATGTCGGCGAGGAAGGACAGCAGCAGCACCTTGTGCCGGGAGATGTACCGGAACCCGGCCGCTATCTCGCGCAGCCCGGCCCGGCGGCCGGCGGCCCCGCCGAGCGGCGGCAGCGCGGGCAGGCGGTGGACGGCCCACACGGTCACGCACAGCGCCAGCGCGTCGATCAGATACAGCTCGGGCAGCCCGATCACCGGGATGAGCACGCCGGCGAGCAGCGGGCCGGCCACCAGGCCCGTCTGCATCACCGTCGAGCCGAGCGCGTTGGCCGCGGGCAGCTGCTCCGCCGGTACCAGGCGGGCGATGGAGGCGGTGCGGGCGGGCGCGTTCAGCCCGAAGAACGCCTGTTGCAGCGCGAGCAGCACCATGAGGACGACGACCGAGTCCAGCCCGGTGACGGCCTGCGCCCAGAACAGCAGCGAGGTCACCGCGATGCCGCTGTTGGTGACCAGCAGCAGTTTGCGGCGGTCCACGGTGTCGGCGACCGCCCCGCCCCACAGCGCGAAGGCCACCATGGGCACCAGGCCGGCCAGGCTCGCGTAGCCGACCCAGGCCGAGGAGTGGGTGATGTCGTAGATCTGCTTGGGTACGGCGACGGCCGTGAGCTGGCTGCCCACGGCGGTGACGATGGTCGACGACCACAGGCGCCGGTAGGCGGGGATGCGCAGGGGACGGGTGTCCATCGCCCATCGGCGCCAGCCGCGCCGGGGCGGGGCCTCGTCCGCCGGGGCACTGGTACCGGTCTGGGTGCTGCTGCTCTCGCTGGTGTCCACGGATGTCCTGGTTGCTCGTTACATCTTTTCGCTTCGCGAAGCTAACTATTGCAGCAACGCCCGTGGGCTTCGAACGGATTCCTCAGGAACCGGCGACCAGGGTCACGCCCAGGGCCAGCATGGTGAGCGCGACCAGGCCGTCCAGGAACCGCCACGCGCCGGGCCTGGCCAGGAACCGGCCCAGCAGCCGGGCGCCGAAGCCGAGCGCGGCGAACCAGCACAGGCTGGCGAGCACGGCACCGAGCCCGAAGGTCCAGCGCAGCGGGCCCCGGTCCGCGGCCAGGGAGCCGAGCAGGAACACGGTGTCCAGATAGACGTGCGGGTTCAGCCAGGTCATCGCCAGGCAGGTGAGCACCGCCCGGCGCCGGGAGCCGGCCGGCTCCCCCTCGGTGCTCAGTGCCGCCGTGGCCGGCCTGAGCACCCGACGGGCGGCAAGGGCGCCGTAGCACAGCAGGAAGGCCCCGCCGACGATCCCCACCGCCCGGAGCGCGCCCGGCCAGGCCACCACGACGGCGCCGACCCCGCCGACGCCGAGCGCGATGAGCACCGCGTCGGACAGGGCGCAGATGCCGACCACGGCGAGAACCGCGTCCCGGCGCACCCCCTGCCGCAGGACGAAGGCGTTCTGGGCGCCGATGGCGACGATCAGGGAGAGGCCGGTGCCGAATCCGGCAGCCGCGGCGGTCAGGGCGTGGTTCATGTCCGCGACGCTAGGCACGCTCCGGCGGCAAGTACAGCTAAAGATTTTTACGTACCCTTAGCCGCTGTGATGACAGAGCTTCCGCTGGAGCAGGTGCGGACCCTGCTGGCCGTGGTGGACGAGGGCACCTTCGACGCGGCCGCCGCCGCGCTGCACGTGACGCCGTCGGCGGTCAGCCAGCGGGTCAAGGCCCTCGAACAGCGCACCGGCCGGGTGCTGCTCCAGCGCACGAAACCGGTGCGGCCCACGGAGTCCGGCGCCGTCCTGGTGCGGTTCGCCCGGCAGCTCGCCCGGCTGGAGCGGGACGCCTGGGGGGAGCTGGGGCTCAGCGGCACCGGCGAGCCGACACGGGTGTCGGTGGCGGTGAACGCCGACTCACTGGCGACCTGGTTCCTGCCGGCCCTCACCCGGGTCGACGGCCTCTGCTTCGAACTGCACCGGGAGGACGAGGACCACACGGCGGCGCTGCTGCGGGAGGGACGGGTCATGGCGGCGGTGACCTCCTCCGCCGACCCGGTGCCGGGCTGCACGGTCCGTCCGCTGGGCCGGATGCGCTACCTGCCGGTGGCCGCACCGGAGTTCATCGCGGCCCACCTGGACGGGCGGCCGTTGGCGGAGGCGCTGTCCCGGGCGCCGGTCGTGGCCTTCGACCGCAAGGACGACTTCCAGGACGGTTTCGCGCGCCGGCTCGGCCGGGGCTCCGCCGGCCCGTTCCGGCACCATGTGCCCACTTCCGAGGGGTTCCTGGACGCGGTCGCCGCGGGGCTCGGCTGGGGCATGGTCCCGGAGGCGCAGGCCGGGCCGCTGCTGGACCGGGGGCGGCTGGCCCTCCTCACCCCCGGTGAGTACGCGGACGTCACCCTCCACTGGCAGCAGTGGAAGCTCGACTCCCCCGCGCTGGCGGCCCTGGCCGACGCGGTGACCGCGACCGCGGCGGAGACGCTGCGCCGCTGAGCCACGCGGGGCGTGCACACCGAGCCGCCTGCGAGGCGGAAGCCGCGGCGCGGGAAGCATGGGGCACGCGGAAGTCCGCGGCACAGGAAGTCCTCGGGGCGGGAAACCTGCGGCAGGGGGTTTTGCGGCACGGGAAGTCTGCGGCACGGGGGTTGTGCGGTGCGAGAGGTTTGCGGACGGGGTTTTCCGGTGCTGGAAGTCCGCGGCACAGTAAGCGCTCGGCGCGGAAAGTCTGCGGCGCGAAGGACCGGCCGGCGGTGCCCGGTCGGCTGCCGGCCCGAACTCCCCGTCCGCGGTGGCCTGTCGGGGGGATCCGCGCTCTCCGTGCGCCGCTTCCGGGCCCGTTGACCGCCCACGGCCCCGTGAGGAGACCGGAGCCCCTGCGGTGACCGGCGGGCGATCGTCGCCGGATCTCCCCCGGTTGTGCCGTTTCACGTCGCCGTGACCGGTCACCCGAAACCGCAGAGCGCGTGCGCGACGCATGCGACAGGCACGACGACTTCGATCCGATCCAGGAGATTCCGATGGACAACTGGCGCGAACATGCCGCGTGCCGTCACGAGGACCCCGATCTGTTCTTCCCGATCGGCACCACCGGGCCGGCGCAGGTGCAGGCACAGCAGGCCAAGGCGGTGTGCGAGCGATGCCCGGTCCGGGAACAGTGCCTCGACTGGGCGCTGGACACGGGCCAGAGCATCGGTGTCTGGGGCGGTACGACGGAGCTGGAGCGGCGCGCGCTGCGGCGCCGGGCGCGCTCCCGGCCACGCTCCGGCTGACCGGACCCTGGTCGGCCGACGGGCGAGCGGCCCGTTCTCCGGCCCCGGCCCGGCGCCGCCAGGAGGCTCGCTTTCCGACCCGGCCGGCCCCCGTCAGGAGGCTCGTTGTCCGGCCCGGCCCCCTCAGGGAGGCTCGTTCCCGCCCCGGCCCGTCCCCGGCCCCCCAGGATCCGGTGGACGCGCGCCGGGGCCCTTTCCTGGGGCAGGTGGGCGTGCCGGAGAGTGGGCCGTGGCGCTCCGGCCTCAGGGCTCGTCGGCGGGCGGTGGCATGGCCGGCAGCCGCAGGGCGAACTCCGCGCCCGCTCCCGGCTCGCTCGTGACCGCGGCCGTGCCGCCGTGGGCCGCGACCAGATGGCGGACGATCGCCAGGCCCAGGCCGCTGCCACCGGTGCGGCGGCTGCGCGACTTCTCCGCCCGCCAGAACCGCTCGAAGACGTGCGGCAGGTCCTCGGGGGCGATGCCCGAGCCGGTGTCGGTGACGGTGAAGAGGACCTCCTCACCGTCCCGCCGCGCGGCGAGCGTGACGGTGCCGTCGGCGGGGGTGTGCCGCAGCGCGTTGGAGACCAGGTTGCCGAGGGCCTGCCGCATCCGGACCGGATCGGCGTCCAGCCAGGCGGCATCGCCGGTCTCGGTGCGCAGGGCGACCCCGGCGGCGTCGCCGGCGACACGGTGGGCGGCGGCGACCTGGTCGAGCAGCTCACCGGCCCGCAGCGGCTCACGGTGCAGGCGCAGCGTGCCGGCGTCGGCCGCGGCGAGGTCCTGGAGATCGTCGATGATCCGCTGGAGGACGAGCGCCTCCTCGTGCAACGAGTCCAGCAGCGCCGGGTCGGGACCGACGACACCGTCCCGGACGACCTCCAGCCAGCCCCTGATGTTGGTGAGCGGGCTGCGCAGCTCGTGCGCGATGTCGCTGACCATGGCCTTGCGCTGCGCCTCCAGCCGCTCGCGCCGCTCGGTCAGGTCGTTGAACGCCTCGGCGAGGATGCCGGTCTCGTCCCGGGTGGTCACCGGCACGCGTACGTGCAGCTCGGGCGACTGCTGTGCCGCCAGGGTGAGCGCGCGCAGGGGCCGTACCAGCCGGATGGCCACGACGGCGGTCACGGCGACGGTCACGGCGAGGACCAGCCCGGCCACGCCGACGACCTTGGCCTTGTTGGCCGGTGACATGTCGAACCGGGCCGGGTTCTGGTCGCCGATGCCGAGGAACAGCTCGGCCACCGGGGCGACGTAGGGCTCCAACTGGGTGCGGCGCGCGCTCTGGACACAGTCCTGGGCAGCCCGCGCGGCCTCGCCGGTGGCGACCTTGGCGTACTTGGCGAGCAGGAAGCCGCCGCCGAACGGATCCTTGCCGCTGGGGTCGAAGGTGAGGAAAAGCTGTCCGCCGAGGTGCAGTCCGGCCTGTCTCAGGCAGGGCCGGGCGAGTTCCGACAGCGCGTCCAGTGCCGTCCGTTCCGTCGTTGTGGGGGTGTTGAGCTGCCCGTCCTCGCACGCCACCGCGCCGTAGGCGGCGGGGTCGGTGCCGTCCGGCGCGCTCACGACCGGCCGCCCGCTCACGGTCCGTACGACGCTGGGCTGTAGGCCGTAGCGCTCGTAGCAGTGCTTGCGCTTGGTGGCCAGCGCGTCCAGCCCGGCGCGTTCCTTCCGGGAGAGCCGGTAGGGGCCGACCGCACGCGGGTCGATGCCGCTGAGCTGGGCGCCGGTCTCGGTGTAGGTGTCGGTGCGCAGCGGGTCGACGGTGGCGGCGGCCCGGGGCGGCAGCGGGGTGCCGCGGGGCGCGGAGTCGGCGACGAAGGCGCGGTCGGCGGTGGTGAGGGCGATCCGGCGTCCGGTGCGGGCGGCCAGCGCCCGGACGGTGTCCCGGACGCCCGACCAGCCGGAGTGGGTGGCGGCGTAGCCGCTCAGCTCGGCGAGGATGCGGTTGTCGGCGGCCAGGTCCTGGCCCTGCTCCTCCTTGAGGGCGCTGGTCGTGGTGGTCACCGCGAGCCACGCGGTGGCCGCCACCGAGCAGACGGCGATCAGCGCGGAGACGGACAGCAACCGGACGAGCAGCCGTTTGCGCAGCGGGATCCGGCGTTTCACGGGCGCCGGCCGGCCGTCGCGTGCGGTGCCGCGCCGACCGTCCGCCCGCCCTTCGGGCCGGGGCTCGCGGCGCCTCACGGCCGGGCGCCGGTCAGTTTGTAGCCGACGCCGAACACGGTCAGCAGCCGTACCGGCCGCCGCGGGTCGGCCTCGATCTTGCGGCGCAGATTCATGATGTGCACGTCGACGGCCCGCTCGGTGGAGGCCCGGTCGAAACCGCGAGTGCAGTGCAGCAGCTGCCGCCGGGTGAACACCCGCTCCGGCTCGCTCGCCATGGCCAGCAGGATCTGGAACTCGGCGGGCGTGCACTCCACGGGCGCGCCGTCGCAGCGCACCTCGTGCCGTACCGGATCCACACCGATCCCGGCGGCGCGTACGACGGGGTCGTCGTCCCGGGCGCCGCCGCCCCGCCCGCTGCGTCTGAGGACCGTGCGGATGCGGGCCATCAGCTCGCGCGGGCTGTACGGCTTGGTCAGGTAGTCGTCGGCGCCGAGTTCCAGGCCGAGCAGCACGTCGTCCTCGGCGGAGCGGGCGGTGAGCATCACCACCGGGATGTCGGGCCGTTCCGGGCTGCCGCGCAGCGCCCGGCACACGCCGAAGCCGTCGACGACCGGGAGCATGAGGTCGAGGACGACGAGGTCGGGGCTCAGCCGGCGGGCCGCGTCGATCGCCGCCGCGCCGTCGTGCACCACCGTCGCGCTGTGGCCTTCGGCCAGCAGCGACCGGCGGATCAGTTCGGCCTGCTTCTCGTCGTCCTCGGCGACCAGTACATGTGCGCACACGAGTTCGGATCCTAGGCCCCTCAACGGGCGAGCCAGTCGGCGTACCCCATCACGACGACCGGCTGCCGGCCGGGGTCCAGCGTGCGCAGGAGATCCTTCATGTGGGCCTTGGCGACGCTGACGCAGCCGTGGGTGGGGCCGCCGTGGTCGACGTGCAGCCACACTCCCCCGCCGCGCGCCGGACCGAGCGGGCGGGTCCAGTCCAGCGGCGAGGTGCCGGGCCGGCGGTTGTAGTCGATGGCGATGACGTAGTCGAAGGACCCCTCCAGCGGTTCGCCCTCGAAGCCGGTGCCCGGCGAGTGGAATCCGCGGGAGCGGTGGTACGGGAACCTGCTGCCGGGGTCCGGGAGCAGGCCGCCGGCGTCGGAGAGGGTGTAGACGCCGAGCGGGGAGCGCAGGTCGCCGTTGAGGTGGTGGGCGCTCCAGCCGTGCAGCGCGTTGTGGGCGGGCCAGGCGGCGCCCGCCTGCCAGCCGGTGGGGGTGCGCTCGTGCAGGACCACCGTGCACAGCGGGGAGTTCCTGCCGCGCCCGGTGACGACGACGGCCTGCCCGCAGCGTTCGGGTATCGCCGCCAGCCGCTCACTGCCGAGCCCGGGTATGCCCCGCGGTGCCGACTCCGCGGACGTCTCGGAGGTGGCCCGCGACGCCGGCTCCGTGGACGTCCCGGGGGTGGGCGCCGGCGCCGGACGGCGGGCAGGTGTCCGGCGCTCGGTCGCCCCGGCTCCGCCGCCGCAGCCGGTGAGCAGCAGCGGGGAGGCGAGGAGTGCGACAGCGGTTCTGCGTTGGATCATGGGTCGACCTTGGCCGACAGTTGTTTGGAAGTGGTCAGGGGTCAGGCGCTGTTCGGCTTGCCCGGCGTGTAGAGCCAGGTGTGGAACAGCTCTGTCAGCTGCTTCCCCGACTTCTCCTCGGCAAGCCTGACGAACTGTGCCGTCGTACCGTGCCCGCCGCGGTGCCGGGACGCCCAGGCGCGCAGGATCCGGAAGAAGTCGCGGTCGCCGACGGCCCGGCGCAGCTCGTGCAGGGCCATCGCGCCGCGCGCGTAGACGGGCGTACCGAAGATCCGGGCGCCGCTGCCCGGGTCGCCGGGCGGATAGGCCCACAGGCCGTCGCTCGCGGGCCGGGCGTAGAGGGAGTCGAAGGTCCGCTGGGCACGGTCACCGCCGTGCTGCTCGGCGTAGAGCCACTCGGCGTAGGTGGCGAAGCCCTCGTTGAGCCAGATGTCCTTCCAGGAGGTGAGGGAGACGGAGTCGCCGAACCACTGGTGGGCGTTCTCGTGGACGAGGGTGCCGAGGCCGGGTGCGGAGTCGTAGAGCGGCCGGGTCTGGGTCTCCAGGGCGTAGCCGACGTCCGGGGCGTGGTCGACGATCGAGCCGGCGGCCCGGAACGGGTACGGCCCGAACAGCCTGCTCTCCCACTCCAGCACGGCGGGCAGCTGCTTGAGGACGGGTGCGGCGGCGCGCGCCTCGCGGGCGTCCACGGCGTTGTACACCTGGATGCCGTCCCGGGTGGTGTACCGCTCGACCCGGAAGGTGCCGATGGTGGCGGTGGCGAGGTAGGCGGCCATGGGCCGGGTCTCGTGCCAGCGGAACGTGGTCCGTCCGTGAGCGGTGCGCTGTCCGAGCAGGACGCCGTTGGCGACGGCGGTGCGGCCCTGCGGCACGGTGATCGTGAAGTCGTAGGTCGCCTTGTCCTTGGGATGGTTGTCGGCCGGGAACCAGGTCATCGCGCCCTGCGGCTCGCCCGCGACGAACGCGCCGTCGTCGGTGGGGATCCAGCCGTCCGGCGAGCCGTCGGGGTCGGTGACCGGCTTCGGGGTGCCGTGGTAGGCGACCTGGACGCGGAACCGCTGTCCCGCGCGCGGGGCCCGGCGCGGGGTGATGACGAGTTCCTGGCCGTCGCGCCGGAAGGCCGCCGCCCGGCGGTCGACGGTGACGGCGGTGACCGTCAGCCCCTTCAGGTCGAGGTCGAAACGGGTGAGTCGCTCGGTGGCGCGGGCGGTGAGCACCGCCGTGGCGTCCAGGCGTCGGGAGGCGGTGTCGTAGCGGAGCGTCAGGTCGTAGTGGTGGACGTGGTAGCCGCCGTTGCCGCTGAGCGGGAAGTAGGGGTCGCCCGCGCCGGCCCCGCCCGTGCCGCCCGGCGCCGCGGGTCCGGCGGCGCCGAGGAGCGCCGCCACGGCGACGGGGACGGTGGCGAGGGTGGCGGTACGGCGTCGGGCGGGCTGTCTGCGGGGTGGCGTCACGTGCGCTCCTCGGGAGTGGCCGATGATCGACTGGCCGTCAGGGTAGGCGCGGCGGCGCCCGCCGTTCCCCCTTGTTCCGGTCAAGTCGTGCCGCGTCGCCGCCCGATGGGCGGGGCGGCGCGCAGTACGCTCGCGGAACCGACCCCGACCCGGAAGGGCCCCGACCGTGAGCGTGCGCGTGCGCCGGATCTACGAACCGCCCGAGCCCGACGACGGCCTGCGTGTGCTGGTCGACCGGCTGTGGCCGCGCGGCCTCGCCAAGGACGCGGCGCAGATCGACGAGTGGCCCAAGGGACTCACGCCGTCGGGTGAACTGCGCACCTGGTACCACGGCGGCGGCTCGTACGAGGAGTTCCGCCGCCGGTACGAGGCGGAACTCGACGCGCCGGAGGCCGCCGAACTGCTCGACGGCCTCCGGAAGTCGGCCCGCGAGGGGCGGGTGACGCTGCTGACGGCGTCGAAGAAACCGGACCAGAACCACGCGACCGTTCTGGCGGAGTTGCTGAGGGGCTGAGTACAGGCGGTCTGTTCCGACGGACTCGCTGAAGGGCTGAGTTCAGGCGGTCTGCCGCGCGACCGTTCCGGCGGAGTTCCTTGCTGAAGGACTGAGTTCAGGCGGTCTGCCGCGCCGCCGCCCGCCCCGCGGCCCGGCCCGAGAACAGGCAGCCGCCGAGGAAGGTGCCCTCCAGGGCGTTGTAGCCGTGGACACCGCCGCCGCCGAATCCGGCGACCTCGCCGGCCGCGTACAGCCCCTCGACCGGAGTGCCGTCGGCGCCGAGGGCGCGGGAGTCGAGGTCGGTCTGGATACCGCCGAGGGTCTTGCGGGTCAGCACGTGCAGCCGGACCCCGATGAGGGGGCCCGCGGCCGGGTCGAGGATACGGTGCGGGGTGGCGACCCGGCCGAGCCGGTCGCCGATGTAGCGGCGGGCGTTGCGGATGCCCTGGACCTGGGAGTCCTTGCTGTAGGGGTTGGCCATCTGCAGGTCACGGGCCTCGATCTGGCGGCGTACCTCGGCCGCGTCCAGCAGCGGCTTGCCGGTCAGGCCGTTCATCTTCTCGACCAGCTGCTCCAGGCTGCCCGCGGTGACGAAGTCCGCGCCCTTGTCCAGGAACGCCTGCACGGGTGCCGGTGCGCCCTTGCCGAGCAGCCGGTCGCGCAGCACGGCCTTGCGGTCCTTGGCGGTGATGTCGGGGTTCTGCTCGGAGCCGGAGAGCGCGAACTCCTTCTCGATGATCTTCCGGGTGAGGATGAACCAGGAGTGGTCGTGTCCGGCGATGTCCTCGGTGGTGCGCAGGTGCTTGAGCGTGCCCCGGGTGTCGTATCCGGGCAGGCAGGGGTCGGGCAGCCGGCGGCCGAGGGCGTCCAGCCAGATGGACGACGGTCCGGGCAGGACGCGGATGCCGTGGCCGGGCCAGATGGGGTCCCAGTTCCGCAGGCCCTCGGTGTAGTGCCACATGCGGTCGCGGTTCACGAGCCGTATGCCGGCCTCGGCGCTGATGTCGAGCATGCGGCCGTCGACGTAGGCCGGGACGCCGGTGACCATCTCGGCGGGGGGCGTGCCGAGCTTCTCGGGCCAGTAGCGGCGGACGATGTCGTGGTTGGCGCCGATGCCTCCGGTGGTCACGACGACGGCCTGGGCGGTCAGCTCGAAGTCGCCGACGCGCTCACGGCTGGAGGCGACGCCGCGTGGGGAGTCGTCGGGGGCGAGGACGGTGCCGCGCACGCCGCGCGCGGCGCCGTCCTCGACGACCAGCTCGTCCACCTGGTGGCGGTGGTGGAAGGTCAGCAGTCCGTCCCGGGCCGCCTGCCGGGCGTACCGGACGAAGGGCTCGACCACGCCGGTGCCGGTGCCCCAGGCTATGTGGAAGCGGGGCACGGAGTTGCCGTGTCCGTCCGCCCGCAGGTCGCCGCGCTCGGCCCAGCCGACGGTGGGGAGCAGCTCGATGCCGTGCCCCTGGAGCCAGGACCGCTTCTCGCCGGCCGCGAACTCGACGTAGGCCCGGGCCCAGCGCACCGCCCAGGAGTCCTCGTCGTCCAGCCGGTCGAACTGCGCGCTGCCCTGCCAGTCGTTCCAGGCGAGGCCGAAGGAGTCCTTGATGCCGAGACGGCGCTGCTCGGGGGAGTCGACGAGGAAGAGCCCGCCGAAGGACCAGAACGCCTGGCCGCCGAGGTTGGCGGCGTTCTCCTGGTCGACCAGGGCGACCCGGCGGCCCCGGCTGGTGAGTTCGTGCGCCGCGACCAGGCCGGCGAGGCCCGCTCCGACGACGATGACGTCCGCGTCCATGGCGTCTGTGTCCTTCCTGTCCGTGCTCGTGACTGGCGAGTTCCGGGGCTATGCGGGGATGCGGCTGCCGTCCGTGAGCAGCGCGGTGAGCAGCTGTTTGAGCCAGGCCCGGGCGGTGTCGACGTCCCGGTCCAGCAGCAGTTGGGTGGTGACCCCGTCGTACGCGGCGACCACGGCGTGCGCGGCGCCGTCCGCGTCGCCCAGGACGGCGGGCAGGGCTGTGTGCCCCCGGGCCCGCAAGAGCCGGTCGGCGATGGCCTCGCGGAGCCGTGCCCGGTGGTCGAGGAGGGCCCGGGCGACCGCGGGGTCACGGGCTGCGTGCACCAGGAAGTCGGTCTTCACCAGCAGCCAGTCCACGTCGAGCAGCAGTACCTCGGTGACCCGGTCCACGGCGGCGGGTACGTCCAGGTCGGGGCCGTCCTGGCCGAGCGCGTCGGTCACCTGGGCCGCGATGAGGTCGGCGCGTTCCTGGTAGAGGGCGAAGAACAGCTCGTCCAGGGTGGTGAAGTTCGAGTAGAAGGCGCCCCGGCTGAACCCGGCCGCCTCGCAGACCTCCTCGATGGAGACCCGCCCGAAGCCCTTGGCCGCGAACACGGCGAAGGCGGCGTCGAGCAGCCGGGCGCGGGTGCGGACCCGGCGCCGGGTGACGCGCTTGGGTGGCTCTTCCATCGGCACGGGCCCTCTCATTGGATACGCGAATGTATCGGATACACCGGTGTATTGAAAAGCCCCCGAGCCGGGCCGGGGAACGGCCACGTCACCGAATGGAACACAGTTTCGATTAAGGAGTACGCTGGCCTCATGGCCACGCACCTCCAGGGCTCCCTGTTCGACCAGACCGACGAGCTGCGGCTCGGCCCGTTGCACGGGCTGCGCCGGACCGAGCTGAGCGCGGGCGCCTGGATCGACGTCCTGCCGGGCTGGCTGAGCGGCGCCGACGCACTGTTCGAACGGCTGGCGGCGGACGTGCCGTGGCGGGCGGAGCGCCGCAAGATGTACGACAACGTGGTCGCCGTACCCCGGCTGCTGGCCTTCTACGGCGCCCGGGACCCCCTCCCCCACCCGGTGCTGGACGAGGCGCGTACCGCCCTGTCCCGGCGCTACGCCGAGGAGCTGGGCGAGCCGTTCACCACCGCCGGGCTGTGCTTCTACCGTGACGGCCGGGACAGCGTGGCCTGGCACGGGGACCGCATCGGCCGGGGCGCCCGCCAGGACACCATGGTCGCGATCCTCTCCGTCGGAGCACCCCGCGACCTGCTGCTGCGCCCGGCCGGCGGAGGCGGCGACACGCTGCGCCGGCCCCTGGGCCACGGCGACCTCATCGTGATGGGCGGCTCCTGCCAGCGCACGTGGGAACACTGCGTCCCGAAGACCAGCCGGGCCACGGGCCCGCGCATCAGCATCCAGTTCCGGCCACACGGCGTGCACTGACGGCACGGGGGCGCACGGGCACCGGGCCCGCGATCTGCGCCACCCGCCCGCTCCGCGATCGCAGCGGCGGTGGCCGACCGAGCGGATCCGGCCGCATGACCGCCGGGCCCCCTTGTGCGGGACGGCGTCCGGTCTGGTTGGCTGTCCCCCGACGATCCGCCGCTCGGGGCTCGGAGAGATCATGCGGGCTGACGTACAACAAGTCGCCGACGGCACCTACCTGGTGCACGGGCACAACACCAACTGGGTGATCCTCAAGGACGGTGACGCCGTCACCCTGGTGGACACCGGGTACCCCGGGGACCGGCCGGGGCTGCTGGAGTCCCTGGCGGCCGTGGGCGGTTCGCCGGACGCGGTCGCCGCGATCCTGATCACCCACGCGCACAACGACCATCTGGGCTCGGCCGAGTACCTGCGCGCCGGCCACGGCATCCCGGTGTATCTGCACCCGGCCGAAGTCCCGCACGCCCGGCGGGAGTTCCTGCAACAGGCCCGCGTCTCCGACGTGGTCCGCAACGCCTGGCGGCCCGGTGTCCTGTCCTGGGCGCTGCACGTGAAGCGCGTGGACGGCCTGACGAGCTACCCCGTCGCGGCCGCGGAGCCGTTCGCGGCCGAGGGGCCGCTCGACCTGCCCGGCCGGCCGGTCCCCGTGCACACCCCCGGTCACACGGACGGCCACTGCGTCTACCACCTGCCCGACGCGGGCATCGTGATCTCCGGTGACGCCCTGGTCAGCGGGCACGCCATCTCCCGGGTCGAGGGCCCGCAGATGCTGTGCGACTTCTTCCACCACGACCGCGCGCGGGCGCTGGACTCCCTGGAGTTGATCGGCGCGCTCGACGGCGACACCCTGCTGCCCGGTCACGGGCCGGTACACCGTGGCTCGCTACGGGCCGCGGCGGACCAGGCCCGGGAGCGTGCCTCGTAGCACAGCTACCGTCCGCGACAAGCCCCGTGACGGGGCCGGCCCGCCGGCACACGCGCCCCCAAGGCAAGGGCCTGCTGCTCCATGCGCGCCCCAGGCCAAGGGCATGCTGCTCTATGCGCGCCCCAGGCCGAGGACCCGCTGAAACACGCGCCCCGAAGCCAAGGGCCCACTGAAACACTCGCCCCAGGGGCCGGGGCCTCCTGGGACACGCGTAGCCGGCCTTAGGGTTCGTGTCATGGCCTTGCAGATCAGCGCCACGAATCCGGAGCACCCCGCGCTCCTGCTCGCCCTGCCCTGGGACACCCCGCTGGAGGAGTGGCCCGAGGAGCACCTCGTGCCGCTCCCCCGCGGCATCTCCCGGCACGTCGTGCGGTACGCGCACGCCGGCGAGGAGGTGATCGCCGTCAAGGAACTCGCCGAACGGCCCGCGCTGCGCGAGTACCAGCTGCTGCGCGACCTGGACCGGCTCGGCATCCCCGCCGTGGACGCCCTGGCCGTGGTCACCGGGCGCACCGACGGCTCCGGTGCCCCGCTGGAGCCGGCGCTGGTCACCCGGCACCTGCGCGGCTCGATGCCGTACCGGTCGATGTTCGAGACGACCATGCGCCCGGCGACCATGCACCGCCTGATGGACGCCCTCGCCGTGCTGCTGGTCCGTCTCCACCTGGCGGGGTTCGCCTGGGGCGACTGCTCGCTGTCCAACACCCTGTTCCGGCGGGACGCGGGCGCCTACGCGGCCTATCTCGTCGACGCCGAGACGGGCGACCTGCACCCGCGGCTCAGCCCCGGACAACGGGAGTACGACCTGGACCTGGCCCGGGTCAACATCAGCGGCGAGCTGCTGGACCTGGAGGCGTCCGGCGCGCTGCACCCCTCCCTCGACCCGGTCGAGTTCGGTCACGAGATCTGCACCCGCTACCAGGGACTGTGGCAGGAGTTGACCCGCACCTCGGTGTACCCGGCGGGCAAGTACCACTACATCGAGCGCCGGATCCGCCGCCTGAACGACCTCGGCTTCGACGTGGCCGAGATGCAGATCGAGCACTCCCCCACCGGCGACACGGTCACCTTCGTGCCGAAGGTCGTGGACGCCGGCCACCACCAGCGGCAGCTGCTCCGGCTGACCGGGCTGGACACCGAGGAGAACCAGGCGCGGCGGCTGCTGAACGACCTGGAGAGCTGGATGGCCACCCAGGACGACTACGCCCCCGGCGACCCCCTCGCCGCCCGGCCCGAGGTGCTGGCCCACCGGTGGGTCCGGGACGTGTTCCGGCCCACCGTGCGGGCGGTGCCGCCGCAACTGCGCGGCTCCGTGGACCCGGCCGAGATCTACCACCAGCTGCTCGAACACCGCTGGTACCTGTCCGAGCGGGCACAGCACGACATGGGGCTCGACACCGCCGTCCAGGACTACATCGAGAACGTCCTGCCCAAGGCCCGTGCCACGCTGGAGCCGGCCGACCCGGAGTAGCTCACTCGTGCGGGACCACGGCCACCGGGCAGCCTGCGTGGTGCAGCACCCCGTGCGCGACCGAGCCGATCCGGGCGCCGACGGCCGTACGGTGCGCACGGCGCCCGACGACCATCAGCTGGGCCCGGCCGGACATCGACAGCAGCACCTGGCCCGCGCTGCCCATCTCCACGTGCTCGGCCACGGGCACCTCGGGGAACCGCTCGCGCCAGGGCTCCAGGGCCCCGGCCAGCGCCTGCTTCTCGTACGGTTCGAGACCGCCCGCGTCGTCCAGCAGCTTGAGCGAACCGGGGCTGTAGGCGAAGACCGGCGGCAGGGTCCACGCCCGGACGGCCCGGACGGTCGCGCCGCGGGCCGCCGCCGTCTCGAACGCGAACCGCAGCGTGGCCGCGCTGTCCTCGGGGCCGCCGTGCTGGCCGACCACGACGTCCCGGCCGGCCGCCTCCGCCGTGGGCTCGTCCTCGGCGCGTACCAGGACCACGGGCCGGGCCGCCTCGGCGATCACCTGCTGGCCGACCGAGCCCAGCAGGAACCCGACGACGGGCCCGTGGCCGCGCGAACCGAGCACCAGCATCTCGGCCCCGGCCGCCGCGTCGGCCAGCGCGTGCGCGGCGCCGCCCTCGACGACGTCGGTGCTCACCGTCAGCCCCGGATGCCGCTCGGCGACGAGGCCCACGGCCTCCGTCACGCCCTGCGACACCCACCCCTTCTGGGTGTCCCGGTCGGCGGTGGCGAGCGCCTCGGCGTACCGCCAGGCGTGCACCACGCGCAGCGGCAGCCCCCGGCGTACGGCCTCTCTGGCCGCCCAGTCCAGCGCGGCCAGACTCTCCGCCGTGCCGTCCACCCCTGCCGTGATCGGGCGTGTCATCCGTGGGCCTCCTCGTCGTAGCCGCGTCCTCGTGGTGCTGGTGCCCGCTGCCGGGCACCGCGTGCGCACGGCCATGATGATCTCTTCTACGCGCCGTCGCACGATCCCCCGGCCGTCGTGCGCGCACAGGCCGGCGGCCGCCTCCGGTGAACACGCCGCCGGCACCCGCCCTCGGGGGATCAGCGCCGTGCCCGGTCCCGGCGCGCACCCGGGCGATCGAACATACGATGGGCTGGAACCGGTGCGGTGGTCCCCACGACACCGCCCGCGGGATCCGGCAATCGGGTGGGGAGAGGCATGGCACAGGCCGCCGAAGCAGCGCGGACCGTCATCCTGACCGTGGACGACGACCCGGGAGTCTCCCGTGCCGTCGCCCGTGACCTCAGGCGGCGCTACGGCGAGTCCTACCGGATCGTGCGCGCGGAGTCCGGCGAGTCCGCGCTGGACGCGCTGCGCGAGCTGAAGCTGCGCGGTGATCTGGTGGCGGTGATCCTGGCCGACTACCGCATGCCGCAGATGAACGGCATCGAGTTCCTGGAGCAGGCGCTCGACGTGTACCCGGGAGCGCGGCGGGTGCTGCTGACCGCGTACGCGGACACCAGCGCGGCGATCGACGCGATCAACGTGGTCGACCTGGACCACTACCTGCTCAAGCCCTGGGACCCGCCGGAGGAGAAGCTCTACCCGGTGCTGGACGACCTGCTGGACGCGTGGCGCAGCAGCGCCTACAAGCCGGTGCCCAGTACCAAGGTCGTGGGTCACCGCTGGTCGGCGCGGTCGTCGGAGGTGCGTGAGTTCCTGGCCCGCAATCAGGTGCCGTACCGCTGGTACTCGGTGGAGGAGCCGGAGGGGCAGCGGCTGCTGGCGGCGGCCGGGCAGGACGGCCGGCGGCTGCCGCTGGTGATCACACCGGACTGCACCGTCCTGGTCGAGCCCGAGGCACCCGAGCTGGCGGCGCGGGTCGGCCTCGCCACGACGCCGACGGCCGACTTCTACGACCTGGTCGTGATCGGCGGCGGTCCGGCCGGGCTGGGGGCCGCCGTGTACGGGGCCTCCGAGGGGCTCAGGACCGTGCTCGTGGAGCGGTCGGCGACCGGTGGGCAGGCCGGGCAGAGCTCGCGGATCGAGAACTACCTCGGCTTCCCCGACGGCGTCTCCGGCGCCCAGCTCACCGGCCGGGCGCGGCGGCAGGCGGCCAAGTTCGGGGCGGAGATCCTCACCGCCCGTGAGGTGACGGGACTCGAGGTCAACGGCGCCGCGCGGGTCGTACGGTTCGCGGACGGCTCGTCGGTCGCCGCGCACAGCGTGATCCTCGCGACCGGGGTGCAGTACCGGCAGCTGGAGGCCACCGGCTGCACCGATCTGACCGGCTGCGGGGTGTTCTACGGCTCGGCGCTGACCGAGGCGGCCTCCTGCCAGGGGCACGACGTGTACATAGTCGGCGGCGCCAACTCGGCGGGCCAGGCGGCGATGTACCTGTCCCGGTTCGCCAAGTCGGTGACGCTGCTGGTGCGCGGCTCCGACCTGTCGGCGTCGATGTCGTACTACCTGATCCAGCAGCTGAACGACGCCCCGAACATCTCCGTGCGCAGCAACACCGTGGTCGACGCCGCGCACGGCACCGGCCGCCTGGAGCGGCTGACGTTGCGTCATGTGACGTCCGACGACACCGAACAGGTCGACGCCCAGTGGCTGTTCGTGTTCATCGGCGCGGCCCCGCTGACCGACTGGCTGGACCGGACGGTACTGCGCGACCAGCGCGGCTTCATCCTGGCCGGGCCCGACCTGACCGCCGACGGACGGCCGCCGGCCGGCTGGGAGCTGGACCGGCCGCCGTACCACCTGGAGACCAGTGTCCCCGGCGTGTTCGTGGCAGGCGACGCGCGCGCCGAGTCCGCCAAGCGTGTCGCGTCGGCCGTCGGAGAGGGAGCCATGGCCGTGATGCTCGTCCACCGGTATCTGGAGCAGTCATGAGCGGGCACGTGATGCCGTGCAGCCCCAAGGAGGTCGGCTCGCTCTTCCTCTTCGAGAGGCTGAGCCCCGAGCAGCTGGGCCGGCTCTGCGCCGAGGGGCGGGTGGAGCTGTTCCAGCCCGGCCCGGTGTACGCCGAGGGTGACCCCTCGACCTGCTTCTTCGTGCTGATCGAGGGCACGGTCGTGCTGTCCCGGCGGGTCGGCGGCGACGACGTGGAGGTCATCCGGACCTCGCAGCGCGGGGTGTACGCGGGCGCGATGCAGTCCTACCTGGGCGACCGGGTGCGGCAGGTCTACAACAACTCCATGCGGGTCACCGAGCCGAGCCGCTTCTTCGTGCTGCCGGCGGACATCTTCGCGGACGTCATGCGCGAGTGGTTCCCCATGGCCGTGCACCTGCTGGAGGGCCTGTTCTTCGGTTCGAAGAGCACGCAGGCGGCGGTCGGGCAGCGGGAACGGCTGCTGGCGCTGGGCTCGTTGTCGGCGGGGCTCACGCACGAACTGAACAACCCCGCGGCGGCGGCGGTCCGGGCCACCGCGACCCTGCGGGAGCGGGTCGCGAAGATGCGGCACAAGCTCGCCCTGATCGCCGAAGGCCCCTTCTCCCGCGATGTGCTGGCGAGCCTCGTGGAGATCCAGGAACGCACCGCGGAGCGGGTGGCGAAGGCCCCGGTGCTCAGCCCGCTGGAGGCCACCGACCGGGAGGACACGCTCACCGACTGGCTGGAGGACCACGGTATCGAGCAGGCCTGGCAGGTGGCGCCCACCTTCGTGCAGGCCGGGCTGGACGTCGACTGGCTGGAGCACGTCGCGGCGGCGGTGGACGAGGAGATCCTGCCCAACGCGGTGGGCTGGCTCAACTACACCATCGAGACCGAGCTGTTGATGAACGAGATCGAGGACTCCACCACCCGGATCTCGCACCTGGTCGACGCGGCCAAGCAGTACTCGCAGCTGGACCGGGCGCCGTACCGGGTGGTGGACGTGCACGAACTCCTCGACAGCACGCTGCTGATGCTGTCCGGAAAGATCGGACCGGGCATCGAGGTCGTCAAGGAGTACGACCGCACGCTGCCGCCGGTCCCCGCCTACCCGGCGGAGCTGAACCAGGTGTGGACCAACCTGATCGACAACGCCGTCTCGGCCATGAAAAGCACGAGCGGCCAGGGCACGCTGACCGTGCGGACGGGGCTCGACCGCGAGCGGCTGCTGGTGGAGTTCCAGGACACCGGACCCGGCGTCCCGCCGGAGATCAAGGACCGGATCTTCGACCCGTTCTTCACCACCAAACCGGTCGGCGAGGGCACCGGGCTCGGACTGGACATCTCCTGGCGCATCGTCGTCAACAAGCACCACGGCGCCTTGCTGGTCGAGTCGGTGCCCGGTGACACCCGCTTCCAGGTGCTGCTGCCCCTGACCGCCGAGACGCCCGACGAGGAGACGGTATGAGCAACGTCGACGGTATCGATCCGCACGTCCCGCCCAGCGGCACGGGCTGCACGGAGTGCGAGGAGGCGGGCGGCTGGTGGTTCCATCTGCGCCGCTGCGCGCAGTGCGGGCACATCGGGTGCTGCGACGACTCCCCCGCGAAGCACGCCACCGCCCACTACCGGACGACGGGACACCCGGTGATCCGCAGCTTCGAGCCGGGCGAGGGCTGGTTCTGGAACTTCGCCACCGAGGAGTTGTACGACTCCGGGCCCGAACTCGCTCCCCCGGTCAGCCATCCCGCCGACCAGCCGGTCCCGGGTCCGGCGGGCCGGGTCCCGCGGGACTGGGCGCGCACCCTGCGCTGAGGCCCGCCGGTCGCGCGGCGGCGGGTGCGCCGGGCGGAGGCGCAGGTCCCGGAGGCGTTGTCGGTGCCGCATGTCAGGATGGGGGCGTGTCGCAGACCGCCTTCACCGCAGCGCCGTTGATCGGACGGAACGAGGAACTGGCCCGGCTCACGGGCGTACTGGAGCGTGCCCGGGGCGGCGCGCCCGGCGCGGTGCTGCTCGCCGGGGACGCCGGCGTCGGCAAGACGCGGCTGCTCGACGAGGTCGCCGGGCGGGCGGCGCGGACCGGGACGACCGTGGTCACCGGGCACTGCGTGGACCTCGGCGACGTCGGCCTGCCGTATCTGCCGTTCACCGAGATCCTGGGGCTGCTCGCCACCGACGAGCGCTTCACGGCCGTACTGGCCGCGCATCCGGCGGCGGACCGGCTGCTGGGCGCCGGCCCGGACGCGGCCGGGGGCCCGGACGGGCGGCTCAGACTCTTCGAGGACGTCGCCGGGCTGCTGGCCGATCTGGCCGCCGTCGCCCCGCTGCTGCTCGTCCTGGAGGACCTGCACTGGGCCGACCAGTCCTCCCGGGACCTGCTGCGCTTCCTGCTCGGGCGGGGCGTGCTGCACCGGCCGGGCGGCGGCGCCCCGGGCCGGCGGCTGGCGCTTCTCGCCTCCTACCGCGCCGACGATCTGCACCGCCGCCATCCGCTGCGGCCCCTGCTCGCCGAGCTGGTCCGGCTGCCGGGGGTGGAGCGCCTGGAGCTGCGGCCGCTGCCGGATCCCGAGGTCGCCCGGCTGGTGCGGGCCCTGGAGGACCGACCGCTGCCCGACGCCGTCGTGCACGGCATCGTCGCCCGCGCCGAGGGCAACGCGTTCTACGCGCAGGAACTGCTCGCGGCGGCCGACGCCGGGCCCCTGTGTCCGAGCGAGGCCGGCAGCCCGGCGGCGGACGCCGACGGGGTGCCCAGCGGCCTGGCCGACCTGCTGCTCATCCGGGTCGAGCAGCTGTCCGAGACGGCCCAGCAGGTGCTGCGGACCGCCGCCGTGGCGGGGCGGCGCGTGGAGCACGCGCTGCTGCGCGAGGCGGCCGGGCTGCCCGAGGACACGCTGGAGGCGGCCCTGCGGGAGGCCGTCGGCCATCAGCTCCTCCTCGCCCAGGACGACGGGACATACACCTTCCGGCACGCTCTGACGCGCGAAGCGGTCTACGCCGACCTGCTGCCCGGTGAGCGGTCCCGGCTGCACGGCGGGTACGCCCGGCTGCTCGCCGCCCGCGGCCGTACCCCCGAGACCGCGGCGGAGCGCGCCCACCACTCCCGGGAGAGCCACGACCTGCCCGAGGCGCTCGCGGCCCGTCTGGAGGCCGCCGACCACGCCCGCCGGCTGGGCGCACCCGCCGAGGAGCTGCGCCACCTCGAAGCGGTCCTGGACCTGTGGCCGTCGGTGCCGGCGTCCGCCCGGCCCGTCGGACAGGAGCTGGACCGGATCACGCTGACCCTGCGCGCCTCGGCCGCCGCGGCCCACGCCGGGGAGGTCCACCGCGCGGTCTCGCTGACCCGCGCGGCGCTCGCCGGGGTCGGCGAGGACACCGACGACGAACTGGCCGCCCGGGTGCGGTACACGCTGGCCGGGAACCTGCTGACCGTGGACAGCCTGACGGCCGCCTTCCGCTACAGCAGTGAGGCGCTGGCGATGATCCCGGCCGAACCGCCGTCGCGGACCTGGGTGTGGGCGGCGGCCACCCATGCCGCGGCGGCCCGTCAGGTCGGCGAGGAGGAGACCGCGCTGCGGATCGGCCGGCAGGCCCTGCGGGTCGCCGAGGAGCTGGGCATGACCGCCGCCCAGGCCGATCTGCTGGTCTCCCTGGCGAACACCGAGGCCGGCGGCCGGCGCTCCCCTGAGGGCCGGGAGCAGCTGCGGCGGGCCAGGGACCTGGCCCGTTCCGCCCGGAACGCCCCGGTGGAACTGCGCGCGCTGTTCGGCCTGGCGATGGGCGCCTTCGAGGCGGGTGACCTGGCGGAGTGCCTGCCCGTCGTGGCCGAGGGGCTCGACCGGGCCCGCCAGGCCGGGCTGCTGTCCTCGGCGTATCCGCTGGAGCTGCGCTACCTCCAGCTGGTGGCGCTGTTCACCCTGGGCCGCTGGGACGAGTGCCTGCGCGTGGCGGCCGAGACGGCCCCCGCTCTGCCGGCGGCGGGCGGCGCCTTCGCGACGAGCCCCGCCCTGTTCGTGGCCCTGGCCCGCGGCGACGAGAGCGCCGCCGCCCGGGCACGTGCGCTGCTGCGGGGCCCGTTCGACTGGATGGGCACGCTGGTCGCCGGGATCGTGCTCACCGACTCCGCCGTCCGGCGCGGCGACGTGGCGGAGGCCATGGAGCGGATGCGGGAGGCGGTCGCGGCCCTCGGCGACGGTACGACGCGCCGGCCGGGCGTGACGGTCCGGCTGGCCGCGCTCTGCCTGACGGCGGTCGCCGACCGGGCCGTGGAGCTGCGCGCCACGGGCGACGCCGGCGGGGACCTGGCCCGCTGGGCGCGGACCGCGGATGAGCTGGTGGAGTCGGCGCGGGCCACGGCCGAGCAGGACGCGGAGGGCGGGGTGCAGGGTCCCGAGGGCCTGGCGTGGCTGGCCCGCGCCGAGGCGGAGTGGGCGACGGTCGTGTCCGGGCCGGACCCGGCGGCCTGGGAGAAGGCCGTCGCCGCGTTCGGGTACGGCGACGGGTACGAGCAGGCGCGGAGCCGGCTGCGGTGGGCGCGGGCGCTGCTGGCCGTGGAGCGGACGGCACAGGCGGCGGAGCAGATGCGGCTGGTCCGGGCGACGGCGACCGGCTTGGCCGCGGCGCCGCTGCTGGAGGAGATCGACATGCTCACCCGCCGGAGCCGGCCCGGGGCCGAGCCGGACGGCGCGCAGGCACCGTCGCTGACCGCGCGGGAGCGGGACGTGCTGCGGCTCCTCGCCCTGGGCCGCAGCAACCGGCAGATCGGCGAGGAGCTGTTCATCACCGGCAAGACGGCCAGCGTGCACGTCTCCAACATCCTCGCCAAACTGGGCGCCGCGAGCCGCACGGAGGCGGTGGCGGTGGCCCACCGCCGGGGTCTGGTCACACCGGAGCCGGCCGAACCCGGGTGACGAACCCGCGCAGGGAGGCCGGGCCCAGGCGACGGTCCCGCGCAGAGACGGCCGGACCAGCGACGGCCCCGCGCAGGGACAGCCGGACCCAAGCGACGCACCGGAGCCGGCCGGACCCACCTGCCGCACCGGAGCCGACCGGACCCAGGTGACGGGCCCGCGCAGGGACGGCCGGACCCAGGTGCCGCACCGGAGCCGGCCGGACCCGGCTGACAGCCCTGTGCAGGGACAGCCGGACCCAGGCGACGCACCGGAGCCGGCCAAACCAGGTGACGGCCCCGCGCAGGGGCGGTCGGCCGGCACCGGGTGGTGGTGGTTCAGCGGGCGCAGGTGAGACCGGCTGGGTCGACGGCGTCGGCGAGGGCCTGCATGCCCTTGTCGTTGGGATGCAGATGGTCGCCGCCGTCGAAGAACGGCAGGAGGCGCTCGGGGTCGTACGGGCTGCGCAGGACGCGGTCGAAGTCGGTGACGGCGTCGAAGTCCCCGCTGCCGCGCAGGTACCGGTTCACCTCCTGTCGTACGGCTTCGGCGGCCGGGTCCCATTCGGGCCAGCCCTTGAACGGGCCGATGGTGGCGGCGACCGCGCACCTGCCCGTCGCGTGCGCCCGCCGGGCGATCTCCCGGTAGCCGGCGACGAGGTCGGCCGCGGTGACACCGGTGTGCGCCTTGAGGTCGTTGACGCCCTCGAAGAGGAAGACGGTCCGCACTCCGGGCTGGGTGAGGACGTCCCGGTCGAGCCGGTGCAGCGCGGCCTGGCCGGCGCCGTCCGCGAGCAGCTTGTTGCCCGAGATGCCCGCGTTGGCCACGCCCTGGACGGCCGTGCCCGCCGCGTTCAGGCGCCGGGCGAGGTAGTCGGGCCAGCGGCGGTTCAGGTCGGTGGTGGACTGCCAGCCGTCGGTGACGGAGTCACCGAGCGCGGCGACGGCGCCGCCGGCCGCGCCGGAGGCCCGTACGGCGACGGAGTCGATGTACCACCAGGAGGTGGTGGTCCGCGTCCAGTCGGCGCCGCTCTCCTCGGCGGTGTGCGCGCCCTGGCCGGTGTAGGAGGTCTGCATCGCCATCCAGTGACCGGTGGCCGGTCCGGCCGCATCGGGGGTGCGCAGGCTGACGACGAGGTCGGAGCCGGCCGGGAGCCGGCCGGGCAGCGGATCGCTCCAGGCGACGGCTCCGGCCGGGACGGTGACCGTGCGGGTGCCGCCGAAGGTGAGCGGCCGGTTGCTGCCCGGCCGCAGGGCGGCACCCCGGTCGCGCAGGCCGGCGTACACGCCGTCCAGGGTCAGCGGCCGGTCACCGAAGGCGTTGGTGAAGCGGACGCGCAGGCCGGTGCCGCCGATGCTGGTGTGGACGATCAGCCGGTAGCCCTGGCCGGCCGTGCCCTCGCCCATGCGATCGGCGCTCGCCGCCCAGGTGACCACGTCGGAGGCCCGGGCGGTGCGCGCGGGCGGGGTGGCAGCCTGTGCGGCGCTCGCCGACCGGGTGACCACGTCGGAGGCCCGGGCGGTGCGCGCGGGCGGGGTGGCAGCCTGGCCGGCGCTCGCCGACCGGGTGACCACGTCGGAGGCCCGGGCGGTACGTGCGGGCGGGGTGGCGGCCCGGGCGGGCGGCGCGAACTGGCAGGTGAGGGCGGTGAGCAGGACGGCGGCGATACGGCAGCAGCGCCCGAACCGGCCGGTCACCGGGCGAACTCCCGGCGCGTGGCGGTCCGGCCGGGGCGTCCGCGGACCGCCCGGAACGTACCTGCGTGTCCCACGGTGGTCATGGTGCGGCCTGCGGCGCGTGTCCGCACCTCGGTCGGGGGACGAGCGAGTGCTCGTCGGCGGGGGGCCGCCACCGCGGCCGGTGACGGGCGGTGACAGTGGGGGGTTGGGTGCGCCGGGGGGCCGGCCTTCTCGCCGTGTCTGCCGGGCGGGTGTTCCATGGCGGGGTCCGATCACTGACGGGGGGACGAGGGGACGTCGATACGGTCGATGTCCGGGGCATAGTCCGCACCGCTGTCGAAGGTGACGGTGTTGCGGCCGGCCCTGAGGGTGACGGGGACGCTGACCGTCTCGGCGGTCCCCCAGTCACCGGTGGAGGGGAACGTGTGGCGGGTGCCGACGCCGGAGCCGGCGGTGACGGTCACCGGCCGGGCGTCGCCGCTGACGTAGGCCACCTTGATCAGATAGGTGCCTGACCGGGCCACGACGATGTCGTTGAAGCGGAGCGTGCCGCCGCCGTAGAGGTCACCGACCTTCTTGCCGCCGGAGCAGGCCGGGCAGTCGGCGACGGAGGCCCGGCCGCCGAGGGTGTTGGTGCCGTCCTCGGCCTCGTGCGCGCTGGTGGTGAGCGCGCCGCCGTGCGGGGTGACGGTGAACAGGCGGGAGCCGTGGGCGGGCAGGGCCTCGGTGATCTTGTCCTTGCGGGAGCCGAGGTTCTCGTGGTTCCACAGGTCGCGGACGGTCGCCCGGCCGGTGAAGCCGAGGGAGGAGAAGTCGGCGGTGACGGCGGCGGGGGCGTCCGCGAGGTTGAACAGGGCGACCGTGTACGTGCCGTCCGGGTTCTTCGCGGCCCACACCTGCTGGGGGTCGGAGGGGGTGACCGGCCGGGCGGGCGGGGTGTCGCCCTGGTCGACGGCGATGACCTCGCGGTTGGTGAGCAGCTTGACGCCGTAGTCGTCGAGCCGGGTGAGGTCGTCGCCGGTGTAGAGAGGGGACTTGGCGATGGCCCACAGGGTGGCGTAGGTCTGCCGTTCGGCCTTGGTCAGACCGTCCATGGCGCCGTTGCCGACGTCGAGGGAGTCCAGGTCGTTCCAGCCGCCGGGACCGGCGTGCTTCGTCCAGCCAGGGGTGTCGGTGAAGCGGTCGTCGACGGAGTTCTCCCAGCTGACGAGGGTGTTGCAGTAGCACTCGACATCGGTGTCGACGCGCCAGCCGTGGGAGTGCTTCCGCCAGTCGGCGGCGTGGCCGATGTCCAGGGACCAGGACAGTTCCAGGTGGATCGGCCGGCCGGTGGCGGCGATCGCCTTCTGCCAGGCGGCGACGTCGGCGACGTTGTCGTAGTTGTCGCCGCTCTTGAAGGAACCGGGCCCCACGCCGTCGAGTTTGAGGAAGTCATAGCCCCAGTCCGCGAGCGACTGGGCCTGGGAGTCGACGTACTTCTGGGTGCAGGGTCTGGAGAAGTCGAGTTTGTAGGCGCTGTCCCAGCCGTTGGTGGTGCGCAGGTCGCCATGGACGATGTCGGCGGTGGTGCAGCCGTCGGCGTTGCGGATCGGCACCTTGCCGTCGCCGTACGCCTCCTTCTCCAGGCCGACCGGCAGATAGATGCCGGCCTTGAGGCCGAGTCCGTGGATGTGGTCGGCGACCGCCCGCATGCCGTGCGGGAAGCGGACCGGGTCGGCCTGCTGGCGTCCGTAGGCGTCGTAGCCGGGCTTCCAGCTCTTGTCCCGCCACCAGCCGGAGTCGATGTTGACGTACTCGTAGCCGTAGCGCTTCAGCCTGGTGGCCAGGGCGTCGACCTGCCGCAGGACGTTGGCCTCGGTGAGGTAGCTGTAGTCACCGTCCGGGTTGAGGCCGGGGTACCGGGAGGACTGCATGCTCCAACTGGACCAGCCCATGAAGGGCTTGGCGGCCGTGACCGGCGTGGTGTCGGCCTGCGCGGTGGCCGGGACGGCCGTGGCGAGGCCCGCGATGAGGGCCAGGGCGACGGCGGCTGTGAGCCCGCGCACGGGCGGGACGGAAGGTGAGGGTGACCGCATGGCCGGGAAACTAGGACCCTTATTTTCCGCTGTCAATAAATAAAGCGGCGGATGTTACGGGAGCGGTCGGGACCCGCGGCCGGCCGCAAGAGCCCTGCCCGGACCCGGACATGCGGATGCCCCGCGCGAGGCGGGGCATCCGGTCGTGCTGGTGCGCGCTGTCCGTCAGTGGTGGGCGCGCGGCGTGTTGGCGGCGGTCACGTTGACCGCGGCCCACGACTTGTCGACCGTCTTGTACTCGGTGCTGTTCGCGCCGTACAGGTCCTTGGCCGCCTTCAGGGTCGCGAGACGCGCCTGGTGGAAGTCGGTCGTGGAGACCATGTAGCGGGTGAGCGCACGGTAGTAGATGGCAGTCGCCTTGGAGCGGCCGATGCCCTTGACCGTGACGCCGTGGTAGGTCGGCGAGTTGTAGGTGACGCTGCCGATCTTCTTCTTGCCGCTGCCCTCCGCGAGGAGGTAGTAGGCGTGCGAGGAGACACCGGAACCGGCGTGCACCTCGGTGAAGTAGGTGTCCGGCGACCAGTAGTCGATCGTGCCCTCGAGCTTGTCGAGGGACGGGTGGTCCAGGCGGCGCAGGAACTTCTGCGCGAGGCCCAGCTTCTCGCCGACCAGGTAGTCCGGCGTGTCCTTCGTGTTCTTGGCGTAGAACTCGACGTTCGAGCCGAAGATGTCCGCGAGCGACTCGTTGAGCGAGCCCGGCTCGCCGTACTGGTTGCCCTCGGAGTCGACGATGGTGGGCTGCAGGTTGGCGGTCGCCTCCACCACGCCGTGGGTCAGCTCGTGACCGGTGACGTCGAGGACGACGAGCGGCTTCTTGAACATCTCGCCGTCGCCGTCGCCGTACAGCATGCAGTTGCAGGTGGGGTCCCAGAAGGCGTTGGCGACCTTCTTGCCCCAGTGGACCATCGCCTGGGCGGCCTTGCTGTTGCCCGCGATGCCCTTGCGCTTGAAGGTGTTCTTGTAGAAGTCCAGCGTCTTGGTCACGCCGTACTGGGCGTCGGCCGCGGCGCTGACCCGGCTGGTGGTCTTGCCGTTGCCCCACACGTTGGTCGTGTTGGTGAACTTCGAGCCGGCGCCGAACTTCTCCGTGTACGAACCCTTGGCGTCCCGCGTCTCGGTGCCGTACCGGCTCGGGTCCTTGAGCTGGTAGTGGCCGCGCGAGGTCGCCGTGGTGGTGAGGCCGACGTTGCCGACGAAGAGGGTCTTGCCGGTGCCCTTGGCGGACGTCGGGTAGTGGGTGACACCGGAGGCACCCGAGCCGACCAGGCCCGGCACTGCAGAGCCGGAAGCGGTGCCGGTGGCCGGGTCGAGGGTCTCGCCGCGCTCGCGCAGGGTGTCGAGCAGCTTGGGCGAGAGGAACTCGTCCCGGTCGGGCGTGTTGCTGCGCACCTTGCCGGTGACCGCGTCGACGACGACCGTGCGGGAGCTGTCCTTGTCGGTGACGGTCACCTGGTAGGCGAGGGCGGAGGTCTCACCACGGGCGTCCACCACGAGCTGGGCACCGCCCGCGTCGCCCTTGGCGGCCTGGGCGGCCTTGGCGGCGGCCTGGTCCGCGGTCAGCTTGGCCTCGGCGGCCGGCTTGACGGCGTGGTCGGCCGCACGGGTCACGCCCGTGTAGGCCAGTCCCCGGTCCAGGTGGACGATGAGGTCGCCACCGAGCACCGGCAGGTCGTTGTGGGTGCGGACGAAGCGGACGTGGCGGGCGCCCTCGGGGTCGATCATGACGTCCTGGGCGTGCAGTGCATCGCCCTTCGAGACGCCGGACGCCGAGGCGTGCGCGAAGGCCGCGGTGCGCGCCGCCTCCACCACCACCGTGGCGTTCGGGGCGGCGGAGGCGGCGGACCGCTCCACCCCCGTGGAGGGGCCCGCGAAGGCCGTACCGGCCAGGCCCGTGGCAGCCGTGGTCACCGCGACGGCGACTGCCACGGTGCGTATGTGCGGTCTACGCAATCTGATCAGGGTTCCTTCGTTCACAGGCGATCGGGGTCACCAACCGCCTTGAGGCATGGCGCACTTGGGCGCCATGGGGGCTGTTCTGGCCCCGAGGGACAACCCTTGCGGATCAGTCATGGGCACGTAAAGACGGAATGATCCATTTCGCGAACTTCTATGACAATCCTTTACGAATGGGGGGCCACAGAGTGATCGCGGGACAGCCGACTGTGTGTCGGCTGTGGAGACGTCGTCTTCATCCCCTAGGTTCCCTGGGCGGAATGTGACCGACATCGCATCAGAAAACCCGAGCCGACAGGAGTGACAGAGGATGGTCTCGACAACGGTGGGACGGGGAGCGGTCCTCGGAGCGGTCGCGCTGTCGCTCCTCGCGGTCCCGGCGCGGGCCGCGACATGGGAGCCGGACAGCCCGGCGGCGCTCCCGGCACCCGACACCGCGGGCCTGGCCGCGGTGCTGCGGTCGGTGGTGGCCCAGGGCGCACCCGGCGCACTGGCCCGGATCGACGACCACGGCCGGACGTACCGGGTCACACACGGCGTCGCCGACCGCGGCAGCCGGCGGGCCATCTCGACGGACGACCGGTTCCGGGTCGGCAGCATCACCAAGACCTTCTCGGCCGTCGTGCTCCTCCAACTCGTCGACGAGCACCGGCTCGCGCTCGACGCGCCGGTCAACCGCTATCTGCCGAACCTGCTGCCGGACGACCGGATCACGGTCCGTCATGTGCTGAGTCACCGCAGCGGCCTGTACGACTACACGAACGACATGTTCGCCGACAGCGTCTCCGGCTTCGAGGCGGTCCGGACGAAGGTCTTCACCTACCGGCAGCTGGTCGCCCTCTCCCTGCAGAGGCCCCGCACCAACGCCCCCGGCGCCGCCTACTCGTACTCCAACACCAACTTCGTCGTCGCCGGCCTGCTCATCGAGAAGCTCACCGGGCAGCCCGTGGGGAGCGCGTACCAGAAGCGCGTCATCGAGCCGCTGGGGCTGGCCGACACGTTCTACGTCCATCCGGACACCGCGATCCCGGGCCGGTACGCCCGCGGGTACCTGACCCCGGACAAGGCGGGCGCCCCCCTGGTCGACGCGACCACGCAGACCGTGTCCTGGGCGCAGAGCGCGGGGGCCGTCATCTCCAGCGCGCGGGATCTGGACGTCTTCTACGGCGCACTGCTCGGAGGGAAGCTGCTGCCGGCCGCGCGGCTCGCGGAGATGGAGCGGTTCACGAAGGTCGACGGCACGACGGCGTACGGGCTCGGGCTGCGCCGGCGCGACCTGTCCTGCGGGGTGTCGGTGTACGGGCACACGGGGGCGGTGCAGGGGTACTACTCGTACGCGTTCACCACGAAGGACGGGGGGCGCAGTCTCACGGCTGTGGCCAACACGTCGAACAACGGGAAGGTGCTGGGCACGTTGGCGGGGGCCCTGGAGTCGGCGTTCTGCGGGAAGCCGAAGACGGAGCAGAAGGCTGAGCAGATGGCCGAGCCGAAGGCGGGGCGTGAATAGGGGCTGCCGGGCGCGGCTGTTCGGTGGCTGAATCGATACGTTGCGTGATCTTGGCGGAATGCCATCGTCCGGGACACCATGCCCGGCATGAAGGGTGACCTCTTTTCCAGTCAGCACGTCGTGCAGCCGGCCGTACAGCCGGGCATGTCCGTCGAGAACGCCAAGTGCATCCGGTACGCGGTCGAGGGCGAGATGTACGCCCGGCAGGGCGCCATGGTCGCCTACCGCGGCGACCTGAAGTTCGAGCGCAAGGGGCAGGGTGTCGGCGGCATGCTCAAGCGTGCGGTCACGGGTGAGGGACTGCCCCTCATGGCGGTGCGCGGGCGGGGCGAGGCATGGTTCGCGCACGAGGCGCAGAACTGTTTCATCGTCGAGGTCGAGCCCGGGGACCAGTTCACCGTCAACGGCCGCAACGTCCTGTGTTTCGACGCCTCGCTGGCGTACGAGATCAAGACGGTGAAGGGGTCGGGCATCGCCGGTGGCGGCCTGTTCAACAGCGTGTTCAGCGGGCAGGGCCGGCTCGGCCTGGTCTGCGAGGGCAACCCGCTGGTCATCCCGGTGTCCACGCAGTCACCGGTGTACGTCGACACGGACGCGGTGGTGGGCTGGACCGCGCAGCTGCAGACCTCGCTGCACCGTTCGCAGTCCATCGGCTCGATGCTGCGCGGCGGCTCCGGCGAGGCCGTGCAACTGGTGCTCCAGGGCGAGGGGTTCGTCGTGGTGCGGCCGAGCGAAGTGACACCCCAGAAGGCCCAGCAGCACTGAACCTTCACATCTGATCCGTTCCCCGCGGGCAACCCCCGCCGCCGTACCGGCGTCTTGATCCACAACAGACCGGGCCCCGGCCCCACAGGGCCGGGGCATCTTTTCGAGACGCTATACACGACATGTATACACTCCGTGTATAGAAGGGTACGCATGTACGGCAAGGCTTTCGCCCCGGAGTACCAGGGCGCCCTCACCACCCTGTCCGTGAACTCCTCGCTGGTCGACGTACTGGCCGAGGGCACCGAGCGGCTGCGCGAGGCCGAACGCGCCGGGCGGCCCGGCGAGGCGGCGCGCTGCGGGCTCGCCGTCGCCGAGGCGCACCGGCGACTCGGCCACGTGGAGGAGGCCGACCGGGCCTGGAAGGCGAGTTACCGCGCCGCCCGGGAGGCCGGCGACACCGCCGCGATGGCCTGGGCGCTGTGGAGCGGCGGCACGCTGGCCCGGCAACGCGGGGCGTTCCCGCTGGCCTGGCGGCTGCTGAAGCTCGCGGCCGAACTCGGCGAGCGGGGCGGGGACGTCGTCGTGCGCGGCTACTCGCTGGCCGGGCTCGCGGAGACCGGCCGGATCCAGGGCGACTACGCGGCGGTCGGCCGGCTGCACGAGCAACTGCTGGCCGAGGCGCGCAAAAGGGGCGAGGCCCGGCACACGGTGTGGGCGCTGGAGGGCATCGCCCAGATGCACCGCAACACCGGCGATCACGACAGGGCGTACGCCCTGTTCGAGGAGGCGGCGCAGATAGCCGGCCGGGCCGACGACCGGCGCGGGCACGCCTGGGCGCTGCGCGGACTCGCGGACGTCCTGTCGGTGCGCGACGGCGCCACGGAACGGGCGCTGGAGCTGCTGGCCGAGGCGGAGGCGACCTGCCGGGACATGAACCTTTCCAGCGCGCTCGCCTACAACCACAAGATGCAGGGCAACGTCCTGTACCGGGCCGGCCGTCACGCCGAGGCCCGCGACCGGTACGAGCTGGCGCTGACGGAGTTCCGGACGATGAGCGAACCGCGCGGCGAAGCGCTCTCCCGGCTTGGGCTGGCCAAGTCCCTCGCCCGGCTCGGCCGCGACCGTGCCGAGACCGCGGCGGAACTCGCCGACCTGGCCCGGACGCTGGAACGCAGCGGGCTGCGGCACGCACGGGAGATGGTGGCCCGGGCACAGCGGGAGTTCGGCCTCGACGCGGAGGTCGTACGGTGACGGCGCTCACCTCACCGGTGCGGGAGTCCGCTCCCCGGATCCTCGCCCGGTGCCGGGAACTGGTGCGGCCTCGGCTGCGCGAGGCGGTGGAGCGGCTGCACCCCTGGGTGGCCGAGATGGCCGCGTACTCCTTCGGCTGGTGCGAGGTCGGCGGGGCGCCCGCCGCCGCGCCGGGCGGCAAGGGCGTGCGGCAGGCACTGGCCGTGCTCGGCGCCGAGGCCGCCGGTGCCGACGGGCGTGCCGGTGTCCCGGCGGCGGTCGCGGTGGAGCTGGTGCACGCCTTCTCGCTGCTGCACGACGACATCATGGACGGCGACGCGACCCGGCGCCGCCGCCCCGCCGTCTGGCAGGCGTACGGCACGGGGCCGGCCGTACTGGCCGGGGACGCCCTGTTCGCGCTGGCGGTGGACACACTCGCCGCCGCGCCGGAAGGCCCCGGCGCGGTACGGCTGCTCTCCTCGGCCCTCGCGGATCTGGTGCGCGGTCAGGCCGACGACCTGCTGTTCACCACCCGGCCCGGTACCGGGCCGGACCGGGTGACACCACGGGAGTACCGGGCGATGGCCGAAGGCAAGACAGGCGCGCTGCTGGGCTGTGCCCTCGCGCTGGGTGCCGCGCTCGGCGGGGCGTCCCGGGACACGGTCGGCGCGCTGGACCGGGCCGGCCGGCACCTCGGGGTCGCCTTCCAGCTCGTCGACGACGTGCTCGGCATCTGGGGCGACCCGGCCGTCACCGGCAAGCCCGTGGGCGGCGATCTGCGGGAGGGCAAGAAGACGTTCCCGGTGCTGGCCGCGCTCGGTTCCCCGGCGGCCCGGCGGCTGCCCTCGCTGCTCGGCTCCGCCGAACACGCGCAGGAGGCCGCCGCGCTGATCGAGGCGGTGGGTGGCCGTGCGGCGGCGCTGACCGAGGCCCGCGCCCAGACGGCCGCCGCGCGGCGGCTGCTCGCCGGCGCACCGCTGGCCCCGGGGCCCGCCGAGGATCTGACCCGGTTGCTGGACCACCTGGGGGAGCGCGCGCTGTAGCCGAGTTCCATGATCCGGAACACCGTTGACCGCCGGCCTCCCCGCGGGCGAAGGTGCGAACGGCGCGGCTCCCGACCCGCGCCGGAAGGGTGCAGCACCTTGATCGACATCTCGGACATCGAAGCCGCCGCACAGCGGATCGCCGGGCACGTGGTACGGACGCCGACGGTGCCGAGCCCCGGCCTCGGCGCCCTGCTCGGCGTCCCGGTCACCGCCAAACTCGAACTGCTCCAGCGCACGGGCTCGTTCAAGGCCCGTGGGGCCACGGCGAAGCTGCTGTCGCTGAGCGAGGCCGAGCGGGCGGCGGGGGTGGTCGCGGTCAGCGGCGGCAACCACGGCATCGCCCTCGCGGTGATGGCGGCGGCCCTCGATGTGAAGGCCACCGTCGTCATGCCGCGCACCGCGCCCGCGCGCTCCATCGCGCTGGCCGAGGACGCCGGGGCGACGCTGCGGCTGACCGACGGCATGGACAGCGCCTTCCAGCTGGTGACCCGGCTGCGGGACGAGGGCCTGACCCTGGTCCACCCCTTCGACGATCCGGCCGTGGTCGCCGGACAGGGCACCGTGGGGCTGGAGTTGGCCGAGGACGCCGGGGAGCTGACGGACGTCGTCGTCAGCGTCGGCGGCGGGGGCCTGATCGCCGGCGTCGCGGCTGCCCTGCGCGCCCGGCGTCCCGGGGTGCGCGTGTGGGGCGTGGAGACCGAGGGCGCGGAGGCGATGTCCGGCGCGCTGAAGGCCGGCGGCCCGGTCCCGGTGCCGCTGTCCTCCCTGGTCACCACGTTGAGCGCGCCCTCGGTGTCGCAGCTGACGTACGACCATGTGTCCGCGCTGGTCGAAGAGGTCCTGGTGGTGCCGGACCGGGACGCGGTGCGGGGCTGTCTGGAACTCGCCGACCACGCCAAGGTGTGGGCCGAGCCGGCCGCGGGCTGTCTGCTGCCGGCTGCCCGGCGGGTGGCGGCACGGGCCGGCGCGGGCGCGCGGATCGGGCTGGTGGTGTGCGGGGGCAACACGACGCCCCGCGAACTCACCGGCTGGGCCGACCGCTTCGGGCTCCTGTGAGCCAGGGAGGACATCCCGAAATCGCAAGCCCCTTCGAACGTTTGAATAAAAGGCAGGAAAGGGCCTGAATCAAGGATTCTTTGAACGCACCCCCGCGGGCGACGCGTACCTCTGGGAAAGTCCGGCAGGGGTTTCAGCGAGGGATGACCATGGTCAAGGCGCACGTCTTCGCACACGAGTTGGTCGCCGGGCGGTACCGGCTCCTGGAGGTCTTCTCCCGCGAGACGAACCGCCTGTGGTGGTACGCCGAGGACGTAGCCGCGCGGCAGCCCCGTCTGGTGGCGCAGACCGCCCTGCCGGAGCCCGCCGACGAGGACACCGCGCGTCGCGTCACGGCCCGGGTCGTCCGCACGTCCGAGACCATGCGGCTGCTGCGCCCGGGCCGGGTCGCCACGGTCGTCGACGCGGTGGTGGAGGCGGGCGTCCTGTGGACGGTGACCGAGTGGATCGACGGCCGGCCCCTCGGCGAACTGCTCGACCGGGAGGGGCCGTTCGCCCCGGTGCGGGCGGCCCGAGTCGGCCTCGAACTGCTGGAGGTGCTGGAGGCCGCGCACGACGAAGGTGTCACGCACGGCGAGCTGAGCCCCGGGCAGGTCTTCGTGCGGGACGACGGCCCGGTCGTCGTCAGCGGCTTCGGACTGGCGGGCGCGACACTCGTGCCGCGGCTCACCGCACCGTCGTACGCCTCCCCGGAGCAGGCACGTGACGAGCGCATCGGCCCCGCGGCCGACCTGTGGGCGCTGGGCGCGCTGCTCTACACGATGGTCGAGGGCCGGCCGCCGTTCCGGGACCGCGGCCGGCCCGAGGCCACGCTGAGGGCGGTGGACCGGCTCCCGCTGCGCACCCCGCTGCGTGCGGGCCCGCTCACCCGGGGCGTGCAGGGGCTGCTGCGCAAGAACGCGCAGGAGCGGCTGACCCGGCCGGTGGTCCGCGAGGCGCTGACCCGGGCGCTGAGCGAGGACACCGGCACGCACTCACCGCCGGCGCCCGAGCCCCAGCCGCGCGGTGCCCGCACGGGCGTGCGCCGTGCCGGGCCGGTGCCGAGCGGACCGGTCCTGGCCGTGGGCACCGCGCTGGCCGCGCTCACCCTGGCCGCCGCGGTGCTGGCCGCGACCGGCGCGCTGCCCGGCACGGATTCCGCGTCCTCCCCGCCCCGGGCCGCGGTCCCGGCCGCCCCCACCGACCGGCACACCGGCGGTGACACCGCGCCGACCCCGACACCGACCGCCTCGGCCTCCGCCGCCCTGCCGGCCGGATACCACCGGTACAGCGCCCCCGAGGGTTTCTCGGTCGCGCTGCCCGACGGCTGGAAGCGGCTGGCCACGTCCCGGGTGACCGGTCTCGCCTACCGCGTCACCCTCGGCCGGGGCGGCGACGCGCCCACGCTCGCCGTCACCTACAGCGAGCGTGTCGGCCCCGACCCCGTCGCCGTGTGGCGGGACGACGTCGAGCCCGGGCTCGCCGAGCTGCCGGGCTACCGCCGGGTCGGCCCGGTCCGGGCCACCACCTACCAGGGCCGTGAGGCCGCCGACCTGGAGTGGCTGGCGGGATCCGGGGAGGCCCGGGTGCACACCTTCGGGCGCGGCTTTCTGCTCGGTGGCCGGCGGGGCTTCTCCCTGCGCTTCACCACCCCCGACGCGGCCTGGGACGACGCCGCCAACCGGCTGGCGCTGAAGACGTTCCTGCGGACGTTCCGGGCACCGGAGGACCGACCCGGCCGGTAGGCCGTTTTTCCTCCGCCCAGCCGGGGACTCGCTCAGCATGGTGCAAATCGGATACACGATGATGACCGAGCAGGCCGGCCCCCGGGATCTGGTGGAGCACGTGGTGGGAGCCGAGGAGGCGGGCTTCGACTTCTCGGTGATCTCGGACCACTACTTCCCGTGGCTGCGCGCCCAGGGACACTCCTCCTACGCGTGGAGCGTGCTGGGCGCAGCCGCCCAGGCCACCTCGCGGATCCCCCTGATGACCTACGTCACCTGCCCCATCCTGCGCTACCACCCGGCGATCGTGGCGCAGAAGGCGGCGACCGTGCAGTTGCTGTCGGAGGGCAGGTTCCGCCTCGGGCTCGGCGCGGGCGAGAACCTGAACGAGCATGTCGTGGGCGGCGGCTGGCCCCCGGCTGACGTCCGTCACGACATGCTCGAAGAGGCCGTGGGGATCATCCGGGCGCTGTTCGAGGGCGGCCATGTCACCCACCACGGACAGCACTACGACGTGGAGTCGGCCCGCCTGTGGGACCTGCCGGAGACGGCGCCGCCGATCGGCATCGCCGTCTCCGGCGAGCAGTCCTGCAAGCTCGCCGGGCACCTCGCCGACCTGGTGATCGCGACGGAGCCGAAGGCGGGCCTGCTGGAGGCGTTCGACCGGCACGGCGGCAGCGGCAAGCCCCGGGTCGGCCAGCTGCCGGTGTGCTACGACCCCGACCGGGACACGGCCGTCAAGCGCGCCCACTCCCAGTTCCGCTGGTTCGGCCTGGGCTGGAAGGTGAACGCCGAGCTGCCGCACCCCGACTCCTTCGAGGCCGCGACCCAGTTCGTGACCGAGGACGACGTCGCCGCCTCCATCCCGTGCGGAGACGACCCCGACGACTTCGTGGAGGCCGTGCGGCCCTACGCGGAGGCCGGGTTCGGGGAGATCGCCCTCGTGCAGATCGGCGGCGATTCCCAGCGGGACTACCTGGACTGGTCGGCGAAGACCCTGCTGCCGGCGCTGCGGGAGGCGTTCGCCTGACGCGCTCGCTGTACCGAGGCGCCCGACCGCGCGCGCCGCGTTCCTCGCCGACCCCTTCACCGCCCGGTGACCAGGTCGTTCGAGGAGCTGGCCTTCGACGGCGCGCAGGACTTCCACGAGGACGACAAGGTCCAGCGCCTGGCGGAGTTTCAGCGGGCCGTAGGCGGCTGTCCGACCGCACTGCGCGGCGCCTGCGGGAATCGGTCTCACCGGTGAGCATTCCCGGCGCTGCCGGGGTACTAGAGGGCTCTACGCCCATTGTTCCCGGAGGCCCCCGCGTGAACTCGCTCGTGCACAAGACCCTGGTGGTGCAGCTCCTCGCGCCCGGCACCGGACGGTGTCCGGTGCTGGCCCATCTCGGTTATGACGCGGACGACCCGTTCGCCGTCACCGCCGTCTTCGCCCACGACGGGCATGTGCTGGCCCGCTGGCGGCTGGACCGGGAGATGCTCTCCGCCGGTTTGACCGGACCGGTCGGCGTCGGTGACGTACGGCTGCGGCCGGCCGCCACCGGCCTCTGGCACGAACTGCGCATGGAGTTCCTCGGGGACACCCGGCCCGACGGCAGCCGGCACCGGGCGGTGGTGTTCGCCTGGGCGCCCGCGATCTCGGCGTTCCTGCGCGAGACCCACCAGATCGTCCCGCCGGGGCAGGAGCACGTCCCGGTGGACGAGTTGCTGGCGGAGATCCTCTCCGCGGGCTGAGTAGCCGTACTCATGTCCGCGGATCCGGTCCGGCGCCACGATGGGGGGCGACGACGCCCCCGAGGCAAGGAGCTCCGCCGTGACCGCAGTGCACTCCGCCCCGCTCCCGACGCCGCGCCGCGTGCCGCCCGCCCTCTTCGCCGGCGTGGTGGCCGTGGGACTGGCCGTGTCGGCGTGGGGCGCGCGCGACCGTACCACCTGGTTCCTGGAGACCGTGTGGGCGCTGGTGGGCCTGCCCCTGGTGGTACTGGCCTGGCGGCGCTTTCCGCTGACGGGGCTGCTGTGCGGGCTGCTGACCGTGCACGCGCTGGTCCTCGCGGTCGGCGGGCACTACACCTACGCCCAGGTCCCGGCGGGCGACTGGGTGCGCGACACCCTCGGCCTGGACCGCAACCCGTATGACCGCTTCGGGCACCTGATGCAGGGCTTCGTCCCGGCGGTGCTGGTCCGCGAACTGCTCGTGCGTACCTCGCCGTTGCGCGGCAGCCGCTGGCTGGCGCCGCTCACCGTGTGCGCCTGTGTGGCCTTCAGCGCCTGCTTCGAGCTGCTGGAGTGGCTGGCGGCCGAGGTGGGCGGGCACGGAGCGGACGCGTTCCTCGCCACTCAGGGCGATGTGTGGGACACCCAATGGGACATGTTCTGCGCGCTGATCGGTGCCGTGCTGGCCCTGCTGCTGCTCAGCCGGGTGCACGACCGTCAGCTCCGCGCTCCGGCGGGCGGCACGGCAGCGCACCGTGATCGGTGAGGTGCCCCGGCTGACCGCCGGGTCGACGGCAGCCACGGGGCCTCGGGGTATGCGCCCTACTCGCCCGAGCGGGCCGTGTGCTTGCGGCGGGCCCATAGGGGCAGGCCGTACCAGCACGCGAGGTACCAGGCGACGACGGCCGCCACCAGGTACGGGACATACCCGTCGTGCGTGGCCACCCGGAGGATCAGCAGCAGGGACGACGTCATCGTGGCCAGCAGCAGGACCAGGCCGACGAACGTCATCCGGGAGGCCAGCCGCACCGCCTGCGGCTTGACCCGGCGGCCGGAGACCAGGCGGTGCAGGGACACCGGGCCGATCAGGGCACCGGTCGCACAGGCCCCCAGGACGACCGTCACGATGTAGATCACCTGGTCCGGGGTCGCCAGGCGCCCGTACTTCGGCTGGAAGACCACGGTCAGCAGGAAGCCGAACAAGATCTGTACACCCGTCTGGGCCACCCGGACCTCCTGGATGAGCTCGCCCCACATCCGGTCGGCCCGCTCTTCCTCGGTCTCGTCGCGCCCCCTGCGCTGTTCCTCCTGCGTCATGCGGTGCGTGTAACCGCCCCACCGTTCGTTCAAACGGTCGGCGTCCAGCTCACCAGCGCTGCTCGACCTGGTCCTTGATGCGGCGGTCGTAGAGTTCGCGGATCGCGGTGAAGGTCTCCCGCGGCAGCGGTGGCAGCTTGGCCGCGGCGGCGTTGGCGCGGGCCTGCTGCGCGTTGCGGGCGCCGGGGATCACCGTGGTCACGCCGTCCTGCTCGATGATCCAGCGCAGCGCCAGCTGGGCCGGGGTGTACCCCTCCGGGGCGAGCGCGGCGAACTCGGCGGCGGCCTCGACGCCGGTGCCGTAGTCGACGCCGGAGAAGGTCTCGCCCTGATCGAACGCCTCGCCGTGCCGGTTGAAGGTGCGGTGGTCGTCGGCCGCGAACACCGTGTCCTTCGTGTACTTGCCGGACAGCAGCCCGGAGGCGAGCGGCACGCGCGCGATGACGCCGACGCCGGCCTCGCGGGCGGCGGGCAGCACCTCGTACAGGGGCTTCATCCGGAACGGGTTGAGGATGATCTGCACGCTCGCCACGTTCGGCCGGGCGATCGCGGTGAGCGCCTGGTCGCAGGTCTCCACGCTCACCCCGTACGCGGCGACGCGCTCCTCCTCGACCAGGGTGTCCAGGGCGTCGAACACCGCGTCCGAGGAGTAGACCGGCGTGGGCGGGCAGTGCAGCTGCACCAGGTCGATGCGGTCGACCCCGAGATTGCGGCGTGAGCGGTCGTTCCATTCGCGGAAGTTGTCCAGGACATAGTTCTCGGGGATCTGTTCGACCCGGCGGCCCATCTTGGTGGCCACGAGCACGTGCAGGTCCGGACGGCCGCGCAGGAACGAGGCGATGCTCTCCTCGCTGCGTCCGTCGCCGTACACGTCGGCCGTGTCGAAGAAGGTGACCCCGGCCTCGGCCGCCGCCTCCAGGACGGACAGGGCCTCCTTGTCGTCCACGTCGCCCCAGTCGGCGCCCAGCTGCCATGTGCCGAGACCGACGACCGATGCCCACTGACCCGACCTGCCGATTACGCGTTCGTCCATGGCGTCAGTGTGTCATCCGGCACGGTCCCGCGGAGCCGGCCGTTCCGCCGGGTCCGTCCCGGGACCGGCCGGTCCTCCGGGGCCCTGCCGACCGGTCCCGACGTCACCGGGTGAGCCGCATCACGGGGTGAGCCGCCCGGCCCCCACATCACGGGGTGAGCCGACCGGCCCCGACGTCACGGGGTGAGCCGGCCGCCGGGCGTCAGCTGCGCCTGTACGGCGGGCCCGTAGCGGTCGGCGACGGCGTCGGCGTCGGTATCGCGCAGGTGCGGTCCGCGGGCGATGCCGTACATCACCCCGAGGCCGACGAGGGCGGCGACCGCCAGTTCGGCGCGCAGGCCGGCGTCGGGGCCGGTGAGCCGGGCGGCGAGGCGTTCGGTCACCTGGGCGCGGAAGTTGGCGCGCAGCACGTCGCCGTGGTCGCCGTGCAGCGGGGCGAAGGCGATGCGCAGCAGCGGGTCGGCGCCCCGCTCGCGCTGGCTGGACAGCACGTGCCGGACCATGTGCCGGCCGAGGTCGTCCAGCGGGGCGTCCAGCAGGTCGTCGGCGTCGGTGTCGAAGGACATCACGCGGGCGAAGAGGGCGTCCTTGTTGCCGAAGTACTTCAGGATCAGCGGCGGGCTGACACCGGCCCGGTCGGCTACGGCCTTGAGGGTGATGTCGGCGTGCGCGTGCCGGGCCAGGAGGAAGCGCGCGGCCTTCAGGATGGCGTCCTTGGTGGCCTCGGCGTCCCGGCGTGCGGGGGCGGGCACCTGACCGGGTGGCGTGCTCATGGTCCTCATGCTCCCTCCGCCATATCACGTTCCCTCCGCTCCTCACGCTCCCTCCAGCGCCGGGGTCCTCACGTTCCCTCCGCCGCCGGGGTCCTCACGCTCCCTCCAGCGCCTCGTCGCGTGCGCCCCGGGTGGCGCCCCGGTCCCTGCGGGTGGGGCCGGCGTCGCCGTCGCCCGGGATGGACAGGGCCGCCGCGCAGGCCGCGAGGGCGACGACACCCGCGACGGTGAAGGCGAGCTGGTAGCCGTGGAGGGTGGGCAAGGGGACACCGCCGAGGAGGCTGCTGTGATGGACGAGGACGGCTGCGACGGCCGCGCTGGAGACGGCCTGGCCGATGGTGCGCATGAGGACGTTGACGCCGTTGGCGGACGCGGTCTGGGCGGCCGGTACGGCGCGCAGGATGAGGGTCGGCAGCGCCGAGTAGGCGAGCGTCGTGCCGGTCGCCACCACCGTGGCCCCGAGGATGATCATCCACAGGTCGCGACTGTCGGCGATGCGCAGCGCGTACCCGCAGGCGATGACGGCGGCACCCAGCGCGAGCGTGATCCGCGGGCCGCGCGCGGCCGAGATACGGGCTGACAGCGGCGAGAACAGCAGCATGGTGACGCCGCCGGGCAGCAGGCAGAGTCCGGTGGCGACGATGGACAGGCCGAGCCCGTACCCGGTGGCCTTCGGTGCCTGCACCAGCTGGGCGGTGACCAGGGAATTGGCGTAGAAGGCGAACCCGGTCAGCAGGGCCGCCACATGGGACAGGCCCACCCGGGGCCGGCTGACCAGGCGCAGGTCGACCAGCGGCCGTGCGGTGCGCAGCTGGTGCCACCACCACAGGGCGAGGACGACCACGGAGCCGAGGAAGAGTCCGAGGACCCGGGCGCTCCCCCAGCCCCAGGTGCCGCCCTGGGAGACGCCGAGCAGCAGGCAGACCAGCCCGGCCGCAAGGCCGAGCGCGCCGAGGACGTCGAACCGTCCGGGCTCGCGCACCGGCGACTCCTTCACCGCCCACCAGGTCGCCGCGACGCCCGCCGCGCCGAGGGCGCTGGTCAGCCAGAACATGGTGTGCCAGTCGGCGTACTGCACGACCAGCGCGGCGAGCGGCAGGCCGAGCGCGGCGCCGATGCCGACGGTGGAACTCATCAGTGCCACCGCCGAACCCCGGCGCTCCGGCGGGAGTTCGTCGCGCAGGATGCTGATGGCGAGCGGGACGACGGAGGCGGCGGCGCCCTGGAGCGCGCGGGCGGCGATGAGCACGCCGATGTCGGAGGAGAGCGCGCACATGACGGATCCGACGGTCATCAGGGCGAGTGCGGCGGTGAGCACCCTGCGCTTGCCGTACATGTCGCCGGCCCGGCCGAGCACGGGGGTGAGGACGGCGCCGGAGAGCAGGGTCGCGGTGACCGTCCAGGAGACGGTCGCGGCCGAGGCGCCGGTGAGCCGGGGCAGGTCGGGGAGCAGGGGGACGACCACGGTCTGCATGACCGCCATGAGGATGCCGCCCGACGCCAGCACCGGAATGGTGAGCCGGTCGCGCAGCCGGGGCGCCTGCGGACCGGTGCCGGGCGGCGGGGATATCGGGGCTGGCTGATCCATCGGCGCTCCTGCGGGCGGCACGGATTGGAGGTGAATAACAATTCACTGTATCGAGTGAATGCCCATTCACCAACCGTGCCGCGGGCGCGGGTGACGGCTCAGGCCGGGTGGTGCTCCAGGAGCGCGCTACCGCCGGCGGGCGTGCAGGGCGCGGGCCGCGCGGGGGCCGAGCCAGCGCTTGAGCCTGCGCAGCGGTTCCAGCCGGCCGGCCGCCTTGTCGAGGCCGTAGTACAGCTGCGGCGGGACGTACGGCAGCAGGGGCGAGTGACGCCGGCCGAGCAGGGCGAACATCCGATGCGGGGGCAGCTGGATGTAGGGGGGCAGGTTCTCGTACCACTGGGAGCTGTAGCGGGCCGCGCTCTGGATGCCGCTTGAGCAGGATGGCGAGGTAGAGGCCGGCGGGCCCGCCTCCGACACAGACGACCTTCACGTGTACACCCCTGACAGTCACCCGACGTGGTCGATCGGCACCGGCAGGTAGCAGGGTGTCGGCCCGCCCGATCGCGTCAGCTTGTCGCGGTGAGCCACGCCACTCGGGCGGGCGCCAGCCGGAAAGGATCATCGGAAACCCGGGCGGCCCGGCAAGGAATTCCCCGTTCCGGGGTGAACCGGCACCTCCGCGCAGCAAGATCATCTTGGTTCAACTCTGTAGGACAATTAACCAATTGTCCGGATCGCAGCCAACCGGTTCCGGGCGATTTCTTCCGCTCCATGACATCCCGATAGGCATGCGGGGTCACACCGGACCACTGTTCAGGAGGACCCGCATGCCCGACATCACCCGGCGCCGCGCGCTCACCACGGCAGCCGCCGTCGCCGCGACGGCCTCGGCCGTCGCCCTCGCCGCGCCCGCCGCGTCGGCCGCCGGCCACCACGACCACACCATGGCCGACTCGTTCGACGAGGTCTACAAGGGCCGCCGCATAGCGGGCGGCCCGGCGAGCGGCGGTGGACACCACCACGGACACGGCGGCGGGTACGAGGTGTTCGTCGACGGCGTGCAGCTGCACGTGATGCAGAACGCGGACGGTACCTGGATCAGCGTCGTCAGCCACTACGACCCGGTGGCCACCCCGCGCGCCGCGGCCCGTGCCGCGGTGGACGAGCTACAGGGCGCACAGCTGCTGCCGTTCCCCACCAACTGACCGCCCTCGCAAGGACTTCCGGAGCACCGCGCACCATGACCGTACGCAAGAACCAGGCCACCCTGACCGCCGACGAGAAGCGGCGGTTCGTCGCCGCCCTCCTGGAGCTCAAGCGCAACGGGCGCTATGACGAGTTCGTCCGCACGCACAACGAGTTCATCATGTCGGACACCGACAGCGGCGAGCGGACCGGCCACCGCTCCCCCTCCTTCCTGCCCTGGCACCGCAGATTCCTGCTCGACTTCGAACAGGCACTGCAGTCCGTGGACTCCTCCGTCGCGCTGCCCTACTGGGACTGGAGCACCGACCGCACGGTGCGTGCCTCGCTGTGGGCGCCGGACTTCCTCGGCGGCACCGGGCGCAGCTCCGACGGCCGGGTGATGGACGGCCCGTTCGCCGCGTCCGCGGGCGCCTGGCCGATCAACGTGCGCGTCGACGGCCGTACGTTCCTGCGCCGCTCCCTCGGCACCGGCGTGCGTGAGCTGCCGACGCGCGCCGAGGTGGAGTCGGTGCTGTCGATGGCGACGTACGACATGGCGCCGTACAACAGCGCCTCGGACGGTTTCCGCAACCACCTGGAGGGCTGGCGCGGGGTCAACCTGCACAACCGGGTGCACGTCTGGGTCGGCGGGCAGATGGGCACCGGTGTCTCCCCCAACGACCCGGTGTTCTGGCTGCACCACGCCTACGTCGACAAGCTGTGGGCGGAGTGGCAGCGCCGGCACCCGGGTGCCTCCTACGTGCCGACGGGCGGCACGCCGGACGTGGTGGACCTCGACGACACGATGAAGCCGTGGAACGACGTGCGCCCGGCGGACCTGCTCGACCACACCAGGCACTACACGTTCGACGTCTGATCAGGCCCCGGCGGTGGCGCACTCCGGATGGCCCCAGCCCTGCGCGTTCTTGGCGATCTTCTCGCCGGCCGCGTACGACCGGCCGCACAGGCAACGGCCGGGGAACTTCGCCTTGATGGTGCGGGAGGACGCGGTACCGCCGGTGCGGGGTGCCTTCCGGCGGGGCGCCCCGGCCGCCTTCGGGGTGTCCGGCGACGGCGGGGGTTGCGCCGAGCCGAGCGCGCTGCCGGCCGGTTCCTGGACGGAGGCCGCCTGGCTGGCCGCGCGGTCGGCGAAGTCGTTCAGCGGGTCGCCGTCGACCTGGTGGGCGGGAACGTAGCGGAACTCCACCGACCGGCCGTCGAGGAGTTCGTCGATGCGGACGACCAGGTCCTGGTTGGCCACGGGCTTGCCGGCGGCCGTCTTCCAGCCGTTGCGCTTCCAGCCGGGCAGCCAGGTGGTGACGGCCTTCATCGCGTACTGGGAGTCCATCCGGATCTCCAGCGGCACGTCCGGGTCGACGGCCGCGAGCAGCCGCTCCAGAGCCGTCAGTTCGGCGACGTTGTTGGTGGCCCGGCCGAGCGGGCCCGCCGCCCAGCGGGCGGGGGTCCGCTCGTCGTCGTCCGAGACCACCCATGCCCATCCGGCCGGCCCGGGGTTTCCCTTCGAAGCCCCGTCGCACGCGGCCACCACACGTTCACGCATGTGCTCGATCATGCCACGACCGCGCAGGAGAGCTGTTCCGGACCGGTCATACGTCCTTGATCGCGGGCATCTCGCCCTCGGTGGTCGTGATGTCGATCACCGAGAAGTTCGCCCCCTGCGGGTCGCTGAGCGCCGCGAACCGGCCGAAGGGGCTGCTCATCGGCCCGAACCGAAGGACCCCGCCGAGCTTGGTCGCCCGGTCGACGGCCGCGTCGCAGTCGTCGACGGTGAAGTAGACGTTGACGTACGAGGGCACCTCGGGCGGGAAGTCGTCGGTCATCCGCATCCGGCCGAGGACCGTGTCCTCGCCGATGTCGAACATCCGGAAGTCCACCGCGTCGTCCTCGATCTCCTTCATCCGGTACGGGAAGACGGCGGAGAGGAACGCGTCCGCCTGCTCGGGCTCACGGGTGAACACCTCCGCCCAGCAGTAGGCGCCGGGCGTGGCCATCGCCTCGAAGCCCTCGTGGGTGCCCGCCTGCCACACCCCGAACACCGCCCCGCTGGGCTCCCGGGCCAGGCACATCGTGCCGAACTCGCCGACCTGCATCGGCTCCATCAGCACCTCGCCGCCGTTCTCCCGGATCCTCTCCGCGGTGGCGGCGGCGTCCGGCGAGGCGAGGTACAGGCACCACTGCGACTGGCCCTCCTGGCCGGGCATGGGCGGGACGACGGCCGCTACGGCCTTGCCGTGCACGTATGCCTGGGTGTAGTTGCCGTACTCCGACGACGACTCGCCGAAGGTCCAGCCGAGGACGTCGCCGTAGAACCTCTTCGCTCCCTCGACGTCGCTGAACATCGCATCGGCCCAACAGGGCGTTCCCTCGGGTTGCACGGCCATGGTCGGAGCCCTCTCGGTCAACTGGATGGTCCCGCTACATCACGCTAGTCACCCCGCGGTCCCGCCGCGCGCCGAAGCCGAGGGCCGAAAACCCGGGCGCCCCAGGGGTACGGGGGCGAAACACCGGCGCGCGATCACCCCACCCCGCACAGAACACTCTCAACGGGGTGTTTACGCCACACAGTGATCGAGACCGCCCCTTTCACGCTGTACCGGGACATCGCGCGCGCTGTTTGGCTGGTCCGAGCGCGCCGCCACCCTGCGCACCGCCGACCGATCCACATCACCCCTGTCCGCCTCTCCGCAGGAGGGAATGTGTCCACTCCGGACATCGCCATCGGTTCCGCAGTCGACGAACCCGATCCCGGGCCCCCGGCAGACGCCCCGCTCACCAGCCTGAGCACCCGGGCGGCCCGGCAGCTCACCACCACCACCAAGTCCGAACCGCAGATGCAGGCCATCACCTCACGGTGGCTGCTGAAGACCCTGCCGTGGGTCGACGTCAAAGGCGGCGCCTACCGGGTCAACCGGCGTCTGCAACTGCGCACCGGTCGCGGACGCGTGCACTTCGAGCAGAACGGCGCCGACGACATCCGGGTCGTCCCGGAGACACTGACCGAGCTGCCGATCCTGCGCGGCTACTCCGACATGGAGGTACTGCGGGAGATCGCCACCCGCTTCCAGCCGCGGGAGGTACGCCCCGGCCAGGTGCTGTTCGAGGCGGGACAGCCGGTCACCGAGGCATACCTCGTGGCACACGGACGCTTCACGCGCTATGCCGAGGGAAAGTACGGCGCCGAGGAGATCGTCGGCGTCGTCACGGGCGGCGACCAGATGGGCGACGAGGCGGTCGGCCAGTCCGATCCGCTGTGGCTGACCTCCGTCCGGGCGGAGACCGCCGGTGTGGTGCTGGCGCTGCCCTGGGCGGTCGTGGAGGAGTTCAGTGAGCGGGCGCCGTCCCTCGCGGCCCACCTGGCGGCGTACGTCGAGCGGCAGCACCGGCCGATGAACCGCAAGGGCGAGGCGGAGGTGCCCGTACAGGCCGGCCATGTGGGCGAGCCGACCCTGCCGGGCGGTTTCGTCGACTACGAACTGGCCCCGCGCGAGTACGAGTTGTCACTCACCCAGACCGTGCTGCGCGTGCACACCCGGGTGGCCGACCTCTACAACGACCCGATGGACCAGACCGCCCAGCAGCTGAGGCTCACCGTCGAGGAGATCCGCGAGCGGCAGGAGTGGGAGCTGGTCAACAACCGGGAGTTCGGGCTTCTGCACAATGTCGACTACAGCCAGCGGATCAGCACCTTCACCGGACCGCCGACGCCGGACGACATGGACGAGCTGCTGTCGATGCGGCGCAGGACGAAGGTCTTCCTCGCCCACCCGAAGGCGATCGCGGCCATCTTCCGGCAGTGCAACAAGCGGGGCCTGGTGCCCGGCACGGCGAGCGTGGACGGGCACGAGGTGCCCGCCTGGCGAGGGGTGCCGATCTTCCCGTGCAGCAAGATCCCGATCACCGAGAACCACACCAGCAGCATCATCGCGCTGCGCACCGGCGAGGCCGACCAGGGCGTGATCGGTCTCCACCAGACCGGCATTCCCGAGGAGTACCAGCCGGGTCTGAACGTCCGCTTCATGGGCATCGACACCGCCGCGATCATCAACTACCTCGTCACGGCCTACTACTCACTGGCCATCCTGGTGCCCGACGCGGCCGGGATCCTGGAGAACGTCCAGCTCGGCCGGACGGCCGAGTGACGGACCGGAGCACGTCATGAGCGCATCGACGCACACCTACCGGCTGCCCGGCCCCCCCGACATCGCCCGGAGCATGCGCAGGGACCGGCGCACCGGGACGATTCCCGGACTGCGCCACCGGCCGGCCGCTCCCGCCGACCCGCAGAAGGCCGCCGAGATCGACCGCCGGCTGGAGACCTGGGCCCGCGGTCTCGACCTGTTCCCGGAGGCGTGGAAGGGGGACTTCTCCGGCTTCCAGTTCGGCCGCGCGGTCGTCCTTCAGCATCCGGGCGCACTCGACCTGGAGCGCCTGACGGTCGCCGGCCAGCTGCTGCTCGCCGAGAACGTCGTCGACTCCTGCTACTGCGAGGAGGACGAAGGCCGGGGCGGCGCGCGGCGCGGCCTCGGCGGCCGGCTGATCATGGCCCAGTCGGCGATCGACCCTTACCACGGCGTCCCGGAGCTGGAGGAGGAGTGGCGCCAGGGCGTACGGGCCGACGGTCCGCTGCGCTCCTACCACTTCGCCCTGGCCGACTACGCCGCCTTCGCCACCCCGAGCCAGACCGCCCGGTTCGTGCACGACATCGCCCGGCTGCACCTGGGGTACCTGGCGGAGGCCGCCTGGGCCGAGACCCGGTACGCGCCCCGGGTCTGGGAGTACCTGGTGATGCGGCAGTTCAACAACTTCCGGCCCTGTCTGTCGATCGTCGACGCGGTGGACGGCTACGAACTGCCCGAACAGGTCTACGCCCGGCCCGAGATCCAGCGGATCACGGCCCTTGCCTGCAACGCCACCACCGTCGTCAACGACCTGTACTCCTTCACCAAGGAGCTGGCCGGCGACCCGACCCACCTCAATCTGCCGCAGGTGGTCGCCGCCAACGACCGCTGCGGGCTGAAGGCCGCCTATCTGAAGTCCGTCGAGATCCACAACCGGATCATGGACGCCTTCGAGCAGGAGTCCGCCCTCCTGTCGGGCACCTCGCCCCTCGTGGAGCGCTACGCCCGGGGGCTCGCCGCCTGGGTGGCCGGCAACCACGAGTGGCACGCCACCAACACCCACCGCTACCACCTGCCCGACTACTGGTAACCGCATCGCCTCTCGGAACGAAACACCGTCACATGTGCAACAAGGAGTCACCGTTGACGACCGTGCCCTTCGCCCGGACCGCATCCGTTCCCGTGCCGGCCCAGTCCACGTACCAGAGCCGCGTCGCCGACTACTGGAACGCCGAGGAGAACCCGGTCAACCTCGAACTCGGCAAGATCGACGACCTCTACCACCACCACTACGGGATCGGGGCGGCCGACCGCTCGGTGCTCGACGAACCGGACGCCGGCCTGCGCCGGGAACGCATCACCACCGAACTGCACCGGCTGGAGCACGCCCAGGCCGAACTGCTCGCCACCCACCTGGGCCCGCTCTCCCCGGCCGACCGGGTCTTCGACGCCGGCTGCGGCCGGGGCGGCGGCAGCGTCGTGGCGCATCTGCGCTACGGCTGCCACGCCGACGGGGTCACCCTCTCGACGAAACAGGCGGACTTCGCCAACGAACAGGCCCTCGCGCGGGGCATCGGCGACAAAGTGCGCTACCACCACCGCAACATGCTCGACACCGGGTTCGAGACCGGCGCGTACGCGGCGTCCTGGAACAACGAGTCCACCATGTACGTCGAGCTGGACCTGCTGTTCGCCGAGCACGCCCGGCTGCTGCGCCGCGGCGGACGCTATGTGGTGATCACCGGCTGCTACAACGACACCTACGGGCAGGCGTCCCGTGAGGTGTCACTGATCAACGCGCACTACATCTGCGACATCCATCCGCGGTCGGCGTACTTCCGCGCGATGGCCCGGAACCGGCTGGTGCCGGTCCACGTCGAGAACCTGACGGAGGCCACCATCCCGTACTGGGAACTGCGCAAGGAGGCGGACCACCTGGTCACGGGGATCGAGGACACCTTCCTGTCCGCGTACCGCAACGGCAGCTTCCAGTACCTGCTCATCGTGGCCGACCGGGTCTGAGCCCGGCGTAATTCCGTCGACAGCGAGGGCGTCGAGACGCTGGGATGGGCTCCGATGAGTGCCTTCGACAGCCAGAAGCCGCGCAGGATGCACGCGGACGAGGCCGACCTCGACGCCCCGCTGGTTCAGCGCCTGATCGCCCGCCGGTTCCCGGAGTGGGCAGCCCTGCCCGTACGGCGGCTCGCGTCCTGCGGGACCGAGAACGCCATGTTCCGGCTGGGCGCCGACCTCGTGGTACGGCTTCCCCGGCGTCCCGCCGCCGTGCCGGACGTGCTGCGCGAGCAGCACTGGCTCGGCCTGCTCGGTCCGCTGCTGCCGGTGGCGGTGCCCGAACCGCTGGGGGTGGGCGGGCCGGACGAGGAGTTCCCGTGGCCCTGGGCCGTCTACCGCTGGCTGGAGGGCCGTAACCCGGTGGCGGGGGCCGTGGCGGAGCCGGAGCGGCTCGCCGAGGATCTCGGGGCGTTCGTGCGCGCGCTGCGCCGGGTCCCACCGGAGGACGGGCCGCCCGGCTACCGGGCCGGTCCCCTGAAGGACCGTGCCGAACCCACCCGCGCGGCCATCGCCGAGCTGGCCGGGAGGGTGGACACCGGCGCGGTCACCGCCTGCTGGGAGCAGGCCCTGCGGACCCCGGAGCACACCGGGCCGCTATGGGCCCACGGGGACCTGGCTCCCGGGAACGTGCTGGTCGACGGCGGCCGGCTCAGTGCTGTGATCGATTTCGGCACCGCCGGGGTCGGCGACCCCGCCGTGGACCTGATCGTGGCCTGGAACCTGCTGCCCGCGTCCGCCCGGGACACGTTCCGCGAGGCTGTCGGCGCCGACGACGCCCAATGGGCGCGCGGCCGGGGCTGGGCGCTGTCCATCTCGCTGATCCAGCTCCCGTACTACTGGCACACCAACCCGGCCCTGGCCGAGAACTCCCGGCACGTGATCGCCGAGATCCTCGCCGAGGCCGGGTGACGCGGCGGCGGCCGGCCGGCCACCACCCCTGTCAGTCGCCGGCGTATGCCTGCTCCAGTGCGGCGGCGTCCAGCTTGCCCATGCTCATCATGGCCCGGGTGGCGCGCGCGGCCTTCTCCGGGTCGGGGTCGGCGATCATGTCGATGAGCGGGGCGTAGACGACCTGCCAGGAGACGCCGTACTTGTCCTTGAGCCAGCCGCAGGGGCCGCCCTCGCCGCCGTTCTCGGTGAGTTTCGTCCAGTAGTGGTCGATCTCCTGCTGGTCGGAGCAGAAGATCTGGAAGGAGATCGCCTCGCCGAAGGTGAATTCGGGGCCGCCGTTGAGAGCGACGAACTTCTGGCCGTTGGCCGTGAACTCCACGGTCAGCACGGAACCGGCCGGACCGGGCCCGGACTCGGTCCACCGGACGACGCGTCCGATGCTGGAGTTCTTGAAGACCGAGACGTAGTGGTGCGCGGCCTCCTCCGCCTGGCCGTCGAACCAGAGACACGTGGTGAATCCGTCGGTGGTCATGTGCGCCTCCCGGGGCGTGGAAGAGGGTGGGCAACAGGGCGTGGAACACGGTCATGTGTGTCGACCACTCCCGGGCGCGAAACTCATCGGTCCCTCCACCGGTTCACCCGGACGGGTGAGGCGGCTTCCGCCTAACATCCGGATCATGACCTCCACGCCCGGCGACAGCGACGGCATCCGGCCCTTCCACCTCTCGGTCCCGCAGAGCGACCTCGACGACCTCCACGACCGCCTCGACCGCACCCGCTGGCCCGCCGAGCTGCCCGGCGCCGGCTGGGAGTACGGAGTCCCCGCCGGCTATCTGCGGGAGCTGGTCTCCTACTGGCGGCACGAGTACGACTGGCGCCGCGCGGAGGCTCGGCTGAACGCGTGGCCGCAGTTCACCACCACGATCGACGGCGCCCACATCCACTTCGCGCAGCTGCGCTCCCCCGAACCGGACGCCACCCCGCTGGTGCTGACCCACGGCTGGCCGGGCTCGCTCGTGGAGTTCTGGGACGTGGCCGAACAGCTCGCCGACCCGGCGGCACACGGCGGGGATCCGGCCGACGCCTTCCACGTCGTCGTACCGACCATCCCGGGGTTCGGGCTGTCCGGGCCCACCACGGAGCCCGGCTGGGAAGCGGGCCGGGTCGCCGACGCCTGGGCGGAGCTGATGCGCCGGCTCGGCTACGAGCGGTTCGGCGCCCAGGGCGGCGACTGGGGCGCGGCGATCTCCAGGGAACTGGGCCGCGCCCACCCCGACCGGGTCATCGGCGTCCACCTCAACCTGCTGCCCGGCGCGCAAGCGGCCACCGAGCCGACCGCCGAGGAGCTGGCCGCGCTCGGGCCCGAGGAGCGGGAGCGGACGCTGCGGTCATGGCGAGCCTGGGCCGAGTGGTCCCGCGAGGGCACCGGGTACGCCGTCCTGCAGTCGACCCGGCCGCACACCCTCGGCTACGCCCTGACGGACTCGCCCGTCGGCCAGCTCGCCTGGATCGTCGAGAAGTTCCGGGAGTGGAGCGACTGCGGGGAGCTGCCGGAGGAGGCCGTCGACCGGGACCGGCTGCTGACCGACGTGATGCTGTACTGGCTGACCGGCACGGCCGCCTCGTCCGCCCGGATCTACTACGAGCGGGCGCACGCCACGGGCCGCGGCGCCCGCCCGGCCGAGCCGTCGACCACCCCGACCGGGCTCGCCCTGTTCCCGGCCGAACCCCAGATCGCACTGCGGCACAAGGCCGAGCGCACCGAGAACCTGGTGCGCTGGACGGAGTTCGACCGCGGGGGGCACTTCGCGGCCATGGAGGAGCCGGACCTGCTGGTCGCCGACGTACGGGCGTTCTTCCGGCAGCTGCGGGAGGGGTGACGGGCCGGGCGGCGGGGTCCCGGGCACGGTCCCGGTGTCGCGCGAAGGGGGACAGGGGGCCGGCGGCCCCGGGCCCGACCGGCTGTTTCACGCCAGTACGGTGTGCCGGCTGCATGCACGGCGTCACCGGGGGTACCCGCCCGGTTAGCGCTCCATCGGGGCATGACTGCCCGAATAGCGGGTACCCGGAGGAACGCTGCATGCACCAGGGAATTCGGACACTGAAGCCGTAGAGGCACATGTCGTACCGTGACTTCGTGGGGAGAGGTAATGAAAACCGCCGCCGGGATCCGGTCGGAAGCAGAGGTCGTCGCACAGACCGAGCAGGACAGGACGGGCGAGGTATCACTGCCTGGCATCGCCGACCCGACGTCGGTCGCCCCACGGGACGCGCGGGAGCTGTCCCGTCAGTTCTTCCACCGGCTGGCCGAGCTGGAAGAGGGCACGCACGAATTCCAGTACGCGCGCAACACGCTCATTGAGATGAACATGTCGCTGGTGCGGTTCGCGGCCGGACGGTTCCGGGGCCGTGGCGACGACATGGAGGACATCGTCCAGACCGGCATGATCGGGCTGATCAAGGCCATCGACCGATTCGACCTCACGCGCGAGGTCGAGTTCACCTCCTTCGCGCTGCCGTACATCGTCGGCGAGATCAAGCGGTTCTTCCGGGACACCACCTGGGCCGTGCACGTGCCGCGCCGGCTCCAGGAGCTGCGGGTCGAGCTGGCCAAGGCACGCGAGGAGCTGTCCAGCCGACTGGACCGGGACCCGACGGTCGCCGAGCTGGCCACACTGATGAACATCCCCGAGGACCAGGTGGTCGAGGCCCAGCTTGCCTCCAACGGCTACAACTCCGCGTCCCTGGACGCCGCGCTCACCGGCGACGGCGCCGAGGACGGCGAGGCGGTGCTCGCCGACTTCATCGGTGTCGAGGAGGAGGGGCTCCGGCTCGTCGAGGACTTCCACGCGCTCGCCCCGCTGATGGCGGAGCTGAGCGACCGCGACCGGCAGATCATTCACCTGAGGTTCGTGGAGGAGGCGACCCAGGCGGAGATCGGGGAGCAGCTCGGGTGCTCTCAGATGCACGTCTCGCGGCTGATCAAGCGGATCATCGCCCGGCTGCGGCAGGGGATGCTCGGCGAACTCGGCTGCGCCTGACGCGGCACCGCGGGGGCGCTCCGGTCCGGGAACGCCCCCAGCCGCTCGGCAGGGGCGAACCGCTCGGTTCGGGGCGACCGGTACGGCTCGCGGAGCCCTCGGTGTTTCGGCTCGACGCTCTGTGTCACAGAGCCCTCAGCTCAGTGTCACAGAGCTCTCAGGATTTCAGCTCGAAGACGGCGCGGATCCGTTTGCCCACGGGGACGCGCTCCACGGTGACCTCCGAGGCAAGGGCGTGCACGATCTCCAGCCCGTGCCGCCCGACACGCTCGGGGTCCTTCGGGAAACGGCGGGGCAGAGCGCTGCTGCTGTCGTACACGGACACGGCGACGGCGGCGTCCGTGCCCTCCAGCTCCAGGATGTAGGGGCCGTTGCTGTGCTGGTCGGCGTTGGTGACCAGTTCGCTCACCATCAAAAGCAGTTCACCGTCGGCGCGACCGTCGGCGATCGCGCACCATTCGTTTCGCAGCTGCTGGAGGAAGCGGGAGGCGAAAGTGCGGGCTTCTGCGATGCATCCGGGTTCGCCGGTGTAGTGCGCCGCACGCCGCAGCGGCTCCACGGGTACGTCGAAGCCAGTCGGTATCACTGCCCCGCCCAGGTGCTCGGTCATATGTCTCTCTCGAAAGCCCGGTCCGGCCGGTCGCTGTTGCACCAGTCCTCGTACCCCGAGTCCGGCCCTCCAGTCCACCGGACACGTTCGCCGAACGCGCACAGTGGTGAAGGTCACGGCGGGCGGTGAGCCAGGACCGCTCACCGGGAACCGCCCGACTCCTCCTGGTGCTGATCGGAGTCCTCGGGCTGCTGCCGGGACTCCTGCGGCTGCGCGGACGTCCGCGGCGGCTGCTGCGACGTCCGCTCCGTCCGCTGCGAGGTCGGTGCTGGCTGCCCGTCCGTCCCTGAGGTCACCGGGACGGAAACGGTTTCGGGCGGCGAGCCCGGCACCGGCGCCGACGAGCGGGCGGTGGCCGTCTCCCCCCGCGGCGACGTCACCGTCCCGGACGGCGGATTGGACGACTCGGTCCGCGACGACTGCGACGGCGTCCTCGACGCCCCCGGCGACGAGGACGCGGGCCGGGACGGCTCCGTCCGTGACTTTGAGGAGGAAGAGAACGGAGGCTTGGACGAGCCCGACGACGGGGGCGTGGAAGACCCGGAGCGCGACGACTCCGACGGGGCCTTGGACGACTCGGACGGCTCCGACGGGGCCTTGGACGACTCGGACGGCGGCTTGGACGACGACCCCGACGACGGAGGCTTGGAAGACCCGGGACGCGACGACTCCGACGGGGCTCTCGACGGCCCCGACGAGGAGGGCGAGGGCTTGGACGGCCCGGAGGACGAGGCGGACGACGTCGCCGGCGAGGAGGATGCCGAGGACGTCGGCGGGGCGGTCCGCTTCGACGCCGACGGACAGGGCTTCGCCGAGGAACCCGGCCGCCCCGTCGTGCCCGGGGACGTCGAGCACGGTGCCGGCTGATTCCACGGCTGCGGGTGCCTGGGCGGCTGGACGTGGTGGTCACGGCGGCCGTGCTCGTCGCCGCGGTGGCGGCCCACCCACTCGTGGTGGTGCGGGTCGTAGATCGTGAAGACTTTTACCGGCAGCGGTGCCGGCGTCACCACGACGACATCGCCGGGCCGGTACGAGGGCCAGCTCCGCCCCACGACCTTGGGCGTGGTGTGCTGGGCGACCGGCGCGGTCAGCGGGTTGCCGCACGCGCAGCGCACCCGGGGCACGCCGTGCCCGTCGACCAGGACGGCGGTACCGGCCTGGAGGACGGACTGGTAGCTGGTGGCCGCGCCGTCCTGGTACCCGTGGTTGGTCACCCAGGTGTCCGTGCGCAGCTGTACGGAGGTGAGGGAGCGCAGGTAGACGGGGACGTCAGCCGGCTTCACGCCGGCCGTCGCGGCGAACGCCCGGTTCTTGCTCGAGTCGGCCCGGAGGTACGTGATCTGCTTCTCGACGTCACAGCTGGCCGTCTGCCGGGTGCCGCCGTACAGGCCGGGCGCCCCGCCCTGCACCCCGCGGACCTGCTCGCCCCCGCCTCCCGTCCCGCCGGTGGGCTCCGCGGAGGGGGTCGCCGGGGTGGAGATCTCCTGTGCGGTCGACTTCGTGAACGGGTTCTGGCCCACGCTGTTGGCGGACTGAAGGAACACCTCGCCGCCCTTGGTGGAGGATCCACCGCCGCCCGGACGGGTGAAGACCACCGCGAGGGCCACGGCGGCGGCGACGGCGACGGCGAGCGCTGCCATGCGGGGCACCGATCTCCACCACGGCCGGTGCGGCTCCCCGGGCCCGGGGCCGCCGGTCGGCGGCTGCGTGGGCGGCGGCCCGGAAGGGGGGCGGGAGGAACCCGAGAGGGGGCCGGAAGGAGGGCCGCTGGCCCGGCCGGATGACGGAGGTTCGACGCTCACGAGTCCTTCTTCCCGTCGCGGCGCGGCATTTCAGAGGTGAACCCGCTCAAACCCGTTTTGATGCAGCCGCCTGCACTTTGATCCCATTGTGTGTCGCAGTGCCGTCCGGCTCGCAAGCCGACGCGGACGGCCCACCCGGCGGGCGGCGGGCCCGGCCGCTGCTTAGCGTGGCAAAGGTGAGCCCTCCGACCGTCTCCGCGTGGCCCGCCGCCCGGCACGGCTGGGCGCAGGCCGTGGGCGCGGTGCTGACCGGGCTGGCCGTCATGGTCCTGGTGGCGGCGCTGGGGCTGTGGGCGGCCGGTGCCGGGGGTCTGCCGGACGGGGCGTTCCCGCGGGTGGTGGCGGCGACCGTGGTCACCGCGGTCGGCGGCAGCGTGCGACTCTCCGGCGACGCGGGTGCGTTCGCCCGGACGCAGGCCGGGCTCTCCGTGCTCCCGCTGTCCGTCACGCTCGCCGGCGCCCTGGTGCTGGGCGCCGGCTTTCTGCGCCCACTGCGACACCGGGCGGTCGCCTCGGCCGGGGAGCTGGCCGGCTGGGCGGCCCGGTTCGCGGTGCTGTGGCTGCCGGCGCTGATCGGGCTGGCCTTCGCCGCCCGGCAGACGTTCGCCGTGGACATGGGCAGCGGCACCCTCAACGACCTCGCCGGCCTGTTCGACGCCGCGCCGAAGGTCGGGTTCACCACGGATGTTTTGTCGACCGTCCTGTTCGGGCTGCTGTGGCTGGCCGGAGTGCTGCTGCTGGCACTGCTGGTCGCACGCGGTGCCCCGCTGCCGGGACGGCTGCTGCGCCGTCAGGAGTCGGTGCGCCCCGCGGCGCACGCGATGGTCGAGCTGTTGCTGGCCTACGTGGTCGTCGGCCTGGTCACCGCCGTGATCACGATCGTCACCCGCGGACACGTCGCCGGCGTGACCGCGCTGGTCCTGCTCGGCCTGCCCAACCTGGTCTGGCCGGCCCTCACCATCGGCCTGGGGGCGACCTGGAACGGCCGGGTGGACGGTCCGTTCGGGCTGCCGATGCCGCACGTGCTGGACGAGATCCTGCGCACCCCGGACGTCTCCGCGCTCAACCTGCGCTCGCTCACCGCGTACGACGGCCGGATGTGGTGGCTGTTGGTGCCGGCCGTCGTCCTGCTGCCGGCCGTGGCCTTCCGCATGGCCGTGCGGTCGCCGTCCCGGGTGCGATTGTGGCAGCACGCCGTACACCTGGCCGTCGCGCTGGCCGCGACGGTGCTGATGATCTGTCTGACGGGCCGTGTCTCGGCACACTACGGGCTGTCCCTGCTGGGCATCGGCGACCTGGGCGGCGGGCTGGCCGGGGAGGTGCTCCTGCGGCCCCGGCTGTGGCAGGCGGTGGGCCTGGGCGCGCTGTGGGGACTGGTGGCCGGCTTCCTGGGCGGCCTGCTGGCCCGGCCGGTGCGTCGCGGGGGCCCGGCGGAGACCTCCCGGCCCCGTCCGGGAGCGGACCGGCACCGCCCCCGACCGGGTTAGGCCCGGTCGGAGCCGGCCCGGTCGCCGTGGGCGCCGAAGGCCGGCGCGGCCCAGTCCGGGGGCCGGGGGGCGGGCCGGACGGGCGCGGGACGGTCCGGCTCCTCGTCCGCGCGGTCGTGCGCGGGTGCGGTGGTCATGGCCGTGCGCAGGGCGGCGACGAAGGCGAGGCAGGTGTCGTAGCGGCCGTCCGGGCTTTTGGCCAGGGCCTTGGCGAAGACGGGGTCGAGGGCCGGGGCGAGACCGGGGCGGGCGCTCGGCGGGGGCGGCTCGTCGTACTGGTGGGCCCACAGCAGGGCCATGTCGTCCTCCCGCTGGAACGGGGGGCGGCCGGTGAGGGTCTCGTAGACGACACAGGACAGGCCGTAGACGTCGCAGCGGCCGTCGACCGGGCGCCCGGAGATCTGCTCCGGTGAGACGTAGTCGAGGGTGCCGACGAACTGGCCGACACTGGTGAACCCGGTCAGCGACAGCGACTTCTTGGTGAGCCCGAAGTCGGTGAGGTACACGTGCTCGGGGTGATCGCTGTCGGTGCCCTCGGCTACCAGGATGTTGCCGGGCTTGACGTCCCGGTGCACCAGTCCGTGCTCGTGCGCGGCGTCCAGGGCCGAGGCCACCTGGGCGGCGATCCGCACGGCGTCGGGGGGCCGCAGCGGGCCGTGTACGTCGAGGAGGTGGCGCAGGTCGCTGCCGGAGACGTACCGCATGGCGATGTAGAGCACCCCGTCCGTCTCGCCGGCCTCGAAGACCGGCACGATGTGCGGGTGGTCGATCGAGGCGGCCACCTGGGACTCGTGGGTGAAACGCTTGCGGAAGGTGTCGTTGCGGGCCAGCTCCGGGGCGAGCAGTTTGAGGGCGACCGTGCGGTCCAGGCGCAGGTCGTGGGCGCGGTACACGACGGCCATCCCACCGCGCCCGACCTCGCTCTCGATGCGGTAGCCCGCCACCTTCCGGCCGATCAGTTCCGACGGCCGGCCGGAGAACAGGCCGGTCCCGCTCGCCATCACCGCTCACCCTCGGGCGCGGCCGTCCGGGTGGGGGTGTGCCCGGTGCCGTCCGCGCCGTCGACCGTCCGGTCGGTGGCGTAGGTGCTCAGCCGCCGTCCGTCGCCGTACATCCACCGCCCCTCCTGCGGGTCGTACAGCCACATGGACTCACCGTCGACGACGAGCCCGATCCGCAGGCCCTGGGTGCGGGTCTCGAACTCCTCGCCGTCCAGGGCACCGGACGCCAGCGCCTCCACGGCGGTCCGGTAGTCGGCCAGCGCCTGTTCGGCACGGGCCAGCAGGGGCCGCGGGTCGGCGGCGCCCTCGGTGCCGTCGGCGGCGGGCGGGGCGTCGGGTACGGCGACGAGGACGCGGCCGTCGACCCAGGCGGCCCAGCCGTTGGCGCAGCGGATGTGACCCCAGTCGCCGCGCCGCTCCACGAGCTCCACCGGCAGCAGCGGGTCCAGGGGCACCGTGGGCCGCGCCGGGTCCGGGGCCTCCCAGGCGGGCATGCCACGCGGCGGTACGACGTGGGTGGGACGGAATCCGGTAGAGGTCATCGCCCGCCTACTTCCGCATCACGGCCGGCTCCTGCCGGCGCAGCAGCCGGGCGACCGTGAGGCCGTAGAGCGCGGCCAGCACCAGCAGCATGGCCATGTCGAGCAGCCAGACGTCCGTCGTGTGCCGGAACAGGGGGTCGGCGGACACGTTCCCGGGGACGATCCGGGACAGTCCGACGGTGCCGGCCATGGCGCCGAGCGCCCAGCGGGAGGGCACGAGCCAGGACAGTTCCTCCAGGCCGGGCACCCCGTTCAGGGTGAGCAGGGCCCCGCAGAAGACGACCTGGACGACGGCGAGCAGCACCAGCAGGGGCATCGTCACCTCCTCCTTGCGCACCAGCGCGGAGACCAGCAGGCCGAGCATCATCGCCGTGAACGCCAGCAGGGCGACGGCGAGGGTGATCTCGGCGAGCGGCGGCAGCAGGACGCCCCGGCCGCCCGGGGCGTCCAGATCGACGCCGAGCAGGGCGACGAGGGTGAGCACGACGGCCTGGGCGACCGTGATCGTGCCGAGGACCACGACCTTGGACACCAGGTATGCGGACCTGGGCAGGCCGACGGCGCGTTCGCGCCGGTAGACGGCGCGTTCCTTGACCAGTTCGCGCACCGCGTTGGCGGCGCCGGTGAGCACCGCGCCGACGCAGAGGATGAGCAGCGCGTTCATCGCGGTGTCCCGGGTGAGCCGCCCGCCTGCCAGGGCCCGGCCCATGGCACCCATCACGAACGGCAGGCCGATCATGATGAGCAGGAAGGTGCGGTCGGCGCTCAGGACGGCCGTGTAGCGGCGGGCCAGGGTGGCGACCTGGGCGCTCCAGCGGCGCGGGCGGGGCGGCGGCACCGGGGGTACGGGAGCCGGGCCGGGGTGGCGGGGCTGGGCGGTGGCGTCGGTGACGTAGCGCCGGTGGAGCGGCGAGGCGCGGTACTCGTGGCCCCAGTCCCGGTCCCGGTCGCGGTCGAACGCCTCGAACGCCTCCGGCCAGTGCGCGAAGCCGAAGAAGGCGAGGGAGTCGGCGGGCGGCCCGTAGTACGCGACCCTGCCGCCGGGGGCCAGGACGAGGAGCCGGTCGCAGACGTCCAGGCTGAGGACGCTGTGTGTGACGACGACGACCGTGTGGCCGTCGTCGGCGAGGCCGCGCAGCATGTGCATCACCGAGCGGTCCATGCCGGGGTCGAGGCCGGAGGTGGGTTCGTCCAGGAAGAGCAGCGAGGGCTTGGTGAGCAGTTCCAGCGCCACGCTGACCCGCTTGCGCTGCCCGCCGGACAGGGTGTGCACCGGCTGGTCGGCACACTGTTCCAGGCCCAGTTCGCGGATGACCTCGGCCGTCCGGGCGCGCCGCTCGGCGGAGTCGGTGTCCTCGGGGAAGCGCAGCTCGGCGGCGTAGGCGAGGGCGGCGCGGACGGTGAGCTGGGGGTGCAGGATGTCGTCCTGCGGGACCAGGCCGATGCGCTGGCGCAGTTCGGCGTAGTCCCGGTACAGGTCGCGGCCGTCGTACAGGACGGTGCCCCGGTCGGCGGGCCGCAGTCCGGTGAGGGCGTTCAGCAGCGTGGACTTGCCGGCACCGCTCGGTCCGACCACCGCGAGCAGGCACTTCTCGCCCACCGGGAAGGACACGTGGTCCAGCAGGACCTTCCCGTCGCGGCCGGCGGTGACGGTGAGGTCCTGGACGTCGAGACACACCTCGCCGGTGTCGACGTACTCCTGGAGTTCGTCCCCGACCAGGCAGAACGCGGAGTGGCCGATGCCGATGATGTCGCGGGGGCCGACGGGGGCGAGGGTGACCGGGCGGCCGTTGAGGTAGGTGCCGTTGTGGCTGCCGAGGTCGGCGATCTCGTACGTGCCGTCCGTGTGAGCGCGCAGCTCGGCGTGGTCGCGGGAGACGGACAGGTCGTCCACGACGAGGTCGTTGTCGTGGGCGCGGCCGATCCGGACGGTGCGCGCCGGGAGCGGGCGGACGCTGGCGGGCCGGCGGAAGGTGCCGGTCAGCGCGGGCCGGGAGACGGCGGCGGGTCGGTCCGGGGCCGGTTCCGGGGTGTCGGCGAGGGTCGCGCGGGGACCGTCGGCGGGGTTGCCGAAACGGATCTCGCTGCCGGGCCGGACCGCGGACTCCTGGATCCGGTACCCGTCGGTGTAGGTGCCGTTGGTGCTGTCGCGGTCCACGACGGTCCAGTGGCCGTCGGCGCAGCGCAGCACGGCGTGGTGCCAGGAGACCCGGGCGTCGTCGAGGACGATGTCGCTCAGCGGGTCGCGGCCGACGAGGTAGTCGTGGCTCGGAGTCATCACCGTGGAGCCCGTCTCGGTCTCCAGGACGAGTTCGGGCGCAGTCGGTATGGCCGGCCGCTCAGCCATGCGGGAAATTCTACCGATTCATCCGCATACGCGCCCCGTCCGCAGGCCGGGGCCGCCGGTCAGGCGACGGGTACGACGAGGGGTCTGGCGGTCCGCTGCATGCGCAGCGCGTCGACGGACTCCGCGAGCAGCTCGTACTCGGTGGTCTCGTCGCCGGTCGCGATCCGCACCAGCCTGCCTGCGGCCAACTCTTCGGCGACCACTTCCTGTTGGGCGGGATCGCCGCACCAGGCGCGCAGTACGGCCGGCACGTCGGGCACGGTGTCCGCGACCGGGACGAGCGAGCTGGGCGGGAAGTGGTCGGCCTCGGGCTGCGGGTCGAGGCGGTCCGCGATCCAGCTCGCACGGTCGCGCAGCCACCACAGGGCGAGGGCCAGGGTGGGCGCCCGGTAGGTGCCGAGGGGCACTCCGATGCGCTGTCCGCCGCAGGTGCCGTATGCGGTGACATGGCACAGGAACTCGTCGTGCATGCGCACTCCCCCGTCGCGTCGGTCGCCTGCCGGCTGGCCTCGCTCTCGGCGCGGATCATGTGCGGTGCGTGATCAGGACTTCGCTGGAAGTGAAGACCTCACAGTCGAGTATGTTCACTACTGAATCACTGTCACCATGTCTTTTTGGCCACTCTCTTGGCATATTCCCGGCGCCGGTTGGCCGAAATGCGGCGGGGCCCGTGTCACCCCTCGCCGACCGGCTCGGGCAGGGACCCCGTCGCGGCCTCCCGTTGGCGAACGCGGAGCCGGCCCGCCCGCCGGCCGTCTCGGCGCTCAGCTGCGCGGTGAGCCAGCGCAGTACCGGCGCCTCCGCCGCCGCGCCGCGTACGTGGATCAGCTCGGGCAGGGCCCGGCGCAGCAGGTCGCCGGTGTCCCGGCTCAGGTCGATGTGCCCGGAGACGCACATCGGTGGCGGCCCGCGGGGCGCGCGTGGTGTCGGTGTCGTCGCGGGGCATCCGCTTCTCCCCCGTCGTCTCCGACCACCTGCACTTCGAACGCCGTGCCTACGAGCCGTTCCTCGCCTACGGCCAGTCGAAGACCGCCAACGCGCTCTTCGCGGTGGAACTGGACCGGCGCGGCCGGGCGGAGGGTGTGCGGGCGTTCGCCGTGCACCCCGGCATGCCCGTCGGCACCGGCCTGGCCAGGCACCTCCCCGTGGAGGCCCGCCGGGCGGCCGGTGCCGTCGACGACGAGGGCCGCCCGGTGCGTGACCCCGCCCGCCAGCTGAAGACGGCCGAGCAGGGGGCCGCCACGAGCGTCTGGTGCGCCACGAGCCCGCGGCTCGCCGGGCTGGGCGGCGTCTACTGCGAGAACTGCGACGTCAGTCCGCTGGTGACCGCCGGGACGGAGGCCGCCTGGTACGTCTCCGGGGCCCTGCCCGGAGTGCTGCCGTACGCGGTCGACCCCCGGGCGCCGGCCCGCCTGTGGGAGGTCAGCGAACGGCTCACCGCCGACGCGCGCTGACCCCGGGCGGGCTACGGCCTGACGATCGCGTCGATCCTCGCCAGTTCCTCGTCGGCGAAGTCCAGGTTGCGGATCGCGCCGACGCTGTCCTCCAGCTGCCGCGGGCTGCTCGCGCCGACCAGGGCGGAGGTGACCCGGCCGCCGCGCAGCACCCAGGCCAGCGCCAGCTGGGCGAGGCTCTGGCCGCGCGAGCGCGCGATCTCGTTCAGGGCGCGGAGACGGCCGACGAGGTCCTCGGTGACCGCGTCCGAGTTCAGGAACGGACTGTCGCTCGCGGCCCTGGAGTCCTCGGGAATGCCGTCGAGATAGCGGCCGGTGAGCAGGCCCTGCTCCAGCGGGGAGTAGACGATGGAACCGGCCTGGAGTTCGTCCAGGGCGTCGAGCACGCCCTCGTCCTCGGGGCGCCGGTCGAGCATCGAGTAGCGCGGCTGGTGGATGAGGAGCGGGGTGCCGAGGCCGGCGAGGATACGGGCGGCCTCGCGGGTCTGCTCGGCCGAGTAGTTGGAGACGCCGACGTAGAGCGCCTTGCCCTGCTGCACCGCCGAGTGCAGGGCCCCCATCGTCTCCTCCAGCGGAGTGTCGGGGTCGAAGCGGTGCGAGTAGAAGATGTCGACGTGGTCCAGGCCCATCCGCCGCAGGCTCTGGTCGAGCGAGGACAGCACGTACTTGCGCGAGCCCCACTCGCCGTACGGGCCGGGCCACATCAGGTAGCCGGCCTTGGTGGAGATCACCAGCTCGTCGCGGTAGCGGCCGAAGTCGGCCTTCAGGGCCTCGCCGAAGGCGGACTCGGCGGCGCCGGGCGGCGGGCCGTAGTTGTTGGCGAGGTCGAAGTGGGTCACGCCGAGGTCGAAGGCGCGACGGAGGACGGCCCGCTGGGTCTCGACGGGCCGGTCGGGACCGAAGTTGTGCCAGAGGCCGAGCGACAGGACGGGGAGCTTCAGTCCGCTGCGGCCGGTGCGCCGGTAGGGCATGGCGGTGTAGCGGTCGGGGTGTGCGGTGTACAACGCGTCTCCAGAGGGGTGGGCACACGGTCTGCCGGTTCCACTCTTCCCCCGTCGGCGGGCAGCGGTCCAACAGAAGAATCCGATGCGATTCAGCGGCTAGGCTTCTCAATCATGGAACTGCGCCATCTTCAGCACTTCGTCGCGGTCGCCGAGGACCAGCACTTCACCCGGGCCGCCGAACGCCTGATGGTGTCCCAGTCGGGCCTGTCGGCGTCCATCCGGGCGCTGGAGCGGGAGTTGCGGGCGCCGCTGTTCGTGCGCACCACCCGCCGGGTGACGCTCACCGAGGCGGGACGGGCGCTGCTGGCCGAGGCCGAGCGGATCCTCGCCCAGGTCCGGTCGGCGCACGAGGCCGTCGCCGCCGTGCAGGGCGTGCTGCGCGGCACGCTGGCGCTGGGCACCGAGCAGTGCATCGCCGGGGTGCACGTGGCCCGGCTGCTGGCCGCGTTCCGGGGCCGGCATCCGGACGTGGAGATCCGGCTGCGGCAGGCCGGCTCGGGCGCGCTGGCGGAGGAGGTCGCGGCCGGCCGGCTCGACCTGGCCTTCGCCTACCGCACCCAGGCCGACTCCGACCAGCTGCGGTCGGTGTCGCTGACCAGCGAGCCGATGACCGTGCTGTGCCACCCGAGCCATCGCCTCGCCTCGGCCCCGGCCGTGCTCGGCCCGGACGACCTCGCCGGTGAGGTCTTCGTCGACTTCCATCCCGACTGGGGCCCGCGCCGCACCACCGACGCCGCGTTCGCCGCGGCCGGCGTACGGCGCACGGTCGCGCTGGAGGTCAACGACGTGCACAGCCTGCTGGACCTGGTGGACGAGAACCTGGGGATCGCCGTCGTACCCCGGCACTTCCGGCACAAGCGGCCGTCGCTCACGGCCCTGCCGCTGAAGGGCGCGGGCGAGACGGAGTACGAGACGGCGGCCCTGCTGCCGCCGGACCGTGCCACCAGCCCCGCCGCCCGGGCGCTCGTCACGCTGCTGGAAACCGGAGGGGGAACAGGGGGCCTGGTACCACCCCGGGAAGGGTCCCAGGGCTCCTGACTCCCGCCTGCCGCCGCCGCAGACTCGAAGCCGTCGGTCACGTGACCGACGGTCGGGAGGACATGTCATGGCGGAACACACACGGCGGACCGTGCTGCGCGGGACGGCCGGGCTCGCGGCGGCGGGCGCGCTCACCGGCCTGGGCGGCGGGCGGGCGGCGGCCCGTCCGGCGGACGGGGTGACCGGGCGTCATCACCCGTTCCTGGAGGGGGCGTTCGCGCCGGTCACCGAGGAGCTGACGGCCTTCGACCTGCCGGTCACCGGCCGGGTCCCGCGCGAGCTGAACGGACGTTTCCTGCGCAACGGCCCGAACGTGCTCGGCCTGGAGGATCCCCGGGCCCACCACTGGATGCTCGGCGAGGGCATGGTGCACGGCGTCCGGCTGCGCGACGGCAGGGCCGAGTGGTACCGCAACCGCTGGGTGCGCTCCTCGCAGGTGGCGGGAAAGCTGGGCGAGCCGTACCCGGGCCCGGTGCCGCCCGAGGACTACGCGTGCAACACGCACGTGATCCCCCACCGGGGCCGGATCCTCGCCCTCCAGGAGAGCGGGCCGGCGCCGTACGAACTCGACGGCGAACTGAACACCGTGGGCACCCACGACTTCAAGGGCACTCTGGACGGCGCGTTCACCGCGCACACCAAGTTCGACGCGCACGCCGGTGAGCTGCACGCCGTCGCCTACCACCCCACGTGGGACCACGTCCGGCACCTGGTGGTGGACCCCGCCGGGCGGGTCGCCCGTACCACCCGGATCCCGGTGCCGGACGCCCCGATGATGCACGACTTCGCTCTGACCGAGCGGCACGTCGTCGTCTTCGACCTGCCGGTCACCTTCGACGCGGCGGCGGCCGGACGCGGCGCCCCGGTGCCCTACGTGTGGAACCGGCACCACGCGACCAGGGTGGGCGTCATGGCGCGCTGCGGCGGCCCGGTCCGCTGGTTCGGCATCGAGCCGGTCTTCCACTCGCACACCCTCAACGCCTACGACGAGGGCGGGTGCGTGGTGGTCGACCTGATGGCCTTCCCGGCGCCCTTCCAGGTCGCCGGCCGCGGCTCGGGCGGGCCGTACGCGGCGGGCACGGCCCGGCTGGAGCGCTGGACGGTCGACCTGCGCCACGGGCACGTACGGCAACGGGTGCTGGACGACCGGCCGCAGGAGTTCCCGCGGGTGAACGAGGCGGTGGTCTCGCGGCGCCACCGCTACGGCTACACGGCGGCGGCCGCCGGCATGACGGCCGCGTATCTGACCCCGGACGGGGGCGACCCGCCCGACGACGCCTTCTCCGACGCGCTGCTCAAGCACGACCTGCTGCGCGGCAGTACCGAGGTGCACCGGCTGCCGCGGGGGGCGGCGGCGGGCGAGGCGGTGTTCGTCCCCCGGGACGCGGCCGACCCCCGGGCGGCCGAGGACGACGGTTACGCGATCGCGTACGTCCACGATCCCGACCGCGGGGCGGCCGACCTGCTGATCCTCGCGGCCCGGGACTTCACCGGCGAGCCGGTGGCGCGGGTGCGGCTGCCGGGGCGGGTGCCGCTGGGCTTCCACGGAAGCTGGATTCCGGACGCGTGAGCGGCGCCGGTTTGCGATGGTGGGCGGTATGCATGCAAAGGACATCCTCATCGACGGCTTCGGCCGCATCCAGGAAGAAGTCCATGCCGTCCTCGACGGCCTCGGCCCGGACGAACTGCACCACCGCCCGGCCCCCGACGCCAACTCCATCGCCTGGCTGGTCTGGCACCTGACCCGGGTGCAGGACGACCACATCGCCGACGGCTTCGACCTCGACCAGGTGTGGCTCTCCCAGGACTGGGTCAAGCGCTTCGGCCTCGATCTGCCCCGTCACGACACCGGATACGGACACAGCCCCGCCAAGGTCGCCAAGGTCCGCGTCGAGTCGGCGGACCAGCTGACCGGGTACTACGACGCCGTCCACGAGCAGACGCTCGGCGCGCTGCGCTCCCTGGCCGCCAAGGACCTGGAACGCGTCGTGGACGAACGCTGGGACCCCCCGGTGACGCTGGGGGTCCGCCTGGTGAGCGTCCTGTCCGACGACCTTCAGCACATCGGACAGGCCGCCTACCTCAGGGGGCTGGTTCAGAGCGCTGCCGCGTAACCCGGCAGGACCACGTCCTCTATGAGGGCCTTGCGCTCGTCGAACGGGAGGAACGCGCTCTTCACGGCGTTCACCGTGACCGTGCGCAGGTCCTCGACCGTCCAGCCCGCCTCCTCGACCAGCAGGGACATCTCCCGGGTCATCGTCGTCCCCGAGACCAGCCGGTTGTCGGTGTTGAGGGTGACCCGGAAGCCGAGGTCCTTCAGGGCCGTGATCGGGTGCTCGGCGATGGAGGTGGCGCAGCCGGTCTGGAGGTTGGAGGTGGGGCACATCTCCAGGGCGATACGGCGGTCGCGGACCCAGGAGGCGAGACGGCCGAGCTTGCCGGCCGCGAGGTCGGGGATGTCCTCGACGAGGCGCACGCCGTGGCCGATGCGCTGGGCGCCGCACACCTGGAGCGCCTGGTGGATGCTGGGCAGACCGTGCGCCTCGCCGGCGTGGATGGTGAAGGGCACGCTCTCGCGGCGCAGGTGCTCGAAGGCGTCGAGGTGGTCGGCGGGCGGGAAGCCGTCCTCGGCGCCGGCGATGTCGAAGCCGACGACTCCGGCGTCCCGGTAGGCGACGGCCAGGTCGGCGGCCTCGCGGACGCGGTCGAACATGCGCATGCCGCACAGCAGGGTGCCGACGCGGACCGGGGTGCCGGCCGCGGACGCCTTGGCCATGCCGGCGGCCAGGCCCTCCTGGACGGTCTCCACGACCTCGCGGAGCGACAGCCCGCCGTTCGTGTTCAGCTCGGGGGCGTAGCGCACCTCGGCGTAGACGACACCGTCGGCGGCGAGGTCGAGGACGTACTCCTCGGCGGTGCGCAGCAGGCCCTCGCGGGTCTGCATGACGGCGAGGGTGTGCTCGAAGGTGGCGATGTAACGGACCAGGTCGCCGGAGTTGGCGGCTTCGAAGTACCAGGCGGCCAGTTCGTCGGGGTCGGTGGTGGGCAGCTTGTGGCCGACCGCGGCCGCGAGCTCGACGACGGTGGCGGGGCGCAGGCCGCCGTCGAGGTGGTCGTGCAGGACGGCCTTGGGGAGCCGGCGGAGGGTCTCGGAGTCGATACGGGGCGCGGTCATGGCAGGGCTTTCCTCGGCAGGTGGATCAGAGTGGGTGGTTCGGGAACGATCAGGCGGCGGGCTGGAGAAGGTCCCAGCGGTTGCCGTACAGGTCCTGGAAGACGGCGACCGTGCCGTACGGCTCGTGGCGCGGCTCCTCCAGGAAGGTCACGCCGGCGTCGGTCATCCGGGCGTGGTCGCGGGCGAAGTCGTCGGTGTGCAGGAAGAAGCCGACGCGCCCGCCGGTCTGGTCGCCGGCCCGGGCCCTCTGGTCCTCGTCCTTGGCGCGGGCCAGGAGCAGGCCGGTGCCGTGGCCGTCGTCACCGGGTTCGACGACGACCCAGCGGGAGCCGTCGGGGCGCGGGGCGTCCTCGGCGAGACGGAACCCCAGGGCCTCGGTGTAGAAGCGGATGGCCTCGTCGTAGTCGTGGACGACGAGGGTGACCAGGGCGACGCGACGCATGGTGACCTTCCGGGTGGGGGTGGTTAGCCGGTGAGGTTATACGTAAAACTACACAGACGCCAGTCCCAGTTCTACGCGCGTCACGATGCGGTCGGGGGCCGGGTGCCGCGGCACGGCCGAGCCCGGCCGCGGACACCGGCACACCAGCTCGTTCCCGGAGTGCCGGCCCGGCCGCGGACACCGGCACACCAGCTCGTTCCCGGAGTGCCGGCCCGACCGCGGACACCGGCACACCAGCTCGTTCCCGGAGTGCCGGGCGCGCCCGCATCACCTCGCCGACCTGCTGACGAGGCACAGCGGCCTGCACGGCCGGACCCGAACTCGCGGCCGCGCCGTTTGCGCACGGTCACCCGTACGGCGGGACGGCCTACGCGCCCGGCGGACCGGGCCTGCCGGCCGGCATGCGGGGCGCGGCCCGGTGACCGGCGTCAGTCCGTCCGGGTCCGTGCCTCGTCGAGCCGCGCTCGCTCCCCGGCGGTGAGGCGCAGGGCACCGGCGGCGATGTTCTCGATCAGGTGGCCGGGGTTGCCGGTGCCGGGAATGGCGAGGACGTGCGGGCCCTGGTGCAGCGTCCACGCGATGCGGACCTGGGCGGGGCTCACGCCGTGGGCCCGGGCGACGGAGAGCACCGCGTCGTCGTGGGCCGTCGTCGCACCACTCTCTCCGGCCGCTCCGGCGACGGCGTAGAAGGGCACGAAGGCGATGCCGTGTTCGCCGCACAGCCGCAGGACCTCGTCGCCGACGGGGTCGGGACGGTCCACCGCGTACCGGTTCTGGACGCTCACCACGGGAGCGATCTCCAGTGCCTCGGCGAGGTGCCGGGGCTCGACACCGGAGATCGCCAGGTGCCGGATCAGGCCCGCCTCGCGCAACTCGGCGAGGGCGCCGAAGTGTTCGGCGATGGATTCCTGACCCATGCGGCGCAGATGGACGACGTCGAGGTGGTCCCGCCCGAGCTGGCGCAGGTTCTCCTCGACGTGTCCGCGCAGCTGGTCGGGCCTGGCCGCGGTGCCCCACTCGCCGTGGTAGTCGCGGTAGGGGCCGACCTTGGTGGCGATGACCAGGTCGTCGGGGTACGGGGACAGCGCGGTGTTGATGAGTTCGTTGGCCGAACGCAGCGCCGAGAAGTAGAAGGCCGCGGTGTCGATGTGGTTCACACCGAGCTCGACCGCCTTGCGCAGGACGGTGAGCGACCGCTCCCGGTCGCTGGGGGTGCCGAGGTGGAAGGCGGCGCTGCCCGTCAGCCGCATCGCGCCGAAGCCGAGGCGGTGGACGGGCAGGTCGCCGAGTTTCCAGGTCCCGGAGGCGTCCGCGGTGATCGATTGTGCAGTCATCGACGGAGCATCCCACACGGCGCCCGGCGGGTCCTCAGCAGTACAGATCGCCGCCCGGCGACACCCCGAGGATCTGGGCGAAGCGCTGGTAGGCGGAGACCCGGCTCTGCACCTGCGCGGGATTCTTCCCGTCGCACTCCAGGGAGCCGTTGATGCTGCGGATGGTCTGGCCGAAGCCGGCGCCGTTCACCATGGCGTTGTGCGGGGTCATGCTGCCGGGGCCGGTCTGCGTGTTCCAGTACCACAGTCCGGTCTTCCAGGCGACGGAGGCGTTGTTCTGGACCAGGTTCGGGTTGTTGAGCAGGTCGATGCCGAGGGCGTCACCGGCGGCCTTGTAGTTGAAGTTCCAGGAGAGCTGGATGGGTCCGCGCCCGTAGTACGCCGCCTGGCCCGCGGGACAGCCGTACGGCTGCCCCCAGTCGCAGTAGTGCGGGTAGTTGGCGGTGTTCTGCTCGACGACGTACACCAGGGCGCCGGTCTCGTGGCTGACGTTGGCGAGGAAGGCGGCGGCCTCCTGCTTCTTCACGGTGTCGCTGCCGGTGTTCGCGAACGCGGGGTAGGCCCCGAGGGCAGCGGTGAGACCACTGTAGGTGTAGAAGGAATTCCGGTTCGGGAACATCTGGTTGAACTGCGCCTCGCTCACCACGAAGCCGGCCGCGGAAGCCGTGGGGGCCGTCTGGAGCACCAGGGCGGAGCCGCCTATCGCGAGCGACGTCAGGACTGCGGCGATGCGATACCTCAACACGGGTCAACTCCTTTGCGGAGCACGGCCGCGTCCGCCGGAGGGGGAAGCGGCCGTGGTGGGGGGTTGGGCACACTCAACCGCCTTGGTCTGTACCAGTCAAGGGTTTAGACCAGTCGATCAGTCATCGGTTGCGTCGGCGAACGCCTTGCACGCACAACGAAGTTGGCCCGGCCGCAGAATGCGGCCGGGCCCGGGGGCTTGCGGAAGGTCAGTTCAGCGGCTTCGCCAGCACCGCCTTGCGATGGCTGAACGTCTCGATGGAGTAGCGGCCGTGGTAGTTGCCCATGCCGCTCTCCCCCACTCCGCCGAACGGCAGGTCGGAGACGGTGAGGTGGGCGAGGGGAAGGCCGTACCCGAGGCCGCCCGAGGATGTCTCGGCGGCGATGCGTTCACGGGTCTTGTCCGACTCGCTGAAGACGTACAGGGCGAGCGGCTTGTCGCGGTCGTTGATGAAGCGGATGGCCTCGTCCAGGCCGGGCACGGTGACGATCGGCAGGATCGGGCCGAAGATCTCCTCGCGCATGACGGGCGATCCGGGGTCGACGTCCGCGAGGACGGTGGGAGCGAGGTACTTGGCCGTCCGGTCGCCGACGCCGCCGACGGCGACACGGCCCGAGCCGAGCAGGGCGGACAGCCGGTCGAAGTGCCGCTCGTTGATGATCCGGCCGTACTCCGGCGAGCGCTCCGGGTCGGTGCCGAACAGGCCCTCGACCGCGTGCACCAGCGCGGCCTCCAGCGCGGGCGCGGTGTCCGGGTCGGTCAGGACGTAGTCGGGGGCGACACAGGTCTGGCCGGCGTTGAGGAACTTGCCGCGGGCCAGCCGCTCCGCCACCGCGGGCAGGTCGGTGCCGCGGTCTACGAACACCGGGGACTTGCCGCCCAGTTCGAGGGTGACCGGGGTGAGGTGCTCGGCGGCGGCCCGCATGACGACACGGCCGACGGTGCCGTTCCCGGTGTAGAAGATGTGGTCGAAGCGCTCGGCCAGCAGGGCCGTGGTCTCCGGGACACCGCCCTCCACGACGGCGACCGCCTCGGTGTCCAGGTAGGCCGGTATCAGCTCGGCCAGCGCGGCCGAGGTGGCCGGGGCCAGCTCGCTCGGCTTGGCGACGACCGCGTTGCCCGCGGCCAGCGCGCCGACCATGGGGGCGAGCAGGAGCTGCGCCGGGTAGTTCCAGGGGGCGATGACCAGGACGACACCCAGGGGGTCGTACTGCGTCCAGGCCGTGGCGTCGGCGCCGAGGTGTGCCGGGACCGGCGCGGGCTCGGGGCGCAGCCAGTCCGACAGGTGCTCCAGGGTGTGGTCGATCTCGCGGACGGTGAAGTCGATCTCCGTGCGGAACGCCTCGGTACCGCTCTTGCCGAGGTCGGCGTGGAGAGCGGCGGCGAGGTCGGGGCCGCGTTCCGTGAGCATCGCGCGCAGCCGGCCCAGTTGGCCGGTGCGCCACTCGACGGACTTGGTGCGGCCGGTACCGAAGGCGGCGCGCAGCCGGGCGACGAGGTCGGCGGGCTGCTCGGGCAGAGACTGGTTCACGGGTGCCTCGCTGGTGGTGCCCGGGCCGGTTCGCCCGGACGACGGAAGGTCAGATGTATAGGCCAACCTTTCATGTCCTCAAGTTCATTCCGTGCCCACCCCGGGGTGTCGAAGGTCACGTCCGGGTGCGGGCCTCCCGCACCCGTCGCGCGACCCGGGCCTGCGGGGCGAGCGCGGGGCGCCAGCAGGTGAAGATCAGCCGGAGCCGGTCGTCGCGCACGCGGCCCTCCTCGGGCTGTGCGTCGGGGACGTGGAGCCGGGCCGCCTCGGCGTGCCGCGAGTCCCGGGAGGACTCCCGGCGCAGCCGGTCGACCGCCCGGTCGCGGGCGGTCGTGACGATCCACCCGGCCGGGCTCGGCGGCACGCCGGTCTCCGGCCACCTGGTCACGGCAGTGGCGAAGGCGTCCTGGACCACTTCCTCGGCGAGGTCGATGTCGCTGAGGAAGCGGACGAGGCCCAAGACCGCGCGGCCGTACTCGGCCCCGAAGACGGCCTCGATGTCGGGAGCCCCGGCCGTCGGTGCCGATCCGCCGTCAGTGCTGGTCCACGAAGGGCCGCACCTCGATGGGCAGGGTGGTGGCCAGGGCGGCCTTGCGTCCCCAGGCCAGGGCCTCGTCCAGGTCGGCGGCCCGGATGAGGCACAGGCCGCCCAGGTACTCCTTGCCCTCGGCGAAGGGGCCGTCGCTGACGAGGACGTCGCCGTCCCGGGGGCGGAGCAGGGTGGCGGTCTCCGGGCCGTGCAGGCCGCCCGCGAAGACCCAGGCGCCGGCGGCACGCAGTTCGTCGTTGAATGCCTCGACGTCGCGCATGATCTCGGCGAGGGCTTCGGGGTCGGGCGGTGTGCCGTCGGCAGGCTGGACCACGCTGAGCAGGTAGTGCTTCATGACGTCCTCCAAGGCGTCGGGCCCGGGCAGGGCTCTGTGTCACCTCCTACACGAACGAACCCGCCCCGGTCCGACACCGCGCGCCGCGATCGCGGGAAAAATCTCCGGGAGGATCTTCCGCACGGCTCGCCCCCCGCATCCGCTCGTCGTCCGCGCCCGCCACCGCCTCGCCCACGGTGTCGCCGCGACGGCCACCGACGAGCCGGGCCGCGGCGCGAAGTGGACCAGGCGCGGCACCGTGACGGCTTCCTCGGCACCGTGACGGCTTCCCCCGGCTCACCGTGAAGGCTTCCCTCGGCATGACGCCTTCCTCGGCACCATGAGGGCTACCTCGGCACCATGACGGGCTTTCTCGGCGCCATGACGGCTTCCTCGGCGTCGGGCAGCTCCCGAGCGGCCGGCAGGCTCCAGCTGACGGCCCGGCGACTTCGATCCGCTCTCTCCGGGTGAACGGGCGGCCCGCCGGCAACGGGGGCGCTCAGCTCGCGAACGGCACCCGGACGGAGGCAGGGACCGTGGCCCGGCCGGGATGCGCCCACAGTCCCCGTTCGGCGAGCCGGGGCAGGACGCCCTCGCCGAACCAGTAGGCCTCCTCCAGGTGCGGATAACCGGAGAGCACGAACTCGTCGATACCGAGGGCGTGGTACTCCACGATGCGGTCGGCGACCTCGTCGTGGCTGCCGACCAGGGCCGTGCCGGCACCACCGCGCACCAGGCCGATGCCGGCCCACAGATTCGGGTGGATCTCCAGGCCCTCCCGGCCGCCGCCGTGCAGCGCGAGCATGCGCTGCTGGCCCTCCGACTCGCTGCGGGCGAGGCCCGCCTGTACGGAGCGCACGGTCTCCGGGTCGAAACCGTCGAGGAGCCGGTCCGCCTCCGCCCACGCCTGCGCCGCGGTGTCCCGGGTGATGACGTGCAGCCGGATCCCGAACCGCAGGGTACGACCGTGCGCCGCGGCGAGCCCACGGATCCAGGCGATCTTCTCGGCCACCTGCGCGGGCGGTTCGCCCCAGGTGAGGTAGACATCGGCGTACCGGGCCGCGACCTGGCCGGCGGCCGGCGAGGAGCCGCCGAAGTACACCTCGGGGACCGGCTCGGGCAGCCGGCCGAGCCGCGCCTCCTCGACCCGCAGTTGCTCCCCGTGCAGGTCGACACTCTTGCCCTCCCACAACTCCCGCACGATGTGCAGGAATTCACCGGTACGGCGGTACCGGGCGGTCTTGTCGAGGAAGTCGCCGTAGGCCCGCTGCTCGGCACTCTCGCCGCCGGTGACGACGTTGAGCAGCAACCGGCCGCCGCTGTGCCGCTGGAAGGTGGACGCCATCTGGGCGGCGAGCGTCGGCGAGACGAAGCCGGGCCGGAAGGCGACCAGAAACTTCAGTCGTTCGGAGTGCTGGCTGACCATGGCGGTGGTCAGCCACGCGTCCTCGCACCAGGCGCCGGTCGGGGTGAGCGCGCCGACGAAGCCCAGGTCCTCGGCGGCGCGGGCGATCTGGCTCAGATAGGCGACCGTCGGCGGCCGGTCCCGGCCGGAGGCGGTCGCCGGGGTGCCGTGGCCGCCGCCGACGACATGGCGGCTGTCGCCGTTGGTGGGCAGGAACCAGTGGAAGGTGAGGGACACGAGGTCTCCGATCACGTGGTGAAACAGGACACCCGCGGCCGGCGCCTCGGCGATGGCGGGCGCGGCGCGGCGCGGCGGTCGCTGCCGGGGCCTCGGCGTCGTCAGCGCATCGCACGGATGCCGCGGGCACGCTGCGTCCGTGGCGGAAAGGCAGGAAATTCACGCCGTGGCGGAGGCCCGGGGAGAAGGGGGAATACGGCGGATCAAGCCGCCGGGCGACAGGAGGCGCTGGAGACGCGTGCGAGGTCGACATGGCGTCGCCGCGTGAGTTCCCGTCGCTTCGTCATGCCGTTGATCGTGGCAGCGGCCGGTGACGGCCGTCAAGGAAGAGCCGGTCGCTCCTGCCGAGGACCAGCGGATTTCACGAAGGCGTGACAGAAAGCCGTGGCAGGAAGCCTTGCACGGACGTTCCGGCCCGGGCCGGCGAGGGGCGGCCCCTCCCGGCCCCGTTCCCGTCGATCACCCCGGGCCGGACCGGCGCGGGTGGAGTGGCCGGGCTCAGGCGCGGCCGTCCTCCTCCTGCCCCTCGACCACGACGAGGAACGCGTCCGACTTCAGGTCCATCACCACGGTCGCCGGTTCCCCCGCGGCACGTCGGGCCGCCGCGTACTCCTCTGCCGGCCAAGATCCTCGCGGAGCCCCGGCGGGGAAACGCTCCAACACCTTCGCACTCATGACGGCGGCCACCTCCTGCGTCGCGGACCCGGACGGAATGTACGTGTTGTGCAGGTCCGGTTGCCCCCGATCAGCGCAGACATGTCCCCACTCCCGGCACACGTCCTTCCGCCGTTCCGGTGAGGAGCGCATCCGCGGGCCCGTCCCGGCGGGAAGTCCTCTCGGGGGGTCACCGACGCGAAGGGCCTGTCTGCGATGAACCACGACGACTCGGCGGACGGGCTCCGCTGCCTGGTGACCGGTGCCACGGGATATATCGGGGGCCGGCTGGTGCCCGAGCTGCTGGCCGCCGGGCACCGGGTGCGCTGCCTGGCCCGCTCCCCCGGCAAACTCCGCGACCATCCCTGGGCAGGGCAGACGGAGGTGGTGCGGGGCGACGTCACCGACGCCGACTCGGTCGCCGCCGCGATGCGGGACGTCGACGTGGCGTACTACCTGGTGCACGCGCTCGGCAGTGGCGGGGACTTCGAGGAGACGGACCGGCGCGCGGCCCATGTCTTCGGGGAGCAGGCGAAGGCGGCCGGTGTGCGCCGCATCGTGTACCTCGGCGGTCTCGCGCCGGCCGGGGTGCCCGAGGACCGGCTCTCGCCGCATCTGAGGTCCCGGGCGGAAGTCGGCCGCATCCTGCTGGCCTCGGGTGTGCCGACCGCCGTGCTGCGGGCCGCCGTCATCATCGGGTCGGGCTCGGTGTCCTTCGAGATGCTGCGGTACCTCACGGAGCGGCTGCCGGTGATGGTCACGCCGAGCTGGGTGCGTACCCGGATCCAGCCCATCGCCGTCCGGGACGTCCTGCGCCTCCTCGTCGGCAGCGCGCGGCTGCCGGAGGACGTCAACCGAGCCTTCGACGTCGGCGGACCGGACATCCTGACCTACCGGGACATGATGAACCGGTACGCGCACGTCGCGGGGCTCCCCCGGCGGCTGATCGTGCCCGTGCCGGTCCTGACGCCGGGCCTCTCCAGCCACTGGGTGGGGCTCGTCACGCCCGTACCGGCGTCCATCGCGCGGCCGTTGACGGAGTCGCTGCGCCATGAGGTGGTCTGTCACGAGCACGACATCGCCGGGTATGTGCCGGACCCGCCGGGCCACCCGCTCGGTTTCGACGAGGCGGTGCGGCTGGCCCTGCGCCGGGTGCGCGAGGCGGCGGTGGCGACGCGCTGGTCGTCCGCGGCGGTGCCCGGCGCCTCCAGCGAGCCGTTGCCCACCGACCCCGACTGGGCCGGCGGCAGCCTGTACACCGACCGGCGCGAGGCGGTGGTGGACGCCCCGGTGTCCGCGCTGTGGCGGGTGATCGAGGGCGTGGGCGGGGAGCACGGCTGGTACTCCTTCCCGCTCGCCTGGAGTCTGCGCGGCTGGCTGGACCGGCTGGTCGGCGGTGTCGGCCTGCGCCGGGGCCGCCGGGACGCCGAGCGGCTGCGGGTGGGCGACTCCCTGGACTTCTGGCGGGTGGAGGAGATCGAACCCGGTCACCTGCTGCGGCTGCGGGCGGAGATGCGGCTGCCCGGACTGGCCTGGCTGGAGATGTACGCCGAGCCGGACGGCGACGGCCGCAGCCGGTACCGCCAGCGGGCCCTGTTCCATCCGCACGGGCTGCTCGGCCACGCCTACTGGTGGGGCGTGTCACCCTTCCACGCCGTGGTCTTCGGCGGCATGGCCCGCAACATCGCGCGAGCGGCAACCCGTCAGGCACCCGGACCCGCCCACTGAGCCCCACGTCCACCGGACCCCCCGCCCGAAACCCACCACACCAGGCCCCGCCGAAAACACCCACCCAGCCACCCACTCACCACACCAGGCCCCGCCGAAAACACCCGCAGCACCCAGTCCCCCACCCCCCACCCCCACCGAAATCGCCCGCACGCATCCACCGACCCGGCCCTCCGCGAAGGCCCGCCCGCCCGGGCGCCTCCGTCCCGGGCCGCTGACCATCCGCCCGCCGAGGCGCGCATCCGACGGGCCCGTCACGCCGGAAGTGCTCAGCGTCCGTACCCTCGTCCCGGAGCCACGTCATGTCCGTCTCGGTCGTCCTGTTCACCGCCGATCTGCGTCTGCACGACCATCCGCCCCTGCGGGCCGCGCTGGAGGGCCGCCGGCAGGTCGTCCCCCTCTTCGTCCGCGACCGGGCGGTGGCCGCCGCGGGCTTCGCGGTGCCCAACCGGCTGGCGTTCCTCGCCGACTGCCTGCGGGACCTGGACGCCGGGCTGCGCGAGCGCGGCGGGCATCTGGTGGTGCGCTCCGGCGACGTCGTGGACGAGGTCTGCAAGGTGGCCGCCGAGGCGGACGCCGACGAGGTGCACATGGCGGCCGACGCGAGCGCCTATGCCCACCGGCGGGAGCGGCGGCTGCGGCGCGCCCTGGAGGCCGAGGGGCGGCGGCTGTACGTCCACGACTCGGTGACCACCGCGGTGGGACCCGGCGAGGTGACCCCGGCCTCCTCGGACCACTTCGCCGTGTTCACGCCGTACTTCCGGCAGTGGACGGGGCAGCGGCTGCGGGACGTTCTCGCGGCGCCCCGCTCGGTGCGTGTCCCGCCGGGCGTCGGGTCCGAGGAACTGCCGTCCCGGGCCGCGGTGCCGGAGGTCTCGCCGGGGCTGGCCGAGGGGGGCGAGAGGGCGGGCCGGCAGCGGCTCACCGCCTGGTTCCGCTGCGGCCTCGCCGCCTATGAGGACCGGCACGACGACCTGGCCGGCGACGCCACCTCCCGGCTCTCGCCCCACCTGCACTTCGGCACGCTGTCGCCGGTCGAGCTGGTCCACCGGGCGCGGCTGGTGGGCGGTCCGGGAGCGGAGGCGTTCGTACGGCAGGTCGCCTGGCGGGACTTCCACCGTCAGGTGCTGGCGGCCCGGCCCACCGCGGCACATGCCGACTACCGCCCCAGACACGACCGCTGGCGGTCCGAGCGCACGGCCCGCAACGACATCGAGGCGTGGCGGGAGGGCCGTACCGGCTATCCGGTGGTGGACGCGGCGATGCGCCAGCTCCTGCACGAGGGGTGGGTGCACAACCGGGCCCGCCTGCTCACGGCGAGCTTCCTGGCCAAGACGCTGTACGTCGACTGGCGGATCGGGGCCCGGCACTTCCTGGAGCTGCTGGTCGACGGGGACCTGGCCAACAACCAGCTGAACTGGCAGTGGGTCGCGGGCACCGGCACGGACACCCGTCCCAACCGGGTTCTCAACCCTGTCACCCAGGGCAAGCGGCACGACCCCGACGGCGGGTACGTCCGGCGCTGGGTGCCGGAGCTGGCGCAGCTCCCGGGGGCGGCGGTCCACGAGCCGTGGAAGCTGCGGGGACCGGACCGGGCGCGTATCGACGCGTATCCGGACCCGATCGTCGGGCTCGCCGACGGACTGGCCCGGTTCAAACGGGCCCGCGACCGCGGCTGAGCGGGCCCGGCCTCGTCAGGATGGCTCGCCGGGCGGTGCGGCGCGGTGGGTGGACGCCAGGATGTCGAGGGCCTCGGACAGGGAGGCCGGACGCAGCATGCCGCGGGTGGGCCGGCCGGACCAGCCGGGGCCGCCGAGCACCATCAGCGGCCGCGCGCGGGCTCCCTTGACGCCCCACTCCATGGCGATGACGTGTTCGGCCAGCGGCAGGCTCGCGGTGGAGCGGGCCTGCGCCCACAGCACCACGGCGGCCGGACCCAGTCGCCGTACCGCCGCCAGGAGCGCCTCCGCCGGAACCGCGGCGCCGAACATCCGCGCCGGGACCCCGAGCCGGCTCAGGGCGGCGTTGAGCGCCTCCAGCGGCAGGGTGTGCTGCTCACCGGGGACGCAGGCCAGCAGCACGGGCCCGGCTCCCGTGGCCCCGGAGGGCGCCGCGGGCTGCCGGGTGTGCCGGCGCAGGGTGGTGGACACGTGCCAGGACAGCAGGTGCTCCACCTCGACGTACCGGTCCCCGGAGGAGGCCCACTTGCGGCCCACGGCGTGCAGGGTCGGTGCCATCACCTCCTGCCAGGCGGTCACGAGGCCGTAGCGGGTCAGGACGGCTTCCAACCGCTCCTCGAGTGCCACGGCGTCGAGCCGGACCGCCGCGCGGGACAGCCCCCGGCCCTCCTGCCGGACATCACCGGGGAACGGTCCGACGACGCCGGCCTGCCCGGGGCCGCCGCCCGACCCGACGACGCCGGACGACCCGACGACGTCCGCCTGTCCCGGGACGTCCGCCGAGCCGAGGACGTCCGTCTGTCCGAGGGTGTCGGCCTGTGTTCTCGGTGCGGGTGCCGTCTCGGGCGGACGCGCCGCAGCGGGCGGGTAGGCGCGCTCGCGCGCGGTCCGGGCGGCCTCGGCGGGCGGCACCCCGGACGCGGTCAGCCGGCACATCCTCTCCAGCATCGTCACGTCCTCGGGCGCCCAGCGCCGGTGCCGGCCGCCGGTGCGTGCGGCGGGGCCGATGCCGTAACGGCGGTCCCAGGAACGGAGGGTGGTGGGCGAGACGCCGAGCCGGCGGGCCAGCGCTCCGGTCGTCAGCGCCGGCTCGGTGGCACCGGGTCCGGACGGTCCCACGGCATCACCCGTGTCCATACGACGACGATACGACGCAGAAGCGATGCGAGTTGTCGCGTCACCGCACCGGCTCACACGATCGAGGTGGTCGGGACGACACCCGGCACGTCCCGTCCGGCACGTCCGACGTGAAGGAGCCGTCGCCATGAGCCCGCACCCCACCGCCGTCGCCTCCGGCACCGCGACCCCGGCCGTCCCGCCCTCCGGCATGTCCCCGTGGCCCATCGCCGCGGAGCCGCTCACCGACGAGCACCTCATGCGGGGACTGGCGGCCGGTGACGACGCCTGTCTCGCCGCCGTCCACCGCCGTTGGTCACGCATGGTGCACACGCTGGCGTGGCGCACGCTGGGCGACGCCAGCGAGGCCGAGGACGTCACCCAGCAGGTGTTCCTCGGCGTCTGGCGCGGATGCGGCGGTTACCGGCCCGAGCGCGGGACGGTGGCGGGATGGATCGCCGGTATCACCCGCCGCAGGATCGCGGACGCCCTGTCGGCGCGGACACGCCGTGGAGAGCTGGTCGCGGCCGCCGGTGCGGCCCTGCCGCCGGACGAGTCCGCCGCCGGCCGGCCCGAGACAGCGCTGGACCGTGTCCTCCTGCGGCACGCGCTGGCCCGGCTCCCCGCACCCCAGCGGCGCGTGCTGTGCCTGGCCTACTACGAGGACCTCACCCAGACCCAGATCGCGCAGCGCACGGGATGGCCACTGGGCACGGTCAAGAGCCATGCGCGCCGGGGCCTGCGCCAGCTGCGCCGCGACCTGGGACAGCGGACCGGGACGGACCAGCTCTACACATAAGGAAGAAATAAGAGCAAAATGGACTATGCGGCGCTCACCGCACACCGAACAGATGCGGTCTGACTTGCAGAGCCAAAGGAGACGACGAATGGCCAACCTGCACAGGGGTGACATCTCCAGCCACCCCGATGTCTCCGAAATGCGGGATCGCTACTCCCGTGTGCTCGGCGGTCGTGATGTGGCACTCGTGGACGGGCCGGTGTTCCTGCTCGGCCTGTACTGTGCCGCCTCCCCGTGGATCCTGCACTACACGGGGAACCAGCCCTCGCTGATGACCCACAACCTGATCATGGGCGTAGCGATAGCCCTGCTGGCTCTCGGATTCACGCGGGCACCCGAGCGGATGTACGGCCTCAGCTGGGCCATGTGCGCCATGGGCATCTGGATGATCATCGCCCCGTGGATCGTGGGGCGCGGCCCCGACGCGGGCGTCATCGTCAACAACGTCGTCATCGGCGCTTTGGCCCTCATTCTCGGACTGATCTGCGCCGGTACCGCGGCGAAGACCGCCCCCAGGCCGTAGAAGAGGAGACCGAGGAAAGGAAGGAACGAACAGCGCGGCCGGTTCGCCCGGGCGGACCGGCCCACGCTTGTCCGCCACCGCTCAGCGGGACGGCAGCTCCTTTCCACGGGTCTGCTGTCCTCGCGAGCTCATGTCAAGGGCGCGGTACTCGCGAGCCGGCTTCGAGGGGCGTCGCGCTCGCGCCGTACTCCTCGCTGATCTCCTTCGGCCCGTACGGCCACACCTTCTCCAGCCGCGCCCAGACCAGGAAGGCCGCGCAGCCGAGGGCCAGCCAGGCCAGGGACCACTCGATGGGATGCCGGCCCGGCGAGTTCTTGTCGGCGTACCCGTAGATCACGCACCAGCCGGTGAAGGCGACGATGCTCGGCAGCGGATAGAGCCACATCCGGTACGGGCGGGCCAGCGTCGGCCGGCGTCCGCGCAGGACGGTCAGCGCGACGATCTGGGCCAGGGCCTGGACGACGACCATCACCGTGGTGAGCAACTGGATCAGGGTCGCCAGGTCGGTGTGGCGGCCGATCAGGAAGCCCACGGCGGTGATCACGGCCATGGTGGCGAGGCCGAGCACCGGGAAGCGGTGCTGCGGGTGCAGTTTCGCGTACGGGCGGAAGAAGACCCGGTCGCGGGCGGCGTCGTAGGGCACCCGGGAGCCGCCGAGGAGGCCGGTGAAGACGGAGGCGAACGCGGTGATCAGGATCAGCACGGTCACCGTGTCGGCCGCGCCCTCGCCCCAGGTCTCCTCCAGCACCGCCGAGGCCACCGAGGTGGAGGCGATGTCCCCCGGGTCGGTCATCCGGTGCCAGTCGACGACGCCGAGGGTGCCGATCTGGAGCAGCAGGTAGATCGCCATGATGCCGAGGATCGACACGATGATGGAGCGCGGGAGCGTACGGCCGGGGTCCTTGATCTCGGCGCCCATGTAGGCGGTCGTGTTGTAGCCGAGATAGTCGTAGATGCCGATGGTCAGGCCCCCGGCGAAGCCCAGCCAGAAGTGGTCGCTCGTCAGGTCGAAGGCGTGCGCCGGATAGGTGAAGGCCAGGTGGGGGCTGAAGTCGCCGGCCGCGGCGGCGATCACCAGCAGCACGGAGGCGATCATCACGGCCCACATCACCGCGCTGATCCGGGCGATGTGCTCGATACCGCGCCACAGGAGGAGCACCACCAGGGCGATGACACCGAGGCCGATCAGGTCGCCGGAGGTCTGACCCAGGCCGGGCGCGAGATAGCCCAGGTACTGAACGAATCCGACCACGCCCGTGGACATGATCAGCGGGATGAAGAGCATCGCCGTCCACACGAACAAGAACGGCATCAGGCGGCCGGTGCGGTACTGGAACGCCTGGCGCAGATAGACGTAGCTGCCGCCGGACCCGGGCATGGCCGCGCCCAGTTCCGCCCAGACCAGCCCGTCGCACAGGGCCAGGACGGCGCCCGCGACGAACCCGATGACCGCCTGCGGCCCGCCGAACGCGGCGACCATCAGCGGGATCGTCACGAACGGGCCGATGCCGCACATCTGGCTCATGTTGATCGCCGTGGCCTGGAACAGGCCGACGCGGCGGACGAAGCCACCCGTGGGTGGCGGGCTACCGGACATGGGGACTCCTGACGCGACGCTCCGCGGCACCCGGCGGGGCCGACGTGGCCGATAAAGTTAAGGATCCTTACTAGAGGCGTCAAGTACGCGTCAGGAATGCACGAGAATGGTGGGATGCCCGCCAGCGATGCCGTAGAGCAGCAGGAACAGCCCTGGAGCCGCCGACGCCTGCGCAGCACCAACGAGCGGCTGCTTCTGGACCGGCTGCGCGACCTCGGTGCCGCCTCGCGCGCCCAACTGGCACGCGAGACGGGCCTGTCCAAGCCGACGGTCTCCAGCGCGCTGGCCTCGCTGGCGGCGGCCGGCCTGGTGCACGAGGTCGGCACGCACGCCCCGGAGCGCGGGCGCACCGCCGTGCTCTACGCCCCCGATCCGGCCGCCGGGTACGCGCTCGGCGTGGACATCGGCCGGAGCTGGCTGCGGGTGGCAGTGGCCGACCTGGACGGCACGCTCGTCGCCCGGGCCGACGTGCGCAACCGCGCCCGCGCCTCCGCCGCCCTGACCGACCTGGTCGTGACCACCGCCCGCCAGGTCATGGCGAACTCGGGCACGGACCCGGCGGAGGTGGTGCACGGGGTGATCGGCACGCCGGGGGTGTACGACGAGGAGCGGCGGCGGGTGCGGTACGCGATGCATCTGCCCGGCTGGGGGCGGCCCGGGCTCGTGGACCGCATACGCACGGAACTGGGCGTGCCGCTGGAGGTGCACAACGACGCCAACCTGGCGGCGCTCGGCGAGCACGCCTTCGGCGTCGGCGCGGGCAGCCGGCTCTTCGCGTACATCATGATCGGCACCGGCCTCGGGATGGGGATCGTCAGCGAGGGACGGCTGTTCACGGGCGCGCACGGGCTGGCCGGGGAGATCGGCTTCCTGCCGTGGCACGGCCGGCACAAGCCGGAGCGGCTGGAGGACGCGGTGTCGGGGGTCGCCGTGGTGGAAGCGGCCCGGGAGTTCGGGATGCGCGGGCAGCTCACGGCGAAGGCCGTGTTCGACGCGGCCCGGCAGGGCCATCCGGACGCCGTGCGGGCCGTGGAGCTGGAGGGCGAGCGGATCGCGCACACCGTGGCGGCTGCCGCCGCCGTGCTGGACCCCGACCTCGTGGTGCTCGGCGGCGGTGTCGGCCACAGCGTCGACCTGCTGCTGCGGCCGGTGCGGGAGCGTGTGCGCGCACTCACCCCGCTGCGCCCCCGGATCGCGCCGAGCCGGCTCGGCGAGGACGCCGTTCTGCTGGGCGCGCTGGCCACCGCGCTGGACACGGCCCGGGATCTGGTGTTCGAGCGCCGCACGGCCGGAAGCTGACCGTCGCCGCCCCGGTCACGGCCACGGTCGTTGACACGCCTTCCGGCGGACCCTAGCGTGAAACCGGATTAGTAAAGTTTCCTAACTTTACCAGCCTGGAGACCCTCGTGTTCCCTCGCCCCGCTCCCGCCCGCCGGTACACCACCACGACCGTCGTCCTCGGGCTGCTCGCCACGCTGACCTCCGGCGCCTGGGTCGAGGACCGGCCGCCGACCGCGCCGCACGGGCACTTCAAGACCACCCGCGTCTCGGACGCCGCCGGGTCGAGCACCCCGCTCTCCGGCTTCGCCGTCCAGTCCACGGCCCGGGTGAGCGACTCCGCCACCACGGTCTCCTCCCCCGGCTACCCGGCGTCCGGCTGGCATCCGGCGGGCCCGCGTTCGACCGTCCTCGCCGCTCTCCTCGCCGACGGCGTCTACGCCGACCCGTTCTACTCCACCAACCAGCAGAGCATCCGGCGGGCCGACTTCGAGGTGCCCTGGTGGTACCGCTCCGACTTCACCGTCGAGGACACCGCTCGGCGCACCTTCCTCGACTTCAGCGGGGTCGTCTCGGCGGCCGACGTCTACGTCAACGGCCGGCAGCTGGCCTCGGCCACGGACGTCAGGGGCGCCTACACCCACCACGAACTGGACCTCACCTCCCTGGTCCGCCCCGGCACGAACACGGTCGCCTTCCGGGTCCGGCCCAACGACCCCGACAAGGACCTGACCATGGGCTGGCTCGACTGGCTCCAGCCGCCGGCCGACCGGAACATGGGCATCGTCCGTGACGTCCTGGTCCGCAGGTCCGGTCCGGTCACGCTGCGCGACGCGCACGTGACGACCGAACTGGCCGTGCCCTCGCTCGCCACCGCCGACCTGACGGTGAAGGCTCAGGCCCGCAACGACACGGGCACGGCGGTCACGGCGGCCGTCGGCGGCAGCATCGGCGGAACCGAGTTCCGCAAGACGGTGTCGCTCGGCGCCCACGAGACCAGGACCGTCACCTTCTCCCCCGCCGACGCCCCCGGCCTGCACCTCACGGAGCCGAGGGTGTGGTGGCCAGCCGGGATGGGCGGGCAGCCGCTGTACGACCTCGACCTCACCGCCACCGTCGCCGGCGCGGTCTCGGACACCGCGCACGAGACCTTCGGCATCCGGGACGTGCGGGCCCCGCTGAACTCCGACGGCGCCCGCCAGTACCGGATCAACGGCCGCGACCTGCTGATCAAGGGCGGCGGCTGGTCCCCGGACGAGTTCCTGCGCTGGGACCGCGCCTACGCCGAGGACCGCCTGAGCTACGCCGTCGACCTGGGCCTGAACACCATCCGCCTGGAAGGCCACCTGGAGCCGGACGAGTTCTTCGACCTGGCCGACCGCCACGGCGTGCTCACCCTGCCGGGCTGGGAGTGCTGCGACAAGTGGGAGGGCGAGGTCAATCCCAGCGGGTCCGGCGAGAAGTGGGACGACGCCGACCATGCCGTGGCGAAGGCGTCCATGGCCGCCGAGGCCGCCCGGCTGCGCGACCACCCGAGCGTGCTGTCCTTCCTGATCGGCAGCGACTCCGCCCCCGACGCGACGATCGAGAAGGGCTACCTGGACGCCCTGAGGGCGGCCGACTGGCCCGCTCCCGTGGTGCCCGCCGCGTCCGACGCCGCCTCCCCGCAGCTCGGCAGGTCGGGCATGAAGATGACGGGCCCCTATGACTGGGTGCCGCCCGGCTACTGGTACGCCAAGCGCGAAGGCGGGGCCACCGGTTTCAACTCCGAGACCAGCGCGGGCCCGAGCATCCCCACCCTCGACAGCCTGCGCCGGATGATGACCCCTGCCGAACTGGACACCCTCTGGAAGAACCCCGACGCGAAGCAGTACCACCGCTCCCCCTCCTCCACCTTCGGCACGCTCAAGATCTACGACAAGGCCCTCGCCGGCCGCTACGGCGCCCCGACGAGCCTCACCGACTACGTGCGCAAGGCCCAGCTGGCGCAGTACGAGAACGTGCGGGCCCAGTTCGAGGCGTACGGACGCAACGCGACCGACGCGGACCAGCCCGCCACCGGGGTGATCCACTGGATGTTCAACAGCGGCTGGACCTCCCTGCACTGGCAGCTGACGGACCGTTACCTGGACCAGAACGGCTCCTACTTCGGCGCCAAGAAGGCGAACGAGCCGCTGCACGTCCAGTACTCCTACGACAACCACTCGGTCGTCGTGGTGAACAACCGGCCCGAACGCGCCCAGGGCCTCAGCGTGCGGGCCACGGTGTTCGACCCCGACGGCACGCAGAAGTACGACAGGACCGTCACCGGGACGGCGGTCGCGGGCAACGGCGCCCACGGCTCGGTGCTCACCCTGCCGTCCTCGGTGAGCGGGTCGGCACGCACGTACCTGCTCCGGCTGGTGCTGACGGACGCGGCCGGCGAGGAGGTGAGCCGCAACGTGTACTGGCTCTCCACCGCTCCCGACACGCTCGACTGGAACGGCACCACCTGGTACTACACGCCCACGACGAGCTACGCCGACCTCAAGGGGCTCGCGTCGATGGCACCGGCGCCGGTGTCGGCGACGGCGGTCACGACCTCGTCCGGCGGCACGTCGACCACGACGGTGACCCTGCGCCACACCGGGAGCGAGAAGACTCCGGCGCTGCTGACGGACGTCCATCTCGTGGACGCCCAGGGAAAGCCCGTGCTGCCGGTGCGCTGGTCGGACAACGAGGTGAGCTTGTGGCCGGGCGAGTCGGTGACGCTGACCGCCACCAGCCGGACGGCCGATCTGCGCGGCTCGGCTCCGAGCGTGCGGGTCTCCGGCTGGAACACGCCGGAGCGGACGGTGCCGGCGGCCTGACGGCACGGGAGCGGGCCCGGACGGCCCGCTCCCTGCTCACCGCGCTCGGCTCACACCTCTTGAGCTCACCGCGCTCGGCTCACACCTCTCAGCTCACGTCGAGCGCGGTGTCGTCCACGACGAACGAGGTCTGGTACTTAGAGCCCTCGGTGCCGGTGAACTTCAGGGTGACGGTCTGTCCGGCGTAGCCGCCGAGGTCGAAGCCGCGCTTGGTGTAGCCGGCGGCCGCGTTGAGGTTGGAGTACGTCGCCAGGGTGCCGAGGACCGTGCCGGAGCCGCTGAGGACCTGGACCTTGAGGGTGTCGTAGGCCGTGGTGGTCGTGGTCTCGGCGGTGTCCACGTGCAGGTAGAAGCTGAGCGTGGCCGAACAGCCCGGCGGGACGGTCACCGACTGGGAGAGCGTGTCGGTGGTGGCGGTGCCGTTGCCGTCGAGCCAGGCGTAGTACGAGCCGGAACGGGCCGCCTCACCGGGGGCGTCGGTGATGACACCGCTCGTGGCGCTCCAGGTGCCGTTGCCGGATTCGAAGCCGTTGTCGCGCAGGAGCTGGGCGGCGGTGCAGGACGTCGTGCCGCCGCCCCCGCCGCTGCCGCTCGCGCCGGCCAGCCACTCGGTGGCGTTCAGCGCGAGGGCCGCGTCGGTGGCGCCGGAGTCGTTCCAGCCGTCGTAGAGGGTGTTACCGGACTGGCCGGTGCCGTCGTCGATCGGGGAGCTGTCGCCCCAGAAGGCCACCCGGCCGCTGCCGAAGGTGCTGGTGGCGAAGAAGGCGCCGGTGTTGCCGGAGTAGCCGGTGCGGTAGAGCAGGCCCTTGACCCCGGGGTTGTCGGCGGGCTTGAGGGTGGCGGTCGTGCCGCTGGCGATCAGGCTCTTGGTGACCGTGCCGAAGGAGCCGTGCAGCACCGGGTCGGTGCTGTCGCCGATCGCGGACGGGTGGTCGGAGCTGATGCTCAGTGAGTCGACGGAGAAGCCGAACGGGTCGGTGGAGTCGACGCTGTTGTTCGTCATCAGGTCGTTGAAGATCTCGACGGCGTCCTCGCCGTCGTTGTTGCGGTCGGCGCCGGTGTGGTCGGAGATCATGAACAGACCTCCGCCGTTCTTCACGAAGTTCATGATCGCCGTTTTCTCGGCGGCCGTGAACAGGGTGTTCGGCTCCGGCAGGACCAGCGTGTCGAAGTTCGACAGGTCGGTTGCGGACGTGCCGCCGTAGGCGAGAGCGGAGCCCGACGGCAGGGTCTTCAGGCTGTATGCGCCGGTCTTCTGCAACGCCACGCCCCAGGAGGACAGGGCGCCGGTCCAGTCCGTCTCGGCGGACGGGGAGGAGTCCTGGCCGAGGGGGTCGGGCTGGCTGGTGGAGATGATCCAGTCGGCGTTGCCCGCCGTCTCGGCGTGGGCGTTGTCGAACAGGACGCGGTGCGTGGTCGCCGCGTGGGCGGGAGCACCGGAGCCGACCTGGAGAGCTGATCCGGTGAGCAGTAGCCCGAAGCCGGCCAGGGCGGTGGTGAATCTGCGGCGGTATCTCCTGGATCCGAGCATCCGTCGAACCTCCATCAGGGGTGGGGAAGAGGTGGTGCGGCGCCAAGTCTGCGCGCGTAGAACCCGCTTGAGGGTTTCCTCCACGCGTCGAATGGTTGAAAGGTACATGGCATGAAGGTGAGGTGAACAGAGCTTGTGGCCACGACCGGAGCGGAGTGGCTCCGCCTGCTGCGGGCAGATTCCACAGCAGCGGGGTTCACCGGCTGGAGCGTCGAAGAGGGAACGCCATGGAGATCTCAGGCTTCATCAGCGCCGTCGTCATCGGCGTAGTCATCGGTGTGCTGGGCCGGCTGGTCGTTCCCGGCCGGCAGCGCATCGGCGTCCTGTGGACCATCGCCGTCGGCGTCGTGGCCGCGCTGCTCGGCTCGGCGATAGCCGCCGGGTTCGGCGTCGCCGACACCGACGGTCCCGACTGGATCGAGTGGTTCATCCAGATCGCCCTGGCGGCCGTGGGGGTGGCCGCACTGGACCGCGTCCAGGCCCGGCGCTGAGTCAGTTCCCGCAGGCGGACCGATGGGGTGGGACGAACTGCGTGGGCCGCGCCACCGCGTGGAGGCGCTGGACGGCGGACGAGCTACGGACCGCACCGCCGTTTCCACGCGTGCCGCCCTCACCTCGCCCGAGGATCAGCCGAGTTCGAGTGTGGTGACGCCGAACACCCGCTCCGCGGCGTACGCGCGTACCGGGCCGGTGTACATGCGGGCGGTCTCGAACGAGGAGCGCAGGCCGGCCGCTTCGGCGAGGGCGACACCGGCCGCGTTCGGCTCGGGCACGTCGATCGCGACCTCGCGGCCGGCCACGCCGTCGGTGAGCGCGGCGAACAGCGACCGGGCGTCGTCCGCGGTGTCCGCGAAGAGAGGGCCGATGCGCAGGGTGTCATGACCGGGGCGGATCACGCCGTAACCGGTGAGACGACCGCCGTCCTCGCGGACGACGGCACGGTGGCCGGGTCCGGTGAGCCACTCGGCGAGGAACCGGGGGCGGTCGGCGGGGTGGCAGGCGCTGTCGTAGGCGGTGAGCGCGGCCAGGTCGGCGGGTCCGACCGGGCGGACACCGGCGGGCGTCCCGCTCTCGGGGGCGGTGCCGCTGAACCGGACGGTGCGGTGGGCGAGCCGGAAGCCGGACTGCCGGTAGTTGTCCTGCTGGGCGACGACCCCGTCCAGACCGACGGTCCGGCTGCCCGCGTGGGCCAGGGCGGTCTTCCAGGTGGTGAGACCGTGTCCGTGGCCGCGCAGGTCGGGGCGGACCAGGTAGCAGCCGAGGAAGGAGTAGTCGGGGCCGTGATTGACGACGGAGATGGCCGAGACCGGCTCCCCGTCGATCCGGCCGAGGAAGAACCCGTCGGGATCCTGGGCGAAGAACGCGGGCCCGTCGGACAGCCCGGGATTCCAGCCCTCCGCCGCCGCCCACCCGCTGATCACCGGCCAGTCGGCGAGGGTGGCCTGCGAGAGGACGAGATCGTGGGGGGCCGCAGAGGTCATCGGTGCGCTCCGTTTCCGTCGGGTCGGTGTCGTACGGCACGGCCTCGGCCGGGCCGCCCGCAGCATCCTTGCGGATCAACGGGGGCCGCGCCATGGGGAGATCGGCCGATGGCCACCGTGCGGCGGCCCGCCTCACCGCACGGAACGGGGATCGGGTGCGGTGACGGCACACTGACGGAGCTGCTGCTACGGGCGCCCGCCTCGACGCCAGAACGTAGGAGCCGGGCGGGCTGACCGATCCGCCTCGACGCCAGGGCGAAGGAGACGGGCCGCTGACCGGCCCACGTCAACCCCAGAGAGAAGGAGCCGGGCGGCTGACCGGCCCGCCTCGACGCCAAGGCGCAGCAGCCGGGCGGGCTGACCAATCCGCCTCGACGCCAAGGCGGAAGAACCGGGCGGCTGACCGGTCTGTCCGGCCCCACCGGGACAAGGCCCGGTGGGGCCGGGCGCGGTCCGCTCAGCCGTTGCGGCCCGGGCGGAAGCGGCGGTACAAGGTCGCACCCGTCACCAGCAGCGCGGCGCTGCCGGCGATGGCGGGGGCCGTGAGGTCGGCTCCCGTGTGGGCCAGCGCGGCCGTCGCCGGGCGCACGGCGCGCGGGCCGGCGTGGGACCGGGCGTGGGCCGGGGGCTTCGGCACCCGGGGCCTGGGGGCCGGGGTGCGCGGGGCCTGGGGACGCTCGCCGGGACCGTTGACCGACTGGTTGCCGATGGCCGGATTTCCCAGGCCGACCACGTTGACGCTGTTCCCGGTGACGTTCACCGGCAGGTCGACCGGGAGCTGGATGCCGTTGCCCGAGATCACCCCGGGCGAGTCCGCGGCATCGCCGTGGGCGGACGCACCGCCCGACGTCGCCGATCCGCTCTTCCCCGCGCCGTCGGCCTTGGCCCCACCGCTGTTGGCGCAGGCGTTGCCCGCCGCCGGGTTGAGCAGCCCCACCACGTTCACCGTGTTGCCGCAGAGGTTCACCGGCACGTGCACCGGGAGCTGGATGCCGTTGCCGGAGACCAGCCCGGGCGAGCCGGCCGCCGTACCGCCGGCGCCGGCCCCGTCTGCCGCGAAGGCGGCGGACACCGGGAGCGCCACAACCATCGCGCCGGACGCGGCGGCGACGGCGATCACACCGTTTCGGGTAGCCCGTCTCATAGGTTCCCTGCCTTCCAGACTTCGTCGCGGGCACTCACCCGCCCCTCGTAGAACGTCGACGAACCGATCCGAGTTATGGCTAATCGGCCTTTCACCCCATCGAGCGGCACTGTTATCGAACTGCGTGTAAAGCCTCTGAATGATCACCAACAGGACACGGAGGGTGCGCAGGATACGACGGCGGGTGCCGTTCCGCTCGCCCGCAGGCGGGCCGTCCGGAGGCCGCCTATGGTGATCCGAGGGCGCCGTCCCCCGGTCCGCGGCGGGCGCCCCGGGAGGCAGATCGATGCTGGCCATGCTGTCCACACGGCCCACCGTGCGGCGCTGCGCGGGTTCCTCGGCACTCGCCCTGGCACTGCTCGGAGCGGGGCTGCCCGCGGCTGCCGCCGACCAGCCGCAGCCCGACCTGTCCCGGTTCTACCGGCAGCAGCCGGCCTGGGGTGCCTGCGAGGGCCCGGACATGCCCAAGGACCTGCAGTGTGCGAAGGTCACCGTTCCGCTCGACTACGCGAGACCCCGCGCGGGCACCCTGGACGTGGCGCTCGCCCGCTATCGCGCCACCGGCACGTCACGGGGCTCGGTGCTGCTGAACTTCGGCGGCCCGGGCGGGGCCGGCATCCCCGCGCTGGCCTCCGACGGCAGACAGTTCATGGACCTGACCAACGGCTACGACGTCGTCACCTTCGACCCGCGCGGCGTCGGCCGCTCCTCCCCCGTCAGCTGCGGCGAGGGCAGCGACGCTGCCTCCACCGCGGCGGGGAAGGCCGCCGACGCCGGCCATCCGCAGGCACTGTTCAAGCAGTTGCGACAGGCCGCCGACCAGTGCGCCCGGTACTCCGGCTCGGTGCTGCCCCACATCGGCACCATCAACGCCTCCCGCGACATGGACGTCATCCGCCAGGCGCTCGGCGACGACAAGCTCAACTACCTGGGCTTCTCCTACGGCACCCGGCTCGGCGCGGTGTACGCGGCGCAGTTCCCGGGCAAGGTCGGCCGGGTCGTCCTCGACGGTGTGGACACGCTGACCGAGTCGCTGGCCGAGCAGGGGATGGCGGGCGCCGAGGGACAGCAGACGGCACTGGACGATTTCCTGGACTGGTGTGCGACGGACATCGGGTGTCCGTTCGGGCAGGACCGGCGCGCGGCCGGGGACCAGGTGCTCCGGCTGGTGCGCTCGCTCGACGACAACCCGGTGCCCACGGGCCTGGGCGGCTCGCTCTCCGGCCAGGACCTGGTGGGCGCCATCGGGCAGGGCCTGTACAGCAAGGAGCTGTGGCCCTCGCTGCAACGCGCGCTGGCCTCGCTGATCGAGGACGGTGACGCCCGGCGTGTCCTGGCCTTCTCCACGGGCGGTGTCGGCCTGCCCCGCGGCCGGCACCGGACGGACGGCGGGCTGGTCGACACCGAGGACGTCCCGGCGGACAACCTCGCGGCCGCGCTGATGGCGATCAACTGCGCGGACGACCCCGACCGGCCCGCCGCGGCACAGCTCACCAAGGACCTGAAGGACCTGACGGCCGCGTACGACCGGGCCTCGCCGGTCTTCGGCCGCTACCGGCTCACCCAGCTGCTGATGTGCTACGGCCGCCCTGTGGGGACCGACTTCATCCGTGACCGGGTGAAGAACGTGCACTCGGCGAAGATGCTGCTCGTGGGCACGCGCGGCGACCCGGCGACGCCGTACCGGTGGACCGTGGAGACCGCCCGCCGGCTCGGCCCGTCGGCGGTGGTGCTCGACAGCAAGGGCGAGGGCCACACCGGGTACTCCTCCTCCACGTGCGTGCACGGCAAGATCAACGACTTCCTGCTCTACGGCACACTGCCCGCCAGCGGCAGTTCCTGCCCCGCGGACGCGCCGCCCGCGGGCGTCGCCCCGAACAGCGCCGACTGACGGCGTCGCGCACCACCGGCCGGTGACGGAAGCGGCGCGACCAGGCGGCAGCCGCGAACCGGGGCAGAATCGGGGGTGTGCCGGTCGTCACACCGGGCAGGCGCCTCTCCCGGCCGCCGTATTCCGTACGTCCACGACAGGGGGACATCCTCATGCGCATCCGCGCCGCCATCGCCGTACCCACCGCCTCGGCCGCCGCGGTGGCCCTGCTGCTGAGCGCGCCGCCCGGCCAGGCCGCCACCGGCCAGGGCCGGTCCGTCCGCTGTGCCGAGCAGTCGCTGACCCTGCGGGCCAAGGCCGCGCCCGGCCACCCGACCGTGCTGCGGGTCGAGGTCACCAATCGCGGCACCCGTGCCTGCGTCGTCGACCGCGTGTCCACGGTGACGTTCGGGGGCCTGGACGGGGCCGCGCTGCCCGTGCCGCAGGGCGGCACCGGCAGCTACCGGCTCACGGCGGGCGGCACCGCCCACGCCGACGTCCGGACCATCGCCGACCCGGCGGACCCCGAGGCCCGCCGGGTGGACTCGGTCACGGTGGCGGCGTCGGCCGCGCACTGGGGCCGCTCCTTCACCGCCACGCGGCTGGGCACCGGGCGGCAGGTGCTCGTCTGGGAGCCGGTGACCACGTGGTGGCAGCCGTCGGCGGCGGCCGCGGACCGGGCCATCGGCCTCGGCTGAGCACCGGCCCGGGCGGGCGGCTCAGCCGAGCACCAGCTCGGGCGAGTAGAGGTCCAGCCACCGGGCGAGGTCCAGGGTGCGCTCCAGGCCGCGCCGGGCCGCCTGGGTGCTGACCGGCGCGGTGCGCTCGGCAGCCCGGCGGACCCGGTCCCGGTCGACGACGTCGAAGACGGGGTGGGAGGGCCGGGCGAGCACCTCCTTGACCTGTTCCTGCAGCGCGCGGGCGTACTGCGGGTCCTGCGTGGACGGGTACGGGCTCTTCACCCGGTCGTACACCGAGCGCGGCAGGACGTCCGCCGACGCCTCCCGGAGCAGGCTCTTCTCCCGGCCGTCGAAGGACTTCAGGGCCCAGGGCGTGTTGTAGACGTACTCGACCAGCCGGTGGTCGCAGAACGGCACCCGGACCTCCAGGCCGACGGCCATGCTCATCCGGTCCTTGCGGTCCAGCAGCATGCGCACGAAGCGGGTCAGGTGCAGATGGCAGATCTGCCGCATCCGGTACTCGAAGTCGCTCTCGCCGTCCAGCCGGTCGATGCCGGCGACGGCGGTGCGGTATCCGTCGGCGACATAGCCTTCCAGGTCCAGGGACTTGGTGACGTCGGCGCGCAGCACGTCGGCGTCCTCGCCGAAGTGCCGGCCCATGTTGGTCAGCCAGGGGAAGGTGTCGGCGCGGCGCGCCTCTTCGTCGAAGAACTGCAGGTAGCCGCCGAAGACCTCGTCGGCGGACTCGCCGGAGAGGGCCACCGTGGACTTCTCCCGGACGGCGCGGAAGAGCAGCAGCAGTGAGGTGTCCATGTCGCCGAGGCCGGACGGCAGGTCGCGGGCCCGGATCACCTGCTCGCGCACGGCGGGGTCGGCGAGGGCGTCGGAGTCGAGCACGATGTCCTGGTGGTCGGTGCCGGCGAGCCGGGCGACGTCGTGCACGAAGGGCGTGTCCGGGGTGCCGCGCAGTTCGTCGGCGACGAAGTGCTCGGTCTGGCCGACGAAGTCGACGGCGAAGCTGCGCACCTTCTCGCCCTGCTCGGCGAGTTGCCGGGCGGCGATCGCGGTCATGGCGGAGGAGTCGAGCCCGCCGGAGAGCAGGGTGCAGCGCGGCACGTCGGCGACCAACTGGCGGCGCACGATGTCGTCGAGGAGCGAGCGCACGGTGTCGATCGTGGTGTCGCGGTCGTCGGTGTGCGGGCGGGTCTCCAGGCGCCAGTACACGCGGGTGGACAGGCCGGAGCGGTCGACGGTGACGACGGTGCCGGGCTCCACCTCGCGCATGCCGTCCCAGACGGCGTGTCCCGGCGTCTTGATCATGACGAACAGCTCGCGCAGACCGTCCGCCGTGACGCGGGGCCGGGCCAGCGGGTTGGCGAGGATGGCCTTGGGCTCGGAGCCGAACAGGACGCCGTCGGCGGTCGGGTAGCAGTAGAACGGCTTGATGCCCATGCGGTCGCGGATCATCACCAGCTTGTCGCGCCGGCCGTCCCAGACGGCGAACGCGTACATGCCGTTGAGCCGTTCGGCCACCGCGTCACCCCACTCCAGATAGCCGTGCAGCACGACCTCGGTGTCGGAGTCGGTGGTGAACCGGTGGCCGCGGTCCCTCAGTTCCCGGCGCAGCTCGGTGAAGTTGTAGGTCTCCCCGGAATACACCAGGGCGACGGTGCCCTCGGGGGTGGTCAGGGACATCGGCTGGCGGCCGCCGGGGAGGTCGATGATGGCGAGCCGGCGGTGTCCGAGGGCGGCGGGGCCCTCGGTCCAGGTGCCGCGGTCGTCCGGGCCCCGGCAGGCCATCGTCTCGGTCATCGCATGCAATGTGGTGGCCTCGGCCGTCAGGTCACGGTCGAAGGAGATCCATCCGGTGATGCCGCACATGCGCTACCTCCTGCCTCCGGCTTGCCGGCAGATCCGCTCCCACCTGGGCTTTCTCGGTGGGCGGAGGTCCGACCGACAAACCAGTTGTATCGAGCACCTATATGACGAGCGTCCGTCAGGCACCCGGTGGAGTCAACGCGGCGTCAACACGGCAGGCCCGGCCGGCCCATGGTTTCAGCCGTGTTTTGCCTCAGCAAAATCCGCGCGCGGGCCTGTTACCGCGGCAGTGGCGACAGGAACCGGCCACGGGCAAAGACTTCCTCAAGCACCCCACGTCCTACGCCTTCGCGGTCAGAAACGAGTCGAGCGCCCGGGTCAGTTCGGCGGGCTTCTCCAGCGGCAGCTCGTGGCCCGCGTCCAGGATGCGCACGACCGCGTCGGGGTAGGCGCCGGCCATCCGGAGCATCTGCCGCACCGGGAGCTGCACGTCGTGGTAGCCGTGCACCATCAGCGTCGGCACGGAGATCTCGCCGGCCCGGTCCAGGACGTCGAAGGCCCGCATCGCACCGTAGAGGGTCATGACGACCTCGCGCGGGGTGGCGGCGGAGGCGCGGATGTGCGCCCGGATCAACTCGCGCGGATAGCCCGGCGCGAAGGCCCGCTGGATGTTGGCGGCCACGAACAGCTTGAACGGCACCAGAGTGGAGGCGGCCATGAGCAGACCGCGGCCACGGCTGTAGGTCATCCGGCCGATGGAGCCCACCAGCACCATCCGCTCCACGCGCGCGGGGTGCGCGAGGGCGATGGTCTGCGCGATCATCCCGCCCATCGAGTGGCCGACCAGCACACACCGGTCCACTCCGATGTGGTCGAGCAGCGCGAGGACGTCCCGCGCCAGCTCCTCGATCGTCCGCACCCCGGCGCCCGTGCTGTCCCCGTGACCGCGCAGGTCCAGCCGGACCACCCGGCGCCGCGCGCGGAAGTGCGCCATCTGGTGGTCCCAGCGGTGCCGGTCGGCGGTCCAGCCGTGCACGAACACCACGGGCACCTCCGCCCCGTCGCGGGGGCCCTCGTCGTCGTACGCCAGCGTCGCTCCGTCGACGTCGAGCTGTGGCATGAGGGCCTCCCGGGGTGCGGCACGGTCTGGTTACTGACGGGTACGGTATCCGGCCGCACGGCCCCGCGTCACCGGTGTCCGCCAGGAGGTCCGGCGGCGGACAGCGGAGCCGCCGGGGCCCGGATTACCCCGAATGCCGTAAAGGTGATTCCGCCCTATCGTCGTGTCATGGAGCACGCACTGAGTCCCGTGACCCTTGCCGAACTACGGCGTCCGCGCCCCTACCCGGCGGTCTCCGTGCTGACCCCGACGCACCGTCGGGAACGTGGAAGCGGCCAGGACCCGGTCCGGCTGCGCAATGTGGTGACCGAGGCGCGCAGACGCCTGGAGTCCGACCCGGCCGTCACCCGCGAGCGGCGTGCCGACGTCGTGGCACAGCTCGACCGGGCCCTGGCCGAGGTGGACCTGACGCATGCCGAGGACGGCCTGGTGATCTTCGCCGCACCGGGCGAGCACCAGGTGTGGTCGCTGGCCCGGACCGTTCCCGAGCGGGTGGTGCTGTCGGACACCTTCCTCACCCGCAATCTGGTCGCCGCGCAGGCCGCGGAGCGGCCGTTCTGGGTACTGTCGGTCTCCGCGGACTGCGTCACCCTGTGGAGCGGCGGCGAGGACCGTGTGGTGCAGGACCGCTCGGGCGGCTTCCCGCTGGAGCGCAGGCAGGAGAATTTCGACGCGGAGCGCCAGATGCGGATCGGCGACCTGCCGAGCGCCTTCCGCGACGAGGGCACCCGCCAGTTCCTGCGGGAGGCGGACGCCGCCATGAGCGCGGTCCTGCGCGAGGAGCCCCGGCCGCTGTACGTCACCGGCGAGCACGCGGCGCTGTCTTTGCTGGAGGAGGCCGGCACCGTCGCCAGGACCGCCGTCCACGTCCCGCACGGCGGCCTCGCGCACGCCGGTCCCGACGCCGTCTGGCAGGCGCTGCGGCCGGTGCTGGAGGCGGAGAACCGCAAGGGCGCCACGGCCGTGGTCCAGGAGCTGACCTCGGCACGGGGTCACCGGATGTTCGCCGCCGGCCTGGACGAGCTGTGGCAGAGCGCGCGCGAGGGCAGGGTCCGGCTGCTGGCGGTGGAGGAGAACTTCCGGGCCACCGTCCGCGATCTCGGCGAGCACCTGATGCCGGCCGAACCCGGCGATCTGGACGCCCGCGACGACATCGTGGACGAGATCGTCGAGCAGTGTCTGGAGACCGGTGCCGACGTGCGCTTCGTGCCCGACGGCACGCTGGGCGACGCGGACGGCATCGCGGGCGTGCTGCGCTACTGACCCGCGGACCGCGCTCGCTCGTCGGCGTACGCTACGGCGTGATCGTCGGCGTAAGGGAGCGCGTGCATGGGTGACCTGCTGGGCGTGGCGGTACTGGGTGCCGGACACATGGGAGCCGACCACATACGACGCCTCGACCGGGTGGTGAGCGGCGCCAGGGTCGCCGCCGTGGCCGACCCGGAGGTCGAACGCGCGAAGGAGGCGGCGGCCGGCCTGGACGACGTCACCGTGCACAGCGACCCGGTGGCCGCGCTCGACGCGCCCGGCGTCGCGGCGGTGCTGGTCGCCTCCCCCGGTCCCGCGCACGAGGAGGCGCTGCTCGCCGCGTTCCGCAGGAACCTGCCCGTGCTGTGCGAGAAGCCCATGGTGCCGGACTCCACCGGAGCCCTGCGGGTCATGGAGGCGGAGGCGCGGCTCGGCCGCCGGCTGGCGCAGATCGGCTTCATGCGCCGCTACGACGCCGAGTACCGGCGGCTGAAGTCCCTGCTGGACGGGGGTGGTCTGGGCCGGCCCCTGATGCTGCACTGCACCCACCGCAACGTCTCCTCCCCCAGCCACTTCACCAGCGCCATGCTGGTCAACAGCTCGGTCTCGCACGAGATCGACGCGGCCCGCTGGCTGCTCCGGCAGGAACTGACGGCGGTGACCGTGCTGCGCCCCACGCCGTCCGCCGGCGCCCCCGAGGGGCTGCTGGATCCGCAGTTCGTCCTGTTCGAGACCGAAGGCGGCGCGCTGGTCGACGTCGAGGTCTTCGTGAACTGCGGCTTCGGCTACCAGGTGCGGTGCGAGGCCGTGTGCGAGAGGGGCAGCGCACGGATCGGTGACGAGCACACCATGGTGGTCACCACGGCGGGCAGCGCCCGTGAGGAGGTGGCACAGGACTACCTCGTCCGCTTCGCCGACGCCTACGACCGCGAGGTGCAGACCTGGGTGGACGCCACCCGGCGCGGCGAGGTGACCGGTCCGGGCGTCTGGGACGGCTACGCGGCGTCCGTCGTCGCCGAGGCGGGGGTCCGGGCGCTGGAGACCGGCGGCCGGGTGACCGTGGATCTCGCCCCGCGCCCGGACCTGTACGCCGGCGTCAGCCGCTGACGCCGGCGGCGCCCGTCTCCAGATGCCGGTGAACCGGCGCGACCAGGTCGCGTCGGAGCCGACGGTCACCGTGAAGTCGTACCAGCCGTTCTGGTACGCGACGGCGTTGAAGTAGTCCTCCGTCGAGCCGCCCGCGGCGACGGTGCAGGTCGCCAGTCGCTGGTGTGGGGGCACTTGGCGGGCTTGCCGAGCGCCGCCGTCCAGGTCTCCAGGAAGCGCAGGACCGAGGTGTGCTCGAAGACCTCGGAGGAGATCCGGCCGCCGCGCGTCCAGGGCGAGACGACGATCATCGCCACGCGGAAGCCGAAGCCGTACGGCACACCGTTGAGGAACTCCCCGGCGGTTCCGGCGGGCGGAAGTAGGCGCACCCGTTGTCGCCGTAGTTGTCCGCCGCGTTCTGGTAGACCTTCCAGCTCACCCCGGCCGCCTGCAGCGCCTCGGCGTAGTTCTGCCAGGTCAGGCCGGACTCGTCGCCGCCGTCGTAGCGGGCGGAGTCGACCTTGCCGCTCCACAGGTAGGTGTGGTTGGGGCCGGTGGCGCTGAGCGTGGAGGAGAAGTAGGCGTCGCAGATGGTGTAGTTGTCGGCGAGCGTGTAGTGGAACGGGATGTCGGAGCGGTCCAGGTAGCCGAGCGAGCGGACGTTGCCGACGCCCGCGACCCAGTTGTCCAGGCGGCCCTTGTTCCAGGCGGAGTGCTGCGAGGCCCAGGAGTGCGGCAGGTCGCCGTTGCACTGGGCGAGGGTCTCGCCGTCCGCGTCGCCCGCGTCCGGTGTCCCAGCGGGCTCACACCCCGCCGAACAGAGCGCTCAGCCCCCGCTCCACCACCGCCGACACATCCTCCTGGCCGCACGCCACCGTCTCGTAGGTGCGCACCAGGAAGCGCCGCAGCGCCGCGGCCTGGAACAGCAGCAGGGCCACGCCGTGCGGCGAGTGGAACTCCAGTACCGTCCGGGCGCGCCCGTACGGCCATATCTGTACGTCCCCGTGGCCCGCCGGGGCCCGCAGCCCCTGGTCCAGCAGGGAACGCGCGAAGGTCCAGGTGACCTCCTCGCCGTGCAGGGCGGCCTCGGCGGGGAAGTCCAGGAACACGGCGAGCGGATCGTCCGCGGCGTAGCGCAGGGTGGCCTGCACCGGGACCTCCCGGTCCTCCGCCGTGATGAGTCTGGCCCGGGTGGGCTGTTCGATGGTGATGTCCATGCCCATAAGGAGTCGGCGAGGGCCTGTCGCATGGCGCCAATTCCGGTCAGAGTTCGGCGGGTACCGGCCGCTCCGCGGCATCCGCGAACAGAGATGCGTCGAACGTGTGCCTGAACGCCGGAGCAGGGCGGCGCTCCGGGGTCAACTCGTCCAAGAGTGCTACGACTTGGCGACCACGACGCGTACGTCATTCGTACCCGTGGATCCCTCCGGGAAGACTCTGGCATATGTCAGAAGCACCACCGTATCGTGTGTTGCCAAATCCCTTACAGGGCGTCGCGGGCTGTGCAACAGTCGTAACGGTCCCCCGCCGTACCGTCCCCCCCATTCGGAGTGCGTCATGCCGTCCCCAGTCTCCGCGGACCGCCCAGCCGCCCAGCCGCCCGGACGCGGCTCGGTCGATGCGCTGATAACGCAGGCGCGGCGGCTCAAGGGCGACGTGGACGCCGTACGGCGGGACGCCCGGAGCCACGGTTCGGACCCCGAGGAGCGGTGGCAGCGGGCCCTGTACGACCTGGCCCTGCACCAACTGGACGATGTGGACGCCCACTTGGCCCAGCTGCGGGACGGCCCGCTCCCCGCGCCGGCCGGACCCGCCGGGCCGCCCGCCGGCCGGCCCGAACCGGCTGCCGCTCCGGGCGGTTCACTGCTCAGCCGTGTCGGCAGCGCCGAGTGGCACCTGTCGACGGACGAGGCCACCTGGTCCGCGGAGTTGTACCAGATCCTCGGCCTCGACCCGGCCGGTCCCGCCCTCACCCTGGACGAGCTGCCCGGCCTGGTCCTGGAGGAGGACCGGCCGAGGCTGACCGCGATGGTGACGGACTGCCTGGTCGACGCCAAGCCGATCGACGGCGAGTTCCGCGTCGTACGGCCCGACGGCTCCACGCGGACCGTGCACATGATGGGCGAACCCGTGCTCGGCGCCGACGGCGGCACGACCTCCATGTGGGCCGTGCTGCGCGACGTCAGCGAACTGCGCCGCTGCCGGCGGGCGGTGCACGAGACCCGTGACTCGCTGCACCACCACCGCCGGCAGGAGCAGACCGAGCACCGGATCGCGGCAGAGCTGCAGGAAGCCGTGCTACCGCCATGGCGCGGCTCCCTGCGGCTCCCGCACCAGGGGCCGGCGGCCCTCGATCTGGCCGCCCACCGGCTGACGGCCGCGAGCGCCCCCCCGATCGGCGGGAACTGGTACGACGCGCTGGAGCTGTCCGACGGCCAGACCCTGCTCAGCCTGGGCGACCTCACCGGAGAGGGCGTCGCCGTCGCCTCCGGCATGGCGACGCTGCTCGGCGCCGTCCGCGGCATGGCGATGGCCGGCACGGAGCCCGGCCGACTGCTCACCCTGCTCAACCAGTTACTCGACACCTCCGTGCAGCCCGCCCTCGGCAGCGCCGTCTGCTGCCGCTACCGGCCCGAGACCCGCACCCTGGTCTGGGCGCAGGCGGGACACCCCGCTCCGCTGCTGTACCGCGACGGAACGGGGTGCACGCTGAACACACCGGACGGTGTGCTCCTCGGCGCCTCCTCGGGCGCCGTCTACGGGCAGTCCGTGGTCACCCTGCGACCGGGCGACCTGCTCCTCCTGCACACCGACGGGCTGATGTCGGGCCACGGCAGGACGGCGGCCGTGGACCGGCTGCTCGGCCTCGCCCCACGGCTCGGCGCGGCGCGCACCGCGCAGGACTGTGTGCGGACGGTCGTCGAGGAGTTCGGCGGAGCCGGACGCGAGGACGACGCGTGTGTGCTCGTCGCCAAGGTCACCGCCTGAACCGATCCGCCAAGGTCACCGCATGAGCTGACCCACCGCAGTCACCGCATGAGTTGACCCACCGCAGTCGCCGCATGGGCTGACCCACCGGGGTCGCCGTACGAACCGACCTGTGGGGCCGGACGGCGCGCAGGCCCCCTATGCCGGTGCGCCGTTGCCGTCACCCTTGGCCCTCGGCTTGGGCAGGACGAGCTTGATCTCCTCCCGCAGCTCGTGGATCTTCGGGTAGCCGGCGTACTCGGCGGTCAGCCGGTACATCTGCCGCAGCCGGTCCCAGGTGCGACGGGATGAGTTCGAGCCCATCGACATCAGCGCCAACCGCGCGTAACGGTCCGCCTGTTCGGGGTCGTCGGCGATGAAGCAGGCCGATGCCATGGAAAGATGGTCGAAGATCTTCGACCGCTCCCGTCCGTCGACGCGCAGGGCGAGGGCCTTCTCCGCGTAGTGCTGGGCGTGCGCGGCCGCACCCGGGTCGAACTCCGCCAGGGTGCGATAGGCGAGCGCCTGCATGCCGTACAGGTCCTCGTCCTTGAAGGTCTGCATCCAGTCCGGCTGTTCCACGTCCCGCCGGTCGGAGACGAACAGGTCCTCCGCCTGGCCGAGCGTGCGGCGCATCGCCTGACCCTTGCCCATCGACGCCTGTGCCCACGCCTCGATGGTGTGGAACATCGCCTTCGTCCGCGGCTGGAGCCGGTCGCCGGCGCCGGACTGGGCGAGCTTCATCAGGTCCAGGGCGTCGTCCGGCCGCCCGAGGTGCACCATCTGACGGGCCGCCCGGGACAGGGCCTCACCGGCGCGCGGCCGGTCACCGCCCTCCCGCGCGGCATGGGCGGCGATGACGAAGTACTTCTGCGCCGTGGGCTCCAGGCCGACGTCGTGCGACATCCAGCCCGCGAGGACGGCGAGGTTGGCGGCGACGCCCCACAGGCGCCGCTGGAGGTGGGGTGGATGGTGATAGGCGAGCATGCCGCCCACTTCGTTGAGCTGGCCCACGACCGCCTTGCGCTGCAGCCCGCCGCCACGGGCCGCGTCCCAGGCGCGGAACACCTCGACCGAGCGCTCCAGCTCCTCGATCTCCTGTGACCCGATGGGTGCGGCCTCGTACCGGTCGAACCCGGCGGGGTCGATGTGCAAGGGGTCGTCGAGGAGGGGGGCGTCGGCCTTCAGGGCCGGGTCGGTGTGCAGCCAGTCGTGCATGGCGCTGCTGAGTGTGGATCCCGCGGCGAGCGCGGCACCCGCGCCCACCAAGCCGCGTCGGTTGAGCATGAGGTCCATTCCCGTGAATTCGGTGAGGACCGCGGCGGTCCGCTCGGGCGGCCACGGCACACCGTCGGGATGTTCCTCGATCCCGCCACCCTGCCGTTTTCCCGCACGCCCGTGCCGCACCAGACCAAGGTCCTCGATGGTCACGACACGGCCGAGACGCTCGGTGAACAGAGCCGCCAGCACCCGCGGCACGGGATCGCGCGGGATCTCTCCCATGTCGATCCACCGCCGTACCCGGGAGGTGTCGGTCGACAGCTGGGGGTGGCCCATGGCCGCCGCCTGCCGGTTGACCAGCCTCGCGAGTTCGCCCTTGGACCAGCCGGCCAGGCCGAACAGGTCCGCAAGGCGGGTGTTGGGTTGTCCGCTCACGTCAAGCCCCCAGGTTCTCGGCTGAGTTGACAGTAGCCCGGTGCAAGTTGCCGGGCGACTATTCGCCACGGTTCGCCAGGGTCCGCCAGATGGTGTGCCACCGGCCACCGGGTGTCAGGTAGGAACGAGCCACCCCGACCCGGTCGCCAGCTCCATATGGCGGCCCCATAGCGGCATATGACGGGCACATTCCCCAGGATGTGTCCGGGCGGCCGGGCCGGGGGGCGCACGCTCCCGAAACCACGCTCATGGGTCACACACCCGCGAGCACGGGTTCGGAACGCGGACGTACAGGCAGGCACAGCAGGCACACGAAGGGATCTGTATCTCCCATGTACGCAGCATCGTCCTCCGTGTCCGCCCCGCCCCGGCCGCTGCGCACCCGCCCCGCGGGCGGCGGACCGTACCTCGACCCGGCGGCGCGGCCGGGCAGCCCCGTGCTGGGCGCGGGCCGGCCCCGGCGGATCCCGGGGCAGCCCGGGTCCCAACCGCTCAGCGGGCGGCTCGACCTGTCCGGCCCCCAGGGCGCCCAACTGCGCACCGCGCTGGCGTCGGTGCACCGGATCTGCCCGGAGTTCGCTCCGGTGCAGGTTCTGCGGCGCAGTGGACGGTCCGTCCTCCTGGTGGGGACGACGGGGCGCAGCACGGCCGTCGCCAAGTGCCTTCTGGACCACTCGCCGGCCTGGGCGGAGCGGAGCCGTCAGGAAATAGCCGCATACCGCTCGTTCGTCCGGCACCGGCCGCCGGTCCGGGTGCCGAGGCTGATCGCGGCGGACCCGGACAACTGCACACTGGTGATCGAGCGGATGCCGGGCCGTACGGCGGCGTTCCAGCGGCATCCGATGGAGGCTCCGCCGCGCGCGGACATCAGGGCCGCGCTCGGCGCGATCTGCCGGCTGAACGCGTGGCGGCCCCCGGCGGGCACCTTCGACATGCCGCTGGACTACGCGGCCCGGATCTCCCGGTACCACGAGCTGGGCCTGCTCACCGACCGGGACCTCGGTGACCTGCAGAAGCTGCTGCACGGCATCGCCCACGAGGTGGGCCGGCACGGCATGCTCCAGTTCTGCCACGGCGACGCCCTGCTCTCGAACCTCCTGCTCTCACCGGCCGGTCCAGTGCTGGTGGACTGGGAGCACGCGGGCTGGTATCTGCCGGGGTACGACCTGGCGACGCTCTGGCTGGTCCTCGGGGACGCGCCGGTGGCCCGGCGGCAGATCAGCCAGATCGCCCAGTCGGCGGGCCCCGCCTCCCGGGATGCCTTCCTGGTGAACCTGATGCTCCTGCTCACCCGGGAGATCCGTACGTACGAGACGGCCGTGCAGCGTTCGATGCACGAAACGGCCCCGGCGGCACCGGGCACGGCCCAGCCGGGTGCTGCGCCGTCCGGCGAGGAACAGCGGCTGCTGCTCAGGCGGCTGCACGACGACTGCCAGATGGCCCGCAGGGCCGTCCGTGCGGCGGTCGGCACTCGCTGACGGGGACGACGGCTCCGCGGTGTGCGCTGAGCGGCGGCGCACCGCGGACCTTCGTGCCCGGGCCCCGCAGCCCGGCGCGGGCACCCTCCCACGCCGACCCGGCTCGGCAGGACCACTGGTGTACGCCAGTGACGCCCCGCAGGCCCGCGCACCGCCGCCGCGAAACTCGCCACAAACCCTCCGTGACGTGGGAAATTCCCTTCCTGACGGCATCATTGACGGATCGTCGGCAAGCCGGTACCACTGATCCAGCTCGGCGCCGCGCGCCCCGCCACGCTCCGCCCGTCACAGGAGGCCGCATTGCGAGGATCCGCCACCGACCCCACGTCCACACCCGGCCCCAGAAGCCTGCGGCGGACCGCCGTCCCACTCGCCTCCGCGGCCCTGCTGCTGCCGTTGCTCGGCGCGACCCCGGCCCACACCGCCACGGACTCCTCCGCGAACCGCTTGCAGCACGCGTTCGCCACCGCGGCGGCCGACTACCACGTGCCCCAGAGCGTCCTGCTGGCCGTCTCCTATCTACAGTCCCGCTGGGACCGGCACGGCGGCGCGCCGAGCGTGACCGGCGGCTACGGCCCGATGCATCTCACCGACGCCCCCACGGCCCTGGCCACCGCGGAGCACTTCGCCGAGGGGACGGAGGACGCCCGGGGCGACACCGCCCGCGCCGCGCTGCACCCGGACGCCGAGGCGCCGGCCGAATCGGCGGTCCCGGCCCGTCTGAAGACACTGCCGAAGGCGGCGGAGCTGACGGGCGTCCCCGCCGACGAGTTGCGCACCGACCCGGCGGCGAACGTGGCCGGCGGCGCGGCTCTGCTCGCCGCCGCGCAGAGGGAGCTGGGCGAACCGCTGAGCGCCGATCCGGCCGACTGGTACGGCGCGGTGGCCCGGTTCTCCGGCGCCGACGACACGGCGACCGCCGCCGCGTACGCCGACGACGTCTACGACGTGCTGCGCACGGGCGAGGAGCGCACCACGGACGACGGCCAGCTGGTGACCCTGGCCGCCCAGCCACGGCTGACCGCCGACACCGCCCAGCTGAAGCGGGCCGGTCTGCGCACGCTGCCCACCGACGGCACCGAGTGCCCGAGGTCGGTGTCCTGCGAGTCGGTTCCGGCTCCCTACGCGGAGTTCGGGGACAACGACTACGGCAACCACGACCTCGGCGACCGCCCGGCGTCCCAGCGCATCAAGTACATCGTCATCCATGACACGGAGGGTGCCTGGGACGGCGTCCTGAAGCTGATCCAGGACCCCACTTACGTGTCCTGGAACTACACGATCCGCTCGACCGACGGTCTGATCGCCCAGCACGTCAAGGCGAAGGACGTGGCCTGGCATGCCGGCAACTGGGACGTCAACGCGCGGTCCGTCGGCATCGAGCACGAGGGATTCCTCGCCCAGCCGGACGCCTGGTACACGGAGGCGATGTACCGCGCCTCGGCGCGGCTGGTGAGGTATCTGGCCCGGACGTACGGCATCCCGCTGGACCGGCAGCACATCCTGGGCCATGACAACGTGCCCGGACCGACCACCTCCACGATCCCGGGGATGCACACGGATCCCGGCCCGTACTGGGACTGGCGGCACTATTTCCAGCTCCTGGGCCACCCGTTCCGGCGTACCGGCGGCGAGCACGCCGGAGTGGTGACGGTCCTGCCGGACTACGCCTCGAACCGGCCCGTGTACACCGGCTGCACCACCAAGGGCGAGCCGTGCACGGCGCACGGCTCCGGCGAGGTGCGGCTGTACACGGATCACGACGTGACCGCCCCGCTGATCAAGGACATCGGTCTGAAGACGGACCCGACCGACGGGGTGAACGATCTGTCCTCGCGGGTCTCCACCGGCCAGCAGTACGCGGTCGCCGACCGTTGGGGCGACTGGACCGCCATCTGGTACCTCGGGCAGAAGGCATGGTTCCACGATCCCCGCGAGGAGCCGGCGGCCGTTCCGGCGACGGGTTTCGTGGTGACCCCGCGCGACGGCCTGGCGAGCGTCCCGGTGTACGGCCGCGCCTACCCGGAGAAGGAGGCGTACCCGGCGGAGCTCCCCGCCCAGTCGGTGCTGCCGCTGCCCTACACGATCCCGGCCGGGCAGAAGTACGTGGCCGGTGACGTGATGCCGGGCGAGTACTACTACGCGGTCACCTTCACCACCGACTCGCACCGGGTCGTGGTGGGCAAGGACCTGTACTACGAGATCCAGTACGGCCACCGTGTCGCGTTCGTCCGTGCCGCGGACGTGACGCTCGAACTCCCGGCCCGCTAGCGGCGGGGCGAGGAGTCTCGGCCCTGCCGGGCGGGGCGTCTCAGCCCTGCTGGAAAAGCTCCGCCGGGAGCGGCTTCAGCAGGGCGTACAGGTCGTCGGTGATGGGGCGGTCCCAGGCGGCGATGGTCACGAGGACGCCATCGCTGCGGTCGAACTGGACGCAGGAGATCCGGCTCTCGGAGAGCTTCAGCCGCCGCACGATGAGGAGGTTGTCGCCCTGGAGCACCGGCGTGTCCTCGGAGCCGACGACGGTGATCTCCTCGTCGTTCTCCAGGGCGAGCAGCAGCTGGCCCACCTCGAAGGGGATCTCGCCCTCCGCGACCTCACGGGCCGGGGAGCCCTCGGGGAGGTTGCCGATGATCATCGCGGGGCCGCGTCCGCCGAACAGGTCGTAGCGCAGGAAGACACCCTGGCAGGTGCCGTCGGGGGCGGGCAGCAGGCCCGCGCCGAGGTTGCCCGGCCAGTCGCCCGGGTCCATGGCCAGCACGTCGAAGTCGGGTCCGGCAGGGGTCGCGCTGCGGCGGCGGAGGAACGACATGCGGCCATGGTACGTGCCCGTGCTCCGGTGGGTGGTCCGTGGGCGCCCGGAAGATCGTTCATCGAAGGGGGCAGCTGGTGCGCAGGGCCGCCGGGTCCGCGCCGGCCGGGCGGGCGACGGTGTGGTCCGCGGGCGGTCGGCCTTTTCGGGTGATCCAGCGTTCCAGGGCCGTGAACGCGGAGCGGTGGCAGGGCACCATCGGGCGGAGTCTGTCGGGGAAGACGTCCGCCAGGGAGTCGGTGTGGGTGCCGTCCTCGATGCGGTAGTAGCGCAGCAGGGCGCCGCGGCCGGCCCGGTGGACCATGCGGGCGTAGACGTCGGAGTCCTCACTGATCGGCAGCAGCACGTCGAGGGTGCCCTGAAGGGTGATCAGGGGCTTGCCGATGCGTCCGGTGAGGGCGATGCGGCCGACCGCCCGGTGGACGGCGGCCGGGCGGGCCGGGTAGGCGTAGTCGGCGTCGCAGGCGGGGCTGCCGGAGGCGCAGTAGGGGGTGCCCGCCTCCGTGTCCCCGTCGTAGCCGGGGTCGACCTCCTCGCGGTAGATGCGCTGCGTGAGGTCCCAGTAGACCTGGTGGTGGTACGGCCACAGGAACTCGGAGCCGGCCGGGAAGCCGGCCCGGTGCAGCGCCGCCGCGGCCTCGGCGGCTCCGGGGCCGCCGGCGGCGTAGGCGGGGTAGTGGCGTAGTGCCGCCGGCAGGAAGGTGAACAGGTTGGGTCCGTCGGAGCGCCAGAGGGTGCCCTCCCAGTCGACTCCGCCGTCGTACAGCTCCGGGTGGTGCTCCAGTTGCCAGCGCACCAGGTAGCCGCCGTTGGACAGGCCCGTGGCGAGGGTGCGGGCCGGGGGGCGGTGGTAGCGCTGGGTGACGACGGTGCGGGCGGCGCGGGTGAGCTGGGTGAGGCGGGTGTTCCATTCGGCGATGGCGTCGCCGGGTCGGTGGCCGTCGCGGAAGAAGGCGGTGCCGGTGTTGCCCTTGTCGGTGGCGGCGTAGGCGTAGCCGCGGGCGAGCACCCAGTCGGCGATGGCGCGGTCGTTGGCGTACTGCTCGCGGTTGCCAGGGGTGCCGGCGACCACCAGGCCGCCGTTCCAGTGGTCGGGTAGCCGGATGACGAACTGGGAGTCGTGCTGCCAGCCGTGGTCGGTGTTGGTGGTGGAGGTGTCGGGGAAGTACCCGTCGATCTGGATGCCGGGGACACCGCTGGGGGTGGGCAGGTCCTGGGGGGTGAGCCCCGCGTAGTCGGCCGGGTCGGTGTGGCCGGAGGCCACGGTCCCCGCGGTGGTCAGTTCGTCCAGGCAGTCGGCCTGCTGGTGGGCGGCGCCCGGCACGTGCAACCGGTCGCGACCGGCGCAGTGGGCGTCCGGTGTCCCCGGGCCGAGGGGTGCGGCCGCGGCCGGGACGGCCAGGAGGGAGAAGGCGGCGGCGAGCGACAGTGCGCCGAGGGCGGTGCGCCGGGCCGGGCGGCCGGGCGGTGGTGTGGGGCGGGGCGGGCGGTGGAGCAGCATACGGTTCCTCCGGCGGGTTGGGGACGCGCTGGAGGTTAGGGGTGGTGTGGTGGTTGCGGACATGTGTGGGGCCGCCATGATGACCGCCCGTTCGGGGGTGTCGGCCACCATGGCGGCCCGGTCCGCCTGCTGACCGGTTGTCAGGGGCAGCCGGCGTCGGCGAGGGTGAAGTAGCCCGCGGGCGACTCCTTGAGGGTGTGGGTGACGAAGGTGTTGTACAGGCCCAGGTTCTGGCCGGAGCCCTTGGCGTAGGTGTAGCCGCCGCTGGTGGTGGCCCGTCCCGCCTGTACGTGGGCGTAGTTGCTCGCCGTCCAGCAGGCCGCGGTACCGCCGCCCGGGTCTCCGGGGTCCGGGTCTCCCGGGTCGGAGGTGTCCAGGCCGAAGAACCGGGCGATCCAGCGGCTGGAGCAGATCGAGTCGGGGAAGTACGGGGCGCCGGTACTGCCGCACTGCTCGCCGCCCGTGCCGGGGTCGACCGGGGTGCCGTGGCCGACGCCGGGGACACGGTCCACCTCCACGGCGACCGTGCCGTCGGCGGCCAGGTACTGGTCCTGCCGGGTGGCGTCGGGCCCGATGGTGTTCGTCCGGGTGGGGGTCTGGGACAGGCCGTGCAGTGCCGTCCACTGGTCGCGCAGTTCGGTGGCGTCGCGCGGTACGACGGTGGTGTCCTGGTCGCCGTACCAGATGGCCGTTCGCGGATACGGCCCGGTGTAGGACGGGTAGGCGTCGCGCACCCGCTGGGCCCAGTCGTCCGGGCTCAGGTCCACGCCGGGGTTCATGCAGAGATAGGGGCTGTTGTCCCTGGTGCAGTCGTAGGGCAGGCCGGCGACCACCGCGCCCGCGGAGAAGACGTCGGGATAGGCGGCGAGCATGACCGCGGTCATGGCGCCGCCGGCGGACAGGCCGGTGACGTGAACGCGCCGAGGATCGGCGCCGTAGGCGGTGACGGCGTGGCTCACCATCTGCCGTATGGACAGGGCCTCGCCCTGGCCGCGCCGGTTGTCGCCGGCCTGGAACCAGTTGAAGCACTTGCTCGGGTTGTTGGCACTGCCTGTCTCGGCGAGCACCAGCAGGAAGCCGTCCTCGTCGGCGAGCCGGGGCAGCCCCGAGTTGTCGGCGTAGACCTGGGCGCTCTGCGTGCAGCCGTGCAGGGCCACCACCACCGGGGGGTGGGCCGGCAGGGTGGCGGGCCGGTACACATACATGGTGAGGGCGCCCGGGTTGGTGCCGAAGTCGCTCACTTCGGTGAGCGGGACGGAGGCGCGGGCGGCGGGCGCGGGGCCGGTGAGCAGGGTGCCGAGGACGACGGCGGCGACGGCGAGCAGGCGGGTCAGGAGACGCACCGTCGGGCGGCGCGGCGGACGGACGGGTGGGGGCGCTCCGGTCGCCCTGCTGGACGGGGGCTGTGGCATGGCGGCTCCTTCGGTGGACACACGGGCCCCGGCCGCTCCGGCGGGAGGCGGTGCCAGGGGGTGGCGGAACCATAGGTTCGGGTGTGTCCGGTCACCATGGCGCCGCGCACCACAGCCGTCGGACCGTCAGTCGGCACCGGACGGATTGCGGAGCGCGGCGCGGTCTGCTACTCCGACCCGGTCACGACTCACTCCTCCGACCCGACCGGGTCCCACTCCTCCGACCCCGGCCGCGGCTCACTTCTCCGGCCCCGGCCGATCCCACTCCTCCGACCCCGGTCGGTCCCACTCCTCCGGCCCCGGCCGGTCTCACTCCTCCGACCCCGGCCGGTCTCACTCCTCCGGCGGGGCCGGGGGCACCACCGCGACCGGGCTCGCCGAGTGCAGCAGTACGGCCTGGGTGACCGAGCCCATCATGCGGGCCGGGGCGAGCAGCCGCCGTCGGTGCCGGCCGACGACGACCAGCTCGGCGTCCCTGGAGGCGGCGACCAGGCACCCGGCCGCGTCACCGGGCAGCGCCTCGGCATCGGCGCGGACCTCGGGGTGCCGCTTGCGGTGGGGAGCGAGGAAGCCCTCGGCGAGGACGCGGGTCTCGTCGGCGACGGCGTCCTGCTCGACGAGGGGCGGCACCGGCTGGCCGGGGGCGGACCAGATCTGCACCGGCCACGGGTAGGCGGCGATCACCTGGAGCCGGGCGTCGCGCAGGGCGGCCTCGGCGAAGGCGAAGGCGAGAACACCCTCGTCGGGGCTGTCGGCGTGCAGTCCGACGACCACCCGGGGGCCGGTTTCGGCAGGCCCCTCCCCGTGCACCTCTCGGCCGGGCGGGGGTACGACGACGACCGGGCACTCGGCGTCCCGGGCCGCCGCGAGGCCGTTGGAGCCGAGCAGCAGGCTGGCGAAGCCGCCACGGCCCCGCGAGCCGAGCACCAACACCTGGGCGTCAGTGCCCAGTTCGGGCAGGACGGCACCCGGGACGCCCTCCACGGCGATGTACTCCACGGCCGGTTCCCCGGCGCCGCCCCCGATCCGGGCGCGCACCTCGTCGAGCACCGGGTCGCCCTCCGCCTCGGGCGGAGCGGCGACCAGGACGTCGGCCTGGCCCCAGGCCGCGTACTGCCGTACGTGCACCACGCGCAGCGGTGCCGCGCGACGGCGGGCGGCGTCCAGGGCCCAGTCGAGGGCACGCAGGCTGTCCGCGGACCCGTCGACCGCGGCGATGACCGGCGCAGCGCTCATCCTTCCTCACCTCCGGAACACGACCTTCCCCTTGCTCGGGCCAGCCTCGCTCAGGTCCGGGCCCCGGCAGGGCGCTGCGGATCGCGTGTCCGGAAATCCGGCCGCAACACCCCCCGCTCAGGTCAGGTCGAACTCACCTTCCCTCGCTCCGGAGACGAAGGCGCCCCATTCCGCGGGGGTGAAGATCAGGGAAGGCTTCTCCGGACGGCCGCTGTTGCGCATCGCGATGAAGCCCTCGACAAAGGCGATCTGGACATCCCCCAGACCTCGGCTGCTGGACTGCCACTCGGCCTCGCTGAGATCCAGCTCCGGCTTGTCCCAGCCCGCGAGCGGTTGCTGCTGGATGGTGCTCTCGGCCACGTCCGTGCTCCTCCCGGTTCGTCGTCCGCGGTCAGCCTAGCGACCGCTCACGACGGCCGACAGGCCACGTGGGCGGGACCCTTCAGGAATCGGGGGGCTCGGATCCCACGAGCCACATGGCGAAGAACTGCGAGCCGCCGCCGTAGGCGTGCCCGAGCACCCGGTGGGCCCCGTCCACCTGGTGTTCTCCGGCCTGCCCGCGCACCTGGAGGGCCGCCTCGGCGAAACGGATCATGCCGGAGGCGCCGATGGGGTTGGTGGACAGCACCCCGCCGGACATGTTGACGGGCAGGTCGCCGTCGAGTTCGGTCACCCCGGACTCGGTGAGCTTCCAGCCCTCGCCCTCCGCGGCGAAGCCCAGGTTCTCCAGCCACATGGGCTCGTACCAGGAGAACGGCACGTACATCTCGACGGCGTCGATGTCCCGGCGCGGGTCCGCGATGCCGGCCTGCCGGTAGACGTCGGCGGCGCAGTCCTTGCCGGCCTGCGGGGAGACGAAGTCCTTGCCCGCGAAGAGGGTCGGCTCGCTGCGCATGGCGCCGCCGAGCAGCCAGGCGGGCGGCCGGGGCGCGCGGGCGGCTCCGGCCCGGTCGGTGAGGACCATCGCGCAGGCGCCGTCGGAGGAGGGGCAGGTCTCGGAGTAGCGGATGGGGTCCCACAGCATGGGCGATGCCTGGACCTTCTCCAGGGTGATGTCGTGTTCGTGGAGGTGGGCGTAGGGATTCTTCAGGGCGTTGCGCCGGTCCTTGTAGGCGACGAGGGAGCCGATGGCGTCGGGGGCGCCGCTGCGCCGCATGTAGGCGCGCACGTGCGGGGCGAAGAAGCCGCCGGCTCCGGCGAGCAGGGGCTGCTGGAAGGGGATGGGCAGGGACAGGCCCCACATGGCGTTGGACTCGGACTGTTTTTCGAAGGCGAGGGTGAGGACCGTGCCGTGGACGCGCGCGGCGACCAGGTTCGCGGCGACGAGTGCGGTGGACCCGCCGACGGAGCCGGCGGTGTGCACCCGCAGCATGGGTTTGCCGACGGCACCGAGCGCGTCGGCGAGGTACAGCTCGGGCATCATCACGCCCTCGAAGAAGTCGGGCGCCTTGCCGATGACGACGGCGTCGACGTCGGACCAGTTCAACTCGGCGTCATCGAGGGCGCGCCGGGCCGCCTCCCGGACGAGTCCGGCGATCGACACGTCCCGGCGGGCGGCCACGTGCCTGGTCTGGCCGATCCCCGTGACGGCCACGGGCTCCTTGCTCATCGTGGATCCCCTTCGAGTACGGCGACCAGGTTCTGCTGAAGGCAGGGCCCGGAGGTGGCGTGGGCGAGGGCGCGGTCGGAGGCGCCGCGGTGGATGCGGGCGGCGGCCTCGCCGATGCGTATGAGTCCGGCGGCCATGACCGGGTTGGCGGCGAGGGCGCCGCCCGAGGGGTTGACGCACACGTCGTCGTCGAGGCCGAGGGCCTGGCGCAGGATCACCTCCTGCGAGCTGAACGGCGCGTGCAACTCGGCCGTGTCGACGGGTCGTTCGAAGGCGCCCGCCTTGTGGGCGGCGAGCCGGGCGGAGGGTGAGTCGGTGAGGTCGCGCACGCCGAGGCCGTGGGCCTCGATGCGATGGTCGATGCCCCGGATCCAGGCGGGCCGGGTGCACAGTTCCCGGGCCCGTTCCCCGGCCGCGAGGATCACGGCGGCGGCGCCGTCGCCGACGGGCGGGCAGTCACCGGTGCGCAGCGGCCGTACGACGTAATCGCCCTGCGGGGCGCCTCCGGTGAGCCGGGCGCGCGGGTGGGCGTACGCGTCGGCGCGGCTGCGGGCGCCGACGGCGGCGAGAGCCGGTTCGTCGGTGTGGCCGGCGTCGATGAGGGCCTGCGCCTGGAGGGCGGCCAGGGCGACCGCGTCCGGCCACAGCGGGGCGACGTAGTACGGGTCGAGCTGGCGGGTGAGGACGTCCCGGACCGAGCCCGGTGAGCACTTGCCGTAGGAGTAGACGAGCGCGGTGTCGGCGTCTCCGGTGAGCAGCTTGGTCCAGGCTTCGTAGAGCGCCCAGGCGCCGTCCATCTCGACGTGCGACTCGGAGATCGGCGGCCAGGCGCCGACGCCGTCCAGGGCGAGGGTGAAGGAGAAGGCGCGGCCGGCGAGGTAGTCGCTGGAGCCGGAGCAGGTGAAGCCGATGTCGGCGGTCCTGAGCCCCGTCTGTGCCAGCACCTCGTGCAGCACCGGCATGAGCATCTCCACCTCGGAGGACTCCTCGGTGGAGCGCCGGTGGCCGGTCCGGGCGTAGGCGACGACGGCGATGTCCCGGGGACCGGGCGCTTCCTGGCTGGTCACAGCAGCTCCTTGTACGTCTCGTAGTCCGCGTCGGGTTCGCCGGTGGGCCGGTAGTGGTCGGGGTAGCGGGCGTCCTCGGTCCACACCGGTTCCACGCGCAGGCCCATGCGGACCTGGTCGTAGGGGATGCCGCCGATCCGCGCGTGCAGGGCGAGGTCGGCGCCGTCCAGGGCGATGTGCGCGTAGACGTACGGCACCTCGATGTCGAGGTTCTTCGCCTTGATGTTGACGATGCAGTAGGTGGTGACCGTGCCCCGGGGCCCCACCTCGACCTGTTCGGCCGTGGCCACGCCGCATGTGGGACAGGCACCCCTGGGCGGGACGTACACCTTGCGGCAGGACGGACAGCGCTCGCCGACGGTGCGCCGGTCGGAGAGGGCGTCGATGTAGGCGGACTGGGCGCGGCCGGGCGAGTAGGTGTAGTCGAGGCGGGCGGGCGCGACGATGCCGGTGAGCGGGTTCTGGAAGGTCCCTCTGTGGTGGCCCGGTTCGAGGGCTTCGCCGTCGTACGGCTCGAAGCAGGCGATGTCGGTGATGGCGCCGGTGCGCTCCTCGGCCCAGCGGACGCGCACCCGCATGCCGGTGCGGACGGTGTCGGGGCGGGGGGCGTCGAGGGCGTGCAGCAGTGCGGTGTCGGCTCCGTCGAGCCGGACCAGGACCCAGGCGAAGGGGGTGGACAGCGGCTGGCCGCGGCGGGGGGCGTGGTTCCAGGCCCAGGTCGTCACCGTGCCGGTGGGGGCGACCTCCACCAGGTCGCGGATCTCCTCGGCGGTGACGGGGTCGTACTCGACGGGCGGGACGAGGATGCGGCCGTCGGTGGTCCGTATGCCGAGTACGACCCGTTCGCGCAGGCCGGTGAGGAAGGCGCTCTGGACGGGTCCGAGGGAGCGGGTGAAGGGGAACTCGACGACCAGGGGGGCTTTGAGGACTTCGGGCATCAGGAAGGTGCCTCCTTCGGGCGGGGTCGGTGGAGTCGCGCCCCGAAGGGGCGCGGGGCAGTGACTTCTGCGGCTCCCGCCGCGATGCGGGGCAGTACTTGTGCGGCTCCCGCCGCGATGCGGGGCAGTACTTGTGCGGCTCCCGCCGCGATGGGGGTCCCCCTGGTTCGAGCGAAGTCGAGAACTCGGCGGAGTGACGGGCCACCCACGGCCGGCGGCGTCCGGACCGCACCTGCGGCGGGGCGTTACGCGCGCTTGTAGACGGGGGGCCGCTTCTCGGCGAAGGCACGGGCCCCCTCCTTGGCGTCGGCGGTGTCGAAGACGGGCCAGCCCCGGGCGAGTTCGGCGGCCAGCCCGTCGGCCTCGGTCATCTCGGCGGTCTCGTACACGGATGCCTTGACGGCCTCCACGGCGAGCGGGCCGCAGGCGTTGATCTGTTCGGCGATCTCCAGGGCCTTGGTGAGGGCGGTGCCGTCGGGGACGACATGCCCGATCAGGCCGGTGCCGGCGGCTTCCCGGGCGCTGTAGGGGCGTCCGGTGAGCAGCATCTCCAGGGCGTGGGTGCGGGGGATCTGGCGCGGGAGGCGGACGGTGGAGCCGCCGATCGGGAACAGGCCGCGTCTCACCTCGAACAGGCCGAAGGTCGCCGACTCGCCCGCGACGCGGATGTCGGTGCCCTGAAGGATCTCGGTGCCGCCGGCGACGCAGTGGCCCTCGACGGCGGCGATCACCGGTTTGCGGGGGCGATGGTGGCGCAGCATCGCCTTCCAGTGCAGGTCGGGATCGGCCTGCAGCCGGTCACGGTACCGCTGTCCCCGCATGCCGTCGCCGGCCAGCGCCTTGAGGTCCATGCCGGCGCAGAACACCCCGCCGGCCCCGGTGAGCACGATGGAGCGGACGGTGTCGTCCGCGTCGGCCTCGGTCCAGCCGTCGTGGAGTCCGACGAGCATCGGCAGCGAGAGCGCGTTCTTGGCGTCGGGCCGGTTGAGCGTGAGCACCAGTGTGGCGCCTTCCCGCCGCACGGTGAGGTGTTCCGTCCCACCCATGGCCATCTCCCCTCGGTCGGAACGAGAACAGGTTGCAGGAGGCGGGTGGGCACTTCAAGGGCTTTCTGACAGCCAGTCAGATTTATTGGCGCGGTCCCTTCACAGTTGCCGCGCGCTTTGCTCTGATGACCGGCGAGCCGACGGATGCGCCTGTCTTCGCCAGGGCTGCCGGGGTCAGGAGGAAGCGGTGGAGTACAACCTTGCCGACCTGTTCGAGTCGGTCGTCGACGTGGTCCCGGACCGCGAGGCGCTCGTGTACCTCGACCACCCCGGCACCGGCGCGGAGCGCCGACTGACGTACGCGGAGCTGGACGCCGCCGCCAACCGCATCGCGCACCATCTGATCGACAGCGGCGTAGGGCCCGGCGAGCACCTCGGGCTCCACCTGTACAACGGGGTCGAATACCTTCAGACGGTGCTGGCCTGCCTGAAGGCCAGGATCGTCCCGGTGAACGTCAACTACCGCTATGTCGAGGACGAGTTGGTGTACCTCTACCGGGACGCCGACCTGGCCGCGCTGGTCTTCGACGCGGAGTTCGAGGACCGGGTGGCGGGGGCGCTGCCTCGGGCACCGAAGCTGCGGCACCTGCTGCGGGTGGGCGAAGGGACGACGCGGGTACCGGCGGCGGTGCCGTTCACCGTGGCCGAGGCGTCCGGATCGCCCGAGCGGGGCTTTCCCGCTCGCTCCGGGGACGACCAGTTCATCGTCTACACCGGCGGTACGACGGGCATGCCCAAGGGGGTGATGTGGCGTCAGGAGGATCTGTTCTTCGCCGGGCTGGGCGGCGGGGCACCGACCGGGGAGCCGGTCAGGGCGCCGGAGGAACTGGCCGAGCGGGTCGCCGCGGGCGGCTCCGGGATCACCTTCTTCCCCACTCCCCCGCTGATGCACGGCACGTCGACGCTGACCGCGTTCATCGGTTTCAACTTCGGTCAACGGGTGGTGCTGCACCGCAAGTTCGTCCCGGAGGAAGTGCTGCGGACCGTCGAGCGGGAGCGGGTCACCAGCATGTCGCTGGTCGGTGACGCGATGCTCCGGCCGCTGATCGACGCGCTCGGCGGCCCACTGAAGGGCACGGACTGCTCGGCCCTGTTCAGCGTCTCCTCGTCGGGCGCGATCATGTCGGAGACGGTGCGCCGGCAGTTCTGCGAGCTGGTGCCGAACGCCCTGCTGCTGAACAACTTCGGCTCCTCCGAGTCCGGCTTCAACGGCACCGCCACCGAGGACTCGGGACCCGAGCGCGGGTTCCGCATCCGGGTCAACTCCCGTACCCGGGTGGTGGACCCGGTGACGCACGAGCAGGTCGCGGCCGGCCAGGTCGGCCGGGTCGCGCAGTGCGGGCACGTGCCGCTCGGCTACTACAACGACCCGGCGAAGACCGCCGAGACCTTCTTCGAGAGGGACGGGCAGCGGTGGGTACTGCTGGGTGACATGGCGACGGTCGACGCGGACGGCGTGGTCACCGTCCTTGGCCGGGGCTCGCAGTGCATCAACACCGGGGGCGAGAAGGTGTATCCGGAGGAGGTCGAGCAGGCGCTCAAGGCGCATCCGGACGTGTACGACGCGCTGGTCGCCGGCGTGCCGGACGCCCGTTGGGGCAACCATGTGGCGGCCGTGGTGCAGCTGCGCGCCGGGGCGCCGCGCCCGTCGCTGGCCGACATCCAGAGTCACTGCCGTACCCGCCTGGCCGGTTACAAGGTCCCACGGCAGCTGGTGATCACGGACACCATCCAGCGGTCCCCCAGCGGCAAGGCCGACTACCGGTGGGCGCGGGAGGCGGCGGCGGCCGAGCGGCCGTAGCCGCAGCAGTGCCCACGGGGCCCGCCGTCGGGCGGGACCTCGGCCATCCGGTCGCGGCGGTACGTCGCCGGGTCCGTCGGCGCCGCCGAGTCAGCGGTGCCCCGCAGGTCGAGCAGGGCCAGTCGGCGGTGCGCGGTCAGCCCGCCGGGATCCACGAGGCAGGCCGAGGCGCAGGGGGCCACCGGGAAGGACGGCGAGGGGCTGTCCCGCACCCCGCAGGCGATAGGTGAGCCGGGTCCCGTCGGCCGCGGTGAAGGTCGGCATGCGGCGATCACGCCGGGCCGCGCCGCCGGAGCGCAACGCCTTTCGGCGGGGCCCCTCGCGCCAAAATCCGCCAGACCTCTTGCCGAGAGGCTCAGTGGCCTGAATTACTGGCCGGGAACACCTCGACCGAATGATCGGTCGTCCGGAATGTACGGATGGCAAGGGAGACGTCCCGATGGCGGATGTGAGGGACCTGCTCGACGCGGGCGAACGGCTCGGGCCCGAGGAGCTGCGCGCACTACAGCTGGAGCGGCTGCGCGCCTCGCTGCGGCACGCGTACGAGCACGTGCCGTTCTACCGCGAGTCCTTCGACAAGGCCGGCGTCCGCCCGGAGGACTGCCGCTCGCTCGCCGACCTGGCCCGCTTCCCCTTCACGACCAAGGCCGACCTCCGGGCGAACTACCCGTACGGCATGTTCGCCGTGCCGCGCGCGAGGATCCGCCGACTGCACGCCTCCAGCGGGACCACGGGCCGCCCCACGGTGGTCGGCTACACGGACAACGACCTCTCCATGTGGGCCGACATGGTGGCGCGGTCGATCCGGGCGGCCGGCGGCCGGCCCGGCGACATCGTGCACGTGGCGTACGGCTATGGGCTGTTCACCGGTGGCCTGGGCGCCCACTATGGTGCCGAACGCCTGGGCTGTACGGTCATCCCGGCGTCCGGCGGCATGACGGCCCGGCAGGTGCAGCTCATCCAGGACCTGGAACCGTCCGTCATCATGGTGACCCCCTCCTACATGCTGACGCTGCTGGACGAGTTCGAACGGCAGGGCGTGGACCCGCGGACCACCTCGCTGCGGGTGGGCGTCTTCGGCGCCGAGCCCTGGACCGAGGAGATGCGGCGGGAGATCGAGGAGCGGTTCGCGATCGACGCCGTCGACATCTACGGGCTGTCGGAGGTGATCGGTCCGGGCGTCGCCCAGGAGTGCGCGGAGACCAAGGACGGCCTCCATGTATGGGAGGACCACTTCTACCCGGAGGTCGTGGATCCGATCACGGGCGAGGTGCTGCCGGAGGGCGAGGGCGGCGAGCTGGTGTTCACCTCGCTGACCAAGGAGGCCATGCCGATCGTCCGGTACCGGACGCGGGACCTCACACGGCTGCTGCCCGGGACGGCCCGCGCGTTCCGGCGGATGGAGAAGATCACCGGGCGCAGCGACGACATGGTGATCCTGCGGGGGGTCAACCTCTTCCCGACCCAGATCGAGGAGATCGTGCTGCGCACGCCCGGTGTGGCGCCGCACTTCCAGCTGCGCCTCACCCGCCAGGGCCGCCTCGACGCCCTGACCGTCCGGGCCGAGGCCCGGCCGGACGCGCTGCCGGAGGTGCGGGAGGCGGCGGCCCGGGCCATCGTCGCGGGGGTCAAGGACGGCATCGGGGTGTCGGTCGACGTGGAGATCGTGGAGCCGGAGTCGCTGGAGCGGTCGGTGGGCAAGATCCGCCGGATCGTGGATGAGCGCCCGCGCACCGCCGGCTGACTCGGCCGGGCGGCCGGCCCCGCGGTCAGCCGCTGAAGCGGTCGCGCAGCTCGCGCTTGAGGATCTTGCCGCTGGCGTTGCGTGGCAACTCGTTCACGAACAGCACCCGTTTGGGCGCCTTGAACGGCGCGAGCCGCTCCTTCACATGCGCGATCAGCTCACGCTCCAGGCCCTCCTCCGTCACCTCGCCGCGCGGGACGACGACCGCCGTGACGGCCTCGATCCACCGCTCGTCGGGCAGGCCGATCACGGCGGCCTCGGCGACCGACCCATGGGTGTACAGGGCGTCCTCGACCTGGCGCGAAGCCACCAGTACCCCACCGGAGTTGATGACGTCCTTCACCCGGTCCACGATCGTGAAGTAGCCCTCGGTGTCCCGCACCGCGAGGTCCCCGGAGCGGAACCAGCCGTCGCGGAACGCGGCGGCGGTCTCCTCGGGCTTGTCCCAGTAGCCCTCGCACAGCTGCGGTGAGCGGTAGACGATCTCACCGGGCGTGCCGGCGGGGACGTCCTCGCCCTCCTCGTCGACCACCCGGGCGTCGACGAACAGCACGGGACGGCCGCAGGAGTCCATCCGGCCCTGGTGCTCGTCGGGGGCCAGGACGGTGGCCAGCGGGCCGATCTCGCTCTGGCCGAAGCAGTTGTAGAAGCCGAGCTCCGGGAGCCGTTCACGCAGGCGCTCCAGGACCGGCACCGGCATGACCGACGCGCCGTAGTAGGCCTTGCGCAGTCCGGACAGGTCCCGGGTCGTGAAGTCCGGGCGGCCCGCCAGAGCGATCCACACCGTCGGCGGGGCGAACAGGCTGTCCACGCGGCCCGTCTCGATCAGGTCCAGGAGCCGGTCCCCGTCGGGCCCGTCGAGGATCAGGTTGGTGGCGCCGACCGCCAGGTAGGGCAGCAGGAAGACGTGCAGCTGCGCGGAGTGGTACAGCGGCAGCGAGTGCGCGGGGCGGTCGCCGGCGCTGAGGTCGAGTGCCGTGATCGCGCTCAGGTACTCGTGGACCAGCGCGCGGTGCGTCATCATGGCGCCCTTGGGGAGCGCGGTGGTCCCCGAGGTGTACAGCAGCTGCACCAGGTCCTCGGTGCGCGGTTCGGGGCCGTCGTACGCCGGCGCCGTCGCCAGCCGGGCCAGCAGTGAGTCCTCGGCGTCGCGCAGGGGCAGGGTACGGACGCCGTCGGGGAGCCGGCCCGCGAGTCCGGGGTCGGCGAGGACCAGGGAACTGCCGGACTGGTCCACGAGATAGGCGAGGTCGTCGCCGGTGAGGTTGTGGTTGACCGGCACGTGCACGAGGCCGGCGCGGGCACAGGCCAGGAAGCCGATCAGATACGCGTCCGAGTTGTGCCCGTAGGAACCGACCCGGTCGCCGGCGGCGAGGCCCTGGCCGAGCAGGACGCTCGCCGCGCGGGAGACGGCGTCGTCGAGTTCCTCGTACGTCCAAGTGCGGTCGCCGTACTCGACCGCGACCCGCGCCGGGGTGCGCCGGGCGCTGCGCCGCAGCACCCCGTCGACCGTGCTGCCCGTCCCGCCCTGTCCCTGCGTCATGACTGCTGATCCTCGGGCCGTCACCGGGGCAGGTCAAGCACCGGAAGCCCCCGCACCGGCCGGCCGGCACCTCAACCGCTCCCTGTGCCGGCGGCGTTGAGGCCACGCCGGGTGCCCGGCTGCGGGTGACGGACCCCCGCGCCGCCGGCCGGGCCGTCCGTCCGTGAGCCGGGCGGTCACACCGGTCGGGTACGGCCCTGCCAGTACGGCTCCCGCAACCGCCGCTTGTACAGCTTGCCGTTGGGGTCGCGGGGCATCTCGGCGATGAAGTCGACGGTCCTGGGCCGCTTGTACCCGGCGAGCCGTGCGGCGCAGTGGTCCAGGATCGCGGCGGCCAGCTCCGGGCCCGGCTCGTGGCCCGGGGCCGGTTCCACCACGGCCTTGACCTCCTCGCCCCAGTCGTCGTGCGGGATGCCGAAGACGGCGGCGTCGGCGACCGCGGGATGGGCGAGCAGGGCGGACTCGATCTCGGCCGGATAGATGTTGACCCCGCCGGAGATGATCATGTCGATCTTGCGGTCGCGGAGGAAGAGGTAGCCGTCCTCGTCCAGGTAGCCGAGGTCGCCGACGGTGAAGAAGTCGCCGATACGGTTCTTCCGTGTCTTGGCCTCGTCCTTGTGGTACGAGAAACCGCCGGTGTTCATCTTCATGTAGACGGTGCCCAGTTCGCCGGGGGCCAGCCGGTTTCCGTCGTCGTCGAAGACCGCGAGTTCGCTGATGGGCCATGCCCTGCCGACGGTGCCGGGCTTCTTCAGCCAATCCTCCGCGGTGGCGAAGGCCCCGCCGCCCTCGCTGGCGGCGTAGTACTCCTCCACGCAGTGGCCCCACCACTCGATCATCGCCCGTTTCACGTGGTCGGGGCAGGGCGCGGCCCCGTGGATGGCGTGCCGCATGGACGAGACGTCGTACCGTCGCCGTACGCCCTCCGGCAGGGCGAGCAGCCGGTGGAACTGGGTGGGGACCATATGGGTGTGCGTGCACCTGTGGGCGTCGATGAGGCGGAGCATCTCCTCGGGCGTCCACTTGTCCATCAGCACCAGTCGGTGGCCGATGTGCAGGGAGGCGCCGGCGAACTGGAGCACGGCGGTGTGGTAGAGGGGCGAGCAGACGAGGTGCACGTTGTCGCCGTACGGCCTGATGCCGAAGATGCCGAGGAAACCGCCGAGGTAGGCGTCCTCGGGGCGCCTGCCGGGCAGCGGGCGGCGGATGCCGCGCGGGCGGCCGGTGGTGCCCGAGGTGTAGTTCATGACCCAGCCGAGTTCGCGCTCGTCGGGCGCCGACTCGGGCTGCCCGTCGAGGAGTTCGGTGTACGGCCGGAAGCCCTGGACCGTCCCGACGGCGTACCGGTGGCTCGCCGGGAGCCCCGCCTCGTCGGCCGCCTGGCGGGCCGGCCCGGCGAACCGCTCGTGGGCGAGGAGCGCCTTGGCGCCGGAGTCGGCGACGATCCAGGCGATCTCCGGGCCCACGAAGTGGTGGTTGACGGGGACGAGGTAGAGACCGGCCTGGCTGGCGGCCAGGTAGGCGGTGACGAACTCGGGCCCGTTGGGCAGGACGGCCGCGAAGGCGTCCCCGCGCCGGAGGCCGGCCGCGCGCAGGCCGTGGACGAGTCGGTTGGCGGCGGCGTGCAGCCGTCCGGCCGTCCACTCCTCGCCGTCCGGCGCGATGAGGACGGTGCGGTCGGGGTGCTCGGTCGCCTGGGCCCAGAAACCGGCGGGGGGTGTGCTCACTGGCCGCTCCTTCCGGCGATGCGGTTGATGCGGTCCACGGCCTCCTCGAAGCCGCGGGTGAGGTCGTCGAAGACGGCCTGGACGCTGCGTTCGCCGTTCATCCGCCCGACGATCTGGCCGACGGGGGTGCCGAGCAACGGCTCGACCTCGTGCTTCTGGATGCGGGAGACCGCCTCGGCCACCAACAGGCCCTGCAACGGCATGGGCAGGGTGCCGGGGCCGGCCGGGTCGTCCCAGGCGTCGGTCCACTCGGTGCGGAGCTGACGTGCGGGCTTCCCGGTCAGGGCACGGGAGCGGACGGTGTCACCGGACTCGGCGGCGAGCAGCTTGCGGGTCAGGGCGGGCGAATGGAGGTCGGCTTCCGTGGTGGTCAGCCAGAGGGAGCCCAGCCACACACCCTGGGCGCCGAGGCTGAGCGCGGCTGCCACCTGCGGGCCGCTGCCGATGCCCCCGGCGGCCAGGACGGGCAGCGGATCGACGGCCTCCACGATCTCGGGGGTGAGCACCATGGTGGCGATCTCCCCGGTGTGTCCGCCGGCCTCGTAGCCCTGGGCCACGACGATGTCGATGCCCGCCTCCCGGTGCTTGCGGGCGTGCCGGGCGCTGCCGGCGAGTGCGGCGACGAGGACGTGCCGGTCGTGGGCGCGCCGGACCACGTCGGCGGGCGGCGAGCCGAGGGCGTTGGCCAGCAGCCTGATCGGGTAGTCGAAGGCGACGTCGAGCTGGGAGCGGGCGACCTGCTCCATCCAGCCGGTGATGCGCCATCCGGACGCCTCACCCTCGGCGAGTCCGGGTACGCCGTACCGGGCGAGGGTGTCCTTGACGAACTGCCGGTGCGCCTCCGGGATCATCGCCTCGACCTCGGCCTCGGTGACTCCCTCCACCTTCCTGGCCGGCATGACGACGTCCAGGCCGTAGGGCCGGCCTCCGGCGTGCGCGTCGAGCCAGTCGAGGTCGCGTTTGAGGTCGTCGGGAGCGGTGTAGCGCACCGCGCCGAGCACACCGAGGCCGCCGGCCCGGCTGATGGCCGCGGCGACCGCGGGGAACGGTGTGAAACCGAAGACGGCGTGCTCGATTCCCAGACTCCTGCTCAGCTCCGTCTGCATGGGCGCAGGATGCCGCAGCCGGCCGGACGACGGAAGACCTTTTCTGATGCTCCGTCAGATTTCTGCCGATGCCACGCGCCCCGTTGACACGCCCCCCGCCTGACAGGAAAGTTTCACCCGCAGAGCAAGCCCCGAAAGATACTTTCAGGCGGGAGGCCGCACGATGACGGAGGACCTGGCAGGCGGACGAACGAGCGGTCTGACCCGCCGCCGGCTCATGGTGGGCTCGCTGGCCTCGGGCGGCGCGCTGGCCCTCGGCGCGCTTCCGGCGGGCCCGGCCACGGCCGCGCCCGCCTCCGGCCGCCGCACCGTCCTGCGTCACGGCTCGCCCGAGCACGCCGGGCTGCTCCCCGCGCACCTGCGGCAACTCGTCACGGACGCCGAGGCGTTCCTTCACCCCTCCCCCCGGCACCCCTGGTACGCGGGTGCCGTCCTGCTCGCCGGGCGGGGCGGCACCGTGGCGCTGCACGAGCCGATCGGCATGGCGGTGCGCTACGCCGCGTACGACGAGAAGACCGACACCGGAGTCGAACTCCCGCCCGAACGGCAGCTTGCGATGACCCGGGACACCGTGTTCGACCTGGCCTCCGTCTCCAAGCTGTTCACCTCGGTCCTCGCCGTGCAGCAGATCGAGCGCGGCGGGCTGGACCTCGCCGGGACGGTCGCCTCGTACCTCCCCGACTTCGGTCGCGCGGGCAAGCAGGGGGTGACGATCCGGCAGCTGCTCACCCACACCTCCGGATTCCGTGCCTGGATCCCGCTGTACGACGCACCGACCTACGAGCAGAAACGGGAACTGATCTGGAACGAGGCTCCGCTGCACCCGCCCGGCACCGCCTACCTCTACTCGGACCTGAACCTGATCTCCCTTCAGCTCGTCCTGGAGAGGATCACCGGCCGCACGCTGGACGCGCTGCTGCGCGACGAGATCACCGGTCCGCTGGGCCTGGGCAGCACCCGCTACAACCCGCCCGCCTCCTGGAAGCCGCGGATCGCGGCCACCGAGGACGCGCGCCGGCCCTGGTCGGGGCTGGACCGCGGGCTGGTGTGGGGCGAGGTGCACGACGAGAACGCCTACAGTCTGGGCGGTGTCGCGGGCCACGCCGGGGTGTTCTCCTGCGCCTGGGACCTCGCGGTGCTCGGCCGTACGCTGCTCAACGGCGGCTCCTACGGCCGGGCCCGGATCCTGCGGCCCGAGTCGGTGGACCTGATGTTCACCGACTTCAACACGGCCTTCCCGGGCGACGAGCACGGCCTCGGCTTCGAGCTCTACCAGCACTGGTACATGGGAGCGATGGCCACCCCGCGTACGGCCGGCCACACCGGCTTCACCGGCACCTCGCTCGTGCTCGATCCCACCACCGACTCGTTCCTGGTCGTCCTCGGCAACTCCGTGCACCCCGTGCGCACGTGGCGATCGGGGTCGGCGCCCCGGGTCGCCGCCGGCAACCGTCTCGCCCGGGCGGTGGCGGTCCGCCCGGCGCGGGGCCGGACGGCCTGGTTCTCGGGCATGGCGAACGCCACGGCCGCCACCCTCACCCTCCCGGAGCTGGACACTTCCCCCGGCTCGGCGCGCCTGCGCTGTGCCCTGTGGTGGGACACCGAGCCCCGGTCCGACGTACTGGCCCTGGAGTCCTCGGCGGACGGCGGCGCCACCTGGCACCCGGTTCCCTTCACGACCACCCGCAGCGGCGAGGACCCCGAAGACCACCCGACGGGGTCGGTCACGGGTTGGTCGGGCCGTGTCTGGCACCGGGTGGTGGCGGATGTACCGACCGGCCCCCGGCTGGCGCTGCGCTGGCGGTACGGCACCGACGCGCTGTACGTCGGCCGGGGCGCGTACGTCGACGCCCTGCGCGTCGAGGCGGGCGGGGCGGTGCTGTTCGACGGGGCACGCCCGGCGGACACCGCTCGGCTCACGCCGGTGGGCTGGCAGCGCTCGGCCGACTGAACCGGCCGGGGGCAGGGATTGCCGGCCGGGGGCACGGATTGCCGGCTGGGGCAGGGGTGACGGCTGGGCAGGGGTGACCGGCCGGCACTCGGCCGAGCGACCCGGCCGGGGGCACTCGGCCGGCCGAGGGGGCGGACCGCAGGCATCAGGTCCGTTCCAGCACCGCCATCGCCGCGTTGTGCCCGGGCACCCCGCTCACCCCGCCGCCGCGCACCGCGCCGGCCCCGCACAGCAGGACACGGTCGTGCCGTGTCTCCACACCCCATCGACCGCTGCCCGGCTCGGCGTACGGCCAGGACAGGGCCCGGTGGAAGATGTTGCCGCCGGGCAGCCGCAGATCCCGTTCGAGGTCCAGCGGGGTCTTGGCCTCGATGCACGGGCGGCCGTCGGCGTCGGTGGCCAGACAGTCGGCCAGCGGTTCGGCGAGGTGCGCGTCGAGCTGGGCGAGGGTCGACTTCAGCAGTTCCTCGCGCACGGCGTCGTTGTCCCGGTCGAAGAGCCGGGCCGGGGTGTGCAGGCCGAAGAGGGTGAGCGTCTGGTAGCCGCGCTCGGCGAGTTCGGGGGCGAGGATGCTGGGGTCGGTCAGGGAATGGCAGTAGATCTCCGAGGGCGGCGCTGCGGGGAGTTCACCGGCGGCGGCCTGGGTGTGGGCGGTGGCCAGCTGGCGGTAGCCCTCGGCGATGTGGAAGGTGCCGGCGAACGCCTCACGCGGATCGGCGTCGGGGTCGCGCAGCCGGGGCAGCCGTTCGAGCAGCATGTTGACCTTCAGCTGGGCGCCCTCGGCGGGTTCGGGGGCCGGATCGCCGGTGAGGGCGGCCAGCTCCTGCGGGGAGGCGTTCACCAGGACGTGCCGGGCGACGGCGACACCCTCGCCGTCCCGCGTGCGGTAGGCGACCTCGGCGGTGTGTCCGTCGGTGTCGATCCGGACCGCCTCGTGCCCGGTCGCGATGACCGCGCCGGCCGCCCGGGCCGCCCCCGCCAGCGCGTCGGTCAGCGAACCCATGCCGCCGACGGGCACGTCCCAGGCGCCGGTGCCGCCGCCGATGACGTGGTAGAGGAAGCAGCGGTTCTGGGCGAGGGAGGGGTCGTGGGCGTCGGCGAAGGTGCCGATGAGCGCGTCGGTGAGGACGACGCCCCGGACCAGGTCGTCGGCGAAGGTCTTCTCGACGGTGACGCCGAGGGGCTCCTCGAACAGGGCCCGCCAGGCGGCCTCGTCGTCGATCCGGCGGCGCAGTTCGTCACGGGTGGGCAGCGGTCCGGTGAGTGTGGGGAAGACGCGCTGGGCGACGCGGCCCGTCATGCCGTAGAAGCGCTGCCAGGCCGTGTACTCGTCGTCGCCGCCGGTCAGCCGGGCGAACGCCGCCCGGGTGCGCTGCTCGCCACCGCCGACCAGGAGTCCGGTGGGCCGCCCGGCCCGCTCGACCGGGGTGTACGAGGAGATGGTGCGGGAGCGGACCCGGAAGTCCAGCCCGAGGTCGCGCACGATCTTCCGCGGCAGCAGGCTGACCAGGTACGAGTACCGGGACAGCCGGGCGTCGACCCCGGTGAACGGGCGGGTGGAGACGGCCGCGCCGCCGGTGTGGTCCAGCCGTTCCAGCACCAGCACGGAACGGCCGGCCCGGGCCAGGTAGGCGGCTGCGGCCAGGCCGTTGTGGCCACCGCCGACGATGACGGCGTCGTACGCGCGTGTTCCCTCGTTCGCGGACATGGTTCTTCGTAGCACGTGGTGATCGGCCCGGAGGGTGGAATCAGAAAGATACTTGACACATACGTACACCGCAGGTCGCAAGGGGTGCCCGGTACGTCTGCCACCGACGAAGTGATCCCGAAGCAGGCGTCGCTCAGCTCAGGAGAGCCCTGACTCGGTGCCCCGACCAGGTTCAGAGTTGCTCAGGTAGCGCGTTGAGGGAACGTGTCGGGAAAGCCGCATCATGACGGTGGCCGGCCCCCGCTCGGCGAACTCCCGGCGGACTTCAGGCAGGTTGAGAACCTTGTCCAGGCTTTAAGTTTCTGTGCAGGGGCCGAGTTGGATCTCCTGCCCGCCGATCTCGTACACGAGCGACTCGGATTCCGCAGTGGAGTGTGGATCGCAAGGCAGGTGGCTGAGTGGAACCGGCTCGACCGACTTCCGGGCTCGGCGCCGGGGTTCGACCCGCGTGAACCGGCCTGCGATCCGGCTCATCAGGCCCTCGAACGCCTCCCGCCAGCGGGCTGGGTACAATGTGACCTGGGGCCACCGCGTGATCGTTTGTCTTCACACACCGATGATCAACGGTGGCCGCACCCGTCTCCACAGTGCGTCAGGGTCGCGCAGGTTCGCCTGCCGTCCCGTGTCAGGAGGACATGTGCAACGTGGCGAAGTCTGGTGGGTGGGGGGCGACGAGCGGCGACTGTTCGTACTGCTGTCGGGAGATGACGCGTCCGGGATCCGGGCGATGCAGGTCGTCGCGCCGGCGGGCGTCGACATGAGCGGTTTGGGCGTCGAAGTGCGAGTTGGCGCCATGGAAGGGCTGCCCTTTGAGGGCGTGCTGCGGTTCGCCTTCAGGCGTCCAGGTTTTATCCCTTGCACGTGGCTGACCACTGTGTCACGGGATGGCCTGATCGAGCGGGCGGCCGTCCTGTCCTCGGCGAAGCTCAGCGAGATTGACGATGCCCTCCGACTCGCTGAACAACCACAGGAGCAGACCCCGGCAACGACCGCGAAGCTCAGCGAGATGAGGGACGCGCTCCGTCGCGGTGAACTCGGGTAGAAGGAGAAGGAGCCGACGGTGTGGGCGATCTCGGCCAGATGGTCGGCGCTGTCCGGCTGTTGCCTCGGCGCCCCTCACCATCGAGATCACGAACTACGGCTGGAGTATAGGCGGGCCCGCAGGTCGTCCACCAGCGCCGCCGCTGCCCCCATGCCTGAGGCCGCCCCATACACGTGGTAGTCCGGACGGATCAATACCGCGTCGGCCCCGTGGCGAGCCAGGAAAGTGCGGTAGACGCCGCCCACGTCGGCCACCGACATGTTCTGCGGCGTCCCGTCCTCGGGGAGCAGCGTCACCAGGTGCGTACCCAGTTCCGTGAGGAATGCCGACTGTTCCGCGTCGAGGTCGGCGTCCGCGCCCTCTGCCAGCATCAGAACGAAGCCGCGGCCGACCACATCATCGAAAAGGCCCGTGCCTCTAAGGCCGCGTATCTGGCCCTGGGGGACCACCTCGCCCGCCGGGGATATGGGCGACCCGTCCACTCTCCGGTGAAGGAGCCCCTCCGTGAGGGGCAACGCCGGGTCCGGGACCGCCGGACCGCGGCCGCGGCGGCCCGCCAGGATCGTGGAATCGCGCTCGGCCGCAGCCACGGGGTCCGTCACGCAGATCACCCGGCCCAGCTGGACCGAGGACAGAATCGACTTGTGTACCTGCGCGCGGCGTTCCTCTGTGTAGGTGTCGAGAAGCGACTCCGGGGCGAGGCCGCCCACTACCAGGTCCAGCTTCCACACCAGGTTGACGACGTCGCGGATGCCTGAGCACATGCCCTGCCCGGCGAACGGCGGCATCAGATGGGCCGCGTCCCCGGCCAGCAGTACCCGACCGACCCGCCACTGCTCGGCCCAGCGGGACTGGAAGATGTACGTGGTGCTGCGCAGCAGCGTCGCCGTGTCGGGGGTCACCCCGTAGGGAGCGAGAAGCCGCCAGGCAGTTTCCTCCCGGTTCAGGTCCGCGGCACGCTCGCCGGGCAGCCGCATGAACTCCCAGCGCCGATGCCCCGGACCGCTGCCGACCAGGGTGGTAGGCCTGGCAGGGTCACAGATCTGGACGTTGGTGGGGACGAACTCGCCCGGCTCGTGCAGCTGCACATCGCACAGCAGCCACTCGTAGGAAAAGCCGAGATCGGTGACCGGCACATCCAGATGGTCCCGGACGAAGCTGTTGGCACCGTCACAGCCCACCACCCACCTCGCGGTGTACGTCTGGGCTGCGCCGTCCTCGTCCTCGGCCGTCACCACGACCCGGTCGTCTTGCTCCTCGATTCCCACCACCTGGCGGCCCTGTACCACAGTCACTCCAGGCAGCCCGGCTGCCCGCGAGGCCAGCAGTTCCTCGAGGGCGGGCTGGTGCATGGTACTGGCGTCAGGCCACCCGTACGGGCCTTCTGTGCGAAAGACGATGTCGAGGAGGACCTCACCGTCGGCGGAATGCCACTGGTAACCGGTGGCGGGCTCGGTGATCCGGCCGAGGCTCGGGCCCGTCCCGCAGCCGGCGAGCAGCCGTGCCGTCTCGCCGTCGAAGCTGGTCGCCCTGGGCAGGGTGTAGGGGCGTCGGCGCCGTTCCAGGACGATGGTCTGTCGGCCGCGCTGTGCCAGCAGGATCCCGAGAGTGGCCCCGACTGGGCCATTGCCGACGACAATCACGTCCACATCTGTCTCGGGGCTCGCGCTGGCGGGCTGCTTGTGCGGTGACGTCTCGGGCACGGGAAACCCCTCATCGCAGGGTGGCTGGCGCAGGCACAACTGCCGAAATCGGAACGGCGCAAGACTAACAATCCGTAACGGAGTTTGGGCCGCTCGAGGCCTTGGGACTATCAGATCTGGGGATACGCGGTTCCACCCGTACGAACCTAGGCTTCCGATATCCCCTCACCAACCACGAGGAGCTCGTCCGGCATGCATCAAGCAACGGCGCAGTTCGAGAAATGGGTGAGTGTCTCGCACCCCGCGCCGCAGAGCAATGTGCGGCTTGCGTGCCTTCCGTACGCGGGCGGCTCTGCAAGCTTCTTCTTCCCGGTGTCCAAGGCTCTGCACCCAACCGTGGAGGTGTTGGCCCTCCAGTACCCAGGTCGGCAGACCCGGCTCCACGAACCGAGGATCGACAACGTCCCCGAGTTCGCGGACCAGATCTTCGCCGCGCTGCGGCACCTGGACGACAAGCCACTGGCCCTGTTCGGCCACAGCATGGGCGCTGTCCTCGCGTACGAGGTGGCGCTGCGCATGCAGGACGCCGGGCTGCCTGCACCAGTACGGCTGTTCGCGTCCGGTCGGCGGGCACCGTCCCGCTATCGCGACGAGCGGATGCATACGGCGACCGACGCTGAACTCGTGGCCGAGCTCAGGAAGCTCAGCGGAACCAACGAGATGCTGCTCGGCGACCCGGACGTGCTGGCGATGATCCTGCCGGCCATCCGCAGCGACTACACCGCCATTGAACGGTACCGGCACGAGCCCGGCCGACGCCTCGACTGCCCGGTGACCGTGCTCACCGGAGACAGCGACCCCCGGGTCTCCCTTGATGAGGCCGAGGCATGGGCCGAGCACACCACCGGGGCGAGTGAAACGGAGGTCTTCCGGGGCGGCCACTTCTTCCTCGTAGACCGCGTAGCCGAGGTCATCGGCCTGGTGGCCCGGCGGCTGGGGCCGTTCTGAAAGACCTCCGCGACGTCGCGGCACCTGACACCCTTCCCCGCTGCCTCAAGTGCATGCGAGGAATCCCCAACTCACCGAAGCGACTGATCCTCTCGGCCGGGGTGCTGGGCGACCTGGCGGGCTGGTTTCTGCTGTCCGTCGTCTCAGCGATGGCCACCGTCGGGCTGACCGCCGGTGTCATCGCCACCGCCATCCTCTACCCAGTGGGCGTGGTGCTCTTCGCGGCGGTGATCGGCCGCCCGCTGGTACGGACCGTACTGCGGTGGGCCGACCGCTCCGAGAGCGCCATTCCCACGGTCGCCGCAGCCGTCGCCCTGGTTGTGTTCAGCTCGGCGGCCACCTGATGGCGCCGCCCATCCTGCGGTACGCGATGGCCCACGTCGAGGAGACCGCCGGGACCATGCTCGGAATGGACACCCTGACAGCCGCCCCCGATGGGGCCCCGGACCACGGACCGGATGCGGTTCGGACCTTTGAACGGTGAGGTGACACATGAGCACGATGCTCCTACTGAACGGTCCCAACCTCGGCATCCTGGGCCGCCGCGAGCCCAAGATCTACGGCACCGACACCCTGGCCGACATCGAGCAGGCGGTCGCCAACGAGGTGAGCGGGCAGGGCTGGAAGGTCCTGTCCCTCCAGCGGGAGTCGGAGGGCGATCTGGTGAGCGCTGTCCACGAGCACGGGCCCGACAGCGTCGGCGCCGTGGTCAACCCTGGCGCCCTGATGATCGCCGGCTGGAGCCTGCGGGACGCGCTCGCGAGCTACGAGCACCCGTGGATCGAGGTACACCTCAGCAACGTGTGGGCGCGGGAGCAGTTCCGGCACGAATCGATCATCGCCCCGTTGGCCTCCGGCGTCGTGGTAGGCCTCGGAGCGTTCGGCTACCGCCTGGCGGCCCGAGCCCTACTGCACGTAACCGGCGCGGTCCGATGACCAAGCCGACGCCGGACCGGCGCGCCGCCAGCGCGGACATCACTGTGCCGTGCCGCGTGGTCTCTTTCGCTCAAGACCTGGTCGCCCCGCCCGTATACGGCCGCGAGCTCGCCGGCACGATCCCCGGCGCCACGTTCGAGGTCGTCAACGACGCGGGGCACTCCGGGTACCTGGAAGCCCGCGATGAGCGCGCCGCCCCTCGACGCCCGTAGACGGCAGCAGATGGGTCCTGTACGCCGGGTGAGGGCCGAGCCCGACACAGAAAAACCGATCGTTTCACCAGCCTCACATGGCTTGACGAGGAGCCCGATGATGTCACTCTCCGATGCAATACGTGCCGGTGCCGGCCCGCAGGAACTGGCCGCCGCGGAAGTACCGGCGGAGTTCCTCGCCGCGCACCTGCGGATCGAGGACGAGAAGACCTTCGAGGGGATCGAAGGCGACCGCGACGTGCGCAAGACCCTCCACGTGGGCACGGTGCCGATGCCGGAACTCGCGCCCGACGAGGTGCTGATAGCCGTCATGGCCAGCGCCATCAACTACAACACGGTCTGGTCCGCGACCTTCGAACCGTTGTCGACCTTCGGCTTCCTCCAGGCATACGGGCGCCAGGGCGGCTGGGCGAAGCGGCATGACCAGCCCTTCCACGTCCTCGGCTCGGACGCCGCCGGAGTGATCGTCCGCGCCGGTTCCGGCGTGCGGCGCTGGCGGGTCGGTGACCACGTGCTGGTCAACGCGGCCTGTGTCGACGACCAGGAGGCGTCCGTCCAGGCCGACGGGATGCTCAGCGAGAACCAGCTCGCCTGGGGCTTCGAGACCAACTACGGCGGCCTCGCCCACTACACCATCGCCCGGGCCAGCCAGTTGATCCCCAAGCCGGCACACCTGACCTGGGAGGAGGCCGCCTCGGTCCCGGCCTGTGCCGGAACCGCGTACCGGATGCTGGTCAGCGACCGCGGCGCACGGATGAAGCAGGGGGACGTGGTCCTGATCTGGGGCGCGTCCGGCGGACTGGGAGCCTACGCCGTTCAGTTGGTGAAGAACGGCGGCGGCATCGCTGTCGGAGTCGTCGGCTCCGAGGACAAGGCGCGAGTGGCGCGCGCCCTCGGCTGTGACCTGGTGATCAACCGTGAGGAGTACGGCTTCGGCAGTGACGCCGGCGACGAGCCGGCGGTCGCGGTGGCGCAGGGAAAGCGGCTGGGCCGGCTCATCCGTGACGGCGTGGGCGAGGATCCGCACATTGTCTTCGACCACGTGGGCAAATCCACCTTCGGTATCTCGGTGTTCCTGGCGCGGCGCGGAGGCACCGTGGTGACCTGCGGTTCGAGCACCGGCTACGAGCACCGGTTCGACAACCGCTATCTGTGGATGCGGCTCAAGCGCATCATCGGCAGCCACGTGGCGAACCTCCAGGAACAGGTCGACACCGCACGACTGTTCGACCAGGGATCGCTGGTGCCCGCACTGACCTCGCTGTTCACGTTGGAGGAGGCCGGCGCGGCGACCCGGCTGGTGCAGCTCAACCAGCACATCGGCAAGGTGGGCGTGCTCTGCCTGGCCGACCGTCCGGGCCTGGGTGTGACCGACCCCGAGCGGCGCGCCCGGATCGGCGAGGACCGACTGACCCTGATGCGCGCGTACGCGCACGACAGCGTGCGGGCGGCGTGACCATGGAAAGGGAACAGGGGTACGTCATATCCGTGCTGGGGACCGGCTCCTACCTGCCCGAACGGGTGGTGACCAACGAGGAGATCGAGGCCCGGGTACCCGGTGCCTCCGCCGAGTGGATCGCCGACCGGACCGCCATCGTCGAACGGCGGTACGCGGCACCGGACGAGGCAGCGTCCGACCTCGCCGTCCATGCCGCGCGCGCCGCCTTGGACCAGGCCGGACTGGACGCGGACGGCATCGACTTCATCATCGTCGCCACGACGACCGGTGACGCCCCGATCCCCTCCACCGCGTCACTGGTGCAACTGGCGCTCGGCGCCCACCGGGTCGCCTGTTTCGACGTCAACATCGCCTGCACCGGGTTCGTCACCGCGCTGTCCATCGCCCGGGCGTACGTGGCGCTGGACCCGACGACGAAGGTCCTGGTCATCGGCACCGACGTGTGGACCCGGTTCATCGACTTCGACAACCGGGCGACCAGTGTTCTGTTCGGGGACGGAGCCGGGGCCGTGGTCATCGGCTCCGTCCCGCATGCGCCCGGCGATCCGGAACGCGGCCTGCTCAACGTCGAGTTGGAGAGCCGGGCCGAGGCCCACGAACTGATCAGCATGCCGGCCGGGGGCAGCCGCCGTCCCGCCTCCGTCGAGACGGTCGCGGACGGTGGCCACCTGCTGAGCATGCAAGGCCGGGGGGTGCGCGACTTCGTCCTGGACAACGTCCCCGGCCTCATCGCCGGGCTGCTCAAGCACTCCGGCTACGAACCGGCCGACGTGCAGCACTTCGTGCCGCACCAGGCCAATGGCCGGCTGGTGGCGGAACTGGCCGAGGTCAGTGGTCTGGAGCGGGCAGACACCCATCTGCCGTTGCGTCACAGCGGCAACCTCGGTTCCGCGTCGGTGCCGGTCGCACTTGACGCGGCCAACCGTTCCGGCGTGCTACGGGACGGCGATCTGGTGCTCCTGGCGGGCTTCGGCGCGGGTATGGCGGCCGGTGCCGCCCTGCTGCGCTGGACCGTGACCGAGGGCGGGACTCGATGAGGACGACGGTGGAACGACTGGGCGTGATCGGTGGCGGGACGATGGGCGCCGGCATTGCCGAGGTGAGCCTGCGCGCCGGGGTGGAGGTGACGGTCCTGGTCTCCGCCCCGCATCGGATCGAGGACGCGGTCGGACGGCTGACGGCCTCGTTCGCCCGCGCGGTGACCAAGGGCCGGATGACGGTGCCGGAACAGGCGGCGGCCATGGCCCGGTTGCGGGTCACCGCCGATGTCGAGAACCTCGCGGACCGGCAGTTCGTCGTGGAGGCCGTGACCGAGAGACTCGATGTGAAACGACGGGTGTTCAAGGCGGTGGACGGGGTGCTGGCCGACCCTGCGGCCGTCCTGGCCTCGACGACCTCGAGCCTGCTGGTCGGCGATCTGGCGGAGGCCACCGGTAGAGCCGGGTCCGTGGTGGGAATGCACTTCTTCAATCCCGTACCGCTGATGCCCCTGGTCGAGGTGGTGGTGACGGACCGCACCTCGCAACAGTGCGCCGCGTCGGCCGAGTCCTTCGCCAGGGACACCCTCGGCAAGGAGGTGATCCGCGCCGCGGACCGAAGCGGGTTCGTGGTCAACGCCCTGCTCGTGCCGTATCTGATGGCGGCGGTCAGGATGTACGACCAGGGCATCGCCGACGCTGACGACATCGACCGGGGAATGGTGCTGGGCTGCGGACATCCCATGGGCCCGCTCGCGCTGCTCGATCTGATCGGGATCGACACGATCACCGACGTGGCCCGCTCGATGGCGGAGAACTCCGAGGACCTGGTCCCCGAGCTGCCCCCTTTGCTCACCTGGATGGTCCGGGAGGGCAGACTGGGCCGCAAGACGGGCCACGGCTTCCACCGGTACGACGAGTCCTCCGGATCCTGACCCGACGACCGACCCGATCACGGTCCGGCCGGGCACGACCTGACCGACTGCCACCAGCCTCCCTGTTTCGCTTCGGATGGCTGAGCTGGAGTGATGGCTGTGGAGTGGGGTGTCTGATCATTGCTGCGTCGAGGCCCGACGCGCGGGTCGGTTTCTCCTGCGGGCTGAAGGGTCTGCCGCTCGGATTCGGTGGTGACGCAGAGTCGTGAGGAATCGTTGACATTCGCGTGATGGATGTCAACGAGCTTGTGCAGACGATGTTTTCAGGACTGTCCCCGCTGGTCATCGAGGATGTGCTCGACGAGGACGAGCGGATCGTGGTGCGGGCACGGACTGGGCAGGACACCGCAGTCTGCCCGTCGTGTGGAGCATCGTCGGGACGCGTGCACGGCTATCACTGGCGAACGGTGGCTGACATACCGGTCGACGGTCGGCGGGTGGTGGTCCGCGTACGGGTGCGGCGCCTGGTGTGCCCCACGCGCGGCTGCCGCCACACCTTCCGCGAGCAGGTACCCGGAGTCCTGGAGCGGTACCAGCGCCGCACCACCCGGCTGACCATCCAATCCCGTTGCCCACCGGCCGGGTGCCCCGCGTGATCGGCGTCGATGACTTCGCTCTGCGCCGGCGCCATCGCTACGCCACCGTGGTGATCGACGCCGAGACGTACGAGCGGCTCGACGTGCTGCCCGACCGCACCGCCGACACCCTGGAGGCATGGTTGCGCGAGCATCCAGGCGTCGACGTCGTGTGCCGTGACGGCTCGGCCACCTATGCGGAGGCCATCCGCCGCGCCCTGCCCGACGCGGTCCAGGTCGCCGACCGGTGGCATGGCTGGCACAACATTCCGCACGGCGACTCGCCCGGATGCTCCTGACCAGGCCCGGCAACCTCAAGGCCGAGCAACACGAGCTACTGATTCACCCTCTCATACAGCAACGGCCCCACCGAGGGCGTCGACACCAAGACCAAGCGGCCGTTAAGTTGACACACCCACGCAGCACTTCTAGCGCAGCCAGGGAAGGTCGGCACCCGCTTTGTCCGTCTGGAGTCCATCGGTGACGATCTGCATGATCGCGCCGAGGGACTCCTGCTGCTGGGGGGTGAGCCGGTCGAACAGGGCATGCTGCACTGCTGTCGCATAGCCCGGAGCGGTCCGCCTGAGGACCTCCAGGCCCTCCTCTGTGAGCACCGTGAACTTGCCGCGCTTGCCGGAGGGAGCTTCCTCGCGCCGTACCAAGCCGTTCTTCTCCAAACGTGCGACGGCGTGTGAGAGCCGGGGCCTGGTGATCTTCGCGTGCATCGCCAGCTCCGTCATCTGCAGCCGCTGGTGAGGGGACTCTGCGAGGTTCACCAGGAGCCTGTAATAGCAATGAGGCATATTCACCGTACGCTGCAGCTGGCGGTCCATGTGGTCTTCGAGGAGCATGGCCGCGTGGACATAGGAGCGCCAGATACGTTGCTGCTCATCGGTGAGCCATCGGAGCTTTGCGGTGGATGAGTATGCCTTCCTCGTATCCTTCACTTTAATGCACAGACTCCTTGAATATTTAATGAATTCATACACCTTTCCCCAACGTCTTTTTAGTCCCCTATGAGCCTCGGCGGTCCATCGGGGCAGAGTTCAGTCGGTTCGACTCCGTGAACGGCTGCGACGCAGCGGGTGCCTCCACAGAGCCGGAAGCAGGGCAACCTACAGCAGCGGTACGGCTCCGTCGGTGACGGCTCGGGCAAGGAGGATCGCGCCCTGGAGGGAGGAAAGGCCACCAAGGCGCGCCGGAGCGACCGGTGGGGCAGGGCGGCCTGGACGCGAGAGGGATGTCAGGTGGGTCGCTATGCGGTCGACCAGGTTGTCGATGCCTGCCGCGAATCCGCCTCCGATCACAGCGAGGCTGGGGTGGAGCAGTTCGGTGACCCCCATGATGGCAGTGGCCAGGGCCCGGCAGGTGTCGTCGATCGCGGCTGTAGCCCACGGGCGGGCGGTACGGAGTGCTTCGCGCAGCTCTTCGTAGGTGACCGGCTCGCCGTGGAGCTCGCCGGCCCGGGCCAGAGTGGCCGGCCCCGAAGCTATCGCCTGGAGGCAGCCCTGGCGGCCGCAGACACACACGGGGCCGCCCAACTCGACGACCATATGGCCCAGTTCGAAGGAGCCGCGACCCGGGCCGGGGCACAGGCGGCCCCCCAGGACCAGGCCGCCGCCGATGCCGGTACCGACGCCGACGTAGAGCAGATTGGCGCAGTCGGCCGCCGCGGCCTCGGCGAGGGCGGCCACGTCGCCGTCGTCCGCCCATGCGACGGCCGCTCCGGGCACGAGGGCGCGTAGCGCGGGGCCCAGGGCGAGGCCGGTCCATGACGGTCGGCTGGGCCAGGAGGTGACCTGCTCGTCCGGGCCGACCGTGGCGGGGACGGCGACCCCGGCGGCCTGGAAACCATCGCCTGTGCGGGCCGCTAGGGTGGTGATGCCGTCCGACAGCAGGGCAAGGTCGCTGTCCGGTCCATCTTCGTGGTGCGGCCAGGAGAACGTGTGCTCCTCGGTACGGCCGTCCGCTGACTCGGCGCGCAGGACGACCTTTGTGCCCCCTATGTCGATGCCCAGATGCCACGACGGCGGTGAGGCTGTCATTCCGTCTCAGTGGCCGGGGACGGCCGGGCAGAGGCCGAGCAGGTCGGCGGGCCGTTGCAGGACGATGTCAGGGCCGGCGGCGAGCAGTCCGATCTCGTCGTGGCAGCCCCACAGTGCGGCTGCGGCGGTGACGTCGGCGCCGTGGGCGCTGGCCAGGTCGGTGGGGGCGTCGCCGATCATGATGGCCCGGTCTGCGGGAACGTTGAGGAGTTCGAGCGCGCGTCTGACGATGTCGGGGGCGGGCTTGGGCCGGGGCACCTCGTCGGAGCCGATGACGTGGGCGAAGTACGGAAGCAGGCCGAGGACGTCGAGCAGGGACCGGGCGCGCTCGCCTGCCTTGCCGGTGGCGATGGCTAGCCGGAGGCCGCGCTCGTTCAGCATCCTCAGCACATCGGCAACACCGTCGTACACCTGAACGTGGTGGGCGAGCCGGTAGCTCTCACGGACGAAGGGCTCCTCCATCTCCAGCGGAAGGCCCATGATCCGCATGATGTCGGGAAAGTAGCGGCCCTGATGGCGCTGGTACTCCTCGAAGGGCGCCTCGCCTGGGCCGACGACCTCGGCGTAGGCGAGGGAGAAGGCCTCACCCATCACCGCGAAGCTGTCGACGACGACTCCGTCGAGATCGAAGATGACTGCTTGTCTGGAGACTGGGGAGTGCTGTTCGGAGGTCGTTGCCGCGTGGTGTTCTGACCCTGTGGTCATGCGGTCCTCACCCCCTTGTGGGGGGTGAATCGGGGCGCGTGGTCCGCAGGTCGAGCGGCCCGGGCCGATGCGTAGAAGCTTTCGACCAGCTGGACGGTGTTACGGGCCTGGGCGACGGCCACGCCGCGTCGGCCTGGGTCGGCCAGGAGCCCGGCGAGGCCGTCGAGCTGGCGTCCGTACTCGATGCCGATCGGCTCGGCGGGCAGCGGGATCTGCTGTGTGATGCCTTCCCGGGTGAGGGTCAGCACCCGTTCGGGGGCCCGGTTGGGACTGAAGCCGAAGGTGCAGTGCAGCCGTGCCGTTCCATTGCTGCCCTCGACGGTGATGACGGAGGCGTCCAGCGCCTCGTGCGAAGCCCAGCTGGCTTGTAGCGAGACCGAGATCCCGTCCTCGCGGAGCAGGAAGCCTCGGGCGGTGTCCTCGACGTTGCCGGCCGGGACGTCGGTGGGCTGGTCCTCGCGCCAGGTAGCGGACCAGGCACTGCTGCTGACGAAGTCGTCGGAGACCGAGCCGATCACTTGGGTGACGGGGGCGGGGCCGAGGAGGTAGGTGAGGACGTCGAGCAGGTGCCAGCCGAGGTCGACGAGTACACCGCCACCGGACTTGCTGCGCTGGGTGAACCAGCCGCCGGGCTGTGGCACGCCGCGCGCCCTGACCCAGGCCAGGGTGACATGGCGGATCCGGCCAACCTGGGGCAGCAGCCCGGCGAGCTTTTGGACGTCGCCGCGGTGGGCGGCGGCGCTGCCGGCGAGCAGTATGCCGCCGTTCTGTTCGGCCGCGGCGAGGGCGTCGGCCTCGGCGGTGGTCAGGCAGACCGGCTTCTCCAGGAAGACGGAGATCCTGCGGCGGAGCAGGGCGGCCGCTACCTCGGCGTGCAGATGGTTGGGTACCGCGACGAAGGCGATGTCGACCGTGCGGGGGGCGAGGGCGTCGATGGTGGTATGGGCGGGCAGGCCCATCGCTACGGCGGCTGCCCGGGAGGCCGGGTCGGGGTCGACGGCGGCGACCACCTCGAAGTCCTTGTGCTCGCTCAGCAGTCTGAGCCACAGCTCGCGGCCTGCCCAGCCGAGCCCGACGACGGCAGCGCGGACCTTCATCGTGCGGCCACCGCGTCGGCGATGATCTCGGCCGTGGTGTGGAGGGCTTCCTCGGAGGCGAGCAGCACCCGGTGGTGCAGCCAGATGCAGTCGGTGCTGATCGCCTCCGTGTGAGGGCAGCTTGCGGCGAGCCTGTCGACGGTGGTGTCGGGCGCGGCCGTCTCCCAGAACGCTTCGGTGCGGTAGATCGCCCGGAAGGCGGCGAAGGCAGGCAGCCCGGCCCCGACGAGCGTGTCGACGAGGGCGTTGCGGCCCTCCTCGGAGATGCCGGGGATCCGGAACATGGCCATGTAGTGGGAGTTCCGGTCGGCGCGCGCATCGCCCCCCTGGGGTACGACTCCGTCGATCTCGCCGAGCAGCCGGGACAGCAGTGTCCAGCGCTGTTCGCGCAGCGTGAGCTGGGCGTCGAGGCGGCTCAGCTGGGCGCGGAGCACGGACGCGGAAAATTCGTTGAGCCGCATGTTGGTGCCGGCAGTCTGGTGCATGTAGCGGCGGTCGGTGCGCGGCCGGCCACAGCTGTGCCGCAGGAAGGCGGCCTCGTACGTCTCCTCGTCGGGGAAAAGCAGTGCACCACCCTCGCCGGCGGTCATCAGCTTGCCGTTCTGGAAGCTGAACGCGGCGACCGTACCCAACTCGCCCACCCGCTTGCCCTGCCAGCGGGCACCGTGCGCGTGGGCAGCGTCCTGCAGCAGGGGCACGCCGGTGTCCGCGGAAAGCTTGTCGAGCGCGTCCATGTCAGCGATGAGCCCCGCCATGTGCACGGGCATGATCACCCTGGTGCGAGGGGTGACGGCGGACGCCGCGGCAGCCACGTCGATGTTGTACGTGTCGAGATCGACGTCGACGGGGACGGCGACCGCACCGAGCCGCTGAGCGGCCTGGGACGAGGAGATGAAGGTGAAGGCCGGCACGATGACCTCCGTGCCCGGACCGACACCCAGACACTGCAGCGCCAGCTCCAGGGCATGGGTGCCGTTGGTGACGGCCAAAGCATGCGGGGCACCATGGAAGTCGGCGAACTCACTCTCGAAGGAGTCCACCTCCGACCCGCCCATGCGCCACCACTGACCCTGCTCCAGGGCCCGGATCAGGCCGGTGCGCTCGCCGTCGTCGTACTGCGGCCAGGAGGGAAACTCTGGTGCCGGTCGCGCGTTCATGTATCTCCAAATCTCCACTTCGGACACTTCTCGGCCGATGGCCGACGGACGGCATAAAGCGGGCGGGGCACGCGGCCGACCGGAGGTTCCACCTCGAGGATCAGACCCAAGAGTGCGACTTTCACGGTAGGCACCGCGCTCACCACCCCACATCCCCCGGTCTGGTAGCCGTCTGTCGGGGTGTGGGTCGGCTGGACGTGGGATCGTGGCGGGTGTGTGCGTCAGCCGGTCCTGGGTGCGCTCAGGCCGAAGAATGCGCAGTAGGACTCCACTTGACCGTTCAGCATGTGGATGCCGTGGTGGACGTGGTGGCCGAGGGCGGCGGCCTGCCGCAGCAGGGGCGTCTCGTGGGGTTTCATGATGATGTCGCCCACCACCGCTGCGGGCGGGAGGGCTTCGGGCTGGAACGGCAGTGGGTCGCTGGATCGCAGTCCGAGCGGGGTCGCGTTGACCGCGAGGTCGCTCTCATACAGGGGCAGTTCGGCGACGGCGTGGATTCGGCCGGGCCAGTACGTGGCGAGTCGGCCGACAAGCGTCTCCAGTTTGGGCAGGTCCGGGTCGGTCACGGCGATCCGGTCCGCGCCAGCCGTCAGCAGCGCGGACGCGATGGCGCTGCCCGCCCCGCCGGCCCCGGCGAGCGCGACCCGCTTGCCTCGTATCTCATGCCCGGCGCGGGCGAGGCCAGTCACGAAACCGGAACCGTCGAAGTTCTCAGCGAGCCACCTGCCGTCGGTCTCGCGGCGCAGCACGTTGGCCGTTCCGGCGATCTTGACGGTATGGCTTTGCCGGTCGGCGAGCTGGGCGGCGTGCGTCTTGTGTGGGACGGTGACGAAGATGCCGTCGAGGTTACCGATCCGCTGCAGGCCGTGTATGACCCGTTCCAGATCGCCAGGGTGGACCTGTACCGGCACCAGCACCGCGTCGACGCCCTGTTCGGCGAAGAGCGGGTTGAGCAGGCCGGGGGACTGGACCTGCTCGACCGGGTCGCCGATCACCACGTACAAGCGGGTGGTGCCGCTGATCGGGGCCTGCGGCGGGGTGGCGGTGTTGGTCATCGCGGGTTCCTGGGGCCGGCAGAGGTGACCTGCTGGGCAGCCGGCCGGATGGCCTCTGCGAGCAAATCGGCAACGGTGAAGGCCAGTTCCATAGACTGTTCCTCATTCAGGCGAGGGTCGCAGGCGGTACGGTAGCGGGCCGACAGGTCAGCCTCACCGAGGCCGCGGGCCCCGCCCAGGCACTCGGTGACGTCCTCGCCGGTCGCCTCCAAGTGGAGGCCGCCGGGGTGAGTGCCGAGGGTGCGGTGGACGTCGAAGAAGCCGTTGATCTCCGCGACGATGTCGTCGAAGTGGCGGGTCTTGCGGCCATCCGGCGTCGTGCGGGAGTTGCCGTGCATCGCGTCGCACTGCCATACCACCTGGTGGCCGGTGGAGGTGACCTTCTCCACGATCGGCGGCAGCACCTCGCGGACCTGGGAGTGGCCCATCCTGCTGATCAACGTCAGCCGCCCGGGCGTGGCATAGGGGTCGAGCCTGCGGACGTACTCGACGGCTTCTTCCGGGGTTGTGCTGGGACCGATTTTCACCCCGATGGGGTTGGCGAGCAGTTCGGCGACGGCGAGGTGCGCGTCGCCGAGGCCTCGCGTGCGCTCGCCGATCCAGAGGAAGTGGGCGAGTGGGCTGACGAGCAGTGGTTCCGGACCGATGGTGAACCCGGCTGTGTGGAGCGGGGCGCATTCGTAATCGAGCAAGAGCATCTCGTGGCCCACATAGAGCTGTTCGCTGCTCGGGCCCGGATCGCGGCCGATCTCTTCGGCGGTGCGGACGAAGCGGCCGCCGCCGGGGGTGCCTTGCAGGTACGAGGGGAGGCCGGTGTGCGGGTTCGCCGGCTCCTGTGCGTACGCCCGGCGGGCGAGCGTCATCGCGCGAGCCGCGTGCCCGTGGGCGCGCAGCATCCTGTCCGGGTCACACGTGCGTGCGGCAAGGGTGCGTTCGGCGGAGTTGACCATGTCACCCCGGTAGACCGGCAAGCCGTCCGCGTCGACGGACTGTGAGCGCGGCTTCGCGTACTGTCCGGCCATACGGGCGAGGGGAACCACCGGCAGCCCGGCGGCGTGGGCAAGGTGCAGCGACATACGCTTCAGGAGACCGAGGTTGGCTCGCAGGTGCGATTCGGTGGTCTCGGCGAAGGTTTCCGCGCAGTCCCCGCTCTGCAGCAGGAACGCCTGGCCGCGGGCGACCGCCGCGAGCTGCTCGGAGAGCTGCGCCGTCTCGGACTCGGCCACGATCGGGGGCGCGGTGCGCAGCAGTTCCACTGCTGTCCGGGCCCGGGCCGGGTCCGGCCACTCGGGCTGCTGCGCCGCAGGTCTGTCCAGGGCCGCGGCGAGGCGGTCCGCGAGCGTCGGCTCCCGCGTGTTCCCGCCCCGGACCGCGCCGTGCGCTGCCTCTGATGAGCGCGTCATGCCAGCGGGGCTCCCGTTCCATGGAAGCCTGCCGGCTGGATGAGTTGCCCGAGTGGCTGCCGTGGCATGCGCTCCAGGACCTCGGCGACGACCTGTTCGGACACGTCGTGGACCAGCTCCGCTCCCCCGGGCCCGTCGAGGACGAAGGCGAGGCCGGTGAGCGCCTTCTTGTCCCGGCGCATCAGGCGGATCAGCTCGGCCGTCTCGATCCCCTCGGGCAGCGCGGTGGGCAGGCCGTAGAACTCGACGACCTCCCGGTGCTCCGCCACCCGCTCGGGACCGATGCGGTCCAGGGCCCCGGCGAGCAGGCCCGCGAAGATCGTGCCGATCGCGACGGCCTCGCCGTGCCGGAGCGCAAAACCGCCGGCCAGCTCCAGGGCGTGGCCCAGGGTGTGGCCGTAGTTGAGGATGTGTCGCAGGCCGGTGTCCCGCTCGTCGGCCGAGACGACGCCGGCCTTCAGCCTCACACTGGCGGCGATGCGCTCCGCGAGGCCGAGCCCGCGCAGGTCACCGGCACCGATGAAGTGGCAGCGGGCGATCTCACCCAGGCCGTTGAGCATCTCCCGCCGGGGCAGGGTGGACAGGTAGTCGGTGTCGCACAGCACGGCGGCGGGCTGCCAGTAGGCGCCCACCAGGTTCTTACCAGAGGGCAGGTTGACCGCCGTCTTGCCGCCGACACTCGCGTCGACTTGGGCCAGCAGCGTGGTCGGCAGATGTACCACCGGCACGCCCCGGTGGTACAGGGCGGCGGCCAGGCCGACGACGTCGGTGGTGGTTCCGCCCCCGCAGGAGACGACCGCGTCGTTGCGTGTGAGGCCGAAGCGTACGAACTCCGCGCACAGCGCCTCGACGGTGGCGAGGTTCTTGTCCGGCTCACCGTCCCGGGCGGGCAGCAGCACGGTCTCCACTCCCGTGTCAGGCACCCATTCCGCGGGCCGGGCTGACACGACGGCGACCCGCCGGGCGCCGAGGCCCTGGATCACTTCGGCCAGCATGGAACGCACCCCAGGGCCGATCAGCACATCGTAGGAACGCTCGCCTATGTGGACCGGTATCTGTTCTCTCACTCCGCCTCACTCTGTCTTGTGGAAGCCGGTGGTGCGCCGGGGCGGCCACCCCGCCGGGGTATTCAGGAGACGGTCCGCCGTCTGAACCCTGGGCACGACCGAGGCCGCTGCTGACCAGAGGTCCGGCTGTGCACGGCGGGGTCGGCTGAAGCTTTCGCGAGCATCTCCGGCCTTTCCGCAAGCGGTCGTGGTGGTTCGTCTGCTCAGCTCCAGTAGGTGCTGACGATCTTTTCGAGTTCGTTCTCGTCCCGGATGAGACGAAGCCGCTCCTCGCCGTCCTCAACGGACAGGAAGAGGTTCGCGGTGAGCGTGACCTGCCCGTTGTCGATGACCCGTCGGCGGCGCCGCGGGTGCGCCACCATCTCCTCCAGCGGCAGGGCGTCGCGCCAGCGGGCCCAGTCCGCGGTGGTACGCGTCTCCGGCAGGAAGCGGTAACTGTCGCGCCAGTCTTTGGCGCGGGTCTTGTACTCGAGGAAGTAGTGCTTCTCCCGACGGGTCAACCGGAACTCGATGCCGTCCTGGACCACGGTCTCTCCGGAGAACGGCAGCGGCTCCACGATGGAGATGCCCGCGTGTCCGGCGTCGGCGAGCCAGTCCTCACCGTCGATGGTGACGCGCATGACCATGTGCTCGATGTCAGGGCCCCACACTCCCCCCGGCAGGAGGGTGGCTGCGGCCAGCACCTGCACGTCGAAGCCCAACTCGACGAGGAGCCGATGGAACATGAAGTTCAATTCGACGCAGATGCCGCCCCGGCCGCTGAGCACGATCGTCTCGAAGGCCGGGTCAAGGTCGAAAGACGCCTGGGCCAGGCCGAGGGCGTCACCACTGCTGTTCAGGTCCAGGGCGTAACCACTGTCGTAAGGGATCCGCATCTGGTGCTCGCGGTGGATCTTCCGCAGGGTCGCCAGGCTTGCGTCGGGCGTTCCCGAGAAGCCGAGGTACTCCAGGTACTTGTCCTTGTCGAACATGCTTTGTCTCCTTGGGTGTTCGTCGTCGGCGAGTGGCGGAGGGGGTAGGTCGGTGACCGGTGCGCCGGCCGTGCTGCGTCGCATTGTCGGATTCCGGCAGGGAGACGAGTCGGTCATTGATCTCCGCGCACCATGCGTGGAGTATCCGGCGAGCCCACGTGGGATTCGAGGCGTTCCAGCAGCTCCTCGGCGGCCAGTTCCGCGGTGGGGTACTCGAAGGCGAAGGTGGCCGGGATGCGGACGCCGGTGAGCGCCGACAGCCGGTTCCTGAGTTCGATGGCGGTCAGAGAGTCGAAACCGATGTCGAAGAAGGAAAGGTCCGGTCCGATGTCGTCCGCGGACACGTAGCCGAGGATCGTGGCGACCTCGCGCTGGACCAGGTCGACCAAGATCTTGCCTCGCTGGTCCGGGGACGCCTCGGCCAGCCGATCCGCCAGCGTGTCGGCCCCGGTCGCCCCATCACGGGCGGGCCGCCGACTGACGCGGATGAGGCCGCGCAGCAGTGGGGGGACGGACGCGGAGTCGGCCTGGTCCCATATCGCCTCGAGTTCCATCTTCGTCAGGACCTGAACAGCGTCACGGTCAAGCAGCGCGAGGTCGAACAGCTCCATGCCCTCTTGCGCCGTGAGTTCGGTGCTGTTCCAGCGGTCGAAACGCTTCAGCTCGACCTCAGCGAGTTTGTCCAGCGCGTCCGATCCCTGCCCCCACCATCCCCACACCAGTGAGATCGCCGGCAATCCGGAAGCATGACGGCGTACAGCTAGCGCGTCGAGGTAGGAGTTCGCGGCGGCGTAGTTGCCCTGACCCGCTGAACCGAAGATCCCCGAAAGAGAGGAGTACAGGACGAAGGCCGCGAGGTCGAGATCGCGCGTGAGTTCATCCAGAATGTGCGCCGCATCGGCCTTCGGACGGAGCACCGCGTCGAGCTGTTCGGGCGTCAGGGACGTCACCACACCGTCATCCAGCGCTCCGGCTGCGTGGATCACGCCGGTAAGGGGGGTGTCCTTGGGAACCGAGGCCAGAAGCGCGACCATGGAGTCTCGATCGGACACATCGCACGCTACGACTCGGACGAGCGCCCCGAGCCCCTCGAGTTCGGCTTCCAACTCGGCCGCGCCCGGTGCGTCCGGTCCCCTCCGGCTGACCAGGATGAGGTTTCTGATCTTATGCTGGGAAACCAGGTGCCTGGCCGCCAGGCGACCCAGCCTACCCGTACCGCCGGTGATCAAGACCGTGCCCTCGGGGTTCAGTGGACGGCCATGGGCATCGGCGGGGGCGGCCTTGACGAGCCTCGGCACCGCCACCGCGCCTCTGCGAAGTGCCGCCTGAGGCTGCCCGGACGCGAGTACATCGGGAAGGCGCCGGGCTGACGCCTCCGTGCCGTCCGTGTCGACCAGGAGGACGCGGCCCGGGTTCTCGGACTGTGCCGAACGCAGCAAGCCGGCAGCCGTTGCAACGGCCAGATCGGGAGCCGGGTCCCCGTCCTGGACGACCGCACCCACCTGTGTGAGAGCGACGAGAGGAGTGTCCTGGAAGGCGGGTTCTGCGAGCCACGCCTGGACGACCTCCAGCACTCGCCCGGTGAGGTCCCGGACGGCGGCGTGGTCCGTACGTCCGTTCCCGGCCACATCGAGGAGGAACATGCCGGGGGGCGTTCCGGCCACGGCACGAACGTCCTCGGCGGTTGTCACGGGTACGACGTTCAGCTCGTCATGCACGCTCCTGACGGAGATGGGCTCCCAGGCCACACGGAACATCTGCTCCTTGGACGCACCTGAGCCGACACGCAGCAGTTCCGGGACCACCGGTCGCAGGACCATCGAGTCGACGGCAGCCACAGGTGCGCCGAAGGCGTCGGCCAGGCGCAAGCGGATCGTGTCGCGGGCGAGCGGTGTGAGGTGGACCCGCAGTGTGGAGGTTCCGACGGCGTGCAGTCTGACGTCGCGCCAGACAAATGGCAGAGCCAGCTTCGGGCTCTCGCCGGCCATATCGGTGCGGAAGGCACAGGCGTGCATGGCCGCGTCCAGGAGGGCCGGGTGCAGCCCGTAGTCATCGCCCTTGCCTGCTGCCTCGGGCAGTGAGACCTCGGCGAACACCTCCTCGCCGCGCGTCCACGCCCCGCGCAGGCCCCGAAAGGCCGGACCGTAGCCGTATCCCGCCTCTGCCATGCCGTCGTAGGCGTGGGCGAGTACGTCCGGGTCGACGGCGGTGGCGCCGGGCGGCGGCCACTGGGTGAGGTCGAAATCGGCCCCACCCTCCTCCGGCACCAGGCGCCCGGAGGCATGACGGGTCCAGCTCCCACGTGGACCGGATTCCTCCCAGCGGGAGTGAATCTGGACGGTGCGGTGGCGAGATTCGTCAGGCTCACCCACCCACACACGTACCTGGACACCGCCGCTCTCGGGCAGCAGTAGGGGGCGCTCGATAACCAGTTCGCCGACCAGGCCGCACCCGATCTCGTCGCCGGCGCGGACCGCGAGTTCCACGAAGGCTGCTCCGGGCACGAGGACGACTCCGGCGGCCGCGTGGTCGGCGAGCCAGGGGTGCGTGCGCAGCGACAGCCGGGAAGTGAACAACACGCCGTCCGAGCCGGGGATTTCGGTGACCGCGCCGAGCAGGGGATGGTCCGCCGCCTCGAGACCGAGGCCTGGTGCGTCCCCACCGGAGTCTGCCGGATCCAACCAGTAGCGCTGGCGCTGAAAGGCGTACGTGGGCAGATCTACGGGCCGCTCCGTACCGCGGCCGAGGACGGCCCCCCAGGAGACCTGAACGCCGTGGGTGTGCAGGTGGGCCAGCGAGGCGAGGAACCTGCGCGGGCCGCCCTCGTCGCGGTGCAGCGACCCGGTGACGACAGCGGGTGCCTGGAGCTCCTCCAGGACGTCCTGGACGCTCGACGCCAGCACAGGGTGGGAGCTGACCTCGATGAACACTCCATGTCCATCACCGGCCAGGGACCGAATGGCCGGGTCGAACTGCACGGTCTGACGCAGGTTGCGATACCAGTACTCGGCGTCCAGTTCCGTGGTGTCCTGGAGTCGCCCGGTCACCGTGGAGTACAGCGGCACGCGCGAAGGCCCGCCGGAGATCCCCGTAAGTGCCTCAAGGAAAGAGTCGCGCAGCACATCCATCTGTGAGGAGTGTCCGGCGGCGTTGGCCCTGTGGATCCTGCGGGCGTGGATGCCCTCGGTCTCGCACCGGGCGAGCAGCTCTTCCAGGGCGGGCAGTTCACCGGTCACGACCACTGAGGAGGGTCCGTTGACTGCGGCGATCTCCAGGCCCGGCAACTCCTCGATCAGCACGGAGGCGGCCTTGACGCCGGCAACGAGGGACGCCATGCCTCCGCGTCCCGACAACTCGGCGCGGATAGCCTTGGCCCGGTAGACCACGAGGCGGGCGGCGTCCGGAAGGGACAGCGCACCGGCGAAGCAGGCAGCGGCGATCTCGCCCTGGGAATGACCCACGACCGCATCCGGGACGACCCCGCACGCTTCCCACAGCGCGGCAAGCGACAGCATCAGTGCCCACGACACCGGCTGCACGACGTCGATGTCTTCAAGGGACCGGGCGCCCTCTACCTGCCGCACCACATCGAGCAACGACCAGCCGGTCAGCGGGTCAAGCGCCTCGGCGCACTCGGCCATGCTGGTTGCGAACACGGGCGACGCCTCAAGCAGTTCCCTTCCCATGCCCGCCCACTGTGCGCCCTGGCCCGGGAACACGAAGACAGTCCGGCCCACTACGCTCTCGGCCGTTCCCCTGACGACACCGGTCGCTGACTCGCCGTTGGCCACAGCGTCCAATGCAGTCAGCGCCTCTTCCCGGTCCTCGGCGAGCACGATCGCACGGTCGGGGAGAAGACCCCGGCTCTGCACCAGCGACCGGCCGACGTCAAGCGGGTCCAGCTCTTGACATTGCCTCAGGAACGAACCAAGGCGCCGGGCCTGACCGGCGAGACCCGCCTCGCCACGGGCCGAGAGGACCAGTGGCACAACCGAGTCGCCCAGCACGCGCGCCTTCTCGTCGGACGGGTTCACGGACGTCTGCTCGGGCGCCTGCTCCAGGATGACGTGCGCGTTGGTGCCGCTGACGCCGAAGCCGGAGACCCCCGCACGACGAGGACGGCCGATCTCGGGCCACTCGTGCGCCTCGGTCAGCAACTCAACCGCTCCAGCAGACCAGTCGACCTGAGGCGTGGGCTCGTCCACGTGCAAAGTCCGCGGCAGCACACCATGCCGCATGGCCATCACCATCTTGATCACACCAGCGACGCCTGCCGCATGGCCCGCGTGTCCAAGGTTCGACTTCACTGAACCGAGCCACAGCGGCAGTCCGGGCTCACGGCCCTGACCATAGGTGGCGAGTAGGGCCTGTGCCTCGATCGGGTCGCCCAGGGGGGTTCCGGTGCCGTGCGCCTCGACGATGTCGACATCGGCGGGCGACAAACCAGCGGTAGCGAGTGCCTGGCGGATCACCCGCTGCTGCGAGGGCCCGTTCGGCGCGGTGAGTCCGTTGGACGCGCCATCCTGGTTCACCGCAGTGGCCCGTACGACGCCGAGAATCTCATGTCCGTCACGGATGGCATCGGAAACCCGCTCCAACAGCAGGACGCCCACGCCCTCGGCAGAGTTCGTTCCATCTGCGGATGCCGCAAACGCCTTGCACCGGCCGTCCTTCGCAAGAGTCCGCATACGCGAGGCCAACACCAAGCCGGCGGGAGTGCACATCACGCTGGAGCCCCCGGCCAGCGCCAACGACGACTCGCCCGAACGCAGGGACTGCACTGCCATGTGCAGGGCTACCAGGGACGACGAGCAGGCCGTGTCGACCGTGACTGCGGGCCCCTCGAACCCGAGAGTGTAGGAAACCCGTCCCGACAGGACGCTCGCCAAGCCGCCGGTCATCAAGTAGCCCTCGAGCTCGTCGGGGACGCTGTGGAAACCGGTGGCGTAATCGTGCCCGCCCACGCCGGCGAACACGCCGACGTTCTTGCCACGCAGAGTAGCCGGGTCTATGCCCGCCCGTTCGATCGCCTCCCACGACGTCTCCAGCATCAGACGCTGCTGCGGGTCCATGACCAGCGTCTCGCTTTGTGAGATGCCGAAGAAACCGGCGTCGAACTCGCCTACGTCGTGCAGGAACCCGCCTTCCCGTACATAAGTCGTGCCGGCCCGATCGAGGTCCGGGTCGTACAGGTTCTCAAGATCCCAGCCCCGGTCGGTGGGGAATGCGCCGACTGCGGAACGACCATCGGCGATCAACTCCCACAACTCTTCAGGTGACGACACCCCACCGGGGAACCGGCACGCCATGCCCACGATGGCGATCGGTTCAGTGAAGCTGTCGCGGATCTTCTTGTTCTCGTTCTCCAGCTGCTCGTTCTCGATCAGTGAAGCCCGCAGCGCTTCGACAAGCTTTGCCTCTGAGCTGGTCATTCGCTGTCTCCATTCGTTCCGGTCGTGCGTCCGCTACTGCTTCCGGGCTTTCCTCATTGCGCGCTCCACCAGGTCGTCAACGCCCATCTCCTCGATCAGCAGCTTGCCGTCCTGCTTCGGTTCGGCGGTGTCCGGCGCTGTGGCACTTTCACCACCGGGGCTCGCCACCAGTTGCAGGAGCTTCTCCATGAGCCCGAGTTCCTGGAACCGGGACAGAGGCGTGGTGACCAGGACCCTCCGGATCTCGTCCTCCCGACCCGCCAACTCGCCAACGGCCTCAGGGCACAGTTCCGCGAGCAGACGGCGCATCAGGCTCCGGGGTGTGGGATGGTCGAAGATGATCGTGGCAGGGAGGCGGATCCCTACGAGTCCGTTGAGTCGGTTGCGGAGTTCAACGGCCAACATCGAGTCGAAGCCGACCTCCCGGAAAGCCCGGTCGGGGTCGACCTTGCCGGGTGTTGAATGGCCCAGGACCGCAGCGACCTCGCGCCGGATCAGATCCAGCAGCATCTGCTCTCGCTGGACCGGGAGCGTGGCGGCCAGCCGTTCAGCGAGGCCGCCCCAACGGGGGGCCACGTGCCGAGCGGTGCGACGGCCGGCACGCACGAGGCTCCGCAGCAGTACGGGTACGGGTTCGGACGCGGCTTGGGCGCGCAGCGCGGCGTAGTCCGGCTTGGCCGCCAAGAGCACCGCGTCGTCCGACTGCAGCGCCGCGTCGAACAGCTCCAGACCCTCCTGGCTGGAGTGTGCCACCAGGCCCTGCGGGGCCATCCTCCGCTGAATGGCCATGCCCCGGTTCCCGCTAGTGCCGGTCTGGTCCCACACCCCCCATGCGAGGGAGATGCCGGGCAGGCCGGAGCGGTGGCGGTGGAGGGCGAGGGCGTCCAGGCAGGCATTGGCGGCGGCGTAGTTGCCCTGGCCGGGGTTGCCGAGGACTCCAGCGGCGGAGGAGAAGAGGACGAACGCCGCAAGATCGATGTCCCGGGTCAGTTCGTGCAGGTGCAGTGCGGCGTCAAGTTTCGGCCGCAGCACGGTGTCGAAACGCTCCGGGGTCAGAGCCGTGAGCACGCCGTCGTCGAGGACTCCGGCGGTGTGAACGACGGCGGTGAGCGGGTGCGCATCCGGTACGGCGGCCAGGAGCGCCGCGACAGCGTCCCGGTCGGCGGTGTCGCACGCGGCGATGGTGACGGTCGTGCCGAGGGCGGTCAGTTCCTCGAACAGCGCCGCCGCCCCTTCGGCATCCGGTCCGCTCCGGCTGGCCAGCAGCAAGTGCCGTACGCCGTGTTCGGTCGCCAAGTGCCGGGCGACGAGACTGCCGAGCGTCCCCGTGCCGCCCGTGACAACAACGGTGCCGTCGGGGTTGAGCTCGCGCCGGGGACCTTCGGCAAGCGGGGCGCGCTTCAGCCGAGGGACGAAGGCCACGCCACCGCGCACACGGACTCGGGGCTCGCCTGTGGCCACCGCGAGCTGCACGGCGTTCACGGCCGTCGTGTGCTTGGACGTCGCCGCACTGCCGCAGTGCTCGGCATGGTCGCTCTCGACAAGGACGATACGGTCCGGGTGCTCCGACTGTGCCGAACGCAGCAGGCCCGACACGGCGGCTACGGTGACATCGTCCTCGGCGTCCGGGACGATCACGACGAGGCGGGTGTGCGCCAGGGCCGGTGCCGCCAGCCATGCCTGGACAACGGCCAGCGCGGCGGCGACAACCTCGCGCGGGTCGGCGGGCGCATGCCCGGCCTCATACACCAGCAGGCCCGGTACCGCTGGACCGTCCGCCGCGAGGCCAGCAACATCTTCGGCATCGACGACGACCGCCGTAGTGCCGGCGTCCTCAGTCATCTCACCCGGGGAAAGGGGAAGCTCAACCCAGTCGACCTGGAACAGGGCCCCAGGGGCCGACGCGTCCTCGGTCTCTGCCTGTTCGGGCGAAAACGGCTCGGCGACAACGACATCAGCGCACAACACGGGCGCGCCGGTGGCATCGCTGACCTCAAGGCGGGTCTCGCCAGTGGTGTCACGGGCTGCGCGTACCCGCACCGCCGCGGCACCAGAAGCCAGCAAGGCCACCCCGCTCCACCGGGTCGCGATCACGTCCTCATCAGGAAACGCCGTTCGCACCGCTGCGTCGAGCAGCGCCGGATGCAGGCCGTAGCGGTCGGCATCGCCGACCGCCTTGTCGAGGGCCACATCGGCTGCGGGGCTGCCGGTAGGCCACGGGGCGCCGGAAGTGGACGGGGTCACCGGGCCGGGCACCAACGTGCCGTGCGCGTGGCGTGTCCACACCGCGTCCAGGCCGGCGTTGTCCGGGCGGGAGTACACCTCGACCGGCCGCCGCCCCTGCTCATCGGCCTCCCCGACGGTCATCTGCACGGCTCTGCCACCGCGCAGCGGCAACAAAACGGGCCGGTCCACGGTCAACCCCTCGACCACCGGACTGCCCACCTCGTCACCGAACCGGATGGCCAGCTCGACCAACGCCGCGCTCGGCACGACGACGACGTCACCGACGGTGTGATCACCCAGCCAGGGGTGCGCATCCACCGACCACCGCGAGGTCGTCATGAAACCACCGGAGTCCGGCCGGCCGACGATCGCCCCGATCAGCGGATGATCAGCACCCGCCTGACCGAGCGCGACGGCATCGACAGCAGGAGTGGAACGCAGCCAGTAATGCTCGTGATCGAAGGCATACGTCGGGAGCTCAATGTGTGAAGCACCGGCAACCGGCAGCATTGCCGCCCAGTCCACGACCACACCCTGGACGAACAGTTCGGCCATCGAGACCAGCAACCGGCCCAGGCCGCCATCCTCACGGCGTAGCGAACCGGCCACCACGGCCTCTGTGTCGGTCTGGTCGACGATCTCGCTGACCGGCTGGACCAGGACGGGGTGAGCGCTGGACTCCACGAAGACGGTGTGGCCGCCGGCCAGGAGGTCGGCGATGGCGGGACCGAAACGGACCTGGCTACGCAGGTTCCGATACCAGTAGCCGCCGCCCAGAACACCCGCCTCCTTTACCCACTCCCCCGTCACAGTCGAGTAGAAGGGAATCAGCGGGGCTTGGGCACGGATGTCGGAGAACGCCTCGCCCAGGATCTCCTCGATCGCCTCGACATGCCGTGTGTGGGAGGCGTAGTCCACAGCCACTCGGCGCACGCGGACGCCATCCGCAACAAGAACGTCGAGGGCTTCGTCGAGAGCCTCGGCATCACCAGCGATCACCACCGAGGACGGACTGTTGACCGCCGCCACCTCGACTCGATCGGCCCACCGCTCGATACGCTCCGCCACTTCAGTCTCGGACAGCGCCACCGACGCCATACCACCCCGGCCCGCCAAATCGCCCGCGATGACCTGACTGCGTACCGCCACAATCCGGGCAGCATCCTCCAGTGACAACGCACCCGCCACACACGCAGCCGCGATCTCACCCTGCGAATGACCCACCACCGCATCCGGCACCACACCGACCGACGACCAGACGCCGGCAAGGCCGATCATCACAGCGAAACTCGCCGGCTGCAGCACATCCACGCGCTCCAGGAGATCGGCCGGAGCATCCCCCCGCAGCACATCCACCAGCGACCAGTCCACCCAAGGCTCCAACGCCGCCGCACACTCAGCGATCCGCTCCGCGAACACCGGTGAGGAGTCCAGGAGGTCTCGACCCATGCCGGCCCACTGCGAACCCTGCCCCGGAAAGACGAACACGACCTTTCCGGCCCTGCCCAGAGCCGACACGCTGCCAGTGACCACACCGGGATGAGACTCACCCCGCGCCAGCGCACCAAGCCCCGCCAACGCCTCCTCCCCGGAGTCGGCCACGATCACCGCACGCTCGGACAACATCGCCCGCTGAGCGACCAACGCACCCGCCACGTGAGGCAGTGACACCTCACTCGACTCCACAAAGGACGTCAACCGCTCGGCCTGGCCCGCCAGGGACCCGGCACTCCTCGCCGACACCACCAGCGGAACCACACCCACATCGGTCCCCGCCAGCCCAGGCCCGACAGGCTCCGGCCCTGCGGGCTGCTCTTGCGGTGCCTGCTCCAGGATCAGGTGCGCGTTGGTCCCACTGACACCGAAGGACGACACACCAGCACGGCGGGGCCGGCCGGTGTCGGGCCACTCCCGGGACTCGGCCAGCAGCTCCACCGCGCCCGCGGTCCAGTCCACCTTCGCCGACGGGGCATCGACATGCAGCGTGGGAGGCATGACCCCGTGCCGCAGCGCCTGCACCATCTTGATCACACCAGCCACCCCCGCCGCGGCCTGGGTATGACCGATGTTCGACTTCAACGACCCGAGCCACAGCGGCCGGTCCTCGGGCCGGTCCTGCCCGTAGGTGGCGATCAGCGCCTGCGCCTCGATCGGATCACCCAGAACCGTCCCCGTCCCGTGCCCCTCCACCACATCCACATCCGCCGTCGAAAGACCCGCATCGGCAAGCGCCTTACGGATCACCCGCTGCTGCGACGGACCATTCGGCGCAGTCAACCCGTTCGAGGCACCATCCTGATTCACCGCGCTGCCACGGATCACCGCGAGCACCCGATGCCCGCGCCGCCGGGCCTCCGACAACCGCTCCAGGACCACCACCCCGACGCCCTCGGCCCAGCCGGTGCCGTCCGCGGCGTCCGCATACGACTTGCACCGGCCATCCGAGGACAGTCCGCCGTGGCGCGAGAACGCCTCGAACGCCCCCGGCGTCGCCATCACCTTGGCCCCACCCGCCAGCGCCAGCGAGCACTCCCCCCGCCGCAACGCCTGCGCCGCCAGATGGATCGCGACCAGCGAGGACGAACACGCCGTGTCCACCGTCACCGCCGGACCCTCAAAACCGAACACATACGACACCCGGCCTGAGGCCACACTCGACGCCGCCCCCGTGCCGATACCCCCCAGCTCGGAGTGCACGTTGCCACCCGCGAAGTAGTCGGTGCCCATGACGCCGGAGAACACCGCGACCTCTTGGCCCTTCAGCGTCCCCGGGTCGATCCCGGCCTGTTCCAACGCCTCCCACGAGGTCTCCAGCAACAACCGCTGCTGCGGATCCATCGCCAGCGCCTCACGCGGCGAGATCCCGAAGAAACCCGCGTCGAACTCCGCCGCGTCATACAGGAACCCGCCCCGGGGCACGTCGGGGGTGCCGGCCTGGCCCGGGTCGGAGTCGAACAAGCCCTCCACATCCCAGCCACGATCGGACGGGAAACCGGACACACCGTCCCGGCCCTCGCTGACCAGCCGCCACAAATCCTCCGGACCCGCCACACCACCGGGCAGACGACACGCCATACCCACAACGGCAACCGGCTCCCTGGAGGCCTCCAAGAGCTGACGGTTCTGCTTCTTCAGCGAGCCGACCTCTTCGAGCGACGCTCGGAGCGCCTCGACGACCTTTTCATAAGGAGCACTCACTTGAAATCCCCAACCATCAGGTGCCGCGGAGTCACTTGTCGCCGAGCGCCAGCTGCACAAGACCGTCGACGTTCAAGTCGGCGATCGCGGTCTCATCATCGGCGTCGTCCACCATGCCGATCGGCGGTTCGTGGTCATTGAGTTCAACCAGCCTGACCAGGGCGTCCAACAGTCCAGCCGCCCGGAGCCGGGCGAGTGGGAGCGATGCGAGCCCGCGCCGCAGCCGTGCCTCGTCCACGTCCGGGCCGGCCGTGACGCCGTCGGGGACCACTTCGCGGTGGAGATAGCGGGCGAGGGCGAGCGGGTTGGGGTAGTCGAAGACGATGGTGGCGGCAAGCTTGAGGCCGGTGGCCCCACGAAGGCGGTTACGCAACTCGACCGAGGTGAGCGAATCGAACCCGGAGTCCTTGAACGCCGTCTCCGCTCCGACCTTCGCGATCCCGGCATGACCGAGGACCATCGCCACATGACCACGGACAAAATCGAGCAGCAACGCTTCCTGCTCCTGTGATGTGAGCCCTGCAAGCCGGGCAGCAAGGCCACCACCACTGTCCCCCGCCCCTGCCTGCCTGTCTCCCGCCCGTGCCCGCCGCCGTCCGCCCTGCACCAGACCACCCAGAAGCCCTGGCAGACCCCCGCCGGCCACAGCATCAGCACGCAGCCTCCGCAGATCCAGCTTGATCGGCACCACCAGAGCCGCGGAAACCCGCAGGGCCGCGTCGAACAGCCCCATTCCCTCGGCGGCCGCGATAGGCAGGATGCCGCCACGGCTCATACGAGCCTGATCGACCTCACCCAGGTGAGCGGTCAATCCGGTGCTCTGCTCCCACAGCCCCCAGGCCATCGACACCCCAGGCAGGCCCGCCGCCCGCCGCCGGTGAGCCACCGCGTCGAGATAGGCATTGGCCGCCGCGTAATTGCCCTGCCCCGCCGCACCGATCAAACCCGACGCGGAAGAGAACACCGCGAACACCGACAGATCCATGTCCCGCGTCAGCTCGTCCAGATGGCCAACGGCCGTCACCTTCGGCCCGAACACATACGCCAACCGTTCCGGCGTCAGCGCGCCGATCACACCGTCGTCCAACACACCAGCGGTGTGGACAACACCGGTCAGCGGATGCTGCGCCGACACAGAACCCAGAAGCGCGGCCACCGCATCCCGGTCAGCGACATCACACGCCGTCACAGCCACCGATTCGGCACCCAACTCGCCGAGTTCGGCGGCCAGCTCCCGCGCCCCCTCGGCCTCCGGACCACGCCGGCTGACCAGAACCAGATGCCGCACACCGTGCTCAGCCACCAGGTGCCGGGCCAACAACGCACCCAGCGAACCCGTACCACCCGTAACCAGAACCGTCCCCTCAGAGTCGAAGACGGCGGGGACATCAGAGATGTCGGGGACGGCAGCACCGGTCGTGTCACGGACCAGACGTGGCGCGGACAACACCGTGCCCCGCACAGCGACCTGGGACTCGCCGGTAGCGAGCACAGCAGCGAGGACCGGTTCCATTTCGACGCCGGTGACGTCGAGGCCGGAGCCGGCAGGGTCGAGGTCGACGAGCACGATCCGGTCGGGGTTCTCGGTCTGGGCAGCCCGGACCAGACCCCACACGGCGGCACCGGCCGGATCGGT
>NZ_JBITZL010000002.1:960544-1403565 GCF_044546845.1 Streptomyces sp. NPDC053076 | reverse complement strand
TCTGGCGTTGATTTTTGGCACGCTGTTGAGTTCTCAAGGAACGGTCGCTTCCTTTGTACTCACCCTCTCAGGCTTTCCTCCGGGCTTCCCTTCGGTGTTTCCGACTCTATCAGATCTTTTCTCGATCCGATTTCCTCGGCGCTTTCCAGGTTCCCGCTCTCGCGTTTCCCTTTCCGGCGGTCCCGACTTTATCAGATCCTTTCGGCGTCCGATTCCCTGTCGGCGGGATTGTCTCGGGGCTTTCGGCTTTCGCCGTCCGCCCTTTCGACGTCCACTACGTTAGCCGATTCCCTCTGCGACTCATAATCGAGTCCCGCGAGTTCGAATTCGGGCACGCGGACGCGCCAGAAACGACCCCGTCGAGGGGTTGGGGCTAGGTGGTGGGTTGGCCGCTCCGGCTGCAGGCGATCGCCGTACCCGGTTCAGCGGCTCCGGATACATTACGCACCTTGGCGGACCGAGTCAACTTTGGCGGCGCCTCGGCACATGAGCCCGATAGGGGCTGACCGTCGGGTCGTTGGCGACCCAGTACCGCCACGGGTGGAGGTCGCCGCTCCCGCCCTCGCCGGCGACACCGGTGCGAGGACCGCTGTGTACCTGGTCGGAGGGGACCGGCGTGCCCGCCAGCATCCTCAGTGGCGTCTCTTCGGACGTGCACGCGTCCGTGCCGTCCAACGCCCGGTCGACCTCCAGCGCCGTGGCCAGCCGGGCCGGCCCCTTGGCCAGTTCCTTGTCGTTCCGGGCCGAAACCCGTCGCTTGCGGGCCAGCTCGGCGCCCTCCACCACCTCCCCCGCGCGCAGGAGGACGGCGCTCGCCCGGCCCTCGGGTCCGCAGACCAGATTCATGCAGTGCCACATGCCGTAGGTGAAGTAGACGTACACGTGTCCGGGCGGACCGAACATCACCGCGTTGCGCGCGGTGCGGCCCCGGTAGGCGTGCGAACCCGGATCGTTGGGGCCGTCGTACGCCTCGACCTCCGTGAGGCGGAGGGCGATCGGGCCGTCCGGTGTCGACCGGACCAGGACGCGGCCGAGGAGGTCCGGCGCGACCTCCAGGACCGGGCGGTCGAAGAAGCTGCGGGGCAGTGGCGTACGGTCCGGGGGCGCGATCATGCCCTCCGAGGGTAGTCCAGACGAGGCGCCGCGCCGGCGGAACCGGTGGCGGGCGGATCGCGTTTGTACGGGTCGAGGGTTCATTCGTAAAGGGAGTGCCATGGCGTTCAAGAAGCTGCTCGCGAGCCTGGGTGCCGGCGGGGCATCGGTCGAGACGGTGCTGACCGAGGTCAACGTCGTCCCGGGCGGTGTCGTCCAGGGTGAGGTGCGGATCCAGGGCGGGTCCGTGAACCAGACCATCGAGGGCTTGTCCGTCGGTCTGCAGGCCAAGGTCGAGGTGGAGAGCGGCGACCAGGAGTACAAGCAGGACATCGAGTTCACCAAGGTCCGGCTCGGCGGTGCCTTCGAGCTCCAGGCGGGTGCCGTGCACGCGGTGCCGTTCGGGCTGGAGATCCCCTGGGAGACGCCGGTCACCATGATCGACGGTCAGGCGCTGCGGGGCATGAACATCGGTGTGACCACCGAGCTGGCGATCGCGCGGGCCGTGGACTCCGGCGACCTGGACCCGATCAACGTCCACCCGCTGCCTGCGCAGAAGGCGATCCTGGACGGCTTCATCCAGCTGGGCTTCCGCTTCAAGAACGCGGACATGGAGCGCGGCCACATCCGGGGTACGCGGCAGAAGCTGCCGTTCTACCAGGAGATCGAGTTCTTCCCGCCGTCGCAGTACAGGGGTCTGAACCAGGTCGAGCTGAGCTTCGTGGCCGACGAGCACGCGATGGACGTCGTGCTGGAGATGGACAAGAAGCCGGGTCTGTTCAGCGAGGGGTCGGACACCTACCGCTCCTTCCAGGTGGGTCTGAACGACTGGCAGGGGACCGACTGGGCGGCTTACCTCAACCAGTGGCTGTCCGAGGTCGGCAGCAAGCGCAACTGGTTCTAGGCTCGGGAACTGCTGGTTCCAGATCATCGATCAGGAGGTACCGAGGTGACCGAGCTCAAGCGGCGGCCGCTCCCCCACGATTTCCATCCGCCCGTGCCGTCGTTCACGGTGACGAGCGAGGACGTCGAGGAGGGTGCGACGCTCAGGAGCGCCCAGGTCCAGGCGGAGGGCAACACCTCGCCGCAGCTGCGCTGGGAGGGCTTCCCCGCGGAGACCAAGAGCTTCGCCGTGACCTGCTACGACCCTGACGCGCCGACCGGCAGCGGGTTCTGGCACTGGGTCCTGTTCGATATCCCGGCCTCCGTGACGGAGCTGCCGGCGGGTGCGGGCGGCGGCAAGTTCGAGGGGCTGCCCGCGGGCGCCGTGCACGTGCGCAACGACTACGGGTCGAAGGACTTCGGCGGTGCCGCGCCGCCGCCCGGGGACGGCCCGCACCGGTACGTCTTCACGGTGTACGCCGTGGACCAGGAGAAGCTTGGTCCGGACGCGGACGTCTCTCCGGCCGTCGTCGGTTTCAACCTGCGGTTCCACACCATCGCCCGCGCTCAGCTGATCGGTGAGTACGAGAACCCCGCGCAGGGCTGACCGCACCGCCCTGATTCAGCCGAGCGTTCATTGAACGTTTGCCCGCCTCCGGTCTTGGAAGTGATCGGAGGCGGGCATTTTTTATTGCGTTGTCCATCTCGGCGCGCCCGTCCAGAGTTGATCCGAGCCCGCCGGGGGGTGGGCAGGTGCACACGGGAGGTGGGCTGGATGCGTGACACGTTGGTCCTGAACGCGAGTTTCGAACCGCTGTCCACGGTGACTCTGAACCGAGCTGTGGTCCTGGTGCTGCAGGACAAGGCCGTGGTCGAGCAGGCCCATCCCGAGCTGCGTATGCGCGGTGCCGATGTGGACATACCCGCGCCCCGGGTGATCAGGCTGTGCCGGTATGTCCGGGTGCCGTTCCGAAGACAAGCCCCGTGGTCGCGGCGGGGGGTGCTGGTCCGGGACCGGCACCGGTGCGCGTACTGCGGGCGCAGGGCCACGACCGTGGACCATGTGGTGCCGCGGTCGCACGGCGGCCAGGACACGTGGCTGAACACGGTGGCCGCGTGTGCGGAGGACAACCACCGGAAGGCCGACCGGACACCGGAGGAGGCGGGGATGGCACTGCTGCGCGCGCCGTTCGAACCGTCGCCGGCCGACGCGATGTTGCTCGCCCTGGGCCAGGAGGACTTCGCGGCTCTGCCTGACTGGCTGGCCCGGGACGCTGCCTGACCGTCGCCGTAGGGCCTCTGTCAGTACGCCGGGCGCGGGTGGTGTGTGGTTGATCGCGCAGTTCCCCGCACCCCTTTCGGGGCGCGGCGGAACCCGGTGTCGGGAAGAACCCTCAGTCGATCGACGGCTTCTCCCGGCGTTCCGGGGCGGAGCCCCCGTCGCCCGACGAGCCGTTGTTGCCGTTGTTGCCCGAACCACCGCCCAGACCACCGAAGTTGCCCATCGCGCCGGACAGGCCCTTGAGGGCGTCGCCGATTTCGCTGGGGACGATCCAGAGCTTGTTGGCGTCGCCCTCGGCGATCTTGGGGAGCATCTGGAGGTACTGGTAGGAGAGCAGCTTCTGGTCCGGGTCGCCGGCGTGGATGGCCTCGAAGACCGTGCGCACGGCCTGGGCCTCGCCCTCGGCGCGCAGGGCGGCTGCCTTGGCCTCACCTTCGGCGCGCAGGATCTGGGACTGCTTCTCGCCCTCGGCGCGCAGGATCTCGGACTGCCGGACGCCTTCGGCCTGGAGGATCGCGGCGCGCTTGTCACGGTCGGCGCGCATCTGCTTCTCCATCGAGTCCTGGATGGAGGTGGGCGGCTCGATGGCCTTCAGTTCGACGCGGTTGACGCGGATGCCCCACTTGCCGGTGGCCTCGTCCAGGACCCCGCGCAGGGCCGCGTTGATCTCCTCGCGGGAGGTCAGCGTCCGTTCGAGGTCCATGCCGCCGATGATGTTGCGCAGGGTGGTGACCGTCAGCTGCTCGATCGCCTGGATGTAGCTGGCGACCTCGTAGGTGGCGGCCCGGGCGTCGGTGACCTGGTAGTAGATGACCGTGTCGATGTTCACGACCAGGTTGTCCTGGGTGATCACCGGCTGCGGCGGGAACGGGACGACCTGTTCGCGCAGGTCGATGCGGTTGCGGATGGTGTCGATGAACGGAACCACGATGTTCAGGCCCGCGTTCAGGGTCCGCGTGTAGCGGCCGAAGCGCTCGACGATGGCAGCGCTGGCCTGTGGGATGACTTGGATCGTCTTGATCAGGGCGATGAAGACCAACACCACCAGGATGATCAGGACGATGATGACCGGTTCCATCGTCGTTCCCCGTACCCTTCTCCGCCTCGGCGCCTTCGGCAGATCTCATGACTGTTGAAGATCTTGCTGGTCGAGTCTGACAGACCGTCGCAACTCGTGGGGCCTTCTCGGCGAGTTGTCCTCAGAGGACGATCGCGGTGGCCCCTTCGATGTCCACGACGTCCACCTCCTGGCCGACTTCGTAGGCGCGGCCGGTGTCGAGGGCGCGGGCCGACCAGACCTCTCCGGCGAGCTTGATGCGGCCCCCGGAGGCGTCGACCCGTTCCAGTACGACGGCCTGTCTGCCTTTCAACGCCTCGACTCCGGTGGCGAATCGGGGGCGTTGCCTGCCGTGTCGGGCGGCGATGGGCCGGACGACGGCGATGAGGGCGACGGAGACGACGACGAACGAGAGGACCTGGATCACCGCGTCGAAGCCGAGGGCGGACACGACCGCCGCCGCCACGGCGCCCACCGCGAGCATGCCGAACTCCGGCATCGCGGTGACCACGAGCGGGATTCCGAGCGCCGCCGCGCCGACGAGCCACCACACCCATGCGTCGATGTCGTTCACATGGTCATGGTAGGACCGCGGTCGGGCGGCGGACAGGGCGCGAAAGGGAGAGCGACGGGGTCAGGCGAGGGGCAGACCCTGGGCGGTCCAGCGGTCGCCGACCTGCTCCACGACGAGCGGGAGGCCGAAGCAGAGGGAGAGGTTGCGGGAGCTGAGTTCCAGCTCGATGGGGCCGGCGGCCAGGACCTTGCCCTGCCGGATCATGAGGACGTGGGTGAAGCCGGGGGCGATCTCCTCGACGTGGTGCGTCACCATGATCATCGACGGGGCGATGGGGTCGCGGGCGAGCCGGCCGAGGCGGCGGACCAGGTCCTCGCGGCCACCGAGGTCGAGGCCGGCGGCGGGCTCGTCCAGCAGGAGCAGCTCGGGGTCGGTCATCAGGGCGCGGGCGATCAGGGTGCGCTTGCGCTCGCCCTCGGAGAGGGTGCCGAACTTCCGGTCGAGGTAGTCGCTCATCCCGAGACGGTCGAGGAAGGCGCGGGCGCGCTGCTCGTCGACGTCCTCGTACTCCTCCTGCCAGCCGGCGGTCATGCCGTAGGCGGCGGTGAGGACCGTCTGCAGGACCGTCTGGCGCTTGGGGAGCTTCTCGGCCAGGGCGATACCGGCCATGCCGATGCGGGGGCGCAGCTCGAAGACGTCGGTACCGGGCTTGCCGAGGGTCTCGCCGAGGATGGTGGCGGTGCCCGTGCTGGGGTAGAGGTAGCTGGAAGCGACGTTGAGGAGGGTGGTCTTGCCGGCGCCGTTGGGGCCGAGGATGACCCAGCGCTCGCCCTCCTTCACCGACCAGGAGACCTGGTCCACCAGAGCCCGGCCCTCGCGGACCACGGATACGTCCTGAAGCTCCAGAACATCGCTCATGAGCGCGTTGTCTCCCCTTGCAGTGTGGCCGGTCTCGGCTGTCGCGTACGCCTGTGGCTCGGGTCCGCCGCGCCGGTGGGCGCAGCCCTTATGAAATCTACGCCACGAGCGCCCCGCTCCATTCCATCGGTCCGGTCCGTAGGGTGTGGGCATGCTCTCGGAACCGCGTTCAGGACGCCTCGCCGCTTGGGGAAATGCCCTTTTGGCCGGACTTGTCTCTCCGGATGACGCTGTGTTCGCCGTCGTGGGCGAGGACGCGGTGCACCGCGTGGAGGGGCTGCCCGGAGAGCCCGCGCCGGTCGGGCTGACGCTCGCGCTGGGGAGGCTGCGCACGCTGGGGGTGACCGGGCTGCGGGTGGCGCTGCCCGCCCCGGGGCATCCGCTGGGGCTGAGCGGTCCGCCGGAGTTCAACGCGCGGGCGCTGGAGGCCGAGGAGGCGGCGATCTGTCACGGCGCCGCGTTCGGGCTGGTGCCCCAGGTGTACGAGGCCGGGCCCGCGGGTGATGTGCATGTCGAGGTGGTCTGGCACGCACTGCCGGTGCGGGAGGCTTCGCCGGCCGACGTTCCCTCGCTGGGGGAGGCCGAGCGGGAACTGGCGGAGGCGCTGCGGGAGGCGACCGAGGTGCTGTCGAAGCTGGACGTCGCCGGCTCGGGGCCGGTGGCGGAGGCGGCGATCGGCGCGTACCGGGCGCGGGCCGAGCGGGGGCAGGAGCTGCTGGCACCGGGGTATCCGCCGCGCGCGGTGCGGGTGTTGGAGCTTGCGCAGCGGGTGGGGCTGCTGGTGTCGCTGGCGCACGACCACGGGCACGGGGGCGCGGTGAGCGCCTCGGAGATGGCGGCGCGGGGGGCCGCGCTGCGGCCGGTGGAGCGGACGGCGCGGCGGGCGCAGGTGGCGGCGTACAACGCGTTCGTGGAGGAGCGGGAGCGGGGGGCACGGTAGGCCCCTCGGGACCCGGCGTCGGTACGGACGGCCTGCCTTTGGATGCCGGGGATGCTCCCCCCGGGCCGCTGTCGCCCGGGCCCCTTGTACCGGCCGGACGCCAGCCGTCGTACCGGCCGGGCGTCAGTCGTTGACGCTGGTGTTGCCGAAGGCGGGGTGGTTCATGGGACGGGTTCCTCCTGCGTGTGCGGGTCCGACCCGGCCGTGGGTCGTGCGCTGATCAGTGCGGGAGGCCCTGGCGGGGGACGGACACCGTGGCCCCGGCGCCCGTCCGGGCCAGTCGGAGGACAAGCTGACAGGCCCCCCGGGTGCACTCGGGGGGCCTGAGGCCGTCGCGGCCGGACCTCAGTGGTTGAGGCCGAGGTTGCCGAAGGCCGGGTTCAGGACGCCGATGACGCTCACGCTGTTGCCGACGGCGTTCACCGGGACGTGCACCGGGGCCTGGACGAGATTGCCCGAGCCGACACCCGGGGAGCCGTGGGCCGCGCCGATGGCGTCGGCTCCGCCGTGGGCGGAGGCCATGCCCGCACCGGCTGCCACCAGTCCACCGGCCACCATCGTCACGGCCGCTGCCTTCTTCAGACTCTTCACTGTCAACCCCTCCTGGACGTTCAGCGCGGCGATCGCCGCAGCACGCCCTGGAGAACGGCGGAGATCACCGAAGGGTGCGCCATCCGGGTGACATTCCCCCTACGGTATGAATCTCGGCCTGGACCGTGACCCTCCGTGTTGTCGTGCGTGAAGCGTTGGTCAGGGCGTTTCAGCCGGTCACTCCGTGGCGTACGGCCCACAGCGCGGCCTGGGTGCGGTCGGCGAGGTCGAGTTTCATCAGGATGTTGGAGACGTGCGTCTTGACGGTCTTCTCGGACAGGACCAGGGCGCGGGCTATTTCCCGGTTGGAGCGGCCGTCCGCGATCAGACCGAGCACCTCGCGCTCCCGCTCGGTGAGCGAACTTCCCCTGCCCTGACCGCTGTTGGCCTCCTCCTGGGAGAGCAGGGCGTCGGCGACCTCCGGCTGGAGCAGGATGTGCCCGGCGTGCACGGAACGGATGGCGCCGGCGAGGGCGTCGGGGTCCACGTCCTTGTAGACGTACCCGGCGGCGCCGGCGCGCAGGGCCGGGACGACCGTGCGCTGCTCGGTGAAGCTCGTGACGATCAGCACGCGCGCGGGGTTGCCGAGTTCGCGCAGTCTGCGCAGCGCGCCGATGCCGTCCAGGCCCGGCATCTTGATGTCCATGAGGACGATGTCGGGCCGCAGTTCCTCGGCACGGTCGACTCCCTCGGCGCCGTCGGCGGCCTCGCCGACGACCTCTATGTCGTCCTGCACCTCCAGGAAGGTGCGCAGGCCCCGGCGGACGACCTGGTGGTCGTCGACCAGCAGCACCTTGATCGGTTCAGCCACCGGGAACCTCCATCTCGATCGTGGTGCCCTTGCCGGGCGCCGATTCCACGGTCAGGGAGCCGCCGACCCCGCCGGCCCGGTCCCGCATCGACACCAGGCCGAGGTGGCGTCCGGCGCGGCGGACCGTCGTGGGGTCGAAGCCGTTGCCGTCGTCGGTGACACGCAGGACGGCGCCGCTGCCGCGCCGCTCCACGCTGACGTCGACGCGGGCGGCCCCGGAGTGGCGCAGGGCGTTGTGCAGGGCCTCCTGGGCGACCCTGAGCAGGGCCTCCTCCTGGGACGCGGGCAGGGCGCGGAAGCCGTTGCTCCGGAAGGTCACACGGGCGGTGTGGGCGCGGTCGAGGACCTGCGTCTGCGTGCGCAGGGTGGCGAGCAGGCCGTCCTCGTCCAGCGCGGCGGGCCGCAACTCCACGACAGCGGCGCGCAGTTCGTCGACGGCCTCGGCGGCGAGGGAGGCCACCTGGTGCAGCTCGCCCTTGGCGCGGGCGGGGTCGCGGTCCACCAGCGCGGCTGCCGCCTGGGCGGTCAGGCGCAGGGAGAACAGCTTCTGGCTGACCGCGTCGTGCAGTTCGTGGGCGAGACGGGAGCGTTCCTCGGCGATGGTCAGCTCGCGGCTGCGCTCGTAGAGGCGGGCGTTGGTGAGGGCGATGGCGGCGTGCTGGGCGAGGATGGCGAGCAGTTCCTCGTCCTCCTCGGTGAAGCCGCAGTTGCCCTCCGGCTTCGGGCACGAGGGGCCTTGCCCCGGTCGCAGCTTGTTGGCGAGGAAGAGGGCGCCGATGACCTCGTCGCCGTCGCGGATGGGCAGGCCCAGGAAGTCGGCCAGGTCGGGGTGGGCGGACGGCCAGCCCTCGAAGCGGGGGTCCTTGCGCACGTCGGCGAGGCGCTCGGGCTTCGCCTCGTGCAGCATCGCGGCGAGGATGCCGTGCTGGCGCGGGAGCGGGCCGATGGCACGCCACTGCTCGTCGCTGACACCGTCCACGACGAACTGGGCGAAGCCGCCGTGGTCGTCGGGGACGCCGAGGGCGGCGTACTGCGCGTCGAGCAGCTCGCGGGCGGAGGCGACGATCGTCTTGAGGACGTCGCGCACCTCCAGATGCCTGCTCATGGCCAGCAGCGCGGAGCTCACCGCGGCGAGGCCGGACCGGGGGCCTTGACTCATGTCCTCACGGTACCGGCGGGGTGTGACAGGCGGATCGGCCTCATGACGGCGGGGCCCGGTCCGCTGGACGTAGGACCGGCGGCGTAGGCCCCCGGCCGGGACGTGCGGCGTACGCCGAAGGGCCCCGGCGCCCTGCGGCCGGCGCCCGACGCTGTCGTACCGGCGTTCCCGCGGCTGCTGGACGAGCGGCCGGCGAGTGGGCGGTACACGGCGCCGTCCCTGATGGAGGGGCGGTGAGGACCGTCATGAGGGTCCCCGCGGGGCTGGAGGGGTCTGCCGACTCGGGTGATCGCGGTCGGGACGACGGCCGTGCGGGCCGCGGGGCCGGACGGGGTGGTGCGCGCGGCGCAGGGGTGGACGGATCTGGTGGTCACTCCCGAAGGCGGGGTGCGGGTGGTGGACGGACTGCTGACGGGGCTGCACGAGCCGGAGGCGTCGCATCTGCTGATGCTGGAGGCGGTGGCCGGCCGGGCGGCGGTCGACCGTGCCTACGAGGAGGCGCTGCGCGAGCTCTACCTGTGGCACGAGTTCGGCGACGCCCATCTCCTCCTCCCGGAGGAGGCTCACACAAAGCATTGCGATGGCAACGCACGGTGAGATGGCATGGCGCCCCGTGTGAGCCCGCGCATAGGGCCCACATCACGTACGAAAGGGCATAGGAGATAGAGCCATCCACATGAACGGGACAGACGGTCCCGTCTGTCCTATTTTGCCCTTCCCTGATCCACTACCCGGGATCGTACGTCACACCTTTGCCTGGGCATTTTGCGCCCGCTAAGAATTGCTCCCGTCGCTCAGCGCCGCGGATTTCCGCCGCGGCGTTCGTGCGGGAGGAGCCGATTCCTCCGGCGGACGCGGGAGCGACCTCCGCGCTATTCGAAGAGGTCCATCAGGCATGCCCAAGAACTTCCTCAACCGTGCTCATAGTCGTCCGCTGACCAAGCACCACAAGATCGCCGTCGCCGGCGTCGCCGCACTCGGCACCGCCGCCCTGGCCTTCTCCGCCGCCCCCAGCAACGCCGACACCGTCACCACCGGTGCCCCGGCCACGACCACCGCCGTGACCACGCAGGTCGCCTCCAGCACGGTCCTGAAGAACGTCAAGGGCACGGTCACCGACCAGCTCGCCGGCAAGAACGTCAAGCTCGACACCTTCGCGGCGCAGAAGAAGGCCGCCGACGCCGCCGCCGCCAAGAAGGCCGCCGAGGCCGCCGCCGCCAAGAAGGCCGCGCAGCAGCGCGCCGCCCAGCAGGCCGCCACCCGCTCCACGCAGCGCCTGGAGATCCAGCCGGTCGCCGCGAAGACGTACGCCAACAACCTCGACGGCTGGATCCGGCAGGCCCTGGCCATCATGAAGTCCAAGGGCATCCCGGGCAGCTACAACGGCCTGCACAAGAACATCATGCGCGAGTCCTCCGGCAACCCCATGGCCATCAACAACTGGGACGTCAACGCCATCAACGGCATCCCGTCCAAGGGCCTGCTCCAGGTCATCCCGCCGACCTTCAGCGCGTACCACGTCCCCGGCACGTCCTGGAACATCTACGACCCGGTCGCCAACATCACCGCCGCCGCCAACTACGCGGCCGACAAGTACGGCTCGATCGACAACGTCAACAGCGCGTACTGAGGTCCGGCGCGGGACCTCGACGACGCGACGACGTGACGCCGAAGGGCGGCACCCCGGGACCGGGGTGCCGCCCTTCGGCGTCGGGCGCGGTCACTTGCGCATGACCTCCGGCTCGTGGCGGCGCAGGAAGCGCGCCACGAAGAAGCCGCAGATCACACCGAGCGCGATCAGCGCGACCATGTCCAGGCACCAGGCCGAGGCCGCGTGGTCCCACAGCGGGTCCGTGCTGGTCGGGTCGTCGGTGTTAGGGGCGATGTTGTTGAAGTCCAGCGTGGCGCCGGCCGCGGCCACCGCCCAGCGCGACGGCATCAGGTACGAGAACTCGTTGACGCCGAGCGTGCCGTGCAGGGTGAAGAGGCAGCCGGTGAAGACGACCTGGATGATCGCGAACATCACGAGCAGCGGCATGGTCTTCTCGGCGGTCTTCACCAGCGAGGAGATCACCAGGCCGAACATCATCGAGGTGAAGCCGAGCGCCATGATCGGCAGGCACAGCTCGAACAGCGTCGAGCCGCCGAGGACGAGCCCCTCCTTCGGGATCTCCCGGCTGGCGAAACCGATGACACCGACCATCAGGCCCTGGAGCACCGTGACGGCACCGAGTACGACCACCTTCGACATCAGGTACGCCGAGCGGGACAGGCCGGTCGCGCGCTCCCGCTCGTAGATCACCCGCTCCTTGATCAGCTCACGGACCGAGTTCGCCGCGCCCGCGAAGCACGCGCCGACGGCGAGGATCAGCAGCACGGTGGTGGCGGTGCCGTTCGGCACGTGCGTGTGGGTCTTCGGGTTGATCGTCTCGTTGACCAGCAGACCGTGGCTGTGGTCGATCAGCAGGCTGACCGCGCCGAGGACCGCGGGCAGGATCACCGTCAGCGCCAGGAAGCCCTTGTCGGAGACGATGACCGACACATAGCGCCGGACCAGGGTCATCAGCTGCGAGCCCCAGCCCTGCGGCTTGGGCGGCTTCACCGCCTGCGGCACCGGCACGGGTACGGACTGCGGGGCGATCGCGTCGATCTCGGCGGCGTACATCTGGTAGTGCTGCGAGCCCTTCCAGCGGCCCGCCCAGTCGTAGTCGCGGTAGTTCTCGAAGGCGGAGAAGACGTCGGCCCAACTGTCGTAGCCGAAGAAGTTCAGCGCCTCCTCCGGCGGGCCGAAGTAGGCGACCGCGCCGCCCGGCGCCATGACCAACAGCTTGTCGCACAGCGCCAGCTCGGCCACCGAGTGGGTGACGACGAGGACCGTGCGGCCGTCGTCGGCGAGCCCGCGCAGCAGCTGCATGACGTCACGGTCCATGCCCGGGTCGAGACCCGAGGTCGGCTCGTCCAGGAAGATCAGCGAGGGCTTGGTGAGCAGCTCCAGTGCCACCGACACACGCTTGCGCTGGCCACCCGAGAGTGAGGTGACCTTCTTGTCCTTGTGGATGTCGAGCTTCAGCTCGCGCAGCACCTCGTCGATGCGGGCGTCGCGCTCCTGGCCCGTGGTGTCGGCCGGGAAGCGCAGCTTGGCCGCGTACTTCAGGGCCTTCTTGACGGTCAGCTCCTTGTGCAGGATGTCGTCCTGCGGGACCAGACCGATGCGCTGGCGCAGCTCGGCGAACTGCTTGTACAGGTTCCGGTTGTCGTAGAGCACCTCGCCCTGGTTGGCGGGCCGGTAGCCGGTCAGCGCCTTGAGCAGGGTCGACTTGCCGGAACCGGACGGGCCGATCACGGCGATCAACGACTTCTCGGGGACGCCGAAGGAGACGTCCTTGAGGATCTGCTTGCCGCCGTCGACCGTGACGGTCAGGTGGCGGGCCGAGAACGACACCTCACCGGTGTCGACGAACTCCTCGAGACGGTCGCCGACGATGCGGAACGTGGAGTGACCGACGCCGACGATGTCGCTCGGGCCGAGCAGCGCCGAGCCGCCCTTCGCGATCGGCTGGCCGTTGACGTACGTGCCGTTGTGCGAGCCGAGGTCGCGGATCTCGAAGCGGCCGTCGGGCGTGGCGTGGAACTCGGCGTGGTTCCGGGAGACCTGGAGGTCGGAGACGACCAGGTCGTTCTCCAGGGCACGGCCGATGCGCATGACGCGGCCGAGCGCGAACTGGTGGAACGTGGTCGGGCTGCGGTCGCCGTGGACCGGCGGCGCCCCCGCGCCACCACCGGGCATCTTCTGCGCGTACTGGTCGGCGGGGCCGGCCTGCTGCTGCGGGAACGCGGGCGGCTGCTGCCAGCCCGCCTGGGCCGCCTGCTGATGCGCCGGCGCCTGGTGGGGCACGGCCTGCTGCGGGACCACCTGCTGCTGTGCGGGTGCTTGCTGGGCGCCCTGCTGGACCCAGCCGGGCGCACCGGCGCCCTGGGCCGCGTACGGCGCCGACTGCTGGTCCGGGCCGCCGACCGGTGCCGCGGCCCCCGACAGATTCAGCCGCGGTCCGTCGGTCGCGTTGCCGAGGTACAGCGCCGAGCCGGGGCCGATCTCCATATGCTGGACCCGCCGGCCCTGCACGAACGTGCCGTTGGTGCTGCCGTGGTCCTCGACGACCCAACTGCGGCCGTTGAAACTGACCGTGGCGTGTCGCCAGGAGACCCTGGCGTCGTCGAAGACGATGTCACCCTGCGGATCGCGTCCGAGGGTATATGGCCTGGACGGGTCGAGCGTCCAGGTCCGTCCGTTTGATTCCAGTACGAGTTCCGGCACTCCATGCCCCACTGAGTTGTCCCCCGAGTTGTCCCCATCGCAGGGAGTCTAGGGATGTCGAACATCGTGGGGAACTATTTCAGGCTCCGCCCCCTGACCGAAACCCGGGCCTTGCCAGACACTGCCGCGCGCGCTTCAACTCGCCCCGTTGACGGGGTTGAAACCGGGCCGGAAAGTGGTAATCACCGCGAGGGGGACAAGCGCGGCCATCGGCGCCGCGGCGTGGATCGGGGGCTCTGCGATGAGTGCTGTCATGGGCGTCGAGACCGCGCGGCACCGTGCGCGGCTGCCCTGGGGGAACATCCTGCTGTCCGCGATCGCCGCCGTGAGCTGGGCGTTGACCGGCATGGCGGGCACGGCCGCGCTCGGTCTGCATCTGCTCCAGGCGGATTCCGCCGGATCGCTCGGCCCCATGACGGCGGCCGTGGTGGCTCTCGGGGCGGGTGGTTCGGTCTCTCCGGCAGGCGATGTGTCCGCTTCCGGACTGAACGGCGCCGAGGCCCACACCGCCGTCGAGATCACGCCACTCGGAGTGAGCCTGGTCGGGGCCCTGCTCCTGTCATGGTTCTTCCTGCGGTCCCTGCGGGCGGCGGGAGTTGTGATGCCGCCGGCCGAACTCCTCGCGCGCGCGGGCTCGGTGGCCGTGCTCTTCGTGACGATGCTCGGCGGTCTCGCCTGGGCCGGCCACGACGTCATCACCATCGACGGCGGCTCGCTCGGCCTGGACAGCCTGCCGGGCGGGGACGGCGAGCGAGGCGGCGGGCTGAGCGTTCCGGGGCTCGGCGACGTGAGCGGACTGCTGCCGGACCGGATCGGCGACCTGATCGACGCCAAGGCGGCCGTGGGCTTCACCGTGGACACCTCGGCCACGCTCCTCGGCGGCCTCGGCTGGTGCGCCGGCGTCCTGCTGATCGCGCTGCTCGCCGCCCGCCGCGCTCCCCTGCCGCCCGGCTGGGGGGCCGTGCACCGGGTGGTCCGCCCGGCGGTCTCGGCGCTCGTCACCGTCCTGCTGGTGGCCGTGGCGGCGGGGCTCGCGGCGGCGGCGTACGCGGCACTCGGTGACGACCATCCGCGGCGGATCGCCGGCGCGGCGCTGCTCGGCGCGCCGAACGGGGTCTGGCTCGGCGTGCCCCTCGGGCTGTTCGTCCCCTGGGACGGCAGCGCCACCGGCGTCCTGGGTGCCCTGCTTCCGCACCCGCTGGACCAGCTCCTCGACGGGCGGTCCGATCAGCCCGTGACGGTGGACCGGCTGGCCGGGCTGGACGGGCGGGTGTGGCTGCTGGCGGTGGCCGCGGCGCTGATGATCTTGCTGGCCGGGGTGCTGACGGCGGCCCGCACCCCGGTGCTACGGCCCGCCGACAGCGCCCTCGGCTTCGCCGGCCGGTGCGCGCTGCGGCTGGGTGTCGCCACCGCGCTCGTCCTCCCGCTCCTCGCCCGGCTGACGGACGTGTCCGTGGACGCCGCCCTGTCCGTCCTCGGCTTCGACGCGTTCGGCGCGGGCCTCGACCTGCACGGCCGCCTCGGCCTGGCCCTGCTCCTCGGCGCCGCCTGGGGCACGGGCGCCGGCGCGGCGGGCGCCCTGCTGGCCTGGACGAGCGGGGCGGCGGGAACGAGAGCGGCACGCGCGGCGGTGGTGGGCGCGACGGCGGGTGCGGCGACGGGTGGCACGGCAGCGGGTGCCGCGGCAACCGGCACGGGGGCAGTGGGCACGGCGACGGGTGGCACCGCGACGGGTGGCGGGCAGCACGACGCCGGGTACGGCGGTACCGGGGACGGCGATGCAGGGTATGCCGGTGACGGGCACGGGCACTCCGGGCACTCCGGGAACGGAGTTACCGGGTACGGCGGTGACGGGGATGCCGGGCACTTCGGGGACGGCGATGCCGGGTATGGCGGTGGCGGGTACGGCGGTCACAGGTACGGCGGTGGCAGCGACGCCGGGCACTGCGGGTACGGCCCCGCGGCCGGGCCGTACGTGCCGGGCAGGCCGTACCGGGCCCCGAACCCCGGCACCAACCCGTACCTGCGGATGCCGGAGGAGCCGCGGGACTTCTGGCCGCCCGCCGCCGGACAGGACGTGTACGACGCCCCCACCATCGCCGGACCTCTGGGGCCTCCTCCCCCGCCACCGCGGAAGCGACTGCCGCCGCGGCCGGGTGAGCGCCCGCCGGGGACCGCGGACGACGGACCGCCTCCCCCGCCACCGCCCGGGGAGCCCAAGCGGCGCGACTGAGCGGCGCGACTGAGCGGCGCGGGACCGGGCGGGGCCGGGCGGACACCGGGACCGTGCGGGCCCCACGGTGGACGACCGTCTTCGGCGTCGCAACGAGAGCCACCGGGACGGGCGACCTGGCCGCCGCGGGAGGAGAACCCGCGTGGACAGGACCCCGCACGCGTCGGTGGCCTGCGGGGATCGCCGACGTCGGTGTGCGCGGATCGCCGACGTCGGCCTGCGGGGGTCGCCGACGTCGGTGTGCGCGGATCGCCGAGGTCGGCCTGCTTGGACCGCCCTTGTCGGCCCGCCATGGATCGCCGACGTCGGCCTGTCGTGGCACGCTCGTGGGGGAGCCGGGGCGTGTCCGCCGCACGCGCGCGGCGCCGCTTCCCGGTGGCAAGATCCCTGACACCGGCCCGCCACCCATTGTTCCGTGTCCGTCAGGCGGACCTCGGCGGCGAGCGGCACTGGGTGCCGGATACGGTGGTGACACCATGAGCGCTTCGCAGACCTCCGACGCACAGACCTCCGAGGCCCCCACCCTCCTCGTCAAGATCTTCGGCAAGGACCAGCCGGGCATCACGGCGGGCCTCTTCGACACCCTCGCCGCCTACCTCGTCGACGTGGTCGACATCGAGCAGGTCGTCACCCGGGGCCGCCTGGTGCTGTGCGTGCTGGTGACCCAGCCGCCGGCCGGCCTGGAGGGTGACCTGCGGGCCACCGTGCACAGCTGGGCCGAGTCGATGAGGATGCAGGCGGAGATCATCTCGGGGCACGGCGACAACCGTCCCCGCGGCCTCGGGCGCTCCCTGGTGACCGTCCTGGGTCATCCGCTCACCGCCGAGTCGACGGCCGCGATCGCCGCCCGGATCGCGAAGGCCGGCGGCAACATCGACCGTATCTTCCGGCTGGCCAAGTATCCGGTGACCGCGGTGGAGTTCGCGGTGTCCGGCGTGGAGACCGAGCCGCTGCGCACGGCCCTGGCCTCCGACGCCGCGGCACTGGGTGTCGACATCGCGGTGGTCTCGGCGGGTCTGCACCGGCGCGCCCAGCGGCTGGTGGTCATGGACGTGGACTCGACCCTGATCCAGGACGAGGTCATCGAGCTGTTCGCCGCGCACGCCGGCTGTGAGGACCAGGTCGCCGAGGTGACGGCGGCGGCGATGCGCGGGGAGCTGGACTTCGAGCAGTCCCTGCACGCGCGTGTGGCGCTGCTGAAGGGGCTGGACGCGTCGGTGGTGGACAAGGTGCGGGAGCAGGTCCGGCTGACGCCGGGCGCGCGCACCCTGATCCGCACCCTGAAGCGGCTCGGCTACCAGGTGGGCGTCGTCTCCGGTGGCTTCACGCAGGTCACCGACGATCTGCAGGAGCGGCTGGGCCTGGACTTCGCGCAGGCCAACACGCTGGAGACCGTCGACGGCAAGCTGACCGGCCGGGTCACCGGCGAGATCGTGGACCGGGCGGGCAAGGCGCGGCTGCTGCGCCGCTTCGCCGCGGAGGCCGGGGTGCCGCTGTCGCAGACGGTGGCGATCGGTGACGGCGCCAACGACCTGGACATGCTGAACGCGGCGGGTCTGGGCGTGGCCTTCAACGCCAAGCCGGTGGTGCGGGAGGCGGCGCACACAGCGGTGAACTTCCCCTTCCTCGACACCGTCCTGTACCTGCTCGGCGTCACCCGCGAAGAGGTCGAGGCCGCCGACACGCACGACGAGGGCTGAGCGGGGCCGGCCGGCGCCGGTCACCGGGAGGGCCCGGCACCCTGTGGTGTGTGCCGGGCCCTGCGCAGTCCGGCGTGCCGGGCCGGCATCGGGTCACTCGGAGGGGGCCCAGTAGTCCGTGAGCGTGGCCACGCCGGGCTCGACGCCCTTCCACGGGCCGTCGTAGGACAGCAGGACGAAACCGGCGGCGGGGAAGCCGCGGCGGTTCATCCGTTCCCGGGCGTCACCCTCGGCCGAGCCGGCGAGAATGTCCGCCAGGCCGTGCACGCCGGGGTTGTGGCCGATCATGATCACGCTTCGCACGTCGTCGGGAAGCTCGTTGAGCACGGCGATCAACTCACCGGGCGAGGCCTCGTAGACCCGCTCCTCGTAGACGGTTCTCGGCCGGTGCGCCAGCTCGTGGACGGCGAGCTTCCAGGTCTCGCGCGTGCGGGTCGCCGTGGAGCACAGGGCCAGGTCGAAGGCGATGCCGGTGTCGGCCAGCTTGCGTCCGGCGACTGCGGCGTCCGTGCGGCCCCGCTCGGCGAGCGGGCGCTCGTGGTCGGCGACCTGGGGCCAGTCGGCTTTCGCATGCCGGAAGAGGACGATCCTGCGGGGTTCTGCGACGCTCATGTGACCCAGCTTCGCATGAAACAGGCCACCCGGCGCAGGGAGTTGACATGCGGATTCACCGTGCGAGGAGGCTTGCCGTCAGCGCGTGAGGAGCTGCTGCGCGTGCTCCAGGAGACGAGCGATCGCCGGGTCGTCGCTCGCCGCGTGGGCGTCCGACGGGTTCAGTATGAGCGCGAGCAGCACGAGGAACCCGAGGGCGGGCAGGGCGAGCGCCCACCAGGGCAGCCGGATGTCGACGCCGCCCGTGGTCGCCGGGTGGGGGCGGGGGTGGGTGCGGGCCGGCATGATCGCCTCCGTGGGTCCTCGAGCGGGTCCGTGACCGCGTGGTGCGGTCACCTCTCGAAGCTACGGAATCCGGGGTCGCCAACCCATCCGGTGTTCCACCCAGTTGACCCTGACCCTGGCCCCCTAGGGGATGGGGGGCCAGCCCCACCGTCCGCCGGGAGAGGCCGCCGTCAGGGGGAGGCGATGGTCGCCACGACGGCGATGATCACGAAGATGGCGAGGAACGAGCCGAAGACGAGCAGCAGCTTCTTCTGGCCGTTCTTCGGGTTCGGGTCGAGCACAGGCTGCATGCGCCCAGTCTCGCACCCCGCCACCCGTCCGGGGGTGCCGGGGCAGCCGGGGCCGGTCAGCGTGTCGTCTCGCCCTCGATCGTGCGGTCACGGCTCGTCTCGTCCTCGATCGTGCGGTCACGGCCCGCCAGCACCCCCACCACCATCTGCGGCACCATCAGTGCCGCCATGAGAGCGATCGGCAGCCCCCAGCCGCCGCTCTGCTGGTAGAGCACGCCGACCAGCAACGGGCCGGGGATGGAGATCAGGTAGCCGGTGCTCTGGGCGAAAGCGGACAGCTGGGCCACGCCCGCACCGCTGCGGGCCCGCATACCGACCATCGTCAGGGCGAGCGGGAAGGCGCAGTTGGAGACGCCGAGCAGCAGGGCCCAGACCCAGGCGCCGCCGGCCGGGGCGAAGTACAGCCCGGCGTATCCGGTGAGGCCGCAGGCGCCCAGGACCAGCACGATCGGACCCTGGTGGGGCAGCCGCGTGGCGACCCGCGGGATCACGAAGGCGAGCGGCACGCCCATCACCATGGTGACGGCGAGCAGCACACCCGCGGTGCCCGCCGGGACGCCGGCGTCCCGGAAGATCTGCGGCATCCAGCCCATGGTGATGTAGGCGGCCGTGGCCTGGAGGCCGAAGAAGACGGCGAGCGCCCAGGCGGTGCGGCTGCGGGAGATGCGCAGCGGGACGTGCTGTTCCGTCGTCCCGCGCGCGGGCTCCTGCGACTGCGCGGCGGGCCTGTCGCGTTCCCGGACCAGCGGCAGCCAGGGCAGCACGGCGGCGGCGGCGACGGCCGCCCACACGGCGAGGCCGGACTGCCAGTCGCCGCCCATGGCGTCGGTCAGGGGGACGCTCACCGCGGCGGCGAGGGAGGTGCCGAGAGCGAGGGCCATCGAGTACAGGCCGGTCATGGAACCGACCCGGTCGGGGAACCAGCGCTTGACGATGACCGGCATCAGGACGTTGCTGACGGCGATGCCCATCAGGGCGAGCGCGCTGGCGGCCAGGAATCCGGCCGTGTTGCCGACGTAGGGCCGTATGAGCAGGCCGGCGGTGATGGCGGCCATGCCCGCGCACACCACTGCGGCCGGTCCGAAGCGGCGGGCCAGGCGGGGCGCGGTGACCCCGAAGACGGCGAAGCAGAGCGGGGGCACGGAGGTGAGCAGGCCGGCCACGCTGCCGCTCATGCCGAGCCCGTCGCGGACCTCCTCCAGGAGGGCGCCGAGGCTCGTGATGGCCGGACGGAGGTTCAGCGCGGACAGCACGATGCCGACGACGACCAGCCGGGTCGCCCACGCGCGCGTGCGGCCCGCTCCGGGGGTCGTCTCGAGTGTGCTCGTCTCGGTGGTCCTGCCGCGGTCGGTCGGTGACATCGCCGTACGGGTCTCCACTGTCCGGGTTTCCTCACTAGCCATGAGACACATCATAGAATCATGGGATGATTGCCTGTCCATCCTCGGTGCCTCCGCGCCCGGGTTTCTCGTGCGAAGGTGGGCCATGCCTTTGAGCCACCCGCGCCGTTCGGCGCTGTCCGAGCAGGTCATCGCCGCACTGCGCAACCAGATCACCTCCGGCGAGTGGCCGGTCGGCTCACGCATCCCGACCGAGCCGGAACTGGTCGAGCAGCTCGGTGTCGCCCGCAACACGATCCGCGAGGCCGTCCGCGCGCTCGCCCACAACGGTCTGCTGGACATCCGCCAGGGCTCGGGCACCTACGTCGTGGCCACGAGCGAGCTGGCGGGCGTGATGCACCGCCGCTTCGCCGGTGCCGACCCGCGGCACATCGCCGAGCTGCGCTCCACGCTGGAGTCGGCCGCGGCGAAGCTGGCGGCCGAGCGGCGCACCGAGAAGGACCTCAAGCAGCTGGACGCCCTGCTGGCCCGGCGCGAGGAGGCTTGGGAGACCGGCGAGGCGGAGCCCTTCGTGACGGCCGACGCCACCTTCCACCTGGCCGTGGTGGCCGCGTCCCACAACGACGTGATGACGGCGATGTACGCCGACCTGGGCGAGGTGCTGCGGGACTGGCTGCGCGCGGACGTCGGGGCGGAGCTGACACCGGAGACGCACATGGACCACACGCGCCTGGTGGACGCGATCCGCGCGGGGGACGCGGAGGCGGCGGCGATGGAGGCCGCGAGCTATCCGTTCCTGTGCGACCCGGGCCGGTTCAGCGCGCCTTCTGGTGGCTGACCCAGACCGAGCGGATCTCCTTCCAGCACCGGCCGGTGAGCCGTACGGTCATCGCGGGACCGGCGTCCACCGGAGCGCTGTCGGTGTCGACGTCCCACCAGCGGGCGCACTCGATGTGCAGACGCACCCGGTCGATGTCCACGTAGGGGTTGTGGCAATAGGCCACCACATGGGAGCCGTGCACGGTCGTACGGCACGAGGCGCCGAACCGGCTCGGCGCGGGCGGCTTGCCGTGCCCCACGCGCGCGTGGGGCAACGCGTCGTACGGCAGCGACAGGACGAGGGCCAGCGCCACGGTCACCGGGGCCAGGCTGCGGCGGGGCAGGCGCACAAGGGGACCTCCTCGGCCGGGCTGCGGAGGGACGTGCGAGGGAAGGCTTAATCCCTTAATCCAGGGTGCGCCGCCGGCGCGGCGACGGCCCGGCCGGTGAGCCGAACGGGTGACGTGACCGACGTGGTCCCATGGCGGCACCGGTGACCGGAAGGGTGCGTGGCCGGCCGGTGGAGGCCGGTGGCCCGACGGGTGACGCCCCGCTCCCCGCTCGTGGCGGGAAACGGGGCGTCGGTGAGCCTCGCGGGGGTCAGGCGCCGATGGCGTGCAGACCGCCGTCGACGTGGATGATCTCGCCCGTGGTCTTCGGGAACCAGTCGCTCAGCAGGGCGACGACACCGCGGCCGGCCGGCTCCGGGTCCTTCAGGTCCCACTCCAGCGGGGAGCGGGAGTCCCACACGGAGGCCAGGTCCGCGAAGCCCGGGATGGACTTGGCGGCCATGGAGCCGATCGGGCCCGCCGAGATGAGGTTGCAGCGGATGTTCTGCTTGCCCAGGTCGCGCGCCATGTAGCGGCTGGTGGCCTCCAGCGCGGCCTTGGCCGGGCCCATCCAGTCGTACTGCGGCCAGGCGTACTGGGCGTCGAACGTGAGGCCGACGACCGAGCCGCCGTTCTGCATCAGCGGCAGGCAGGCCATGGTCAGCGACTTCAGCGAGAACGCCGAGACGTGCATGGCGGTGGCCACCGACTCGAACGGCGTGTTCAGGAAGTTGCCGCCGAGCGCGTCCTGCGGGGCGAAGCCGATGGAGTGGACGATGCCGTCCAGGCCGCCCAGCTCCTCGCCGACGACGTCGGCCAGGCGCGCGAGGTGCTCGTCGTTGGTGACGTCCAGCTCGATGACCTTGGTCGGCTTCGGCAGCTTCTTGGCGATGCGCTCGGTCAGCGTGGGCCGCGGGAACGCGGTGAGGATGATCTCGGCGCCCTGCTCCTGGGCGAGCCTGGCGACGTGGAAGGCGATGGAGGACTCCATCAGCACACCGGTGACCAGGATGCGCTTGCCCTCGAGAATTCCGCTCATGGTGATCAGTGACCCATTCCCAGTCCGCCGTCAACAGGGATGACGGCTCCAGTGATGTACGAGGCGTCGTCCGAGGCGAGGAACCGCACCGTCGCGGCGATCTCCTCCGGCTGTGCATAACGGCCGAGCGGCACCTGAGACACGATCTTCTCGCGCTGCTCGTCGGTGAGCGCCTTGGTCATGTCGGTGTCGACGAAGCCGGGCGCGACGACGTTGAAGGTGAGGTTGCGCGACCCCAGCTCCCGGGCGAGGGAACGCGCGAAGCCGACCAGGGCGGCCTTGGAGGCGGCGTAGTTCGCCTGTCCGGCCGAGCCCAGCAGGCCGACCACGGACGAGATCAGGACGACGCGGCCCTTCTTCGCCCGCAGCATGCCGCGGTTGGCGCGCTTGACGACGCGGAAGGTGCCCGTGAGGTTGGTGTCGATGACCGAGGTGAAGTCCTCCTCGGACATGCGCATCAGGAGCTGGTCCTTGGTGACGCCGGCGTTGGCGATCAGAACCTCGACCGGGCCGTGCTGGTCCTCGATCTCCTTGTAGGCCTGCTCCACCTGCTCCGGGTCGGTGATGTCGCACTTGACCGCCAGGAAGCCGGCCGGCGGCTCACCCGAGCGGTACGTGATCGCGACCTTGTCGCCGGCGTCGGCGAAAGCGCGGGCGATGGCGAGGCCGATGCCCCGGTTGCCTCCGGTGACGAGAACCGAGCGGCTCAACGGATCACCCTTTCCATAGCGGTCTGATGCGGTCCTGCAACCCGCCCGAACACGTGGATGACAGGCGGCTTCACCGAAAACCTATCGGTAGCGCCATGCGCCCAGAGAAGCGGGCACCGACAGTGGCTCGGGGGTGTCACTGTCGGATCCCTACAGAATGAGCCCGTCCGGTACCCAAACCTGTGGTCCGCCGGCCTGCTCCCGCGACATGATCGGACCCGACAGGCCACGACAGCAGGGAGACCTCCGTGCCTCATTCCATCGACGAAGCCTTCACTGCGCTTCCGCTACGGGCCCTCGCCGACGCCGCGCTGGCACGCGCGCGTGCGCTGGGGGCCGAGCACGCGGACTTCCGGTTCGAACGGGTGCGCAGCGCGTCCTGGCGGCTGCGGGACGCCAAGCCCGCCGGATCCTCGGACACCACCGACCTCGGTTACGCGGTCCGCGTCGTGCACGGCGGTACGTGGGGCTTCGCCTCCGGGGTGGATCTGACCATGGACGCCGCCGCCCGGGTCGCCTCCCAGGCGGTGGCCATGGCCAAGCTGTCCGCCCAGGTGATCAGCGCGGCCGGCTCCGACGAACTGGTGGAGCTGGCGGACGAGCCGGTGCACACCGACAAGACGTGGATCTCCTCGTACGAGATCGACCCGTTCTCGGTGCCGGACGAGGAGAAGGCCGCCCTGCTCGCGGACTGGAGCGCGCGGCTGCTGGCCGCGAACGGCGTCAACCATGTCGACGCCTCGCTGCTCACCGTGCACGAGAACAAGTTCTACGCGGACACCGCCGGGACGGTGACGACCCAGCAGCGGGTCCGGCTGCATCCGCAGCTGACCGCCGTCTCGGTCGACGAGTCGAGCGGCGAGTTCGACTCCATGCGCACCATCGCTCCGCCGGCGGGGCGCGGCTGGGAGTACCTGACGGGTACCGGCTGGGACTGGGACGGCGAGCTGGAGCGGATCCCGGAGCTGCTCGCCGAGAAGATGCGGGCGCCGAGCGTGGAGCCGGGCCTGTACGACCTGGTGGTCGATCCGTCCAATCTGTGGCTGACCATCCACGAGTCCATCGGCCACGCCACCGAGCTGGACCGCGCCCTCGGCTACGAGGCCGCCTACGCCGGCACCTCCTTCGCCACCTTCGACCAGCTCGGCAAGCTGAGGTACGGCTCGGAGCTGATGAACGTCACCGGTGACCGTACCGCCGAGCACGGGCTCGCGACCATCGGCTACGACGACGAGGGCGTCGAGGCGCAATCCTGGGACCTGGTGAGGGACGGCACGCTGGTCGGCTACCAGCTGGACCGGCGCATCGCTCGGCTGACCGGCTTCGACCGGTCCAACGGGTGCGCGTACGCCGACTCCCCCGCCCATGTGCCGGTGCAGCGCATGGCCAACGTCTCGCTCCAGCCGGATCCGGCCGGGCTGTCCACCGAGGACCTGATCGGCGGGGTCGACCGGGGCATCTACGTCGTCGGCGACCGGTCCTGGTCGATCGACATGCAGCGCTACAACTTCCAGTTCACCGGCCAGCGCTTCTTCAAGATCGAGAACGGGCGGATCACGGGGCAGCTGAAGGACGTCGCCTACCAGGCCACGACCACGGACTTCTGGGGGTCGATGGCCGCCGTCGGCGGGCCGCAGACCTACGTCCTCGGCGGTGCCTTCAACTGCGGCAAGGCCCAGCCGGGCCAGGTGGCCGCCGTGTCCCACGGGTGCCCGTCCGCCCTCTTCAAGGGCGTCAACATCCTCAACACCACCCAGGAGGCCGGCCGATGAGCGCCCGCACCCACAAGCCGCACGAGGTCGTCGAGCAGGCCCTGGCGCTGTCCCGCACCGACGGCTGTGTCGTCATCGCCGACGAGCACTCCACGGCCAACCTGCGCTGGGCGGGCAACGCGCTCACCACCAACGGTGTGACGCGGGGCCGTACGCTCACCGTGATCGCGACCGTGGACGGTAAGCAGGGCACCGCCTCCGGTGTCGTGTCCCGGTCCGCGGTGACCTCGCAGGAGCTGGAGCCGCTGGTGCGGGCCGCGGAGGCCGCCGCGCGCGGTGCCGGGCCGGCCGAGGACGCGCAGCCGCTGGTCAGCGGGGTACCGCAGGCCCAGGACTTCACGGACGCGCCCGCCGAGACCTCCTCGGCCGTGTTCGCCGACTTCGCCCCGGCGCTCGGCGACGCCTTCGCGCGCGCGCGTGCGGGCGGCCGGGAGCTGTACGGCTTCGCCAACCACGAGCTGGTGTCGACGTACGTGGGGACGTCCACCGGGCTGCGCCTGCGGCACGACCAGCCCACCGGCACGCTGGAGCTGAACGCCAAGTCGCCGGACCGTACGCGCTCGGCGTGGGCCGGCCGGTCCACCCGGGACTTCAAGGACGTCGACCCGGGCGCGCTGGACGCCGAGCTGGCCGTACGGCTCGGCTGGGCGGAGCGGCGCGTCGAGCTGCCCGCGGGCCGGTACGAGACGCTGCTGCCGCCCACCGCCGTGGCGGATCTGCTGATCTACCAGCTGTGGTCGGCCTCGGGCCGGGACGCGGCCGAGGGGCGGACGGTGTTCTCCAAGCCCGGCGGCGGCACGCGGGTCGGCGAGAAGCTCTCCGAGCTGCCGCTGACCCTGCGCAGCGACCCGAACGAGCCGGGGCTGGAGTGCCCGCCCTTCGTGGTCGCCCACTCCTCCGGCGGCGACCAGTCGGTGTTCGACAACGGGCTGCCGACGCACGCCACCGAGTGGATGGGTGAGGGTGTGCTGAAGCACCTGACGACCACGCGGCACAGCGCGGGCCTCACCGGGCTGCCGGTCGCCCCGGTGCTCGGGAACCTCATCCTGGACGGTGGTGGTGACCGTTCCCTGGAGGAGATGGTCGCGGACACCGAGCGCGGGCTGCTGCTGACCTGCCTGTGGTACATCCGCGAGGTCGATCCGGCGACGCTGCTGCTCACCGGCCTGACCCGGGACGGCGTCTACCTCGTGGAGAACGGGGAGGTGACCGGGCAGGTGAACAACTTCCGGTTCAACGAGTCGCCGGTGGGCCTGCTGGGCCGGGCCACGGAGGCCGGGCGGACGGAGAAGACGCTGCCGCGGGAGTGGAGCGACTGGTTCACCCGGGCCGCGATGCCCGCGCTGCGGATCCCCGATTTCAATATGAGCTCTGTCAGTCAGGGCGTATAACCTCGTAGTCGGCTGTCACCCGACCGCCGAGGATCATCGAGGAGACACGAGAACCGTGACGGACATCGTCGACGAGCTGAAGTGGCGTGGGCTCATCGCCCTCTCCACGGACGAGGACGCACTGCGCAAGGCGTTCGCGGACGGCCCCGTCACGTTCTATTGCGGCTTCGACCCGACCGCGCCCAGTCTGCACCTCGGCAACCTCGTGCAGATCCTGACCATGCGCCGGATCCAGCAGGCGGGCAACCGCCCGCTGGGCCTGGTCGGCGGCGCCACGGGACTGATCGGCGACCCGAAGCCGACCGCGGAGCGCACGCTGAACTCCCCCGAGGTCGTCGCCGGCTGGGTCGAGCGGCTGCGCGCGCAGATCGAGCCGCTGCTCGACTTCGAGGGCCCGAACGCGGCGATCATGGTCAACAACCTGGACTGGACCCAGGGCATGTCGGCCATCGAGTTCCTCCGGGACATCGGCAAGTACTTCCGGGTCAACAAGATGATCGCCAAGGAGGCCGTCGCCCGGCGTCTCAACTCCGACGCGGGCATCAGCTACACCGAGTTCAGCTACCAGATCCTGCAGGGCATGGACTTCCTGGAGCTGTACCGGCGCTACGGCTGCACGCTGCAGACCGGTGGCAGCGACCAGTGGGGCAACCTCACGTCGGGCACGGACCTGATCCACCGGGCCGAGCCGGACGCCGTGGTGCACGCGCTGGGCACCCCGCTGATCACCAAGGCGGACGGGACCAAGTTCGGCAAGACCGAGTCCGGCACGGTGTGGCTGGACCCCGAGATGACCACGCCGTACGCGTTCTACCAGTTCTGGGTCAACGCGGACGACCGGGACGTCTCCAAGTTCCTGCGCATCTTCAGCTTCCGCTCCCGCGAGGAGATCGAGGAGCTGGAGCGGCAGACGGAGGAGCGTCCGCAGGCCCGGGCGGCGCAGCGGGCGCTCGCCGAGGAGCTGACGACCCTGGTGCACGGCGCCGACCAGACGGCCGCGGTGATCGCCGCGTCCAAGGCGCTGTTCGGCCAGGGCGAGCTTGCGGAGCTGGACGAGAGGACGCTGGCCGCGGCGCTGTCCGAGGTACCGCACATCCGGGTCGCCGAGCCGGCCCCGGTGGTCGACCTGCTCGCCGAGGCCGGCCTGGTGGCCAGCAAGTCCGCCGCCCGGCGGACGGTGAAGGAGGGCGGGGCGTACGTGAACAACGTGAAGGTCGCCGCGGAGGACGCGGTGCCCTCGCGGGAAGACCTGATTCACGGGCGCTGGCTGGTGCTGCGGCGTGGCAAGAGGAACCTGGCCTCCGTGGAGGTCACGGGCGCCTGACCGGCTCAGGGAGTCCGGCGTCCGAGCGCCGTGGGCGACGCACGACGCCGACGGCCGCGGTGCCGGGGGGGGCCGGCCGTCTGCGTCCGAGCGCCGCGGACGACGCTGACGGCCGCGGTGCCCGGGGGTCCGGCCCGGGCGGGGCGTGGGTGAGCTCGGCGGCTGCGGCTTCGTCGCGGCTGGTCGCACAGTTCCCCGCGCCCCCTTCAGGGCGCGGGCCGGGTCGGTTCCACGGCGTCCGGCTCCAGGGCGTCGGACAGCGCTCAGGCCCGCTGGTACTTCCTCTTGCCCAGCGTCGCCATGTACAGGGCGTCCACGGCCGCTACGATGATGATCGCGGCCACCAGCTGGAAGATGTGCCTGCTCCAGTCGATCCCCCGGGTCGCCTCCACGCCGACCGCACGGGCCACCGCGTTGCCCACGATGGCGCCCAGCATGCCGCAGATGGTGGTCAGCCACAGCGGGCTGTGCTGCTTGCCCGGAATGATCGCCTTGGCGATGAGGCCCAGCACGAATCCCACGATGATCGCCCACAACCAGCCCATGGCTGCCTCCTCGTACGGCTCGACGTGAGCATTACGGCCAGTGTGGTGGGGTCCGCCGTACGGCGCATGTCGGGTTCCCCCGTACGCGCGCCACGGCGGGAGGCGTCGCCGCAGGCCGAGCGCGACCCGGTCTCGAAGGCGGCGGGCGCGCGGCGTACCGTGGAGATGTCCTGGCCGGTTTTCCGCCGGGTGGGGACAAGGATGCGGGCCGGGGCGAGTCCGTGCGGGCGAATGGTGGGTTGTGATGCGGAAACAGCACGGCGGCAGCGGCCAGGTGTTCCGGATCACCGGTGCCCGGACCGGCCTCGCCGAGGACGTCCGGGGCCGGCAACGGCGGTATGTGATCTCGATGTCGGTCCGCACCGTGTCGGTGATCCTCGCGGCTTCGCTGTGGAACGTCGAGCGGCACGTCGCCATCGTCGCGCTCGTGTTCGGTGCGCTGCTCCCCTATGTCGCCGTCGTGATCGCCAATGCGGGCCGCGAGAGGCCGCCGTCGCTTCCCTCGACGTTCGTCGTCGCGCCGGCGCGTCCGATGATCGCGCCGCCGCGGACCGACGACGAACAGGCGGAACAAGCTGAACCGGCACGGGAATCCGTCCCGGAGGACGTGCCGACGAGCGAGGCCGGAGTGCGCGGTGAGCGCCCCGACCCGGTGTGAGCACGACGGACGGGTCGGAAGCGGAACGCGACCCCCCGTCAAGCTCAAGAAAAGCTCAGATCAATCCTGCTGTTCCGGTGCCGGGCGGTGGGGTACCCGTGACATACTGCGTACGCGCTCCGCATCCCCCGTCGGAGCGACGGACCGACGCCGGGCAGCTCCCCCCGTGGCTGCCCGGCGTCGCCTTGTCTGCGCCCATTCGTGAGACGACCTCGAGACGAAGCCGTGAGTGACGAGACCCCGATCTGCTCCGCCAAGGGCTGCCATGCCGACGCCGTCTGGGTGCTGGCGTGGAACAACCCCAAGATCCATACGCCGGAGCGGCGCAAGACGTGGCTCGCCTGCGACGAGCACCGCGAGCATCTGTCGCAGTTCCTCGGCGTCCGGGGGTTACTGAAGGACGTCGTGAAGTTCGGCGACTGGCGGGCGGCGGAAGAGGGGTAGCGGCCGGCCGGGCTAGCCGCCGATCGCCGACATCGGGCGATCCGGCTGGACGAACGAGGGGTCGTCCAGGCCCGCGCCCGCCTTCTTGCCCCACATCGCCAGCCGCCAGATGCGGGCGATCTCCTCGTCCGGCGCCCCGGACCGCAGGGCGGCGCGCAGGTCGGTCTCCTCGGTGGCGAACAGACAGCTGCGTACCTGACCGTCGGCGGTGAGACGGGTGCGGTCGCAGGCCGCGCAGAACGGGCGGGTGACCGAGGCGATCACACCGACCCGGTGCGGGCCGCCGTCGACCAGCCAGCGCTCCGCCGGTGCCGAGCCGCGCGCGTCGGCGCCCTCGGCGGTGAGTTGGAAGCGGGTGCGCAGGGAGGCGAGGATGTCCCCGGCGGTGACCATGCCCTCGCGCTTCCAGCCGTGCTGGGCGTCCAGGGGCATCTGCTCGATGAAGCGCAGCTCGTATTCGTGCTCCACCGCCCAGGCGAGCAGGTCTGGGGCCTCGTCCTCGTTCAGGCCCGGCATCAGGACCGAGTTGACCTTGACGGGGGTCAGTCCGGCTTCGCGGGCGGCTGTCAGGCCCTCCAGCACGTCCTTGTGGCGGTCGCGGCGGGTGAGTGTCTTGAAGACGTCCGGGCGGAGGGTGTCCAGGGAGACGTTGACCCGGTCCAGGCCCGCCGCCTTCAGGGCCGTCGCGGTGCGCTTGAGGCCGATCCCATTGGTGGTGAGGGACATCTGGGGGCGCGGGGCGAGGGCCGCGACGCGCTCGACGATGCCGACCAGGCCCGGGCGGAGCAGGGGCTCGCCGCCGGTGAAGCGGACCTCCTCGATACCGAGCGTCCGAACCGCGATGTCGATCAGGCGGACGATCTCGTCGTCCGTCAGCAGGTCCGGCTTGGCCAGCCATTGCAGGCCCTCCTCGGGCATGCAGTACGTGCAGCGCAGATTGCACCGGTCGGTGAGCGAGACCCTCAGGTCGGTGGCCACTCGGCCGTAGGTGTCGATGAGCACGTGGGCCCCCTTCCCTCTACCGGTCATCACGTTCGGTCAGATGTGCGTGCTGCTTCATCTGCGAGCCTACGTGACCGCGCCGACATAGACAGCGGCCTGATCCCACGAGGTACGACGCGGCCGCGTCGTAGGACCGTACAGTCCTGCCCGACGCGGCCGTCCGTACGAATCTCAGTGCGCTCCGGTGCCGGTCAGGGACCGCACCTCCAGTTCCGCGTACTTTCCGGCGTCCGGGACCTCCTTCGACAGCAGGGTGCCCACGACACCGAGCAGGAATCCCACGGGGATGGAGATGATCCCGGGGTTCTCCAGCGGGAACCAGTGGAAGTCGACGTCGGGGAACATCGAGGTCGGCTTGCCGGAGACCACCGGGGAGAACAGCACCAGGCCGACCGCGGTGATCAGGCCGCCGTAGATCGACCACAGGGCGCCCGCGGTGGTGAACCGCTTCCAGAACAGGCTGTAGAGGATGGTCGGCAGGTTGGCGGAGGCGGCGACCGCGAAGGCGAGGGCCACCAGACCGGCCACGTTCAGGTCGCGGGCCAGGGCGCCGAGCACGATCGAGACCGCACCGATGCCGACGGTCGCCCAGCGGGCCGCACCCAGCTCCTGCTTCTCGGTGGCCCGGCCCTTCCTGATGACGTTCGCGTAGATGTCGTGCGCGAACGAGGACGACGAGGCGAGGGTGAGACCGGCGACGACCGCGAGGATCGTGGCGAAGGCGACCGCGGAGATGGTGGCCAGCAGGACGGCTCCCCAGTTGGAGTCGACGCCGCCCAGATGCAGCGCGAGGAGCGGTGCCGCCGTGTTGCCCGCCTTGTTGGAGGCGATGATCTCGTCCGGTTTGATCAGTGCGGCGGCACCGAAGCCGAGGGCGAGGGTCATCAGGTAGAAGGCGCCGATCAGGCCGATCGCCCAGATCACGGACTTACGGGCGGCCTTGGCGGTGGGCACCGTGTAGAAGCGGATCAGGATGTGGGGCAGACCGGCGGTGCCCAGGACCAGGGCGATGCCGAGCGAGAGGAAGTCCAGCTTGCTGGTGCCCGAGGCCCCGTACTTCAGTCCGGGCTCCAGGAACGCGCTGCCCTTGCCGCTGTTGTCGGCGGCCTTGCCGAGCAGGTCCGAGATGTTGAAGTCGAACTTGAGCAGCACCAGGAAGGTCAGCAGCAGGGCGCCGATGATCAGCAGCACCGCCTTGACCATCTGCACCCAGGTGGTGCCCTTCATGCCGCCGATGGTGACGTACACGATCATCAGCACGCCGACCAGCGCGACGATGCCGATCTTGCCGCCGTCGCTGGTGATGCCGAGGAGCAGGGAGACGAGGACGCCTGCGCCGGCCATCTGGGCCAGCAGGTAGAAGATCGAGACCACGATGGTGGAGGTGCCGGCGGCCGTGCGAACGGGTCGCTGGCGCATCCGGTAGGCCAGCACGTCGCCCATCGTGTAGCGGCCGGAGTTGCGCAGCGGCTCGGCGACCAGGAGCAGGGCGACGAGCCAGGCGACGAGGAAGCCGATGGAGTACAGGAAGCCGTCGTAGCCGAAGAGGGCGATGGCACCGGCGATGCCGAGGAAGGACGCGGCGGACATGTAGTCGCCGGAGACGGCGAGGCCGTTCTGGAAGCCGGTGAACTGCCGTCCGCCGGCGTAGAAGTCGGCGGCGTCCTTGGTCTGCCGGCCCGCCCAGACGGTGATGACGAGGGTCGCGACGACGAACACCGCGAACAGGGTGATGATCAGCGTCCGGTGCTCGCTCGCCTCGCCGGCGGCCAGCAGGGTGTGCTGTGCGGGGCTCATGCTCCGCCCTCCATCCGGGACTTGATCGCCTCGGCCTTGGGGTCGAGCTCGGCGGCGGCGTGCCGCGCGTACCACCAGGCGATGAGGAACGTGGTGAGGAACTGGGCAAGGCCCAGGACGAGTGCGACGTTGACGTTGCCGACCACCTTGGTGCCCATGAAGCCGCCCGCGTAGTTGGACAGCAGGACGTAGAGCAGGTACCAGGCGATGAAGGCGATGGTCAGCGGGAAGGCGAAGGAGCGGTGGGCGCGGCGCAGTTCACCGAACTCCGCGCTCTGCTGCACCTCGGTGAACTCCTCGGTGGAGGGAAGGCGGGCTGGGGATTTCGCGGGCGGCGGTGTCTCGGTTGCCACGGAGTCTCCTCGCGTCACGGACATGCGCTTTCTGACCTCACAGGGACGGGGATCACATTACAGCGAGTCACCGATCGTCTCTCTGCTGTGATTCCGGCGGGGGCCACGTTCCTGAGAGGGCCCCCGTCCACGGTCACGGCGCCACGCGTGGAGCGGTTCAACTCCGCCTGACTCTTTCGGAGATCAGCCTCGGGAGATAGCTTCGCCCTGCACCACCCGTCATGTACCTGCCCGAGCACCACCTGTGCCTCGGGCGGTTCCGTATCCGGATGATGTGGAGATCCCATGGCTCATCTGCGCTCCAGACGCCGACTCGCGCTCGCCGTGCCGGTCGCGCTGTCGCTGACCGCCACACTCGGTTTCCTTCCGTCGGCGGCCTCGGCGGCGACCCCGGCGGCCACGGCGGACACGGCGGCGCGGGCGGCGGACGGCCCCGGCCTCGCGTACGTGGTCAACACCAGGACGGACCCGCGCACGATCGAGTCGGTGCAGCGGGCGATCGCGGACAACGGCGGTAGCGTCGTGGCGAGTTACGACCGGATCGGGGTGATCGTCGTCCACTCCGCGAACCCCGGCTTCGGCGCGCGGATGCGTGCGGTACGCGGCGTGCAGTCGGCGGGCGCCACGCGCACCGCTCCGCTGACGGCGGCGGGCACGACGGACGCGGGTGCGGTGCAGGTCCTGTCGAAGGCGGAGGCCGCGAAGGTCGCCCGGGGGGCGACGGCGGGCCAGGAGCCGCTGGAGGCCGACCAGTGGGATCTGCGGGCGATCGGTGCCGACAAGGCCGCGGCGATCGACCCGGGCAGCCGAAGCGTCACCGTCGGCGTCATCGACACGGGCGTGGACGACACCCACCCGGACATCGCCCCGAACTTCTCGGCGTCGCAGTCCGCGAGCTGCGTGAGCGGCAAGGCGGACACGACGTACGGCGCGTGGCGGCCGGCGGACGCCGACCACTACCACGGCACCCATGTGGCGGGCGAGATAGCCGCGGCCCGCAACGGCATAGGTGTGGCGGGTGTGGCGCCGGGCGTCAAGGTCGCGAGCATCACCGTGGCCCAGCCGGACTCGACCTCGCTGTTCTACCCGGAAAGCGTGGTCTGTGCCTTCGTGTTCGCCGCCGACCACGGCATCGAGATCACCAACAACAGCTACTACGTTGATCCGTGGCTGTACAACTGCATGGACGACCCCGATCAACGCGCCATCGTCGACGCGGTCAACAGGGCCCAGCTGTACGCCCAGCACAAGGGCACGCTCAACGTCGCCTCGGCGGGCAACTCCAACGACGACCTGGACGCCGACGCGCTCACGGACGACTCCAGCCCCGACGACTCGACGCCCGGGACCCGCACGGTCGACCCGCACGAGTGCTTCGACGTGCCGACCCAGCTGCCGGGCGTGGTCACCGTGAGCGCGGTGGGCGTGCAGGGCGCCAAGGCGTACTACTCCAGCTACGGCCGGGGCGTGGTCGACGTGGCGGGGCCGGGCGGCGACAGGTTCCAGATCCCGGACACGCCGTCGAAGAACGGCCGCATCCTGTCGACGCTGCCGAACGACCAGTACGGCTTCCTGCAGGGCACCTCGATGGCCTCTCCGCACGTCGCGGCGGTGGCCGCGCTGCTGAAGTCGGCCCACCGGCACGCCACTCCGGCCCAGCTCCAGGCGCTGCTGAAGGCGGAGGCGGACAACCCGGGCTGCCCGGCCGAGCCGTACGACGGTGACGGCGACGGGGTGGTGGACGCGACCTGCGTCGGCGGCAAGCGGGTCAACGGCTTCTACGGTTTCGGTGTCGTCAACGCCCTGCGCGCGGTCAAGTAGCGGGTCGACGCTTCACTATGCAGTATTGAACATTGATTGAATCAATACTGCATAGTGAAGTAATGACTTCGATCAATGATGCCTGGCGGGCCGTGGGCGGGGAGCCCGGTCTGCTGTCGCGTGTGTCGGCCGTCGTACGCCGGGACGCTCTCGACGCGCGGCTGCCGGTACGGGACCTGGCACGCGCGTGTGTGGGGGCGTGCGCGCTGGCAGCCGCCGAGCTGGGGGCACGGCGGGCCGGGCTCGCCGAAGCGCCGGCGGTCACCGTGGACGACGGCGCGGTGGCCGCGGCCTTCCGCAGCGAGCGGCTCCTCCAGGTCGACGGCCGGGCGCCGGACGTCTTCGCGCCGCTGTCACGGTTCTGGCGCACGGCCGACGGCTGGGTGCGCACCCATGCCAACTACCCGCACCACCGGGCCCGCCTGCTGGGAGCGGTGGGTCTGCCGCAGGACGCCTCGGTGGAGCAGGTCGCCGACCGGCTCGCCGAACACTCCGCCCTGGAGACCGAGGAGACCGTGTACAGCGCCGGCGGCCTCGCCGTGGCCCTGCGCACACCCGAGGAGTGGCAGGCGCACGAGCAGGCGGCCGAGGTGGCGGCGCGCCCGCTGGTCGAGCGGGAGCGGCTGGACGCGGCACCCGCGCGCGTGCTCCCTCCGCTCGATCCGGGTGCCGCGGTCCTGCTGCCCGCCGCCGGGCTGCGCGTGCTGGACCTGACCCGGGTCCTGGCGGGCCCCGTCGCCACCCGCACCCTCGCCCTGCTGGGCGCGGACGTGCTGCGGGTGGACGCGCCGGGGCTGCCGGAACTGCCGGACCAGCACGCCGACACGGGCTTCGGCAAGCGGTCCGCCACGCTCGACCTGGGCGCCGACCCGGATGCCTTCGAGGAGCTGCTGAGCACGGCCGACGTCGTGGTGAACGGGTACCGGCCGGGCGCCCTCGACCGGTTCGGGCTCTCCCCCAAGGCGCTGGCCGCACGGCGCCCCGGCCTGGTCGTGGCGCAGGTGTCGGCGTGGGGCGCGTACGGGCCGTGGGGCGGGCGGCGCGGCTTCGACAGCCTGGTGCAGGCCGCCACCGGCATCGCGGTGACCGAGGGCGCGGCCGGGGAGCCGGGCGCGCTGCCCGCGCAGGCCCTGGACCACGGCACCGGCTATCTGCTGGCGGCGGCCGTGCTGCGGGCGCTGACCGAGCAGTCGTCCGAGGGCGGGAGCCGGCTGGTCCGGCTGGCGCTGGCCCGGACCGCCCGCTGGCTGACGGCCGGTATCGTCCCCTCGGCCGCGGCCGAGGGGGCGCCGTACCCGGGTCCGGACGTCTGGCTGGCCGAGACGGACGGTCCCCTCGGCCGCCTGCGGCACGCCCGCCCGGCCGTGTCCTTCGGCGGCGGCCCCACCGGCTGGGAGCGGCCTCCGGTGCCGTGGGGCTCGGACCCGGCGACATGGCGGTGACGGCCGGTTCAGCCGTTGCCGCCGTTGGTCACCAGCACCTTGAGCGCCGTGCGCTCGTCCATGGCCCGGTAGCCGGCCGGGACGCCCTCGATGTCGACGGTCATGTCGAACACCGAAGAGGGGTCGATCGTGCCGTCGAGGACGTCGGGCAGCAGCTCGGGGATGTAGGCGCGAACCGGCGCGACGCCGCCGCGCAGGGCGATGTTGCGGTCGAACATGACGCCGAGGTCCAGGCCGGTGCCGCTGCCGTGGGGGACGCCCACGAAGCCGATGGCGCCGCCGTCGCGGGTGATGTTGACGGCCGTCCGCATGGACTGCTCGGTGCCGACCGCCTCCACGACGGCGTGCGCACCCTGCCCGCGGGTCAGTTCGCGGACGGCCTCGACGGCCGCCTCCCCGCGCTCTGCGACGACGTCGGTGGCACCGAACCGGCGCGCGATGTCGGTACGCACCTCGTGCCGGCCCAGCGCGATGATCCGCTCGGCGCCGAGCCGCTTGGCGGCCAGGACCGCGCACAGGCCGACCGCGCCGTCACCGACGACCGCGACCGTGGCGCCGGGCCGGGCACCCGCGCCGAGGGCGGCGTGATGGCCGGTGCCGAGGACGTCGGACAGGGTCAGCAGGGCGGACAGCAGGCGGTCGTCGGAGGCCGCGTCCTTGGGCAGCCGCACCAGGGTGCCGTCGGCGAACGGCACGCGGACGGCCTCACCCTGGCCGCCGTCGTAGCCGACGGAGCCCCAGAAGCCGCCGTGCTCGCAGGACGTGTTCAGGCCCTCGCGGCAGTAGTCGCAGACACCGTCGGACCACATGAAGGGCGCGACCACCAGGTCGCCGCGCCGGACGCTGCTCACCTCGGAGCCGGTCTCCTCCACGACGCCGAGGAATTCGTGCCCGATGCGCTGCCCCGGCTGCCGGGCCGCCTCACCACGGTAGGCCCACAGGTCGCTGCCGCAGATGCAGGCCCGCAGGACCCGCACGACGGCATCGGTGGGCAACTGCACCACGGGCTCGGGTACGTCCTCCACGCGCATGTCGTACGGGGCGTGGATGGTGGTGGCGCGCATGGCGGGAGTCCTTCTCGTGCGGGGTTGTGCGAGGTCGTGCGGTGCGCTCAGGGGTGTCGAGCGCACTTCACGGTACGCCGCGGCCGTCGCGGTCCCCGCGGCCAGGGGGCCACGTGGCGGTCACACCCCGGCCGCCCCCAGCAGGCTTCCCGCCCCGTAGGTGACCGCCATCGCCAGCGCCCCGCCCGCCACATTGCGCAGTACGGCCCGCTTCGGGTCCGCCGCGCCGAGGCGGGCGCTGGTCCAGCCGGTGACGACGAGGGCGGCGAGGACCGAGACGACGGTGACGGGCACGCGCAGGCCGGCCGGCGGGAGGACGACGGCCAGCAGGGGAAGCAGCGCGCCCGCGGTGAAGGCCAGGAAGCTCGCCCAGGCCGCGTGCCAGGGGTTGGTCAACTCGTCCGGGTCGATGCCCAGCTCCACGCGCGCGTGGGCCCTCAGCGCGTCCCGCGCGGTGAGCTGTTCGGCGGCCTCGCGGGCCACCTCGGGAGACAGGCCGCGCGCCGCCAGCAGTTCGGCCAGCTCCCGTAGTTCGGCCTCCGGCTGCTCGCGCAGTTCCCGTCTCTCCACGGCCAGCGCCGCCCGCTCGGAGTCGCGCTGGGTGGAGACGGAGACGTATTCGCCGGCCGCCATGGACATCGATCCGGCGAGCAGTCCGGCCAGGCCCGCGGTGAGCAGGGCGGCCCGGCTCCCGGTCGCGCCGGCCACGCCGACGACCAGTCCCGCGGTGGAGACGATGCCGTCGTTCGCGCCCAGCACGGCCGCCCGGAGCCAGTTGAGCCGGGAGCCGAGCGCGCCGCCGTGGGGCTCGTCGTGGGTGGGTTCCGTCACAGCAGGGAGGATCCCACCCCGGCGGCCGCCCCCGCCGCATGGACACCGGGGCCGGGTGTCACCACATCCGGACCGGCTGTCACCACACCCGGACCGACGCTCCCCGCGCGAACACCGGGCTGGTCGCGTCGGCGGGTGGTTCCGTCAAGGGCTCGGCGATCTCCGCCACCGTGGGCCCGACCTTCGCCGCGACGGTGTCCAGGAGGGCGAGGTCGAAGCCGTAGACCCGGGCGGCGTTGCCCCCGACCATGGCGGCGACCTCCTCGCGCGGGACGCCCGCGTAGGCGAACCTGAGGGCCTCGCGGGTGTAGGGGTGGGTGCCCTCGTCGTGCGGGTAGTCGCTCCCCCACATGATCTTGTCGACGCCGATGCGGTCCCGCAGCGGCACCTCGTGGGGGCGCATGAAGCTGGCGCCGACGTAGCAGTTGTCCCGCCAGACGCGGGAGGGTGCCTCGCCCATGCCCTCGGCCAGGCCGGCGCCGAACTTCGCTTCCGCGGTGTCGCCCCGCGCGGCCGTGGCGACCAGACGGCCGTGGTAGTAGTCCAGCATGTCCAGGACCCCGGGGATCCAGCCGGAGCCCTGCTCGGTCAGGACCAGCCTCAGGTCCGGATGGCGGCGGAAGGCACCGCCGAAGACCAGGTGCCACAGGGCCCGGTGGGAGAACCAGGTCGTCTCCACCATGAACACCGCGCGGGCGGCGGGTTCCTCGCCGAGCGGCGGGGACGCCGAGCCGGCGTGGTGGTTGACGGGGAGGCCGAGTTCCGCGCAGGCGGCCCAGATCGGGTCGTACGTCCGCGAGTACAGCTCCGGCAGGCCGGAGCCGGGCGGGGTGCCGGGCAGCATCAGGCCGCCCCGCAGGCCGGCCGCGGCGGCCCACCGGATCTCCTTGACGGCCTCCTCGACGTCCCCGAGGAGGATCTGGAAGACGCCGGCCCGGCGGCCCGGAGCGGCCGCGCAGAAGTCCGCGAGCCAGCGGTTGTGGGCGCGCAGGCCCGCCCAGCGCCGCTCGAAGTCCTCGGCGTTCGGCGGCGGGGCCATGAGCGAGCCGGACGGGAAGAACGGCGGGATGGTGTTCGGGAAGATCACCTCACCGACGATTCCGTCCGCCTCCGTCTCCGCCAGGCGCCGCTCGGAGTTCCAGTTCCGGTCGGCGGCGTCGGCGAGGAGGTCCTCGTAGGGGTTGACGTAGGTGGCGGCCCAGACGTCGAAGTCGTCGTGGTGGCGCTCGGCCAGGTACGGCTTGTAGTCGAGCAGGTCGGCACCGGCGTGGCAGTCGGCCGAGATCACCGTGTAGCGGTCCGTCATCGGGTCACCTCCGGGAGGGTGACGTCCCGGTCGGGTCCCACGAGCGGGAAGTCGCCGCCCGTCAGCCAGTGCCGGCCGCTCTCGCGCGAGCGTGCCCAGGACGCCTCCACGGCCGCCTGGTCGGCGCTCTGGCCGAGGTCGGCGGGGGTGGGGCCGATGCGGCGGGCCAGGGGGCTCAGCTTCTCGGCGTCGAAGCCGAAGACGTCGGCCGCGGCGAGGCCCAGCATGCGGCGGGTCTCGGCGACCGGGATGTCGTGGAAGGTACGGCGCAGCCAGGCGCGCGTGTCGGGCCAGGTGCCCTCGGGGTGCGGGAAGTCGCTGCCCCACAGGATGTTGTCGACGCCGATCTCGTAGCGCTGGGCCAGTTCCCGTCGCTTGGTGTTGGTGGCGCAGACGAAGATCTGCCGGTCCAGGTACTCGTGCGGCGGGCGCTTGAGCTCCTCGAACGGGGAGAGCTTCTTGCCGCCGTGGGCGCCGAGGTAGAGGCGGTCCATGAACCACAGCAGGTTCGGCAGCCACCAGCAGCCCGACTCGGCGATGCCGAAACGCAGGCCCGGGTGACGTTCGAAGACGCCGGACCAGAGCAGGAACCACAGCGGGCGGGCCGGCCACCAGGTGACCTCGGAGACGTAGATGCCGAGGTGGTCGCCGTACTCGTGGCGCGGGGCGGCGCCGGAGTGGGTGAGCACCGGCATGCCGCACTCGGCCGCCGCCGCCCACACCGGGTCGTAGCGGCGGTCGTGGTACGGCTCCTGCCCGGCCCACATCGCCGGGATCATCAGGGCGCCGAGGCCGGACTCCTTCGCCCGGCGGATCTCGGCGACGACCCGGCCGACGGGGGCCGTCACGGGCAGCAGGGCGACTCCGCAGTGCCGTTCGGGACGCTCGGACACGAACTCCGCCAGCCAGCGGTTGTGCGCCTGCGCGCCCGCCATCCCCAGTTCGGGGTCCTGGTCGCCGGACAGGCCGAGGCCCACGCCGAAGGGGGCGGCGGTCCGGCTGTCCACGGCGTCGGCGTCCGGGAAGACGACCTCGGCGGCCACCCCGTCGCCGTCCAGCTCCTTCAGGCGCCGCGCGGTGTCCCAGCCGCCGCGCAGGCCCTCCTCGTTCTCGCGGAACCACCGGTCGGCGAACGCCTCGTTGCGGATGCCGAGCCGGGTCATCTCCTCGCGGCGCCGGTCGCGGCCCGCGAGGAATTCGTCGAAGTCCCGGTGGAAACGGGACTCCAGGTAGGGCCGGTACCGCTCGGTGGGCAGGCCGGCATGGCAGTCGGAGGAGATGATCAGGTACGGGTCCTGGCCGGACACGACGTCGGTCACGGCAGCCTCCCGGTCAGTCGAGTACGAAGCGTTCGAGGTACGACGGGTTGGCGCGCTCCAGCATCGACCTGGACCGCGCGCGGATCTGCGCGTCACTGTGCTCGCTCGCCGGCAGCAGCCAGAAGCGGTCCTCCCGGATGCCGTCCACGACGAGGTCGGCGACGTCCTCGACGGGTGTGAAGCGGACTTCCTGGCCGGCCGCGCGCATCGCGGCCTCCCACTGGTCGAGGCTGCGGTAGGGGGTCCTGCGCGGGCGTTGCTTGGCGTAGCGGGCGGGGCGGTTGCGGTGCGACTCCCACAGGCCGGTGCGCAGCATGTGCGGGCCCGGGAAGAGGACGGAGGCGCCCACGCGCGCGTGTTCCGCCTTGAGGTGGGCGTAGAGGGACTCGGTCAGGGTGACGACGGCCGCCTTGGTGACCGCGTACACGGAGGCGGTCGGGAGCGGTGCGACACCGCCGTCGGTGGAGGATGTATTGACCACGTGACCGGGTTGACCCGACTGGATCATCCTGGGCACGAACGCCTGGACGCCGTGGAAGACGCCCCACACGTTGACGGCGAGGGCCCACTTCCAGTCGTTCGGGTCGTGTTCCCACATACGGCCCTCGGCGCCGGAGCCGACGCCCGCGTTGTTGCACAGGACGTGCACGGCGCCGTAGGTGTCGTACGCCGCCTCGGCCAGTGCCATGACCTGGTCGCGCTCGCCGACGTCGACCACGCGCGCGTGGACGTCGGCGCCCTCGGCGCGCAGGCCGGACGCGGCCTTGTCCAGAGCGGTCTCCTCGACGTCCGCGAGGACGACCTTCAGGCCGTCGGCCGCGAACCGCCGGGCCATGGCCAGCCCGATCCCGCTCGCCGCTCCGGTGACGACGGCGACCTGTCCGGCCCGCAGTTCCATCACGCACTCCCCTCGGGCGGCCCGTCATGGACCTGGAGCGGGTCGTCGTAGCGCTGGTGGACGTAGGGCAGCAGTGCCTGCGCGTCGACCCGTTCGGCCACCCGGCCGCTCTGGTCGCTGGTCTTCTCGCCCATGGTGATCTCCAGGAGGCGCAGCACCGGGAGGTCGGCGACGGGGTCGTACAGGGACTCGCGGAGCACCACGTCCCCGGTGACCCGTTCCAGCCGGCGCACCTTCTCGTTCCGCACGCAGTGCACGAGCACGGGATCGCCGTCGAAGCCGGAACCGTCCACCGCGGGCAGGAACTTGAAGTAGAAGTCGGTCCTGCGCGCGGGCGCGGGCGCGGGCAGCGGACCGCTCACCGCTCCGCGGACCTCCACGAAGGCGATGCCGTGCCGCGCCATCGACGCCCGTACGACGAGGCCGTCGCGCTCTACGGTGACCTCCCCGAGCTTCTTGGGCTCCCCGAAGACCTCACGGCCGCCGGTGAGGGCGCGCTCGTGGGTCATCGGCATCACGAGCGGGTACCAGCCGTCGACCTCGCCGTGGGCTGCGGCGACCGCGAGGGAGCCCGCGCCGAGTGGATATCCGGACAGGTCGACCCTGCTGACGGTGGCCCGCACCAGGGGCCGTCCGGTGGGCTTCAGCGGGGGCGGCAGCACCGCCGCGACCGCGTCCGGGTCGGTCTCCCAGACGGCCACCACACCGGTGGACCAGATGGCGGGGAGCCGTGCGCTCGCGGTGCGCGTGGCGGTGATCTCCCGCTCGGTCCGTGCGCCGTACCGTACGCGTGCCATGGCCGCACCACCCCTTCTCCTGACGGTCCGTCACCTGTAACACAGTTACAGCAGACCGGTCGCCGGGTAAATACGCGTGCACGGAACGGAGTCGGGAGGATCATGGCGAGCGGGGCGAGGAGCGCGCTGACCCGGGAGGCGGTGCTGGAGGCCGCGGCGGCGCTGGTGCGGCGGCGCGGCCCGGACGCGCTGACGATGCGCGGCCTCGCCGCCGAGCTGGACACGGCGGTGACGTCGATCTACTGGCACGTCGGAGGCCGCGAGGCGCTGCTCGACGCGCTCGTGGAACGGACCGTGGCCGGCCTCGGCGAGATCCGCCCGGCCGGTCGCACCCCGGAGCAGCGCGTGCTGTCGGTCGCGCGCGCCCTGCGGCGCGAGCTGCGCGACCATCCGCATCTGGTGGCCCTGGTGCACGAGCGCGGTCTGACCGAGCGGATGTTCCTGCCCGCCCAGCGGGTCCTGGTGCGCGAGGCGCACGCGGCGGGGCTGCGCGGGGCCCGGGCCGCCGAGTTCGTCCGGGCCGTGCAGTTCCAGGTCGTCGGGCATGTGCTGGTCGAGCGCAACCGCGAACGGGCCCCGGCGCAGCGCCCCGGCGAGCAGGAACTGTGGCGCGCCGGGAGCGCCGGGGACGATCGCGCCCTGGCCCGGGCGCTGTCCCGCCCGGTCGACACGGAACGGCTGTTCGTGACGGCCGTACGAGCGCTGGTGCGGTCCCTGCTGGCGTCGCACGCAGAAGGACAGGCGCGCCCACCCCGTCTTGTGCGCGTACGCGCAGTTGCGCGGTGCCCGAGCAGAGGGACGAGCCCGCGTCGCCCGGACGGGACCTGAGAGACCGCGCTGTCAGTCGTGGCCCGTATCCTCAGTGACCATGCTCGAAGACCGTGCGACCGCAGTGTCCTCCCCCACCCAGTGGCCGGCCGTGTATCCGAAGGGATACGCGGTCGTTGACGTGGAGACCACCGGCCTGGCCCGGGACGACCGGATCATCTCCGCGGCCGTCTACCGGCTGGACGCGCGCGGCGAGGTCGAGGACCACTGGTACACGCTGGTCAACCCGGAGCGCGATCCGGGTCCGGTGTGGATACACGGTCTGACGAGCGAGGTACTCGACGGCGCACCGTTGTTCGGGGACGTGGCCGAGGAGTTCGCGGCCCGCCTGGACGGCCGGGTGCTCGTCGCGCACAACGCCGTCTTCGACTGGCAGATGATCGCGCGGGAGTACGCGCGCGTGCGGCGCGAGGCGCCGGTGCGGCAGCGGCTGTGCACCATCGCCCTGTCGAAGGAGCTGGGGCTGCCGCTGCCCAACTTCAAGCTGGAGTCCCTGGCGGCGCACTTCGGGGTCGTACAGCAGCGGGCCCACCACGCGCTGGACGACGCGCGCGTGCTGGCGGAGGCGTTCCGGCCCAGTCTGCGGGCCGCGGCGGCGGGCGGCGTCCGACTGCCCCTGCTGGAGTGCCGCCCGCTGACGGAGTGGTCGGACCGGCCGGTGCCCCGGCAGTCGACGGGCGGCTACGACGGCTACCGGTCAGGCGGTTGGCGCCCCTCCCGCAAAAGACCCGCATGCCCCCATCCCAACCCTGGTCGCTACGAATACGGCAAACGACTCAAACAGGGCATGCGGGTGGCCTTCTCGGGTGACACGTCGACCGAGCGCGATCTGCTGGAGGACCGCGCCGTTCAGGCCGGGCTGCACGTCGCCACCAGCATCTCCCGGCTGACCAGCCTGCTGGTGACCAACGACCCCGAGTCGGGCACGTCGAAGACGGTCAAGGCCCGGCAGTTCGGCACGCCGATCGTGGACGAGGCCGCGTTCGGGCAGCTGCTCGGGGATGTCGAGCCCGCCGACGAGTGAGCGTACGAATGAGTGATTGACCCACGACTCACCCGGCGCCCGCTCGCCGTGGCCTCTCCGACGACCCACCCTGTGGCGCATGGCGAAATGTGAAGTCTGCGGCAACGACTACGGGATGTCCTTCGAGGTCCACGCGCAGGGCGCGGTCCATGTGTTCGACTGCTTCTCCTGTGCGATCCACCGTATGGCCCCCATCTGCGAGCACTGCCGAGTGCAGATCATCGGCCAGGGGGTGGAGGCCGACGGCAAGTGGTACTGCGGGGCCCACTGCGCCCGCGCCGAAGGCAAGACGGGCATCATCGACCGGGTGTGACCCGGTACCCGCCTGAATGCACCCCACGGCTCGGAGGTACCGTCGTGGGGTGCACCGCTACCGCTTCCTGTTGTCCCGCCAGTGGGTGATCCTCACACTCGTCGCGATCGCGCTGATCCCGACGATGATCAGGCTGGGCTTCTGGCAGCAGCACCGGTACGAGGAGCGCACCGCCCGCAACGACCTGGTCTCCGCCGCGCTGCACGCCGAGCCGGTCCCGGTCGAGCGGCTGACCTCCCCCGGTCACACCGTGACCCGCACCGAGAAGTACCGCGCGGTCACCGCGACCGGCACCTTCGACACCGCGAAGGAGGTCGTGGTCCGCCGCCGCACCAGCTCCGACGGCGAGGTCGGTTTCCACGTCCTGACCCCCTTCGTCCTCACGGACGGCAAGGTGCTGCTGGTCAACCGCGGCTGGATCCCCGCGAACGGCGCGCAGACCGCCTTCCCCGAGATCCCCGCGCCGCCGGCCGGCCGGACCACCGTCACCGGGCGGCTGATGGCCGACGAGACGACCGCGGCGAGCGGCATCAAGAACGTCAAGGGCCTCCCCGACCGGCAGATCATGCTGATCAACAGCGCGGAGGAGGCGCGGCGGCTGGGCGCGCGGGTGCTCGGCGGTTACATCCAGCAGACCGCGCCCACACCCAAGGGCGGCTCCCCGGAGCAGATCTCCGACCCGGGCAGCGAGGACGCCCCGCTGAACTACGCGTACATGATCCAGTGGTGGCTGTTCGCGGCGGCCGTTCCGGTCGGCTGGTGGTCCCTGGTCCGCCGGGAGATCCGGGACCGGGAGGAGGCCGCGGCGGCGCCGCAGCCGGAGGAGAGCGAGCCGGCCGCGGTCTGAGCGCGCTGCCCTCCCCCCGCGCACGGATCACTCCCCCGGCGGCCCACCTGATTGGCCCCCTGGTCCGGCGGGAAACCGCATTCCGTGAACGCGCGCATCGACGACTACGCCCTCATCGGGGACCAACAGACCGCGGGCCTGGTCGGCAAGGACGGCTCGATCGACTGGCTGTGCCTGCCGCGTTTCGACTCCGGTGCCTGCTTCGCGCGACTGCTGGGCGACGAGGACCACGGCCACTGGCGGATCGCGCCGAAAGGCGCCGACACCTGCACACGCCGCGCCTACCGGTCCGACACCCTCGTCCTCGACACCGAGTGGGAGACCGCCGACGGCGCGGTGCGGGTCACCGACCTGATGCCGCAGCGCGACCGTGCTCCCGACGTGGTGCGGATCGTGGAAGGCGTCAGCGGCCGGGTCACCGTCCGCAGCACCCTGCGCCTCCGCTTCGACTACGGCTCGGTCACCCCGTGGGTGCGCCGTTCGGACGGCCACCGGGTGGCCGTCGCGGGGCCGGACTCCGCCTGGCTGCGCGCCGAGCCGGTCGTGCACACCTGGGGCGAGGACTACGGCACCCACTCGGAGTTCACCGTCACCGAGGGCGACCGGGTCGCGTTCGTACTCACCTGGCATCCCTCGCACGAGAAGCGCCCGCCGCTCACGGACCCGTACGAGGCACTGGAGAGCAGCGTGAACGACTGGCGCCGCTGGGCCCGCCGGTGCCGGTACGACGGCCCGTACCGGGACGAGGTCGTCCGCTCCCTCATCACCCTCAAGGCCCTCACCTACGCCCCGACCGGCGGGATCGTCGCCGCGGCGACCACCTCGCTGCCCGAGAAGCCGGGCGGTGTGCGCAACTGGGACTACCGGTACTGCTGGCTGCGCGACTCCACCCTCACCCTCGGCGCGCTGCTCACCGCGGGCTACCACAAGGAGGCCGAGTCCTGGCGGAACTGGCTGCTGCGCGCGGTCGCCGGCAACCCGGCCGACCTCCAGATCATGTACGGCGTCGCGGGCGAGCGGCGGCTGCCGGAGGCGGAACTGCCGTGGCTGCCCGGCTTCGTCGGTTCCACCCCCGTACGCATCGGCAACAGCGCCGTCGACCAGCTCCAGCTGGACGTGTACGGCGAGGTGATGGACTCGCTGTCGCTGGCCCGCACGTCGGGCGTGCCGACCCGGCCGCACATGTGGGCGATGCAGCGCTCGCTGATGACGTTCCTGGAATCGGCGTGGCGGCAGCCGGACGAGGGCCTGTGGGAGGTGCGCGGCGGCCGGCGCCAGTTCGTGCACTCCAAGGTGATGGTGTGGGTGGCCGCCGACCGGGCCGTACGGACGCTGGAGCGGCACAAGGAGCTGGACGGCGATCTGGAGGGCTGGCGCCGACTGCGCGACGAGGTCCACCGGGAGGTCTGCGAGAAGGGGTACGACGCCGAGCGCAACACCTTCACCCAGTACTACGGCTCCCGCGAACTCGACGCGGCGCTGCTGCTGATCCCGCGCGTCGGGTTCCTGCCGCCGGACGACCCGCGGGTGATCGGCACGGTCGACGCGATCCGCGACGACCTGGGGCACGACGGTTACCTGCGCCGCTACGACACCGAGGACTCGTTGGTCGACGGGTTGCCGTGCGGTGAGGGCGCCTTCCTGGCGTGCTCCTTCTGGCTGGCCGACGCCCTGTATCTGACCGGTCGGACGAAGGAGGCCCGCGAGCTGTTCGACCGGCTGGTGGGCCTGTGCAACGACGTGGGCCTGCTGGCTGAGGAGTACGACCCCCTGGACGGTTGTCAGCTCGGCAACTTCCCGCAGGCGTTCAGTCATGTCGGCCTGGTGAACACCGCCCTGACGCTGTACGGGGACCACGAGGCAGGATAGGGGCCATGGATCTTGGACTGAAGGACCGGGTGTACGTCGTCACCGGGGCGACCCGGGGACTGGGCAACGCCACCGCGCGGGAACTCGTCGCCGACGGGGCGAAGGTGGTCATCACCGGCCGGGACGAGAAGCGGGTCGCCGACGCCGCCGCCGAACTGGGCCCGAACGCGGTGGGCATGGCCGTGGACAACGCCGACGCCGGGGCCGCCGAGCGGGTGATCGCGGCTGCCCGTGAGCACTTCGGCGGCTTCCACGGGGTGCTGGTGAGCGTGGGCGGGCCGCCGCCCGGGTTCGTCGCGGACAACACCGACGAGCAGTGGCGGGCCGCGTTCGAGTCCGTCTTCCTCGGCGCGGTGCGGTTCGCCCGGGCGGCGGCGGCCGAACTGGAGGAGGGCGGTGTCATCGGCTTCGTGCTGTCCGGGTCGGTGTACGAGCCGATTCCGGGGCTGACCGTGTCCAACGGACTGCGGCCGGGGCTGGCGGGGTTCGCCAAGTCGATCGCCGACGAGCTGGGGCCGCGCGGGATCCGGGTGGTGGGGCTGCTGCCGGGACGGATCGCCACCGACCGCATGCGCGAGCTGGACGCGCTGTCCGCCGACCCCGAGGCCACCCGGGCCGCCAACGAGTCACGGATTCCGCTGCGGAGGTATGGGAAGCCGGAGGAGTTCGGGCGGGTCGCGGCGTTCGTGCTGTCGCCGGCGGCGTCGTACATGACGGGAGTCATGGTGCCGGTGGACGGGGGGACACGGCACGGGTTCTGACGGCCGGTTTTCGGGTGCGGGGGTCCGTCGGCCGGTCGCGCAGTTCCCCGCGCCCCTGAGGGGGCGGGGTCCTGACGGCCGGCTTTCAGGTGCGGCGGTACCGGGGGGCTTCGCGCAGTTCCCCGCGCCCCTGACGGGGCGAGGGCCTGACGGCCGGCTTTCAGGTGCGGCGGTACCGGGGGCTACGCGCAGTTCCCCGCGCCCCTGACGGGGCGAGGTCCTGACGGCCGGCCTTCGGGTGCGGCGGTACCGGGGGCTACGCGCAGTTCCCCGCGCCCCTGACGGGGCGAGGTCCTGACGGCCGGCCTTCGGGTGCGGCGGTACCGGGCTTCGCGCAGTTCCCCGCGCCCCTGACGGGGCGGGGGGCCGTTGGTCGTCCGGGTGTGGGGCGGGGGTTACTCGCCGAGGCCGGCCAGGTCCCGCAGTCGCCGGGCCTGGGCAGCCCGCTCCGCGGCACGCTGCTCCTCGTAGGAACGGTCGGCCGCACCCCGCAGCAACCCCTTGGTCTCCACCACGGCGTCCCGCGGCGCGGCCAGCATCGCGGCAGCCAAGTCACGCGCCGCCGCGTCGAGTTCCGACGCGGGCACCGCGAGGTTGGCCAGCCCGCTCGACACCGCCTCCGCGGCCCCGACGAACCGCCCGGTCACGCAGATCTCCAGCGCGCGGGCGTACCCGACGAGCCCGACCAGCGGGTGAGTGCCGGTCAGGTCGGGGACGAGACCCAGGCTGGTCTCGCGCATGGCGAACTGCACGTCGTCGGCGACGACCCGCAGATCACAGCCGAGCGCGAGCTGGAAGCCGGCCCCGATGGCATGCCCCTGTACCGCGGCGATGGACACGATGTCGGTCCGCCGCCACCAGGTGAACGCCTCCTGGTATTCGGCGATGGTCGCGTCGAGCCCGGCGTCGTCACGGCGCGCGAGTTCGATGAAGGTCGGCTCGCCCGGGACCCCCTCCGGGGTGAACATCTGACGGTCCAGCCCGGCGGAGAAGGACTTGCCCTCGCCGCGCAGCACTACGACGCGAACGGAGCCCGGCAGCAGCCGCCCGGCCTCGCCGAGCGCCCGCCACAGAGCGGGGCTCTGCGCGTTGCGCTTGACCGGGTTGGTCAGCGTCACCGTGGCGAGCGCGTCGTCGACGGTGAGCCGTACGCCGTCCTTGTCGAGTACAGGAGCGAGGTCCTGGTCGGGCGAAGCCATGGGGCGCCTCCGATGGGTGCGGTCATCACGCAGTGCCGTACGGCATGCTAAGTGACTGCACAGTAACCACCCGGCCGATCAGACTGCCGACCGGGTGGCCACCATCGAAGCCGATGGCCGCCCGGAGTCAGGACGAAGCGGCCTTCTTGCCCCGGGTCGCTCCGCCACGCCCACGTAGCGTGACGCCCGACTCGCTGAGCATCCGGTGCACGAAGCCATACGAGCGGCCGGTCTCCTCGGCCAGCGCCCGGATGCTCGCACCGGAGTCGTACTTCTTCTTCAGGTCTGCCGCGAGCTTGTCGCGCGCGGCGCCGGTCACCCGGCTGCCCTTCTTCAGAGTCTCGGCCACCCGTGCCTCCTCATGGGAAGTGCGCTCTGGTCTCCTCATGATCACCCCTCCCGGGCGGGATGGCCACCCATTCGGCAAGGTCGGTGGGACATCGTTGTGACGACAGGAGTCGGTCCCCACAAGCGGAATGGGAGATTCCAGCGGATGAGATCCATGGGTCCGTACGGGTGGTTTCGCTAAAGTCCCAGGTCAGAGACGCAAAGCGGCCGATCCCTTGGCTGCGAAGGGATCGGCCGGAAAATCCGTGTAGGACACACCTCGATACGAGGAGATCTCACACAGATGATGGATCACGGATCGGCCGAATGATCCATACTCAGTGGATCAGGCATTCGATCACGCCAGGGCGACGAGATCCGCGTAGTCGGAGCCCCACAGGTCCTCGACGCCGTCCGGGAGCAGGATGATCCGCTCCGGCTGGAGCGCCTCGACGGCGCCCTCGTCGTGGGTGACCAGGACGACCGCGCCCTTGTAGGTGCGCAGGGCGCCGAGGATCTCCTCACGGCTGGCCGGGTCGAGGTTGTTCGTCGGCTCGTCCAGCAGCAGCACGTTCGCCGAGGAGACGACCAGCGTGGCCAGGGCGAGACGGGTCTTCTCGCCGCCGGAGAGGACACCGGCGGGCTTGTCGACGTCGTCACCGGAGAACAGGAACGAGCCGAGCACCTTGCGGACCTCGACCAAATCCATGTCGGGGGCGGCCGAGCGCATGTTCTCCAGGACCGTGCGGCCGGGGTCCAGGGTCTCGTGCTCCTGGGCGTAGTAGCCGAGCTTGAGGCCGTGGCCGGGGACGACCTCGCCGGTGTCGGGCTGCTCCACCCCGCCGAGCAGTCGCAGCAGGGTGGTCTTGCCGGCGCCGTTGAGACCGAGGATGACGACCCTCGAACCCTTGTCGATGGCCAGGTCGACGTCCGTGAAGATCTCCAGCGAGCCGTACGACTTCGACAGGCCCTCGGCCATCAGCGGAGTCTTGCCGCAGGGCGCGGGGTCCGGGAAGCGGAGCTTGGCGACCTTGTCGGACTGGCGGACCGCCTCCAGGCCGGAGAGCAGCTTGTCGGCGCGGCGGGCCATGTTCTGCGCGGCGACCGTCTTGGTGGCCTTGGCGCGCATCTTGTCCGCCTGCGAGTGCAGGGCGGCGGCCTTCTTCTCGGCGTTGGCGCGCTCGCGCTTGCGGCGCTTCTCGTCGGCCTCGCGCTGCTGCTGGTAGAGCTTCCAGCCCATGTTGTAGACATCGATCTGGGAGCGGTTGGCGTCCAGGTAGAACACCTTGTTGACGACCGTCTCGACCAGGTCGACGTCGTGGGAGATCACGATGAAGCCGCCGCGGTAGGTCTTCAGGTAGTCCCGCAGCCAGACGATCGAGTCCGCGTCCAGGTGGTTGGTGGGCTCGTCGAGCAGCAGGGTGTCGGCGTCCGAGAACAGGATCCGGGCCAGCTCGATACGGCGGCGCTGACCGCCGGAGAGCGTGTGCAGCGGCTGGCCGAGCACCCGGTCGGGCAGGTTCAGGGCGGCGGCGATGGTGGCGGCCTCGGCCTCGGCGGCGTACCCGCCCTTGGTGAGGAACTCGGTCTCCTGGCGCTCGTACTGCCTGAGGGCCTTCTCACGGGTGGCGCCCGAGCCGTTGGCGATGCGCTGCTCGTTCTCGCGCATCTTGCGCATCAGCACGTCCAGGCCGCGCGCGGACAGGACGCGGTCGCGGGCCAGCACGTCGAGGTCGCCGGTGCGGGGGTCCTGCGGGAGGTAGCCGACCTCGCCGGAGCGGGTGATCGTGCCGCCGGCGGGCATGCCCTCACCGGCCAGGCACTTGGTGAGGGTGGTCTTGCCGGCGCCGTTGCGGCCGACGAGACCGATGCGGTCGCCCTTGGCGACACGGAAGGTGGCGTTCTCGATGAGGACGCGCGCACCGGCGCGCAGCTCGATACCGGAGGCGGAGATCACGGACAGACTCCAGGGCAGACAGGGATTGGCGGGTGGGCGGCTGAGGACGTTCCCGCCGTCTAATGCGCGAGGAGAATGGCCATGGGGCAATTCTAACGGGGCCGGGCAAGCGGTTTTTCTGCGTCCAGGTGCCCCGGGCGTGGAGCGGGGACATCGTTGCCCAGCGGGGTGCGGTCGGGCGCGATCCGGCCCAGGTCGTCCAGGGCCACGAGCTGGCCGGTCCAGGCGGCGTCCGCGCACGGCTGGGCGAGGAGCAGCGCGGCGCCCCGCCGTACGGCGCCCTCGGGCCGGAAGGCGCAGCCCGCGCGGGCGGGCAGAACCCAGCGCAGGTCGCCGTCGGCGGTGCGGTACGCGGTGACACGGCGCGGGGTGACGACCGCGAGGATGCCCCGGCCGAGGGGGCGCAGGACGCCGGTGCCGCCCTGGGCACGGAGCCACTCGGCCGCGTCGGGCAGGGCCCGGTGCCAGCGCACGGAACGGCCGTCGGTGTCGGTGAGCAGCCCGTCGTCCCAGAGCGTGATGGCCGCCCCGCGCGCGGGCAGCACGGCGACGGGCCGCTGCCCCACGCGCGCGTACCGCCACCGCGGCGCACCGGTACGGCGGTCGTAACCGACCACGGCGGCCCCCCGCGCCCGCGCCGCCCACTCCCCGTGCCCAGTGGGCAGGAGCCGGTCCCCGTAGGGAGCGGGCCGCAGCTGACGCGCCGCACCGAGCAGCCCGGCGGTCACGGCGACGAGCAGGAGCCCGACGACGACACGGCGGGTGGCGACGACGAGGACACCGGTGGCCGGCGCGCACGGGCCCGGCGCGGGCTCCGGGGCGGGGATGGCGGGCGCCGGGCCGGTCGGAGCGGGCGTCGGGGCGAGGGCGGCGGGAGCGGGAGCGGCCGGGGCGGGCGTCGCGGCGCGGGCGGCGGGCGCCGGGCCGGCCGGAACGGGCTCCGCGGCTCGGGCGGCGGGAGCGGGAGCGGCCGGGGCGGGCGTCGCGGCGCGGGTGGCGGGCGCCGGGCCGGCCGGAACGGGCTCCGCGGCTCGGGCGGCGGGAGCGGGAGCGGCCGGGGCGGGCGTCGCGGCGCGGGCGGCGGGCGCCGGGCCGGCCGGAGTGGGCGTCGGGGACGGGGCGGGGTGGGGGGTGGGGCCGTGGGGTGGAAGTGCCACCTTGCCCCCTTCGGTCTCCACCGTCCCGGAATAGGGGCCGAGCGTAGTCACCGGTCGCGGGGTCGGCCGGGTGGCTGGGCGGGTGGGGGTGGGATGTCCCCCGTTCGGCGGTTTGACCGGCGGTGGAGCGCGGTGGAGCGGGTAAGGGTGAGGGCAGGGTTGGACGGTGCGCGCGGCAGCGCGGTCGGAAGGCGGTGGCGCGTGCAGTTCGACGACGACGCGAATCTGGACACTTCCGAGGTGCAGGATGTGCGCGGCAGCCGCGTCCCCGGCGGCAGGGCGACCATCGGGGGCGGCATCGTCGGCCTCATCGCCCTGCTGCTGGGGCTCTTCTTCGGCGTCGGGCCGGATCAGCTGGGGCTGTCCTCCGGCGGTGACCCGGCCGCGCCCACCTCCTCCTCGCTCGCCCAGGTCCAGCAGACCTGCCGCACCGGCCGGGACGCGAACACCAGATACGACTGCCGGGCGGTGGCCGTGGTGAACAGCGTGCAGGACTACTGGACCCAGGAGTTCCAGCGGCGGGGGCGGACGTACAGCCCCTCCTCGACGGTGCTCTTCAGCGACCGGATCGGTACGGCGTGCGGCACGGCGACCTCGGCGGTCGGGCCCTTCTACTGTCCCGGGGACCGCAAGGTCTATCTGGACCTGGGCTTCTTCGACGAGCTGCGGACGAAGTTCGGCGCCGGCGGCGGCCCCTTCGCCCAGGCGTACGTGATCGCGCACGAGTACGGGCACCACGTGCAGGACCTGCTCGGCGTACTGGGCCGGTCCCAGGACGGGATGACCGGCGCGAACAGCGGCTCCGTGCGCACCGAGTTGCAGGCGGACTGCTACGCGGGTGTGTGGGCGCGCCATGCGACGACCACGCCCGACGAGTCGACCGGGCGCCCGCTGATCACCAGCCTGACGGCCGCCGACATCAGAGACGGCCTGGACGCCGCCGCGGCCGTGGGCGACGACCGGATCCAGGAGCGGTTCCAGGGCCGGGTGACACCGGAGACCTGGACGCACGGGTCGGCGCTACAGCGGCAGCAGTGGTTCCAGCAGGGGTACCGCACCGGTGACATGGCGCGGTGCGACACGTTCCGCTGACGCGTTGTCAGTGGCGCCTGCGAGACTCCAGGAGCATGGGGGAACCGACGCACGAAGGAGTGATCGGCATGGCAGGCACGGGCGGCGCGCGGCCGAGCGTCTATCCCACGCTGCTGTACGCGGACGCGAAGGCGGCGATCAGGCAGCTCACCGAGGCCCTCGGCTTCACCGAGCTGTCGGTGTACGAGACGGAGGACGGCATGGTGATGCACGCCGAGCTGGTCCAGGGCGGCGGTGCGGTGATGATCGGCTCCAAGGGTCGCGGCGGCCGCTTCGACGCGCTGATGAAGGACGCGGGACCCGCCGGGGTGTACGTCGTGGTGGACGACGTGGACGCCCACCACCAGCGGGCCCTGGAGCACGGCGTGGAGATCCTGATGCCCCCGACGGACCAGGACTACGGCTCGCGGGACTACCTGGCCCGGGACTCCGAGGGCAACATCTGGAGCTTCGGGACGTACGCCCCGGAGATCGGGGCCTGAGCCGCCCCGTCTCCGCTCATCCGCCGGTGTGCACCTGGAACGCGGCCCGGCGCACGGCCTTGGCCAGGGCCGGGTCGGGATGGGCGGCGGCGAGCGCGACCAGGACCTGCACGGTGCGCGGGTGGCCGACGGCGCGGACCTCGTCGAGCAGCTGGGGCACCGTGGGCTGCACCGCGGACTCCAGGTGCCGGACCAGCATCGGCGCCTCACCGTGGTCGGCGACGGCGGCGGCGGTGTCCACCCACAGCCAGGTGGCCTCCTCCCGGGTGAGCACCTCGTGGGCGTCCTCCGGGTCGACGCCGTCGTGCTCCGCGAGCCACAGCAGGGCGTACGGCCGGAGAGCCGGCTCGTCCACCACGGCCCGTACGTCGGGCTCGGCGGGGGCGCCGACGACCCGCAGCGCCTCGAAGGCGAGGCCGCGCAGCAGGGCGTCGTCGCCGCGGGCGGCGTCGACCAGCTGGGTGACGGCGCTGCCGACGGGACGGGCGGCGAGCCAGGCGCGGTACTCGGCGCGGGCCGCGTTGGGGCGGAGCTGGGCACAGCCCCGGAGCATGTCCTCGGCGGACTGCTCGATGTTGCCGGCGGGGCTCTGCGCGGCCACGCAGATCTGCTCCAGCTTGACCCAGACCGCCCAGCTGCCGAGCGGGGTCAGCGTGGCCTGGCCGCCTCCGTAGGTGAGGGCGCCGACGGAGGCGAGGGCTCGCAGCGCCCAGTCGAGCAGGGGGGCCAGGAGGGCGTCGGTGGCGGGCGCGGGGTCCGCCGGTGCCGGGGATCCGGCCGGCTGGCCGGTGCCGGGCTCGTAGGCGACCTCGCAGCGTTCGGTGCGCAGCTCGGTGACCCGCTGCTGGAGCAGGTCGAGCAGCTGCTCGACCGGGACGGGGCCGGCGGACAGCTGGAGGAAGGAGAGCAGCTGCGGCATGGCCGAGACGACCTCGGCGACCGCGGCCGGCTCGTGGCCGTCCGGTTCGGGGCAGGCGAGCGACCAGGCGTCGAAGAGGGCGACCCAGCCGCGCAGTACGGCGCTGTCGTCCCGGTTCCAGGCGCGCAGGCGCCAGCCGGGGCGCGCGCTGTCGCCGTGCACCTCGACGAGTCCGGCGAGGCGGGCGGTGTCCCAGTCGGCGCGGATCTGAGCGGCACTCAGGCCGAGGTCGGCGGCGGCGCGTTCGGTGGTGGCGTCGGAGAGGGTCGCCTTGCCGTCGGCGGTGGCACCGTCGCGGCCGGGACCGAGGGCCGCGTCGGCCCAGCGGGCGACGCGGGCCGCGCCGGCCAGACCGGTGCGGGCCATTCCGGCCAGTTCGGCGGGGGCGGGCGTGCCCTCCGGCGGCCGGGGTGCGGGGCGGCCTGGGCGCCGCTGGTTCACAGCTCTGGGGGCGGCGGCCAGGGGTCGCGGTCGGACGAGTCGGAGCCTGGAGTCGCGCGGGATACGGGACGTCACGGGTGCAGTCTTCCGGTTGACGGTCCGAAAACCCAAACGGAATGTCACGGCGGGCGACGGGGCTGGCCAACGCACGGGGTGCCGGAAGGGCGGCGTAGACGTGATCAGGCCAGCCGTACGGCCTTAAACGGAATGTCAGGCACCGGCGCCGGCCGGGTCTCGGCGCCAGGGCGTCACATCAGTGGCGTCAGGAACCGGCGCAGCCGTTCCTCGCACTCCTCCGGGTCCGCGTTCCACATCGCCGCGTGCGGGGCGTGCGGGACGGTGTGCAGGGCGACGAGGTCGGCGCGGCGCCGGGCCAGCCGGCGGGAGAACTCCCAGGGTGCGACCTGGTCGTCCGGGCCGTGGACGATCAGGGTGGGAACCCGGAGCAGGGCGGGGTCGGCGCTCTCGGCGACCCGGTCGGCGTGCAGTCCGGCCCGGCCCTGCGCGGCCCGCACGGCGAGCGGCAACAGCGGCTGCGGGGTGTGGCGGGCCCGGGCGAGGGCGCGCAGCGTGGCCTCCCAGCTGAGCACCGGTGAGTCGAGGACGAGCCCGGCGATGCGGTCGCGGACCGCGGAGTGCTCGGCGGCGCGCAGGGCCATGGTGGCGCCGGTGGACCAGCCGAGGAGGACGACCCGGCGGGCGCCGTAGCGGAGCGCGTAGCGGATCGCCGCCTCGACGTCGCGCCACTCGGTCTCGCCGAGGTGGTTCAGTCCGTCCGGCGGGCGGGGGGCGCCGAGGTCGCCGCGGTAGGCGAGGGCGAGGACGGGCAGCCGGCGGCCGTGCAGGAAGCCCATGACGTTCAGGGCCTGTTCCCGGGTGGTGCCCAGGCCGTGCACGGCGATCACCCAGGTGTCCCGGTGGCCGGGCACGAACCAGGCGGGCAGGGCGCCGAGTTCCCCGGGCACGTCGACGTCGGCGTGGTCCAGGCCGAGGGCGGTGGCGGGATTGCCGACGTACAGGTTGGGGGTGAGCCACACCGCGTCGCCGGCCTCGAGGGTGCCGTGGGTGACGCGCTCCAGGCGCCGTACGACGGCGTCGGCGGTGTGCGCGGCCGCTTCCAGGACGGGGCCGACGACCGCGTGGGAGCCGTCGCCGGCGAGGCCGTAGGTGCCGGGGCGCAGGGCGGCCAGGTGACGGGTGAGCGTGATCTGCCCGGCGGCCGTGCCGTGCACGGTGAGGCGGGGCTCGGTGGGCAGGGGACGGCCCGCGGGCGCCTTCAGCGCGGCGTCGCTGGCGAGCCGGCCGAGGGCCACGGAAGCCGTGCCGGCGGCCAGGACCGCGGTGAGTGCGGTGGCGGTCGCTTTCACGGTACGCACGGCTCCAGTGTCATGGGCGTTGACGCCACCGGCCAGCGGAAGGGCGGGGCGGGGTGAGGGGCGTCGGGATGCGGGCGGGCCCGGCACCGCCGGGAAGGCGCGTGATGACTGAGCGCCGCCGCGGCGGACCCCCGTGACCGAACCCGCGAGACGGGGGCCGAGCCCGGAGAGCGAAGCAGCAAGCCGCCGGCGGAGCGCTGCGACCGGCGCCGGAACACGGCGGCCGGAACCAGCGAGCGGAACCGGAACACGGCGGCCGGAACCGGCCGGCGGAACCCGGAGACGACGGCCGGAACCGGCGAGGGGAACCTGCAGACGGCGGCCGGAACCGGCCAGCGGAACCTGCAGACGGCGGGCGAGACCTGCGAGGGGGGTCCGCAGACGGCGGGTCAAGGCGTGCGGGGACGCGGTGGAGCGCAGCGAGCGGCGGGAGCGGAGCAAGGGTTCGGGGGGCGGGGCATTGCTCGGCAAGGGGTCACCTCCGTTGGCCGTACCCCTTCAAGCGTTCCCCGACCTCCGCCAGTTGTGCCTCGGTCAGCAGGGTCGGTGTCAGACCCGGCACCGAGGACGCCGTCAGCCACAGGCGGCACATCCACTCCAGCTGGGCGGTGCGGTCGTACGCCTGGTCGAGGGTGGCGCCGTAGGTGACCGTGCCGTGGTTCTGCAACAGGCAGCCGGTGCGGCCGGCGAGGGCACCGAGCATGTTCGCGGCCAGTTCGTCGGTGCCGTAGGTGGCGTAGGGGGCGACCCGGACGGGGCCGCCCAGAGCGGCGGCCATGTAATGGACGAGCGGCAGCTCGGGCACGAGCGTGGAGACCGCCGTCGCGTGCACGGCGTGGGTGTGGACGACGGCGCGGGCGTCGGTGCTGCGGTAGACCGCGAGGTGCATGGGCAGCTCGCTGGTCGGCACGAGCGTGCCGAGCACCTGGCGTCCGCCGAGGTCGACGCCGGTGAGGTCGGCGGGGGTGAGCCGGTCGTAGGGCACGCCCGAGGGAGTGACCAGCACGAGGTCGCCGATGCGGGCGGAGACGTTGCCGGAGGTGCCGACCACCAGCCCTTCGGTGACGGTCCGGCGCGCCGTGTCGATCAGGTGCGTCCAGAGCCGTGCCACGTCCTGCCGCCCGTCCTGCTGCGCGTCCCGTGGCCCGTCCTGCTGCGCGTCCCGCGGCCCGTCCTGCCGCGCGTCCTGTCGCCCGTCTGCCGTATTCCGCCGCGGTTCAGCCATGCGGTGATCCTGCCAGCCGGACGTGCGAGGCGCGGGTGAGAGGGCCGGTTCGGTCCGGAAACCGTACGACCGAACGGGCGGATTTCACAGTGAAACGCCTGAATTCATCACATATTGCGTGATCGACGGGCCTTCAATGAGCCCTCTTGCCCACTGGACGACCGCCGCCGCCCGCCGGCGCGGGAGCGCCTGTCGTTTGCCACCCCCGGGGGAGCCCATGGCTCGTCAACACACCTCTGTCCGTCACCGCGCCGGTGTCCTCGCGACAGCCACGGCGGTGGCGCTCGCCCTCACGGGCACCGCGACCGCGTCGGCCGGACCGCCGGTGGCGGGCGGACCGCCGGTGTCCGCGGGGTCGCTGCGGCCGGCCGGCTTCCTGCTGCCGGCCGGCCCGGTGAGGCCGGCCGACCCGGTGGGGCCGATCGGATCACTGATGGCGGCCGGGTCGCCGGCGTTCGCCTCGGGCCGGGCCAACGCGCCCAAGGGGCATGACGTGTCGTCCCACCAGAAGCGCGTCGACTGGCCGGCCGCCCGGGCGAAGGGCGCACGGTTCGTCTACATCAAGGCGACCGAGTCCACGAACTACCGCAACCCGTATTTCTCCGGGCAGTACACCGGCGCCCGCAAGGCCGGCCTGCTCCGGGGCGCGTACCACTTCGCCCTGCCGGACCGGTCCTCCGGCGCCAAGCAGGCCGCGTACTTCGTGCGGCACGGCGGCGACTGGCGGGCGGACGGCTGGACGCTGCCGCCCACGCTCGACATCGAGTACAACCCGTACAGCACGAAGCACAAGTGCTACCGGCTGAGCAAGGCGCGCATGGTGAGCTGGATCCGGTCGTTCAGCGACGAGATCAAGCGGGAGACCGGCCGCCCTCCGGTGATCTACACGACGACCCAGTGGTGGAAGCTGTGCACCGGCAACAGCCGTGCGTTCTCGAAGAGTCACGCTCTGTGGATCGCCCGGCACGGCACCTCGCGGCCGGGGACACTGCCGGGCGGCTGGCGGTACTGGACGTTCTGGCAGTACGGCACCAGGGGCGCGCTGCCGGGTGACCAGAATCTCTTCAACGGGTCCATGAGCCGGCTGCGGATCTTCGCGCGGGGCCGGTAGCCAAGGGACGCCTGGGGCGCCGAAGCGAAGCGGAACCCACAACCCGCGCGAGAGACACCATGACGCCCGCCCCAGTTCATCTTCCGTTCACCCAGGTTGCCTACGTTCATCCAGCCAACGACCTCGAACGATTGCCTGGGTAAATGGAAAGCTTCTCGCTGATCCTCGCGATTGTGGTCATAACCGCTCTCGCGTTCGATTTCACGAACGGTTTCCACGACACCGCGAATGCGATGGCCACCACCATCTCCACAGGCGCCCTGAAGCCCAAGATCGCGGTGGCCTTGTCGGCCGCCCTCAATCTTGTGGGCGCCTTCCTCTCCGTGGAGGTCGCGAACACGATCTCCAAGGGTCTCGTCGACGAGACCGGCATCCGTCCCGAGGTCATCTTCGCCGCCCTGGTCGGCGCGATCCTCTGGAACCTGCTGACCTGGCTGGTGGGCCTTCCCTCCAGCTCCTCGCACGCCCTGATGGGCGGCCTGGTCGGCGCCACCGTCGCCTCCGCCGGCTTCGGCGCCGTCCACGGTGACGTCCTGGTCACCAAGGTGCTGCTCCCGGCGGTCGCCGCGCCGATCGTGGCGGGCGTCGCCTCGATGCTGGCCACCCGCTTCTCCTACGGCATCGGCGGCAAGGCCGAGGGCGAGGCCACCCGCAAGGGCTACCGCGCCGGCCAGATCGCCTCCGCCGGCCTGGTCTCCCTCGCCCACGGCACCAACGACGCCCAGAAGACGATGGGCATCATCACCCTCGCCCTGATCGCGGGCGGCTCCATCGCCCCCGGTTCCAACCCTCCCACCTGGGTGATCCTCTCGGCCGGTCTGGCCATCGCGCTCGGCACCTACATCGGCGGCTGGCGCATCATCCGCACCATGGGCAAGGGCCTGACCGACCTGGAGCCGCGTCAGGGCTTCGCCGCCCAGACCAGCGCCGCGACCGCCATCCTGGCCTCCTCCCACCTCGGCTTCTCCCTCTCCACCACCCATGTCGTCTCCGGCTCGGTGATGGGCGCGGGCCTCGGCCGCAAGGGCGGTGTGGTCCGCTGGTCCACCGCGACCCGCATGATCGCCGCCTGGGTGCTCACCCTCCCGGCCGCCGCGCTGGTCGGCGCGGGCGCCGAGTCCGTCACCGACCTCGGTGACTGGGGGACCGCCGCCGTCGCCGCCTTCCTGGTCGCCTCGAGCTTCGCCATCTGGAAGTTCTCCCGCCGCGAGGTCGTCGACCACACCGACGTCGTCGCCGAGAGCGCGGAGCCGGCCGGTGTGGTCACCACCGCCATCGCCGCCGTGACCCCGCCGCCCGCGGGCCTGGTCACCGAGGGCCTGACGGCCACGATCCCCGCCCCGGCCGCCGAGCCGGCCCCCGCCACCCCGCCGGCCGCCACGGTCTGACCCCGGGCACCCGGTTACTGAAGGAAGCAACCCCATGAAGATCGACTGGGCGGCCATCGGCTCCGTCTTCGGCGTCAGCCTCGTTTTCACGGTGGGCCTGGTGGCCCTGTTCACCCTCGGCATCAACGGCCTGGCCCGGCGCGAGAAGGCCACGGCCCAGGGCGGCTCCGCCGGTCTCGCCGTCACCGGCGCCTACGTCTGCTTCGCGGCCTGCGCGGCGGCGGTGGCGTACGGCATCTACCTGATCGTGGCCAAAGCCTGAGCCACACCGTGCGGCCCGAGCCGCGCCGCGTGGCCTGACCCGCACGCGTGGCCCGAGTCGCACCGCATGGCCCGAGCCGCACCGCGTGGCCTGACCCGCACCGTGTGGCTCGGGCCGGCCCACGCCATGGCGGCGTTCCGGCCAAGCACCTCAGAGGCTCCCCTCCGGCCGCTCCGGAGGGGAGCCTCTGGCGTGCCCTCACGTCCCGTGATGTGGGGATCGGCACACTCTCCCCGCGCAGGTCAACGGCAAGTTGACGGCCGTTCCGGGCGCGTGGTGGACTGCCCAGGCCATGTACGGCGGCAAGAGAGGAAGCCGGTGCGAATCCGGCGCGGTCCCGCCACTGTCACCGGGGAAGAACCCCCCGGGAGCCAGGAACTCTCACCGCCGATTCACGTCGAACCAGGGCGCGGACACCCTGAGTGAGGACACAGATCGCCATGCTCGGCTGCCGAAGGACCAGTACCAGGACCGCTCCTGTGCCCACGGCCGGCTGAGCCGATGGGTGCCGATCGCACATACGCGTACGGCGCCGCCGCCGGCGTCCTCGGTGACCTGCTCCTCGGCGATCCGCGCCGCGGGCATCCGGTCGCCGCTTTCGGCCGGGCGGCCGGAGCCGTGGAAGGCGCCTTGTGGCGCGACCACCGCGGATGGGGCGCCCTGCACACCACCGTGTGCGCCGGTGGCGCCGTCGCTCTGGGCTCGCTCGCCGCACGCGCCGCACGCCCTTCCCGTACCGCCGCCGTCGCGCTGACCGCCGCCGCCACCTGGGCCGTCGTCGGCGGCACCTCGCTGGCCCGGGAGGCCCGCGCCGTCGGGCGTGCCCTGGAGGCCGGCGACATCGAGGCGGCCCGGGCCCGGCTGCCCCACCTGTGCGGCCGGGACCCGCAGGCGCTGGACGCCGACGGGATCGCCCGGGCGGTGGTCGAGTCGGTCGCCGAGAACACCTCCGACGCCGTGGTCGGCGCCCTCGTCTGGGGTGCCGTGGCCGGCGTGCCGGGACTCCTGGGATTCCGGGCGGTCAACACCCTGGACGCCATGGTGGGTCACAAGTCACCCCGCCACCGGCGCTACGGCTGGGCCTCCGCCCGTCTCGACGACGTCGCCGGCTGGCCGGGGGCCCGGCTGACCGCCGTACTCGCCGCCGCGGCCGGACCCGATCCCCGCGGCGCCCTGCGTGCCTGGAAGGCCGACGCGCACCGGCACCCGAGCCCCAACGCCGGGCCGGTGGAGGCGTCGTTCGCCGGTGCCCTCGGCGTCCGGCTGGGCGGGACGCTCTCCTACGCCGGCCGGGTCGAACACCGCCCCGTGCTCAACGGCGCCACCGGACGGCCGGTCCGGGTCACCGACATCGGCCGGGCCGTCCGGCTCTCCCGCCGTGTCGGACTGCTCGCGCTCGGCGTCACGGTCGCCGCGCGCACACTCCTGAAGGGACACGGGAAGTGAACGGTGGTCTCCTCGTCGCCGGCACCACCTCCGACGCAGGCAAGAGCGTCGTGACGGCCGGCATCTGCCGCTGGCTGGTACGCCAGGGCGTCAAGGTCGCGCCGTTCAAGGCGCAGAACATGTCCCTCAACTCGTTCGTCACCCGGGAGGGCGCGGAGATCGGCCGGGCCCAGGCCATGCAGGCCCAGGCGTGCCGGGTCGAGCCGACCGCGCTGATGAACCCGGTACTGCTCAAACCCGGTGGCGAGCAGAGCAGCCAAGTGGTGCTGATGGGCAGGCCGGTGGGCGAGATGAGCGCACGCGGCTACCACGGGGGCCGTCAACAGCGGCTGCTCGGCACGGTGCTGGACTGCCTGGCCGAGTTGCGGGGCACGTATGACGCGGTGATCTGTGAGGGGGCGGGAAGTCCCGCCGAGATCAACCTGCGGCGGACCGACATCGTCAACATGGGCATCGCCCGCAATGCGCGGCTGCCCGTGCTCGTCGTCGGCGACATCGACCGCGGGGGCGTCTTCGCCTCCTTCTTCGGGACGCTCGCCCTGCTCTCGCCCGAGGACCAGGACCTGGTCGCCGGGTTCCTGGTGAACAAGTTCCGCGGGGACGTCTCCCTGCTGGAGCCCGGTCTGGACATGCTGCACGGGCTCACCGGGCGGCAGACGTACGGCGTCCTGCCGTTCCGGCACGGCCTCGGCATCGACGAGGAGGACGGACTGCGGGTGTCGTTGCGGGGCACCGTACGCGAGTCAACCGTCGCTCCCCCGGTCGGCGAGGACGTGCTGCGGGTCGCCGTGTGCGCGATCCCGCTCATGTCCAACTTCACGGACGTGGACGCGCTGGCCGCCGAACCGGGGGTCGTGGTGCGGTTCGTGGACCGCCCGGAGGAACTGGCCGACGCCGACCTCGTGGTGGTCCCCGGCACGCGCGGGACCGTACGGGCGCTTCAGTGGCTGCGGGAGCGGGGGCTCGCGGACGCACTCGTGCGCCGGGCCGCCGAGGGACGCCCCCTCCTCGGCGTCTGCGGCGGCTTCCAGATCCTCGGCGAGCGCATCGAGGACGAGGTCGAGTCCCGCGCCGGGGAGGTCGCCGGGCTCGGGCTGCTCCCCGTGCGGGTACGGTTCGCCCGCGAGAAGACGTTGACCAGGCCGGCCGGGGAAGCCCTGGGCGAACCGGTCGAGGGGTACGAGATCCACCACGGCGTCGCCGAGGTCACCGGTGGGGAAGCCTTCCTGGACGGCTGCCGGGTCGGCCAGACCTGGGGCACCCACTGGCACGGTTCGCTGGAGTCGGACGGCTTCCGGCGGGCCTTCCTGCGCGAGGTGGCCACCGCCACCGGCCGCCGCTTCGTCCCCGCGCCGGACACCTGCTTCGCCGCGCTGCGCGAGGAACAGCTCGACCGGCTGGGCGACCTGATCGAACAGCACGCGGACACGGACGCGCTCTGGCGGCTCATCGAGTCGGGCGCGCCACAAGGACTGCCTTTCATTCCACCGGGAGCGCCCGCATGAGCACAGTGTTGTTGTTGTCGACCGCCGACACGGACCTGCTGGCGGCCCGGGCCGCCGGCGCCGGTTACCGCATCGGCAACCCCACCCGGGTCGACGTCGGCGAGGAGCTGCCGGGCCTGATCGAGGGCGCGGACCTCGCCGTCGTACGGCTGCTGGGCGGCAAGCGGGCATGGGAGGACGGGCTGGCCGCGCTGCGGGCGTCCGGCATCCCGACCGTGCTGCTGGGCGGCGAGGCCGTACCGGACGCGGAGCTGATGGCCGAGTCGTCGGTGCCCGCCGGTGTGGTCGCCGAGGCACTGAAGTACCTGGTGGAGGGCGGCCCCGCGAACCTGCTGGAGCTGTCCCGGTTCCTGTCGGACACCGTGCTGCTGACCGGTGAGGGCTTCGAGGAACCGCGCCGGATGCCGGAGTTCGGCGTGCACGGCGGGTACGAGGTCCGGGAGGGCCGGCCGACCGTGGGCGTGCTCTTCTACCGGGCGCACGAGCTGAGCGGCAACACCGCCTTCGTGGACACCTTGTGCGAGGCGATCGAGGCGCGCGGGGCCAACGCCCTGCCCGTCTACTGCGGTTCGCTGCGCGGCGCGGACGCCGGGCTGTACGAACTGCTGGGCCGGGCCGACGCACTGGTGGCCACCGTGCTCGCGGCCGGCGGCACGCACGCTTCCCATGCCTCGGCGGGCGGCGACGAGGAGTCCTGGGACATCGGTGCGCTGGCCGACCTGAACGTCCCCGTGCTCCAGGGCCTCTGCCTCACCTCCTCCCGTCAGGCGTGGGCGGAGTCGGACGCGGCCCTCTCCCCCATGGACGCGGCGATGCAGGTCGCGATCCCGGAGTTCGACGGCCGGCTCATCACCGTCCCGTTCTCCTTCAAGGAGCAGGGCCCCGACGACGTACCGGTGTACGTCGCCGACCCCGAGCGGGCCGCTCGCGTCGCCGGGATCGCCCTCCGGCACGCCCGGCTGAAGCACAAGGCGAACGCCGAGAAGAAGGTCGCGCTCGTCTTCACCGCGTACCCGACCAAGCACTCCCGCGTCGGCAACGCGGTCGGCCTGGACACGCCCGCGTCGGCGGTACGGGTGCTGGACGCGCTCCGGGACGCCGGGTACGGGGTCACCGGACACCCCTCCGAGGGCGACGAGTTGATCCACCGGCTCATCGAGGCCGGCGGACACGACGTGGAGTGGCTGACCGAGGAGCAGCTGGCCGCGGCTCCCGCGCGGGTGCCGCTGGCCGACTACCGGGCCTGGTTCGACAGGCTCGACCCGGAGCTGCGGGACGCGATGACCGAGGCGTGGGGCGAGCCGCCGGGCGGCCTCTACGTGGACGGCGACGACATCGTGCTGGCCTGCCTGCGGTTCGGGAACGTCGTCGTGATGATCCAGCCGCCGCGCGGCTTCGGCGAGAACCCGATCGCGATCTACCACGACCCCGACATGCCGCCGTCGCATCACTACATGGCGGCCTACCGCTGGCTGGAGAACAGCTTCGGCGCCGACGCGATCGTGCACATGGGCAAGCACGGCACGATGGAGTGGCTGCCGGGGAAGGGCCTGGGTCTGGGCGCCGGCTGCGCTCCGGACGCCGTCCTCGGTGAGCTGCCCCTCGTCTACCCGTTCATCGTCAACGACCCCGGCGAGGGCACCCAGGCCAAGCGGCGCGGGCACGCCACGGTCGTCGACCACCTGGTGCCGCCGATGGCCCGCGCGGACACCTATGGCGACCTGGCGAAGCTGGAGCAGCTGCTGGACGAGTACGCGCTCGTCTCCGACCTGGACCCGACGAAGGCCCCGGCCGTCCGCGCCCAGATCTGGACGCTGGTCAAGGCGGCCGAGCTGCACCACGACCTGCACGTGGACGAGCAGCCGGACGACGGTGAGTTCGACGAGTTCGTCATGCACATCGACGGCTATCTGTGCGAGATCAAGGACGTGCAGATCCGGGACGGCCTGCACATCCTCGGCGGCGGTCCGGTCGGTGAGCCGCGCGTGAACCTCGTGCTGGCCGTGCTGCGCGCCTCACAGGTGTGGGGCGGCCAGGCGAACGCGCTGCCCGGCCTGCGGGCCTCGCTGGCCGCCCACTTCGGGCTGAGCGAGAAGGAGCTGCTGTCCGAGCCCGGCGCCCCGGTGAAGGTGCCGGTCGAGCTGACAGACCTGGTCGAGGGCCCGTCCCGGACCGCCGCCGACACGATCGACCTGCTGGAGCAGCTGTGCCGGCGGATCGCGGAGGGCATGGAGGCGCGGGCGTGGGACCGCGCGGTCGTCCGCCCGGTCCTGCGGGGCGTGCTCGGCCTCGAACTGCCCGAGGCGGTGGCCGTGGTGGAGTTCGCGTGCGACGAGGTCGTCCCCCGTCTGGCGCGGACCACCGACGAGATCGGGCACATCCTGCGGGCGCTGAGCGGCGGGTACGTCCCGGCCGGTCCCTCGGGCTCGCCGACCCGCGGTCTGGTGAACGTGCTGCCGACGGGCCGTAACTTCTACTCGGTCGACCCCAAGGCGATTCCGTCCCGCCTGAGCTGGGAGGTCGGCCAGTCGCTCGCGGACTCCCTGGTCGCGCGCTATCTCCAGGACACCGGCGCGTACCCGAAGTCGGTGGGCCTCACGGTGTGGGGCACGTCCGCGATGCGTACCCAGGGAGACGACATCGCCGAGATCCTGGCGCTGCTGGGCTGCCGCCCGGTGTGGGACGACGCCTCGCGCCGGGTGACCGGCTTCGAGGTGATCCCGCCGGCGGAGCTGGGGCGCCCGCGCATCGACGTCACCGTCCGTATCTCCGGCTTCTTCCGGGACGCGTTCCCGCATGTGGTCGGGCTGATCGACGACGCGGTGCGGACGGTGGCGGAGCTGGACGAGCCGGCCGAGTCCAACTACGTGCGGGCGCACGTGGACGAGGACACCGCCGAACACGGCGACCGGCGCCGGGCGACGGCCCGTGTCTTCGGCTCGAAACCGGGCGCGTACGGCGCCGGTCTGCTGCCCCTGATCGACGCCCGCAACTGGCGCTCGGACGCCGACCTCGCCGAGGTGTACGCCGTCTGGGGCGGCTACGCGTACGGGCGCGGGCTCGACGGGCGGGCGGCGCGCGGCGACATGGAGACCGCGTTCAAGCGGATCGCCGTCGCGGCGAAGAACGTCGACACCCGCGAGCACGACCTGGTCGACGCCGACGACTACTTCCAGTACCACGGCGGCATGGTCGCCATGGTGCGGCATCTGACGGGCGCCAACCCCGAGGCGTACGTGGGCGACAGCGCCGTACCGGACCAGGTGAAGACCCGCACGCTGGGCGAGGAGACGCACCGGGTGTTCCGGGCGCGGGTGGTCAACCCGCGCTGGATGGCGGCGATGCGCAGGCACGGCTACAAGGGCGCCTTCGAGATGGCGGCGACCGTGGACTACCTGTTCGGGTACGACGCGACGGCCGGCGTGGTCGACGACTGGATGTACGAGAAGCTCAGCTCCGAGTACGTCTTCGACCCGGAGAACCGGGACTTCATGAAGAAGTCCAACCCGTGGGCGCTCCGCGGGGTCACCGAGCGGCTGCTGGAGGCGGCGGACCGCGGGCTGTGGGCGGAGCCGGACGCGGACACGCTGGAGCGGCTGCGCGCCACGTACCTGGAGCTGGAAGGCGACTTGGAGGGCGACCAGTGACCACCCCGTTCCCCTTCACGGCCGTCGTCGGCCAGGACGATCTGCGGCTCGCGCTGCTGCTGAACGCCGTGTCGCCGGCGGTCGGCGGTGTGCTGGTGCGCGGCGAGAAGGGCACCGCGAAGTCCACGGCGGTGCGGGCGCTGTCGGCGCTGCTGCCGCAGGTGGCCGTCGTGCCCGGGTGCCGGTTCTCGTGCGATCCGGCGGCCCCCGATCCCGCGTGCCCGGACGGGCCGCACGAGGCCGGCGAGGGCAGCGAGCGGCCCGCGCGGATGGTCGAGCTGCCCGTCGGCGCCTCCGAGGACCGGCTCGTCGGCGCCCTGGACATCGAGCGGGCGCTCGCCGAGGGCGTGAAGGCGTTCGAGCCGGGCCTGCTGGCCGACGCGCACCGCGGCATCCTGTACGTCGACGAGGTCAACCTCCTCCACGACCACCTGGTGGACCTGCTGCTGGACGCCGCGGCGATGGGTGCCTCGTACGTCGAGCGCGAGGGCGTGTCCGTGCGGCACGCGGCACGCTTCCTGCTCGTGGGCACCATGAACCCCGAAGAGGGCGAGCTGCGCCCGCAGCTGCTGGACCGGTTCGGACTGACCGTGGAGGTGGCCGCCTCCCGCGAGCCCGACCAGCGCGTGGAGGTCGTCAAGCGGCGCCTGGCCTACGACGCCGACCCGGCCGGCTTCGCGGCGCGCTGGGCCGAGGAGGAGACCGCCGTGCGGCAACGCGTCATCGCGGCGCGGGATCTGCTGCCGCAGGTGCGGCTGGGTGACGGTGCGCTGCGGCAGATCGCGGCGACCTGTGCGGCCTTCGAGGTGGACGGCATGCGCGCCGACATCGTGATGGCGCGGACCGCCACCGCGCTGGCCGCGTGGGCCGGGCGGACCGATGTGCTCGCGGAGGACGTGCGGCAGGCGGCCCTGCTGGCGCTGCCGCACCGGCGCCGCCGCAACCCGTTCGACGCGCCGGGGCTGGACGAGGACAAGCTGGACGAGACGCTGGAGGAGTACTCCGGCGAAGGCGACGACGACCCCGATCCCGACGGCCCCGGTGGCGGCGGTGGGCAGCCGGCGCCGGACAGCGGTCCGCAGGATGACGGGGCCGGCGCCGCGCGGCCCGAGGCCGGTGAGGGCGGGCAGCCGCAGGCGTCCGGCGCGCAGGAGCAGTCGGCCGTACGGGCCGCCGAGCCGTTCCGGGCCAAGATGCTGAGTGTGCCCGGGATCGGCGAGGGTGCCACCGGACGGCGCTCGCGGGCGCGGACCGAGCACGGGCGGACGACCGGGGCGCGGCGGCCCCGGGGCGCGCTGACCAAGCTGCACCTGGCCGCCACGGTGCAGGCCGCGGCCCCGCACCAGCGGGCGCGCGGGCGGTCCGGGCCGGGGCTGGTGATCCGCCGGGACGATCTGCGGCAGGCGACCAGGGAGGGGCGCGAGGGCAACCTCGTGCTGTTCGTGGTGGACGCCTCGGGGTCGATGGCGGCGCGGCAGCGGATGAGCGCCGTCAAGGGGGCCGTGCTGTCGCTGCTGCTCGACGCCTACCAGCGGCGGGACAAGGTCGGTCTGGTGACCTTCCGGGGTTCCGGGGCGGACGTGGCGCTGCCGCCGACGTCCTCCGTCGACGCCGCCGCCGCGCGGCTGGAGTCGCTGCCGACCGGCGGCCGTACGCCGCTCGCCGCCGGGCTGCTGAAGGCGCACGAGGTGCTGCGGGTGGAGCGGCTGCGGGATCCGGCGCGGCGGGCGCTGGTCGTGGTGGTGACCGACGGGCGGGCCACGGGCGGCCCGGAGCCGGTCGCCCTCGCGGGGCGCGCGGCGCGGCTTTTCGCCGCCGAGCAGGTCGCCTCGGTGGTCGTGGACTGCGAGTCGGGGCCGGTGCGGCTGGGGCTCGCCGGGCAGCTCGCGGGTGAGCTGGGCGGTACGGCGGTGACGCTGGACGAGCTGCGGGCCGACTCGATCGCCGGGCTGGTCAGGGATGTACAGGGGACGCAGAGGAGGGCCGCGTAATGCCGCAGGGACAGCCGAGTGTCGTACCGCAGGACGGTCTGACGACTCGTCAGCGCAGGAACCGTCCGCTGACCGTCGTGCACACGGGCGTCGGCAAGGGCAAGTCGACCGCCGCGTTCGGGCTCGCGCTGCGGGCCTGGAACCAGGGGTGGCCCATCGGGGTGTTCCAGTTCGTCAAGTCGGCGAAGTGGAAGGTCGGCGAGGAGAACGCGCTGCGCGTACTCGGCGCCTCCGGTGAGGGCGGGACCGTCGACTGGCACAAGATGGGCGAGGGCTGGTCGTGGGTCCAGCGGGACGCCCAGATGGACAACGAGGAGAAAGCCCGCGAGGGCTGGGAGCAGGTCAAGCGGGACCTGGCCGCCGAGACGTACCGGCTGTACGTGCTCGACGAGTTCGCGTACCCGATGCACTGGGGCTGGGTCGACACCGACGAGGTGATCGAGGTGCTGCGCGACCGTCCCGGCACCCAGCATGTGGTGATCACCGGCCGGAACGCGCCGGAGAAGCTGGTGGACTTCGCGGACCTGGTCACCGACATGTCCAAGGTCAAGCACCCCATGGACGTGGGACAGAAGGGTCAGAAGGGCATCGAGTGGTGACGATGTCGGTGCCTCGGCTGGTCATCGCCGCGCCCTCCTCGGGCAGCGGCAAGACCACCGTGGCCACGGGGCTGATGGCCGCGTTCGCCGCGCGGGGGCTCGCCGTGTCCGCGCACAAGGTCGGGCCGGACTACATCGACCCCGGGTACCACGCGCTCGCGACCGGGCGGGTGGGGCGCAATCTCGACGCGTACTTGTGCGGGCCGGAGCTGGTCGCTCCGCTGTTCCTGCACGGGGCGCGGGGCTGTGACCTGGCTGTGGTCGAGGGCGTGATGGGGCTGTACGACGGGGCCGCGGGCGAGGGGGAACTCGCGTCCACGGCCCAGGTGGCCAAGTTGCTGCGGGCGCCGGTGGTGCTCGTGGTGGACGCGTCGTCGCAGTCGCGGTCGGTGGCGGCGCTCGTGCACGGGTTCGCCTCCTGGGATCCGGAGGTGCGGGTCGGGGGCGTGATCCTGAACAAGGTCGCGTCGGACCGGCACGAGGCGCTCCTGCGGGAGGCGCTGGACGCGGCGGGGGTGCCGGTACTCGGTGTGCTGCGGCGGGCGGCGCCGGTGGAGACGCCGTCGCGGCATCTGGGGCTGGTGCCGGTCGCCGAGCGGCGGTCCGCTGCGGTGGCCGCCGTTGCGGCGATGGCCGCGATGGTGTCGGCCGGTTGTGACCTGACGGCGTTGGAAGCAGTCGCCCGTGCTGCGGGTGCCCTCCCAGGGGGCTCCGCCCCCTGGACCCCCGCCTCGCCCACCCACCACCCGACTCGGCCGGCTGAAAAGCGGGACCAGCAGTCGGCTCGGTCCGTCGAAAAGCGGGCGCAGGAGTCGGCTGGGGCCGCCGCGACGCGGGGCCTGGAGGTGGCCCGTTCCGCCGGAAGGCCCGTTGTCGCGGTTGCCGGGGGGGCCGCCTTCAGCTTCTCCTATGCCGAGCACACCGAGCTGCTCGCCGCCGCCGGTGCCGAGGTGGTCACCTTCGACCCCCTCCGGGACGAGCGGCTGCCCGAGGGGACGGCCGGACTGGTCCTCGGCGGTGGATTCCCCGAGGTGTACGCCGGTGAGCTGTCCGCCAACGAGCCGCTCCGCAGGGCCGTCGCCGCACTGGCGTCGAGCGGCGCCCCCGTAGCCGCCGAATGCGCCGGACTGCTCTACCTCTGCCGCGAGTTGGACGGTCGCCCCATGTGCGGCGTACTGGACGCCACCGCGCGGATGAGCGAACGGCTGACCCTCGGCTACCGGGACGCCGTGGCCGTCGGTGACAGCGTGCTGGCCGTGGCCGGGACGCGGATGCGCGGGCACGAGTTCCATCGCACCGTCGTCGAGCCGGGCGCCGGCGCCGCTCCCGCCTGGGGCGTGCGGACCCCGGTGCGGCGGGTCGAAGGTTTTGTACAGCAGGGCGTGCACGCGAGTTATCTGCACACGCACTGGGCGTCCCAGCCCGGTGTGGCCCATCGGTTCGTGGAGAGGTGCCGGACGTCATGAGCAGCAGGCTGATCGGAGTCGGGGTCGGTCCCGGCGATCCGGAGCTGGTGACCGTCAAGGGGGTCAACGCGCTGCGTTCGGCCGACGTCGTCGTCGTACCGGTGATGGACACCGGAGAGCGGGGCCGGGCCGAGGCGACCGTGTCGCACTACGTGCCCGCGGAGAAGATCGTCCGGGTGGTGTTCGCGCTGAACGAGCGGACCGACCGGGCGCGGCGCGAGGCGGCCTGGGACGCGGCGGGCGAGCGGGTCGCCGGGCTGCTGCGCGCGCACGGGTCGGTCGCCTTCGCCACCATCGGGGATCCGAACGTGTACTCGACGTTCACCTACCTCGCGCAGACCATCGTGGAGCTGGTGCCCGGTGTCGCCGTGGAGACCGTGCCCGGGATCACCGCCATGCAGGATCTCGCGGCGCGGTCCGGGGCCGTGCTGACCGAGGGCACCGAGCCGCTCACCCTCGTACCGGTCACCGCCGGGTCCGCCGTGCTGAAGGAGGCGCTGGCCGGCCCGGGGACGGTCGTGGCGTACAAGTTCGGCCGGCAGGCCGCCGAGGTCGCCGAGGCGCTCGCGGAGACCGGGCGGCTCGCGGACGCCGTGTGGGGCTCGGCGCTGGGCCTGCCGGAGGAGTCGGTGCGGCCTGCCGCCGAGCTGGACGGGTCGCCGCTGCCGTATCTGTCGACGCTGATCGCGCCGCCGCGACGGGACGGCGGCCGGGGCGGCAAGCTGTGACACCGTCCGCGCGGTCAGCCGGAGACGCCGACCACCAGCCAGATGAACGCGGCTCCGGCCACCGTGCACAACAGGGTGGAGCGGGCCGGGTGCTCGTGGTGGGCCTCGGGCAGGATCTCGGCGGCGGCGAGGTAGAGCAGCACACCGCCGAAGAGGCCGAGATAGCCGCCGAGCACCGGCGCGGGGATGTGGAAGAAGGCCGTGGACAGCGCGCCCAGTACGGGTGCGCAGGCGTCGGCGACCAGCATCCCGATGGCCCGGCGGCGCGCGTTGCCGTACAGGCTGGTGATGGTGAAGGTGTTGAAACCGTCGGCGAAGTCGTGGGCGATCACGGCGAGCGCGACGGCGGTGCCCATGCCGCCGCCCACCTGGAAGGCCGCGCCGATCGCCACGCCGTCCATGGCGCTGTGGCCCACCATCGCGCCGGCCGCCGCGAGGCCCACCTCGGGCGCCCGGTGGCGGTGTCCCTCGGCGCCGCCGTGCGCCGCCTGGCGCACGGCCAGGGTGCGCTCCACGAGGTGGGCCAGCAGGAAGCCGGCCACGAAGAGCAGCAGGGCGGCGGGTACGCCGAAGATCTCGCGGTCGGCCGTGTGCAGTGCCTCCGGCAGCAGGTCCAGGCCCACCACGCCCAGCATCAGCCCGCCGGCCAGGCCCAGCACCAGATGGCGGCGGTCGGTCACGCGCTGTGCCGTCCAGCCGCCGGCCAGCGTCATCAGGAACGCGCCGAGCGCGACGAAGACCGCCATAGGCCCTTGGTATCCGATGGACCGGCGTTCGCGCATGTCCGACAGCCGTTCACGTACTGACTCGCACTTGTAGGAGAGGACCGATTCCCATGGCCGATGCCCCCACCGGCAAGGTGACCTTCGTCGGTGCCGGCCCCGGCGCCGCCGATCTGCTGACGTTCCGTGCCGCTCGGGCCATCGCCGAGGCCGACGTCGTGATCTGGGCCGCGAGCCTGGTCCAGGCCGAGGTCCTCGACCACGCCCGCGAGGGTGCCGAGATCCTGGACTCGGCGGCCATGTCGCTGGAGGACGTCGTGGCCGTGTACCGGCGTGCGTTCCAGGAGGGGCTGAAGGTCGCCCGGATCCACTCCGGTGACCCGGCCCTGTGGGGCGGCACGCAGGAGCAGCTGGACCGCTGCCAGGAGATCGGCATCGCGACCGAGGTCGTCCCGGGCGTGTCCTCCTTCTCCGCCGTGGCCGCGATCGCCCGGCGCGAGCTGACGATCCCCGAGGTCGCCCAGTCCGTGGTGCTGACCCGGCTGGGCGGCGGCAAGACGCCGATGCCGCCCGGTGAGGAGGTGCGGGAGTTCGCCCGCCACGGCACCACCATGGCGGTCTTCCTGTCGGCGGCGCGCAGCGGGCAGCTGGTGCGGGAACTGCTGGAGGGCGGCTACCCCACGTCCACCCCCGTGGTGGTGGCGTACCAGGCGACCTGGCCGGAGGAGCTGGTCGTGCGGTGCACGATCGAGACCCTGGAGGAGACGGTCAAGGAGCACAAGCTCTGGAAGCACACGCTGTTCCTGATCGGCCCGGCGCTGGACGCCAAGGGAACGCGCTCGCATCTGTACCACCCGGGGCACTTCCACGGGTACCGGAAGGCCGACCCCGAGGCGCGGCGGGCTCTGCGTGAGCAGAGGGCGAAGAGTTGATCACGGTCGTCGGTACCGGAACGGGCTCACCGGTTCCCGAGGACGTCCTCGCCGGGGCCGCGCTGGTCGTCGGCGGGCGGCGGCACCTGGACGCAGTGGCGCTGCCCGAGGGTGCCTGCCGGATCGTGCTCGGGCCGCTGGCGCCCGCCCTGGACACCGTCGGGGAGTACGTCCGCAAGGAACTGCCGGTCGTCGTGCTGGCCTCCGGCGACCCGGGGTTCTTCGGGATCGTGCGGGCGCTGGCCGAGCGGTTCGGTGCCGGGCTGCTGGACGTACGGCCGGGAGTGTCGTCCGTGGCCACCGCCTTCGCCCGGATCGGGCTGCCCTGGGACGACGCGGTCGTGGTCAGCGCGCACGGCCGGGAGCTGCGCACGGCGGTGAACGTGTGCCGGGCGCGGCCGAAGGTGGCCGTGCTGACCGGGCCGGGGGCCGGGCCCGCCGAGCTGGGTGCCGCGCTGCCCGCCGGCCGCGTCCTGGTCGTGGCGAGTGCCCTCGGCGACCCCGGCCGGGAGCGCGTGGAGCGGGTGACGGCCGCCGAGGCGGCTTCCCGGGACTGGGGCACGGCGGTGAGCGTGGTGCTGTGCCTGGACGAGGCACGGGCGCTCGGCGCGGTGCGTACGGTCGCCGGGGTGCCCCCGGCGCCGGTCCGGTGGGCCCTGGACGAGGACGAGTTCACGCACCGGGACTCGATGATCACCAAGTTCGAGGTGCGGGCGCTGGCCCTGGCCCGGCTGGGGCCGCGGCTGGGTGACCTGGTGTGGGACGTGGGCGCCGGGTCGGGCTCGGTCGCGGTGGAGTGCGCGCGGCTCGGCGCGGCCGTCGTCGCCGTGGAGAAGGCCCCGGACGGGGTCGAGCGGATCCGGGCCAACGCGGACGCCCACGGCGTGGACGTGGACGTGGTGCACGGCTCGGCACCGCGGGCGCTGGCCGGCCTGGCCGACGATCCCGACGCGGTGTTCGTCGGCGGCGGGGGCCGGGAGCTGCCCGCCGTCGTCACCGCGTGTGCGCGGCGGGCGCGGCGCACGGTCGTCGTCGCCGTGGCCGCGCTGGACCGGGTGCCGGCGGCGCGCGAGGCGCTGACGGCCGCCGGGTTCGGCTGCGACGGGGTGCTGCTCCAGTCCTCGCGCCTGGCGCCGCTGCCGGGGGACGTGACCCGGCTGGCGGCCACCAATCCTGTGTTTCTGCTGTGGGGCGTGAGAACCCCGGTGTCGAGTGAAGGAGTTGTCCAGTGATCGGCCTCATTTCCGCCACCGCGGCGGGGGCGGCGGCGCGGGACCGGCTGGCCGCGGCCTGGCCGGACCGCACGCGTGTGTACGACGGTCCCGCCGGGGAGGCCGTACGGGCCGCGTTCGCGGAGTGCGACCAGCTGGTGTGCTTCCTGGCGACGGGAGCGGTGGTACGGCTGCTCGCGCCGCTGCTCGGCCACAAGGCCGCCGACCCGGGCGTGGTGTGCGTGGACGAGGGCGGCCGGTTCGCGGTGTCGCTGGTCGGCGGGCACGGCGGCGGCGCCAACGAACTCGCCCGCGAGGTCGGGGAGTCGCTGGGCGCGGAGCCGGTGGTGACGACGGCGACGGACTCGGTCGGGCTGCCCGGCCTGGACACGCTCGGGCTGCCGTACGAGGGTGCGCTCGCCGCGGTCTCCCGGGCGCTGCTGGACGGCGAACCGGTCGCGCTGGAGGCCGAGGTGGCGTGGCCGCTGCCGCCGCTGCCGGTCGCGGCCGAGGGGCGGTACACCGTCCGGCTCACCGACCGGGCCGTCGCACCCGGCGAACGCGAGGTGCTGCTCAGGCCGCCGTCGCTGGTGGTCGGGGTCGGCGCGTCGAAGGGCGCGCCGGTGACCGAGGTGCTCGGGCTGATCGAGGCGGCGCTGGCGGAGGCGGGGCTCTCGCCGAAGTCGGTGGCCGAACTCGCCACCGTGGACGCCAAGGCGGAGGAGCCGGGCATCGTCGCCGCCGCCGAACGGCTCGGGGTGCCCGTGGTGACGTACCCCGCCGAGGAGTTGGCGGATGTCGAGGTGCCCAACCCGTCCAGCGCGCCGCTCGCGGCCGTCGGCACGCCGTCGGTGGCGGAGGCCGCCGCGCTGGTGCGCGGCGGTGAACTCGTCGTCCCCAAGCGGAAGTCGGAGCGCGCCGACGGGCAGCCGGCGATGGCGACCTGCGCCGTGGTACGGCGTCCGGGGCGCGGGCGGCTCGCGGTGGTCGGGCTCGGGCCGGGCGCCCGGGACCTGCTCACCCCGCGCGCGGCGGCCGAGCTGCGGCGGGCCTCCGTGCTGGTCGGGCTGGACCAGTACGTGGACCAGATCCGCGATCTGCTGCGGCCCGGGACCCGGGTGCTGGAGTCGGGGCTCGGCGCGGAGGAGGAGCGGGCCCGTACGGCGGTCGCGGAGGCCCGCAAGGGGCACGCGGTGGCCCTGATCGGCAGCGGGGACGCGGGCGTCTACGCCATGGCCTCCCCTGCGCTCGCGGAGGCGTCGGACGACATCGACGTGGTCGGGGTGCCCGGGGTGACGGCGGCGCTGGCCGCTGCGGCGATCCTGGGCGCGCCGCTGGGCCACGACCACGTGTCCATCAGCCTGTCCGACCTGCACACACCGTGGGAGGTCATCGAGCGCCGGGTGCGGGCGGCGGCCGAGGCGGACATCGTCGTCACCTTCTACAACCCGCGCTCCCGGGGCCGCGACTGGCAGCTGCCCAAGGCGCTGTCGATCCTCGCCGGGCACCGCGAACCGGCGACACCCGTCGGAGTCGTGCGCAACGCGTCCCGCCCCGACGAGGCCGGCCGGGTCACCACGCTCGCCGGTCTGGACCCGGCGACGGTCGACATGATGACGGTCGTGACCGTGGGCAACACCGCGACCCGGAACATCGCGGGGCGCATGGTGACCCCGCGCGGCTACCGCTGGCAGGAGTCCGCGTCGACGAGCGGCTCCGCCGCGGGGCAGGAGGGCACCCGGTGAACCGCGTGGTCCATCCCATCGAGCAGGAGTCCTTCCGGCGGCTGCGCGCCCGCCTGGACACCTCGCACTTCCCGCCGCTGACCCGGGCGGTGGTGGAGCGGGTCATCCACTCCGCCGCCGACCTGGAGTACGCGACCGATCTCGTCACGGCCGAGGAGGACCTGGTGAAGGCGCACGCCGCGCTGCACGCCGGGGCGCCGGTCGTCGTGGACGTGGAGATGGTCGCGGCCGGCATCACCCGGCGCGAGACCGTCTGCCGGCTGAAGGACGCCGAGTCCGGGCCGGGGCTGACCCGTTCGGCCCACGCGATCCGGCTCGCGTACGAGGAGGTCGGGCCGGGCGCCCTGTGGGTGATCGGCTGTGCGCCGACCGCCCTGGAGGAGCTGCTGACCCTGGACGCCTCCCCCGCGCTCGTCATCGGTCTGCCCGTCGGTTTCGTCGGCGCCGCCGAGTCCAAGGAGGCGTTGCGGGCGAGCGGGCTGCCCGCCGTGAGCAACGTGTCCGAGAAGGGCGGTTCGGCGGTCGCCGCCGCCGCGCTCAACGCCCTGCTGTACCACCCCGTTTCTGCTGAGGAGACCTCGTGACCACCCCGCCCGCCCTGCTGATCGCCGGACACGGCACCCGTGACGACGCCGGAGCCGAGGCGTTCCGTGACTTCGTCCGGGAGCTGGGCCGCCGCCACCCCGAGCTGCCCGTCGCGGGCGGCTTCATCGAGCTGTCCCCGCCGCCGCTGGGCGAGGCCGTCGCCGAACTGGTCGAGCAGGGGGTACGCCGGTTCGCCGCGGTGCCGCTGATGCTGGTGTCCGCCGGGCACGCCAAGGGCGACATCCCGGCCGCGCTGTCCCGGGAGAAGGAGCGGCACCCGGGCATCTCCTACACCTACGGCCGCCCGCTGGGCCCGCACCCTGCGCTGCTGAGCGTGCTGGAGCGGAGGCTCGACGAGGCGCTCGGGGGCCCGGCGGGCACCCCCGAGGAGCGGGCGGACGTCACCGTGCTGCTCGTCGGGCGCGGGTCGACCGACCCCGACGCCAACGCCGAGGTGTTCAAGGCGGCGCGGCTGCTGTGGGAGGGCCGTGGGTACGCAGGGGTGGAGACGGCGTTCGTGTCGCTCGCGGCGCCGGACGTGCCGAGCGGCCTCGACCGGTGTGTCGCGCTGGGGGCGCGGAAGATCGTCGTGCTCCCCTACTTCCTGTTCACCGGCATCCTGCCGGACCGGGTGCGGCAGCAGACCGAGGGGTGGGCCGCCGCGCACCCGGAGGTCGAGGTGCGGTCGGCCGACGTCATCGGGCCCGAGCCGGAGCTGCTGGACCTGGTGATGGAGCGGTACGAGGAGGCGGTCAAGGGCGATCTGCGGATGAACTGCGACACCTGCGTGTACCGGATCGCGCTGCCGGGCTTCGAGGACAAGGTCGGGCTGCCGCAGCAGCCGCACTTCCACCCGGACGACGACGGCCACCACCACGGGCACGGGCACCACCATCACGGGGGGCACTCGCACAGCCATGCGCACTGAGGACACCGGCGGGTCCGGGCACGATCTACGGCACCACGGCGACGCCGAAGTGCGTGACGACGGGGCCGCGTTGGTCGACCTCGCCGTCAACGTCCGTGCGGACACGCCCCCGCCGTGGCTGCGGGAGGAGATCGCCGGTTCCCTGTCGTCCCTCGCGGGCTACCCGGACGGGCGGGCCGCGCGGGCGGCGGTGGCGGCGCGGCACGGGCTGCCGGTGGAGCGGGTGCTGCTGACGGCGGGTGCCGCGGAGGCGTTCGTGCTGCTCGCCCGGGCACTGAAGGTCCGTCACCCGGTCGTGGTGCACCCGCAGTTCACGGAGCCGGAGGCCGCGCTGCGGGACGCCGGGCACACCGTGGAACGGGTGCTGCTGCGGGAGGAGGACGCCTTCCGGCTGGACCCGGCGGCCGTGCCGGAGGCAGCCGACCTGGTGGTGGTCGGCAACCCCACCAATCCGACGTCGGTGCTGCATCCGGCGGAGGCGATCGTCCGGCTGGCCCGTCCGGGGCGGACGTTGGTGGTGGACGAGGCGTTCATGGACGCCGTGCCCGGTGAGCGGGAGGCGCTGGCCGGGCGGACCGATGTGCCGGGTCTGGTCGTGCTGCGCAGCCTCACCAAGACCTGGGGGCTGGCCGGGCTGCGCATCGGGTACGCGCTGGCGGCGCCCGAGGTGATCGCCGAGCTGGAGCGGGCGCAGCCGCTGTGGCCGGTGTCGACGCCGGCCCTGGTCGCGGCTCGGGCGTGCGTGGCGCCACGGGCGCTGGCCGAGGCGGGGCACGCGGCGCACCGCGTCGCCGGGGACCGGGCGCACCTGGTGTCGGGCCTGGCGGCTTTCGCTTCGCGTGGCGTCCGGGTGGTGGAGCCCGCGGAGGGACCGTTCGTGCTGGTCCGGACGGAGGATGCGAGCGGTGTACGGCGACGGTTGCGGGACCTCGGCTACGCGGTGCGGCGAGGGGACACGTTTCCGGGGCTCGGCGCGGAGTGGATACGGATCGCTGTACGGGACCGGCGGACGGTGAACGGTTTCCTGAAGGCACTGTCGATCGCCCTGCCTTCCCCCACCCACCCACCCGAACCGAGAGGCTGAGACCCGGGAATCCGCAGGCCGAGAGGCCCCGTCGGCTCCGCCATCGCGGGATGACCCCCCGGCGGGACAGCGGCCGGGGTGTCCGGCGGGTGACGGGCGGACAGCGCCGGGAGGCGGGCCGTCAGTTCTTCCGGCGGCGGGCCACCGTCACCGCTCCCCCGCCGAGCAGCAGCAGCGCCAGCGCGCCGCCCGCGATGTACGGGGTCGCCGAGCTGCCGCCGGTCTCCGCGAGGCCGGCCTGGGCCGGAGCGCCCTGCGGGCGGACGTCGGCGGCCGGGTCGTGGCTCGGCACCGGCTTGCCGGTGGGCGGGGCCGTCGGGGATTCGCAGGTGGCCCCGGCCAGCGTGACCGTGCCCTCGACGTCGGCGACGTTCCGCTTCAAGGGGTTGACGGAGACCTTGAGTTCGAGGGCGGTCGCGGCGGCCGTACGGGTCGTGGTGGTCCGCCGGGAGAGGTCGAGGCGGACCTCGCCGACGCCGGGCACCTTCACCTCGGTCGTGCCGCCGGCGGTCAGCGTGACGCGCTTGCCGAGGACGGTGACCGTGCCGAGGACGCTCGCCGAGGCGGCCGGTGCCTTGCCGGCCTCGCAGGTGGCCCTGGCGGTGACCGTGTCGGCCTCGATCAGGGACAGCAGGGGCAGGCCGGGGACGTGCAGCCTGGCGCCCACGACCCGCACCGAGCCCTCGGCGCGCTTCGTCGTCACCGTGGCCCTGGCCGCGGCGACGTCCGCGCCGAGCACGGTGAACGGCCGGCCGCCGTTCACGCCGTCGAGCCGGGCGGAGAGCGCGGTCCTGTCGGCGCTCCGCGGGGCCTGGACCTCGTTGAGGGAGACCGCGAGCGGGACGTTCACGGTCTTGTCGAGCAGGGACACATCGAGCCCGGTGCGCAGGACGACGGCGGAGGCGCGACCGTGGCCGGTGGTCGCGTGCGCCGCGCCCGCGCCCAGGGCCGCGGGCGCCGCGGTGAGGGCGGTGACCGTGGCGAGCGCGGCGAGACGGCGTGCGGGCATGCGGAAATCGTTGCTGTTCAAGGCGGTGGGACCCCCAGACGGGACATGCTTGGGACACGTCAACCCTGTACGCACTGTGGGTGAACGGTCAGCGATCCTGGGTTACTTCACTCGAACGTGGATATCCCGCACGACGATTCGAATCACGGGTACATCTACTCGACGACGTGCCCGCTCAGCACCACCCGTCGCGGCGCCGCCAGCACCCGTACGTCCGCCCGGGGATCGGCCTCGTAGACCACCAGGTCGGCCGGGGCGCCCTCCTCCAGGCCGGGCCGGCCGAGCCAGGCGCGGGCGCCCCAGCTCGTCGCCGAGAGGGCCTCGACGGGCGGGATGCCGGCGGTGACCAGCTCGGCGACCTCCTCCGCGACCAGACCGTGGGCGAGTGAGCCGCCGGCGTCCGTGCCGACGTAGACGGGGATGCCGGCGTCGTAGGCACCGCGCACGGTGTCGTAGCGCCGCTCGTGCAGCCGGCGCATGTGCGCGGACCAGCGCGGGAACCTCTTGTCGCCGCCCGCCGCGAGCCTGGGGAAGGTGGCGATGTTGACCAGGGTGGGGACGATCGCGACGCCCCGCTCGGCGAACAGCGGGATCAGGTCCTCGGTGAGGCCCGTCGCGTGCTCGATGCAGTCGATGCCCGCCTCGACCAGGTCGCGCAGCGAGCTCTCGGCGAAGCAGTGGGCGGTGACCCGGGCTCCGAGCCGGTGGGCCTCGGCGATGGCGGCGTCCACCGCCTCGCGGGGCCAGCAGGGCGCCAGGTCACCGAGGTCGCGGTCGATCCAGTCGCCGACCAGCTTGACCCAGCCGTCGCCGCGCCGGGCCTCCTGGGCGACGTACGCCACCAGGTCGTCCGGCTCGATCTCCCAGGCGTAGTTGCGGATGTAGCGGCGGGTGCGGGCGATGTGCCGGCCCGCCCGGACGATCTTGGGCAGGTCGTCCCGGTCGTCGATCCAGCGGGTGTCGGAGGGCGAGCCCGCGTCGCGGATCAGCAGGGTGCCCGCCTCCCGGTCGGTGAGCGCCTGCTTCTCCGCGGTCGCCGCGTCGACCGGGCCGTGCGCGTCGAGACCCACATGGCAGTGCGCGTCGACCAGACCGGGCAGCGCCCAGCCCGCGACGGTCCGGACGTCCCGGGCGCCGGCGGGGCGGTCGTAGGAGATCCGGCCGCCGACCACCCACAGCTCGTCGCGGACGTCCTCGGGCCCCGCCAGGACCCGGCCCTTCACGTGCAGTACCGCCTGATCGCTCATGTACCGCACCTTAGTGAGCTACCGCCCGGACCTCCCCACCTGGTCCGAGGTCTCCTCCTCCACCTCGGCCATCGCCGGGTCGAGCAGGCGGGACAGGAAGTGCCGGGTGCGCTCGTGCTGCGGATCGCCGATGACCCGCTCGGGGCTGCCGTCCTCGACGATCACACCGCCGTCCATGAAGACGACCCGGTCGGCGACCTCGCGGGCGAAGGTCATCTCGTGGGTGACGACCATCATCGTCATGCCCTCCCGGGCGAGCATGCGCATGACGGCGAGGACGTCGCCGACCAGCTCCGGGTCGAGGGCGGAGGTGGGCTCGTCGAACAGCATCACCTCGGGGCCCATGGCGAGCGCGCGGGCGATGGCGACGCGCTGCTGCTGACCGCCGGAGAGGGAGGACGGGTAGGCGTCCGCCTTCTCGGACAGGCCGACCCGGGCCAGGTTCTCGGCGGCGATCCGCGCGGCCGTCGCCTTGCCCCGCCCGAGGACCCGGCGCTGGGGCAGCGCGAGGTTCTCGGTGACGTTCAGGTGCGGGAAGAGGTTGAACTGCTGGAAGACCATGCCGATCCGGCGGCGTACGGCGTCGATGTCGACGTCGGGGTCGGTCACCTCGGTGCCGCCGACGAAGACCTGGCCCTTGGTGGGCTCCTCCAGCAGGTTCACGCAGCGCAGCAGCGTGGACTTGCCGGAGCCGGAGGGGCCGATGACGCAGACGACCTCGCCCTGGCCGATCTCCAGGTCGATGCCGCGCAGCACCTCGTTGTCGCCGAAGGACTTGTGCAGTGCGCGTACCTCGATCTCCGGGCGGCTCATCGGATCGCCTCCTGGGCCTTGGTCTCCATGCGGCGGACGACGAAGCTGAGCGGGATGGTGACCAGCAGGTAGCACAGGCCCGCGACCAGGATCGGCGTGGAGTTGGCGGTCGTACTGGCGAGGTCCCGGCCGAACTTGGACAGTTCCCGCTCCTCCAGGGTGACGCCGAGGAACAGCACCAGCGAGGAGTCCTTGAAGAGCAGGACCAGTTCGTTGGTGAGCGGCGGCAGGATGATCCGGAACGCCTGCGGGATGATGATCGAGATCATGGCCCTCGCCGGCGAGAAGCCGAGCGAGCGGGCCGCCTCCAGCTGCCCCTTGGGCACGGCCTGGATGCCGGCGCGGATGGTCTCCGCCATGTAGGCGGCCGAGACCAGGCCGAGCGCGATGGCGACCTTGCCGTAGGTGCCGCCCGGGATCTCCGTGCCCGGGAACGCGAGCGGGACGGCCACGCCGACGAAGATGAAGATCAGCAGCGCGGGCAGGCCGCGGAAGATCTCGATGTAGACGCTCGCGAGCCAGCGGTACGGACCCACGGAGGACAGCCGCATCAGCGCGATGACCATGCCGAGGACGAGTCCGACGACGAAGCCGGACAGCGTGTAGAGCACGGTGTTCTTCAGCGCCAGCGTGATGACGTCCGGGAACATCTGCTGGGCGATGTCGGCCTGCGCGAACTGGTTCTGCAGCCGCCCCCAGTCCGCCGTGACCGCGAAGGCGATCACGGCGGCGGCGAAGACGGCGTACTGCACGCCTCGCGACAGACGGCGCTTCTGTCGCCGGGTCAGTCCCTTTTTCTTCGGCTGGAGTGTGACGTCCGTATCGGTCATGAGGCGGCGGGAGAGGCGACGGAGGCCTCGTACGGGCCGATCCACTTCTCGTAGATCTTCTTGTAGGTGCCGTCGGCCTTGGCGTCCTTGAGTGCCTTGTTGATGGCGTCGAGCAGGGCCTTGTTGCCCTTCTTCACGGTGAAGCCGTACTGCTCACCGGTCTTGAGGTTGTCGACGACCTTGAGCTTGTCCGCGTTGGCCTTGTCCTTGAGCCAGCCCTGCACGACCGGGTAGTCGATGACGACGGCCTGGACCTGGCCGGTGCGCAGGCCGTTGATCACCGCGTCGGAGGACTCGAAGGAGACCGGGTCGTAGCCCTTGCCCTTGACGTAGTCCTCGCCGGTGGTCTGCGCCTGGGCGCCGAGCTTCTTGCCCTTGGCCTTGACGTCGGCGAGCGAGTTGATGCCGCTCTTCTTGTCGACGAGGACGGCCTGGGTGGCCTCGAAGTACGGGTCGGAGAAGTCGACGTTCTTCTTGCGCTCCGGCGTGATGGTCATGCCGGCGGCGGCCAGGTCGCACTCACCGGAGTTCAGGAAGGCGCCGGTCTTGAAGTTCTCGAAGGGCGTGTCGAGGATCTGCTGCTTGACGCCGAGGTTCTTGGCGACGAGGTCGATCAGGGAGACGTCGAAGCCCTGCACCTTGCCGTCGACCTCCGACTGGAACGGCGGGTACGGCAGGTGGGTGCAGGTGGTCAGCTGCCCGGCCTTGGCGAGGTGGACGCCCTTGACGGTGGTCTTGCCGCTCCCCGAGTCGCTGGAGGAGCAGCCGGCCACGACGAGCGCGAGTGCGGCGGTCGCGGTGGTGGCGGCCAGAAGGCGGGTCCGGCGCCCTACGAGCGTATTCATGGGGAGATCTCCTGTGGGGGAACTGTGGCTTCCGATTATAAGGAAGGGTTTGAGTCTCTCAAATCAAACCCATGGTTACGAAGCCTCTCGACCTAAGATCGGTGGAATCGACCCCCCAGAGCCCCCGAGAGCGAAGAGAGCGCCGCCGTGACCCACCCCTTCCTCGACCTGCCCCCGCTGAGTGCCGAGCGCTTCGCCGCCATCGAGGACGGGGTGGCCCGGTTGCTGGACACCCGGCAGGACGTCCTGATCACACAGGGCGAGGCACTGCTGCCACTGGAGGGCGCGATCCGCGCCGCGGCCGGCCCGGGCACGGTGGCCCTGAACGTGATCACGGGGCCGTACGGCCAGACCTTCGGCGACTGGCTGCGCGACGCCGGTGCCACCGTGCACGACGTCTCCGTCCCCTTCCACACGGCGGTGACGGCCGAGCAGATCCGGGAGGCGTTCGCCGAGCACCCGGAGATCGACTTCGTGTCGCTGGTGCACGCCGAGGCGGCGACGGGCAACACCAACCCGGTCGCGGAGATCGGCGAGGCGGTCCGGGAGCAGGGCGCCCTCTTCTACCTGGACGCGGTGGCCTCCGTGGGCGCGGAGCCGGTACTGCCGGACGCGTGGGGCGTGGACCTGTGCGTGATCGGGGCGCAGAAGGCGATGGGTGGCCCGGCGGGCGTGTCGGCGATCTCGGTCAGTGAGCGGGCGTGGGCCAGGATGGCCGCCAATCCCCATGCCCCGCGCCGCTCCTATCTCTCCCTCCTGGACTGGAAGGAGCGCTGGATCGACGCCGGCCGCAAGGCGCTGCCGCACGCTCCGGCCCAGCTGGAGATGCTGGCGCTCCAGGCGTGCCTGGAGCGGATCGAGTCGGCCGGCCTGGAGAGGGTGATGGCCCGGCACCGGAACGCCGCGCTGGCTTCGCGGGCCGGAGCGGTGGCACTGGGCGGCGGCCTGGCGCCGTATGTGCACGAGGAGAGGGACGCGGCGCCGGTCGCCACGACGCTGCGGGTGCCGTCCGGTGTGGTGGCTTCGGAGCTGGTGGCGCGGGCGCTGCGGGACGACCCGGCGCTGCCGCTCGCGGCCGGTGGCGGCGCCCTGGCCAAGGAGATGATCCGGGTCAACCATTACGGGCCCGACGCGACGCCGGGCGCGGTGCGGGCTTCCCTCGCGGCACTGGGCGCGGCGCTCGCGGAACAGGGACTGTCGGTGGATCCGGTCGCCGCCCGCCAGGCCGTGGAGAACGCGTGGCATTAGGCGTCGGCGGCGATTCCTGGGGGCCCCGCCCCCAGGCCCGCACTTGCGCCCGGAATTTCCGAACCCCGAATTCAATTCCTTTTCACAATCCCCGCAAATTACCCGGACGATAGCTTCCCGTCTTCTTCTGCCCGCTTTTTGCAGAGCTAAACAGGGGAGTTTGCCGATGACTTTCCGACGCTTTTCGGGCTGTGACACAATCCACAGCAGAGGCGATTTGCCCCGATTTACCGTAGGGCAACACGGACATTCCGCGCAGGCATCGGAGGGCCCTCACCGCAGCTGCCGTGCATTTTCGAATTCGCCTCGCTAAATTCGTGCCGCATGACCGCCGCATCCCCAGACCTGCTCATCGAACATCCGGCGACGACTGACGGAGCCGCACTCTGGCGTCTCGCCAAGGACTCGAAAACCCTCGATCTGAACTCCTCCTACAGCTATCTGCTGTGGTGTCGGGACTTCTCCGGCACCTCGGTGGTGGCGCGCGGTGCGGACGGGGAGCCGGTCGGTTTCGTCACCGGATACCTGCGGCCGGAGCGCCCCCACACCCTGCTCGTCTGGCAGGTGGCCGTCGACGCCGGGCACCGCGGCCTCGGCATCGCCGCGTCGCTGCTGGACAGCCTGGCCGCACGGCTCATCGCCGAACGCGGCATCACCGAGCTGGAGACCACCATCACCCCCGGCAACACCGCCTCCGAGCGTCTGTTCACCTCGTTCGCCGAGCGGCACGGCGCACGGGTCAGCCGCGAGGTGCTGTTCCCGGCCGAGTTGTTCCCTGGCGGTCCGCACGACCCCGAAGTCCTTTACCGCATAGGCCCGTTGACCGAGACCACCGCCCTCTGAGGAGCGATTCACAGTGACCATCACCCAGCCCGACCTGAGCGTGTTCGAGACCCTCGAGTCCGAGGTGCGCAGCTACTGCCGCGCCTGGCCCACGGTGTTCGACCGGGCGCAGGGCAGCCGGATGTACGACGAGGACGGCCATGCGTACCTGGACTTCTTCGCCGGTGCCGGTTCACTCAACTACGGGCACAACAACCCGGTACTGAAACGGGCGCTGATCGACTATCTGGAGCGGGACGGTGTCACGCACGGTCTGGACATGTCGACCACGGCGAAGCGGGCCTTCCTGAGGACGTTCCAGGACCTGGTGCTGCGTCCGCGGGATCTGCCGTACAAGGTCATGTTCCCGGGGCCGACGGGTACCAACGCGGTGGAGTCCGCGCTGAAGCTGGCGCGGAAGGTGAAGGGGCGCGAGGCGATCGTGTCGTTCACCAACGCCTTCCACGGGATGTCGCTCGGTTCGCTCGCGGTGACCGGCAACGCCTTCAAGCGGGCGGGTGCCGGTGTTCCGCTGGTACACGGAACGCCGATGCCGTTCGACAACTACTTCGACGGCCAGGTGCCGGACTTCCTGTGGTTCGAGCGGCTGCTGGAGGACCAGGGCTCCGGTCTGAACCGGCCCGCCGCGGTGATCGTGGAGACCGTGCAGGGTGAGGGCGGCATCAACGTCGCCCGGCCCGAATGGCTGCGTGCGCTGAAGGAGCTGTGCGAGCGGCAGGACATGCTGCTGATCGTCGACGACATCCAGATGGGCTGCGGCCGTACCGGTGCCTTCTTCTCCTTCGAGGAGGCGGGCATCACCCCGGACATCGTGACGGTGTCGAAGTCGATCAGCGGGTACGGCCTGCCGATGTCGCTGTGCCTGTTCAGGCCCGAGCTGGATGTGTGGGAGCCGGGCGAGCACAACGGCACCTTCCGCGGCAACAACCCCGCCTTCGTCACCGCCACCGCCGCCCTGGAGACCTACTGGACCGACGGCTCGGCCATGGAGAAGCAGACCCGCACCCGCGGCGAGCAGATCGAGCAGGCACTGATCTCCCTCACCGAGGAGAACCTCGCCGACGTGAAGGAATACCGCGGACGCGGGCTCGTGTGGGGCCTGGAGTTCCACGACAAGGAGCGGGCCTCGCGGGTCGCCCGGCGCGCCTTCGAACTCGGCCTTCTCATCGAGACGTCCGGCCCGGAGAGCGAGGTCGTCAAGCTGCTGCCCGCCCTCACCATCACCCCCGAGGAACTGGACGAGGGTCTCAGCATCCTCTCCCGCGCCGTCCGCGAAACCGTCTGAACCGCTCCGTACAGCAAGGAGGAGACACAGCACCGTGATCGTCCGATCGTTCAAGGACATCGAAGGCACCGACCGGCACGTCAAGGCGAAGTCCGGCACCTGGGAGAGCAAGCGCATAGTCCTCGCCAAGGAGCGGGTCGGCTTCTCCCTGCACGAGACCATCCTGTACGCCGGGACCGAGACGTCGATGTGGTACGCCAACCACGTCGAGGCCGTCGTCTGCACCAGGGGTGAGGCCGAACTCACCGACCAGGAGACCGGGAAGACGTACACCGTCACCCCCGGCACCATGTACCTCCTCGACGGGCACGAGCGCCACACGCTGCGCGTCAAGGAGGACTTCCACTGCATCTGCGTGTTCAACCCGCCGGTCACCGGACGGGAGGACCACGACGAGAACGGCGTCTACCCGCTGCTCACCGAGCCCGAGGAGGTGTGACATCCAGTGACCACCATGACCACTGTCACCGACCTGTACCCCACCCGCGGCGCCGCCGAGGTGACCGTCCCCCGCCAGGACCCGGTCGTCTGGGGCTCCCCGGACACACCGGGCCCGGTCCCGACGGCCGACCTCCAGGCGTACGAGCGGGACGGCTTCCTCGCCATCGACCAGCTGATCACCCCGGACGAGGTCGAGGTGTACCGGCGTGAGCTGGACCGGCTGGTCACCGACCCCGCGATCCGCGCCGACGAGCGCTCCATCGTGGAGCCGAAGTCGCAGGAGATCCGCTCGGTCTTCGAAGTGCACAGGATCAGCGAGGTGTTCGCGAACCTGGTGCGCGACGAGCGCGTGGTCGGCCGCGCCCGGCAGATCCTCGGCTCGGACGTGTACGTCCACCAGTCCCGGATCAACGTCAAGCCGGGCTTCGGCGCCAGCGGCTTCTACTGGCACTCGGACTTCGAGACCTGGCACGCCGAGGACGGCCTGCCGAACATGCGCACGGTGTCCGTCTCGATCGCGCTGACCGAGAACCTCGACACCAACGGCGGGCTCATGATCATGCCCGGCTCGCACAAGACGTTCCTCGGCTGCGCCGGGGAGACGCCGAAGGACAACTACAAGAAGTCCTTGCAGATGCAGGACGCGGGCACGCCGTCGGACAAGGCGCTGACGCAGTTCGCCGGCGAGCACGGCATCCGGCTGTTCACCGGCAAGGCCGGCTCGGCGACCTGGTTCGACTGCAACTGCATGCACGGCTCCGGCGACAACATCACGCCGTTCCCGCGCAGCAACGTCTTCATCGTGTTCAACAGCGTGGAGAACACCGCTGTGGAGCCGTTCGCGGCGCCGGTGCGCCGGCCGGACTTCATCGGGGCGAGGGATTTCACTCCCGTGCGATGAGCCGATTGACGTCAGGGACTTCACGCCGGTGAAGTGCCCCTGTGAGCCACCGGGCCGGGGCCTCCTCGTGTGGGACGGGAGGCCCCGGCCCGGTCATGTCAGGACAGGGCCGCCAGCAGACGGTCCACGTCCGCGGTGGTGTTGTAGAGGTGGAAGGCCGCGCGCAGATTGCCCGCGCGGTCGGAGACCTCGATGCCCGCCTCGCTCAGCTCGGGCTGCCGGGAGCCGAGTCCGGAGGCCGAGACGATCGCCGAGCCGGGGGCGGCCACCGGCTCGTGGCCGAGATCCGCGAGTCCCGCGCGGAACCGGTCGGCGAGCGCGAGGTCGTGGGCGTGGATCGCCGGTACGCCGAGTTCCTCGACGAGTTCGAGGGACCGGCGCAGGCCGGCGAAGGTGAACAGGGCGTGGGTGAGGTCGAACCGCCTGGCGGAGTGGGCGAGTTCGGCCACCGGGCCGTAGCAGCTGTCCCACGGCCGCTCCGCCGCGACCCAGCCCGCGAGCACCGGGGACAGTCCGCCGAAGTCCTCGGGAACGGTGAGGAAGGCCGCGCCGTGCGGCCCCAGCAGCCACTTGAAGGAGACGCTGGCGGTGAAGTCGTGGGCGTCGGCGTCCATGGGGAGCCAGCCGGCGGCCTGGGAGAAGTCCACGTAGGTGCGGGCACCGTGGGCACGGGCCGCCTCGCTCAGGGCGGCCAGGTCGGCGACCCGGCCGTCGGCGGACTGCGCGGCGCTGACCGCGACGAGCGCGGTGCCCGGCCGGACGGACTCGGCGATCCGCTCCAGCGGGACCGTGCGGACCTTGAGGTCGCCGCGGACGTGGAAGGGGTTGAGCACGGAGGTGAAGTCGTCCTCCGCGGTGAGCACTTCGGCGCCCGCGGGCAGCGAGGCCGCGATCACGCCGGTGTGGGCGGCGACCGAGGCGCCCGCGGCGACCCGCGTGGCCGGGACGCCGGCGAGCCGGGCGAACGCGGCCCGGCTCGCCTCCACGTCCTCGTACAGCGAGGTCAGCGGCCGGCCCTCGGCCCGCAGCAGGGCCGCCTCCTGGAGGGCGGCGACGGTGCGGGCCGGCAGCAGACCGTTGCTCGCGGTGTTGAGGTAGATGCTCTTCGGACGGAACTCGGCGCGGACGAGGCTGTCGAACGTCTCCGTGGTCTCCATGGGACCACTCTGCGTCCCGGGGAAGTACCCGTCCATTGCGATTTTTTACCCGGTTCTTCTTAGTGACGCTTATACAACCCCGCCGACCTGCGGTTTCAGCCGTGCTGCGGGACCGCGCACCCGTCCGGTCCGCAGGCGTCGGCGTCACCCTGGCCGACCAGCCGCAGCGGGGAGCGCTCGCCCCATGCCTGGGTCAGTGCCCGGGTGAAGACCTCGGCGGGCTGGGCGCCGGAGACGCCGAAGGCGCGGTCGAGGACGAAGAACGGGACACCGTTCGCGCCGAGCTGGGCGGCCTCCCGCTCGTCCGCGCGCACGGCCTCGGCGTAGGCGTCCGGGTCGGCGAGCACGGTGCGGACGGCCCCGGCGTCCAGTCCGGCCTCGACGGCCAGTTCCACCAGGCGTTCGTCGCCCTCGGTGAAGACGGACCGCTCCTCGGCGAAGTTGGCCCGGTAGAAGTTCTGGATCAGCTGGTCCTGCTTGCCGTGCTCCTTGGCGAGGTGCAGCAGGCGGTGCATGTCGAAGGTGTTGCCGTGGTCGCGGTCCCGGGTGCGGTAGTCCAGGCCCTCGGCGGCGGCCTGGGCGCCCAGGTTGTCCTCACCGGCCTGGGCCTGCGCCTCGCTCATGCCGTACTTCCTGGTCAGCATGGTGATCACCGGCTGGGCGTCGCCCTTGGCGCGGTCCGGGTCCAGCTCGAAGGAGCGGTGCACCACCTCGACCTCGTCGCGGTGCGGGAAGGCAGCGAGCGCCTTCTCGAAGCGGGCCTTGCCCACGTAGCACCAGGGGCAGGCGATGTCGCTCCAGATCTCGACGCGCATGTCTTCGGCTCTCTCCAGGTCGTACGGGCGCGGGGGCTCTCCCCGGCCGGTACGTGAACGTTCAAGCAGGCTGTCTCATTCCCGTGGCGGCACGGCGAAGGCCAGGAAGAGGTGATGGTCGCCCTCGGCGGGCGGGTTCTCAGGATCCGGGATCCAGCCCTGACGGGCGTAGAAGGACTGGGCACGCCGGTTGTCCACGTGCACGTCGAGGACGGCCGTGCGCCTGCCGTCCGCCCGCCACTGCGCCACGCAGGCCGAGTGCAGGGCCGTACCGATGCCGGCGCGCCAGTGACCGGGGTCGACGTGGAACTGGAACAGCTTGACCTGGTCGGCGGGTGCGCCGTCGGGGGTGCGGAAGGAGGCGATGCCGACGATCCGGCCGCGTTCGACGGCGCACAGCACCCGACCGTCGGTGCGTTCGATGGATCCGCGCCAGGCGTCCGTCCAGTCGACGTCGGCCTGCGGGACGCCGTCCGGGTAGTACGTCGAGCGGGCCCGGAAGTGCAGATCGGCGATGGTCCCGGCTTCGGCGGCCAGGGCGGTGCGGATCACGAGGGCGCCGTTCACACGATCACTGGTCATGCGAGGGAGGACGTGACGGCCGCGGCACCGGTTCCGTGCCTGCCGAACTGGCGCGGCAGGCGCTCGGCGCCGGGCCGGTGCCTGGTCGTCGGCGCGGCCCTGCTGACGGGGACGTCCGTCCTCAGCTGCCGTCTCGCAGGTCGCTCGGCCAGGCAGCCCTGAACTCGATGTGGTCGTACGTGACCACACACCCCTCCCCCAGCGGCGACTGGGTCATGAAGCCGACCAGCGCGGCACCCGTCTCCTTCTCCTCCCCCAGGGTGAAGAGCCGGACGAAGGTCCAGCGCTCGCCGTCCCGGGACGTGTGGAAGGCGAAGGCCCGTCCGGTCCGGCTGACCCGCAGCCACACCGAACTTCCCTCGACCGAGAACGAGTTGGCGTCGTCGGAGTGCCCCCGGGTGACCACCGTGCAGACGGTGGGCACGTCCGGGGAGTACTCCAGGCAGAGTTTGGCCCAGGCCCGCTCGCCGACGTGGACGTACAGCACACCGGCGTCGAACGCGGCCCGGAACCCCACGGTGACCCGCGCGATCAACTGGAAGTCGCCCTCGGGCGCCCCGAGCAGCCGGGGCGCGTCGGAAGCGGGTTCCAGCGCCTCCCCGGTGGGCGGCACGAACCGGTCCTGCCGGGGACCGGCCCATCCGGTGAGCACGCCGTCCTCGTGGGCCCAGTGGCCGTCGGGGCCGTACGTCCGCAGGGAGAAGGGCAGTTCGGGAAGGTCCACGTCCATCCTCCGATTGTCGCAGGGCACCCGGAGCCGCGACGCTACCGCTCCAGCACCCCGTTGAACCGCCGGGGAAGGCCCAGCGGGTTGTCGTCGCGGAGTTCCTGCGGCAGCAGTGCCTCCGGCGCGTTCTGGTACACCACCGGCCGCAGCCACCGCTCGATGGCCGTACCGCCCACAGAGGTGGACGTGGAGGTGGTCGCCGGGTACGGCCCCCCGTGGTGCTGGGCCGGTGCCACGGCGACCCCTGTCGGCCAGCCGTTCACCAGCACGCGGCCGGCCAGCGGGGTCAGTTCGGCGAGGAGTTCCGGGCCCCGGCCGTCGCCGGCGGCCTCTTCCGAGGAGAGCTGGACCGTCGCCGTGAGGTTGCCCGGCAGCCGGGACAGGACGGCCTTGGCCTCGTCCTCGTCGGCGTAGCGGGCCACCACGGTCACCGGCCCGAAGCACTCCTCCAGGAGCAGGTCGTAGGCGCCCTGCGCGGCCAGCTTCCGCGCCGGGACCGTCAGGAAGCCCGCGCTGACCGAGTGCTCGCCGCCCGCGCCCGGGGTGACCGGCGAGTCCACGTCCGGGAGCTGCGCGCGCTCGGCCACACCGGCGACGAAGTTGTCCCGCATCCGGTGGTCGAGCAGCACCCCGGCCTCGCTGTCGCTGACGGCGTCGGTCAGGGACTTCACCAGCCGGTCGCCGCCCGCGCCGGACGGCACCAGCACCAGGCCGGGCTTGACGCAGAACTGGCCGACACCGAGGGTCATCGACCCGGCGAGCCCGCCGCCGATCTCCTCGGCACGCTCGGCCGCGGCGGCCTCGGTCACCAGGACCGGGTTGAGCGAGCCCAGCTCCCCGTGGAACGGGATCGGCACCGGGCGCGCGGCGGCGGCGTCGAAGAGCGCCCGCCCGCCCCGTACCGAACCGGTGAAGCCGGCTGCGGCGACGAGCGGGTGCTCGATCAGCTCGACGCCCGCCTCGAAGCCGTGCACGAGGCCGACCACGCCCTCGGGGATGCCGTGCGCGGCGGCGGCCCGGCGCAGCACCTTGGCGACCAGCTCGGACAGGGCCGGGTGGTCGGGGTGGGCCTTGACGACGACCGGGCAGCCCGCGGCCAGCGCGCTCGCGGTGTCACCGCCGGCGACGGAGAAGGCGAAGGGAAAGTTGGAGGCGGAGTAGACGGCGACGACGCCGAGCGGCACCTTGTAGCGGCGCAGGTCCGGGACCGGCGGGGTCGCGGTGTCGTCGGGGTGGTCGACGACGACGTCGAGGAAGGCACCCTCGTCGACGATGCCGGCGAAGGCCCGCAACTGATACGTGGTGCGGGCGAGTTCGCCGGTCAGCCGGGCCGGGCCGAGCGCGGTCTCGGCGTCGGCCGTGTCGACCAGGACGTCCCGGGCCGCGTCCAGGCCCGCGGCGGCCGAGCGCAGGAAGGCCGCGCGGACCGTGCGGTCGGCCAGGGCGCCGCGCGTGGCGTGGGCCGCCCGGACGACGGCGTCCACCTCCTGGGCCGTGGCTTCCACCGCAACCTGTTCACGCTGCTTCCCGGTGCGCGGGTCGACACTCCAGACTGGTGCTGCTGCCACCGCGGGTCCCTCCCAGTTAAGGCCGCACTCTCTCGGACTATCCAGGTCACCCATCAGCCGCGTTCGATATACTGAACACTGTCTCTGATGATGAATACGCTGCTCGGAGACTATATAACTCAGATCCTCGTCGAACGAAGGGGTCAAGGGCGATGACGGCAGGCGACGCAGGGGGCGGGGCGCAGGTCAAGTCCGCGGTACGGACCGTTGAACTGCTCGAATACTTCGCCGGCCGGCCCGGCATGCACTCCCTCGCGGCCGTGCAGGAGGCGGTGGGCTATCCCAAGTCCAGCCTGTACATGCTGCTGCGCACGCTGGTGGAGCTGGGCTGGGTGGAGACGGACGCCACCGGCACGCGGTACGGCATCGGGGTGCGGGCGCTCCTCGTGGGAACGTCGTACATCGACGGCGACGAGGTGGTGGCCGCCGCCCGCCCGACCCTGGACCGGCTCTCCGACGACACCACGGAGACCATCCACCTGGCCCGGCTGGACGGCATCAATGTGGTCTACCTCGCCACCCGCCAGTCCCAGCACTATCTGCGCCCCTTCACCCGGGTCGGCCGCCGCCTGCCGGCCCACTCCACCTCCCTGGGCAAGGCCATACTGGCCAGCTACCCGGACGAGCAGGTGCGCAAGCTGCTGCCGGAGACGCTGCCCGCGCTCACCGAGCACACCATCACCGACCGGGAGAAGCTCATCGAGGAGCTGCACCAGGTCCGGGAGCAGGGCTTCGCCGTGGACCGCGAGGAGAACACGCTGGGCCTGCGCTGCTTCGGGGTGGCCATCCCGTACCGCACGCCCGCCCGGGACGCCATCAGCTGCTCGGTCCCGGTGGCCCGGCTGACCCCCGCCCACGAGCAGATGATCAAGGACGCGCTGTTCGACGCGCGCGACCGGCTGGCACTGGCGACGCGCAGGCTCTGAGCCCGCCGGTCGTAGGCTCGGCCCCATGGAGATCGTGCTGCGGGCCGTCCGGGACAGTGACCTGCCGGTGTTCCACCGCCAGATGACCGACCCGGAGGCCGTCCGGATGGCCGCGTTCGGCCCCGGGGGCCTGTGCGGCCCGGAGACGTTCGCGGCCTACTGGCAGCGCCTGCGCGACACCTCCGACGTGCTGCGCACGGTCCTGGCCGACGGGACCGTGGCCGGGAACGCCGCGGTCTACGGAGCGGCCGGCGAGCGCGAGGTGACGTACTGGATCGACCGCGCGTACTGGGGCCGGGGCGTGGCGACGGCCGCGCTGCGGGCGCTGCTCGCCGAGGTACCCGAACGGCCGCTGTACGCACGGGCGGCGGCCGACAACACGGCCTCGCTGCGCGTGCTGGAGAAGTGCGGGTTCCGGGAGACCGCCCGGGCCCGGGGGTTCGCGAACGGGCGGGGGCGGGAGATCGACGAGGTCGTCCTGATCCTGGAGAGCCGAGCCGGACAGCGGTAGGACCGAGGAGCGGTAGGACCGAGGAGCGGTGGGACCGAGGAGCGGTGGGCCGGACAACGAGACCCGCGCCGAACCTCGTGACCGCGTTCCTCCTTGTCCCTCCCCGCCCCCGGCGACCCGTGCGCCGCCCCGGTCCGACCGGAGGAAGCGGTATCAGGCCGGTTTCCTGAACGCCGGATGAGAAAGCCGGTCGCAGAGGAACGATCACCCCCTCTCGATCGTCTTCCGAGCGGGATGAACAAGACGATCAGGCGGGCGTCCGTCTTCGCGCTGCTGCTCGTGCTCACCCTGCTGGTCAGGGCGACGTGGGTGCAGTTCTACGGCGGCAAGGCCCTCGCAGAAGACAACCACAACCGGCGGAACGCGATCGAGACGTACTCGGAGCCGCTCGGGAACATCATCGTGGGCGGGAACGCCATCACCGGTTCCGCTCGGACGAAGGGCGGCGACCTCGCGTACAAGCGGACGTACAAGGACGGCAAGCTGTACGCGGCGGTGACCGGCTACGCCTCGCAGGCCTACGCGCCCACGCAACTCGAGGGCATTTACACGGACCTGCTCAACGGCACGGACACCCGTCTGAAGACGGTGATGGACACCGTCACGGACCGGCGCGCCGATCCGGGCAACGTGCTCACGACGATCGACCCGGGCGTGCAGAAGGCGGGGTACCGGGCGCTCGGCGGCACGAAGGGCGCGGCCGTGGCGATCGACCCCAGGACCGGCAAGATCCTCGCGGTGGTGTCGACCCCGGCTTATGACCCCTCGTCGCTCACCGACGCTTACTCGGCCGGGTCGGCGTGGAAGGCGCTCAACGCGGACAAGGAGAAGCCGCTGACCAACCGCGCGCTGCGGCAGCCGCTGCCGCCGGGCTCGACGTTCAAGCTGGTCGTGGCGGCGGCCGCGCTGGAGGACGGGCTCTACGAGAACGTGGACCAGCCCACCGACAGCCCGGATCCCTACATCATGCCGGGCACGGTGCGCGAGCTGCCGAACGAGAGCAAGTCGGCGCCCTGCAAGAACGCCTCGATCCGGGTCGCCCTGCGGTACTCCTGCAACAACGTCTTCGGTCATATGGCCGTCGAGCTCGGGCAGGACAAGGTGAGGGCGATGGCCGAGAAGTTCGGCTTCAACGACCGGACGCAGGACGTGCCGGTGCGGGCGTACCCGAGCGTCTACCCCTCCGACATGGACAAGGCGCAGACCGCGCTGTCCGGCATCGGCCAGTTCGACGTCACCGCGACCCCGCTCCAGATGGCCATGGTGTCCGCGGCCATAGCCAACGGCGGCAAGCTGGTCTCGCCGCACATGGTGTCGCAGATCACCGACAGTGGTGGTGAGGTGTTGGAGGACCTGGACGACAGCGCCGGCACCGAGGAGATCATCAGCTCCGCCACCGCCGAGCAGCTCCAGTCGGCGATGGAGACGGTGGTGAAGGACGGCACCGGTACGAACGCGCTGATCGACGGGGTGACCGTCGGCGGGAAGACCGGTACCGCGCAGCACGGCGAGAACAACAGCAAGACGCCGTACGCGTGGTTCACCTCCTACGGCAAGTCCGACGGCAACGGCAAGGAAGTGGCTGTCGCCGTGATGGTGGAGCAGTCGGACGCGGCTCGGTCGGAGGTCAGCGGCAACGGTCTGGCGGCGCCGGTGGCCAAGGCGATGATGGAAGCGGCTCTGAAGTGACCCCCGCTGCACACCGGGCGCCCGCTTGGCCGGGTGATCGACCGCGCGGTCGCCGGCGGCCCTGACGGTGTGCAGGCGACCGCGTACGAGCGGCCGCCTGCCGCCTGCCCGGGTGGGCTCAGCTGACGAAGTACGTCGGGTTCGGCAGCTTGTACGTACGGTCGGCGTGGCCGCCGTCCAGGTCCGAGTACTGGTCGCCGAAGTCGGCGATGATCTCGTAGCCGAGGTCGCGCTCGATGTGCTTGCGCGTCCCGGACTTGTACTGCACCGTCGTGCAGTTCCAGGTGCCCGGGGTGGCGCAGTCCTTCAGGTAGGCCGGCGGGTCGGCCTTGTCCTTGAGGAACATGTGGCCGGCGTCGAGGTTCACATCGGCGCCGACCTTCTTCAGGTTCTCGACCGCGCCGGCGCGCTGGGCCTCGCTCAGACCGGAGTTGTAGAAGACCTCGACACCCTTGGACTCGGCGTACCGCACGAGTTCCGGGCTGCCGAAGACGGCCGGCCGGTCCGCCTTGTTCACGTAGTCGTTCCACGTGGTGGCGTTGTACGTGTAGTTGTAGCGCTTCTCGTAGTCGAGGCTGAGCAGCAGCGTGTCGTCGATGTCGAAGACGACGGCCGGCTTCTCGCCCCGGTGGTGCGCCTTGCGGGCGGCCTTGTCGATGTAGCGCCTGGCGTCGGCGTCGAGGCGCGCCAGGTCCTTGGCGTACGGGCTGTCCGGGGACGCCTGGTAGACGCCGTCGCTGTCGGCGGTGGTGCCGTAGTAGGTGTCGATGTCCTTCACCAGGAGCCCGATGTTGTACGGCTCGTGGGTGGAGTTCGCCGTCGACTGACCGGCGGTGGCCGCGCCCGCGCCGTACAGCGCCGCACCGGCGACGGCACAGGCGGCACCGGCCGCGACCGCCTTGAGGGACTTCCGCATGGATTCTCCGGATCTGATGGATGAGAGTCGATGGAGCAGGTCAGAGTTTGTCTACGCGCATCACACCAGGATCGCGAGGGCTGTTATCCGATCGATACACCCAACGCGCCTGCCCAGCAGGGAGCGTGAGGTGCGGTTCACCCCGTGTAGGGGTCCGGCACCGTGCCCGGCCGCGCGAGGAACTCGAAGTCGCAGCCGGTGTCCGCCTGGGTCACCTGCTCGCTGTAGAGCGCGCCGAACCCCCGCTCGTACCGTGCCGGCGGCGGTGTCCACTCCGCCCTGCGGCGCGCCAGCTCCTCGTCGTCCACGTCGAGCCGGAGGGTGCGCGCCCGGACGTCGAGCGTGATGAGGTCTCCGTCGCGGACGAGGGCCAGCGGACCGCCGACGTAGGACTCGGGTGCCACGTGCAGCACGCACGCGCCGTAACTCGTGCCGCTCATCCGGGCGTCGGAGATGCGCACCATGTCCCGCACGCCCTGCTTCAGCAGGTGGTCCGGGATCGGCAGCATGCCGTACTCGGGCATGCCCGGGCCGCCCTTGGGACCCGCGCCCCGCAGCACCAGCACGCTGTCGGCGGTGATGCCGAGCGCCGGGTCGTCGATGGTGCGCTGCATGGTCCGGTAGTCGTCGAAGACGACGGCGGGGCCGGTGTGCGTCAGCAGATGGGGCTCGGCGGCGATGTGCTTGATGACCGCACCGTCCGGGCAGAGGTTGCCGCGCAGCACCGCGACCCCGCCCTCGCTCGCGACCGGGTTGTCCCGGGGCCGGATGACGTCGTCGTCGTGGACCCGGGCGCCTTCCAGCTGCTCGCGCAGGGTGTCGTACGAGACCGTCGGCCGGTCCAGGTGGAGCAGGTCGGGGATCCGGGAGAGGAAGCCCGGCAGGCCGCCCGCGAAGTGGAAGTCCTCCATCAGGTACCGCTGTCCGCCGGGGCGGACGTCGGCCAGGACCGGGACCGTGCGGGCGATGCGGTCGAAGTCGTCCAGGGTGAGCCGTACGCCCGCCCGGCCGGCCATGGCGATCAGGTGGATCACGGCGTTGGTGGAGCCGCCGAGGCCGAGCACGGTGGTGACGGCGTCCTCGAAGGACTCCCGGGTGAGGACGTCGGACAGCTTCCGGTCCCGGTGGACCAGTTCGACGACGGTCAGGCCCGCTCGCGCGGCCATCCGGTCGTGCCCGGAGTCCACCGCCGGGATGCTGGACGCGCCCGGCACGGTCACCCCGAGGGCCTCGGCCGCGGCGGTGAGCGTGGACGCCGTGCCCATCGTCATGCAGTGGCCGGGCGAACGGGCCAGCCCGCTCTCCAGCTCGGCCATCTCGCAGTCACCGATGAGGCCGGCCCGCTTGTCGTCCCAGTACTTCCACATGTCGGTGCCGGAGCCGAGGACTTCGCCGCGCCAGTGCCCGGGCAGCATGGGGCCCGCGGGCACGAAGACGGCGGGCAGGTCGACGGAGGCGGCGCCCATCAACAGCGCGGGCGTGGACTTGTCGCAGCCGCCCATGAGCACCGCCCCGTCCACCGGGTACGAGCGCAGCAGTTCCTCGGTCTCCATCGCGAGCAGGTTGCGGTACAGCATGGGGGTCGGCTTCTGGAACGTCTCGCTGAGGGTGGAGACCGGGAATTCGAGCGGGAAGCCGCCCGCCTGCCACACCCCCCGCTTGACGGCCTGGGCGCGGTCGCGCAGATGGACATGGCAGGGGTTGATGTCGGACCAGGTGTTGAGGATGGCGATGACCGGCTTGCCGAGGTGCTCCTCGGGCAGGTAGCCGAGCTGGCGGGTACGCGCGCGGTGACTGAAGGAACGCAGGCCGTCGGTGCCGTACCACTGGTGGCTTCTGAGCTGCTCCGGCCGCTTCATGCGGGCCATCCCGCGGCGATGGCGGCGACCTCGGCGCGCTCGTCCTCGGGCAGCGGCCTGCTCGGCGGGCGGACGTCCCGGCGGCACAGCCCGAGGGAGGCGAGGGCCTCCTTGACGACGGTGACGTTGTCGGCGCTGCCGCGCGCGGCACGCAGTTCCTCGAAGCGGCGGATCCGCTCCCAGACCTTCATGGCGGCCGGGTAGTCACCGGATCGGAGCGCCTCCCTCATGTCGAGCGAGACGGCCGGGGCGACGTTCACCAGCCCGGAGGTGAAACCGGTGGCGCCCGCGGAGAAGTAGGAGGGCGCGTAGGGTTCGGCGAGGCCGGCCACCCACACGAAGCGGTCCAGGCCGGCGTCCCGGGCGAAGGCCGCGAACCGGGTGGCGTCCGGCACGGCGTACTTCACGCCGATGACGTTCGGGCAGTGGCCGGCGAGTTCGGCGAGACGGGCGCCGGGCAGCCGGTCGTCGCGGAGGTACGGCACCACACCCAGTCCGGGGACGGCTTCGGCGATCGCACGGTGGTAGTCGACCCAGCCGGCCGCCGAGACATAGGGGTGCACCGGCTGGTGGATCATGATCATCCCGGCGCCGAGGTCGCGGGCGTGCCGGGCGGAGGCGATCGCGGTGGGCAGGTCGTGGCCCACGCCGGCCAGGATCGTGGCGCGGTCGCCGGCCTCGTCCACGGTCGTCTCGGCGACCAGGCGGCGCTCCTCGGGGGTGAGGGCGTAGAACTCGCCGGTGTTGCCGTTCGGGGTGAGGGTGCTGATGCCGCCGTCGAGCAGGCGCCGCAGCAGGGTCCGGTGGGCGCCGGTGTCGACGGAGCCGTCCGCGGCGAAGGGGGTCACCGGAATGGCCACCACGTCGGCCAGGGCGGCCCGTTGGGTCTCGAACGGCACGCTGCTCATCGCTCGTCTTCCACGGGGAGGGACTCGGGGAACGCACGGCGTACGAAGGACGCGATGTGGGCGTGCAGGGCACCGGCGGCGCCGTCCGCGTCACCGTCCGCCGCCAGGCGCAGGATCTCCCGGTGCTCGGCCGCCTCCCGCTCCCAGGAGGGGTCGGCGGCCCAGGCGACGGTGGAGACGAGGGCGGCCTGGTCACGGACCTCGTCCAGCATCCGGCCGAGCAGCGGGTTGCCGCACGGCAGGTACAGGGCGCGGTGGAACTCCCGGTTGGCGAGGGAGCGTTCGGCGGTGTCGGTGACGTCGTCGGCTCGGGTCAGCGCGTCGCGGGCGGCGTCGAGGCAGGCCCCGCGCCGGACGGCTCTGCGCAGGGCCTCGGGTTCGAGCAGCAGCCGCACGTCGTAGACCTCCCGCGCCATGTCCGCGTCCACCATGCGCACCGTGACGCCCTTGTACTGGCTCATCACGACCAGTCCGGTCCCGGCGAGGGTCTTCAGCGCCTCCCGCACCGGGGTCTTGGAGACCCCGAACTGCGCGGCCAGCTCGGTCTCGACCAGGGCCTGACCGGGCGTCAGCCGACCGGTGAGGATGCGGTGTCTGATCGCGTCCAGCACGTACTGCGTGCGGGACGGGATCGGTGTGGGCACAGAGGTCATGCGGCCCTCTCGGATCTCACATATCGCGTCTCATATATGACGTATGAAGTACGACGCGTTGAAGGTAGGAGGGGGCGCGTCTTTCGTCAATGCTTCTGACAGTCGATGCTTCTGGCAGAGGAAGCCGGGGCCGCCGGGGGCGGGCGGCTCAGACGGTGCGGGTTTCGCCCTCGACGGCGGCGTACGTGGGCCGGCCGGCGGCCACCGCCGCGCGGCCGGTGGCCGCCGCACGGGTGAGCGTGGGGCCGACATGGGTGATGAGCAGCTCGCGCACCCGCGCGTCACGGGCGATACGGCCGGCGTCCTCGGGCGTCAGATGGACCTGCCGGGCTTGTTCGCCATCGCGATGCTCGTCGATGTCCGCCTCGCACAGGAACAGGTCCGCGCCGGCGGCGAGTTCGGTGAGCGCGGCGCAGGGCCCGCTGTCTCCCGAGTACGCCAGCACGCTGCCCTGGCACTCGGCGCGCAACCCGTACGCCTCGGTGCCGTGGGCGACGGCGCGGGCGGTCAGGCGGAGGTTCCAGTGCCGGACCTCGTGCCCGTCGTACAGGGCCCGGAAGTCGAAGACGCCCTTCAGGAAGCCGACGTCCGGGCGGCCGAAGAAGCCGGCCAGCCGGCGTGCGCAGTCCTGGGGCGCGTACACCGGGATCGGCGCGGGCGGGGTCATGCCGCCGAAGGCGAACGCGTAGGCGGCGGCGAGCAGGTCGGCGCTGTGGTCGGCGTGCAGATGCGAGATCCAGATCGCGGTGAGCCGGGCGGGATCCGTGTGCCGCTGCAACGCGGCGAACGTGCCGGGCCCCGCGTCCACCCACACCTCGGCGCCGCCACCGGACACCAGGTGTCCCGAGCAGGGGCGGTCGGGGCCCGGGTGCGGCGAGGCGGTGCCGAGGACGGTGAGGGTGAGCGGCATAGCAGGGAGCGTACGGCGCCTCGCACCGCGCTCCGGCTCGTTTCACCAAGTGCGGTCCTCGCCGCCGGGTTCCGGTCAGATCTCCATCACGGCGTCGCAGTCGGGGCAGACCACGGACGCGTACTCCACGGGGTACCACGGTGTACCGGGGACCCCGGGGGGCGTCGAGCGGGCCCTCGCCATGGCGAAGGTGTCCCTGCCGCACAGTGTCCGTGGTCCCACCACGTCGGGCCTGTCGGGGGCGGCGGGTGCCGCGTGCACCCGGTGGGGGCGCCGTTGGGCGTCGGCCACCGGCTGGTCCAGTTCATACACGATGACGATCTCGCTCATGCCGACACCCCGCGGTCATCCACGCCCGGCGTCCGGAACGGTGAGTTCACGGCCGCGGTAGAAGCCTTCGCGTTCCTCCACGACGTACGGGGCCATGGCCGCGCGCCGCTGTGCCTCCGGGTCGGAGGTCCGCCAGGAGTCGCAGGCGTCCCGGGAGTCCCAGAACGACACCCCGGTGACCTCCTGTCCGTCCTCGGACCAGTACGCGTAGGCGCGGCGCAGGCCCTGCGGGGCGGGGGCAGGGCGCCATGCCCTTTCGAACTCCTCCAGCGTGCCCGGCTGAAGACGGCGCGTCGTCACCCACACGTAGTGCTCGTCCATTGCGGCTTCCTCCGTAGCTCTGGGCCGACCGATGCGTGCGCGGGCCACGGGTGCGAGGCGGGTCGCGGCCCTGCTCCGGAATGACGAGCATCCGGTCATCCGATCATGCCTGCCCACCCGCGACGGCGCTCGTTCAAGCACTCCGGTACGGGCACGTCCCTCCGGGGCGGGTCCCCTCGGGGACGGGCGCATCCCCTCCGGGGCGGGTCCCCTCCAGGGCGGTCCCCTCCAGGGCGGGCGCATCCCCTCCGGGGCGGGCGCATCCCCTCCGGGGCGGTCCCCTCGGAGGTGGGCGCATCCCCTCCAGGGCGGGCCCCTACGGCCGCCACCCCGGATCCCGTCCGCTCAGTGCCACCGCCCGGTCGAGCAGCGACGCGCCCGCCGGGACCGGTACCACCGGGCCGAACAGGCCGTCGGCGCGTTCCGGTGCGTCGGCCGCGGCCAGCAGGAAGCCGTGGGCCGACGCCAGGGCCGCCGGGTCGGGGGCGTAGTCCTGGCCGGTGGCGCGGGCCAGGTCCCAGCCGTGGATCACCAGCTCGTCGGCGACGACCGCACCGGCGACCGCACCCGGCAGATCCACCCCGCCGGCGCGGGTGTCGCCGGTCCAGGCGGCCGGGTCACGCCAGGCGGCGGCCAGCTCGTCCAGCGCCTCGGGAAGCCGCTCGCGCCAGCCGGGGTCGAGGTCCCAGGGCGCGGAGTTCGGGCTGGTGTCGGTCGTCGCGCCCAGCTCCTTGCGGGCGGCGTCCCGGAAGGCCACGGACAGCGACAGCACGTGGCCCAGCAGGTTGCGCACCGCGCAGCCCGGGCAGGGTGTGGCGGCCGTCAGCTGCTCCTCGGTGACGGCTTCGGCGAGCCGGGCCACGATGTCGGTCTGCGGGCCGAGATCGGCGATGGTCATGGCGCACTCCTCCAGTGACGCGTACGTGCCGTACGAAGGACTGACCGGCCGACCCCCGCGAACTCATCGGCGCCACACCACCGCACCGCCACACCACCGCACCACCGCACCACCGCACCGCCGCACCGCCGCACCGCCGCACCGCCGCACCGCCGCACCGCCGCACCGCCGCACCGCCGGCAACCTTAAGGGCCCCCACCGCCGCCGCCCCGACGCCCCGGCGGCCTGCGGCCCACCACCACCGCGAACGGCCACTCCCCCACCACCACGCCCCCACCACTCCTGATCCCCGCCACCGCCCCTGATCCCCGCCACCGCACCGGCCCGGCAGCAATCGGTCGCCGCGGCCGGACTCACGACGCCCGACCCGCCGCCACCGCGCACGGCCACTCCCACGATCGCAACGGCACTCAGGACGCCTGGCCCCCGCCACCGAACGGCCACTCTCACCACCGCACCGCACCCCCACCACCCCTGATCCCCGCCACCGCACCGGCCCGGCAGCAATCGGTCGCCGCGGCCGGACTCACGACGCCCGACCGGCCGCCACCGCGCACGGCCCGGGAACCGGGGCATCTTCCCGATCCCGGCACGCCCGCCTTAGACGCACGATGAGCGGGCATGACGACCTCTTCGACCGTGCTGCGCGTGTTGCGGGACCGCAACGCGGGGCTGTATCTGGCGGCGGTGGTGGTGTCCGGCTTCGGCACCTCCTCGCTGTGGCTGGCGTCGGGCGTGTGGGTGAAGGACATGACCGGCTCCGACGGTCTGGCCGCCCTGTGCGTACTCGCGATGTGGGTGCCCACCCTGGCCGGACCGGCGCTCGGCACGCTCGCCGACCGGGTTCGCCGGGTGCCCCTGCTCATCACGCTGAACCTGGGGCTCGCGGCGCTGCTCCTCACCCTCTTCGCCGTCGACTCCCCCGGCCGCCTGTGGCTGCTGTACGCCGTCCTGCTGGTGTACGGGGCCGCCGGTACGGTCCATGACGCCGCCGAGTCGGCGCTGGTCACCACCGCCGTCGGTGCCGACCTCCTGGGCGACTTCAACGGGCTGCGGATGACGGTCACCGAGGGCATGAAGCTCGTCGCCCCGCTGACCGGCGCGGGGCTCTACGCGGCCTGTGGAGGCCCGGCCGTGGCCTGTCTGGACGCGGTGAGCTTCGTGCTCGCGGCCGGGGTCTGCGGCCTGATCCGGGTGCGCGAGGAGCGGCCCGTCAGGTCCGGCGCCGACTGGTGGCGGGAGACCGCCGAGGGCGCCCGCCGGCTGTGGGGGCACCCGGGGCTGCGCCCGCTGGTCCGGGCGGGCGGTGCCACCATGCTGCTCGCCTCGCTGAGCAGCCCGACGGGCTACGCCGTGGTCGACCGGCTGGGCCACTCCCCCGCCTATCTGGGCGTGCTGTACGCCGCACAAGGCGTCGGTTCGGTGGCCGCCGGGCTGCTCGCCGGGCCGGCGCTGCGGCGGCTGGGCGGGCGGCGGTTCGCGGCGGCCGGGATCGCGCTGACGGGGGCCGCGGTGGTGGCGCGGGTCGTGCCGTGGGACCCGGTGGCGCTCGCGTCCGGCGTGGCGAGCGGTCTGGGGCTGCCCTGTGTGCTGATCGCCGCGCTCACCGCGGTCCAGCACGAGACCCCCGGGCCGCTGCTCGGCCGGGCGACGGCGACCGCCAACACGCTGATGTTCACCCCCAACGTGCTCGGGCTGGCCGTCGGCGCCGGCCTGGTGGAACTGGCCGGTCCCGGGCTGCTGCTGCCGTGCTACGGCCTGGCACTGCTGGGGACGGCCGCCCTGCTGCGTCAGCGGGCGGACAGTGCCGCGCGCACCGCGGCGAGGTCCCCGTCCGACGCCAACCCGGCGTGATACAGCCTCAGTTCCGTCGCGCCGTCGGCACGCGCGCGTGCCGCGTCCGCCGCGAGCGTGCCGGGGCTGCCGCCCATGCCCGTGACGACGGTGAGGTTGGCGGCCAGCACCGTCCCCTCCGGCGCGTGCCCGGCGAAGGGCGCCAGCAGGGCCGTACCGCCCGTGCAGGGCACCACCACTCCGTCGGCCACGGACAGGATGTGGGCGGGGTCGACGCCCACGTTGGCGCCGCAGTGGTAGGAGACCGGGTCGGCGTGCAGCAGGACGCGGAAGCCCTCGGGTGCGGCGGCGCGGACGGCGGCGACGGCCTCCTCCTGGAGGGTGCGGGCGGTGGTGTCGCGCCACGCGCGCGTGGCGGTCGCCGTGTCCTCGCCGAGCAGCTTCCCGACGGTGGGCCAGCCGTCGTCGCCGGCCGTGCCGCGCCACAGCGGTTCCAGCGCCTCGCGTACGGCCGCCGCCAGCGCGTCGGCGTCCAGGCCCCGTTCGCCGTAGCCGTTGCGGCAGGACGGGCAGAAGCACAGCGACATCAGGTACTGCCCGGCGTCCCCGAGGCCGACGCCCGAGATCTTGTCGTGGGCGTGCAGGTGCTGCAACCCGTACCAGCCGAGGGACTCCAGTTCGGTGCCCTGCGCGCCGGGGCGTACGGCGGCCTCGGCGGCCAGGTCGGTCAGGTACGCGCGCGTGGCGGGCTGGGCGATGCAGGGCGCCCACGGGTAGCGGTCGCCGTACGCGTTCACGACCGAGGTGTCGGGGTGTTCGGCGCCCAGCCGGGAGTTGTGGGCGAGCACGACCCAGGTGTGCACTTCCAGGCCGGCCGCGGCGAGAGCCTCGGCGGCCTGGCCGTAGGCGTTACCGGGGGCCCAGCGGCCGGCGGGGTAGGGCCGCAGGCCGCGGCCCGCCCATCGGCCGCCCGGCGGGTACAGGACGGCCGCGTACTCGGCGGTGACGATGCGGTGGCGCGGGTGGCGCGGGGTCAGCGCCCGGGTGGAGTGGTAGGCGGCGGCGAGCGTGACCTGCCCGACGCCGAGCCCGGCGATGCGCGCGGGCGCCTCGGGGTCGCCGTTGACGTCCCAGGGGTAGACGAACGCCGATGCCTTCACGCGCCCTCCCTCTCCCGGACCGAACCATGCCCGCTCACGCGTCCACCTCCGGTTGGGCCGAGCCGTGCCAGCTCACGCGCCCCCCTTTCCCCGACCGAACCATGCCCGCTCACGCGCCCTCCTCCAACTGGGCCGAGCCTGCCCGCTCACGTGCCTCCTCCAACTGAGCCGACCCCTGCCCGCTCACTCGCCCTCCTCCAGGAGGGCGAGTCCCCGCTCGATCAGCTGGGCGAGCTGTTTGACGTGCTCCTCGGCCGGCTCGTACAGCGGGGGCCGGACCTCGCCGACGTCCAGGCCGCGCAGCCGTACGCCCGCCTTGACGAGGGAGACGGCGTAGCCGTGGCCCTGGGCGCGCAGTTCCACGAACGGGCGGTAGAAGCCGTCCAGGAGACGCCGCAGGGTCGCCGCGTCGCCCGTGGTCAGGGCCCGGTGGTAGGCGAGGGCGATCTCGGGGGCGAAGCAGAAGACGGCCGAGGAGTACAGGGTGACGCCGAGGGCGTGGTACGCGAGCTGGGTCTGCTCCGCGGTGGGCAGACCGTTGAAGTACAGGAAGTCGCCCGGGACCTCCGTGCGGACGGCGCTGACGATCTGCTGCATCAGGCCGAGGTCGCCCAGGCCGTCCTTGAGGCCGGTGATCCCCTCGGTGCGGGCGAGTTCCACCACCGTCCGCGGGGTGAAGACGGCGTTGTCGCGCTGGTAGACGATCACCGGCAGGGCGGTGGCCGCGGCGACCTCACGGTAGTGCCGCAGCAGGCCTTCCTGACCCGCGTGCACGAGATACGGCGGCATGGCGAGGAGGCCGTCGGCGCCCGCGTCGGCGGCGAGCCGGGCATAGCGGACGGCGAGGGCGGTGCCGTAGCCGGCGCCCGCCACGACCGGGACGCGGCCTCCGGTCGCCTCGACGGCCACCCGGACGCACGCCTCGAACTCCTCGGGCAGCAGCGCGTGGAACTCCCCGGTACCGCAGCAGGCGAAGACGGCGGCGGCACCGGCAGCGACACCCTGGCGCACATGGGTGCGGTAGACGTCCAGGTCGAGTGGGCCGCCGGGGCCGTAGGCCGTGACGGGGAAGAAGAGCGGCCCGCTCGGCTCGCGGAGCCGGGCGGCGAGAGGGGCTGGCGTCACAGGCGCTCCCTGTCGGTGCATGCTTCTGATCGTCGTCTATATTTCTGAACGGCTTCACGCTACGGGCCGGTATCGGAGCGGGTCAAGCGGGCGAACCGGCAACACGGCACCGGATTTCCCCCCTGTCGGGGCCCACTTGACGGGGCACATCGGCCCTCCCTAGCGTGTCCATGAATGTGAACCCTGTCTACGCATGAGGCCGTTGGCTCAAGGACATCAAGGAGACCGAAGGATGCCCGCTCCCCGCACCGTCCTGCTCACCGGCGCCGCCGGCGGGCTCGGCACCCTGATGCGGTCCCTGCTGCCGGAGTACGGCTACACACTGCGCCTGTTCGACGTCCGTCCGATCGAGAGCGAGCCGGACGCGATCACCGCGGACCTCGGCGACCGGGAGGCGCTGCGCGAGGCGGTGCGGGGCGTGGACGCGATCCTGCACCTCGCGGGCATCTCCCTGGAAGCGCCCTTCGAGAAGATCCTGAAGTCGAACATCGAGGGCACCTACAACCTGTACGAGGCCGCACGTCAGGAGGGGGTGCCGCGGATCGTCTTCGCCTCCTCCAACCACGCCGTCGGCTTTACGCCGGCCCCGCGCGCGGGCGAGCCGCTGATCCCGGTCGACACCCCGCGCCGGCCGGACACCTACTACGGCCTGTCGAAGTCCTTCGGCGAGGACCTGGCCCAGCTCTACTGGGACAAGCACGGCCTGGAGACCGTCTCCGTGCGCATCGGCTCCTGCTTCCCGGAGCCCACCAGCGTCCGCATGCTCTCGGTGTGGATGAGCCCGGCCGACGGCGCCCGCCTCTTCCACGCGGCGCTGACCGCCGAGGAGGTCGGCCACACGGTCGTCCACGGCTCCTCCGCCAACACCCGCCTGTGGTGGGACCTGACCAGCGCGCGGGCGCTGGGCTACGAGCCGCGGGACGACTCCGAGCCGTACGCCGGGAAGCTCATCGCCGAGCACGGCGAACTGGACCCGGAGAACCCGGCCCACAGCCGCCTGGGCGGGCACTTCGTGAACGACCCGCCGATCTGGCCGTACTGAGCCGTTCGGCTGCCTCCGGCAGCCGGCAGGGAAGCCTCACGCGCGCGGGCGGGCACCGAACGGGCCCGCCCGCCGCCATGTCCGGGCATCCACCGTGCCCGATCCCACTCCGCTCCGGACAGCCGCGCAGGTCCGCGGCGGGCACGGTACCCGCGGAACGGGCACAAGCGGGCAGGATCGGGCACCCAACAGACCTGGTCAGCGTCGCGCACCGGCGGTAGAACTTGCCCCATGGGCCCGAACGGGCAGTTCCGCGGGGAAGTGGGTGACGACATCAGCATGTGGACCACCGAGGAGCGCCGCCGCGAGATCGTACGGGCCGCGCGCGCCACCGGCTCGGTGGACGTCACCGCGCTCGCCACCGAACTGCGCGTGGCCAAGGAGACCATCCGGCGCGACCTGCGCGCTCTGGAGGACCATGGCCTGGTCCGCCGCACCCATGGCGGCGCCTATCCGGTGGAGAGCGCCGGCTTCGAGACGACGCTCGCCTTCCGTGCGACCAGCCATGTGCCCGAGAAGCGCCGGATCGCCGCCGCGGCGGCCGGCCTGCTGGGCGACGCCGAGACGGTCTTCGTCGACGAGGGCTTCACCCCCCAGCTCATCGCCGAGACCCTGCCGAGGGACCGGCCGCTGACCGTGGTCACCGCGTCCCTGCCGATCGCGGGCGCCCTCGCGGAGGCGGACCAGATCTCCGTGCTGCTGCTCGGCGGCCGGGTCCGCCCGGGCACGCTGGCCACCGTCGACCACTGGACGACGAAGATGCTGGCCGGTTTCGTGATCGACCTCGCCTACATCGGGGCCAACGGCATCTCCCGCGAGTACGGCCTGACCACCCCCGACCCCGCGGTGAGCGAGGTGAAGGCGCAGGCCGTCCGGGCCGCCCGCCGCACGGTCTTCGCGGGCGTGCACACCAAGTTCGGCGCGGTCAGCTTCTGCCGCTTCGCGGAGATCGGCGCACTGGAGACGATCGTGACCAGTACCCTCCTGCCGGCCGCGGAGGCCCATCGTTATTCCCTGCTGGGCCCCCAGGTCATCCGGGTCTGATCATCCGGGCCTGACCTGCCGACCCCCACCCCTCGGGGGCGCCCCCTACCCATGAGCGCCCATTATCTCCATATATCTCCCGTTCATGCCCTCATACCTCCAGGAGCGATCCATGCGCACCCCGAGCCGACGGAGGCCGCGAGCCACGCTCGTCGCGGCCGCCGTTGGGACGCTGCTCGCCCCGCTGCTCTCCGGCTGCTGGGCCGGCGCGGGCGGGACCGGTTCCGGCGGCGACGCCATCAACGTCCTGATGGTCAACAACCCGCAGATGACCGAGTTGCAGAAGCTGACCGCCGCCCACTTCACCAAGGAGACCGGCATCAAGGTCAACTTCACGGTCCTGCCCGAGAACGACGTCCGCGACAAGATCAGCCAGGACTTCGCCAACCAGGCCGGCCAGTACGACGTCGCCACGCTGTCCAACTACGAGATACCGATCTACGCCCGCAACGGCTGGCTGCGCGAGATGAACTCATACGTCGCGAAGGACACGTCGTACGACGAGCCGGACGTCCTCGAGCCGATGCGCGAGTCCCTGACCGGCGACGACGGCAAGCTCTACGGCCAGCCCTTCTACGGCGAGTCGTCCTTCCTCATGTACCGCAAGGACGTCTTCGCGGCGAAGGGCCTGACGATGCCCGCCCACCCCACCTGGCAGCAGGTGGCCGACCTCGCGGCCGAGACGGACGGCGCCCGCTCCGGCATGCGGGGCATCTGCCTGCGGGGACTGCCCGGCTGGGGCGAGCTGATGGCACCGCTGACCACCGTCGTGAACACCTTCGGAGGCACCTGGTTCGACAAGGACTGGAGGGCCCGGCTCGACTCCCCCGCCTTCAAGAAGGCGACGAAGTTCTACGTCGACCTCGTCCGCGAGCACGGCGAGTCCGGCGCCGCCCAGTCGGGCTTCGCCGAGTGCCTCAACAACATGACCCAGGGCAAGGTCGCCATGTGGTACGACGCGACCTCCGCGGCCGGCCTGCTGGAGGCGAAGGGCTCACCGGTCAAGGGCAGGCTCGGCTACGCCCCCGCGCCCGTGGAGAGGACGAAGTCCTCCGGCTGGCTCTACACCTGGGCCTGGGGCATCCAGAAGGCGTCCCGCAACCCGGACAAGGCATGGAAGTTCGTCTCCTGGGCGTCCAGCAAGGGCTACGAGCAGTTGGTGGGCCGGACCAGCGGCTGGTCGAACGTCCCGGCGGGCAAGCGGGCGTCGACGTACACCAACGCCGCTTACCGCACATCCGCCGCCGCCTTCCAGGAGATGACCAGGGAGGCCATCGAGAACAGCCGCCCCAACGACCCCGGCGTACAGCAGCGCCCCGCGCCCGGCATCCAGTTCGTCGGCATCCCCGAGTTCACCGATCTGGGCACCAAGGTCTCCCAGGAGATCAGTTCGGCCATCGCCGGACGGCAGTCCACGGACTCGGCCCTGAAGAAGTCCCAGCGACTCGCCGAGCGGATCTCCAAGGAGTACGAGGGACGATGACCGCGACGACAGCCCCCCGCGCGGCGACACCGGCAGGCGCCACCCGGCAGCCCTCCGCCCGCCTGCGCGCCTGGTCCACCCGGGCGCCTCTCCTGCCCGCCCTCGTCTTCATGATCGTGGTGACCCAGCTGCCGTTCGTGGCCACGCTGGTGATCTCCTTCTTCGACTGGAACGCCCTCTACCCAAAGGCCCGTCACTTCACCGGTCTCGACAACTACCGCCAGGTGCTGACCGACACGGACCTGCGCCATTCGGTGTGGACGACCGTGCTGCTGACGGTCACGGTGGTCCTCGTCAGCCTGCTCCTCGGCCTGGCGCTGGCACTGCTGCTGGACCGCAGGTTCCGCGGCCGGGGCATCGTCCGCACTCTGCTGATCGCCCCCTTCCTGGTGGTCCCGGTGGCCGCCGCCCTGCTCTGGAAGCACGTTCTCTACAACCCCGAATACGGCCTGCTCAACGGTCTGCTGCACTACGTCGGCGGCCCCCAGCCCGACTGGATCTCGCACACCCCGCTGCTGGCGGTCGAGGCATCCCTGGTCTGGCAGTGGACGCCCTTCATGATGCTGATCCTGCTCGCCGGGCTACAGAGCCGTGACCCCCAGCAGATCGAGGCCGCGCGCGTGGACGGCGCGAGCGACTGGCAGGTCTTCCGCCATCTGACGCTCCCGCACCTGCGCCGCTACCTCGAACTCGGCGCCCTGCTGGGCTCGATCTACATCGTCCAGAACTTCGACGCGGTCTTCACGATCACGTCCGGCGGCCTGGGCACCGCCAACCTTCCCTACACCGTCTACCAGAGCTTCTACCAGGCCCACGAGAACGGCCTCGCCTCGGCCGCCGGCGTCCTGGTGGTCATCGGCTCGATCATCATCGCGACCTTCGCCCTGCGCGTGGTGTCGTCCCTGTTCCGCGAGGAGGTGTCCCGCGCATGAGCGGCATCGCCGTGACGATCAGAAAACACCGGGGCCTGGGCATGGGCCTGGTGGCCTGGCTGGCCGGGATCGTCTTCTTCCTGCCCATCGCCTGGATGGCGCTGACGTCCTTCCACTCCGAGGCGGACGCGGCGACCAACCCGCCCTCCTTCGGTGCCGCCCTCACCCTGGACGGCTACCGCGAGTTCTTCGGCAGCGGCGGCGGGGCGAGCCCCTGGCCGGCGCTGGTCAACTCGACGGTCGCGTCGCTGGTCTCGACGCTCTGTGTGCTGCTCCTCGCCCTGCCGGCGGCGTACGCGCTGTCGATCCGGCGGGTGCGCAAGTGGACGGACGTCCTGTTCTTCTTCCTGTCCACGAAGATGCTGCCGGTCGTGGCCGGCCTGCTGCCGATCTACCTGTTCGCGAAGAACACCGGGATGCTGGACAACATCTGGTTCCTGGTCATCCTCTACACCTCCATGAACCTGCCGATCGCGGTGTGGATGATGCAGTCGTTCCTCGCCGAGGTCCCGGTGGCGGTGATCGAGGCGGCGCAGATCGACGGCGCCCGGCTGCCGACGATCCTCGCGCGCGTGGTGGCCCCGATCGCCCTGCCCGGCATCGCCGCCACCGCCCTGATCTGCTTCATCTTCAGCTGGAACGAGCTGTTGTTCGCCCGGGTCCTCACGGGCGTGGTCGCCGAGACCGCCCCCGTCTTCCTGACCGGCTTCATCACCAGCCAGGGCCTGTTCCTGGCCAAGGTGTGCGCCGCGTCGCTCGTCATCTCCCTGCCGGTGCTCGCCGCGGGGTTCGCCGCCCAGGACAAGCTGGTCCAGGGCCTGTCATTGGGAGCCGTGAAATGAAGGCCGCCGTCATCGAGTCCGTGGGCCGTGCCGTCGTCACCGAGGTCCCCGACCCGACGCCAGGGCCGCGCGAGGTCGTCGTCGAGGTCGCCGCCTGCGGCCTGTGCGGCACGGATCTGCACATCCTCCAGGGCGAGTTCGCGCCCAAGCTGCCGATCGTCCCCGGGCACGAGTTCGCCGGCGAGGTCGTCGGGGTCGGCACCCAGGTCACCGAGGTGGCGCTCGGCGACCGGGTGGCCGTGGACCCCTCGCTCTACTGCTACGAGTGCCGGTACTGCCGTACCGGCCACAACAACCTGTGCGAGCGGTGGGCGGCGATCGGCGTGACGACGGCGGGCGGGGCCGCGCGGTACGCACTCGCCCCCGTGGCCAACTGCGTGAAGCTGCCCGAGCACGTGCGCACCGAGGACGCGGCCCTGGTGGAGCCCCTGTCCTGTGCGGTACGCGGGTACGACGTGCTCCGGTCCCGTCTGGGCGCCCACGTGCTGATCTACGGCTCCGGGACCATGGGCCTGATGATGCTGGAGCTGGCCAAGCGGACCGGTGCCGCGAGCGTGGACGTGGTCGACATCAACCCGGCCCGGTTGGAGACGGCCCGCCGGCTCGGCGTCTCGGGGGCGGCCGGCAGCGCGGACGAGCTGGACCGGCCGCGCGGCTGGGACGTGGTGGTCGACGCGACCGGCAACGCGGCGGCGATCCAGGACGGCCTGGACCGGGTGGCGAAGGCGGGCACCTTCCTGCAGTTCGGGGTGGCCGACTACGCGACCCGGGTGACGATCGACCCGTACCGGATCTACAACCAGGAGATCACGATCACCGGTTCCATGGCCGTGCTGCACAGCTTCGAGCGGGCGGCGGAGCTGTTCGCGAACGGCGTCCTGGACCCCGAGGTGTTCATCAGCGACCGGATCCCGCTGGAGCGGTACCCGCAGGCGCTGGAGCAGTTCGCGTCCGGGGTCGGGCGGAAGATCGTCGTGGTGCCGTAAGCGGACCGGCCGACGAAAGCGACGCGGGGGCGTCAGCCGTCCGGCCGACGGGGCGACGTTCGCAGGCGTCAGCCGTCCGGCCGACGGAGCGACGTTCGCGGGCGTCAGCCGTCCGGCCGACGGAGCGACGCGGGGGCGTCAGCCGTCCGGCCGGCGGAAGCGACGCGGGGGCGTCAGCCGTTCGGCCGGTAAGGGAACGGTAAAGCGGTGTCATTCGTTCACCCGGCATGACAGCTATGACCCCTGGCTCGAACATCCCTCTCTCGGCCGCGCGCGTGACGGTGGACGTCTCCGCTCCGGTGCGGCTCGACGTGTCGGGCCTGCTGCTCACCGCCGACGGCAAGGTGCGTTCCGACGAGGACTTCATCTTCTACAACCAGCCCACGGGCCCGGGCGTGACGTACCGCTCCGGCGGCGGCACGGCTCCGGACGCGGTCACCGTCGACACCGCCGCGGTGCCGCCGGAGATCGAGAAGATCGTCGTCACGGCCAGCCCGGACGCCGCCGGCCAGACCTTCCAGGGCATCGAGCCGACGGCCACGATCCGGGAGGCGGACGGCGGCGCCGTGCTGGCGACGTTCACCCCGCCGCAGCTCGGCACCGAGACCGCGCTGGTGGTCGTGGAGGTCTACCGCAGGGGCGGCCAGTGGAAGGCCCGGGCCGTCGGCCAGGGGTACGCCGACGGGCTCGCGGGGATCGCCACCGACTTCGGCGTGACGGTGGAGGAACCGGCCGCTGCTCCGGCCGCCCCCGCCGCCACGGCTCCGGCCGCCCCCGCCGCCACGGCTCCGCAGCAGCCGGCCGCCGCTGCCGCCCCGCCGCAGCCGGTGGCCCCGGCGCCCGCCCCGGCACCGGGCGCCGGGAAGATCAACCTGGACAAGGGCCGGGTCAGCCTGCAGAAGAACCAGACGGTGTCCCTTGTCAAGGGCGGCCGGCCCCTGCTGTCCCGGGTGCAGATGGGCCTCGGCTGGGAGCCCGCGTTCCGCGGCAAGGACATCGACCTGGACGCCTCGGTCATGGCCTACGGGCCGCAGCGCAACCACATCGACAGCTGCTACTTCGGCAAGCTGACGATCCTGAACGGCGCGGTCAAGCACTCCGGTGACAACCTCACCGGTGAGGGCGGTGGCGACGACGAGGTCATCGTGGTGGATCTCGGCCGCCTCCCCCAGGAGGTCACCGGCCTGGTCTTCACCGTCAACTCGTTCTCCGGGCAGAAGTTCACGGAGGTCGCCAAGGCGTACTGCCGGCTGGTCGACTCGGCGACGGGCGAGGAGCTGGTCCGCTTCGACCTCACCGGCGCGGAGCCCCGGACGGGCGTCTTGATGGCCAAGCTCGTCCGCCAGTTCTCCGGCGAGTGGGACATGACGGCGATGGGCGAGTTCGTGAAGGCGCGGACCGTTCGCAACATGGTCGAGCCGGGGGCGCGGGCGCTGTAGCGGTGGGCCGAAGCGGCGGCGCCGTAACGCGGACATGCCCCGGAGCCGCGCCGGGGACCCGCCGCCGTCATCGCGGCCGCCCCCCGATTCCGCCCCGCCATGGCCGGCCGCGCAGTTCCCCGCGGCGGAATCGCGCCGGGGCCCGCCGTCATCGTCACAGCCCGCCCCCGCTTCCGCCCCGCCATGGCCGGCCGCGCAGTTCCCCGCGGCGGAATCGCGCCGGGGCCCGCCGTCATCGTCACGGCCCGCCCCCCGCTTCCGCCCCGCCATGGCCGGCCGCGCAGTTCCCCGCGCGCCCCTGGGGAGCTGTCCCGTTCCCGGCCTTCGAGGCGCCGGCGCCGCTGCGGGCAGTCGTGCCGCTGGGGCGGCACGGGTGGGCGCGGCGGCACCCTGTCCGCGCCGGTGAGCCCTCCGTCCCGTCGGCGCGGATATCAGGTCAGCTGGGTCGGATGCCTTCGGTCAGCAGGGTCAGATAGCGGCGGACCTCCCGTTCCCCCGCCCCCGCCAGCTCCGCGGCCGAAGCCACGCCGTGCGCCAGCCGCAGCACCTCGATCGGCTCCACGTCCGCGCGCAGCACGCCCGCCTCCTGCGCCGCCTCCACCAGCCGGGCCACCGCGCCCTTCACCGTGGTCGCGCACGCCGTCAGCGCCGCCGCGCCGCCGTCCGTCACCGCCGAGCCGAGCAGGGCCTTCATCCCCCGCACCTGAAGCGTGCCGACGGCCAGCTCGTGCAGCCACTCATCGAGTGCCTCGCCCGGCGGCAGCTCCTTCGCCAGTTCGTCGGCCCGCGCCCCCAGCGCTTCGATCCGTTCCACGTACGCCGCCTCCAGCAGCGCCTGCCGGGTCGGGAAGTGCCGGTAGAGCGTGCCCGAGCCGACGCCCGCCCGTTTGGCGATGTCGTCGAGTGACGCGTTCTCCCCATGCTCGGCGAATGCCTCCGCCGCCACCTTCAGCAACCGCTCGTAGTTCCGCCGAGCGTCCGCGCGCATGGGCCTGCCCTGCGTCATCCACCCACTCCTCGCAAACCGGGGACCCTCTCCGTACCTTATCCAGCCCTAAACGGAGATAGTCCCCGATCGCGGCCTGGTGGTCCGCGTGCAGCTCAACGCCTCACGCCTGGCGGCCGTGCGCCTGGCGGTCAGCACCGTCGCGCGGATCGCGCTCCTGGCCCCGGCCGCCTCGTAGGTCCGCAGGATGCGGCCGGTGGACGTCACGGCCGACTTCGGCCGCGCTCTGGCCGTACGCGTGTTGCATCGCGCCCAAAGAAGTAGCCGCAGCCCGCGCACCGGGAGGTGCGGGGAGTTTTCGGTGTCCAGAGATCGAGGTCGGCGGAACCGACGTGGTGCTCTGCCTCTGAGCTGCACCGGCCTGTCGGAGCCGGTGGCGGGATTCGAACCCGCGGCCTCCCCATGAAGAGTGGAAGTAGGTCCTGCCTGCGCACCTGGACGTACATCACCTCAGGAGGACGGCCGCGGGGCGGGCCATCGAATCAACTACCGCTTGTGCCGCTTCCAGGGACCGGTGATGGCGAGCATGATGCCGGGGGTCTGGATGTTGGCGAACAGGGTCCTGCCGTCGGGCGAGAAGGTGACGCCGGTGAACTCGCTGTACTCCGGTTCCTCCGCGGTGCCGATGTTCAGCTCGTTGCGGGCGATCGGATAGGTCCGGCCGCTCTCGGTGGCGCCGAACAGGTGCTGGACGCCCTCGCCGTCCTCGGCGATGACGAGGCCGCCGTAGGGGGAGACGGTGATGTTGTCGGGGCCGTCGAAGTCGCCGTCCTTGGACGGGTCGGGGTTCACCCCGAGCAGCACCTTCAGCGTGAGCGTGCGGCGCTTGGGGTCGTAGAACCAGACCTGGCCGTCGTGCTGGACCGGGCTCTCCTGGCGGGCGAAGGAGGAGACGACGTAGACGCCGCCGTCGCCCCACCACATGCCCTCCAGCTTGCGCGCGCGGGTGACCTGGCCGTCGGTGAACTGCTTGCGCACCGAGACGGTCCTGGCGTCACGGTCGGGGACGTCCACCCAGTCGACGCCGTAGACGGTCCCGGTCTTCGTGGCGCGGGACAGGTCGTCCACGAACTGGCCGCCGGAGTCGAAGCACTTGAACGCCTGGAGCACGCCCGCGTCGTCGGCGAGGGTGCGCAGCCTGCCGCGGCCGTGGTGGAAGCCGTGCGGCGGGGTCCAGCGGTAGAAGAGGCCGTTGGGGCCGGAGGCGTCCTCGGTCAGGAAGAGGTGGCCGCGCTTGGGGTCGACGACGACGGCCTCGTGGGCGTAGCGGCCGAGGGCCTTGATCGGCTTGGGGTCGCGGTTGGCCCGGCGGTCCTCCGGGTCGACCTCGAAGACGTAGCCGTGGTCCTTGGTGAAGCCGTTCTTGCCGGCCTTGTCCTCGGTCTCCTCGCAGGTCAGCCAGGTGCCCCACGGGGTGCTGCCGCCCGCGCAGTTGGTGGCGGTACCGGCGATGCCCACCCACTCGGCGACGTGGCCGCCGCGGCGGACCTCCACGACGGTGCAGCCGCCGGCCGCCGCCGGGTCGTAGACGAGGCCCTCGGTCAGCGGCACCGGGTGCGGCCAGTTGGCGCGGGCGCCGGCCAGCTCGTGGTTGTTGACGAGCAGGGTGGCGCCGCGGGGGCCGTCGAAGGTGGCGGTGCCGTCGTGGTTGGACGGGGTGAACTCACCGGACTCCAGCTTGGTCTTGCCGCTGTACGTGATGATCTCGTACGTGAAGCCGGCGGGCAGCGCGAGGATGCCGTCCGGGTCGGGCACCAGCGGGCCGTAACCGGCACCGTGGTGGTGGCCCCCGTGCCCGTTCGCGGACTCGGCCTCGGCGCTCTCGGTGTCCGTGGCGGCGAGGGCGTTCGGCGCGGTGGCGAGGGCGCCGACGCTGCCCGCCAGGGCGACCCCGGCACCGGTGATCGCGGATTTTGTGGCGAAGTCCCTGCGGGTGAGCGACATGGTGTCTCCTGTGACGACGGTGTGCGTGCCGTGGAGTGTGGGGGGCCTCGGTTCGGCGCACACGCTCCCGCCCACTCGTGAACGGGAGTTGAACACCGGGCCACCACGCGGGCACCTGTTCCATGAATCCGTACACGGCGGACCATGGCCGGCCCACACACCGGTCACCTCACTCGCCCGGCACTCAACCGCCCTGCTGGGAGCGCGCCTTGAACGCCGCCTTCCGTGCCTCCTTGGCCACCTTCTTGTCCGGGTGCAGCCGGCCCATCGCGTCCAGCACCTCGGCGACGGCGGGATGCTCCACCCGCCAGGCCGCCGCGAAGAACCCGCTGTGCTGCGCGGCCAGCCCCTCCACCAGTGTCTGCAACTCCTCGGAGTTGCCCTCGGCCTGGAGCTGTGCGGCCACCGTGTCGACGGTCAGCCAGAACACCATCTCCTGCGACGGCGCCGGCACGTCCGCGGCGCCCCGCTCGCTCAGCCACACCCGGGCGAGACCGCCCAGCTCGGGGTCGTCCAGCACCTCCCGCAGCGCGGGTTCGCCCTCGGCGCCCACCAGCGACAGCGCCTGCTGGCAGCGCAGCCTGCGCAGCGGGGCGCCCGGGTCCGCACCGCGGGCCGCCGCCAGCAACTCCCGTGCAGCCGTGAGCGGTTCGCGGTGGCCGAGCCACTGCTCGGTCTCGGCCCGGGCGGCGGACCGGCCGAACCGGGCGGTGCCGTCGAGCAGCGCGTCCGCGCCCTTGTCGGCCAGCTCGCCGACGGCGGGCGCCTCGAACCCGGCCTCCAGCAGCCGGGCCCGCAGCCCGTACACGCCGAGCGGGGTCAGCCGGACCATGCCGTAGCGGGAGACGTCGGTGTCGTCCACGGGCGCCGCGGGCTCCTCGTCGGCGTCGGTCATCAGGGCCTCGTCCACCGGCTGGTACTCCACGAGTCCGACGGGCTCCAACACCCGGAACTGGTCGTCCAGTCGCATCATCGCGTCGGAGACCTGCTCCAGGACGTCGTTGGTGGGCTCGCCCATGTCGTCGGGCACGAGCATGGAGGCCGCGAGGGCGGGCAGCGGGACGGGGGCCTCACCGGAGCCGCCCTCACCGACGGTCAGCAGGTAGAGGTTGCCGAGGACGCCGTCGAGGAAGTCCGCCTCGGCCTCCGGGTCCCAGCCGAGTGACGAGAAATCGACCTCGCCGCCCTCGTCCAGCGCGTCCACCAGGTCGTCCAGGTCGGGGACGGCCGCGTCGGCGACGACGGCCTCCAGCGCGGCGAGCCAGACGGTGAGCACGTCCTGCGGGGAGCCGCCGGTGAGCAGCGCCAGCTCCTCGCCGGCCCGGACGGTGCCGGCCTCCTCGTCCACGATCTCGACCAGCCCCGCGTCGACGGCGACCCGCCATGCCTCGCTCGCGTACGCGGCGGCGTCGTCCCCGGTGAGTCCGAGCAGGTCGGCGGCGGCCGACAGCTGCTCCTCAGCCAGCCCGCCGCCCGCGTCGACGCGGGTCTCGGGACCGGCCCAGCGGGCGAGCCGGGCCGCGCGGGAGAGCAACGGCGTGGACAGCGCGGCGCGCGCCAGCTCCGCTTCGGGGTGCAGCCGCGCGGGCGGCAGGGGGGAGCTGTCTGACATCGGCTGGTTCTCCTCGGACCGTGAATCGGGCTCAGCCGCTCAGCCTAGACGGATTTCCACCCATGCCGCCCGGTTCATCTCTCCGTAAGCCGTCGTACATGGCCGAAACCTTGACAACTCCCCACCCCAGGCAGGAGATTGACGCGCGTAGAAGTTGGGGGGACAACTGTTCACTCGGCTCTACGCGTGTCACAGAGGGCTACGAGCCCGGCACGCACCCGTTCCACCCTCGTCCCGGCGCTCACGTACGTCCCCGGAGGGAATCCCTTGCCGAGCAGGTCTTCCGCGCGCCTCGCCGCGCTCACCGTCGCCGCCGTCTGCAGTGCGGCGTCCGCCGTCGTCCTCACCTCTCCCGCGCACGCCGACTCGGTGCGCATCCACGATGTCCAGGGCACGACCCGGATATCCCCGTTCGCCGGGCAGAAGGTGACGGACGTGCCCGGCATCGTGACGGCCACGCGCACGTACGGGTCTTCCAAGGGCTTCTGGCTCCAGGACCCGACTCCCGACGACGACCCCGCCACCAGCGAGGGCGTGTTCGTCTTCACCGGCTCCACCCCGAAGGTCGCCGTCGGCGACTCGGTGACGGTGACCGGCACGGTCTCCGAGTACGTCCCGGGCGGCACCTCGTCCGGCAACCAGTCGCTGACGGAGATCACCAAGCCGGTGATCACCACCGTCTCCACCGGCAACGCGGTCCCCGCGCCGGTCGTGATCGGCAAGCGCTCGGTGCCGGACCTCTACACCCCGGCGGGCGACACGGCCGCGGCCGGCTCCGTCAACGGCCTGTCGCTGGACCCGGCGAAGTACGCCCTGGACTACTACGAGTCCCTGGAGGGCATGAACGTCCAGGTCACCGACGTCCGCGTGGTCACCGCCACCGACCCGTACAGCGAGCTGTGGGTGACGGTGAAGCCGCGCGAGCACCGCACGCACCGCGGCGGCACGCTCTACGGCTCCTACGACTCCCAGAACACCGGCCGGCTCCAGATCCAGTCGCTGGGCGCCACCGCCGACTTCCCGAAGGCCGACGTCGGCGACACCCTTCAGGGCACCACCACCGGCCCGCTGGACTTCAACCAGTTCGGCGGCTACACCCTCGTCGCGGGCAAGCTCGGCACGCTGGAGAGCGGCGGCCTGGAGCGTGAGACGACGCGGAAGCAGGCGAGCCGTGAGCTGGCGGTGGCGACGTACAACGTCGAGAACCTCGACCCGTCGGACGCGACCTTCGAGCAGCACGCCTCCGCGATCGTGAACAACCTGAAGTCGCCGGACATCGTGTCCCTGGAGGAGATCCAGGACAACAACGGTGCCAAGGACGACGGCACGGTCGACGCGAACGAGACCGTGACCAAGCTGATCGACGCGGTCGTCGCGGCCGGCGGCCCGAAGTACGACTGGCGCTCGATCAACCCGGTCAACGACCATGACGGCGGCGAGCCCGGCGGCAACATCCGCCAGGTGTTCCTGTTCAACCCGCAGCGGGTGTCCTTCGTGGACCGCGCGGGCGGCGACCCGACCACCGCGGTCGGCGTCATCAAGGTGCACGGCAAGGCACAGCTGACGGCCTCGCCCGGCCGCGTCGACCCGGCGAACGCGGCCTGGACCAACAGCCGCAAGCCGCTGGCCGGCGAGTTCGTCTTCCGCGGCGGCACCGTCTTCGTGATCGCCAACCACCTCAACTCCAAGGGCGGCGACCAGGCGCTGACCGCGCAGTACCAGCCGCCGGTGCGCAGCTCTGAGGTCCAGCGGCACGCCCAGGCGACCGCGGTGAACGCGTTCGTCAAGGACATCCTGGCCGTGCAGAAGAACGCGGACGTCATCGCGCTCGGCGACATGAACGACTTCGAGTTCTCCGGGACCACGCAGATCCTGGAGGGTGACGGCGCGCTCTGGTCGGCGATCAAGTCGCTGCCCGGGAGCGAGCGGTACACCTACGACTACCAGGGCAACCAGCAGGTCCTGGACCAGATCCTGATCAGCCCGGCGATCCGGTGCGGCGGTGACTTCGACTACGACAGCGTGCACATCAACTCGGAGTTCCACGACCAGATCAGCGACCACGACCCGCAGGTGCTGCGGTTCCGTCCGTGACACGGCGGCGGGACCGGCCGGACACTCCGCCCGGCCGGTCCCGCCGTCCTGTGCTCACTGGTGGCGGTCGATCCTGCGCCAGATCACGGCCACGCCGACGAGGGCGGCGCCGGCCGCGCCCACGATCAACGCCGGCCGGGGATGCCGCCGCGCGGCGCCGACGGCCCTGCGCACCGGTCCGGGCAGCCTCAGGTCGTACTCCACGCTGTGCCCGGCCTGGGCCGCCCGGTCCTGCAAGGCGTGCCCGGCCTGAGCGGCCCGGTCCTGCAAGGCGTGCCCGGCCTGGACGGCCCGGTCCTGCAGAGCGTGCCCGCCGTGGCCGGAGCGCTCCTGCACGACGTGTCCGGCCTTCGTCATCTGTTCCTGCGCGCTGTGGCCGGCCCGTAGGGCGCGGTCCTGCACCAGGTGCCCCGCCCTGGCCGCCCGGTCCTGCACGCCGTGTCCGGCCTGGGCGGCGCCGGAACGCAGCTGGACGGTCATGGCGCCGGCCTTGTCCCTCAGGTCGGCGGCCCGCGCCCTGGCCCGGCCCTTCACATCGGCCCGGCCGACCAGCTGGGCGACGGTGTCGCCCAGCTGGCTCCGGGTGTGTTCGATCTGCCGCCGCAACTCGTCGGGGCCCTTGGCGCCCGAGCCGTGCGGATTGCTGTGCTTCATCGGTGTGCCCTTTCCCTGATCACGTCGACGTCCGCCCTGACGCTGCCGAGCGTCTCCTCGGGTGCGGGCGGGGCGGCACGGCGCAGCTGAGCGCGGCCGGTCGCGGCCAGCACGGCGGCCACGGCGAAGAACACCGCGGCCACGATCAGCGCCGCCGCCCACACGGGCAGCGCCAGACAGAGGGCGGCGGTGGCCGCTCCGGCCAGGGCGATCAGCCCGACATAGCCGACGGCGCCCGCGGCGCCCAGCAGTCCGCCGCCGCGTCCGGCCCGGCGTCCCTTCTCGGTCAGCTCCTCCTTGGCGAGGGCGACCTCCTGCCGCAGGAGCCGGGAAAGCTGTTCGGTGGCCCGGCCGACGAGTTCGCCCGTGGAGGGGTGCCCGTCTGCCGCGGGCCGTGTCTGCGGGGTCACGGTCACGGTGTTCCGCCTCCTCTCTGTGCGGGACCTCCGGGTACCCGGACCGAAGGTCCTTAGCCCTGCTCGCCGCCTCCGGCTCCGGCTTCGCCGAGGCGCGCGAGTTGGGACTGGAACCAGTCCAGGCGTGCCTGCAAAAGGGCTGCCTCGGCCACGAGTTCGGGCACTCCCAGCCCGTCGGCGGGCGGCAACTCGGCATGTGCGGGTCTCGTTCCGCCGTCCCCGGCGACCATCCGGAGCCCGTGCCCGGCCAGCCTCGCGAACTGCGCGAGCGAGACGGCGGTACGCCCGCGCACACAGCCCGCGCAGGCGGCGGCCAGGGCACGCCAGCCCGGCCGGCCCCACTCGGCGTCGGCCAGCGCGACGGCTGCGGCGCCGCAGCCGCAGGGTCCGGCCGTGACGGTGCGCACCCGCTGCCGGGCGTAGCGGAAGCCGCGCTCGAAACGAATGTAGGCGCCGAGGACGGAGACCTCCAACAGGACGGCCGCCCGGTGTTCGGCGGTGCACAGCAGGGCCTCGGCCGCCGCCCGGTCGTGGACGCAGTGAAAGCCGCAGTCGCAGCGGCGGGCGGGCGGGCGGTGGCGCAGGCCGTAGACGCAGGAGGCGTCGTCGAGAACGGCGTACGGCAGTGCGCCGCCGAGCGACACACCGGTGAACCCGGCCCGGGTGCCGTCCTGGGACAGCACCGGGTGGGCGATCTTGTATCCGGTCGGCGGCTCCGTCGGGCGTTCCGCCGGGAGCCGCAGCCTCATCGGGCGGCCGGGACCTCTTCGCGGGCCGGCTCGGCCGGTTCGGTGCGGACGGTCTCCTCGGGGACCGGGGGTTTCTCTTCGCGGACGGACGGTCGCTCCTCGGCGACCCCGGCGGCCAGTGCCTTGCCGAGCTTCATGGCGCCTCCATGACCTGACGTCGGTGACCCTCCGGCCATAGTGACCCATGAGGTGCCGAGTTGGACACAGGAGCTCCGGCCACACCCCTTACACGTTAGCAATGCTTAGAAGTGCCTCGTAGAAAAATTAAGTAGAGCTTCATCGAGGTGCTGCCGAGACTACTCCCATGACGAGTTCACGCAAGCCCCCGCCCTTCGGCCGCACCCTCTGCGCGATGATCACACCGTTCACCGAGTCGGGCGCGCTCGACCTGGACGGTGCCCAGCGGCTGGCCGCGTGGCTGGTGGCGGAGGGCTGCGACGGGCTGGTCCTCAACGGCACCACGGGCGAATCGCCCACCACCTCCGACGAGGAGAAGACGCGGCTGATCACGGCCGTTCGGGAGGCGGTCGGCGACCGGGCCGCGCTGGTCGCGGGCGTGGGCACGGCCGACACCCGGCACACGGTGGAGCTGACGCTCGCGGCCGGCAAGGCGGGCGCCGACGGCGTCCTGGTGGTGACGCCGTACTACAGCCGGCCCCCGCAGGAGGCCGTGGCCGGCCATTTCCGCCAGATCGCCGACGCGAGCGAACTGCCGGTGATGCTCTACGACATCCCGGGCCGCACCGGCACCCGGATCGAGCCGGAGACGATGATCCGCCTCGCCGGGCACCCGCGGATCGTGGCCGTCAAGGACTGCTCCTACGACTTCCTCGGCACCCAGAAGGTGCTGGCGCAGACCGAGTTGGCGTACTACTCGGGCTGCGACGAGCATGTGCTGGCGCTGTACGCGGTCGGCGCCGCGGGCTGTGTGAGCACGGTCGCGAACGCCGTACCGGCCCACTTCGCCGCGATACTGGCCGCGTTCGACGCCGGCGACACCGCCCGGGCGACCGAACTCCAGCTGGCGGCGACGCCGTTGACCGAGGCGATGATGGGCTCGGACCTGCCCGGCACGGTCACCGCCAAGGCCCTGCTGGCCCGCCTCGGCCTGCCCGCGGGCCCGGTCCGCGCACCGCTGCTGCCGGCCGACCGGAAGACGACCGACACCCTGCTGGCACGGTACGAGACCCTGACCCACGCGAGAGCCCGGCGGACACGCTGTACGTCAAGGACCGCCACCCCGGCCGCGCCCTGCTCCACCACGTGAACCCGCGGATCGGCCTGCGCGAGCCCGCCTTCGCGACGCTGCGCGGGTTCACACGGACGCCACCCGCATGACGGAGCGCCCTGCCACCACGCGGCGACAGGGCGCTCCACCAGGGGCGGTGCGTCAGTTGTGGCTGTGCAGGATGTCGTTCAGGCCGCCCCAGACCGCGTTGTTCGGGCGGGCCTCGACCGTGCCGGTGACCGAGTTGCGGCGGAACAGGATGTTGGAGGCACCGTTCAGGTCGCGGGCCTTGACGATCTGGCCGTCGGGCATGGTGACGCGGGTGCCCGCGGTGATGTACAGGCCGGCTTCGACCACGCACTCGTCGCCGAGCGCGATGCCGACGCCCGCCTCGGCGCCGACCAGGCAGCGCTCGCCGATGGAGATGATCACGTTGCCGCCGCCGGACAGCGTGCCCATGGTGGAGGCGCCGCCGCCGATGTCCGAGCCGTCGCCGATTACGACACCCGCGGAGATCCGGCCCTCGACCATGGAGGTGCCGAGCGTGCCGGCGTTGAAGTTGACGAAGCCCTCGTGCATGACCGTGGTGCCCGCCGCGAGGTGCGCGCCCAGGCGGACCCGGTCGGCGTCGGCGATGCGCACGCCCTTCGGGGCGACGTAGTCCGTCATGCGCGGGAACTTGTCGACCGAGGTCACCTGGAGGTGCAGGCCCTCGGCGCGGGCGTTCAGCCGCACCTTCTCCAGGTCGTCCACGGCGACCGGGCCGAGCGAGGTCCAGGCGACGTTGGCGAGGTGGCCGAAGATACCGTCCAGGTTCTGGCCGTGCGGCTTGACCAGCCGGTGCGACAGCAGGTGCAGGCGCAGGTAGACGTCGTGCGCGTCCAGCGGCTTCTCGTCCAGCGAGGCGATGACCGTACGGACCGCGACCACCTCGACGCCCCGGCGGGCGTCCGGGCCGGTCGCCGCGGTCGCGCCGCCGCCCAGCAGCTCCGCCGCCTGCTCGGCGGTCAGCCGCTCGGTGCCGGCCGGGCCCGGCTCCGCCACCAGCTCGGGGGCCGGGAACCAGGTGTCGAGGACGGTGCCGTCGGAGGCGATCGTGGCGAGGCCGGCGGCGACGGCGCCGGTGGTACGGGTTGCAGACTCGGTCATGGAGCAAAACCTAACGTGGGCGGGGTGGTGAGGGCGAACCGCGTCTCACGTGCCGGGCGTGGTTCAGGGGATCAGCCGAGCCAGCAGGGTGCGCGCGTACCCCTCGTCGTACGAACCGCCCGTCAGCAGCACCTGGAGGCAGATGCCGTCCATCAGGGCGAGCAGGGCCCGCGCCGTGACCGGGTCCGTGCGCCGGGCCAGCAGCGCCGCGGCCTGATCGGTCCACTCGGCGGCGACGGGACGCAGCGCCGGGCGCCGCAGCGCCGCCAGGTACAGCTCGTACTCCAGCTCCACGCCGGTGCGGTCGCCGCCCAGCCACTCCCCCAGGGCCCGGGCGAGGTCCGCGGCGAGGTCGCCCCGGCCGTCGTCCGGCAGCAGCTCGGCCAGCACCCTGCCGAAGCCCTCGTTGGCCTGCCGCAGCGCGGCCACCAGCAGCTCTTCCAGGGTGGCGAAGTGGTAGGTGGTGGAGCCGAGCGGTACGTCGGCCTCGGCTGCGACCGTACGGTGGCTCAGCCCGGCGATGCCGTCCCGGCCGACCACACGGATCGCGGCTTCGGTGATCCGCTGCCGGCGCTCGGGGTCGTGACGGCGGCCCATCAGTGGCTCGCCCCGCCCAGGTTCAGCACGACCACTCCTCCGATGATCAGCAGGATCCCGGCGACCTTGGGCACGCTCAGCCCCTCCCCGAACAGCAGCAGCCCGAGCACGGCGATGGCCGCGGTGCCCACGCCGGACCATATGGCGTACGCGGTGCCGATCTGGACGGTCTTCAGCGTCTGGGCGAGCAGCGCGAACGAGACGACGTACCCCAGAGCGGTCGCGAGCGAGGGCCAGAACCGGGTGAAGCCCTCGGTGTACTTCATCGCCGTGGTGGCGGCGACCTCGGCGGCGATGGCGCCGGCGAGTGTCAGGTATCCCATGTGTACGAGCGTACACAGCACTGTGTACGTGCGTACACAGCGAGTCGGCCCGGCCCGAGCACGGCGAAGCGGCGGCACCCGGGCAGGTGCCGCCGCTTCCCGCACGTGGTGTGGTCAGACGTTGAACCCGAGCGCCCTCAGCTGCTCGCGGCCGTCGTCGGTGATCTTGTCGGGGCCCCACGGCGGCATCCAGACCCAGTTGATGCGCAGCTCGTTGACGAGGCCGTCCGTGGCGGACTTGGCCTGGTCCTCGATGACGTCCGTCAGCGGGCAGGCCGCCGAGGTCAGGGTCATGTCGACGGTGGCGATGTTGGCCTCGTCGACGTGGATGCCGTAGATGAGGCCGAGGTTGACGACGTCGATACCCAGCTCAGGGTCGACGACGTCCATCAGGGCCTCGCGGAGTTCCTCCTCCGAGGCGGGCTTCATCTCCACGGTGTCGCTCATGTGGTCTTCCTTTCGGCGTCGGCGCCATCCAGCGCCTGGGCCGTCGCGTCCTTCCACGCCATCCAGCTCAGGAGGGCGCACTTCACCCGCGCGGGGTACTTGGAGACGCCGGCGAACGCGACGGCGTCCTCCAGCACGTCCTCCATCGCGTCGTCCGGTTCGGTCCGGCCCTTGGACTGCATCAGCTCCAGGAAGGTCTCCTGGATCTTCTGCGCGTCCGCCAGCTCCTTGCCGACGAGGAGTTCGTTCAGCACGGATGCGGATGCCTGGCTGATGGAACAGCCCTGGCCCTCGTACGAGACGTCCGCGATCCTCGTGCCGTCGTACTTCACGCGAAGGGTGATCTCGTCGCCGCACGTCGGGTTCACATGGTGCACCTCGGCGTCGCCATCCCTCAGACCACGCCCGTGCGGGTTCTTGTAGTGGTCCAGGATGACTTCCTGGTACATCGAATCCAGCTTCACGGTGTCGACACGCCTCTCAGCCGAAGAAGTTCCGGACGTGCTCCAGCCCCTCGACCAGTGTGTCGATCTCGGTCGGCGTGGAGTACAGATAGAACGACGCTCGCGTGGTCGCTGGAATTCCGTAGCGGAGGCAGACCGGTCGTGCGCAGTGGTGGCCGACGCGGACCGCGATGCCCTCCTCGTCGAGAACCTGGCCGACGTCGTGCGGGTGGATGTCGCCCAGGGTGAAGGAGATCGCCGCGCCTCGGTCCTCGGCCGTGGTCGGGCCGATGATCCGCAGGTCCGGGACCTCGGCGAGACGCTTGACCGCGTACTCCGTCAGCGCGTGCTCATGGGCGAGGATCTTGTCCATGCCGATCGACTGGAGGTAGTCGATCGCCGCGCCGAGGCCGACCGCCTGCGCGATCGGGGGCGTGCCCGCCTCGAACTTGTGCGGCGCCGGGGCGTACGTGGACGAGTGCATCGAGACCGTCTCGATCATCTCGCCGCCGCCGAGGAACGGGGGCAGGTCCTCCAGCAGCTCCTGGCGGCCCCACAGCACGCCGATGCCGGTCGGACCGCACATCTTGTGGCCGGTGAAGGCGACGAAGTCGGCCTGCAGGGCCTGCACGTCCAACGGCATGTGCGGCGCGGCCTGCGAGGCGTCGATGCAGACGAGGGCGCCGACCTCCTGGGCGCGACGGATTATCGTCTCGACCGGGTTGACCGTGCCCAGGATGTTCGACACCAGCACGAAGGAGACGATCTTCGTCTTCTCCGTGATGACCTCGTCGATGTTCGACAGGTCCAGGCGACCGTCGTCCGTCAGGCCGAACCACTTCAGCTTCGCGCCGGTGCGCTGCGCCAGCAGCTGCCACGGCACGATGTTGGAGTGGTGCTCCATCTCCGTGATGACGATCTCGGTCTCATGGTCCACCCGGTAGGGCTCGTCGGCCCAGCCCAGCATGTTCGCCACGAGGTTCAGCGACTCGGAGGCGTTCTTGGTGAAGATCACCTCGTCGCGGCTCGGCGCGTTGATGAACGCGGCGACCTTGTCGCGCGCGCCCTCGTACAGCGCCGTGGCCTCCTCGGCGAGCACATGCACACCGCGGTGGACGTTGGCGTTGTAGCGCTCGTAGTACTCGCTCAAAGCGTCCAGCACCTGGCGCGGCTTCTGCGAGGTCGCCGCGTTGTCCAGGTACACGAGCTTCCGGTCGTCGTGGACCAGCCGGTCCAGGATGGGGAAGTCCTTGCGGATCGCCTCGGTGTCGAGGAGGCCCGGCAGCTGCGTCACGCGGATACGCCACCCTTCGTGTATGCCTCGTAGCCCTCGTCCTCCAGCTTGTCGGCGAGCTCGGCGCCGCCGGACTCCACGATCCGGCCGGCGGAGAAGACGTGGACGAAGTCGGGCTTGATGTAGCGCAGGATGCGCGTGTAGTGCGTGATCAGCAGGGTGCCGACCTCGCCGGTCTCACGGACGCGGTTCACGCCCTCGGAGACGATGCGAAGCGCGTCGACGTCCAGGCCGGAGTCGGTCTCGTCCAGGATCGCCATCTTCGGCCTGAGCAGCTCGAGCTGGAGGATCTCGTGGCGCTTCTTCTCACCGCCGGAGAAGCCCTCGTTGACGTTGCGCTCGGCGAAGGCGGGGTCCATGTTGAGGCGCTCCATGGCCTCCTTGACCTCCTTCACCCAGGTGCGCAGCTTCGGGGCCTCGCCACGGATCGCGGTGGCGGAGGTGCGCAGGAAGTTGGAGACCGAGACGCCGGGGACCTCGACCGGGTACTGCATCGCCAGGAACAGGCCGGCGCGGGCGCGCTCGTCGACGGACATCTCCAGGACGTCCTCGCCGTCGAGGGTGACGGTGCCGCTGGTGATCGTGTACTTCGGGTGACCCGCGAGCGAGTAGGCGAGGGTCGACTTGCCGGAGCCGTTGGGGCCCATGATGGCGTGCGTCTCGCCCTGCTTCACGGTGAGGTCGACGCCCTTGAGGATCTCCTTCGTGGCGTTGTCGGCCTCGACGGTGACGTGCAGGTCTCGGATTTCAAGCGTTGCCATGGGTGCCTCAGGACTCCTGGGTGAGGGAGACGAGAACGTCGTCCCCTTCGATCTTTACGGGGTATACGGGGACGGGGCGCGTCGCGGGGAGGCCGGACGGCTTGCCGGTGCGCAGGTCGAAGGCGGAGCCGTGCAGCCAGCACTCGATCTGGCAGTCCTCCACCTCGCCCTCGGAGAGCGAGACGTTCGCGTGCGAGCAGATGTCGTTGATCGCGAACACCTCCCCCCCGGTCTTCACGACGGAGACCGGCGTGCCGTCGAGTTCCACCCGCTTCGGGGTGTCCTCCGCCAGCTCGCTCAGCCCACAGGCGCGTACGAAGGACGTCATGCGACCGACGCCTCCAGCTCCTCCTCGATCTTGGCGATGAGCCGCTCCTCGATGTCCGCGACACCGATCTGCTGGACCAGCTCGGCGAAGAAGCCGCGGACCACCAGGCGGCGGGCATCGTGTTCCGGGATGCCGCGGGCCATCAGATAGAAGAGCTGCTCGTCGTCGAAGCGGCCGGTGGCGGAGGCGTGGCCGGCGCCGACGATCTCGCCGGTCTCGATCTCCAGGTTCGGCACCGAGTCGACGCGCGCGCCGTCCGTGAGGACGAGGTTGCGGTTCATCTCGTAGGTGTCCGTGCCCTCGGCCTTGGCCTCGATGAGCACGTCACCGATCCAGACCGCGTGGGCGCTCTCACCCTGCAGCGCGCCCTTGTACATGACGTTGGACTTGCAGTGCGGGGTGTTGTGGTCGACGAGGAGGCGGTGCTCCTGGTGCTGGCCGGAGTCGGTGAAGTACAGACCGAACAGCTCGGCCTCGCCGCCGGTGCCGGCGTAGGCGACGCGCGGGTGCAGGCGGACGAGGTCGCCGCCGAAGGTGACCACGAAGGACTTGAAGGTGGCGTCCCGGCCGATCAGCGCGTTGTGCTGGCCGACGTGGACGGCCTTGTCGTCCCAGTCCTGGACGGAGACGACGGTCAGCTTGGCGCCGTCGCCCAGGACGTAGTCGACATTGGCGGCCAGCACGGCGTCACCGGTGTGGTCGATGACGACGACGGCCTCGGCGAAGGCGCCCAGCTCGATCACCTGGTGGCCGTAGGCGACCCCGCCCTCACCGTGCACGGCGATGCGGATCGGCTCGCTGAGGACCGTCTCCTTGGGGACGGTGACCACGCCGGCCTTGTCGAAGGCCGAGTACGCCTGGGCGGCGACGCGGTCCACGGGGGTGCCGGCCCTGCCGATGCGGGCGTCGTCGCGGCCCACCGTCTCGACGGTCACGCCCTCGGGGGCCTGGACGTCCACCTTCACGCCGTCGCCGGTCGCGACCGCGGTGCCGTCGTGCAGCCCGCGAAGCCGCTCCAGCGGGGTGAACCGCCACTCCTCCTCGCGGCCGTGGGGGACGGGGAAGTCCGCCACGTCGAAGGACGGGGGCGCGCTCATGCGCGTGGCGACGGTCGACTCGGCGGCCACCGCGATCTGGCCGGCGGTGGTGGAGCCCACCGGGATGTTCTGAGCCTCAGCCATGGCTGTCGTAGTGCTCTCTCTCTGAGTAAGACGTGTGCTGACCGACGGGGCGGGTTAGCCGACCGCGCCTTCCATCTGCAGTTCGATCAGCCGGTTGAGCTCAAGGGCGTACTCCATGGGCAGCTCCTTGGCGATGGGCTCGACGAAGCCGCGCACGATCATCGCCATCGCCTCGAACTCGCTCAGCCCACGGCTCATCAGGTAGAAGAGCTGGTCCTCGGAGACCTTGGAGACCGTCGCCTCGTGGCCCATGGACACGTCGTCCTCGCGGACGTCCACGTAGGGGTACGTGTCCGAGCGGGAGATCGTGTCCACGAGCAGCGCGTCGCACAGCACGTTCGACTTGGATCCGGCGGCGCCCTCACCGATCTCGACGAGACCGCGGTAGGAGGTACGGCCACCACCGCGCGCCACGGACTTCGACACGATGTTGGAGGAGGTGTTCGGCGCCATGTGGACCATCTTGGAGCCGGCGTCCTGGTGCTGGCCCTCGCCCGCGAAGGCGATGGACAGGGTCTCGCCCTTGGCGTGCTCACCCATCAGGTACACGGCCGGGTACTTCATCGTCACCTTGGAGCCGATGTTGCCGTCGATCCACTCCATGGTCGCGCCCTCGTAGGCCACGGCGCGCTTGGTGACCAGGTTGTAGACGTTGTTCGACCAGTTCTGGATGGTCGTGTAACGGCAGCGGGCGTTCTTCTTGACGATGATCTCGACGACCGCGGAGTGCAGCGAGTCCGACTTGTAGATCGGGGCGGTGCAGCCCTCGACGTAGTGCACGTAGGCACCCTCGTCGACGATGATCAGGGTCCGCTCGAACTGGCCCATGTTCTCCGTGTTGATACGGAAGTAGGCCTGGAGCGGGATCTCGACGTGCACGCCCTTCGGCACGTAGATGAAGGAGCCGCCGGACCACACGGCGGTGTTCAGCGCGGCGAACTTGTTGTCACCGGCCGGGATGACCGTGCCGAAGTACTCCTTGAAGAGCTCCGGGTGCTCCTTCAGCGCGGTGTCGGTGTCCAGGAAGATGACGCCCTGCTCCTCCAGGTCCTCGCGGATCTGGTGGTAGACGACCTCGGACTCGTACTGGGCGGCGACACCGGCGACGAGGCGCTGCTTCTCCGCCTCGGGGATGCCGAGCTTGTCGTACGTGTTCTTGATGTCCTCGGGCAGGTCCTCCCAGGACTCCGCCTGCTTCTCCGTGGAGCGCACGAAGTACTTGATGTTGTCGAAGTCGATGCCCGAGAGGTCGGAGCCCCAGTTCGGCATCGGCTTCTTCTCGAAGAGCTTCAGGCCCTTCAGGCGCAGCTTCGTCATCCACTCCGGCTCGGACTTCTTGCCCGAGATGTCGCGGACGACGTCCTCGTTCAGGCCACGGCGCGCGGACGCACCGGCCACGTCGGAGTCGGCCCAGCCGTATTCGTACTTGCCCAGGCCCTCGAGTTCGGGGTGAGCAGTCTCCGTGGGGAGAGTCATGCGGGGTTCCTCCCGGCCGTACTTGCAGGTGCGTCAGTGGATGTCTTGGGGATGAACGTCGTGCAGACGCCGTCGCCGTGCGCGATGGTCGCCAGTCGCTGGACGTGGGTACCGAGCAGCTCGGCGAAGATCTCTGTCTCCGCCTCGCACAGCTGCGGGAACTGCTCCGCGACGTGCGCGACCGGGCAGTGGTGCTGGCAGAGCTGCTCGCCGACCGGTGCGCTGCGCGCCGTAGCAGCGTACCCGTCGACGCTCAAGGCCCTGGCCAGCGCTTCGGCGCGTTTGTCGGGCGTCACGGCCTCGATCGCCTTGCGGTACGCGCTCGCCTGGGCGGCGATCCGGGCGCGGGCGAAAGCGGCGACCGCCTCGGGCCCGCCCTCCCGGTCGGCGATCCAGCGGAGCGCGTCCGCGGCGAGCTTGTCGTACGACTGGTCGAAGGCGTCCCGGCCGCAGTCGGTGAGCGCGAAGACCTTGGCGGGCCGGCCACGCGTGCGCGTGCCGTAGACCCGCTGCTCGCGCGCCGCCACGACGTCGTCGGCGACCAGCGCGTCCAGGTGACGCCGTACGGCCGCCTGGGTCAGTCCCAGCCGGCCGGCGAGTTCGGCGACGGTCGACGGGCCGTGGTCCAGGATGGACCGCGCGACCCGGTTGCGCGTCGAGCGCTCACCGGTCGCTAGCTCCTCCTGGGGGGTCCCCATGGGGGTCTCCCGAGCCTCGCCGACGTTTTTCACAACGCCATTGTTGCGTAATTCCGCGGAGCCTGACAAGCGAGGTCCGGATCATCGAGCGGTGCCCTGCGTCACTTAGGTCTACCTAATCCGACCTGCGAAAACGATCTCCTGATCGATCGTCCCCGGGCCCTTCCGCGGTAATTCGCTGGCGCCCCGGGGCCCCTTCCGGGAGACTCCCGAACCATGCCCGCACCCCCTCCGACCGGCCCTCTTGTCACTCGTGACGCCATCGCGGCAGAGGTGCGCCTGCTGGGTGTCGAGACCGGCGAGACCCTCCTCGTGCACTCCTCGCTCAGCTCGCTGGGCTGGGTGAACGGCGGCGCCGTCGCCGTCGTCCAGGCGCTTCTCGACGCGCTGGGCCCGTCCGGCACGCTCGTGGTCCCCACCCAGACCGGCGACCAGTCCGATCCGGCCGTGTGGGGAGCCCCGCCGGTGCCCGAGGAGTGGTGGGACCGGATCCGCGCCACCATGCCCCCGTACGACCCGCTGATCACCCCTTCGCGCGGGGTCGGCGTGATACCGGAGGCCGTGCGGACCTGGCCGGGCGCCCTGCGCAGCGCGCACCCGCAGACGTCGTTCGCCGCGCTCGGCCCCCGCGCGCGGGAGATCACCCAGGACCACGCCCCGGACTGCCGGCTCGGCGAGCGCAGCCCGCTGGCCCGGCTGGAGCGCCTGGGCGCCCGGGTACTGCTGCTCGGCGCGGGCTACGACGCCTGCACCGCCTTCCATCTCGCCGAGTACCGCACGGCCGCGCCCCGCGTGGAGGTCGGCCGGCCCGCTCCCGGCGGCGGCTGGGAGACGGTGGTCGAGGTCTCGATCACCTCCGACCGGTTCGACGAACTGGGGCACGACTACGAACGGGACCGGCCCGTCCTGCGCGGGCGGGTGGGCGCCGCGGAGGTCAGGCTGTTCCCGCTGGCGGACGCCGTGGCCTACGCCGAACGGTGGCTGCCGCTGCACCGGCCCCGTGCGGAGGACTTCCCCCCACCCGGCCGCCTGAACGGCAAGCGGTCTCCCTAGACTCTGGACCCATGCGAAGTGAGCCCGCCGACCCGTCTCCCGACCACCACCCCTCGGGGAGACGCTTCGCGCCACACCCGCTCATCGAGGTCCAGGCCCTGGTGAAGCGGTACGGCACGAAGACCGCGGTGGACGGCCTGGACCTGGTGGCCCAGCCGGGCGTGACCGCCGTACTCGGCCCCAACGGGGCGGGGAAGACCACCACGGTCGAGACCTGCGAGGGCTACCGGAAACCGGATTCCGGCACGGTGCGCGTCCTGGGCCTCGACCCGGTACGGCAGGCCGCCGAGCTGCGGCCCCGCATCGGTGTGATGCTCCAGTCCGGAGGCGTGTACTCGGGCGCCCGCGCCGACGAGATGCTCCGGCACGTGTCGAAGCTGCACGCGCACCCGCTGGACGTCGACGCCCTGATCGAACGCCTCGGCCTCGGCTCCTGCGGGCGGACCGGTTACCGCCGGCTGTCCGGTGGCCAGCAACAGCGCCTCGCGCTCGCCATGGCCGTCGTGGGCCGCCCGGAGCTGGTCTTCCTCGACGAGCCGACGGCCGGCCTCGACCCGCAGGCCCGCCGGGCCACCTGGGATTTGGTGCGGGACCTGCGCGCCGACGGCGTCTCGGTGATCCTGACCACGCACCACATGGACGAGGCCGAGCAGCTCGCCGACGACGTGGCGATCATCGACGGCGGCCGGGTCATCGCCCAGGGCTCCCCGGAGGAGCTGTGCAAGGGCGGCGCCGAGAACACCCTGCGCTTCACCGGCCGCCCCGGCCTCGACGTCGGCTCCCTGCTCAAGGCCCTCCCGGCCGACTGCACGGCCGCCGAGCTGACCCCCGGCTCCTACCGGGTCATCGGCAACGTCGACCCCCAGCTGCTGGCCACGGTCACGTCCTGGTGCGCCCAGAACGGGGTGATGCCGGACCGGATCTCGGTGGAGCGGCACACCCTGGAGGACGTCTTCCTGGAGCTGACCGGCAGGGAGCTGCGCTCATGACCACGGCCCGCACGAAGCCCGGCGGGGGATCCGGGGCCGCCCCCGGGGGAAAGCACAGCCTGGAGCCGACCGGCAAGGAGCCGCGCTCATGACCACCGCGGGTATGTACACCCCGAAGCCCGGAGCCGCCCCGCTCCCCCGCATGATCGCGGCGCAGGCGGCGCTGGAGACGAAGATGCTGCTGCGCAACGGCGAGCAGCTGCTGCTGACGGTCGTCATCCCGACCCTGCTGCTGGTGCTCTTCAGCTCGGTCGACATCGTGGACACCGGCAAGGGCGAGGCCGTCGACTTCCTCGCCCCGGGCGTCCTGGCCCTGGCCGTGATGTCCACGGCGTTCACCGGCCAGGCCATCGCCACGGGCTTCGAGCGCCGCTACGGCGTCCTCAAGCGGCTCGCCTCCTCGCCGCTGCCCCGCTGGGGCCTGATGACCGCCAAGACGGCGTCCGTGCTGGTCACCGAGATCCTCCAGGTCGTCCTGCTGACCGTCATCGCCTTCGCACTGGGCTGGTCACCGCACGGCAACCCGGCCGCCGTCCTGCTGCTGCTCGTCGTCGGCACCGCCGCGTTCTCCGGGCTGGGTCTGCTGATGGCGGGCACGCTGAAGGCGGAGGCGACGCTGGCCGCCGCCAACCTGGTGTTCCTGCTGCTGCTCGTGGGCGGCGGGGTGATCGTGCCGCTGGAGAAGTTCGGCTCGACGGGGCAGCACGTGCTCGGCCTGCTGCCGATCTCCGCGCTGTCGGACGGCCTGCGGGACGTGCTCCAGCACGGCGCCGGCATGCCCTGGGGCGACCTGGGGATCCTCGCCGTGTGGGCGGTGGCCGGGCTGGCAGCGGCGGGAAGGTTCTTCCGCTGGGAGTGACCCCGTGCGGGTGACCCTGTGCGGGTGCCCCTGTGCGGAGGGCGGCCCCGTGCGGAAGGTGATTTCGTGCGGGGGTGTGACCCCGTGCGGAGGCACCCCGGACGGGGAGTGACCCCATGCGGAAGGTGACCCGCGTGCGGAAGGTGACCCGCGTGCGGAAGGTGACCCGCGTGCGGAGGCACCCCGGACGGGGAGTGACCCCGCCGCGCCCCGTGCGGGGCGTGAATTCGCGCGTGGGAGTGACCCTCGTGAACGCGTGCACAAGCGGCGGGCCTACGATGGTGCGCGTGCCAAAGCTGAACCCGGCCGACGCTCAGGCGGCCCTGCGCAATCCGCTCGCCTTCATCGCCGACCGCTGGACCCCGGATCCCCGGACCGTCAGGCGGGCGGCCCTCGCCGCGCTCGTCATGTCGGTGGTCATCGTCGTCACCGGCGGAGCCGTCCGCCTGACCGGCTCGGGCCTCGGCTGCCCGACCTGGCCCACCTGCACGGACGACTCGCTGACCACCACCCGGGCCATGGGCTTCCACGGGATCGTCGAGTTCGGCAACCGCATGCTGACGTACGTGCTGTGCGCCGCCGTCGGCTGGGCGATCATCGCGGCCCGCTCCCAGAAGCCCTGGCGGCGCGGCCTGACCCGGCTGGGCTGGGCCCAGTTCTGGGTGGTCATGGGCAACGCCGTGCTCGGCGGCATCGTGGTCCTGGTGGGCCTCAATCCCTACACCGTCGCCGCGCACTTCCTGCTCTCCACGGCCCTGATCACCATCGCCACGGTGACGTGGCAGCGCACACGGGAGGGCGACACGGCACCGCGCCCGCTGGTCGGCAAGGCCGTGCAGCAACTGGTGTGGTTCCTGGTGATCGCGTCCGTGCTGCTCATCGCGGTCGGCACGGTGGTGACCGGGGCCGGGCCGCACGCCGGCGACTCCAGCGAGGTCGAGCGCATCCCGATCGACTGGGAGACGGTCGCCAAGTCGCACGCGGTCCTCGCCTGGATCGTGGTCACGCTGACGTTCGCGCTGTGGTTCGTGCTGAAGGCGGTCGACGCGCCGAAGGGCCCGCTGGCCCGGACGCGTGAGCTGTTCCTGATCCTGCTCGCCCAGGGCGTGATCGGTTACGTGCAGTACTTCACGCACCTGCCCGAGGTCCTGGTCGGCCTCCACATGCTCGGCTCGTGCCTGATCTGGATCGCCGTCGTGCGCGTCCTGCTCTCGCTGCGTGAGCGCCCGGAGGCCGCCGTGGACCTGCCGGGCCCCTCGGCCGAGGTGACGGTCGGCTCGCGCGCCTGAATTCACCCGTACGTGGTGACGAGGGCGTCGATCGCCGGCCCCAGATAGGCGCGCGTCAACTCCGCCCGGCGGGCGAGCCAGTCGGTGGTGGCCGGAACCTGGGCGTCGTACCGCCGACGGGCGATGTCCTCGACGACCCCGGCCGGGGCGCCGAGCGCCGACAGCTCGGTCAGCGCCTCCCGTTTGGAGATCAGCCGCCCCTCCCGCAGGGTCACGGTCGCCCGGGCGAAGGTCAGCAGGCCCAGGTCCACCCAGACGTCCTGCCGCCACAGCCGGGCCTTGTCGACGGCCGGGCGCCAGAAGGTGCGCTGGTCACGGACGACGAAGCCGCTCAGCTGCCCCTGCGGCACCGCCGGGAGCAGCCCGCCCGGTGGCGCACCGTGCAGCACCTTGCCGAAGTCGTGCAGCTCCCGCCGGGTGACGGGGGTGACCGGGCGGCGCATCACATGTCCGTGTGCCCAGGTGAGGTGCGGGCGGTCCGGGTCGTCCAGGGTGTCCGGGGCGAGGTAGCTGCAGTGGAGCTTCGCCGCGAGGGGCTCCCCGCGCAGTCCCCGGTGCAGCACCACCAGCCGTCGTACGGTCCCCGGTCTCAGGGGGCCGGGCAGGACGGCGATCAGGTCGAGGTCGCTGCGGCCCTCCTGGTAGTCGCCGCCGGCCAGCGAGCCGTGCGCCCAGACGGCGCGCGGCCGCAGCGGCAGCAGCGCGTCCAGGAATGCGTCGAGCAGAGATGCGGTCGGCATCCGGTCATTCTGGAGGGCTCAGCCGAGCCCGTACACCCGGCGGGCGTTGTCCGCTGCGATCAGCCGGGCCACCCGCTGGGCGTCCTCCAGGGACCACGCTCCCTCGGCCACCCAGGTGCCCAGGACGCGGCCCAGGGCCTCCCGGAAGAGGCGGGCGCCGACGACATGCAGCTCGGGCAGGCCCTGGGCACCGGTGGAGAAGAGGATCTTGCCGAAGGGGGCCAGCTCCAGGATCTCGGCGAGGACCGTGGCCGCCCGGGCGCCGGTGCGGACGAGCGCGGCGCCCGAGTCGGCGTAGACGTGCGGGAAGACACCGGCCAGATGGGCGGCGTGCCGGTGGTACGGGTAGCCGTGCAGCAGGATCAGATCGGTGCCGAGGCCGGCGGTGGCGCGGACGAAGTCCGTGAGCAGCACCGGGTCCGTGCGGTCGATGCGGGAGCCGGGTTCGCCGAGGCCCGCGTGCAGTTGCAGGGGCAGGCCCGACGCGACCGCGATCCACAGCAGGTGCCGCAGCAGCACGGCGTCGGTGAGGGCGCCGCCGACCCGCCGCCCGGTCAGCCAGCGGCCCGCCGCGCCCCGCACCTCTCCTGGCCCCGGCGGCTCCGGTGCGAGGGCCAGGCCGTGCCGGAGGCCCGCGACGGAGGTGAAGGCGACGGCCGTCGACGCCGCGCCGTGCACCGACTCGGCCAGGTTGGCGAGGAAGGACTCGACGGTGCCGGAGGTGTCGGCGACCTGCTCGGCGAGCAGCTCCAGACGGACGATCTCGCGGGCCTGGGCCGCCCCGGCGGAGGCCAGTTCGGTGGGACCGGTGAGGTCGCCCGGCAGCCCGGTGTCCACCAGGTAGGTCGTGATGCCGCTGCCGCGCAGCAGTCTGCGGCCCGCTTCCAGTACGCCGAGTTCGCGGCGCCGCGCGAGATAGCGGGCGGGCGCGCAGTGCGGTTCCAGGCCGAGTATCGGCGGGCACCAGCGCCGTACGGCGAAGCCGGTCTGGGTGTCGAACAGGGTGGTGCCCGGGGCGGGCGGTCCCTCGGTACGGGCCAGCTGGGCCTCGAAGGTGCCGAGGCCCAGTTCCGTGCGGAGCACCCCGTGGCAGTACTGGTCCACGAGGGACGGCATCTCGATCATTCCCGGGCTTCCCGTGGGATGTGGTCTTGCACGTCCTAACGGGTGAATCCGGGTTCAGGTGGCGGCAGCGCGCCAAAGGGGCGCGGGGAGTGTGCGTATGCGGGTCCGCGGCGGGGCGGCCACCACGGACCGGCGGTCGGCAGTGGGCGTGTGCGTATGCGGGTCCGCGGCGGGGCGGCCACCACGGACCGGCGGTCGGCGGGCCACCGGCCCCACCCGATCTAGCCGCCGATCTGCATGCCGGCCATCCGCTTCCACTCGTACGGCCCCGTCGTCACCTTCGCCGCGAACTCGCCGTCGAAGGACTCGTGGGCCGTGATGCCGGACTTGGCCACCGCCTGCTCGGCGATGGCGTACGAGGGCGCCACCAGGTCGCCCCAGCCGCCGTCCTCGCCGACGAGGACGATGCGGGCGCCGCGTTCGCCGATGTAGGCCACCTGGCCCTCCGCGCCGCCGTGCGCCTTCGCGAAGGCGCTGATCTGGTGGGCGAGCCGGGACACCTTGCGCTCGGCCCTCGCGTCAACCTGCTGCGTGTCTGCCATGGCCAGGATGCTACTCACCGGTAGATCGACTGGCGAGGGCAGGGCGCTGTGACTTACGCCCGGCGGGCGTCAGCGCAGGAACGGGTCGACGGCGACGGCGACGAAGAGGATCGACACATAGGTGATCGACCAGTGGAAGAGGCGCATCTCCTTGAGCTTGGCGCCGGTCTCCTCGGCCTTCGCCCGGTTCTGCAGCCCGTGCGCCTCCCACAGCCAGAAGCCGCCGGCGGCGAGGGCCACCACCGAGTAGAACCAGCCGGTGTAGCCGAGGGGGGTGAGCAGCAGGGAGACCAGGACCATCACCCAGCTGTAGATGACGATCTGCCGGGCGACGACCTTGTTGGAGGCGATGACCGGGAGCATCGGCACGCCCACGCGCGCGTAGTCCTCCTTGACCTTCATGGACAGCGGCCAGTAGTGCGGAGGCGTCCAGAAGAACATGACGAGGAAGAGGATGACCGGCGCCCAGGACATCGAGTTCGTGACGGAGGACCAGCCGATCAGCACCGGGAGGCAGCCCGCGATTCCGCCCCACACGATGTTCTGCGACGTACGCCGCTTGAGGATCATCGTGTAGACGACGACGTAGAAAAGGAGCGCTCCGAGTGAGAGCCAGGCACTCAGCCAGTTGACGGTGAATCCGAACAGCAGCGTCGAGACGACCGCCAGGGTGATGCCGAAGACCAGGCACTCGAGCGGGCTGACCATGCCGGTCACCAGCGGGCGCTGCGAGGTGCGGTCCATCAGGGCGTCGATGTCCCGGTCGATGTACATGTTCAGCGCGTTGGCGCCACCCGCCGACAGGTAGCCGCCGACGCAGGTGAGCAGCACCAGCCCGAGGTCGGGCACACCCTGCTGCGCCAGGAACATCACCGGAACGGTGGTGATGAGAAGCAGCTCGATGATCCGCGGCTTCGTCAGCGCCACGAACGCCTTGACGCGGGCTCCGAACGGCCGGTGAACCGGGCTTTGGCTCGCACCGAGCGCGCCCTCCCCCAGAGCCTTGAGGGCCTGGGAGGTGCCCCCAGGACGGGATTCGACGGCCGTCACGCACACCCCTGACAGAGACATCCCAGCGAGCCTCCCCCTGTGAAGTCCCGGTAAAGGCTCGCGCGTACCACGCCACTTTAGACGTTGCCCATACCCCGGCCTTCGCGGGGGTGGGGTCGTGTTGGCGGGGCCGCCCGCGGGGCCGCGCGGACATGCGCACAAAGGCTCGATCCGACGTGCGTCCACAGGCTCGATTGAGCAGTCAGATGAGCGGGTCCGTATTCATGTGCCAAATGCCGTCCCGGCCGGTCGAGAGGCGGATCGCACCGACTCCCGGCAGTCTGGAAACACTCGAAAAAACGCACGTCCTCACGGGGGTAGGCTCGACAACGGCCGGTGGGCGACAAGCCCCTCGGCGGCCGGGTGGGCGCATGCCCCGAAGACCGGCGACCGACATGTGGAGAGGAGCCCTGACCCAGGGTGAGCACCAAGCCGACCACCACAGACCTTGAGTGGACCGACCTGGACCAGCGGGCCGTGGACACCGCCCGCGTCCTGGCCGCCGATGCCGTACAGAAGGTCGGCAACGGCCATCCCGGTACGGCGATGAGCCTGGCCCCGGCCGCCTACACCCTCTTCCAGAAGGTGATGCGGCACGACCCGGCCGACCCGGAGTGGGTCGGGCGCGACCGCTTCGTGCTGTCCGCCGGCCACTCGTCCCTGACCCTCTACACGCAGCTCTACCTGGCCGGGTTCGGCCTGGAGCTGGAGGACCTGGAGTCCTTCCGCACCTGGGGTTCGAAGACCCCGGGTCACCCGGAGTACGGGCACACCAAGGGCGTCGAGACCACGACGGGCCCGCTGGGCCAGGGCGTGGCCAACGCGGTGGGCATGGCGATGGCCGCCCGCTACGAGCGCGGCCTGTTCGACCCGGAGGCCCCGCAGGGCGAGTCGCCCTTCGACCACTTCATCTACTGCATCGCCGGTGACGGCTGCCTCCAGGAGGGCATCTCCGCCGAGGCGTCCTCGCTGGCCGGCCACCAGAAGCTCGGCAACCTGATCCTGCTGTGGGACGACAACCACATCTCGATCGAGGGCGACACCGAGACGGCCGTCTCCGAGGACACCGTCAAGCGGTACGAGGCATACGGCTGGCACGTCCAGCGCGTGGAGGCCCAGGAGAACGGCGACCTGGACCCGGCGGCGATCTTCGCCGCGATCCAGGAGGCCAAGGCCGTCACCGACCGCCCGTCCTTCATCGCGATGCGCTCGATCATCGCCTGGCCGGCCCCGAACGCGCAGAACACCGAGGCCGCGCACGGCTCGGCGCTGGGCGACGAGGAGGTCGCGGCCACCAAGCGCGTCCTGGGCTTCGACCCCGAGCAGAGCTTCCAGGTCGAGGACGAGGTCATCACGCACACCCGCAAGGCGCTGGAGCGGGGTGCCGAGGCGAAGGCCGAGTGGGAGAAGACCCTCCAGGTGTGGCGGGACGCCAACCCGGAGCGTGCCGCCGAGTTCGACCGGATCAGCAAGGGCGAGCTGCCCACCGGCTGGGAGGAGAAGCTCCCGGTCTTCGAGCCCGGCAAGGGTGTCGCGACGCGTGCCGCGTCCGGCAAGGTGCTCCAGGCGCTCGGCGCGGTCATCCCCGAGCTGTGGGGCGGCTCCGCCGACCTCGCCGGGTCGAACAACACGACCATCGACAAGAACAGCTCCTTCCTCCCCGAGGGCAACCCGCTGCCCGAGGCCAACCCGTACGGCCGGACGATCCACTTCGGTATCCGCGAGCACTCCATGGGCGCGGAGCTGAACGGCATCACGCTGCACGGCAACACCCGCGTGTACGGCGGTACCTTCCTCGTCTTCTCCGACTACATGCGCAACGCGGTGCGCCTGTCGGCCCTGATGCACCTGCCGGTGACGTTCGTGTGGACGCACGACTCCATCGGCCTCGGCGAGGACGGCCCGACCCACCAGCCGGTCGAGCACCTGGCCTCGCTGCGCGCCATCCCGGGTCTGAACATCATCCGCCCGGCGGACGCCAACGAGACCGCGATCGCCTGGCGCGAGGTCCTCAAGCGGTACACCAAGGAGTTCGGCAAGGGCCAGCCGCACGGCTTCGCCCTCACCCGCCAGGGCGTGCCGGCCTACGAGCCGAACGAGGACGCGGCCCGCGGCGGCTACGTGCTGTTCGAGGCCGAGGGCGGCGAGGCACAGGTCGTTTTGATCGCCACCGGTTCCGAGGTGCACGTGGCCGTGGAGGCCCGTGAGCAGCTCCAGGCCGACGGCGTGCCCACGCGAGTCGTCTCGATGCCGTGCGTGGAGTGGTTCGAGCAGCAGGACCAGGGGTACCGGGACTCCGTGCTGCCGCCGTCCCTGAAGGCCCGTGTCGCCGTGGAGGCGGGTATCGGGCTGACCTGGCACAAGTACGTCGGAGACGCCGGCCGCATCGTTTCCCTGGAGCACTTCGGTGCTTCCGCCGACGGCAAGGTGCTCTTCCGCGAGTTCGGCTTCACCGCCGAGAACGTGGCCGCCAAGGCCCGCGAATCCATCGCCGCCGCCCAGCGCTGACGCTCATATACGACACGTAGGAGATGTAATTCCATGACAGACGCACTCAAGCGCCTCTCCGAGGAAGGCGTCGCGATCTGGCTGGACGACCTGTCGCGCAAGCGGATCACGTCCGGCAACCTCGCCGAGCTGATCGACCAGCAGCACGTCGTGGGCGTCACCACCAACCCGACGATCTTCCAGAAGGCGATCTCCCAGGGCGACGGCTACGACCAGCAGCTGTCGGACCTCGCCGCCCGCAAGGTCACCGTCGAAGAGGCCATCCGCATGATCACCACGGCGGACGTCCGCGACGCCGCCGACATCCTGCGCCCGGTCTTCGACGCCACGGACGGCCAGGACGGCCGGGTCTCCATCGAGGTCGACCCGCGCCTGGCGCACAACGAGAAGGCGACGGTCGCCGAGGCCAGGCAGCTGGCCTGGCTGGTCGACCGCCCGAACACCCTCATCAAGATCCCGGCCACCATGGCGGGCGTCCCGGCCATCACCCAGGTCATCGGCCTCGGCATCAGCGTCAACGTCACGCTGATCTTCTCCCTGGAGCGGTACCGCGCCGTCATGGACGCCTACCTCTCCGGTCTGGAGAAGGCCAAGGAGCGCGGCCTGGACCTGTCCAAGATCCACTCGGTGGCGTCCTTCTTCGTGTCCCGCGTGGACACCGAGATCGACAAGCGTCTGGACGAGATCGGCACCGACGAGGCCAAGGGGCTGCGCGGCAAGGCCGCCGTCGCCAACGCGCGCCTCGCCTACCAGGCGTACGAGGAGGTCTTCTCGTCCGACCGCTGGAACGCGCTGGAGAAGGCGGGCGCCAACAAGCAGCGTCCGCTGTGGGCGTCGACCGGCGTGAAGGACCCCGCGTACCCGGACACCCTGTACGTCACCGAGCTGGTCGCGCCGAACACGGTCAACACCATGCCGGAGGCCACGCTGGAGGCCACCGAGGACCACGGCGAGATCCGCGGCAACACCATCGCCGGCACCTACGAGCAGGCGCGTGCCGACCTCGACGCGCTGGAGAAGCTCGGCGTCGCGTACGACGACGTCGTGCGGGTGCTGGAGGACGAGGGCGTCGAGAAGTTCGAGGCGTCCTGGAACGACCTGCTGAAGTCGACCCAGGCGGAGCTCGAGCGCCTTGCCCCCTCGGAGGGCTGACTTGTCACCCGTTTCCGGTTCCGGAGCGAACCCGCTTCGTGACCCGGCCGACCGACGGCTCCCGCGCATCGCGGGGCCGTCGGGCCTGGTCATCTTCGGCGTCACGGGCGACCTGTCGCGCAAGAAGCTGATGCCCGCGGTGTACGACCTCGCCAACCGGGGCCTGCTGCCGCCGGGCTTCTCGCTGGTGGGCTTCGCCCGCCGCGACTGGGAGCACGAGGACTTCGCCGAGGTCGTCCACGACGCGGTCAAGGAGCACGCGCGCACCCCCTTCCGCGAGGAGGTCTGGCAGCAGCTCATCCAGGGGATGCGCTTCGTCCAGGGCACCTTCGACGACGACGAGGCGTTCGAGCGGCTGCGCGGCACCATCGAGGACCTGGACAAGGCGCAGGGCACGGGCGGCAACTTCGCCTTCTACCTGTCGGTGCCGCCCAGCTCCTTCCCGGTGGTCATCCAGCAGCTGAAGAAGCACGGTCTGGCCGATCAGACCGGCGGCTCCTGGCGCCGCGCGGTCATCGAGAAGCCGTTCGGGCACAATCTTGCGTCGGCCGAGGAGCTGAACAAGGTCGTGCACGAGGTGTTCGAGCCGGACCAGGTGTTCCGCATCGACCACTACCTCGGCAAGGAGACCGTCCAGAACATCCTGGCGCTGCGCTTCGCCAACACGATGTTCGAGCCGATCTGGAACCGGTCCTTCGTGGACCACGTGCAGATCACCATGGCCGAGGACATCGGCATCGGCGGCCGGGCCGGCTACTACGACGGCATCGGCGCCGCCCGGGACGTCATCCAGAACCACCTGCTCCAGCTCATGGCCCTCACGGCGATGGAGGAGCCCTCCTCCTTCGGCGCGGACGCGCTGGCCGCGGAGAAGGAGAAGGTGCTCGGCGCGGTACGGCTGCCGAAGGACCTGGGCAGCAGCACGGTCCGCGGGCAGTACGCGGCGGGCTGGCAGGGTGGCCAGAAGGTCACCGGGTACCTCGAAGAGGACGGCATCGACCCCAAGTCGAAGACCGACACCTACGCCGCGATCAAGCTGGAGATCGACAACCGCCGCTGGGCGGGCGTCCCCTTCTATCTGCGCACCGGCAAGCGCCTCGGCCGGCGCGTGACGGAGATCGCGGTCGTCTTCCAGCGGGCCCCGCACTCCCCCTTCGACCAGACGGCGACGGAGGAGCTCGGGCAGAACGCGATCGTCATCCGCGTCCAGCCGGACGAGGGCATCACGGTCCGCTTCGGCTCCAAGGTGCCGGGCACCTCGATGGAGATCCGGGACGTCTCCATGGACTTCGCCTACGGCGAGTCCTTCACGGAGTCCAGCCCGGAGGCGTACGAGCGCCTGATCCTGGACGTACTGCTGGGCGACGCCAACCTCTTCCCGCGCACGGAGGAGGTCGAGCTGTCCTGGAAGATCCTCGACCCGATCGAGGAGTACTGGGACAAGCACGGCAGGCCCGCGCAGTACAAGTCGGGCACCTGGGGTCCCGCCGAGGCGGACGAGATGCTCGCACGAGACGGACGGAGCTGGCGCCGGCCATGAAGATAGACCTGACCGACACCACCGCCGGAGACATCAACAAGGCGCTCGTGCGGGGCCGCCGCGCCATCGGCACACCTGCCGTCGGCATGGTCCTCACCCTCGTCATCGTCACCGACGAGGAGAACGCCTACGACTCCCTGAAGGCCGCCAACGACGCCTCGCGCGAGCACCCCTCGCGCACGCTGGTGGTCATCAAGCGGGTCTCCCGCAACCCGCGCGACCGTACGTCCTCCCGGCTGGACGCCGAGGTGCGGGTGGGCGCGGACGCGGGTACCGGCGAGACGGTCGTCCTGCGTCTCTACGGCGAGGTCGTCGACCACGCCGACTCGGTGGTCCTGCCGCTGCTGCTGCCGGACGCCCCGGTGGTCGTGTGGTGGCCGGTGAATGCTCCGCTCGACCCGGCGAAGGACCCGCTGGGCGCGCTCGCCCAGCGCCGGGTCACCGACACCTACGCCGCCGAGCAGCCGGAGCGGGAGCTGTCCGCCCGTGCCGAGGCGTACACGCCCGGCGACACCGACCTGTCCTGGACCCGGATCACTCCGTGGCGCTCGATGCTCGCGGCGGCCCTGGACCAGGTCACCTGCGCGGTGAAGGCCGTCGAGGTGGAGGGCGAGGAGTTCAACCCGAGCTGTGAGCTGCTGGCGATGTGGCTCGCGGACCGGCTGGACGTGCCCGTGCGGCGCTCCCTGTCCGCGGGCCCGGGTCTCACGGCCGTCCGTATGGACACCAGTTGCGGCCCGATCGTGCTGAACCGCGCGGACGGCTCGCTGGCCACGCTGTCCATCGAGGGCCAGCCGGCCCGCGCGGTGGCGCTGAACCGGCGGGACACCGCCGAGCTGATCGCGGAGGAACTGCGCCGGCTGGACCCGGACGACACCTACGCGTCGGCGCTGCGCTACGGCGTGGAGCGGCTGAACAAGGTTCCCGGGCAGGCCACCGAGGAACCCGCGCAGCAGGCTTGGGCGAAGTCGGCCGAGCCGGTCGCGAAGGCCGGCCCTGATGCGGAGTCCGAGCCGGTTGCGGAGCCCGAGCCGGTCGAGGAGGCCGCGAAGGCACCCGCGAAGAAGGCGGCGGCCAAGACCGCGAAGAAGTCCCCGGCGAGGAAGGCGGCGGCGAAGTGAGCACTCCGCAGCTGGTCGTCCACCACGACAAGGAGCTGATGGCGCAGGCCGCCGCGGCTCGCCTGATCACGAAGATCGTGGACGCGCAGACGTCCCGGGGCGCCGCGTCCGTGGTCCTCACGGGCGGCCGCAACGGCAACGGGCTGCTGGCCGCGCTGGCGGCGGCGCCCGCCCGTGACGCCATCGACTGGGGCCGCCTCGACCTGTGGTGGGGCGACGAGCGCTACCTCCCCGAGGGCGACCCCGAGCGCAATGTCACGCAGGCCCGCGAGGTCCTGCTGGACGCCGTCCCGCTGGACCCGGAGCGCGTGCACGCCATGCCCGCGTCCGACGGCCCGTACGGCGCGGACGTCGAGGCGGCGGCCGAGGCGTACGCGGCGGAGCTGGCGAAGGCGGCCGGGCCCGAGAACCACGGCCCGGTCCCGACCTTCGACGTCCTGATGCTGGGCGTCGGACCGGACACCCATGTGGCCTCGCTCTTCCCGGAGCTGCCGGCCGTACGGGAGACCGAGCGCACGGTGGTCGGCGTGCACGGCGCGCCCAAGCCGCCGCCGACCCGGATCAGCCTGACCCTTCCGGCGATCCGGTCGGCCCGCGAGGTGTGGCTGCTCGCGGCCGGCGAGGACAAGGCGGAGGCCGTGGCCATCGCCCTGTCGGGGGGGGGCGAGATCCAGGCCCCGGCGGCGGGCGCGTACGGCCGCGCCCGGACCCTGTGGCTGCTGGACGCCGCCGCGGCCTCGCAGCTGCCACGGTCGCTGTATCCGCCCGCGTCGCCGTGACGCACGACCGGATGCAGGGGCTGCGGGAACTTCGGTTCCCGCAGCCCCTCTCATTTCACCGACCCGGCCATCACGCCCTGCACGAAGTGCCGCTGGAAGGCGAAGAACACCGCCACCGGCACGATCAGGGACAGGAACGCGCCCGGCGCCAGGACGTCGATGTTGCTCCCGAACTGGCGTATCTGGGACTGGAGTTGCACGGTCAGCGGCTGGGCGGAGCTGTCGGCGAAGAGCAGGGCGACCAGCATGTCGTTCCAGACCCACAGGAACTGGAAGATGGCGAGCGAGGCGATCGCCGGACGTCCCACCGGCAGCACCAGCCGGGTGAAGATGCGCCACTCGCTGCCGCCGTCCATCCGGGCCGCCTCCAGCATCTCCTTCGGCATCTCCGCGAAGTAGTTGCGCAGCAGGAAGACGGCGAAGGGCAGGCCGTAGGCGACGTGGAAGAGGACGACACCGGGGATCGTGCCGAACAGGCCCAGCGCGCCGAAGAGTTTGGCCACCGGCAGCAGGCCGATCTGGACCGGCACCACCAGCAGGGCGACCACCAGCAGGAAGAGGGGCTCGCGGCCGGGGAAGTCCAGCCAGGCGAAGGCGTAGGCGGCCAGGGCCGCGATGACCACGACCAGAGTGGTCGCCGGCACCGAGATCAGCACGGTGTTCCAGAACGCCTGGGTCATCCCCGAGTTCTTCAGCAGGGCGGAGTAGTTGTCGAAGGACAGCTGTGAGGGGCCGGCCAGTGCCGTCCACCAGCCGCCCTTGGCGTTGTCCTGGGCCGAGCGCAGGGACGACACGAACAGTCCGGCCAGCGGGGTGAGCCAGACCAGGCCGATGACCACGAGGACGGCCTGGACGAGACCGTTGCCCAGAGAGCGCCGGAGGGCGTTCATCGCTGACTCCTTCGGAAACGGCGGACGTTGAACACCATCGCGGGGACCACCAGGAGCAGGAGCAGCACGCCGAGGGCGCTGCCGAGACCCTGGTCGTTGCCGCCGCCGAAGGACACGAGCCACATCTGGGTGGCGAGGACGGTCGCGTCCTCCTGCACCGGGCCGGGCGCGATGATGTAGACGAGGTCGAAGACCTTCATCACGTTGATCACGAGGGTCACGAAGACCACGGTGAGCACGGGCGCGAGCAGCGGGACGGTGATCCGCCGGAAGATCTGCCACTCGTTGGCCCCGTCCATCCGGGCCGCCTCCAGCGCGTCCCGGGGCAGGGTGGACAGCCCCGCGCCGATCAGGACCATCGCGAACCCCGTCCAGATCCACAGGTACGCGCCGATGATCGCCGGGGTGACGAGGGCCGGCCCGAGCCAGGAGACCCCCTGGTAGGGCGGGGCGAAGTTCGACTGCGGCAGCTTCACCGTGTACGGGCCCGCCCGCAGCCCGGAGAGGCGGAAGGAGCCGTCGGCCGCGGTGCTCGCGGTCGCGACCGTCTTCCCGTCGCGCACGGCCTCGACCTTCATCCCGGGCAGGCCGCTCTCCTTGGGGTCGACCTTGCCCTGCTCTCCGCCCCCGCCGGGGGTGAAGTCCAGGTAGACGACGCCTCGCAGTTCGCCGGCCGCGGCCTTTCGCGCGGCCGCCGTACGGGCGGGTGCGGCGTCGCCGGGCAGGTCCCCCGGCAGGACGCCGACCATCGGGAGCGCGACCGACTCCCCCGCCGAGGCGGTCGTACGGTACGAGCCGTCCCGGTCCTGGGTGAGCAGCCCGGTGCGCCCGCGGGCGGTCGGGTACGTCGACGTGCCCTCGAAGGCGTCGTGGACGGAGACGACGGCCGCGTTCAGGACGCCCTTGTCCGGGTCCTCGTCGTAGGCGAGCCGGAAGATGATGCCGGCGGCGAGGAAGGACACCGCCATCGGCATGAAGAGGAGCAGTTTGAAGGCCGTGGCCCAGCGGACCTTCTCCACCAGGACGGCCAGGATCAGACCGAGACCGGTGAGCAGTGCGGGGGCGACGACCACCCAGATGGTGGTGTTGCGGATGGCCTTCAGCGTGGCCGGGTCGCGGAACATCTCGGCGTAGTTGTGGCCGCCGACGAACCGGGTGCCGGAGGCGTCGAAGAAGCTGCGGCCGACGGAGAACAGCACCGGGTAGACGACGAGCGCGCCCAGCAGGAGCAGTGCGGGGAAGACGAAGAGCAGGGCGATCAGCCGGGTGCGCCGCCGGCCGCGGCGCTCGGGCGCCGGGCCGGCGGCCCGCGGGCCCGCCTGCTGTTTCACGAGTGCGGTGGCGGTCATGATGCTGTCGCTCAGTTCCGGTCGGCCTTGGCAGCGGCCGACTCCAGCTTCGCCGCCGTGCCCTTCGGGTCCGAGGGGTCGCGCAGGAAGTCCTGGAGCAGCTTCCACTCGCCGGTGCCCTTGGTGCCGCCGAAGGCGGCCGGTGCCTGGTCGGACATGTCGAAGCGGACCGAGTCCCCGGCGCCGATCAAAGACTTGGCGGTGGCGCGGGTGACGTCGTCGCCGTACGAGGCGAGGTCGAGCTTCTTGTTCGGCGACAGGAAGCCGCCCGCCTTCGCCCACACGGCCGCGGCCTCGGGGGTGGCCAGGTACTCCAGGAGCTTCATGCCGGCCTTGGCGTTCTTGCCGTCCTTGAGGACGACGGCCGCGTCGCCGCCGCTGACGACCGGTGCGCTGCCGCCGTCGACCGCGGGGAAGGGGAAGAAGTTCGCGTCCTTGCCGATGGACCTGCCGTACTGGTCGTGGGCGACACCGGCGACGAAGTCCCCCTCGTAGACCATGCCGGCCTCGGGCTTGGGGCCGAACACCTTCTCCACCGAACCCGGGAAGTCGGTGTTGAGCGCCTCCTTCTGGCCGCCGGCGATGAGCTGCTTGTCCTTGAACAGCTTGCCGAGCGTGGTGAGCGCCTTGACCACCGTCGGGTCGGTCCACTTGAGCTTGTGGGTGGCGAGGGCGTCGTACTTCTCGGGGCCGGCCTGGGAGAGGTAGACGTTCTCGAACCAGTCGGTGAGGGTCCAGCCGTCCTGTCCGGCGACCGAGAAGGCGGCGAGGCCGGAGTCGGAGACGGTGTGCCCGGCCTTGAGCAGGGCGTCGTACGTCTTCGGCGGTTCGACCCCGGCCTGGGTGAGCGCCTCGGGGCTGTACCAGACCGTCGACTTGTGGGCGGCCTTGAAGTAGAGGCCGTAGAGGTCGCCGTCGACGCTGCCGTACGTCTTCCACACGGGCGCGTAGTCGGCGGTGATCGTCTGCTGCGCGGTCGGGGACAGCGGCTTGAGCCAGCCCTTCTGCGCGAACTGCTTGAGGACGCCGACCTGCGGGACCATCACGACGTCGGGCGCGTTGCCGCCCTCGATCTTGCTGCCGACGACCGTGGAGACGTTGTCGCCGGTGGACACGAACTGGGTCTTCGCGCCGGTCTTCTCGGTGAAGGCGTCCAGCACCTTCTGGAAGTTCTTCTGCTCGCTGCCGGACCAGACGCCGGCCACGGTGACCGTCTGGCCGCTGAGCTCCTTGTCACCCCCGCCCGCGGAGACGGGCCCGCCGCCGCAGGCGGTGGCGCCGAGGGCGAGCGCGAGGGCGGTGCAGCCGGTGAGCAGGGTCGTGCGTCGTCGCATCATCGTCGACGGACCTTTCCTTGGGAGCGGATGATCAGATCTCGTTCAGCCACCAGGCCGCCGTGGCGCCGGGCAGGACGCCGGGCGGGCAGGGGCCGCTGGCGAGCAGGGGGGTGCCGGGGACCGGCGCGGGGGCATTGGCCGTACCGAAATTGACGGCGCAGACCAGGCCGTCGCCGCGGGTGAAGGCGAGGACGCCCGGCGGGGCGTCCAGCCAGTCCAGCGTGCCCTCGCCCAACTGGGGCAGGGACGAGCGCAGTTGCAGGCCGTCGCGGTACAGGTGCCAGAAGGAGCGGGTGTCGGCGAGGGCGCGGTCGGTGGCGTACTCGGCGAAGTACTCCGGCTGCGGCAGCCAGGGTTTGGCGCCTTCCGCGCCGGAGGTGAAGCCGAACGGTGACGCCTGCCCGGACCAGGGCAGGGGCACCCGGCAGCCGTCGCGGATGCGGGCGCGGCTGCCGGTGCGGTGGAAGATCGGGTCGGTGAGCACGTCGTCGGGCAGGTCGACGACCTCGGGCAGGCCCAGTTCCTCGCCCTGGTAGATGTAGGCGGCACCGGGCAGCGCCAGCATCAGCAGCGCGGCGGCGCGGGCGCGGGCGGCGCCGAGGCCGCTGCCCTCGGTGGCGGGTTCGCCGTAGCGGGTGACGGTGCGGACCTGGTCGTGGTTGTTCAGGACCCAGGTGACCGTCGAGCCGGTGCCGGCGATGTCCTGCATGGCCTCGGAGATGACCTTGCGGAAGGCGTCGGCGTCCCAGGGGGCGCCGAGCAGGTCGAAGAAGAACGCCTGGTGGAGTTCGTCGTGGCGGACGTACAGGGCGTGTTCGCGGGCGGTGGGGACGGAGACCTCGCCGACGAGCAGGCGTTCGCGGCCGTCGCGGGCCTGGTACTCCTCGCATATGGAGCGCCAGCGGCGCCACACCTCGTGCACCTCCGGCTGGTTCCAGGCGAGCGGGTTGACCGAGTCGCGGGTGCGGGCGTCGGCCTCCGGGTCGTCGGAGTCGGGCAGTTCGGGGTGCTTGTACAGGCCGGCGGCGACGTCGATACGGAAGCCGTCCACGCCCCGGTCGAGCCAGAACCTGAGGACGCGGTCGAACTCGGCGGGGATCTCGGGGTCGCGCCAGTTCCAGTCGGGCTGCTCGGGCGTGAACATGTGCAGGTACCACTGGCCGTCGCCGACTCTGGTCCAGGCCGGGCCGCCGAACATGGCGTGCCAGTTGTTGGGCGGCTCGCTGCCGTCGGGGCCGCGGCCGTCGGCGAAGTGGAAGCGGGCGCGGGCCGGGCTGCCGGGCTCGGCGGCGAGTGCCGCACGGAACCACGGGTGCTCGCTGGAGCAGTGGTTGGGGACGATGTCGAGCAGCACCTTGATGCCGAGCCGGCGGGCCGCCCCCATGAGCAGGTCGAATTCGGCGAGGTCGCCGAAGACCGGGTCGACATCGCGGTAGTCGGCCACGTCGTAGCCGTGGTCGTGCTGCGGCGAGGGGTAGAAGGGGCTCAGCCAGATGCCGTCGACGCCGAGCTTCTTCAGGTACGGCAGTCCGGCGCGGACGCCGGCCAGGTCGCCGATGCCGTCGCCGGTGCTGTCCAGGAAGCTGCGGACGTAGACCTGGTAGATCACCGCGTCCCGCCACCAATGATGCCTGTTCAACCCTGTGGAACCTGTCTCTGAGGGGGGCTGTTGTGCATGCATGTTAGGTAGGCGAGGAGCGGAGGTGTCAACGAAGTGAACGCAAGCTACCGACCGGTTTAGCTCACATAAACGGGCAATTCACCGCGAGACGAGCACAGTCGTGATGGCGGCGTTACTTAACAAGTAACTAGCCGCGGGCGATGGCGTCGAGTTCGCGCGCCAGCCGGCGCACGGCCTGCCCGGGCGTCTGGCGCCCCGTGAGCGCGTCCTGCACGACCGCCTGCACGGCCAGGCTCACCTGGTCGTAGCGTGGGCTCTTGGGGCGCGGGCGGGCGGTGAGGACGGCGGTGCGCAGGGTCGGCAGATAGGGGAACCGCTTCACCAGCGCGGGATCTTCGTAGAGCGCGGCGCGCACGGGCGGCAGCGCGCCCCGCATGAGCACCTGGCGCTGGACGGGCGCGCTGGTGAGATAGGCGAGGAGACGCGCGGCGGAATCCGGATGCCGGGTGTGGGAGTTGACGGCCAGGTTGGAACCACCGAGGACGCTCGTCCCCGGCCCGTCGGGTCCGGGCAGCGGTACGGCGCCGATCCGCCCGGCGACCTTCGTGCCCCTCTCCGCGGCGACGGCATAGGCGTAGGGCCAGTTGCGCAGGAAGAGCAGCCCGCCGTCCAGGAACGCCTGTTTGGACTCCTCCTCCTTGTACGTCAGCGCCCGCTTCGGGATCCAGCCCTCGCGGATGCCGCGGGCGAGGAAGCCGAGGCCCTCGCGGGCGGCGGCCGAGTCGACGGTGACCCGCCTGCCCTCGCCGCCGAGGATCGTGCCGCCCGCCGAGTACACGGCCTCGGCCGCGTTCACGGTGAGGCCCTCGTAGGGCAGGAACTGGCCCGCGTAACCGTCGAGCCCGTACTTCGGCGCGATGGTCTTCGCGTCCCGCTCCAGCTCGGCCCAGGTGCGCGGCGGGGGCACGCCCTCCTTGTCGAGGACGTCCTTGCGGTACAGGAGAAGCCCGGCGTTCGTGACGTACGGCACCGCGTACAGCCGTCCGTGGTACGTCGCCGTGTCCACGACCGGTGGCAGGAAGCTCCCCAGCGGGAAGCGGTCGCGGGGCAGCGGGCGGATCCAGCCGGCCGCGGCGAACTCGGAGGTCCAGTCGACGTCGATGTTCAGGACGTCGAACCGGCCACGGTCACCGCCGCGCAGGTCGGTCGTCATCTGGGCGTGCGTCTCGTCGGCGGAGTCCGGCAGCTCGACGAGGGTGACCCGCTCGCCGGGGTGGGTGCGGTTCCAGCCCTTCAGCAGCGGGCCCAGATAGCCGGTGAGGTCGCCGGCGGTGGCCAGGGTGAGCGGTCCGCGACCGCCGCGCGCGCCCTCGTCGGGGTGGGCGCCGGAGGTGACGTACCCGGTCATGATCACGACGAGAACGAGAAGGCCCCTACCGGCGGCGTGCATCCACCGCATAGGTTCCTCCCTGTACACCGGCACCACGGGCACCCTCGCCCGGGGACAGAGGCCATGTATACCTGTTAGGTATGCGCGATACTAGGGCCTGGAGCACATGGAGCAGACAGGAGGACAGCACGCGTGCGCCTGCCTCTCCTGGCACTCCTCGCCCGCGGCCCGGCCCATGGCTACGAGCTGAAGCAGGACCTTGAGCAACTGCTGGGTGCCGCGTACCCTCAACCGAACGTCGGCCAGATCTACGTCACCCTCGGCCGCCTGGAGAAGACCGGGCTCATCGAGGGCGAGGACGTCGAGCAGTCCAGCCGGCCCAACAAGAAGGTCTACCGTCTCACCGAGGCCGGGCGCGAGGCGCTGAGCGTCTGGTTCGAGGAGACCGAGGACGAGCCCCGGGTGCGCGACGAGTTCTTCATGAAGCTCGCCCTCGCCCCGCAGACCGGCCTCACCGACCAGATAGCCCTCATCAACCGGCAGCGGCGCCAGTACCTCAACACCATGCGCAACCTGTCGAAACTGGCCGCGGCCGAGGACCGGGACAACCGAATCGCCCAGCTGCTGATCGAGGGCGCGATGCTGCATCTGCAGGCCGACCTCGACTGGCTGGAGCGGTGCCAGGAGGAACTGGAATGACCGAGGACACTCCGGTTCTGCGAGCCGACGGCACTCCGGTACCGGCGGCCGACGGCACCGCGGTGCTGCCGGCCGACGGCGCTCCGGTTCTGCCGGCCGACGGCACCGCGGTGCTGCGGGCCGAGGGCCTGGTGAAGACCCACTACGGCGAGGGCGCGCCCGCGCATGCCGTCCGTGGGGTCGATCTGAGCGTCGCGCGCGGCGAGTTCGTGGCGATCACCGGACCGTCCGGCGCCGGCAAGTCGACCCTGCTGCATCTGCTCGGCGGGCTGCAACGGCCGGACCGGGGCAGCGTCTGGCTCGCCGGCCGGTGCACGGACTCCTTCAGCGAGGCCCGCTGGGCCGTGGAACGGCGCAAGGCCATCGGGATCGTCTTCCAGTTCTTCAACCTGGTGTCGAACCTGTCGGTCGCCGACAACGTCGAGCTGCCCGCCCTGCTGGCCGGTGTGCCGCCGAAGAAGGCGCGCGCCGAGCGGGAGGCGCTCCTCGCCGAGCTGGGCCTGCGGGGCAAGGAGCGCAGCATGCCGGGCGAGCTGTCCGGCGGCGAACAGCAGCGGGTCGCCCTGGCCCGCGCCCTGGTCAACCATCCGCCGCTGCTCCTCGCCGACGAGCCCGCGGGCAGCCTGGACAGCAAGGGCACGCGTGAGGTCATGCGGCTGCTGTCCCGCTTCCACGGGCGCGGCCAGACCATCGTGCTGGTGACGCACGACGCCCGGCTGGCCAGCGCCGCCGACCGGGTGATCAGCTTCTTCGACGGCCGCATAGCCGACGACGCGGCCCTGGACGGCACACCGCCGTCCCGGCGCCGCGGTATCTCCGGCGTGCTGGAGCTGAGGGACTGACCGTGCCGGATCTCAGGAACATGCGGGCCACCCTGCGCTGGGCGCACTCCGACCTGCGCACCCACCGCGGCGAAGCGCTGTTCCTGGTGCTGGCGACCGCCGGCATCGTCGCCTCGCTGCTGCTCGCCACCGCCCTGTTCGGGTACGCCACGAACCCCTGGCAGCGGACCTTCGCCGAGGCGCGCGGGGCCCACGTCTGGCTGCACACCGCGCCGTCCGCCGACGCCCGCGCACTGGCCGGGCTGGACGGCGTCTCCTCCGTCGCCGGTCCCTACCGCACCGAGTCCGCCACCGTCGCCGCCCGCGGCACCCGCGCCTCCGCGGAGCTGCGCGCCACACCCCGCCTGCCTTCCGTCGGCCGGCCCCTGCTCTCCGCGGGACACTGGCTGGATTCGGCCGCACCGGACGGCGTGGTGCTGGAGAGCAGCCTGGCCCGGGCGCTGCTGGCCGAGCCCGGTGACACCCTGACCCTGCCCGGCACGGCCCGCACCCTCACCGTCGAGGGCGTCGCGGACAGCGCCGAACCCCCGTACCGTCCGGGCGAGCAGCCGGGGCTGGTGTGGGCGCTGCCGTCCGCGGTGCGCGCCCCGGCCGGCCAGGTCATCGGGCTGCGGCTCGGTGATCGGGCCGACACGGACTACGCGGTGCAGCGCGCCGTCACCGTGCTGGGCGCCGGCGCGGTCGGCGAGGTCTCCACCTGGCAGCAGGCGCGCGCCGAGGCCCAGGGCGACAACCGGCTGCTGGGCCAGGTGCTCGGGCTGTTCGGGCTGGCGGCTCTGGTCGCCGCCGGGTTCGCCGTGCACGGCGCCATCGCCACCCGGATCCGCGGGCATCTGCGGGACCTGTCGGTGCTGAAGGCGATCGGCTTCACGCCCGGCCAGGTCGTGCGGGTCTTCCTGCTCCAGCACCTGGCGTACGCCCTGCTCGGCGCGTGCGCCGCGGCCGCCCTCACCGAGGGGCTGGGCAGCCGGGTCCCGGGGCGGCTCGGGGACGCGGTGGCCGTGTGGCAGGGGCTGCCCGGGCACACCCTGGCCGTCTCCGCGGTACCGGCGGGCGCGGTGCTGTTCATCGGCCTGACCACGGGGCTCGCGGCCTGGCGGGCGGGGCGGGTGCCGCCGGTTCCGGTGCCGCGCCCCACGGCGGGGCCGGCGGGCGGCCGGCTGACCGGAGCGGCCCGGCAGGCGCTCGGGCTGGGGCTGCCGGCCGCCCTGGTCCTCGGCTGCCACAAGGCGTTCGCGGGGCGGGGCCGGTCACTGGCCACCGTGGCCCGGCTGACGCTGCCGCTGCTGCTGATCGTGGTGGCGCTCAGCGCGTGGACCACGATCGACCGCTTCCACAGCAGCCCCGAGCGAGTGGGGCTGCCGACGGCGCTCACGGTCCGCTCGGACGACGCCCTGGACGCGTCCGGCGTACGGTCCGTGCTGGGCCGCGACCCCCGGGTCGCCGCCGCCTATCCGGGTGTCGAGGTGGCCGCGCTGGTGCCCGGGCAGACCGGGACCATCGCCCTGCGCGGTGTCGGTACCCGCGCCGAGCCCTACCCCTACGCCCTCGCCGCGGGCCGTGCCGCGCGGGGGCCGGACGAGGCGGTGGCGGGCCAGGGACTGCTCGACCTGCTGCACGCGCGGGTCGGCGACTGGGTGCGGATGACGGTGGGCGACCGGCCGCAGATCCTGCACATCGTGGGCCGCGGCATCGAACCGCGCAACGCCGGCCGGGTCGTGACGACCTCCCTGGACACCCTCCGCGAGAACGACCCGGAGCTGTCCCCCGCCTTCTACGAGCTGCGGCTGCGCCCGGGCGCCGACCCGCGGCGGGTGGCCGCCGCGCTCACCTCGGCCGGCCACGGCCACCTGGAGGTCCACCCCGCGACGAATCCCGCCGACGGACTGTCCCCGCTGCGCGGGGTGGTCGCCGGGCTGATCGCCGTCCTGGCCCTTATCGGGCTGGTCGAGTTGCTCACCGCGATCGGCGGCAGCGTCCGCGAGGGCGAGCGGGACGTGCTGGCGCTCCGGGCGATCGGCATGTCCCCGCGGCAGATCACCGCGATCACCGTGACGGCGACGAGCTGTACGACCCTGGCGGCGGTCCTCGCCGGTACGGCGCTGGGGCTGCCGCTGGCCCGGCGGCTGATCGACGCCCAGGGAGGCTCCAGCGGCATCGGCGCCGGGATCGCCCAGTACCCCTCCCCCGGCCTGCTGTTCCTGCTGGGCTCGGCCGCCGTCCTGGGGGCGGCGGCACTGGCCACGCTGCCCGCCGCCCGGGCGGCCCGCCGCCGCCTCGCGGACACGCTGAGCGCGGCGGCCTGAGACCGGTTCAGCCGGACGCGGCACGCCAGATCTCGGGGTCCTTCAAGATCTCCGACAGCAGCTTGTCGAATGCCTTACCGCTGAAGAGCAGGCTGTTGCACTCGTCCGGGATGCGCGCGTCGTCGATCTCCGCGGTGGGGGTTCCCGGCACGACGCGCGTGTTCGTACCCGTCCTCGGCGCTCTCCACGAACGAGCGGTACTTCATGGTCCGCACGGCCGAGTCGAAGGCGCCACCGGGCGCTGAGCGGCGGTTCAGCTCCGGCCGCGCAGTTCGCGGTACCGGGCGACCAGCGCCTTCGTCGACGTGTCCAGGCCGGGGACCTCGGCACCCTCGGTGAGCGCGGGCCCGACCCGCCTGGCGAGGACCTTGCCCAGCTCCACGCCCCACTGGTCGAAGGAGTCGATGTTCCACACCGCTCCCTGCACGAACACCTTGTGCTCGTAGAGGGCGACCAGCTGGCCGAGCACGGACGGGGTCAGCTCACGGGCGAGGATCGTCGTGGTCGGCCGGTTGCCCCGGAAAGTCTTGTGCGCCGCCAGTTCCTCGGGGACGCCCTCCGCGCGGACCTCCTCCGCCGTCCTGCCGAAGGCGAGTGCCTGGGTCTGGGCGAAGAAATTGGCCATCAGCAGGTCGTGCTGCGCCTTGAGTTCCCCGCTCAGCTCGGCCACCGGCTCGGCGAAGCCGATGAAGTCCGCCGGGATCAGCTTCGTGCCCTGGTGGATCAACTGGTAGTAGGCGTGCTGCCCGTTGGTGCCGGGAGGGCCCCACACGACCGGTCCGGTCTGCCACTCCACCGGCCTGCCGTCACGCTGCACCGACTTGCCGTTGGACTCCATGTCCAGCTGCTGGAGGTAGGCGGTGAACCGGGAGAGGTAGTGGCTGTACGGCAGCACGGCGTGCGACTGGGCATCGTGGAAGTTGTCGTACCAGATGCCCCCGGACGCGACCCAGCCGGGCGACGAGCCGGCCGTTCACGGCCGCTCCGTCCGAAGCGCCCGCGCCACGCCGGCGCACGGCTTTTCACCCGTTCCGACCGCCGCCACAAGGACCCCCTCGCGTTCGCGCCTTCACGAGAGCGGTAGGGGGCACCACTGACAATCGGTCGGCGCCGAGTGGTGCATACGGCTCCGGCCAGGCGCCCGCAGGCACCCGGCCGGTGAAACTCCTAGATCTCGCCCCGCAGTTTGGCGAGCGCCTCGGCGAGGATCGCCTCGCCGTCGGCGTCGCTGCGCCGCTCCCGTACGTACGCGAGGTGCGTCTTGTACGGCTCGGTGCGCGGCGGGTCCGGCGGGTTGTCCCGGTCCTGGCCGGCCGGGAAGCCGCAGCGCGGGCAGTCCCAGGTTTCGGGAACCTGCGCGTCGCTGGCGAAGCTGGGCTGCGTCTCATGCCCGTTGGAGCACCAGAAGGAGATGCGCAGACGCGGCGCGGACTCGCCGCGCTCGGCCTCGCCCATCGGCCCCGCCCCGACCCGGCTTCCTCGGATCGCGTTGCCACTTGCCACGGTCGTAACTCCCTGCGTGATGGTGCCGCGAAGCGAGTCGGCGTTTCGCTTCGCCGCGAGCGCCTCAGTCTACGTAAGGCCCAACGCGCGTCCAGTGATTGGAGTTACCGGCCCCCACATCCAGACGCAAGCCCCATGATAGGCCGCGCTCAGGAGCGCGTACCGAACACGGGGCTTTACGTGTGGAATATACGGAATGTGCGGGACGTGCGCCCGGTTTACGCTGTTTCGCGCGTCAGTTGTTCGTCTTCATCAGGAGGCCGAGGACGATGATGGACGCGAACCACAGCAGACCGATCACGATCGTGATCCGGTCGAGGTTGCGCTCGGCGACCGAGGAGCCGCCGACGGAGGACTGCATGCCGCCACCGAACATGTCGGAGAGGCCGCCGCCCTTCCCCTTGTGCATCAGCACCAGCAGCATCAGCAGCAGGCTGAAGACGATCAGGGCGATCGAGAACCCCAAAACCACGGCTGGACCAACTTCCTCGGATTCGGATGAACGACGGGGGCACAGCACCTGGGCCGTGCCCCCGCAAGAGTACGACGTATCGCCGCTACCGCCTACTCACAGCTCGTCCTACTGATCGCGGAAACGCACGATCTTGACGAACTCGTCGGCGTCCAGCGAGGCACCGCCGACCAGGGCGCCGTCGATGTCGGCCTGCGCCATGATCTCGGCGACGTTGCCCGACTTCACGGAGCCGCCGTACTGGATGCGGACCTTGTCGGCCAGCTCCTGCGAGTACAGCTCGGCGACCTTGGCGCGGATGGCGGCGCAGACCTCCTGGGCGTCCTCGGCGCCGCACACCTTGCCGGTGCCGATGGCCCACACGGGCTCGTAGGCGATCACGACGGTCTCGGCCTGCTCGGCCGGGAGGTCCCTCAGACCGCCCTCGACCTGGGCGAGGGTGTGCGTGACGTGGTTGCCCGCCTCACGCACGTCCAGCTCCTCGCCGACGCACAGGATCGGGGTGAGGCCGTGCTTATAGGCGGCCTTGACCTTGGCGTTGACGATCTCGTCGGTCTCGTCGTGGTACTGCCGGCGCTCGGAGTGGCCGATCACCACGTAGGTGCACTTCAGCTTGGCCAGCATCGGGCCGGAGATCTCGCCGGTGTAGGCACCGGAGTCGTGCTGCGAGATGTCCTGGGCACCGTACTTGATCTTGAGCTTGTCGCCGTCGACCAGGGTCTGCACGGAGCGCAGGTCGGTGAAGGGCGGCAGGACGGCGACCTCTACGGCCTCGTAGTCCTTGTCGGCCAGGGCGAAGGCGAGCTTCTGGACGTGCGCGATGGCCTCGAGGTGGTTGAGGTTCATCTTCCAGTTGCCCGCCATCAGCGGCGTGCGCCCGGAAAAATCAGATGCTGCCAAGGGTCAGTCCTCCAGTGCGGCGAGGCCGGGGAGCGTCTTGCCCTCGAGGTATTCGAGGGAGGCGCCGCCACCGGTCGAGATGTGGCCGAATGCATTCTCGTCGAAGCCGAGCGTACGCACGGCCGCGGCGGAGTCACCGCCGCCCACGACGGTGAAGCCGTCCGAGTCGACGAGGGCCTGGGCGACCGCCTTGGTGCCCTGGGCGTAGTCGGGGTGCTCGAAGACGCCCATGGGACCGTTCCAGAAGACGGTCTCGGCGTCGACGAGCTTCGACGCGTACAGCTCGCGGGTCTTGGGGCCGATGTCCAGGCCCTCCTGGTCGGCGGGGATCTTGTCCGCGTCGACCACGGTGTGCTCGGTCGGCGCCTTGGTCTTCAGGTCCGGGAACTCCCCGGAGACCACGACGTCGACCGGGAGCAGCAGCTCGACGCCCTGCTTCTCGGCGCGCTGCATGTACTCGGTGACGGTCGGGATCTGGTCCTCCTGGAGGAGGGAGATGCCGACCTCGTAGCCCTTGGCCTTGAGGAAGGTGTAGGCCATGCCGCCGCCGATGAGCAGCCGGTCGGCCTTGCCGAGCAGCTGGTCGATGACGGCGAGCTTGTCGGAGACCTTGGCGCCGCCGAGCGCGACGACGTAGGGGCGCTTGACGTCGTCGGTGAGCTTCTTCAGGACGGCGACCTCGGTGGCGATGAGGTAGCCGGCGTAGTGCGGGAGCCGGGCCGGGAGGTCGTACACGGAGGCGTGCTTGCGGTGCACGGCGCCGAAGCCGTCACCGACGTAGAGGTCGGCGAGGGCGGCCAGCTGGTCGGCGAAGGCACCGCGCTCGGCGTCGTCCTTGGCCGTCTCGCCCGGGTTGAAGCGCAGGTTCTCCAGGACGGCGACCTGGCCGTCGATGAGGCCCGCGACCGTGTCCTGGGCGGACTGCCCGACGGTGTCGGTCGCGAAGGCCACGGCGGAGCCGAGGAGTTCACCCAGGCGGGAGGCGGCCGGAGCGAGGGAGAACGCGGGGTCCGGGGCGCCCTTGGGGCGGCCCAGGTGCGAGGCGACGACCACCTTGGCACCCGCGTCAGCGAGGGCCTTGACGGTGGGCAGGACCGCGCGGATGCGGCCGTCGTCGGTGATCGTCCCGCTGGCCAACGGCACGTTGAGGTCGGCGCGGACGAAGACCCGCTTGCCGCTCACGCCGGCGGCGAGAAGTTCGTCGATCGTCTTCATTGAGTGGACTCCTACAGGAGGGCTCGTGGTGCACCTGATCGTAAAAGGACGTGGTCAGTACGTGAGAGCAGGGCCCGGACAGCGCGACGGTGCGCTGCCCGAGCCCTGCTCTCACTTCGTGGTCCCGCTGTTTGCGATCAGAGCTGGCCGCCGACGAAGACCGTGAGGTCCACGAGGCGGTTGGAGTAGCCCCACTCGTTGTCGTACCAGCCGAGGATCTTCACCGAGTTGCCCTCCTGGACCATGGTCAGGGAGGAGTCGAAGGTGCAGGAGGCCGGGTCGCCGACGATGTCCGAGGAGACGATCTCGTCCTCGGTGTAGGCCAGGTAGCCCTTGAGGTCGCCGTCCTCGGACGCCTTCTTGAACGCGGCGTTGACCTCGTCCTTGGTGACCTCGCGCTGGAGCTGCACGACGAGGTCGGTGGCGGAGCCGGTGGGAACCGGCACGCGCATGGCGATGCCGTCCAGCTTGCCCTTCAGCTGCGGCAGGACCAGGGCGGTGGCCTTCGCGGCACCGGTCGTGGTCGGGATGATGTTCTCGGCGGCGGCACGGGCGCGGCGCAGGTCCTTGTGCGGGAAGTCCAGGATGCGCTGGTCGTTCGTGTACGCGTGCACCGTCGTCATCAGGCCCTTGACGATGCCGAAGTTCTCGTCGAGGACCTTGGCCATCGGCGCCACACAGTTGGTGGTGCAGGAGGCGTTGGAGATGACGTGGTGCTTCGCCGGGTCGTACTTGTCCTGGTTGACGCCCATGACGATGGTGATGTCCTCGTCCTTGGCCGGAGCCGAGATGAGGACCTTCTTGGCGCCGCCGGCGATGTGCTTCGCGGCGTCGTCCTTCTTGGTGAAGATGCCGGTCGACTCGATGACGATGTCGACACCCAGCTCGCCCCACGGGATGTCGGCCGGGTTGCGCTCGGACAGCACCTTGATGGTGTGACCGTCGACCGTGATGGTGTCGGCGGTGTGGGTGACCTCCTGCTTGAGGCGGCCCAGGATCGTGTCGTACTTCAGCAGGTGGGCGGTGGTCGCGGTGTCACCCAGGTCGTTGACTGCCACGACCTCGATGTCTGCACCCTGCTCCAGCAGCGCGCGGAAGTAGTTGCGCCCGATGCGGCCGAAGCCGTTGATGCCTACGCGGATCGTCACGAACCGATCTCCTCGTTGGTACGCCGGCCATGCGGTGCCGGCGAGCTCTGTTTGGGATGTCCCCGACCACCACCGACCCTACCTCTCTGCGAGCCCCGGAGTGACATCGAGATGGCCCATACACGGGCAGGCAGTCCGTACCCGCCAGTAGGGGTACGGACCACCTCGGATCGGCAGTGGATTCAACCGCATTTGCTACGGAATGCCGGGCACTCGTCACTCCTTTTTCACTCGTTCGTGAGCGGGTCGGCTCACATGAGGAATACCCCGTCCGCGCACCGTTGAGAGGGGGTTGCGCTCACCTGTCGAGCGCGCGGAACGCCTTCTTCAGCAGGGCCGCCCGATCGGCCGCCGACGGCACCTGTTCGAGACCGAAACCGAGCAGCACGGTGTCGTCCGTGGCGACCGCTCCGTAGGTGCGGAACAGGGTCCCGGTGCGCGTCCAGTCCTTCAGGACCGCCGGGCTGCCCTCGGGCGGTCCGGCCGCCTTCCACGCGCCCAGGGACGACTCGAATCCCTCGGTCTCCCGCGCCGTGCCCCCGACGACCAGCGAGGCGTCGTCGGCGAGGACGCCGTGGCCGCCGCTGCCGGGGTCGGTGACGTAGCTGATCGAGACCTCGACGGACTTCCCGGCGTACGCGCTCAGGTCGAAGCCCACCTGCTGCCAGCCGCCGGAGCTGCCGGTGAGGCTGTTCCAGGAACCGGTGGTACCGGTCGCCGTGCAGGCGTTGCCGGCGAGCGTCAGGTAGTGCTTCAGCCACGGGTGCTCACCGATCAGGAAGCCCGCCCCGCACTCGGCCGGCACGGCCGTCTTCGTGGCCCCTCCCGCCTCCGGCAGGGTGGTCCAGTCGTCGGCGCCGACCGTGTGCGCCTCGACCACCGCGTGGTCGTAACCGGGCTCGGTGTCCCACAGCAGCCGGGTGCTCAGCGCCGGCCTGTCGGCGGCGGTGACACCAGTGAGGTCGACGGTGCGGGTGAGACGCTTGTAGGCGTCGTCGGTGTGCACGGCGGCGGCCATGGAGGCGCCCGCGTACGGCCCGTACGGATTGACGGTCCCGGCGAACGCGCCCGCGCCCCCGCTCTGGAACTGCGGATACGTGGCGACCGGCAGCTCGTCGGAGGTGACGCCGTAGGTGCCGGCCTTGTCGAGCGGGTTGCCCGGCGCGTCACCGAGGGCGCCGGTGAAGCCGTCGAGCGCGCCGGAGCCGGTGAAGCCGGTGGCCCCCTTGGTCGACGTACGGCTGTAGGCGCCCAGGTAGTACTGGCTGAAGTCGTCCGACAGGGTGCCGCCGCCGAGGTCGACGCTGCCGCCGGCCAGCTCACCGGCCTCGATCAGCCGACCGCCCTCGTTGAGGTAGGCGCGCAGCTGCAGCTGGGTGGGGTTGGCCGGGCCCTTCGCCCCCGAGTAGTGCACGACCGTCGGGAAGTGCCCCAGCACACCGAGCGCGTCGGGGACGCCCTGGGTGGCCACGTCCCACACGATCGCCCGGTGGCCGGCCGCCTTCAGCGCGTCCGTGTACGTCCGTGCCTGCGTGGCGGCCGTGCCCTCCTCGGCGACCACGAGGGTGTCCGCCTTCGGCCGCTTCGCGATGGTGTACGTGAAGTGGGAGCTGGAGACCTTCTTGCCGGCCCTGGTCTCGCCGGTGAACCACACCTCGACCCTGTCGCCCGGCTCGCCGTCCTGCACCTTGGCGCGGTACTCGTCGAAGTAGAGGTCGTCCTCGCCGCCGTAGGTCTGTCCGCCCTTCCAGTGCTTCAGCGCCTGGTCGAGGGTTCGGCCGCCGTTGACGCGGTATTTCAGTTCCTTGTCCCGGACCGCCTTGCGGACGACGACGGAGACCTCCTGGTCGGCGCCGCGGGAGTACGACGTGGAGAACGCGGCCGGGGTGAAGTCGGCGGCGCTCAGACCGACCGAGGAGGCCGGTTCGCCGGGGTGCCCGGCGGTCTCGGCGACGGAGAGCGCGAACGGGACGTTCTTCGCGAACTCCTGCTGGATCAGCTTCTCGTCGTCGGGGAAGTTGAATTCCGACTGGCAGTCCTCGGGCTTCCAGGCGTCGTTCGGATCGACGCTCGACGCGGTCTGGCAGGTCGACATCTCGGGGGTGAACATCGCCAGGCCGTTGACGTTCGACGCGTGTCCGTCCGCCTCGCCGTTGGTGGTGTACAGCTCCGAGGAGAGCTGCGAACGGTAGCCGGGGATCGCCGGGTTGTCCGGCGTACCGGCGAGCGCCTTGTAGAGGACGTCGTCCGGGGTGGGGGTGGCCACCTGCCAGCCGACGCCGTAGAGGAGGAGCTCGGCGGCGGAGTGGTAGTTGATCGCGTACCTGAACCCGACGCGCTTCTCGAAGTCGTCCAGGGCCCGGGTCTCGGGCTCGGACTCGGGGCTCGCGCCACGGTAGGTCTGGCTGGTGGGGTTGGGGGACGACCCCTCGTCGTCGTAGCCCCACTTGTAGGGGAAGTTGCGGTTGAGGTCGACGCCGTCGCCCGTGCTGATGACGCCGTCGCCGTTGACGTCCCGCAGGTTCTTGCGCCACAGGCGGTTGCCGGAGCCCTGGAAGGTGTAGTCGTAGCCGTCGGGGTTGGCCGAGAGGACGAACCACAGCTCGGTCGAGTCGACGACCTTCTTGACGCGCCTGTCGGTCCTGTAGTGGTCCAGGTAGTAGTGCATCAGACGCCGGGTCATCTCCGGCGTGATCCACTCCCGCGCGTGCTGGTTGGACATGTAGAGCACGGACGGCTTGGAGCCGTCCTTCGCCTTCTTCGCGTTGCTGGTCAGTTTGAGCGCGAGGATGTTCTGGCCCCGGACGGTCCTGCCGATGGACTCGACCTTGGTGAGGCCGGGATTGGCCTGGGCGGTGCGGAGGATCTCCTCCTCGAGCCCGCCGCTTCCGCCGTACGGGCGGAACACACCCTGCGCGGCGCCCTCGACCCGGGCCCGCGCCTTGGCCGAGAGGGTGTGCTCGGTGAGGTCGACACCCTGTTTGCGCAGCTTGGCCGCCTGCTGGTCGGTGAGGTAGACCTCCACCGCGGCCTTGCCGCGTCCTGCCACCCGTTCACCGAGCTCATGGCCGTCCTGACCGGCCTCGAGCAGCAGGGGAATCTGCTTCTGGGTGACATCGGCACGGAAGACCTTGACCTCGTCCGGGTCGGACTTCGCCGGACTTCCGCTCTGTGCGTTGGCTGTGGGTGCGAGGCTCGCTCCGCCGATCAGAAGCGCGCCGACAGCGAGGATCGATCTCGCTCTGTGTCTCATGAACCCCCCTGGAGGTGGTCCGCCACAGCGGCGAACAGGCTGCCAGGCTCATGTCACACGATGATCGAGTCAAGAGCGCCGCACGGACACGCACATGCCGGTGCCGACCACCCGATCGGGGGTCGGCACCAGTGAGTTGACGGGGCGTCGGGTCAGCCGGCGAGGTTGTCCGCCAGCTCCTCGCTGAGGTTCGCCTCCGTGCCCGGGACGCCCAGGTCGGAGGCGCGCTTGTCGGCCATCGCCAGCAGGCGGCGGATCCGGCCCGCGACCGCGTCCTTCGTCAGCGGCGGGTCGGCGAGCGCACCCAGCTCCTCCAGCGACGCCTGCTTGTGCTCCATGCGCAGCCGGCCGGCGGCGGCGAGGTGCTCGGGAACCTCCTCGCCCAGGATCTCCAGGGCGCGCTGGACGCGGGCGCCGGCGGCCACGGCGGCGCGGGCCGAGCGGCGCAGGTTGGCGTCGTCGAAGTTGGCGAGCCGGTTGGCCGTGGCCCGCACCTCTCGCCGCATCCGGCGCTCCTCCCAGGCCAGCACGGACTCGTGCGCACCGAGCCGGGTGAGCAGGGCGCCGATCGCGTCACCGTCACGGACGACGACCCGGTCCACGCCGCGCACCTCGCGGGCCTTCGCGGCGATCGACAGTCTGCGGGCGGCGCCGACCAGCGCGAGCGCCGCCTCCGGGCCCGGGCAGGTCACCTCCAGGGAGGAGGAGCGGCCGGGCTCGGTGAGCGAGCCGTGCGCCAGGAAGGCCCCGCGCCAGGCCGCCTCAGCGTCGCAGGTGGCCCCCGAGACCACCTGCGGGGGCAGACCGCGGATCGGGCGGCCCCGGCCGTCCACGAGACCGGTCTGCCGGGCCAGCTGGTCACCGCCGGCGACGACCCGTACGACATACCGGGAACCGCGGCGCAGTCCGCCGGGTGCCATCACGATCAGCTCGGAGCTGTGTCCGAAGATCTCAAGGATGTCCCGCTTGAGCCGCCGCGCCGCCATCGCGGTGTCCAGCTCCGCCTCGATCACGATGCGCCCGCTCACCAGGTGGAGGCCGCCGGCGAACCGCAGAATGGCGGAAACCTCCGCCTTCCTGCAGCAGGTCCGGGTGACGGGGAGCCGGGAGATCTCGTCCTTCACCGCTGCCGTCATCGCCATGGGCCGATCCTTCCATGCATCCGAAAAATACGGTCGTACGCGGCGGCCAACAGCTCCGGATCGTGCCGGGGTGATCCATCGGTCCGGGCCACCGGCGCCAGCTCGACCGCGGCTCCCAGCCGCTTGGCGGCCTCGGTGAGCGAGTCACGGTCGGGCACGGCGGCCACGTCGGCCAGCACCACGTCCAGGGCGAGTTTAGGGGCGTGTCGCCCCAAAACCTCCAAATGACGCTGCGGGGAGAAGCCCTCGGTTTCTCCGGGTTGCGGAGCCAGGTTCAAGGAGAGCACACGGCGCGCCTTGGTCTCGGTGAGAGCGTCCAGCAGCTCGGGGACGAGCAGGTGCGGGATGACCGAGGAGAACCAGGAGCCGGGGCCGAGCACCACCCAGTCCGCGTCCAGGACCGCCGCGACGGCCTCGGGGACGGCGGGCGGGTCGTTGGGCACGAGGTGCACCGACTGCACCTCGCCGGGTGTCAGGGCGACGGTCGCCTGCCCGCGCACCGTGTCCACGTCGTCCGGACGCTCCGGGTCGTGCCCCTTGACCAGGGCCTGCAGTTCCAGCGGCACGGCGGACATGGGCAGCACGCGGCCGTGCGCGCCGAGCAGCTTGCCGACCAGGTCCAGGGCCTGCACATGGTCGCCGAGCTGCTCCCACAGGGCGACGATCAGCACGTTGCCGACCGCGTGGTCGTGCAGATCGCCCTGGGACTGGAAGCGGTGCTGGATGACCCGGGCCCAGGTCTGACCCCAGTCGTCGTCGCCGCACAGCGCGGCCAGCGCCTTGCGCAGGTCGCCGGGCGGCAGCACGCCCAGCTCGTCCCGGAGCCGGCCGCTGGAGCCGCCGTCGTCGGCCACGGTGACGACGGCGGTGAGGTCGCCGGTGATCCGGCGCAGCGCGGCGAGCGACGCGGACAGGCCCATGCCGCCGCCGAGCGCGACCACCTTGGGCTGGGCGCCACGCCGACGGGGCCTGGCCCCGCGGGCCTCGACCGGGCGGCCGGCGCGCGCGTCGGGGCCCATCCGGCGCAGCCTGCTCAGCCGCGGTGTACGTCCCGTCATTCCCGTCCCATGTCCCGGTGCACGACCACCGTCTCCACGCCCTCGGCCGCGAGGCGCGCGGCGAGCTTCTCCGACATCGCCACCGAGCGGTGCTTGCCGCCGGTACAGCCGATGGCGATGGTCACATACCGCTTGCCCTCGCGCCGGTAGCCGGCCGCGATGAGCCGGAGCAGTTCGGCGTACCGGTCGAGGAACTCCTTCGCACCGGGCTGGTTGAAGACATAGGCGGCGACCTCCTCGTTGAGACCGGTGTAGGGCCGCAGCTCCGGGACCCAGTGCGGGTTGGGCAGGAACCGCATGTCCGCGACCAGGTCGGCGTCGACCGGGAGGCCGTACTTGAAGCCGAAGGACATCACGGTGGCCCGCAGCTCGGGCTCCTCCTCGCCGGCGAACTGGGCGTCCATCTTGGCGCGCAGTTCGTGCACGTTGAGGCTGGAGGTGTCGATCACCAGATCGGCGTCGCCGCGCAGCTCGCGCAGCAGCTCGCGCTCGGCCGCGATGCCGTCGACGATGCGGCCGTCCCCCTGGAGCGGGTGCGGGCGGCGCACCGACTCGAAGCGGCGCACCAGGGCCTCGTCGGAGGACTCCAGGAAGACGATCCGCCGGGTGACGCCCCGGGTGTCCAGGTCGGCGAGGGATTCGCGCAGGTTGTCGAAGAAGCGCCGGCCGCGCACGTCCACGACGACCGCGATCCGCGCCACGTTGCCCTGTGAGCGGGCACCCAGCTCCACCATGGTGGGGATGAGGGCGGGCGGCAGGTTGTCCACGACGAACCAGCCGAGGTCCTCCAGACACTTCGCGGCCGTGGACCGTCCGGCTCCTGACATGCCGGAGATGATCACCAGCTCGGGGATGGCCGCCTCGGGGACCCCGGCTGTCTCGTTGCCCGTACTCACCTGTGCTCCGTTGTCCTGGCCGGTGTCCCGGCCGGCGTCGGTGTCGTTCCGTACGACATCGTCGCCCGTGTCGCTGTGCGCCTGATCTCGCTGTGCTGTGGGGTGCTCGTCGTGTTCGGTCATGTCTCCTGCCCCCGTCGTTCGTCCGGGGCGCCCGCGGTCACGGGCTCCCCTGAGGAACCGGCCGTCGTGTCGGGTTCCTCGTCCTCAATGATCTCTCCGGTCGCCGTGTTCACGGCCGGTGCGGCCGGGGCCGCCTGGGCGAGGGCCACGGCGATGGTCTCGGCCGTCTTCCGGCCTATCCCGGGCACTTCCTGGATCTGCTCGATTGTGGCGGACCGCAGCTTCTTCACCGAACCGAAATGCTTGACGAGCGCCTGTTTGCGGGTCTCGCCGAGGCCGGGGACGTCGTCCAGCGGGCCCGCGCGGAAGCGTTTGGCGCGCTTCGCGCGCTGGTAGGTGATCGCGAAGCGGTGGGCCTCGTCGCGAACCCGCTGGAGCAGGTAGAGGCCCTCGCTGGTGCGGGGCAGGACCACCGGGTCGTCCTCGCCGGGTACCCAGACTTCCTCAAGGCGCTTGGCGAGACCGCAGACGGCGATGTCGTCGATGCCCAGCTCGTCCAGGGCGCGCCGGGCCGCCGCGACCTGCGGCCGGCCGCCGTCGACCACCACGAGCTGGGGCGGGTACGCGAACTTCCTGGGGCGGCCGTCGTCGTCCTTGAGGGAGTCGGTGATCACATCCGTGCCCGTGAGCGCGCCGTCGGCGCCGGGACCGGCCACGGCACCTTCGCCGGCGGAGCCGTCGGAGCCGGTCACGGCACCTTCGACGGCGGAGCCGTCGGCGCCGTCCGTCCACTCCCCCGTCCGCTCCTTCTCGGCGAGGTAGCGCTTGAAGCGGCGGGTGATCACCTCGTGCATGGAGCGGACATCGTCCTGACCTGCGAAACCCTTGATCTGGAAGCGGCGGTACTCGCTCTTGCGTTGCAGGCCGTCCTCGAAGACGACCATGGAGGCCACCACGTCGTCGCCCTGGAGGTGCGAGATGTCGTAGCACTCGATCCGCAGCGGGGCGCTGTCGAGATCGAGGGCCTCGGCGATCTCCTCCAGCGCACGCGAGCGCGTGGTCAGGTCGGAGGCGCGCTTGGTCTTGTGCAGCACCAGGGCCTGCTGGGCGTTGCGCTGCACGGTCTCCATGAGCGCCTTCTTGTCGCCCCGCTGCGGGATGCGCAGCGAGACGTTCGCCCCGCGGCGGCCGGTCAGCCAGTCCTGGACCGGTTCGACCGGCTCGGGCAGGGCCGGGACCAGCACCTCCTTGGGGACCGCGTCCCCGGTCTCCTCGCCGTACAGCTGCTGGAGGGCGTGCTCGACCAGGGCGCCGGTGCTGACCTCCTCGACCTTGTCGGTCACCCAGCCGCGCTGGCCGCGCACCCGGCCGCCGCGCACGTGGAAGATCTGGACGGCCGCCTCCAGCTCGTCCTCGGCGACGGCGATGAGATCGGCGTCGGTCGCGTCCGCGAGGACGACCGCGTTCTTCTCCATGGCCTTCTTCAGGGCCTCGATGTCGTCGCGCAGGCGGCCGGCCCGCTCGTACTCCATCTCCTCGGCCGCCGCCATCATCTGCTTCTCCAGGCGGCGGAGGTAGGTGCCGGTGCGGCCGGCCATGAAGTCGCAGAACTCCTCGGCCAGGTCCCGGTGCTCCTCGGGGGTGATCCGGCCGACGCAGGGCGCGGAGCACTTGCCGATGTAGCCGAGCAGGCAGGGGCGGCCGGTGCGGGCGGCGTTCTTGAAGACGCCGGTGGAGCAGGTGCGCACCGGGAACACGCGGAGCAGCAGGTCGACGGTGTCCCGGATGGCCCACGCGTGCGCGTACGGCCCGAAATAACGCACGCCCTTCTTCTTGTGACCGCGCATCACCTGCACGCGCGGGAACTGCTCGTTCATCGTGACCGCGAGGTAGGGGTAGCTCTTGTCGTCGCGGTATTTGACGTTGAACCGGGGGTCGTACTCCTTGATCCAGGAGTACTCCAGCTGGAGCGCCTCGACCTCCGTGGACACCACCGTCCACTCCACGGACGCGGCGGTGGTCACCATCGTCCGGGTACGCGGGTGCAGGTTCGCCAGGTCCTGGAAGTAGTTCGCCAGGCGCTGGCGCAGGCTCTTCGCCTTTCCGACGTAGATCACCCGGCGGTGCTCGTCACGGAACCTGTACACCCCCGGAGTGTCCGGGATCTCACCCGGCCTGGGGCGGTAGCTGGAGGGGTCGGCCATGACTCACACCCTACTGGCGAGCACCGACACCGCGTCGGGCCTGTGGACAACGCCCGCACCCGGGCGGCCGCCCACCCGGGGCCGACGGCGCGCTTCCGCCCGCGTGGCCGGACGTCCCCTCGCCTTCTCGTGGGCCGCCATGCCCCGGCACCGCCCGCCGGGGCACCTCAGCACGCCCCGCGATCGGGTTCCGGCCATGCCGGGGACGCACCGCTTGCCGCCGTTTCGCGGCGCTGCCGAGGACAGGGCCCACGGCGGCGGACGCCGGCCCCGTCCGCCGTCCGCCGAACGGCGAGGTCCGGCCAGTCGTCCGGAACGGGCGAGCCCGAGGTGTTGTCGGGTTCTGGTCAACACGCTTCAATGCGGGGGAACTCGGGGCCGTGCACGCATGTGTACGGGCGCGGCGTGCCCGGCCACGGGCGTTCGCGGCGCCCACGGGGGTGGCCCCGCACATCCGCACAGGCGGTCTGACCAGCCGTAGCGACACCTCACAGAAAGGCCCCTCGGCATGCGGCATGCCACAGAGCACGCGGACGTCCCCACCGCGGAACTGGACACGGCCCTGCGGGGCGGCCCCTTCCATGTGGCGCTGCGCGCCGCGATCGCCGCACGCGGACTGCCGCTCCAGCGCGTGCAGCACCATCTGTCACGTCATGGGGTCAAGGTGGGCGTCACCAGCCTGAGTTACTGGCAACAGGGTGCCCGCCGTCCGCAGCGCCCGGAGTCCCTGCGCGCCGTACGGGCGCTGGAGGAGATCCTCCAGCTGCCGGACGAGTCGCTGATCCGGCTGCTCGCCGAGGCCGACGAGCGGACGACGGCCTGCCGCCCGGCGGGCCGCTCCTACCGCTCCCTGATCGATGCCTCGGACGTGCTGGACCGGCTCACGGCCGACCTCGGCTGGTCGCTGGACGGCGGACTGCAGACCCTGGGGCACCACGAATGTGTCCGGATCGGCGCCCGGCGCGAGCTGGCGAGCCGCGAGGCCCACCACATCGTGCGGGCCCACCACGACGGCGTCGACCGCTTCGTCGCCGTCCACCACGGCGACCCGGGCTGCGATCCGCGCCGCATCACCGTGCACGCCCTGGAGAACTGCCGTACCGGCCGCCTCCGCTGGGACCAGGACACCGGCCTCCTGGTGGCCGAGCTGCTCTTCGGCACCCGGCTGCGCTCCGGTGACACCTTCCTCTTCCGGTACGGCATCGAGGACGGCACCGCCGGGACATGCCGCGAGTATCTCCGCCGGTTCGGCTTCCCCGGCGGCCAGTACGCGCTCCAGGTGCGCTTCGACTCAGCCGCACTGCCGCTGCGCTGTCAGCGTTTCGCCCAGCACTCGGCGGCGGCCCCGCGCAGCGGCCGGCAGGAACTGCCCGTGACCGGACCCCACCACTGCGTCCATCTGGTCGAGCCGCGGATTCGGCCGGGCATCGTGGGGATCGCCTGGGACTGGGAGTGAGCGGCACCGCGCTGACGGACCGCTGAGCCGCGGCCTCCGGGCCCTGCGTCTCTCCGGGTCAGTCCGCCGGACCGGCGACGATCCTGCCGTTGGCGGTCTTCACGGCCAGCGCGGCCAGGGGCTCGGTGGCCGGCGCCTGGACCACCTTGCCCGTCACGGCGTCGAACTCGCTGCCGTGGCAGGGGCAGATCAGGGTCGTCCCCTGCAACTTGTTGATCGGGCAGCCCGCGTGCGTGCAGATCGTGCTGTACGCCTTCAGCGTGCCGTCCTCGTCCCGGCTGACCACCACGTTGTGATCCCGGTAGAGCTCCGCCCCGCCCTTCGCGACCTCGCTCTCCTTGCCGAGGTCGACGGGCACGGTCGGAGTGGCCGCTGCCGGACTCCCGTCCGGGGCCGCGCACGCGGCCAGGCCGAGCCCGGCGACCGGGGCCGCGGCGGCCCCTCGGAGGACGGTACGGCGGCTCGCCGAGGAACGGCTGGGCATCTGGGACTCCACTGGTCAAGGGGTGTGCGGAGCGACGATACCGGGACAGAGGAACCGGACCCTGGGCGGGGCCGGGCGGAGGCCCCGAGCCGAGCCGAGCGGGAACCCGGAGCCGAGTACCGGGTGGGAAGGCGCCCCGGGAGCCCAGAGCCGAGTACCGGGCGGGAGCCTCAGTCCGAGCACCGGGCGGGAGCCTCAGTCCTAGCACCGGGTCGGGGCCGGGCCCTCGGCCCCGAGTGCCGCGCGGGTGCGGCGCGGGCAGCAACCGGGTGGCGTCCGAGTGCAGTCCGGTGGCGGTGTGGACGTGAACCGGGAGCCCGACAGGAGTCGGAGGTGTGGCACGGGCCGACGTAGCCACCTTCAGGAGACGTAAACGCTTACGCAAGCGTTTACGCGGTGCCGGCTCATGGGATAGCGTCCCGCCGGAAAGCAGCCGATGCGTGGGCCTCTCGCCGGGAGGGAGCGTGTGGCCGGGCCGGCCGGACGTCCGCTTCGGCCGGGTTGTGCACACGCCGCCCCGCCGGCTCAGGAAGGGAGCACCATGGCCACCATGGCGGATGTCGCCCGGAGCGCCGGCGTCTCCGTGGCGACCGTCTCCCACGTCCTCAACGGCACCCGCCCGGTCCTCCCCCACACCCGCCAGGCCGTGCTCGACGCCGTCGACACCCTCGGCTACACCCCCAACACGCTGGCCCGCTCCCTGGTCACCTCGCGCACCCGCTCCATCGGCCTCGCGGTGTCGGCCCTCAGCAACCCGTACTTCACCGAGATCCTGCAGGGGGTCGAGGCCGCCGCCCTGGACGCCGGGTACAGCCTGCTCATCGCCGATCCGCACGACGACCCCGGGCACGAGCGCAAGGTGGTGCAGCTCCTCCACGAGCGACGGGTGGACGGCATGATCGTCGCCCCCTCCGCGGACCCGCGCCGGCTCGTCGGCTATCTGCGCCGCCACGCGGTGCCGACGGTCTTCCTGGACCGGCTCATCGAAGCCGGCATGACGGATGACGTTCCGCCGGGCGCCGCGGGGGCCGCCGCCTCCCCGGGGGCGCCGCGCTTCGACCAGGTCTGTGCCGAGAGTGCCGCGCCGACGGCCCTGCTGGTCACCCACCTCGCCGGGCGGGGACACCGTCGGATCGGTCTGATCGCCGGCCTGCCCGGACTCAGCACCACCGGTGAACGCATCACCGGCTACCGGGAGGGCCTCGCCGCCGCCGGGCTGGAGTACGACACCGGCCTCGTCGTTTCCGGCGACTCGGAGTCGGAGGGTGCCGAGCAGGCCACGGCCGCCCTGCTCGACCTGCCCGATCCCCCCACGGCCCTCGTCACCGCCAACAACGCGATGACCATCGGCGCCCTGCGCGCCCTGCGCCGGCTCGGCCGGTCCGTGCCGGACGACATCGCTCTCTGCTGCTTCGACGACTTCGCCTGGGCCGACCTGTTCTCGCCCCGGCTGACCGCCATCGCCCAGCCCAGCCGGGAGCTGGGCGCCCAGGCCGTCCGGGTGCTCCTGGACCGGCTGGCCGAGCCGGACCGGCCGGCCCGGACGGTCCGGCTGCCGTGCGCGTTCGTCCACCGCACCTCCTGCGGCTGCCCCGAGGAGCCGGACCGCGCGGGAGCGGCCGGAGTCATCGCATCATCCACGCTGTCCGAGAAGGGAACCACCTCGTGATCGTCGTCGCCGGTGAGGCACTGATCGACCTGGTACCGCAGGGCCCCGGTGCCCTGGCGGCCCTGAGGCCGGCGCTCGGCGGCGGCCCGTACAACACCGCCGTGGCCCTCGGCAGGCTGGGCTCCCCCACCGCCTTCTGCTCCCGGACGTCGGACGACGCCTTCGGTGCGGCCCTGCTCGACGGGCTGCGGCGGGCCGGGGTCGACGTGTCCGGTGTACAGCGGGGGCCGGAGCCGACGACTCTCGCCGTGGCCACGATCGACGCCGCCGGCTCGGCCGCCTATTCCTTCTATGTCGACGGCACCGCCGACCGTCTGTTCACCGCACCCGCCGCGCTCCCGGCAGGGACGCGGGCGGTGTCCTTCGGTACCTGTTCGCTCGTCCTGGAACCGGGGGCGAGCGCCTATGAGGAGCTGATGCGTACCGCTGCGGGACAGGGGGTGTTCACCGCCCTCGACCCCAATATCCGGGCGGGGTTGATCCCGGACGCGGACGCCTATCGGGAGCGCTTCGAGAGCTGGCTGCCCTCGGTGACGCTGCTGAAGCTGTCCGCGGAGGACGCGGCGTGGCTCGGCGGCACCCCGCGTGAGTGGCTGGCCGCGGGACCGGCGGCCGTGGTGGTCACGCGGGGCGGTGAGGGTCTGACCGTGTTCACCCGGGACGGCGAAGAGCACTCCGTGCCGGGTGAGAAGGTCGATGTCGTGGACACCATCGGCGCCGGTGACACGGTGAACGCGGCCTTGCTGCACGGGCTGGCCGTGCGGGACGCGCTGTCGCCGGAGGCGCTCGCCGCCCTCGGGACGGAGGGTTGGACGCGGCTGCTGCGCTTCGCGGCACGGGCGGCGGCGATCACCTGCTCTCGGGCGGGGGCCGAGCCGCCGTTCGCGGCGGAGTTGGGTGAGCCCACCGGGCTGTGAGCGGTCGGTCTTTCCCTGTGCTGTTGACAAGGTACGGCCGGTCCTGCGGTGTGCGGGGACTTGTGGGACCGCGGGATCGGGCCGGCTGATGGTGGAACGAGCGGCGCCCCGCGGGGAGTTCCCGCGGGGCGCCCCATTTTGATGCGGTGTCAGGCGGGAGCCGAGAGGGCCCTCCATGCCTCCTGGCCGACCGTTCCGAGCCGTGGGTGCGACCGGCTGCCGTGGGTCGGCCGTCTCGGGCCAAGGGCCAACCGCCAGGGCGACGGACCGACCCGCTCAGGCCGTGCGGGTCCGCGTGGTCTTCTTCGCGGGCGTCGCCTTCTTGGTGGCCGTGGCGGCCTTCTTGGTCGCGGTGTTGTTGGTCTTGGCCGTCACCGTCTTCTTCGCCGGGGACTTGGCCGCCGCGGCCGTCTTCCGGGTCGTGCCGCCGCGGCGTGCCTTCACCGGCTCGGCGTCGCTGATGCGGTCGGCGCCGAGGATCTCCCTGAGGAACTTGCCGGTGTGGCTCGCTGGCACTCCGGCGACCTCCTCCGGCGTGCCCTCGGCGACCACCAGACCACCGCCGGCGCCGCCCTCCGGGCCCATGTCCACGAGCCAGTCGGCGGTCTTGACCACGTCGAGGTTGTGCTCGATGACGATGACCGTGTTGCCCTTGTCGACCAGTCCGCCGAGAACCTTGAGCAGCTTGCTGATGTCCTCGAAGTGCAGACCGGTGGTCGGCTCGTCCAGGACGTAGACCGTGCGTCCGGTGGACCGCTTCTGCAGTTCGCTGGCGAGCTTGACGCGCTGCGCCTCACCACCGGAGAGGGTGGTGGCGGACTGACCGAGGCGGACATAGCCGAGACCGACGTCGTGCAGCGTCTTCAGGTGACGGGAGATCGCCGGGACCGCCTCGAAGAAGTGCATGGCCTCCTCGATCGGCATGTTCAGCACCTCGGCGATGGACTTGCCCTTGTAGTGGACCTCCAGGGTCTCCCGGTTGTACCGGGCGCCGTGGCAGACCTCGCACGGGACGTAGACGTCCGGGAGGAAGTTCATCTCGATCTTGATCGTGCCGTCGCCCGCGCAGTTCTCGCAGCGACCGCCCTTGACGTTGAAGGAGAAACGCCCGGGCAGGTAGCCCCGGACCTTCGCCTCGGTGGTCTCGGCGAACAGCTTGCGGACGTGGTCGAAGACACCGGTGTACGTCGCCGGGTTGGAGCGCGGGGTGCGGCCGATCGGCGACTGGTCGACGTGCACGACCTTGTCGACCAGGTCGTCGCCGTCCACGCGCGTGTGCCGGCCGGGGACGTTCCGGGCGCCGTTCAGCTCGCGGGCCAGGTGCGTGTACAGGATGTCGTTGACCAGGGTCGACTTGCCCGAACCGGAGACGCCGGTGACGGCCGTGAACACGCCCAGCGGGAAGGACACGTCGATGTCCTGCAAGTTGTTCTCGCGGGCACCGTGCACGGTGAGCTGCCGGGACGGGTCCCGCGGGCGCCGTACGTCCGGGAGCGGGATCGCCTTGCGCCCCGAGAGGTAGGCGCCGGTCTGCGACTCGGCGTTCTCGAGCAGCCCCTTCACGGAGCCGCTGTGCACGACCTTGCCGCCGTGCTCGCCGGCGCCGGGGCCGATGTCCACGATCCAGTCGGCGACCTTGATCGTGTCCTCGTCATGCTCCACGACGATGAGCGTGTTGCCCATGTCGCGCAGGCGGACCAGGGTCTCGATCAGACGGTGGTTGTCCCGCTGGTGCAGCCCGATGGACGGTTCGTCCAGGACGTACAGGACGCCGACGAGACCGGAGCCGATCTGGGTGGCCAGGCGGATGCGCTGGGCCTCGCCACCGGAGAGGGTGCCTGCCGCGCGGTTGAGCGAGAGGTAGTCCAGGCCGACGTCGACCAGGAAGCGCAGCCGCTCGTTGACCTCCTTCAGGACCCGCTCGGCGATCTTCTTGTCACGGGCGTTCAGCTTGAGCTTGCCCAGGAACTCCGCGCAGTCGCTGATCGACATCGCGGAGACCTCGGCGATCGACTTCTCCATGACCGTGACCGCGAGGACGATCGGCTTCAGACGCGTGCCCTCGCAGGAGGGACAGGGCACCTCGCGCATGTAGCCCTCGAAGCGCTCGCGGCTGGCGTCGCTCTCGGCCTCGCTGTGCCGGCGCTTGACGAAGGGCACCGCGCCTTCGAAGGGCGTGGTGTACACACGTTCGCGGCCGTACCGGTTGCGGTAGCGGACCTCGATCTGCGTCTTGTGACCGTTGAGCAGCGCCTTCTTGGCGCGCTGCGGCAGGCCCGCGAAGGGGATGTCGGTGCGGAAGCCGAGCGCGTCCGCGAGGGCGCCGATCAGGCGGCCGAAGTAGTCCTTGGTGTGCCCGTGCGACCAGGGGTGGATGGCGCCCTCGTCCAGGGACTTGTCAGGGTCGGGGACGATCAGCTCCGGGTCGACCTCCATGCGCGTGCCGATGCCGGTGCACTCGGGGCAGGCGCCGAAGGGCGAGTTGAAGGAGAAGGACCGGGGCTCCAGCTCCTCGAAGGACAGGTCGTCGTACGGGCAGTACAGGTGCTCCGAGAACATGCGCTCGCGCTCGGGATCGTCCTCGGGGAGGTCCACGAAGTCGAGCACGACCATGCCGCCGGACAGACCGAGAGCCGTCTCCACGGAGTCGGTGAGGCGGCGCTTGGCGGAGTCCTTCACCGTGAGGCGGTCCACGACCACCTCGATGGTGTGCTTCTCCTGCTTCTTCAGGGTCGGCGGCTCGGACAGCTGGACGGTCTGGCCGTCCACACGCGCGCGGGAGTAGCCCTTGGTCTGCAGGTCGGCGAAGAGGTCGACGAACTCCCCCTTGCGCTCGCGCACCAGCGGGGACAGTACCTGGAAACGGCTCCCCTCCGGCAGCTCCAGCACCCGGTCCACGATGGCCTGCGGCGACTGGCGCGAGATGGGGCGGCCGCACTCGGGGCAGTGCGGCTTGCCGATGCGCGCGAAGAGCAGACGCAGGTAGTCGTAGACCTCGGTGATCGTGCCGACCGTCGAGCGGGGATTCCGCGAGGTCGACTTCTGGTCGATGGAGACCGCCGGGGAGAGGCCCTCGATGAAGTCGACATCGGGCTTGTCCATCTGGCCGAGGAACTGCCGGGCGTACGAGGAGAGCGACTCCACGTAGCGGCGCTGGCCCTCCGCGAAGATCGTGTCGAAGGCCAGGGAGGACTTGCCCGACCCGGACAGGCCCGTGAAGACGATGAGCGAGTCACGAGGCAGGTCGAGCGAGACATTCTTCAGGTTGTGCTCGCGCGCGCCACGGACGATGAGACGGTCGGCCACGCCGGTCCGCACCTTTCTTGAGAGAAGTGACAGGGGCGGGCCCCTGTGCTTCTTCAGACTAGGGGGAGCCACTGACAACGCCGGTCGGATTGCCCGGTTGCATAACAACCCCCGGCCTTCCAGCATGCCCGACGCCACCTTCGACGATATAGCACGCGCATTCGATTCGAGGGCGAGGTTCGCCACCTTCACCCGAAGGTGTGGCCGGGCTAGGGTCGGCGCCATGATGGATCACGCTCATGACCTGGCCTGTGTACGTGACGCGACCGACCGGCTCCTCACCGCGGTCGCCGAAATGGACAACGCCTCGCTCGCCGAGCCGTCACGGCTTCCGGGCTGGAGCCGCGGGCACGTCCTCGCCCACCTCGCCCGGAACGCGGACGCGCTCGTGAACGTCCTCCAGGGCCGTCCCATGTACACGAGCGCAAAGGCGCGGGACGCCGACATCGAGCGTGACGCCGGGCGTCCCCTGGAGGCCCAGGCCGCCGACGTCCGGGAGAGCGCGGACCGCTTCCAGGCCACCGGGGACGCGCCCGCGGACTGGGCCCGCACGGTGGAGCTGCGCAACGGGGTCACCGACTCCGCGTCCCGGGTGCCCTTCCGCCGGTGGGTGGAGGTGGAGCTGCACCACGTCGACCTCGGGATCGGATACGAGCTGGAGGATCTTCCGGCGGAGTTCCTGGAACGGGAGGCCGCCTTCCTCGCACAGCGGTTCTCCGGGCACCCCGACGTCCCGGCGACCCGCGTCACGGACGGCACGCACGCGTGGACCACCGGGCGTGAGGCCGACGCACCCGAGATCACGGTCACGGGCCGGCCGGCGGACGTGGTGGGCTGGCTGGCCGGGCGCCGCGACGGGACGGCGCTGAAGGTGCACGGCGGGGAGCTGCCGAAGCTGCCCCCGCTGTAGGGCGACGACCGCCTGCGGGCTCACCCGGGCGGCCGTCCACCGGGGCCCGACCGCTATAGGCTGCCGCCATGACGTACTCCGGAGAGGTCAAGGTCGGCGGACCGGCGGATGTGCACGAGCTGAAAGACCTGATGATCACCAAGATCGCGGTCGGCCCGATGGACAACAACGCCTATCTGCTGCGCTGCCGGGCCACCGACGAGCAGCTCCTGATCGACGCCGCCAACGACGCGCACTCGCTCCTCGCCATGATCGGTGACGACGGCATCGCATCCGTCGTCACCACGCATCAGCACGGCGATCACTGGCAGGCGCTCGCCGAGGTCGTCGCGGCCACGGGCGCGCGTACGTACGCGGGCCGCGACGACGCCGACGGCATCCCGGTGCCCACCGACGTGCTCGTCGACGACGGCGACGTCATCAGGGTCGGCCGGGTGGAACTCACCGCACGCCACCTGGTCGGGCACACGCCCGGTTCGATCGCGCTGGTCTACGACGACCCCCACGGCCACCCGCACGTCTTCACCGGCGACTGCCTCTTCCCGGGCGGCGTCGGCAACACGCGCAAGGACCCGAAGGCGTTCGCCAGCCTGATCCATGACGTGGAGACGAAGATCTTCGACATGCTGCCGGACGAGACGTGGGTCTATCCGGGGCACGGCAACGACACCACGCTGGGCACGGAACGGCCCCGTCTTCCGGAGTGGCACGCGCGCGGGTGGTGAGCGGGCGCCGGCGGCTCGGAAGGCGCGTCCGTGCACGCTCACCCGGGCGTCGCCGGCGGTCACGCGGTTGCGCACAACCCCCTTGCGTGCGCCAGGCGCTGAAGGAGGGTTCGCGCTCCGGCGCACAGGCCGTACGCGCGCCTCGCGCACCCAGTTGGGTCCACGCTGAGTGCGCGTCTCGCACGCGTGCCCTGCGCGCACTCCCTTCGTGCACCCCGTGTGAATCCTTCGCACGCATCGGATCCTCGTACGCGCTCCCGGAGAACACCCGCCCGCGGTCAACTGGTAGCAGCCCCGCACAGGATGACGGCTCCTGAGCGGTAGGGGCCGCCGGTCTCCAACCCCGCCCTCGGCCGGCGGCCCAGGCGCGGGCACGCGCGCCGTCGCGTTCACACCACCGCAACACCCGTTCCCAGTATGCGGACAACTACCGCCGTGACCTGGACAGACGGGGCGTTCGCTGCCACTCTCCCGCCATGCATCCTGCCCCTCGCGCACTGCGCCGCGCGGTCGCCGCCGCCACCGTAGCCCTGCTCGCCACCGCTGTCGGCTGTGCGCCGCAGCCCGAGGAGACGGCGTCGGCCGCCCCGTCCGGGCCGGCCGCGAAGAGCTGCGCCAAGGGCAAGCTCGCCACGAAGACGTCCGGGAAGCTGACGATCGCGACGGACGAACCGGCGTACGAGCCCTGGTTCAAGGACGACAAGCCGGCCAACGGCAAGGGCTTCGAGTCGGCGGTCGCCTATGCCGTGGCGAAGCAGCTCGGGTACGACAAAAACGCGGTCGTATGGCAGAGCGTGCCGTTCAACAAGGCGTTCGCGCCGGGGGTGAAGACCTTCGACTTCGACATCAACCAGGTGTCGATCAGCGCCGAGCGCAAGAAGGCCGTGGACTTCTCCTCCGGTTACTACGACGTGCGCCAGGCGGTCATCGCGCTCAAGGACGGCAAGGCCGCCCGCGCGACGGGCATCGCGGACCTGAAGAAGCTCAAACTGGGCGCTCAGGTGGGCACCACGAGCCTCGACTACATCACCGACGTCGTGAAGCCGGCGCAGGAGACCGCCGTGTACGCCAAGAACGACCAGGTCAAGTCCGCATTGCAGAACGGTCAGGTGGACGCCGTCGTCACCGACCTGCCGACGGCCTTCTACATCACCGCGGCCGAGGTCACGAACGCCAGGATCGTCGGCCAGTTCGAGAACCAGGCGGGCACGCCCGAGCAGTTCGGGCTCGTGCTGGACAAGGGCAGCGCGCTGACCGCGTGCGTGACCGGCGCCGTCGACGCCCTGCGCAAGGACGGCACGCTGGCCGCCATCGAGCAGCGGTGGCTCTCGGACGATGTCGACGCCCCGGTGCTCAAGTGACGGTCACCAAGGACGAGTCGGCCCGGGAAGGGGCGGACGACGAGGGTGACATGTCCGGTGGTGCCGATGACGGCTACGTGCCCTCCGAGCGGCGTCTGGCACGCGAGCGCCACAGACGCGCGCGTGCGCGCCGTGCCACGGCCGTCGCGGCCCTTTCGACCCTCGTCACGGCCGCCGTGCTCTATCTGGTCGTCGTCAACGCCCCGGGCTGGCCGCGCACCAAGGAGACCTTCTTCAGCGCGCACTACGCGCGCGAGGCGTTCCCGAAGGTCCTCGAAGGGCTGTGGCTGAACCTCCGCCTGCTGCTGGTCTGCGGTGCCGCCGTCCTGGTCCTCGGCATGCTGATCGCGGTCGCGCGGACCCTGCGCGGACCGGTCTTCTTCCCGCTGCGGGTACTGGCGGCGGCCTACACCGACTTCTTCCGCGGCCTGCCGCTGATCATCAACCTGATGATCGTGGTTCTGGGCGTGCCGGCGCTGCGGCTGCAGGGCGTCACGGTCGATCCGGTACTGCTCGGCGGTACGGCGCTGACGCTGACGTACTCGGCGTACGTGGCGGAGGTGTTCCGCGCCGGCATCGAGTCCGTCCACCCCTCGCAGCGCGCGGCGGCACGCTCGCTGGGGCTCACCAACCGGCAGGCGCTGCGCTACGTCGTGCTGCCGCAGGCGGTGCGCCGTCAGGTGCCGCCGCTGCTCAACGACCTGGTGTCGTTGCAGAAGGACACCGGGCTGGTGTCCATCGGGGGTGCGGTGGACGCCGTACGGGCGGCCGACATCATCGTGGGCCGCAGTCTGAACTACACGCCGTACATCGTCGCGGGGCTGGTGTTCGTGGCGCTGACCATCCCCATGACCCGGCTCACCGACTGGGTGACGGCACGGATGGACCGGCAGCGGGCCCAGGGAGGGTCCCTGTGAGCACCCGGGGAGGATCCGTATGAGCATGCCCGGCAGCACGCCGTCCGGCGACGCGCCCGTCCTGCGGATGGAGTCCGTCCGCAAGACCTTCGGCGGCTCGGTCGTCCTGCGGAACGTCGATCTGGAGGTCCCCCCGCACACGGTGACCGCGCTGATCGGCGCCTCCGGCTCCGGCAAGTCGACGCTGCTGCGCTGCGCCAACCTGCTGGAGGAGATCGACGACGGTGCGATCTGGCTGGACGGCGAGGAGATCACCGATCCGCGGGTGGATCAGGACGCGGTACGGCGCCGGATCGGGGCCGTCTTCCAGGCGTACAACCTCTTCCCCCACATGACCGTGCTGGAGAACATCACCCTCGCCCCGCGCCGGGTGCACGGTGTCTCCCGCGGGGAGGCCGAGGAGCGCGCCAGGGAGCTGCTGGGGCGCCTCGGACTGGGCGGCAAGGCGGACGCCTACCCGGACCGGCTGAGCGGCGGTCAGCAGCAGCGCGTGGCGATCGTGCGTGCCCTCGCCGTGCGGCCCCGGCTGTTGTTGCTGGACGAGATCACGGCCGCGCTGGACCCGGAACTGGTGGGTGAGGTGCTGGAGATGGTCCGTGGCCTGAAGGACGAAGGCATGACCATGGTGCTGGCGACGCACGAGATGGGCTTCGCGCGGGACGTGGCCGACCAGGTCTGTTTTCTGGACGGTGGTGTGGTTCTGGAACGGGGCACCGCCGAGCAGGTTTTCGGGGACCCGCGGCAGGAGCGCACGCGGCGCTTCCTGCGGCGGGTCGTGGAGGCGGGCCGGCTGTAGTCCCGCGCGCGGGTTACGCGTCCGCCCGCGTCGACCCGGCCAGCGCCGCGACCCGCTCCACGCCGAACACGTAGCCCTGCACCCCGCAGCCGGCGATCACGCCGTCGGCGCGCAGGGAGACGTACGAGTGGTGCCGGAACGATTCGCGCTGGTGGATGTTGGAGATGTGCACCTCCAGCACGGGCATGCCGTCGCAGGTGTTGAGCGCGTCCAGAATGGCGACCGACGTGTGCGAGTAGGCGCCGGGGTTGATGACGATCCCGCAGTGGCCGAGCCGCGCCTCATGGATCCAGTCGACCAGTTCGCCCTCGTGGTTGGACTGCCGGCAGTCCACCGTGCCACCGTGCGCGGCTGCCGCCTCGGCGCACAGCTCCTCCACGTCGGCCAGCGTTTCCCTGCCGTAGATCTCGGGCTGGCGCTGGCCGAGCAGATTCAGGTTGGGCCCGTTGAGGATCATGATCGGGGCGTTGGCCAGGGTGCGGGGCACGGTTCCTCCGGTCCGTTGGGGGCGGTGCGTCTGCGACCGCTGTTCGCACCCGGTCTATCACGCCCACCAGGGCGGGCAGCGGGCCGTGCGCGCCGGTCGCCGCGGCGTGCGCTCCGGTCCTGTGATCACCCCCTTGCGCCCCCGTAACTCCTGATCACTGCGGGTAGTTGACGCGGCATGCGCGATGTACACGCTGTAAGTACCCCGTCCATGCCGCGACTCGCCGCCGCCTCGCTCGCCGGGACAGCCATCGAGTTCTACGACTTCTTCGTCTACGGGACCGCGGCGGCGCTGGTCCTGGGGCCGCTGTTCTTCCCGACGTTCTCACCGCTGGCGGGGACGCTGGCGGCGTTCGGGACGTTCGGGGTGGGATTCGTGGCCAGGCCGCTGGGCTCGGTGCTGTTCGGGCACCTCGGGGACCGGCGCGGACGGCGGCCGGTGCTCGTCATCTCGCTGCTGCTCACCGGTGCCTCCACGGTCGCCGTCGGCTGTGTGCCGTCCTACGGGGCCATCGGCGTCGCCGCGCCCGTGCTGCTGCTCGTCCTGCGCTTCCTGCAGGGGCTGGGGCTCGGCGGGGAGTGGGGCGGGGCGGTACTGCTGACCGCCGAGCACGCTCCCGCGGGGCGGCGCGCCCTGTGGTCGAGCTTTCCCCAGATGGGTCCGGCACTCGGCTTCCTCCTGGCCAACGGGGTGATGCTGGCGCTGTCGGCGTCGCTGTCCGACGCGCAGTTCACACGCTGGGGCTGGCGAGTGCCGTTCTGGGCGGCCGGCGCGCTCGCCCTGGCCGGTCTGTGGCTGCGCTCGTCACTCACGGAGAGCCCCCGGTTCCTGGAGATCGACGACCACGCGCGCGTGCCGCTCGTCGAGGTCGTACGGCACCATGGGCGGCTGGTGCTGCTGACGGCGGGGGCGCTGGCGGTGGGCTACGCGGTGTTCTACGCGGTGACGACCTGGTCGCTGGCCTACGCGACGGAACGGCTCGGCGTGAGCCGTACGGTCATGCTGATGTGCATCATGGGCGCGGTGCTCGTGAAGGGCGCGCTCACACCTCTCATGGCGTTGGGCGGCGACCGGTACGGGCGCCGCACGATGTGTCTGACGGGGTGCGCGGCCTGCGTGCTGTGGATGCTGCCGATGGTCGCGCTGCTGGCGACCGGTGAGCCGCTGCTGATGTTCCTCGCCATCCTGGGCGCCCTGGTCGCCTTCATCACCATGTTCGCGGTGATCGCCGCCTACCTGCCGGAACTGTACGAGGCGCGGGTGCGCTGCACGGGTGCCGCCGTGGGCTACAACCTCGGCGGGGTCCTCGGCGGCGCCCTCACCCCGATCATCGCCACCACGCTCGCGGAGCGCGGCGGCCGGGTGCCGTGGGGTGTGGGGGTGTATCTGACGGGCATCGCGCTGATCAGCCTGGTGTGTTTCGCGCTGCTGCCGGAGACACGGCCGGTGCCCGTGCCGGCGGCGGAGCCGGTCACGGGCTGACCGGACGCGCTGCGAGCCGACCGTCGGCTACGGATTGATCGCCAGTTCGAGGTACGCCGCGAACAGCACCAGGTGGACGCCGCCCTGCAGGGGTGTGGCCCGGCCTGGCACCACGGTCAGGGAACTGACCACCACGGTCAGCGCGAGCAGCAGCATGTGGGTCGAGCCGAGACCGAGGACGAGCGGCCCGGACAGCCAGACGGAGGCCAGGGCCACGGCCGGGATGGTCAGGCCGATGCTCGCCATCGCGGAGCCGAGCGCGAGGTTGAGACTGGTCTGCACCCGGTCACGGCGGGCGGAGCGCAGCGCGGCGATCGTCTCGGGCAGCAGGACGAGCAGGGCGATGATCACACCGACCACCGCGGGCGGCAGGCCCGCCGCGGCCACGCCCGACTCGATCGTCGGCGACACGCTCTTGGCCAGACCGACCACGCCGACCAGGGCCAGGCCGAGCAGACCGAGACTGATCCAGGCGGTGCGCGACGACGGGGGTGCGGCGTGGTCGTCGGTGGCGATGACCACGCCCTGCCGGGTGACGGGCAGGAAGTAGTCGCGGTGGCGCACGGTCTGGGTGGTCACGAACAGCCCGTACAGAATCAGTGAGGACAGGGCGGCGAAGGTCAGCTGCACGGAGGAGAACTCGGGTCCGGGCTTGCTGGTGGTGAAGGTCGGCAGCACGAGACTGAGCGTGGCCAGCGTCGCCACGGTCGCCAGTGCGGCGCCGGTGCCTTCCGGGTTGAAGACCGCCGTACCGTGCCGCAGGGAGGCAACCAGCAGGCAAAGCCCGACGATGCCGTTGCAGGTGATCATCACGGCGGCGAAGACGGTGTCACGCGCCAGGGTGGAACTCTTGTCGCCGCCGTCGGCCATGAGGGTGACGATCAGGGCCACCTCGATGATCGTGACGGCGATGGCGAGGACGAGGGAGCCAAAGGGCTCGCCGACCCGGTGGGCGACCACCTCGGCGTGGTGCACGGCGGCCAGGACGGCGCCCGCGAGTACGAGGGTCACCAGGCCGACGACGGCGCCTGGCAGGTCCCGGCCCCAGGTGAAGACCAGCAGGACGACCGCGAGCACCGGCACGAGGATCGTCCATCGACGGGTGAGCGACCGGAGCCGAGTGATCATGCGGCGATGGTCGCAGAGGCGTACAGGATTCGCATTCCGCTCTTTTCGGATACCTCTCATCCTTTCCGTGCGGGGCCCGGCGCCGGTGGGACCGGACCCCGCGTCGCATCGGGAGCCCGCTGCGGGGCTGCGCGCGATCGCTGACTGCCCGCGACGGCGCGGTCAGACGTCGGCGCTGTCCTTCCTGCGACCGTCGGCGTGTGCCGCTTCGACGGCCGCCTGCTTCCTGGAGGCGAGCAGGCTGGTGACCGTGGTGACGGCGAGGACCACGCAGATCACGCCGAGGGAGACCGGGATGCTGATCTCGGGGACGTGGACGCCGGACTCGTGCAGGGCGTGCAGCACCAGCTTGACGCCGATGAAGCCCAGGATGATCGACAGTCCGTACGAGAGGTGGACCAGCTTCTTGAGCAGGCCGCCGATGAGGAAGTACAGCTGGCGCAGCCCCATCAGGGCGAAGGCGTTGGCGGTGAAGACGATGTACGGGTCCTGGGTCAGGCCGAAGATCGCGGGGATGGAGTCCAGGGCGAACAGCACGTCCGTGGTGCCGATGGCGAGCATCACGACCAGCATCGGGGTCATGACGCGCTTGCCGTTCTGCTGGATCCACAGCTTGGTGCCGTGGTATCGATCGGCGACGCCGAACTTGCGTTCCACCGCCTTCAGCAGCCTGTTCTCCTCGTACTCCTCGTCCTCCGCGTCCGCACGGGCCTCCTGGACGAGCTTCCAGGCGGTCCAGATCAGGAAGGCCCCGAAGATGAAGAACACCCAGGAGAAGCTGGCGATGATCGCGGCCCCGGCGGCGATGAAGACGGCCCGCAGGACCAGGGCTATGAGGACGCCGACGAGCAGGACGCGCTGCTGATACTGGGCGGGTACCGCGAACTTCGCCATGATCAGGACGAAGACGAAGAGGTTGTCGACGCTCAGCGATTTCTCGGTGATGAAGCCCGCGAAGAACTCGCCGGCCGGCTGCCCGCCGCCGAAGACGAGCAGGCCGAGACCGAAGAGGCCGGCCAGGGCGATCCAGACGACCGTCCAGATACCCGCTTCTTTGATCGACACCTCATGCGGCTTACGGCCGATGACGAAATCGACCGCGATCAGGGCGGCGAGGCCCATGACGGTGAGGACCCACAGGGTCACGGTGACTTCCACTGCACCTCCGGCATTACGTGACGGCAAACACATCAGCGTTGTCGCTGCCGGAGGTCTCTTCCACCCGGTACGGGCCGGCGCCCCGGGACCGGAACCGGTCCGTATTGACGGGTGCGCCGCAGTCAGGGAGTACTCCCCTCCGCACGTAAGACAGTACCTCAATCACCAAGGAAAGGTAAAGCGACGAGCAAAATCAAAGGCAAATACGCAGGCCAGAGAGCCTTTACCATCACTTGGTGCGAGCCTTGGCCACCTGCGCGAGCACCTGCTGAACGACCCGGCTGCCGACCGGAGCGAGCGAGGGTTCGTACGTCCAGGCGTGGCCGACCCACGGATCGGCCACGTGGTCGTCGGGCAGTGGGGTGAGTCGCAGCAGCGAACGCCACAGCGGATCGAGCAAGGGGCCGTAGGCCGCGGCGTCCTCCCGGTCGGCGACCAGCAGGAGGTGCACGCCGACAGCAGGGCCCTCGTCGGCGAGATAGCGGAGCCGGGTCACCGACCGCTCGTCGAAACCGTGCGGGAAGTCGTTGACGATCAGGAGCTGCTGTGCGGTGTCGACGTCGGCCGGCAGCGACTCGGCCGCGCCGCCGCGCACCGCCATCTGCATCAGGTCGACCCGACGAGTGAGCCTCTCCAGCATCTGCGAGATCCCCGCCGCCGCGGTCGCCGGCGGTGCCGTGAGGACTCCGGCCTCCGTCAGCGGCAGCAGCGCCCGGGCCCCCGCCCCGGCCGGGTCGACGACCTGCACGGAGAACGCCGCGGGCGGGTGCACGGCGAGGAGGCGCGCCGCGAGGGCGACCGCCGCCTCCATGGCCAGGTGGCAGAGCTCGACGGAGTCCGGGACGTGGTCGTCGTCGGCCGCCACGGGGCCGCTGTCGATCCACAGACCGCGTTCCAGCGGCAGCCTGACCAGCAGCGGGATGCTCAGTGGAGCGCTTTCGGGGAGATGGAGCTCGCCGAGCCGCAGGGCCATCGGCGGCTCGGCAGGCGCGCGGTAGGCATGCCAGACGGGGCTGTCCCAGCGGGCGTAGGCGGGTGGGAGCGCGGGCTCGACCACCTCCGCCTCGGCGGTGAGCTGGGCCAGGTCCCGGTCGAGGACCGCACGTGCCTGGTCGGCCAGCTGGATCCGGCGGGTGTGGGCCGCCTCGCGGGCGGCGTCGGCCGCCCCGCCGAGCCGCGCGCGCGGGTCGGCGATGGCCTGATCCAGCTCCTTCTCCAGACGGGAGTCGGCGTATTCGACGGCGCTGCGATAGGCGGCAGTGGTGCGGGCCACATCCTCGAACATCCCCCAGACCTGGTTGTACAGCCGCTCCTCCATCGACCAGCCCACGGCGTCTCCGGCGACGGGCCGAGCGGGCTCCCCGTCCGCGGCAGAGGGGGTCGAGGGCGGGGGTGGCGGCGGGGTGCCCTGGGTGCGCCGGGGGTGCGTGTAGTCGACCGGGCTGCCGGGGTTCCCGGGAGCGGTCTGGGAAATCTGCGCAGTGGACGGCGTCCCACGGCCCGGAGGGGGCTGGGCCGTGGAAGCCGAGGCTGTCCCCGGTGCCCGGCCGGCCGGCGGTGCGGGTGTCGCGTGGGTCAGGCTGTGCGCCGCCGCCTCATGGACGGCGGTCGCGAGGTCGTCGGCATCGCGCAGCCCCTGGTCGGCGAGGAGTGCGGGAAGACCGTCCGCGTAGCCCTGGCCCAGCGCCCGTACCTTCCAGGCGCCCTTCCTGCGGTACAGCTCCAGGGCGATCACCGCCGACTCGGCGTCCAGGCCGGTGAGGGTGTAACAGGCGAGTTCGGTGCCGTCGAGGCCGTTCACCGTGGTGTGCGGGGCCGGAACGGCACCGAAGCGGAGCGGGCCGGTGGTGCCGGTGGGCAGGGCGAGGAACACGCCGACGCGGTGCACGGCTGCGGGCAGGGCGGCCAGGTCGACGGCCAGGCGATGCTCGGCGGCGGCCTGCCGGGGCGCCTCGACGCCGGGCTGGGCGGGGGCGCCGGGGTGGATCACCCACTGCCGGCCGTGCACCGTGCCCTGCTCGTCGCCGAGTGTGGCACCGACCAGGACCGGCACTCCGGCAGAGATCCGGATCTCCAGCCGGACCCGGGACAGCGGGACATTCTGCCCCCGCACCAGCTCAGCCGCCACCACCGTCGCCCCCCTGCGTCCGTCTGTCGTACGTACCGCACCCGGCGAGCGGGCCGCCCGGTCCTAGAGGTGCGGCACGATCGCCGGCATCAGGTCCTGGAAGGTGCGGCCGTTGGCCGGGGCTCCGATGGCGGTCATCGTCCAGCCGGAGCCTGCCCTGTGCACCTTGGCCATGATCTGGGCGGTGTACCCGCCACCGCCGGCCAGGGTGTAGCGGGCGAGTTCCTGGCCGTTGGACTCGTCCACGAGCCGGCAGAAGGCGTTCTCCACCTCCTGGAAGGTCTGGCCGGTGAAGGAGTTCACGGTGAAGACGATCTGGTCGATGTGGACCGGGACGCGCTGCAGGTCCACCAGGATCGCCTCGTCGTCCCCGCCCTGGCCGACGCCGCCGACCAGGTTGTCGCCGGTGTGGCGCACGGAACCGTCGTCGCTCACCAGGTGGCGGAAGAAGACGACGTCTTTGGGCTCGCCGCCGGCGAAGAGGACCGCCGAGGCGTCCAGGTCGATCTCGCGAGTGCGGGAGCCGAACAGGCCACGCCGTTTCGCCGCCTGCCAGCCCAGTCCCATACGGACCGCGCTGAGGGTGGCCCCGTCCTTCTTCTCCAGGCTGATGGCCTGACCCTTGGACAAGTTGACGGACACGGCTGAATCCCCTCTCGACAGTCCCCTGTTGCCGCGCCGAGCCGTTGCTGCGCACTGCGCGGTTGACCAGAACCCTACGCAGGGCCGCCGACTGTGCCGACCCCGGCCCGCGCTTTTGTGTCGGTGTTGCAACACTTGGCGCATATGCCGAGGTCGGCCCCACGGACGGGGGCTCAGGCGAGGCCGGCCTCCCGCATCTGGCGCAGCTCCTTCTTCATCTCGGAGACCTCGTCGCGCAGCCGGGCGGCGATCTCGAACTGCAGCTCCGCCGCGGCGGCGCGCATGCGTTCGGTCATCTCCTCGATCTGCTCGGCGAGTTCGGCCGCCGGGCGGTCCGTGGGCACCGCCTTGCCCTTGGCGGTCTTGGCCGCCTTGCCGGCCTTGGCGTTCTTCGCCGCCTTGTCGCCGAGCGCCGGAACGGGTGCCTTCGCGCCCTTGCCGTCCTTCGTCTGGCGGTAACCGGACCCGAGGAGCTGTTCGGTGTCGACCTCCTCGCGAGCGATCTGCGCGACGATGTCGTTGATCTTTTTGCGCAGCGGCTGCGGGTCGATGCCGTTGGCCTTGTTGTAGGCGACCTGCTTCTCCCGGCGGCGGTTGGTCTCGTCGATGGCCTTCTCCATCGCGGGCGTGATCTTGTCGGCGTACATGTGGACCTGACCGGAGACGTTGCGCGCCGCGCGGCCGATCGTCTGGATCAGCGAGGTGCCCGACCGCAGGAAGCCTTCCTTGTCGGCGTCCAGGATCGCCACCAGAGACACCTCGGGCAGGTCGAGTCCCTCACGCAGGAGGTTGATGCCGACCAGGACGTCGTACTCGCCGGCGCGCAGCTCACGCAGCAGTTCGACGCGGCGCAGGGTGTCGACGTCGCTGTGCAGATAGCGCACCTGGATGCCGAGCTCCAGGAAGTAGTCGGTGAGGTCCTCGGCCATCTTCTTGGTCAGCGTGGTGACCAGGACGCGCTCGTCCTTCTCGGTGCGCTTGCGGATCTCGTGCACCAGGTCGTCGATCTGGCCCTCGGTGGGCTTGACCACGACCTCCGGGTCGACCAGGCCGGTCGGGCGGATGATCTGCTCGACGAAACCGTCGGAACGGGACAGCTCGTAGGCGCCCGGGGTGGCCGAGAGGTAGACGGTCTGCCCGATGCGCTTCTGGAACTCCTCCCACTTCAGCGGACGGTTGTCCAGGGCGGACGGCAGGCGGAAGCCGTGGTCGACGAGGGTGCGCTTGCGGGAGGCGTCGCCCTCGTACATGGCGCCGATCTGCGGGACGGTGACGTGCGACTCGTCGATGACGAGGAGGAAGTCGTCCGGGAAGTAGTCCAGCAGGGTGTTGGGCGGGGAGCCGGGCAGGCGGCCGTCGAAGTGCATCGAGTAGTTCTCCACGCCGGAGCAGCTGCCGATCTGGCGGAGCATCTCGATGTCGTACGTGGTGCGCATCCGCAGGCGCTGTGCCTCCAGGAGCTTGCCCTGCTTCTCCAGCTCGGCCAGACGCTCCAACAGCTCCTTCTCGATGTCGTTGACGGCCCGCTCCATGCGCTCGGGACCGGCGACGTAGTGCGAGGCGGGGAACACGTACAGGTGCTCGTCGTCGCTGATGATCTCGCCGGTGAGCGGGTGCAGCGTGGAGAGCGACTCGATCTCGTCGCCGAACATCTGGATGCGGACGGCCAGCTCCTCGTAGACCGGGAAGATCTCGATGGTGTCGCCGCGGACCCGGAAGGTGCCCCTGCTGAACGCCATGTCGTTGCGCGTGTACTGGATGTCCACGAAGCGGCGCAGCAGCTCGTCCCGGTCGATCTCGTCGCCGACCCGGAGGGGGACCATGCGGTCCACGTACTCCTGCGGGGTGCCGAGGCCGTAGATGCAGGACACCGAGGCGACCACCACGACGTCCCGGCGGGTGAGCAGCGAGTTCGTCGCCGAGTGGCGAAGGCGCTCGACCTCCTCGTTGATGGAGGAGTCCTTCTCGATGTAGGTGTCCGACTGCGGGACGTACGCCTCGGGCTGGTAGTAGTCGTAGTACGAGACGAAGTACTCGACGGCGTTGTTCGGCAGGAGCTCGCGGAACTCGTTGGCCAGCTGGGCGGCCAGCGTCTTGTTCGGCGCCATCACGAGCGTGGGACGCTGGAGCTTCTCGATCATCCACGCGGTGGTGGCGGATTTGCCGGTGCCGGTCGCGCCCAGCAGGACGACGTCCTTCTCGCCGGCCTCGATGCGTTTGGCCAGGTCGGCGATGGCTGTCGGCTGGTCGCCGCTGGGCTGGTAGGAGCTGACGACCTCGAAAGGCGCCACCGTGCGTTCGATGTGGGAAACGGGCCGCATGTCATCCACCGTACGACCCCGCACTGACAATCGGTCCTGATCAGCGGTTCTGCGGGGTCCGGGAGCCCTGGTGCGCGGGCCGTCGAGCCGGCCTGTGCCCCTCGTGGAGGGCGGCGGGGTGGCGGTCCGCGTGCGGTGCGACGGCGGCGGCCGGGACGCCCGGTTTGTGCTCGACGGGCCTCCAGTCGGGCCGGCCCGTGACCATCAGCGGGTCGAAGATCACGACGACGCCCGCGAGCAGCAGGAAAGCGAGCGGGCCGATCAGCATCGGCGCGAGCACGGACGCCGCGGGTGCGTCTCCGGCGGTGTGGGCGGAGGCTCCGTCGAGGTGGACGCCGAGGGCGGCCATTCCCGTGTAGTGCATGCCGCTGACCGCGAGCCCCATGACGGCGCTCGCGCCCACGCTCCAGGCGAAGCCCCGCACCTGTCCGGCGGCCCACAGGGCGGCGGTGGCGGCCACGACCGCTATGACGACGGAGGCGGCGACGGTGAGCGTGTTGTAGGTGAACCGCCCGTGGAAGCGGACGCCCGCCATGCCGAGGTAGTGCATCGAGGCGACGCCCAAACCGGTGATCGTGCCGCCGGTGAAGAGCGGGGTGCCGGTGGCGCCCCGGTAGCCGACGATGAAGATCCCTACGCCGACCATGACGATGGCGAGCCCGAGACTCGCGTAGGTCATCGCCTTGTCGTAGTGGATCGGCGTCCCCTCGATGCTGAAGCCCATCATGGCGACGAAGTGCATGGTCCATATGCCGGAACCGATCGCAGCCGCGCCGAGGGCCAGCCAGGCGGGGCGCCGCGAGTGCGTGACCAGCAGAGACCGTGTGGTGCAGCGCAGGCCGAGGGCGCCGCCGAGGCAGGCCATCACATAGGCCGCCAACGGGGTGACGGCCCCGTAACTGAATCCGTCGACCGTGCCTTGCATCCGCGGCTGCCCTTCCGCCTTCTCGCGTCTTCTCGCGTCCCGGAATACCTGAATATGCCCCTGTCCCAGGACCGCGCGTGCGGTCAGGGTTGTCGCAGAGAGTATGACCCCCACCGGATTGGTCGAACGACTCTCCGGCAAAGAAACACGTCCTTGCCGCAGATGTGCGGCACCGGTGAGCGGTCCTGGACGTCTCCATTCAGTGTGTGTCCATCGGGCGCCCGGGTGACGTCGACCCCGGGCTGTCACCCTGGTGCTGTCTGTATTCGCTCGATGCGAGGAGTACGCATGTACGTGCGCGTAGTCGCCGCCACTGTCGCCGCGGCCCTGGGAACGGCGTCGGCTCTGCTGAGCCCCGGCTCCGACGCCCGGGCGGGCGAGGCCGGCGTGCCCACGGTGGTCGCCCACCGGGGCGCCTCCGCCTACGCGCCCGAAAACACGCTGGCCTCCATCGACAGGGCCGCTGAGCTGGGCTTCTCCTGGGTCGAGAACGATGTTCAGCGCACCAAGGACGGCGAGCTGGTGGTCCTCCACGACGACAGCCTGCAGCGCACCACCAATGTCGAGGACGTCTTCCCCGGCCGGGCCCCGTGGAAGGTGCGGGACTTCACCGCCGCCGAGATCGCCCGGCTGGACGCCGGCAGCTGGTACTCCCCCGCGTACGCGGGCACGCGTGTGCCGACGCTGGAGCAGTACATGCGGCGGGTCGAGCACAACCACGAGAAACTGCTCCTGGAGATCAAGAACCCGGAGCTGTACCCGGGCATCGAGCAGCAGACACTGAAGCTCCTCGGCAACGACGGCTGGCTGAACTCCGGGCACCTGCGCCGGCTGATCGTGCAGAGCTTCAGCGCGGACAGCGTGCGGGCCGTCCACGAGCTGAAGCCGGCGGTCACCACCGCCTATCTCGGTAAGCCCTCCGTGGCACAGCTGCGCGGGTACGCCCGGTTCGCGGACATGGTCAATCCTTCGTTCGGGTCGCTCACCCAGGGGTACGTCTCGGCGGTGCACGCCGTTAACGGGCCCCACGGCCGGCCGCTCGGAGTGTTCGCCTGGACGGTGGACGACGCGGCCACCGCCCGTAAGGCCGCCGGTTTCGGCGTCGACGGGGTCATCACGAACAAGCCCGACGTGGTGCGGGCGGCGCTGAGCGCGGACTGAACCGGGCGGGCGTTGTCAGTGGCGGGTCGTACCGTGGGCGCATGGACAGCCATGGGCAGGATGAACAGCGGGTCGTGTGGGCCGTGGTCGGCACGGACATCGGACCGCTGATGCTGGCGGCGACCCGCGACGGCCTGGTCAACGTCGTCTTCCATGCCTCGGACGCGGTGCGCGACCGGGCACTGGAGGGGCTGGCCGCCCGGCTGGGCGGCCAGCCCGTGGAGGATCCGGACTCGCCGCTGCTGGCGGAGGCGATACGCCAGCTGCGGGCGTACTTCTCGGGCGAGCGGCACGACTTGGATCTGCCGCTCGACTGGTCGTTGATCTCCGGGTTCAACCGGCAGGTGCTGCGCGAGCTGGCGTCCGGTGTGCCGTACGGCACCGTGGTGGGGTACGGCGATCTGGCGGGGCGGGTCGGGCAGCCCGGCGGGGCGCAGGCGGTCGGGGCGGCGATGGGGTCCAATCCGCTGCCGCTGGTCGTGCCGTGTCACCGGGTGGTGGAGCGTGACGGCGGCATCGGCGGTTTCGGGGGCGGACTGGAGACCAAGCGGAAGCTGCTCGCCCTGGAGGGTGTGCTGCCCGAGCCGCTGTTCTGACCGGCCCGGGACAGCGGAACTGCTCGCTCTGGAGGATGCTGCCCGAGCCGCTGTTACGACCGGTCCGGGACGCCGCTAGGCGTCGTAGTGCCGGGCCTCGAAGACGTTGCCGTCGGGGTCGCGGAAGTAGAAGCTGCGTGTGGCGTTGCCTCGGGCGCCGGACAAGCCGGGGTCGATGCCCGACACAGGGACTCCGTGTTCCTCAAGACGGGCGCGCAGGGTGTCGAAGGCGTCGGCCGGCAGGGAGAGGCAGACGTGTTTGACCGGGTGGCCGGCGCTGTCGGCCGAGCCGGGCAGCATCTTCATCCGTGCGGCGAAGCTGTGCGGGGCGAGGTCGAGGATCGTCTCCTCGTTGACGCGTACGGAGGGGAAGGCCACCTCGCCCTCGGTGAACTCGGCGACCCTGATCGGCTCCAGGCCGACGGCCGTTTCGTAGAAGGCGGCCGCGGCGACCGGGTCGGCCACCCACAGGACGACATGGTCCAGACGCGTGGTGTTCTTCGTCATGCATCCCAGGCTGGTGGCCTCCGCCACGGGCCACAAGCGTTTATCCGCGGTCGCTGGCCGCCAGAGATGAGGAAGGACCGACGGACGGGAGGCGGACACGTGGTGCTGGTGGTGTCGGAAGAAGTCCGGGAGGCGATCGACGCGCGGCGGCCGGTGGTGGCTCTGGAGTCCACGATCATCGCGCACGGCCTGCCCCGCCCGCGCAACCTGCAGGTGGCGCTTGAGCTCGAGGACGCGGTACGGCGGGAGGGTGCCGTACCGGCGACCGTCGCGGTGCTCGACGGGCGGCCCCGGGTCGGCCTGGACAAGGAGCAGGTGGAGCGGGTCGCGAACGAGGACGGCATCCGCAAGCTGGGCCACCGTGATCTGCCGCTCGCCGTGGCGGCGGGGGCGAGCGGGGCGACCACGGTGTCGGCGACGGCGCAGCTGGCCGCACTGGCGGGCGTCCGCGTGTTCGCCACCGGCGGGCTGGGCGGTGTGCACCGGGAATGGACGGTGGCCCAGGACGAGTCGGCCGATCTGGGGCTGCTGGCGCGCACCCGGATCACCGTGGTGTGCGCGGGCGTGAAGTCGATCCTGGACGTGCCGTCGACGCTGCAACGACTGGAGACGCTGGGGGTGGCCCTCGCCGGGTACGGCACTGACCGGTTCCCCGGCTTCTATCTGACGGACTCGGGACATCCTGTCGACTGGACGCTGGACACCCCGGAGCAGGTCGCGGCCGTCATGCGTGCCCAGGACGCGCTGGAGGCGCCGGATTCCGCGCTGATCGTCGCCCATCCCGTCCCGGAGGCGGAACAACTCGACCCCGAGCTGCACGCGCGCGTGCTCGCCGACGCGCTGCGCGCCTGCGCGGAGCAGGGCGTGACCGGGCAGGCGGTGACGCCGTTCCTGCTGGACTACCTGGTCCGGCACACCGACGGTGCCTCGCTGAGCGCCAATCTGGCGGCGGTGCGCGGCAATGTCTGGCTGGCGGCGCGGATCGCCATGGCGTGGACCAGGGGGTGAGCGCGGGCCGGAACGGAGCGCTGCTGGTCGTCGGGGACGTGGTGACGGATGTGGTCGCCCGGCACCGGGGGCCGCTCGCGGCCGGCACCGACACGGCCGCCATGATCCGGACGCTGCCGGGCGGCGCGGGGGCGAACGTGGCCTGCTGGGCGGCCCACGCGGGCTGCGCGGACGTACGGCTGCTGGGGCGGGTGGGGACGGACGCCGCTGACTGGCACGAGCGGGAGTTGGTCGCGGGCGGGGTGCGGCCCCGGCTGGTGGTGGACCCGGAGGCGGCGACCGGGACGGTGATCTGTCTTGTCGACGCGGGTGCGGCGGCTGAGCGCACGTTCCTGACGGACAGCGGGGCGTCCCTGCGGCTCGGTCCCGCCGACTGGTCGGACGCCTTGCTCGACGGGGTGGCCCGGCTGCATCTGTCGGGCTATCTGCTGTTCACGGAGTCGAGCCGGGCGCTCGCCGGGACGGCGCTCGCGGCGGCACGCGCGCGTGGTGTGCCGGTCAGCCTGGACCCGGCGTCCGCCGGCTTCCTGGCGGAGCTGGGGGTGGACCGTTTTCTGGCGTTCGCTGAGGGGCTGGACCTGCTGTTGCCCAGCCGGGACGAGGCGTGTCTGCTGACCGGGCTGCCGGATCCGGTGGACGCGGCGGCCAAACTGAGCCGCCTCGTGCCGCTCGTGGTGGCCAAGGCGGGGGCGGACGGTGCGCTGGTGGCGCGGGCCGGCGCCGTACTGGCCCGGGTTCCGGCCCTGCCTGCGGCACCGCGGGACACCACGGGTGCGGGGGACGCGTTCACCGGCGCTCTCCTCGCCGCGTTGCTCGCGGGCGCGGACCCGGAGGAGGCGGCGGCACGGGGCTGCCGGGCGGGCGCGGAAGCGGTACGGAGGGTGGGCGGCAGACCTCCACGTCGGGGCAAGGGAAGCTGAGGAACGATGATCGCCGGGTGGCTGGTCGCCGCCCTTTCCACGGGACCCGGGCTGCCGGCCGGCCGGCAGCTGTAGCGGTGGGCACTGCCGACTGCCCCGGCGCGGGCGTCATTCCTTACTCGTCCGGTCAGACCAGGGGCTGGAGGGCGGGATCGGCGTCCTTGATCAGCAGTCGCCCGCCGGGCCGCAGAGACTTGATCATGGACCTCAAGGCCCTTTCCCGGTCGGGCAGATGGACGAGGACCAGCCGGGCGTGGACCAGGTCGAAGCCCTCCCCGGCGGCTCGTCGGCACCCACGTCGTGGACGCGGACCTCCACCGGCGGGCGGGCGGCGGGGGTGAGCCGCGAGGTGTCGATGTCGGTGGCGACGACCTGTCCGGCCGGTCCCACCTGCTCGGCGAGCCAGGACACGACGGAGGTGCCGGCCACCCCGGCTTCCCAGCAGCGCCGGCCCGGTCCGGCACCGAGACCTTCGAGGTGCCGGAAGGTCGTGGGGTCGAAGAGGGTGGCGAACGCGTCGAAGCGCCGACCCGCCTCGTTCTGCTGGTTGTCCAGGAGGTACCCGTCGGCTGGTGTCATGCCCCGATCATCCCAGTCGCCCGAGTTGTCTCCCCCGGCCGACCCCCGTCCACAGGCGGGAACCAAGCGGAACTCGCTGTTCCCACAGGCTTGCGTGCGCTTTGCCCGGGACTGGCAGACTTGCGGGTCAAGGCACGGAAGCGTTGCAGCGCGGAGATCCACGCGAGGAGATCCAGATGTCGATGGCAGGGAATCTACGGAAGGTCACGGGGCTGGGCAGGGTCGGCGGCCTGCGCAAGGTGGCGCGGCTGGCCCGGCGTCGGCCGCGCGTGGACCTGAGTCATCCCGCCAGGTCGCCCCTGGGCTCGTCCGTGGTGAACTGCGTGACGTATCAGGACGGCGTGCGTGTGCCCGGGCGCGCCGACCTCGTGGATGCCGTACGGCTGGTCCGCAAGACCGGCGAGGGCTTCGTCTGGCTCGGGCTGCACGAACCGACAGGCCGTGAGTTCGCGGATATCGCCGAGCTGTTCGACCTGCATCCGCTGGCGGTGGAGGACGCGGTCGAGGCACATCAGCGGCCCAAGCTGGAGCACTACGGGGACACGCTCTTCGCGGTGTTCAAGAGCGTCTGCTACGTGGAGCACGAGCAACTCACGGCGACCAGCGAAGTGGTGGACACCGGCGAGATCATGGTGTTCGTCGGCGAGGACTTCGTGATCACGGTGCGGCACGGGCGGCACGGCTCACTCGGACCGCTGCGCGAGGAGTTGGAGGCGGACCCGCACCAGCTCGCCAAGGGGCCCGCCGCGGTCCTGCACGCTATCGCCGACCATGTGGTCGACGACTATCTGAGCGTCACGGACGCGGTGCAGGCCGACATCGACCAGGTCGAGACGGAGGTGTTCTCGGAGAACGGCGCACGTCTCGATCCGGGCCGCATCTACCAGATGAAGCGTGAGCTGCTGGAGCTGAAGCGGGCGGTGGTGCCGCTGGGCCGCCCGGTGGAGGACCTGGCCACCCGGCCCATACGGGTCGTCGCCCCGGAGATACAGACCTACTTCCGGGACGTGTTCGACCACCTGATCCGGGCGAAGGAGCAGATCGCCGCGTTCGACGAGTTGCTCAACTCCATTCTGCAGGCGCACCTGGCGCAGGTGACCGTCGCGCAGAACGAGGACATGCGGAAGATCACGGCCTGGGCCGCGGTGGTCGCCGTACCGACGATGGTGTGCGGGGTGTACGGCATGAACTTCGACCACATGCCGGAGCTGCACTGGCAGTTCGGCTATCCGTTGATCATGACCGTGACCGCGGCGGCGTGTCTGGCGCTGTACCGGGGCTTCCGGCGCAACGGCTGGCTCTGAGAGGGGGCCGGGCCCGGGCCGTCGTGCGGGACCCGCCCGCGAGGTGCCGGGGCCGTACGGCCACGCGACACCGGGGCCCGACGGCCACTCGGCACGGGACCCAACGGCCACGCGGCACCGGTTCGCAACGGGCACGCGGCACCAGGGCCCAACGCCACGCGGCACCGGCCGGTGCGCCCGGTCAGGCCGTGAAGGACACCACCTTCTGCGGGACGATCCTGACGATCACGCGGATCTCGTCGTCCTTCTCGGCCGGCGGGTCGATGCCGAGGTACTTGTGCGACAGCTCGTGCGGGAGCCGCTTTCCCTCGTCCGGCAGGATCTCGGCGACGCCCCGGATCTCAGCCGAGCGGTAGGGGTTCGCCAGGTCGAAGACGGAGAGGCTGACACGTGGGTCGCGGCGCAGGTTGCGTACCTTCTGGCGGCGGTCGACGGACGAGACGAGCACGCTGTCGCCGTCGCGTTTGATCCAGACCACGGAGTTCTGGGGCGCACCGTCAGGCCCGAGCGTGGCGACGCTGGCGAAGTTCTTGCCGTCCAGCAGAGCACGGAGGGAGTCGTCGAAGGTGACCGGACCGGCCGATGTCGTCGTCATGACGTCACCCTAATTACATGCACGCGCATTAAAAAGGGAGTCGGCCGAATTTCCGGCGCCGGATCGCGGACGGCGTATCCCGATCAGCCGCTCCAGGCGGGGTGGCGTGGATCGTCGGCGCGGACCAGGACGTCCGCCGTGCCGGCGGGGTCCGTCTCGGTCTCGTAGCGCTCGAAGGCGGGGAGGGTCCAGTGGTCGGCCTCGGGCGTGCGGCGGCGCAGGGCGCCCGCGGACAGGAGGAGGTGCACGGTCAGATCGAAGGGGAACCAGTGGCGCAACAGGAGGGGGCCGTGGAGCAACAGGACACCACCGGGCGGGAGTTGGAGGTAAGGGCTGCGAGTGGCCCGGTCCGTGGCCGGGTCCCACAGGTCGGGCAGGATCCGCCCGCTGCCGCCGGGATCGAGCGGGCCGAAGACCTCGCGCCACAGGGCGCCCGTGTCGAACCATCCGCTGTAGTACGACTCCGCGTCCCGTCGGCCGTGTTCCAGGCGCAGCGAGGCGGGACGCAGAAATCCCTGGGTACCGATCACCAGCGAGGGCCGGCCGCGCACCCGCAGGGCCTCCCCCACCCGCAGGGCGAGGTCCTCCGGCTGAGCGGCCGGGGCGCCGTCGAAGCCGACGCGCGGCCAGACCCCTCCGTCGGTCGGCGCCGCATCGGCCAGCCGTTCGGCGAGCTGCCCGGCAAGCCGGTCCCAGGTGATCGCTTCGAGTCGCACAGGGCCCATGATGCCGGGTGGTCCGCGAGAGCGGCGAGGTCGGCCAGGCCAGGTGTCCGGCCGCGCGGCGGGCCGCGAGCGGGGCAGGAGGGCGGCGCTCGCTCCGGGCGCGGCCGCCTGGAGCAAGGGGACCAGAGTGCGGCCGAGCGGGGGTGAGTCCAGACGGACACGCGGGGACGGACCGGACGACGAGGAGAAGGCGTGGGCGGCTGAGGGAGGGGTGGGTGGTGACGGGGAAAGTACCGCGTATGGCGCTTCCCGCTGCTCCTCACTCCCACGCTCGCCTTGTCGTCGTCCAGCCGCTGAAGCGCAAGCGGTGTGCCGGCTGCCGGCGCGGTCCACTGTCGCTGCTGATGCTGGAGGACGGGGCGCCGCGGTGCCTGGACTGTGCCGACCTCGGGCACTTGGTGTTCCTGCCGCGTGGCGACACCGCCCTGACCCGCAGGGCACGGGAGGAGAGCACGCTGTCGGCGGTGGTCGTGCGGTTCAACCGGCGCAAGAGCCGTTACGAACGCCAGGGCGTGCTCGTGGAGGAGGCCGCGCTGGACCGGGCCGAGACACGCTGTCTGGCGGACGCGGAGGCACGGCGTCGGCGGCGGGCGCGGGACGCGCGGCGCAGGGCGGCGGAGGACGAGCGGTTCGCGGCGGCGTTCGCCGGCGGGATTCTCCGGCTGTTCCCCGGGTGCCCGGCCGAGCGGGCCCGGGCGATCGCGGCTCACGCGTCGGTGCGGGGCAGCGGGCGGGTCGGACGGAGCGCGGGTGGGCGGGCGCTGACCGAGGGTGCGGTGATCGCGGCCGTCGTGGCGGGCGTCCGGCACGTGGACACGCCGTACGACCAGCTGCTGATGAGCGGGGTACCGCGGTACGAGGCACGGCGTCGGATCGCGCCGACTGTGGAGAGCGTGCTGCGGGGGTGGCAGGAGGCCGGGGAGGACGCGGGCTGAGGAGGAAGTAGGGGACGGGAGGGTAAAGGCGGGGACGCGGGAGCGGAAAAGCCGGAGAGGCGGGTGGGGCACGGCCGGGGGGCGTGCGACGGCGGGCGTCCGACGTGGCCGGTTGCCTCCGTGGCCGGTTCTCGCCGCGTGGCCTTCACTGCGAGTGAGGCGACACCAGTCCCGGGCACCGATCCGGCGAAACGGACCGTCCACGGGCACCGGCCCGGGCGGAACGGACCGACGATGCACGCCGACCCGGGCGGAACGGACCGACAATGAACACGGGCCCGGGCGGAACAGGCCGACAATGAACACGGGCTCACGCGGAACAAGCCGAAAATGAACACCGGCCCGCGCGGAACAGGCCGACAATGGGCACCGGCCCATGCCGGGCAGTGGCCCGGGGGAACGGAATTGGGGGGCGTGGGGATGATCGACGGGCCGTTCTTCGTGCTGGTCGTGGTGGGGGTCCTGGGCACCGGGCTGGTGGCCGGCGTCTTCTACGGGTTCTCGACCTTCGTGATGCGGGGGCTCGCGGCGCTGCCGCCCGCGCAGGGCATCGCGGCGATGAACGCGATCAACGTCGCGGCCGTGCGTCCGGCCTTCATGGCCGTGTTCGCCGGATCGGCGGCGCTGAGCGCGCTGATCGCGGTGGTGACGTTCGTCGTATGGCCGGACGAGGGGAAGGTGGAGTTGCTGATGGGCAGCGCGCTGTACCTGATCGGCTCGTTCGGGCTGACGATCGCGGCGAACGTGCCCCGAAACGACCGGCTCGCCCGGCTCACACCGGGTGGGCCGGAGGCCGATGGGTACTGGCCGGCGTATGTGCGCGAGTGGACGGTCTGGAACCACGTCCGCACCGTCGCCTCGGCCGCGGCCTCCCTCGTCTACATAGTGGCGCTCACCTGATCGACGGGCGTCCCCGGCCCCGACGGGCGTCCCCGGCCCCGACGGGGCACGTGAGACCGCCGGGCCTGTCCTGAGCGGGAGCGGGGGCCGCCGGCTCCGCTGTGGAGAACCCCGGCTGAAAGCGCTCTCCGTCACTGTGCGCGGCCGTCGGCGGGGACGTATCGTGGCCGGAAGAGTGCCGCCCGAAGACGCACGGCCCTTCGTACACCCGGTGCCTCCGGTGCCCGTACGCGAGGAAGACGCCATGGCCGATCCCAAGGGGTTCATGACCACGCCGCGCCAGGAGTGGCCGCGGCGGCCCGTCGAGCAGCGGGTGCGGGACTGGGACGAGGTGTACGTCCCGGGAGCGCTGCTGCCCATCATCAGCAAGCAGGCCGACCGCTGCATGGACTGCGGCGTCCCGTTCTGCCACCAAGCCTGCCCGCTCGGCAATCTCATCCCCGAGTGGAACGACCTGGTCTCCCGGGAGGACTGGCGGGCCGCGAGCGACCGGCTGCACGCCACCAACAACTTCCCGGAGTTCACCGGCCGGTTGTGCCCGGCGCCGTGCGAGGCGGGGTGTGTGCTGGCGATCAACCAGCCGGCCGTCACCATCAAGAACGTCGAGTGCGCGATCGCGGACAAGGCGTGGGAGGAGGGGTTCACGCCGGCCCGGCCGCCCGAGCGGCTGTCCGGCAAGACGGTCGCCGTCATCGGCTCCGGGCCCACCGGGCTGGCCGCGGCGCAGCAGCTGACCCGGGCCGGACACACGGTCGCGGTGTACGAGAAGGACGACCGGATCGGCGGGCTGATGCGGTACGGCATCCCCGAGTTCAAGATGGAGAAGCGGCATCTGGAGCGGCGGATCGAGCAGATGCGGGCCGAGGGGACGAGGTTCCGTGTCTCGACGGCGGTCGGCCGGGATGTCGCGGCGGACGAACTGCGGACCCGGTACGACGCGGTGGTGATCGCGACGGGCGCGACGGCGTGGCGGGAACTTCCGGTCCCGGGCCGGGCGTTGAGGGGGATACACCAGGCGATGGAGTATCTGCCCCTGTCGAATCGGGTGTGTGCGGGGGATCTGGAGATTTCGCCGCTGTCGGCCGCCGGCAAGCATGTGGTGATCATCGGCGGCGGGGACACCGGGGCGGACTGTCTGGGCACCGCGGTGCGCGAGGGCGCCGCGTCCGTGACCCAGTTGGACATCTACGCACAGCCGGGTGCGGAGCGCGACGAGGACATCGAGCCGTGGCCGACGTACCCGAAGATCTACCGGCTGTCGGGGGCGCACGAGGAGGCACGGGAGCTGCGCACGGCGCCGGCGGCGGACGCGGACGCGCGGCTGTTCGCAGCGTCCACGCTGCGCTTCACGGGGGACAAGAGGGGGTGGGTGCGGTCGTTGCATGTGGTGGAGGTCGACGAACGGCGGGATCCGGTGCCGGACACCGGGCGGGCGCTCCCCGCCGACCTGGTGCTGCTCGCCCTCGGGTTCTCCGGGCCCGACCGGAAAGACGGGCTGATCGACCAGTTGGGGCTGGAGCTTCAGCCGCGCGGCACCATCGCCCGGGACGACGGCTTCGCGACCAACGTCCCCGGGGTGTTCGCCGCGGGAGACGCGGCGCGCGGGCAGTCGCTCATCGTGTGGGCGATAGCGGAGGGGCGGGCGGTCGCGGCCGCCGTCGACCGCTATCTGACAGGACGTTCCCGGCTCCCGGCCCCGATCGCGCCCACGGACCGGCCGATGGTGGTCTGAGGCGCCGGCCGACAGGACCCTGACGAGCCGGGGCCGGTGGCGTCGGCGGGGTTGTCAGGCGGTGCGCTCGTCCGTCCCCGCCACCTTCCCCGTGGCCAGTGCCACGCGGTTCCACGTGTTGATCGTGAGGATCAGGGAGAGGACCTGGGCCAGTTCCTGGTCGTCGAAGTGGGCGGCTGCCTCGGCGTAGACGGTCTCGGGAACACCGCCGTCGGCGACCAGGGTCACCGCCTCCGTCAGGGCGAGGGCGGCCTGCTCCTTCGGAGTGAAGAAGTGCCGGGCCTCACGCCAGACGGCTACCATGTGGAGCCGGTCCTCGCTCTCGCCCGCCTTGCGGGCGTCGTTGGTGTGCATGTGCAGGCAGTAGGCGCAGTGGTTGAGATGGGAGGCGCGGATCTGGATCAGTTCGACCAGGGCCGGGGCGAGGCCCGCGCGGGCGGCGGCGTCGAGCCCGATGATCGCGCGGAAGACCTTCGGCGCGGACTTCGCGAGGTCCAGCCGGGTGCGGGCGGCCTCGGCGGCGAAGATCCCGGTGGTGGGGTCGAGGGCGCTGGTGGCGGTCGTGTTCGTCGTCATGTGATCCACCGTAGGGCGCGGAAAGACCGGCTGTAGGGTGCGTTTCCATGGCGGAGTCGTGGGTCAATTCGGCGGAGCGGATCGGTGTCGACCTGCATCTGGAGCTGTCGGGGCCGGGGGGCCGGCGGGCAGCGCTGACCAGGGCACTGCGGGAGGCCGTGCGCAGTGGCCGGCTGGCGCCGGGGACCCGGCTGCCGCCGTACCGGTCACTCGCCGCCGATCTGGGCGTGGCTCGTAACACGGTGGCCGACGCGTACGCGGAGCTGGTGGCGGAGGGCTGGCTGACCGCCCGGCAGGGTTCGGGGACGCGCGTCGCCGTGGGGCTGCCTCCCACTCCTCTCGGGCAGTGGGCGGGGACCGGGCCGCGGCACCGGACTGCGCGAACGCCCGTGACGGTACCTCTGCGTACGCGCGGCCCGCGGCACGACCTGCGGCAGGGCACACCGGACGCGTCGTCCTTCCCGCGCGCGGCCTGGACGGCCTCGTACCGCCGGGCGTTGCAGGCGGCGCCGAGTGAGGCGTTCGGGCCGGGCGATCCCGCCGGGCGCCCGGAGCTGCGGGAGGCGCTGACGGAGTACCTGGCACGCGCGCGTGGGGTGCGTACCGAGCCGGACCGGATCGTGATCTGCTCGGGCTTCGCGCACGCACTGCGGCTTCTCTTCGACCGGGGCACCCAGGGCGGCCCGGCCGGGGACCGGGGGCTGCGCGGTCCGCTCGGCGTGGAGGCGTACGGGCTGGGCTTCCACCGGGAACTGCTCGCGGCGGCCGGGGTGCGCACCGTACCGCTGCCGCTGGACGAGCACGGCGCGCGGGTGGACGCGCTCGGGCGGGAGGCGGCCGTGCTGCTGACGCCCGCGCACCAGTTCCCGACCGGGGGCCCGCTGCACCCGGAGCGGCGGGCAGCGGTGATCGACTGGGCACGCGCGCGCGGAGCGGTGGTGCTGGAGGACGACTACGACGGTGAGTTCCGGTACGACCGCCGGCCCGTCGGCGCGTTGCAGGGGCTCGATCCGGAGCGGGTGATCCACATCGGGTCGGTCAGCAAGAGCCTGTCACCGGCGCTGCGGCTGGGCTGGATGGTCCTGCCGCAGCGGTATGTGCAGCCCGTGCGGGCGGCGAAGGGCGAGCGGGAGGGGTGGGCGAGCGTGCCGGACCAGCTCGCTCTCGCGGACTTCGTCGCCTGTGGGTCGTACGACCGTCATGTGCGGCGGATGCGGCAGCAGTACCGGCGGCGGCGCGACCGGCTCGTCGCCGCGCTCGCCGCGCAGGCACCGCACATCCAGGTGACAGGCATCGCGTCGGGGCTGCACGCGGTCCTGCGACTGCCGCCCGGTACGGAACGGTCGACCCTGAAGGCCGCCGCGTGGCAGGGCGTCGCCCTCGACGGTCTCGCCGCGTTCCGGCATCCGCAGAGCCCGACGGCGGCCGGTGACGGACTGGCGGTCGGGTACGCGACCCCGTCCGAACACGCCTACGGAGCGGCCCTGGAGGCGCTGTGCGAGGTGCTGCCGCCGGGGTGAGCTCCGGGGAACCGGCCGGACCGGTTGGGGGGTGGACCGTTCGCCCGGAGTGGACTGGCCAGCCGGAGTGGACCGGCCAGGCGTCCATGGACGCGTTGAATGATCAGATCAATGACACAATTCGTGGAAATAATAAGAAAGTTGGGCAAGACATAAAAAATCGTCCAGGGCCGTGGTGCCGGGCCTCCGGTGCGTTCAGGAAAGCAGGAAGTCGGCCTCCCCTGCCTTGGCGCCCTCGATGAAGGCGGTCATCTCGTCCATGGTGTAGATCAGCGCCGGCCCGTCCGGGTCGGTCGACTGGCGCACGGCGATCCGGCCGTCGGCCAGCTTCATCGCCTCCAGGCAGTTGCCGCCGTTGCCGCCGCTCCAGGGCTTGTGCCACCCCTCGCTGCCCAACTCCCGGGCGGGCATGCCGTTGTAGACGCGTCCGCGCGGCCTGATGCGATCCATTCACAGCTCCTCGCGGAGATCCCGGAGGATCTCCTTCGTGCGTTGTGCCGTAGCGGCCTGCGCCGCCATGCGGTCCATGACCTCCAGGTGGGTCGCCACCTCGGTGCGCGCGTCCAGGTAGACCGCGCCGGTCAGGTACTCGCTGTAGACCATGTCCGGCAGTTCTGACATGGCAAATCGGAACAGCACGAAGGGCCCGTACGTACCGGGGTGCGGCCCGTTGACGAACGGGGCGACCTGGAGCGTCACATGGGCCAGCTCCGTAGCCTCGAGCAACTTGTCGATCTGTGCGCGCATCACCTCCGGGCCGCCGACCGAGCGACGTAGGGCGGTCTCGTCCATCACCGCCCAGAAGCGCGGGGCGTCGGGACGGGTCAGGAGTGCCTGGCGTTGCATGCGCAGCGCGACGTGCCGCTCGATGTCGTCCGGGCTCGTCTGCCCGACGGCACCGGACTTCAGCACCGCGCGCGCGTAGTCCTCGGTCTGCAGCAGGCCGGGAACGAAGTGCGGCTCGTAGGAGCGGATGAGGCCGGCCGCGCCCTCCAGGCTGACGTACATCGAGAACCAGTTCGGCAGGATGTCGTGGAACCGCTGCCACCAGCCCGGCCTGTTCGCATCTTCGGCCAGCTGGACGAAGACCTCGGCCTCGTCGTCCGGGACGCCGTACGCCTTCAGCAGCAGCTGCAGGTACGGGATTTTGAGGGAGACCTCGGCCATCTCCATGCGGCGGACGGTGGCGGGAGCCACCCGGAGGACGCGGGCGGCCTCCTCGCGCTTCAGTCCGGCGCGTTCCCGCAGGTCCAGCAGGCGCCGCCCAAGGACCACCTGGCCCACCGTCGGCGCGGACCGCGGTTCACTCACGCTCCCACCTCCACCGTAAGCCTGCACCGAAAGATTCCTGACAGCCCTACGGCGCCATTCGAAGGTTCATTCGAAGACCGGGGCGGATCTCCGACGACTCCAATTGGCGCCGCGCGTGGTGCTGTTGCGAGCAGTGTGCCACGGCCTCTGACGGAGTCACACAGCACTCTGCAACTTTCAGAGTGACTCTTGCCAAGTGTCCGCGGCAGGGAGATAGTGGCAGGCGTGATTCCGTCCGCGCCTTTAGGAACAGACGCCGCCGCAGACCGGTTCGGTCGCGGCGCCGATCGGGGTCCCATCGCGCGAGCCGGTTCGAGCGTGGGGAACGGAGCATCCCCCCATGGGGGCGCTGCCGAGCGCAGGTTCCGCTTCGAGCTGGCCGCACATCCGGGTTCCGTCGCCCGGGCGAGACACCTGACGCATGCCCGGCTGTCCGGCTGGGCGGTCTGCGCGGACACCTGCGACAACGCGACGTTGGTCATGTCCGAGCTGGTCACCAACGCGATTGTGCACACCGCGAGCGACCGGGTCGTGTGCGAGCTGCACGACCACGACGACATGGTGCGCATAGCCGTACGAGACGAGGGCTGTGCTCCTGGCGAACCCCACCCGTCGCCGCAGCGACCCGACGAGGAGCACGGGAGGGGGTTGCTTCTCGTCGACGCGCTGTGCCGGGCCTGGGGTGCCCAGGAGCACGGCCCCGGCCTGCTGGTCTGGGCCGAACTCCCCCGCCGGACCGACACCGTCCACGAGACCGCCGAGCCGCGGGGTGACCTCGGCTGGGGTGCCCGCCCGAAGCCGGGTCGCCCGGACGACTCCGACGAGGACCAGTCGGCCGAGGCGAGCCGGCGGGCGCCCGAGCAGCGCCGGCGGGGCGAGCCGGGGCAGCGGCGGGGGGACGGGGCGGCCGTGGAACGGCACCGGCACCGCACCCGTTCGGAGCAACGCCTGCGCGGGGAACGGCCGTGACGGGCTTCGCCGACGGCCACGGCGACGGCGACGGCGACGACGGACAGCCCGGTGGCACCGGTGCCGGCCGGGAGTACGCCATCGGCCCCGGCGTCCGTAGCGGCCGGGAGTACGCCATCGGCCCCGGCCCCCGTAACGCCCGGGAATACGCCATCGGCCCCGACACCCTCAGCGGCCAAGGCCACGCCATCGGCCCCCGCACTCGTCACGGTCAGGAGTACCCCATCGGTCTTAACGCCCGTACCAGCCAGGAACACACCATCGGTCTGAACACCCTCGTGCGCCTTCAGCGCAGGCGCCCAGCACCTGATCCGCACCGCCGGCTGCCGCTTCCTGACGGCATGACGGCTCCGCTCGGCTGTGACGCCGTGGGTGTGCCCGACCGCCTCGGTCCGCTCGTCGTACCCCGGCTGCCGCGGGTGGGGTGTGTGTACGCCGACGGCTCGCACTGGTGGTGGATCGTTCCGTCGGACTCCGACTATGCGCTGCCCTGGCCGGCCCCGGCCCAGTACGCCGCTGGTGCCCTGATCACCGGTAGCGCCCGGCTGATCCACCGCCCGGAGGGCACGGCCCCCTACACCCCGCCGATCCCGCTGTATCTGGCGCTGTGCCGGGTGACGGACACGGCTCCGGACTGGTCGCGGGCCGCGTCGGCGTAACAACCGCCCTCACCGCTCCGCCGCCCCGCCGCGGCCGGCCTGCCCGGCCACACCAGCCGCCCCGCCGACATCCGGCCTCCCGGCGGGACGCGCCACCGGTCCCGCCCTCGCGCGGACCTGGCTCACCGCGCTCCACCCGCCCGTCACCACGCCGACCGCGCTCCCTCCGCGCCCCCTCGTACGTGCCCTCGCGCCCTGCCGGGCCGCTGCCCCGGCCGCGATAGTGGCCGTTCCGTCGGGGTCCTGGAGGTCACGGTGAGAAAGAGGCAGGAGGCGGCCGAGCCCGTGGTGTCGGCGTCGGAGCGGCTGCTGTTCGGCGGGCCGCTGCGGTACGACATGGGCTGGAACCAGCATGCGGACGCCTTCCTGGCGCTGAGCTTCCGGGCGATGCTGCTCCGGCTGCCGGGCATGCTGACGTCCAGTCTGCGGCTGGCCCGGCAGGCCGACGCGCGGGCCGCGCGGGTGGTGCTGGCCGCCGAGATGGGCCGGGGCGCCGCCCAGGCGGTGAGCCTGCTGGCCGTCAACAACGCGCTCGGCAAGCTGCTCAGCGGTCCGGGCATCGAGCAGCGACTGCGCTCGGCCGGCCCCGCCCTCGTCGTGATGGCCGCCGTGATGCTCGTCGCCGCGCTGCTGCGGGCCGCCTCGACCTACGCCACCGGACGGCTGGAGCCCAAGGTGGAGCGGGTGGCGACGGAGCTGTACCTGGAGCGCGCGGCGAACGTCGAGCTGGCCGCGATCGAGGACCACGCCTTCCACAAACTGCTCGACACGGCCCAGTACGGCGCCCGGTCCGCCCGGCACATGATCGGCTACAGCACCCGGGTGATCAACGCGATGATCTCGCTGATCGCCGCGGCGGGCGTGCTGACCGTGCTGCATCCGGCGCTGCTGCCGCTGCTGGTCACCATGACCCTGCCCAGTGCCTGGAGCGCGCTGACCAACGCCCGGCGCCGCTACGAGTCCTTCCACACCTGGGTCCAGCACGCCCGGGCCGGCCAGCTGATCAGCAGCCTCCTCACCGAACCTGCCGCCGCGCCCGAGATCCGCGTGCACGCGGTGGGCCCGTTCCTCCTGCGCCACTTCCGGTCCATGTCGGAGACCGCGGAGGCCGAGCAGGCCCGACTGTCCCGGCTTGCCGCCCGGACCGGTCTGATCGCCGCGACCTGGACGGGCCTGGCCACCCTCGCGACGTACGCGACGCTGGGCGCGCTGCTGCTGGGCGGCGCGATGGCCCTGTCGGTGGCCGGTACGGCGGTGATCGCGATCCGTACGGGTGGGGCGAGCCTGGACACGCTGGTGCTGGAGATCAACCAGCTGCACGAGGAGGCCCTGTTCGTGGGGGATCTGCAGCGGCTGTACGCAGAGGCGGCCGAGCGGGCCATCCCGGCGGGCGGCGAGCCGCTTCCGGAGGACCCGAAGGAGATCCGCTTCGAGAACGTCACGTTCAGCTATCCGCATGATCCGCACCCGGAGCCGCGGGACGCCCACCCGGGCGACACCCGTCCGCAGAGCCCCCGCCCCGCCCTCGACGACGTCACCCTCACTTTCCCCGTCGGCCGTATCATCGCGCTCGTCGGCGAGAACGGCTCGGGCAAGACCACGCTGGTCAAGCTGCTCGCGGGGCTGTACACCCCGGACCGGGGCCGGATCCTGTGGGACGGCGTCGACGCCGCGCGTGCCGACCGGCGACTGCTCGCCGAGCGCATCGCGATGGTGGCCCAGGACTTCAAGCGCTGGCCGTTCACCGCCCGGGTGAACGTGGCCGTCGGCCGGTCCACCGCGCCGATGACCGACGAGCGCCTGGCCACGTCCATCGCCGAGGCGGGTGCCGAGGACGTGGTCGCGGATCTGCCGCGCGGCCTGGACACCCTGCTGGCCCGCAACTTCAGCGGCGGACACGAGTTGTCCGGCGGCCAGTGGCAGCGGCTGGGCATCGCCCGGGCCGCCTACCGACGCGGCAGCATCCTGATCGTGGACGAGCCGACGGCGGCGCTGGACGCGCGGGCCGAGCTGGAGGTCTTCGAGAAGATCCGGGCGCTGGCGGGCGGCGGGCAGACGGTCGTCCTGATCACCCACCGGCTGGCCTCGGTCCGCCATGCCGACCTGGTGCACGTACTGGAGCAAGGGCGCCTGGTGGAGTCCGGCACCCCGGACGAACTGCTCGCCGGCGGCGGTGTCTACGCGGAGCTGTACACGCTTCAGGCGCAGCAGTTCACGGCGCGGACACCGGCAGCCGCAGCGGCACCGGTGACCCCCAGGGTGCCCGCGCCGAAGCCGGCATGAGCCGCCCGGCCACGCCCGCCAAGCCTTAGCCGCCTCACCCGAGCCCCCGCCGGCCCGAGCCCCGCCCCACCGAGCCGCACCCGAACCGAGCCGCACCGGCGTCGGAGCGGCTCAGTCGGCGGTCTCGCCCCCGCGGACGATCACCAGGAACGCGTCCGTCGCGAGGTCCATGACGACCTCGACGGCCAGCCCTTCCAGACGCCGCGCGTGCGCGAACTCCTCCGCGGGCCAGGAGCCCCGCGGGCCACCGGCGGGAAAGCGTTCGAGCACCATTCGCCCGTTCACCATCTCGCACCTCCAGAAAGCGTCGTACGTGTAGGAGTTAACGCTCTGGAGAGGGAAAGCGGCTCGCTCAGTGACGTGACTGAGACATTCTCGACACCAGGTCGGCGCGGACCGTGAGGATCCGTTCACCTTGTGACACGAATCGTACGCTCCGTGTCAGTAATCGTACTCGTCGTGAAGGCGGAGCCGGTCGCTGCCGACGGGGCTGCGGCCGAGCGCGGTCAGGTCGAGCAGGGCCGAGGTCGTCCCCAGTCCGTCCAGCCCGTCGTCGTACACCGAGTAGGTGTGGAAGACCCGGTCGTGATCGCGCAGGAAGCAGCTGACGCCCGGGCGCTCGAGCTGGTCGCCGCCCGACTCCACGGTGGCCTCGAAGTCCCGGTTGAAGTCGCTGTGCGACGAGGAGTACCAGGGCACCGCCCAGCCCATCCGCGCCTTGAACGGCAGGATCCGGGTGAACGGCGCCCGGGAGACGGCCGCGAAGGAGGTGTTGCGGGCGCGCAGGTGGGCGAGGTGGCCGACCTGGTCCAGGAAGGCCGCGCAGCACGCGCAGCCGGCCTCCCACTCCGGCGCGAACATGAAGTGGTGGACGACGAGCTGGGTCCGCCCCTCGAAGAGATCGAGGAGCGTCGCCTTGCCGTCGCCGCCCTCGAAGACGTACTCCGGGTCGGCCTCGACCATCGGCAGCCGTCGGCGCTCGGCGCCCAGGACCTCGCGCGCCCGTCTGACCGCCTCCTCCTTGCGCAGCAACTCCTCGCGCGCCGCGCGCCACTGCTCGCGCGAGACGATCTCCGGAAGCGACATGAGCCCTCCTGTCCGACGGTCGGTTCGCAGTGGTGACCGCCGACGGGAACGGAACTCATCGCCGTAGAGGGAGAAAATTTTCGGCCAACCCTCGGTCGGCTCACTTTCCGGCCGAGGCGTGGCCGGATCGAGGCACGCCGAGCCTCGGCCGGGTCGTCGCCTGCCGCGCCTCGGGCTGGTCGTCGCCTGCCGGGCGCCGGGCGGGTCGTCGCCTGCCGCGCCCCGGGCGAGTCGTCGGTTGTCGAGCGTGGCCGGCTGCCGCGGCCGGGTCGTTGCCTGTCGAGCGTGGCCGGCTCCGTGTCTGTCGGCTTCGGTCTGCCCGGCCACGGGCTCAGGTGCCGTACTCCTGGACGCGCCGCCCGTGGTCGCGCGCGGTCAGTGCGGGCAGCCGGTCCGTCAGCTCCCGCACGACCTCCCCCACGTCGAGGGTCAGGAGTTCCCGGTCCCGCATCAGGACGCGGCCGTCGACGACCGTCGTGCGGACGTCGGCGGCGCGGACGCTGTGCACGAGGGTGGCGGCCAGGTCGTGCACCGGCTGGGTGTGCGGGCCGGTGAGGTCGACCAGGACGAAGTCGGCGTGCCGGCCGGGCGCGAGGGTGCCCACCTGTTCCCCGAGCCCGACGGCTCGGGCGCTCTGGACCGTGGCGTGGTGCAGGGCCTGGCGGGACGTCAGCCAGCGCGGGTCGCCCTCGACGGACTTCTGCATGAGGGACGTCAGCGTCATCGCCTCCCACACGTCGAGGGAGTTGTTGGAGGCCGCGCCGTCCGTGGCGAGTCCGACGGGGACGCCGGCCGCGCGCAGGGCCCGAACCGGAGTGGTGGTGGGCCAGGCGAACTTGAGGTAACCGCGGGGTGCGGTGGCCACCGCCGTACGGCCGCCCGTGCGTTCCAGCAGCGGCAGGTCACGGTTCAGGATGCCGGTGCCGTGGGCGATGAGCAGGTCGGTGTCGAGGAGCCCCGTGCGGTCCAGGACCTCTATGGGGGTGAGGCCGTACCGGGCGAGGCTGGTGTCGGTCTGGTCGCGGTTCTCGGCAGCGTGGATGTGGACGGGCAGGCCGTGCCGGCGAGCGAGTTCGGCCGTGGTGCCGAGGTCGGCGTCGGTGACGGTGTAGGGGGCGTGCGGGGCGAGCGCGGTGGTGATGCGGCCGTCGGCGGCGCCGCGTTGCCGAAGCGCGAACTCCAGGGAGTCCTGCATCCCTTGAGGCCCTTGGCTGGAGAAGTAGGCCGCGCCGAGGTGGGCGCGCAGACCGCACTCGGCGACGACTGCGGCGACCGTGTCCATGTGGAAGGAGTGGTCGGCGAAGCAGGTGACCCCGCCCCGGATCATCTCGGCGCAGGCGAGGCGCGCGCCCAACTCCACGTCCCGCTCGGTGAGGTTGGTCTCGACGGGCCAGACGACGTCGTTGAACCACTCCTCGATCGGCAGATCCTCGGCGAGGCCGCGCAGGGCCACCATCGGTGCGTGCGTATGGCAGTTGATCAGCCCGGGCAGCGCGACCTGCCCGTGCGCCTCGATCCGGGTCACGGCCTGCACCTCTCGCGTGGCGGCGGCCGTGGTGACCGCGTCGATCACCCGGTCGCGGACGACGAGGGCGGCGTCCTGGCGGAATCCGATCCGTTCCGGGTCGTCGTACCCCTCGTGCACGAGGATCGTGCAGCCGGTGACGACCAGGTCGGCGGGAGAGGCGCTCGGGGGCCCGACGGCGGTCATGAGCCCAACGTACGGCCCTGTCGTACGGTCGGGTGGGCCGAACCGCACTCCGGGGACCGTTCCTTCGCCCACCCTCGCACCCGCGCCTCCACTCACACCGGCACCCGCACCACACCCCACTCACACCACAGCGGCACCCCAACTAACATCCCACCCGCATCCCCACTCACACCACGCCTGCACCTCACACTCACACCGGCACCCGCACCCGCACCCGCACCCGCACCCGCACCAACGCCCGCACCCCCTCCCGCGCACGCACGGCCAGGCGAGCGCGTACGCCTACGCGGCGGCCGGCAGCGGCACCCGTACCCCCTGCCGTTCCAGCTCCCCGAGCGCCTCACGCAGTCGGCCGAGGTGCCGGGGGGTGAGCCGTCCGGTGTCGTCGAGGTGCACGGCGCAGGCCGTGGTGGTGTCCACGAGCCGTTCCAGCGCCTCGGCGACGGCGTCCGTGCCCTCGGTGTGCCGGGCGACGGCGGGCAGTTCGGCGGCGGCGAGGGCGATGGCGGTACGGGCCTCGGCGAGGGTCCGGTATGCCTCCCGGCGCAGCGCCCACCGCTCGGCACGGTCCCCGGACTCGCCGAAGACGTGCAGGAGATAGACGTGCGCGGCTCCGCCGGCCGCCGCGAGCCGGGCCCGTACCCCGCCGCCCCGCTTCCCCGGCATCGGCAGATGCCCCACGACGAGCACGAGCGCGCAGGCCAGCAGGGTCTCGCCGATCCGGCTGACCGATGCCTGCGGCTCGCCGCCGGCCATGATCAGGGCGAGGACGAGGACGGTGACGACGGCGGTGAGCGCCGCGAAGTGCCGGGTGGCGACCGGTATGACGGCGCCACACACCGCCACCAGCGCGATCAGCCCGGCCGGGCGGGGCAGCAGCGCGGCGAACCCGGCGAACACGACCGCGCCGAGCACGGTGCCGGCGGCCCGGCACAGCACCCGTGAGGCGAGCGGACCGAGGTCGGGCTTGACGAGGAAGACGGCGGTGGCGGGAAGCCAGTACCAGTGCGCGTGCTGCCCGTACCAGCGGGTGTGGTGCAGAGCCTGGGCGATGGCGGCACTGGCGCCGAAGCAGAGGGCGACACGCAGGCCGTACTCGCGTCCGCCGGCACCGAGCGCGGCCCGCAGCGCGTCCCGGACGCCACGGCGCCGGCCGAGCAGCCCGCGGTGGACGCCCTCGCCCCGGTCGAACGCCTCGGCGGCACGCAGCAGGGCGTCGTCCAGGGCGCGCACGGCAGGGGCCATGGCGATTCCGCCGGGCGAGCGAAGCCGAGCGGGCGGGAGGTGCGGCGCGGGCAGCGGGCCGGTGCCGGTGTTGCCGCGGACGGCCGCGGCGAGCCGCCGGGGCCCCTCCGCCGCCCGCGCAGGGACGGGCTCCCCCGCCCAGTGGAGGGCGGTGGCGGCTTCGGCGAGGGGCAACGCCGCCGCGAACTTGGCGTGCAGCCGGCGCTCGGCGGCCGAGCCGGCGTACGGGCGCAGCCGGGGTCCGGCGAGGGCGTCCTGGGCGTGGTCGAGCGCGGCGGTCAGCGCGGCCCGGCGGGCGGTGGCCCGTTCCCCGCCCACGGCGTCGACGAGCGCGGCGATCGCGTCGTACACGTCGGCGACCGCTTCCCGCTCCCCGTCGAACCGGAAGTCCCCGGCGAGCGAACCGGGGGTGGGCAGGGCGAGCCGCAGCACCAGCAGCCAGCCGGCGCCGGCCAGGAAGGCCAGGCCCCGCTGCCAGCCGCTCTCGGCCGCCGGCATCCCGGCGCCGACGGCCGCGGCGACGAGCAGCTGTGTGCCGGCGGCGGAGGCGACGGGCCCGATGGCACTGATGCCGCCGGCGGCCAGCCCGAGCGCGGTGAGCGCCAGGGTCAGCGGTACCGCGGCCAGTCCCTGCCCTGCGTACGTCCCCACGAGCAGCCCGAGCGCCCCGGCCAGCGCGGGCACCCCGAGCCGCTGCACGGAGGCCCGCCGGCTGCCGGGCCGGTCGTTGATGCCGGCGAGCATCGCGCCGATGGCGGCGAGTACGCCGTCGGCCGCCTGCCCGAGGAGCACCCCGGCGAGCAGCAACGGCCCGGCGGCGAGTGCCCCCCGGCACACCGCGCTCCAGGGGACGGGTTCGCGCTGGGCACGGAAGGCATGGGCGAGCCAGGGCGGTACGGCGAGCCGGGACACGGGGCTCCTGTTCATTCGAGGGCGGGGGTGGGCCTTCGGACGACGGTGGCCGGTGGTGTGGCTCCACGGTAGATCGCGTTCCCTGAGCAAACGGGACGATGACGTTTCAGTCAGGTGAAAGGTGCGGGGGTGGCAGGTTTCTTTATGAACGCAACTGTGACGGAGAGCCATCGGGTCCGGACCTGACCCACGGCACGGGGACGTGCGCGTCGCCGGCTCCCTCGTCGACCTCGCGAAGACGTTCGTGGATTTCGCCTGAATCTAGTGCTGTGACCGGAAAGGTTCACCGGCTCGCGGCGCCCGGCACGGCACCTCGCCGCGTTGTCGCATCACCCGAGTACATCCAGTACGCGGGTGATGCTCCGCCTTGCGATGCACCGCACCGGACGCCGCGAGCCTTCCGGCAAACCTTTCCGGCCACAGCACTAGAGGTCTGCGGCCGGCTTCCGGATCGTCCTCTCGAAGAGAGTCCGGGCCTGGGTGATCGCCTGGGCCAGGCGGTCCGGGTCCGGTCCTGTGCACAGTGACGCGAGGACGTTGTCCACGGTTCGCAGGCCGGCCCGCTCCAGCAGTCGTTTCTCGTTCGTCACCCACTCGCCGCGGGCCGCGAGGACGGCGTGGGCGGACTGGACGGCGGCCGTGGCGAGCGCTCCGGCGGTCTCCGTGAGGCGGCCGTGCGGGGCGTGGTTGGCCTCGGCGTAGGAGAGGGTGGCGTCGGCGGTGCCGGACCACCGGTCCACGGCGGCGCGGCGCAGTCTCGGCGGATACCCGGCCGGGCGCGGGAGTTCGCCCCGCAGTACCTGGTTGAGCGCCAGTTCGGCGACGACCAGGTAGCTGGGGATTCCGGCCAGGTGGAAGAGCAGCGGCTCCACCCGGAAGCGGCCCTCCTCCGCCTCGGCCAGTTCGTGTTCCACGACGTCCAGGTCCCGATAGTGCACATCGACCCGGCGTCCGTCGATGGTGAGCCAGGCGCCACCGTTGAAGACACCGCCTCCCCAGCCGCCGGTCTCGGAGACCTCACCCGGCCAGCCGAGGGCGCGCAGGTCGTCCGGGTCGAAGGGTCCGCGGTAGTAGACGGCCAGGTCCCAGTCACTGTCCGGGCGGTGGGTGCCCTCGGCGCGGGAACCGCCGAGGGCCACGGCCCGGACGGTGGGGAGGGAGGCCAGACGGTCGGCGGTGGTGGCGAGGAAGTCGGCGTCGGAGGTCTCGGGCATGGTCCCCAGCCTGACCGGTGACGCCGAGGTCCGCTCCCGGTTTTCCGGCGAGCCGTTCGCCGGTCCGCGCCCGGTAATTCGGATGCGCGCAGGACCTGGAGGTCCGATCATCGGAAAGCTGTCGGCCGTCCCGTGCGGCAACGCTTTCCGATGCCGGTTGCAGCGACGCCGTCGGACGGTCCGCGCAGCAACACTGCCCGGCGTTCCCTGCCGAACGCCGTCCGCCCGCCCCTCACAGGAGCCGCTTCCATGATCCGACGCGTCACCGCCGCCGGACTTTTCCCTCCGCCCACCTACTCCCACGCCTCCGTCGTCGAGGCCGGCACGAAACTCGCCTTCCTCGCCGGGGCGGTACCGCTCACAGCCGACGGCGAGCTGGTGGGGCCGGGGGATCCCGTACGTCAGGCCGAGCAGGTGATCGCCAATCTGCGCGAGCAGCTGCTGGCCGTCGGCTCCGACTTGGAGCACGTGGTCGTGTCCGAGGTGTACGTGGTCAGCGACGAGCCCGCGACACTCTCGGAAGTGTGGAACGTGGTCGAGGCGTCGGGTCTGAGCCTGGGGCCGCACTCGTCCACGCTGCTCGGGGTCTCCTGCCTCGGGTACACCGGACAGTTGGTGGAGATCACGGTGACGGCTGTGGTGCCGGAACTGAGTCAGGTCGGTCGATGACGGACGGGGTCGTCCTGCGCCGGGCGCTGCCGGCGGACGCCCGCGCCGTCGCCGACGTCTGGCTGCGGTCCTTCGCCACCGCCCTGCCCACGGTCGGCCGGGCGCACTCTGACGACGAGGTGCGCGCGTACTTCCGGGAGGTGGTCGTGCCGTTGCACGAGACCTGGGTCGCCGAAGCGGCCGACGGCAACGAGGAAGGTGACGGGAACGAGCGGGTCGACGGGAACGAGGGGAGTGACGGAAACGCGCGGGCCGACGGGAACGAGGGGGGTGACGGGGTCGTCGGCATGATGGTGCTGCACGACGACGAACTGTCCCAGCTCTACCTCGCCCCCGCCTGGCGGGGCCGTGGCCTCGGCGACCGTTTCGTCGCCCTGGCCAAGGAGCGCAGCCCCCGGGGCCTCACTCTGTGGACCTTCCAGGTCAACGCCCCCGCCCACCGCTTCTACGAGCGGCACGGTTTCGTCGCCGCCGAGTACACGGACGGCAGCGACAACGAGGAGCGGGAGCCGGACGTCCGGTATGTGTGGCGGCCGTGATCGCTACGCCCGGGTGACCGGTGAGGGGTCCGGATGCCCGGGGCTCGGTGGGGCGTCCGGCGCCCTCCGAGCCGGACGCGGCCCGTCCGTCTGCCGGCCCCACCGCCGCCCCTTGGTCAGCGGCTTCTCGTAGCCTCCCGCCCGGCTCGTCGTCAGGCCGAGGTTTACCAGGGACTCCGCGAGCTTCACCGCCGCCCGCCGCACGGTCGTGCGCCGGCTCCCCCCGGCCGACGTCCGGGAACTCTTCGAGCTGCGTGAGGCGTTGGAGGTGTACGCGGCGGGGCTGGCGGCGGCCCGGGCGACACCCGAGGCGCCGGCGGAGCTGCGGGACCCAGTGGTCCCCACTCCTCGCCGAACACCGTGAACTGTACGAGGCCCTCGCCTCCGGCGACCCGGACCGAGCCCGCGCCCACGCACTGGGCCACGTCCGCGCCACCTACCGCTCGACGGTCGGCACCTGTTCGGCATCGACCCGGCCCACGCCACGGACCCGGCCGACCCCACCGACGCGGCCCACGCCGACGACCCGGCCGACCCCACCGACCCGGCCGGCGCCCCCTGAGGAAGCCGCGCGCTACGGCAGCCCGGCCGCGTCCGCCGCCGTGCGCAGGACCTCGCGCAGCATGCCGGTGGTGAGCCGGCCGGTGAAGGTGTTGCGCTGGCTGACATGGAAGCAGCCGAAGAGGTCCAGGCCGTCGAGCGCGACCCGGGTGCCGTGCGCGAAAGCCGGGCGGGGGCGGGGCACGGTCCAGCCCGCCTCCCGGAACGCGGGCAGGGCGGCCTGCCAGCCGAAGGCACCGAGGACGACGGCGGCCTTCAGCGTCGGCCGGAGCAGCGTCAACTCCTGGACCAGCCAGGGCCGGCAGGTGTCGCGCTCCCCCGGGGTCGGCTTGTTGGCGGGCGGGGCGCAGTGGACGGGCGCCGTGACGCGCACGCCGTACAGTTCCAGTCCGTCGTCGGCGCTGACGGAGGCGGGCTGCGAGGCGAGCCCCACGTCGTACATCGCCTGGTAGAGCACGTCTCCCGACCGGTCGCCGGTGAACATGCGGCCGGTGCGGTTGCCGCCGTGCGCGGCCGGGGCCAGCCCGATGATCACCAGCCGGGCGTCGGCCGGGCCGAACCCCGGCACCGGCCGCCCCCAGTACGTCCAGTCGACGAACGCGGCCCGCTTCGTACGGGCCACTTCCTCGCGCCAGTCGACCAGCCGCGGGCAGGCCCGGCAGTCGGCGACGCGCCGGTCGAGCCGGGCGAGAGCGCTGCTGTCGTCCATACGGCCACCGTATGCCCCAAGGCGCCCGGGCGAACCCGTCGCCCACCACCGCGAAGTCGCAGATCCGCAGGTACACAAGTCGCAGGTGGCAGGTGCAGGTGGCAGGGCGCAGTTCGCATGTGGCAGTGCGGGGCGCAGGGCGCGGGTCGCAGCTCGGCCGGCCAGAATCGTCGCCGACGGTGGCGGTGAGGCACGGTGGCGGTGAGGCACAGCGGCGGTGAGGCACGGATGGCAGTGGGATACGGCGGCAGTGGGTCTCCGAGGTGTTCCTGGTGACCGCGACCCGGCGGGCCGGTCCGACGACCAGCCCGACGACCAGCACGGCCGAACCGACGAGACGCGGTCCGCCGGTGCCTGGGACGGTCAGGGGCTGCACCGCGAAAACGCTTCCGGCTCAGTCGCCCCGTGGCGTTAAGGTCGGGACATGGCTTCCGACGATGCGGACGAGACCGTGGACCGTGCGACCGGCGAGGAGACCGGCGACGGGACCGGCGCGCCGGGCGGATCGGCGTCCGCACCTGCCGAGCAGCCGCTCGACCCCAAGACCGCCGCCGCGGTGGCCGCCGCCGAGGCCGCCGGAGCGGGCACCGGCGAAACCGTCCGCATCGACAGCTGGATCTGGGCCGTCCGTCTGGTCAAGACCCGCTCCCTCGGCGCCTCCGCATGCCGGGGCGGGCACGTGCACGTGAACGGCGAGCGGGTGAAGCCCGCCTACTCCGTACGCGTCGGCGACGAAGTACGGCTGCGGCACGAGGGCCGGGAACGGGTCGTGATCGTCAAGCGTCTGATCCGCAAGCGGGTCGGTGCGCCCGTGGCCACCCAGTGCTACATCGACAACTCCCCTCCGCCTCCGCCCCGCGAGGCCATCGCCCCCGCCGGTCTCCGCGACCGCGGCGCCGGCCGCCCCACCAAGCGGGACCGCCGCGAACTGGAACGCCTCCGCAGCCTCGGCAGCTCCGGCGCCCCCGGTGGCTTCGCCGGCCTCGGCGGCCCCGGCGCAACGGGCGGAGTCGGCGGGTCCGGCGGCCGCAGCGGGGCGAGCGGCCGTGGCGAACGCCGGGGCTCCGACGCCGCCGGCGGTCGCGGCGGCCCGGGCGGTACAGGGGGTGCGGGGCGCGCTGGGGGCTCGGGAGGAAGGCCGCGCGGGCGGTGAGCTGAGGAAAACCCGGCCATCACACGGAGAAGCCCAGCCAGGGAAGAGCCCGCTCGTGTTCGAGACCACTCGAGAACATCGACGCCGACGGCCCGGCCCAGGCGGCGCTTGAGGGGCGGCGGGGATGACCGCCGAGGCGGTCAGGGCCCTGGACGGGCTGGACGAGGCGGCAGGGTGGAGGAGCTCGCCCGCCGGCTGGGCGGGGACGTCTCCCCGGCCGTGCCCACCCTGGTGCAGGCCCGGCTGGAGTCGACTTCACCCTGCTGCGCGAAGGGGATCTGAACGTCGTCGGCTTGGACCAGGCCGCGTGATGCCGGGTGCGGCCACGAGCGGTGAGGCGGCGAGCAGCCCCGTGCGCGCGGGCCGGTGTCTGGACCGCGCCGGGTGCGCCCGCGGCGACGACGCGGGCGCCGAGTCGTCAGGCGGGCTGGACGGTGATGGTGCAGAGGCGCTTGGTGGCCCGGGTCAGGGCTACGTACAAGTCCCTTTCCCCACCGGGGCGGGCCGTGCTGATTTCCTCGGGGTTCATGACGACGACCCCGTCGAATTCCAGGCCGCGTGCTTCGGACGCCGGCACGATGCGTGCGTGGTGAGCGATGCCCTGGGCCGTCAGCTCGCTCACCCTGGTGTCCGCGCAGATCACTCCCAGAAGCTCGCCCGGGTGCGCGGTGCTCTGAGCACGGAGTTCCTGAACGACGGCGGTGACCCACCCGTCCGGAGGTGTGGTCACGGCGCGAGGGCTCTCACCGCTTCGCAGTGACCGTGTGGGCTTCTGGTCCGGAGCGATCCGCGTGAGCAGGTCCCGGACGCTCTCCAGGATCTCCTGGGTGGTGCGGTAGCTGACGGTCAGGTTGTGCAGTGTGAACCGCGGTCCGACGTGGGGGCTCAGTGCTTCCTTCCAGTCGCGTGCTGTCGCGACCGGGCCTGCCTGGGCGAAGTCACCCACCAGCGTCATCGCCCTTGCCGGGCAGCGGCGGACGATCATCCGCCACTGCATGGCGGTCAGTTCCTGCGCCTCGTCGACGACGACGTGCCCGTACGTCCGCTCGGGGGGGCCGTCGACCAGGCTCACCGCCTCGTCCAGCAACGGCACATCGGCATCGGTCCACGGGTCGTCCGGACCGCGCAGCAGAAGGGACCGCTCCTGCGCGGTCAGGCGGGGCAGGCGCTCGGCGAGAGCGTCGGCATTCGTCAGGAGCGCCTTCACGAGGTCACCGGGTACCAGCCGCGGCCACAACACCTCGACCGCTCGGTCGACCCCGGCGTCGTCGAGGAGATCGGCTCGGATGGCGTCCAGGTCCAGCTCGTGGACCGGACCCGAGTCGGCCGCACCTTCGGCACGGCGCTGGGCGGCTCCCGTGAACCGGTCGAGGTCGATGCCCGTCATCCTTTCGGCATCGGCGTCGATCCGCTCCAGGAGGTCGCCCATGTCTCGTTGCATCGCGTCGGTGACGGCGTCGACCAGGAGCTCTTTGAACACCTGGCGCGCGGGGTTGTGCCCCGGTACGGCTGCCACGGCGGCGTCGCGTGCCGTGGCTACTTCCTCGCCGGAGAGGCGAACCAGTTCCTGTCCGACCCGCACGGTGAAGCCACCGGCGGGCGCTTGGTGGACGCGCAGCAGGCCGGCCAGGGCGTCGGCGAGGTCGGAGCTGCCCTTGAGACGCGCCGTGTCGAACGGGCCCACCGTGTCCGTGGACACTCCGGCCAGTTCCCGGCAGGTCGCCAGAACGACGTCGTTCTCTCCGAGCGAGGGAAGAACCTGGGAGATGTAGTCGAGGAACCGAGCGTTCGGGCCCACCACCAGGACACCCTCCTCCGCGGCGCGCGGGAACGCGTACAGGACGTAGGCCGCCCGGTGCAGGGCGACCACCGTCTTGCCGGTGCCGGGCCCGCCCTGCACCACGGTCACCCCGCGGTGGGCGGAGCGGACGATCTCGTCCTGCTCGGCCTGCAGCGTCGCGACGGCCGCGTGCATCCTGCCCGTACGCCGGGCCGACAGAGCCTCGGTCAACGGGCCGTCCCCCACGACGTCCTCGTCCGTCGGGGCGGTCCCGTCCAGCAGTTCGTCGCTCACCGAGACGACCGTGCGCTCCTCGAGGCGCAGGTGCCGGCGCCGCCGCAGGTCCATCGGGTGGACCGGTGTCGCCTCGTAGAAGGGCCGCGCCGCGTTCGCGCGCCAGTCCACGAGCAGAGGCAGGTCATCCTCCTCCCTGTGCAGTCCGATCCGCCCGATGCGCAGGGCCGTGCCATCCGTCCGGTCGATGCGCCCGAAGACCAGCCCTTTTTCGGCGCCCTCCAGCCGGCCGATTTCCTTGGCCAGACGCTCGGCGGCGATTTCCCTCTCGTATGCCTCACCGGCGCTTTCCGCCGGAGCCTTCAGCACACTCGCTCGGTGTACTCGCGCCTCGGAAAGCCGCTCGGTGAGAAATTCATACAAGGAGGACACATAATCCCGCTCCGATTCAACCGCACGCACAGCGGGATCATTCATTTTCGACAACAGGGGGCTCCTTCGATTCGAGCCACACCATACGGTCACAGGCCCATAAAGATAAGTCTTGACTTACTTGGTCAAGCTATGGCCCTGCGACTGAATCCATGACGACTGACCTTCCGCCGTTCCGTATATCGCTGATTGCGCTCCCGATGCCCGCCTGCCTTATGGGCGAGCCCGCCCTTGGATACCGGCGATGTTCTGCCGTGCTCGGGAAGGGAGACGATACGGCGAGGCGACCGGCACCATTGAGTTCTTGAGCTCCCGACTCGTGCCGACGGCCCCATCACAGGACCACAGCGCCATGCCGCCGTCAGTCGCGCCCGACCCAGAGAACGGATCGCTGAAATCGGCGGGCGTCCAAATGAACCCGGGCTTTCCCGGGCCCGGCGGCGGCGCCGATCTTATCTGATCCGATAACGGCTGATGACACGGTTTGCTGACAGCCAGGACGGAATGCGACCACCACAACGGGGAGCGGCATGGCCAACCTGGTCCATAAGCGGATGTCGACCGACCAGCAGTCGACCACACGCCAGAACCTGTGCCGGAAGAGGCTGGGATCGAGGCCCCGGTTGTCTTCGCGGAGCAGACCGGGACCTCCGCGTCCCGACGAGCATTGATGCGGGTCGTCATCGAAGAGTACGTTGCGATGAGGAGTGGTGGTCCGATGCGTACGGGCAGTGAACCGGCGACCGCGCGCAGTGCTCTGCGGGCGCGGTTCTGGCTGAGCGCGTGGGGGCTGGTCTGGGCGATCTTCGGCACGGCCGCGTTCGCACTGGCGGGGCGCCCGGGCTGGGCGGCGGCGTGCGGCGCGCTCTGGCTGGTGGTCACCGTCGACATGGCCATGATCCTCCGGCACATCCGGCAGGGTCCTCACTACCAGCCGGGCCACGACATACCGCCGTACCCGCCGCCGGACGACGATGGACCACCGCATCCGGGGCCGCCGAGGCACCGCCGACCCAGCGGGCCGCCGCACCCGGGACCACCCAGGCACCGCCATCCGTGAGCGCCTGGCTTGGATCGAGCGCGCCAGCGCAACCGGCCGGGTACGCACCCCCGGAGGCTCCAGGGGCCGCCTCCCGCTCCGCCCGCCGTCAGTCGTCGAAACGGGCCGCTTTCAGATACTCCGGATTGGGGTCGAGCGCGGCGGCCAGGCGGAAATGCCGTTTGGCCTGGTCGGGGCGCCCCTGGCGCTCATAGGTGCGGGCCAGGGCGAAGTGCGCGAACGCGTTGTCCGGCTCACGCTCCAGCACGATGGTGAACTCCAGCTCGGCGGGCCGCAGTTGCGCCGCGGCGAAGAACGCACGCGCGCGTAGCAGGCGCGCGGCGGTGTTCTCGGGGTACGCGGCGATGACTCCGTCGAGCAGTTTCACCGCGCCCCGCGGGTCCCGTGCGTTGAGCAGTTGCTCGGCGGCACGGAAGTCGATGACATGCGTTTCCGGAGTACGTCCGGTGGGACCGCTGGTCTCGGGCACGGCTGAGTCCTTCCCTTGCTCCAGCGCTTCAACGCCCCGGGCCGGGCGGCTATTCCGTGGCCCCGGCCGCCTGCCGGGCCCGGCGTGCCAGGTCGTCCCAGACCTCGGCGACACGCGTCCGAAGCGCGTCCAGGGGTACGTCGTTGTCGATGAGGACGTCCGCGATCTCCCGGCGCTGTTCGCGCGTCGCCTGTGCGGCCATACGCGCGCGTGCGTCCTCCTCCGTCATCCCGCGCAGCCGCACCAGCCGGTCGAGCCGGGTCTCGTCGCTTGCGTCCACGACGATCACGACGTCGTAGAGCGCCGCGAGACCGTTCTCGGTGAGCAGGGGCACGTCGTGGACCACCACGGCGTCCTCTGCCGCGGCACTCTCCAGCTCGCGGGACCGGGCGCCCACCAGGGGATGCACGAGGGAGTTGAGGACAGCGAGTTTCTCGGGGTCGGCGAAGACGATCGAGCCGAGCCGGGGCCGGTCCAGGCTGCCGTCGGCGGCGAGGATGTCCGTCCCGAAGGCGTCGACCACGGCCGCGAGGCCGGGGGTCCCGGGCGCCACGACCTCGCGCGCGATGCGGTCCGCGTCGATCAGCACGGCCCCGTGCTCCACGAGCAGCCGCGAGACCTCGCTCTTGCCGGCGCCGATACCGCCGGTCAGGCCCACTGTCAGCATGAGCGGAAGCCTAGACGCTCCGCTCCTGGGCCGGTCCGACAGGTGCGGGCCGACAAATGCGGGCCGCCGGCACCGGCCCGGCAGGTGCGGGCCGGCAGCACCGGCCCGACAGGGGCCGGTGGCAACCCGGCAGGAGCCCGGTACAGATGCGGGCCGACACCGGCCCGACGGGAGCCGGTTGGGGCCGCCCTGTAAGGGCTGCTGCCGACGCGGCTCTCCGCGCCGTGCGGGCCGCGGGTCAGTTGTCGCCCTCGCGCTCCGCCAGGAAGCGCTCGAACTCCAGCCCGATCTCGTCCGCCGACGGGATCTCCACGGGCTCGGCCAGCATGTTGCCGCGGGTCTCGGCGCCCGCCGCGGCGTCATACTGATGCTCGAGGCCCTGAACGAGCGAGGTCAACTCCTCGTCCCCCTCCCGGATCTGCCGGTCGATCTCGTTCTGCGTGCGGTGGGCGTCCGTGCGCAGCGAGTGGGCCACGCCGGGCAGCACCAGACCGGTGGCGGCCGTGACGGCCTCCAGGACGGTCAGGGCGGCGTCCGGGTACGTGGAACGGGCGATGTAGTGCGGGACGTGCGCGGCCACGCCCAGGACGTCGTGACCGGCCTCCATGAGGCGGTACTCGATCAGCGACTCGGCGCTGCCGGGCACCTGTGCCTCGTCGAAGGGGCTGCGGTGACCGGGAACGAGGTCGGTGCGGTTGCCGTGCGGGGTCAGGCCCACCGGGCGGGTGTGCGGGACGCCCATGGGGATGCCATGGAAGTTCACCGACAGCCGGACGCCGAGCCGTTCCACCATCTGCCGTACCGCCGCCGCGAACCGCTCCCACTCCACGTCCGGTTCGGGACCGGACAGCAGCAGGAACGGAGCACCGGTGGTGTCCTGGACGAGGCGGACCTCGACGGCCGGGACCTCGTAGTCCGTCCAGCGGTCCCGCTTGAAGGTCAGCAGGGGGCGACGGGCCCGGTAGTCCACGAGCCGGTCGTGGTCGAATCGGGCCACGACCTGGTGGGGCAGTGAGTCGAGGAGCCGGTCGACGATCTGGTCGCCGGTCTCACCCGCGTCGATGTATCCGTCGAAGTGGTAGAGCATGACAAGGCCGGCCGACTCCTGGGCGAGCGCCATGTCGACAACGGCGAGGCCCTTCGGCTCCCATGCGTACAAACCCTGCGGATCAAGCACTGTGACCGCTCCTCCTCGTGTCCGTCCTCGACAACGCGCCCTGGCGCGGCGGAATTCCCGCGGCACGCCGCGATCTGCGACGGCTGGGGCTGCGGCACGGTCTTCAAGGGCAACAAGTCGGCTCTGGCCGGCGCGACCGGCGCGACGCAGCTGGCGATCGACGTCCCCGACTACGGCACGAGCTGCAGGACGACGGTCTACAGCAGCGACACGGTGACGGGCGGCAAGGGCCTGACGAACGTCCCGGTCACTTCCTGAAGAAGGACACGGTGATCCCTTGAGGGGCCCGGGGAACTGCGCGCCGAGCCACCACGGGCCCGGCACTCGAAGAACGACGGCCGGACCTCGGACAACTCCGAGGACACGAGGACACACTCCGAGAACGACTCCCAGGAACTTCCGGGAGGGAACTCCGAGGCAGGACGCCGAGGGAGAACAGCGATGAGGGGCCGCACCTCGAAAGGTGCGGCCCCTCAGTGCCTATCGGCTAAGCCTCAGGCTGCGTTCAGCTCTGGCCACCGGCCAGCTTCTCGCGCAGCGCGGCCAGCGCCTCGTCCGAGGCCAGGGCACCAGAGGTGTCCGCACCCTCGGAGGAGTAGGAGCCGCCACCGGTCGCGGCCGGAGCCGCAGCCTCGCCGCCCTCGGCCGCGGCAGCGGCGTCGGCCTCGCGGGACTTGATGACCTGCGCCTGGTGCTGCTCGAAGCGCTGCTGCGCCTCGGCGTACTGGTGCTCCCACGCCTCCCGCTGGGTCTCGTAGCCCTCGAGCCAGTCGTTGGTCTCGGGGTCGAAGCCCTCGGGGTAGATGTAGTTGCCCTGGTCGTCGTAGGACGCGGCCATGCCGTACAGGGTCGGGTCGAACTCCACCGAGGCCGGGTCGGCACCGAAGGACTCGTTGGCCTGCTTCAGCGAGAGGCTGATGCGACGACGCTCGAGGTCGATGTCGATGACCTTGACGAAGATCTCGTCGTTGACCTGGACGACCTGCTCCGGGATCTCCACGTGGCGCTCGGCCAGCTCGGAGATGTGCACCAGACCCTCGATGCCCTCGTCCACGCGGACGAACGCACCGAACGGAACCAGCTTCGTGACCTTACCGGGCACGACCTGGCCGATCTGGTGGGTGCGGGCGAACTGCTGCCACGGGTCTTCCTGCGTCGCCTTCAGCGACAGGGAGACACGCTCGCGGTCCATGTCGACGTCGAGGACCTCGACGGTGACCTCCTGGCCGACCTCGACAACCTCGGAGGGGTGGTCGATGTGCTTCCAGGACAGCTCGGAGACGTGGACCAGACCGTCGACGCCACCCAGGTCCACGAAGGCACCGAAGTTGACGATCGAGGAAACGACGCCGGAGCGGACCTGACCCTTCTGGAGGGTCGTGAGGAACGTCTGGCGGACCTCGGACTGGGTCTGCTCCAGCCAGGCACGGCGGGACAGGACCACGTTGTTGCGGTTCTTGTCCAGCTCGATGATCTTGGCCTCGAGCTCCTTGCCCACGTAGGGCTGGAGGTCGCGGACACGGCGCATCTCGACGAGAGAAGCCGGCAGGAAGCCACGGAGGCCGATGTCGAGGATGAGACCACCCTTGACGACCTCGATGACGGTACCGGTGACGATGCCGTCCTCTTCCTTGATCTTCTCGATGGTGCCCCAGGCACGCTCGTACTGGGCGCGCTTCTTCGAGAGGATCAGGCGGCCTTCCTTGTCCTCCTTCTGAAGAACAAGGGCTTCGATCTCGTCGCCGACCTTGACGACCTCGTTCGGGTCGACGTCGTGCTTGATCGAGAGCTCGCGGCTCGGGATGACACCTTCGGTCTTGTAACCGATGTCGAGCAGGACCTCGTCCCGGTCGACCTTCACGATGACGCCGTCGACGATGTCGCCGTCGTTGAAGTACTTGATCGTCTCGTCGATCGCGGCGAGGAAGGCTTCCTCGTTACCGATGTCGTTGACCGCAACCTGCGGGGTGGTGGCGGTGGTCTCGGTGCTGCTCGTCATGTGGGAAAGGGCTCCGGTACGGACATTGAAGTCGTAGGTACTGCTTACGCCGGGAGCCCGTTTCGCTCTGCAGAAGCCGGACAGCCAAGGAAGCGCCACCTTTTTATGGACACCAAGTGCCCGATGGCGCCTCGAGAACCGAGGGGACATACAACAGATGCGAGCGCAGCCTGCTACGTCTGAGGAGCGCAGGCCCGCAGCGCAACTTGTAGCATACGGGGGCAGCCGGACATGGTCAATGCGCGAAGGCGCACACCCGGGGCGGATCGCCGCATACCCGGCAGAAGAAACGCCCCGGCAGGCCACACAGGCCCATGGGACTCCGTCCGTACAAGCCCCGGCGGGTTGGACGGAAGAGTACGACGAGGGAGCCGATCATCCAAGAGCCGGAAGCGTACGACCCGCAGCGGTCGGAGGAGTCCGAGCCCGAGGCCACCCGCCGTGACGCCGATGTCACGGAGAGCGCCCGGGCCAACCGGGGCTGGTGGGACCGGAACGCGGACGAGTACCAGGTGGAGCACGGCACGTTCCTCGGGGACGACCGCTTCGTGTGGGGCCCGGAGGGCCTGGACGAGGTGGAGGCGGAGCTGCTCGGCCCGCCGGAGGAGCTGAAGGGCAAGGGGGTCCTGGAGATCGGCGCGGGCGCGGCACAGTGTGCCCGCTGGCTGGCCGCCCAGGGCGCGCGCCCGGTGGCCCTGGACCTCTCGCACCGCCAGCTCCAGCACGCGTTGCGGATCGGCGGATCGTTTCCGCTGGTCTGCGCGGACGCCGGCGCGCTGCCCTTCGCCGACGGCTCCTTCGACCTGGTGTGCTCGGCGTACGGCGCGTTGCCGTTCGTGGCCGACCCGCGGCTGGTCCTGCGGGAGGTGCGCCGGGTGCTGCGGCCGGGCGGCCGGTTCGTGTTCTCCGTGACGCATCCGGTCCGCTGGGCGTTCCCGGACGAGCCCGGTCCCGAGGGTCTGTCGGTGTCCTCGTCCTACTTCGACCGCACGCCCTACGTGGAGCAGGACGAGCAGGGCCGTGCGGTGTACGTGGAGCACCACAGGACGCTCGGCGACCGGGTGCGGGACATCGTGGCGTCGGGCTTCCGGCTGGTGGACCTGGTGGAGCCCGAGTGGCCGGCCTGGAACACCGCGGAGTGGGGCGGCTGGTCGCCGCTGCGCGGCACGCTCATCCCGGGGACGGCGATCTTCGTGTGCGAGCGGGACTGACGCGTTTACCTCGCCTGCGCGCGCGTGCATCGCCCACGCGCGCGTGAGGCCCCTTCTTCCTTGCTCTTCGCACGCGCGCGCGTGCGCATACGCCTGCGCGTGCGAAGGCCGTTCCCGTACGTGCACGCGCACCGTTTGAGGGCCGTCCTCGTGCGTGCACCGGCGCCGTTGAGGCACGTTCCCGTACCCGCACGCGTGGGTGAGGCCCGTTCGCCTACGCCTGTGACTCCTGGGCGTACGCGCGCGTGAGAGCCGTTCTCGTCGTCGTACGACACTAGGGGTGTGATCCGTTACGACGCCCTGGACGCGCTGCCCGTGCGCTCCGCCCTGCCCGCCCTGGCCGACGCCCTGGAGGAGGAGGGCACCGCCGTCCTCGTGGCGCCGCCCGGCACCGGCAAGACGACGCTGGTGCCGCTCGTGCTCGCCGGGCTGGCCGGGGGCGGTCCCGCGCGGCGGGTCGTGGTGGCCGAGCCCCGACGGATCGCGGCGCGGGCGGCGGCCCGCCGTATGGCGTGGCTGCTGGGCGAGCAGCCCGGCCGGAGCGTCGGCTTCACGGTGCGCGGCGAGCGGGCCGTCGGGCGGCACACGCGCGTGGAGGTCGTGACGACCGGTGTCCTGCTCCAGCGGCTCCAGCGCGACCAGGAGCTGGCCGGGGTGGACGCCGTCGTCCTCGACGAGTGCCATGAGCGGCATCTGGACGCCGACACGGTGGCCGCGTTCCTGTGGGACGTCCGGCAGACGCTGCGGCCGGAGCTGCGGCTGGTGGCCGCGTCGGCGACCACGGACGCCGAGGGGTGGGCGCGGTTGCTGGGCGGCGCGCCGGTGGTCGAGGCGGCCGGGGTGGCGTATCCGGTGGAGGTGGTGTGGGCTCCCCCGGCCCGTCCGGTACGGCCGCCGCACGGGATGCGGGTGGATCACGCGCTGCTGGCGCACGTGGCGTCGGTGGTACGGCGGGCGCTGGCCGAGCGGGGCGGGGACGTGCTGTGTTTCCTGCCCGGCGTGGGCGAGATCGCGCGCGTAACGGGCCTGCTGGGGGATCTCGGCGAGGTCGAGGTGCTCCAGGTGCACGGGCGGGCGCCGGCCGCGGTGCAGGACGCGGTGCTGACGGCCGGCCAGCGGCGCCGGGTGGTGCTGGCGACGTCCCTCGCGGAGTCTTCGCTGACCGTGCCCGGGGTGCGGGTGGTGGTCGACTCCGGGCTGGCGCGGGAGCCGCGGGTGGATCACGCGCGTGGGTTGAGCGGGCTGACCACCGTGCGGGCGTCGCGGGCGGCGGGGCGGCAGCGGGCGGGGCGGGCCGGGCGTGAGGCGCCGGGGGTGGTGTACCGGTGCTGGGCGGAGGCCGAGCACGGCCGTCTGCCGGCTTTTCCGGCGCCGGAGATCAAGGTGGCCGACCTCACCGCGTTCGCGCTCCAGACGGCGTGCTGGGGCGATCCGGACGCGTCTGGACTGGCGCTGCTGGACCCGCCGCCGGGCGGGGCGATGACGGCGGCGCGGGAGGTGCTGTCGGCCGTAGGAGCGGTGGACTCCACCGGGCGGGCCACGGAGGTCGGTGCGCGGCTGGCCCGCCTGGGTGTGCACCCTCGGCTGGGGCGGGCACTGCTGGACACCTCGGGTGCGGGGGCCCAGGTCGTCGCTCTGCTCTCCGAAGAGGTGCCGCGGGAGTACGGCGATGATCTCGCCGGTGCTTTGCGGCGTGCTCGGCGTGGGGGTGACGCCTACGCGGGGCGGTGGGCCGCGGAGGTGCGGCGGCTGCGGTCCGTGTCCGCCGAGTTTTCCCACCCGCCCACCCATGACCGTTCGTCACCAGTGAACGCCGAGGCCGAGGCAGACACGCCGGCCGAGGGGCGAGGCCACCCGGGACCGGACGAGGGGGGAAGCCGGACGGGGCCGGGTGAGGGACGAAGCCGCACCGAGTCGGGCGAGGGGTGGGGCCGGGCCTTGTCGGCCGGAGAGCGGGAGCGGGCGGCCGGGGGTCGGGAGCGGTCCGCTGTCCGGTCGGGTGGGGCGGGCGCGGTCGGTGCGGGTGGGCGGGGCGATGTCGGGGCGGATGGGGTGGTCGGAGCCGTCGCCGCCCTTGCCTTTCCCGAGCGGGTCGCCAGGCTCGACGGGGGGTCGTACCTCATGGCGTCCGGGACGCGGGCCGAGCCGGCCGACGGGTCCGCTCTGCGGGGCGCTCCCTGGATCGTCGTAGCCGTCGCCGATCGGCCCGTGGGCAAGGGCCACGCACGCGTGGTGCTCGGGGCCGCCGTCGACGAGGAGGTGGCGCGGGCCGCGGCCCGGCCTCTGCTCGGCGAGCGGGACGAGGTGCGCTGGGACGGCGGTGACGTCGTGGCCCGGCACGTCGAACGGCTGGGGGCGATCGAGCTGGCCGTACGCCCCCTGAAGGACGCCGACCCGGCGCTCGTGCGCGGCGCCCTCCTCGAAGGGCTGCGACAGGAGGGCTTCGGTCTGCTCCGCTGGTCGGCGGATGCCCAGGTGCTGCGACAGCGGCTCGCGTTCCTGCGAGCGCATCTCGGGGAGCCGTGGCCGGACGTGTCGGACGCCGCGCTCCACGCGCGCGTGGACGAGTGGCTTGAGCCGGAACTGAGCAGGGCCCGGCGACGGGCCGATCTCGCCCGGATCGACGCCGGGCAGGCGCTCGCGCGGCTGCTGCCCTGGGCGAGCGGGGAGGCCGCCCGGCTGGACGAGCTGGCGCCGGAGCGGATCACCGTACCGAGCGGGTCCGGAATCCGGATCGACTATCAGGATCCCGGGCGGCCGGTTCTCGCCGTCAAGCTGCAGGAGATGTTCGGGCTGCGGCAGACGCCGGCCGTGGCGGGCGTGCCGCTGCTCGTGCACCTGCTTTCCCCCGCCGGGCGGCCCGCAGCCGTCACGGCCGACCTCGCCTCCTTCTGGCGGGACGGTTACCGGGCCGTCCGGGCGGAACTGCGCGGCCGGTATCCCAAGCATCCGTGGCCGGAGGATCCGGCGACCGCCGAGCCCACGCGGCACACCAACGCCCGGCTCAGGCGGTGACCGGCTCGGGTCCCTGCGTCTGCGTGGGTGCGGGTCCGCGCGGACGGCGGGCGCGGGCCTCGAGGCAGAGGGAGAGGGCGAGGAGCAGCAGGCCGAGGCCGAGGAAGCCCCAGGGTGCGTAGGAGGTGAGGGCCAGGACGAGGGTGCGGTTCTGCTTGACCAGGGCGACCGTGTGATCGATGTAGTCGTCGCGCATCTTCACGTGCCCGGCGAAGGCGGTGACCTTGGCCCGGCCGCCCAGCAGGGTGCCGCCGCGCAGCTCCTCCTTGTGGATCTCCTCGCCGTAGACGGGCGCGCCGGTGACCGGTTCGACCCAGAACCTACGGACCGTGCTGTACCAGCGGGTGGTGCCCGTCCTGGCGACCGTCTCCGGGGTGATGCCCTGGACGGGCATGGTCTTCGGCATGGGGACCTTGGTCCAGGGGATGGTCTGTTCGAAGTAGTAGACCGGCAGGCCGCGGAAGGTGCGGGTGCCCTCGTAGTGGATGGGGCTGGTGGTGCGGGTCTGCGCGTCGAAGTACTCGTAGTCCCGTTTCTGCGTCAGGAAGGGCCACTTGAACTCGATGCCCTCGCGCTTCACCGGGTCGCCGTCGACCATCTCGCCGGCGGCGTGCACGGGGTCCTGGCTGTGGGCGTCGAAGATGTACCGCTCGGGCACCTTGGAGACCATCTTGCCGTCGGGGCCCTGGACGTAGGACAGGCTGTCCCAGACGACGACCGGCCGCCGAGCCGTCTTCCCGATCCTCTTCGCGGCCTCCGCGTCGCCCTTGAGGGTCTGCACGATGGTGACCTTGGAGACCTTCTTCGCGCGCATGGTGCCGTAGTCGAGGAGGGTGGCGCCCTTGGCCTCCAGGACCATGTCCTGGTACTGGTTCGCGGGGATGCGGGCCAGGCGCGGGAAGGCGTACCAGCGCAGCAGTGGGGACAGCGCCGCGCAGAACACGGCGCAGGCGAGCAGGAACAGGCTTGCCTTGCGGCGCATTTCCGGCCTCCCTCCCGGACGGGCGCGGCTACGGGTGCGAGGGCACCGTCGTCAGCAGCGGCTTGGGGGACGTCCGGCCCGACGGTGAGCCCAGGGCGCCGATCGTGAGGACCAGGGCGAGCGCGAGGGCGAGACCGGTCACGGCGGCGATCAGGGCACGCATGCGGCCTCCCGGCGGACGGTCCATGACCTGACTGGTTCTGATGGTTCGTCAGGTCCGGCACCGTAGCAACGGGCGGGCGAGATGAGAACAGCGGTGCACGCACGAACCAGGGCGCCCTCCCCCGCCGGAGGGGGGAGGGCGCCCTGTCGCGGCGCGTCACCCAGGGGGATGCGGCCTCGGGCGCGACGGCCTCGGCCGGCTACGGCCCTGGAAGGCAACGGCCCTGGAACGCCTCGGCCTCGCAACGCCAGGGCCCTGGAACGCTACGCCTCTGGACGCTTCGGCCTGGGACGCTACGGCCTCAGGGAGGAGGAGGCGGTCGGGTCCGGGGTCGGGCTCTCCGAGGGATCGGCAGCGGCTGCGACCTCCAGCTCCACCGTGAGCGTCGCACCGCCCGTGGTGGTGATGCGGAGCAGGAAGGTGCCGGTGGTGTCGTCGGCGTACAGCTTCGGCAGCGTGAGCAGGCCCTTGGCGTCGGTCCGGAGGCCGGAGAGCGTGCGTACGGCCTTGCCGTCGGCGTCCTTGAAGTAGGGACCCTTGTCGTTCTCCGTGGTGTCGGCCGCGGACTTGATCAGGGTGGCGGTGGCCGCGACCTTGTCGGCGACGGCGCCCTGGTACGTCGCCTTCACCTGGACCTGGTCGGTGAACTCGCCGCCCGGGGTGCAGGACAGCGGGGTGTCGCCGGTACGGGCCAGGGTGTCGGCGGCGCGCGCCGTGACGGTCGCCGTGTAGTCGACACCCTTGACCGAGCGGCCCACGACAGCGGCGGTCACCTTGAAGTCGCCGGTCTTCTCGCCGGCCTGGAGCGCGGGGGCGAGCGCGACACCCTTGGCGTCGGTGGCCACCGTGGCCACGGTCTCGCCGTCGGTGAAGGTGGCATCCGTGTCGCCGGTGATGGTGAACCGGACCCTGATCTTGGCGATGGACTTGCCGGCCTTGGTCTCGGCGCGGGTGCCGATCCGCTCGGTGAAGGCGTCGTCGGCCATCGCCGTGAGCTTCTTCGTGCCCGCGTCCTCCAGGTGGTCCACCAGGTCGGTCTGGGTCGGCGGGACGGGCGGCCGCGGCGGCTTGGGGTCGGGGGTCTCCGTGCCGCCGTCGCCGTTCCCGCCGTTGTCGTGGCCGCCGTCGTCGCTTCCGCCCTTGCCGTCGCCCTTGCCCTTGCCGTCCGAGGGCTTCTCGGGCTTGGGGTCCGGCTTGGTCCTCGGGGGCTGCGAGGGGCTCGGGGACGTGGTGGGGCCGGAGTTGTCGTCACTGCGGTGCCCGGGTACGCCGCCGGAGCCGTCGGGGACGGAGTGGGTGCCCTTGCGGTAGTACTCCATCCAGCTCAGGACCAGGTTGAGGTAGTCCTGCGAGTTGTTGTAGCTCAGGATCGCGCTGTGCAGGTCGGCCTCGCGGGACAGGTCCCAGCCGTTGCGGCACAGGTAGTGGCCCGCGGCGAGCGCCGCGTCGTAGACGTTGTTGGGGTCCTTCTTGCCGTCCCCGTTGCCGTCGCGGCCGGCCCAGGCCCAGGTGGACGGGATGAACTGCATGGGGCCGACGGCCTGGTCGTAGGTGCTGTTGCCGTCGAACGCGCCGTTGTCGGTGTCCGGGATGAGCGCGAAGCCGTTGCCGTCGAGCTGCGGGCCCAGGATCGGGTGCAGCGTGGTGCCGTCGGCGTCCACCTGCCCGCCGCGGGCCTGCCCCGACTCGACGTTGCCGATGGCGGCGAGCAGCTGCCAGGGCAGGTTGCAGCCGGCCTTGGAGGAGCGCAGTTCGGCGGCGGCCCTCCGGTACGCGTCGAGGACCGTCGCGGGAATGCCGCCCTCGGTCCTGCCCCCGGAGCCGGAGGTGCCGACGCTCGACGAGGGGCTGGGGGCGGGGCTGTTCAGCGGCGGCAGGTCCGTGTAGTACGGCGAGTTGCCGGTGGCGTTGCCGTCGCCCTCCGGTGCCGAGGTGGCGGTGCCGGCCGACGTCTGTCTGCCGTGGTCCTCGCTGATCACTCCCGGAGCCTGGGACGCGGAGAGAGCCGCGACCGCCGCCGCGGCCACGGCGGTGGTCGCCGCCCCCTTGCGCAGCCGCCTGCCGAAATGCGCCGCCATTGAGTGAACCCCTCCCGTGGACGCCCGCGCGCCCGTCTCCGTCGCTTTCCGCCTCGCTCTGGTGTGACGGTCGACCCGGCGTTCTGGTTGCCCCTGATCCGTCATTCGATCCGTGGGACGTGTGTGCGACCGTGCGCCCGGCACGGCGACGCAGGTGACCCTACGACAACTTGCTGTGAGCGGGCACCCATTGACGCCCGGATTTCACCGGTTGGCCAACTGTCGTCGGCCCGGACGCCCTCGGACGGCGTCACGCATACTGAGCGGGCCCGATCACCGGCACCGAAGCCCGGGCCGCCGAACGCTCTGGAGGCTCTGTTGCCGTTCACTCTCAGCCATGCGGCGGCCGTGCTGCCCGCGATCCGCCGGGACGGGAGTGGCCGGGGCAGGCTGGTGCCCGCGGTGCTCGTCGCGGGTTCCTTCGCGCCCGACTTGCCCTATTACACGGCGGGTGTCCTGCCGGGCGGGATGGAATTCGGCGCGGTCACGCACGCGTTCGCCGGGGTCGTCACGGTCGACGTGCTCATCGCCTGGGGCCTCGCGGGGCTGTGGCTGCTGGTCCGTGAGCCGTTGCTCGCGCTGCTGCCCCGGGGCCGGCAGGGCCGGCCGGCCGCCCTGCTGCGCTGTGGTGCGCCACGCGCGCGCGTAGGGGCCGCGTCGACGGGGTGGTGGTACTGCTCCGCCGTGACCGGCGCGCTCACCCATGTCGTGTGGGACGCGTTCACGCATCACGACCGGTGGGGCACGCGGCTGATTCCGGCCATCGGGCGGGCCCGCCCGGCGGGCGTGCCGCTGTTCACCTGGCTGCAGTACGGGTCGTCCGGGGCGGCTGCCGTGCTCATCGCGGTGTTCGTGGTGCGAGCGCTGCGGCGGTCGCCGGGCGGGACACCGGTGGGGGTGCCCGTGCTGTCCGTGCGGGACCGGTGGTGGGCGCTCGCGGTGATCGGCGGCGGTGCGCTGGCCGGGGCGGCGCAGCGGACGGCGCGGTGGCGGGCGGAGCGGGGCACTGCCGGGCGGCCGTGGGAGCTGGTGCCCACCCTGTGCTTCGGGGTGGGCACCGGGGTGGTCCTCGGGCTGCTGCTGTACGCCGTGGGGGTCAGGGTCTGGCGTCCGGTCGCCGGTCCTGAGGCGCCAGGGGATCGCGCCGAGGTGGTCGGTGCGGACCGGGGGCGGCCGGTCGCTCGGTGAGGGACGCGACGAAGACCGTGAGGGTGGGCCGGGGGCGTGATCTCGGGACCAGGGTGAGCGTGAGGGCGAGATAGCCACGGGCCAGATCGGCCCACCGGCGCCAGTCGGGCAGGCGGTCCGGGCGGCCGGCGAGCCCGCGCCGTAGGCCCTTGGTGACGTCGCGGACGGCCGTGGCCAGATCGGCCGGGATGCGGGCGGTGCTTGCGTCGGTCGCGAGGGCCGGGACCGGCGCGGCGGGCAGGGCCTGCGCCGAGGCGGTGACCGCCCGGACCCCGGTGACTGCCTCGGGCGTCCGGCGGTGAAGCATGCGTATACCCATGCCCGCAGTGTTGCGGCTTCGGGGGGCCGGGGGCGTTCTGGCGGGGGCCACGAGAGTGACGGGTTGCTCCGGGGGTTCGGCCTGTTTGGTACGGGTGGGGTAAGGGGCCGTTCCGTCCCGAGGGTGCGGAAGGGGGCGCCGGACCCGACGCGACGCATCGACCGCATCCGCCCGGCCGCGGCGCCCCCTCCATGCACGTGCCGTCGGCTAGTGCGCTGCCGATTCCCAGTCCGGGCCGACGCCCACCGAGACGTCCAGCGGGGCCCTCAGCCGCACGGCGCCGGCCATCTCGCGGCGGACGAGTTCCTCCGCCGCCGCCCGCTCGCCGGGGGCGATCTCCAGGACGATTTCGTCATGGACCTGGAGGAGCATGCGGGACTTGAGGCCCGCCTCCCGCAGTGCGCCGTCCACCTTGAGCATGGCGATCTTGACGATGTCCGCCGCGGTGCCCTGGATGGGCGCGTTGAGGGCCATGCGTTCGGCCGCCTCGCGGCGCTGGCGGTTGTCGCTGTTGAGGTCGGGGAGGTAGCGGCGGCGACCGAAGAGCGTCGCCGTGTAACCCGTGGCCCGCGCCTCGTCGACCGCTCGGCGCAGATAGTCCCGGACCCCGCCGAAGCGCTCGAAGTACGCGTCCATCAGGGCGCGGGCCTCGGCCGCCTCGATGTTCAGCTGCTGGGAAAGGCCGAACGCGGACAGGCCGTAGGCGAGGCCGTACGACATCGCCTTGATCTTGCGCCGCATCTCCGCGTCGACCGCGCCGGGCTCGACGGCGAACACCTGGGAGGCGGCGGTGGTGTGCAGGTCCTCGCCGGAGGTGAACGCCTGGATCAGGCCCGCGTCCTCGGAGAGGTGGGCCATCACACGCAGTTCGATCTGGCTGTAGTCCGCGGTCATCAGGGACTCGAAGCCCTCGCCGACCACGAAGCCCCGGCGGATCGCCCGCCCCTCGTCCGTGCGGACGGGGATGTTCTGGAGGTTGGGGTCCGTGGAGGAGAGGCGCCCGGTCGCGGCCACCGTCTGGTTGAAGGTGGTGTGGATACGGCCGTCGCCCGCGATGGTCTTGATCAGGCCCTCGACGGTGACGCGGAGCTTCGCCTGCTCCCGGTGCCGGAGCATGATCACCGGCAGTTCGTTGTCGGTCTGGCCGGCGAGCCAGGCCAGGGCGTCGGCGTCGGTGGTGTAGCCGGTCTTGGTCTTCTTCGTCTTCGGCAGCGCCAGCTCGCCGAAAAGGACCTCCTGGAGCTGCTTGGGCGAGCCCAGATTGAACTCGTGGCCGGCCGCCGCGTGCGCCTCCTTCACGGCCTGCTGCACCGCACCCGCGAACATCTGTTCCATCGTTTCGAGGTGCGTCCGGTCGGCCGCGATGCCGTGCCGCTCCATGCGGGCGAGCAGGGCGGAGGTGGGCAGCTCCATGTCACGCAGGAGGTCGGCGGCGCCGACTTCCTCCAGACGGGTCCGGAACGCCTCGCCGAGGTCGAGGACGGCGCGGGCCTGGATCATCAGGGCCTCGGCCTCGGCACCGTCGTCCGCACCGAAGGCCAGCTGGCCGTCGGCCGTGGCGGCGGGGGTCAGCTCGCGGTGCAGGTACTCCAGGGAGAGCGCGTCCAGGTCGAAGGAACGGCGGCCGGGCTTGACCAGGTAGGCGGCGAGCGCGGTGTCCATGGTCACGCCCTCGACGGACCAGCCGTGCTCGGCGCAGACGCGCATGGCGCCCTTGGCGTTGTGGAGCACCTTGGGCCGGCCCGGGTCGGCCAGCCAGCCCGCGAACGCGTTCTCGTCCGCCTCGTCCAGCTCGGAGGGGTCGAACCAGGCCGCCGCTCCCCCGGCCGCGGCGAGGGCGACCTCGGCGACGGAGCCGGTGCCCAGCGCCCAGGTGTCCACGGTGGCGACGCCCAGGGTCCCAGTGGCGTGCGCGGCGAGCCAGGGGGCCAGCTCGCCGGTGTGCAGGATCCTGCCGTCGATCTCGATGCCGTCCGCGGCGACCGGGGCGGCCTCGGCCTCCTCCGTGCCCGGGTCGACGGCGAAGAGCCGCTCACGCAGGGACGGGTTGCGGATCTCCAGGGTGTCGAGGATCATCGCGACGGCCTTGCGGTCGTACGGGGCCCGCTCCAGGTCGGCGACCGCCTTCGGCAGCTCCACCTGGCGCTCCAGCTCGGTCAGGACGCGGTTGAGCTTGACCGCCTCCAGGTGGTCGCGGAGGTTCTGGCCGGCCTTGCCCTTGACCTCGTCGGCGCGCTCGACCAGCTCGGCGAAGGAGCCGAACTGGTTGATCCACTTCGCGGCGGTCTTCTCACCGACACCGGGGATGCCGGGCAGGTTGTCGGACGGGTCGCCGCGCAGGGCCGCGAAGTCCGGGTACTGGGTGGGCGTCAATCCGTACTTCTCGAAAACCTTCTCCGGTGTGAACCGGGTCAGCTCCGAGACGCCCTTGGTCGGGTAGAGCACGGTGGTGTGCTCGCTGACCAGCTGGAAGGAGTCGCGGTCACCGGTGACGATCAGCACCTCGAAGCCCGCGGCCTCGGCCTGGGTGGCGAGCGTGGCGATCACGTCGTCCGCCTCGAAGCCCTCGACGGCGAAGCGCGGGGCCCGCATCGCGTCGAGCAGCTCGCCGATCAGCTCGACCTGGCCCTTGAACTCGTCCGGGGTCTTGGAGCGGTTCGCCTTGTACTCGGTGAACCGCTCGGAGCGCCAGGTCTTGCGGGAGACGTCGAAGGCGACCGCGAAGTGCGTGGGCGCCTCGTCACGCAGGGTGTTGGCCAGCATCGACGCGAAGCCGTAGATCGCGTTCGTCGGCTGGCCGGTCGCGGTCGTGAAGTTCTCCGCGGGCAGCGCGAAGAACGCGCGGTAGGCCAGCGAGTGCCCGTCCATGAGCATCAGCCGGGGACGGGTGCCGCCGGGGGTCTTGTCGGTCTGCTTCGGTGCTGTCTCTGCCACGCCCCCGATCCTGCCACGCCGCACCGACAGTCCGGGCCGGACGGTTCCCTCCCCCGGAACAGCGCGGTGCTGACCCGTCACTCACCGCGACGGGGACGCCTCGCGAGTGATGCGGCCGGCCCGTGCCAAGCCCGCCCGGTACAGGTGTCAGTGCCCCGTGGGAGGATCGTCGGCGTACTTCTCACACGCAGTCGAAGGGGACCGTGCGATGGCGACGAAGCCGCCCAAGGGTGATCCGGTTCAGGACGCGCCGCAGGTCACGGAGCCGAAGCACACGGCGGCGGGGCTGCCGGCCGTCGGGCACACCCTGCGCATCGCCCAGCGGCAGATGGGAGTCAGGCGCACCGCGCTGACGCTGCTGCGCGTGAACCAGAAGGACGGCTTCGACTGCCCGGGCTGCGCCTGGCCGGAGCCGGAGCACCGGCACGCGGCGGAGTTCTGCGAGAACGGCGCCAAGGCGGTCGCCGAGGAGGCCACGCTGCGCCGGGTCACGCCGGAGTTCTTCGCGGCGCACTCCGTCGCGGACCTCTCCGGCCGCAGCGGCTACTGGCTGGGCCAGCAGGGCCGGCTCACGCACCCGATGTATCTGCCCGAGGGGGGCACGCACTACGAGCCGGTCTCCTGGGAGCGGGCCTTCGGCATCGTCGCCGAGGAGATCGCCGCCCTCGGCTCCCCGGACGAGGCGGTCTTCTACACCTCGGGCCGCACCAGCAACGAGGCCGCGTTCCTGTACCAGCTGTTCGCGCGCGAGCTGGGCACGAACAACCTGCCGGACTGCTCGAACATGTGCCACGAGTCGTCCGGGTCGGCGCTCAGCGAGACCATCGGGATCGGCAAGGGCAGTGTCCTGCTGGAGGATCTGTACCAGGCCGACCTGATCATCGTGGCGGGCCAGAACCCGGGCACGAACCATCCGCGCATGCTCTCCGCGCTGGAGAAGGCCAAGGCCAACGGCGCCAAGGTCATCAGCGTCAACCCGCTGCCCGAGGCGGGCCTGGAGCGCTTCAAGAACCCGCAGACCCCGCAGGGCCTCCTCAAGGGCGCCGCCCTGACCGACCTGTTCCTGCAGATCCGCATCGGCGGTGACCAGGCCCTCTTCCGGCTCCTCAACAAGCTCGTCCTGGAGACGGACGGCGCGGTCGACGAGGAGTTCGTCCGCGAGCACACGCACGGCTTCGCGGAGTTCACGGAGACCGCGCGTGCCGCCGACTGGGCGGAGACGCTCGCGGCGACCGGCCTCACGCGCGCGGAGATCGAGAAGGCCCTCGGCATGGTTCTCGCCTCGAAGCGGACCATCGTCTGCTGGGCCATGGGCCTCACCCAGCACAAGCACGCCGTCCCGACCATCCGCGAGGTGGTCAACTTCCTGCTGCTGCGCGGCAACATCGGCCGGCCGGGGGCGGGCGTGTGCCCGGTGCGCGGGCACAGCAACGTCCAGGGCGACCGCACCATGGGCATCTTCGAGCGGCCCGCCCCGGCCTTCCTGGACGCCCTGGAGAAGGAGTTCGGGTTCGCGCCGCCGCGCGAGCACGGCTTCGATGTCGTACGGGCCATCCGCGCGCTGCGTGACGGCGAGGCGAAGGTCTTCTTCGCCATGGGCGGCAACTTCGTCTCCGCCTCGCCCGACACGGAGGTCACCGAGGCGGCGATGCGCCGCGCGCGGCTGACCGTCCATGTGTCGACCAAGCTGAACCGCTCGCACGTGGTCACGGGCGCGCGGGCGCTGATCCTGCCGACGCTGGGCCGGACCGAGCGCGATCTGCAGGGCGGCGGCGAGCAGTTCGTGACGGTGGAGGACTCCATGGGCATGGTGCACGCCTCGCGCGGGCGCCTGCGGCCCGCGAGCCCGCAGCTCAGGTCCGAGCCGGCCATCGTCTGCGGTCTGGCGCGCCGGGTGCTCGGCGAGCGCAGCGTCGTGCCCTGGGAGGAGTTCGAGAGGGACTACGCGACCGTCCGGGACCGTATCGCGCGCGTGATCCCGGGTTTCGAGGACTTCAACGCGCGCGTCGCCCGGCCCGGCGGCTTCGCGCTGCCGCACGCACCGCGCGACGAGCGCCGTTTCCCGACCGCCACGGGCAAGGCGAACTTCACCGCGGCGCCGGTGGAGTACCCGGCGCTGCCCGAGGGCCGGCTGCTGTTGCAGACCCTGCGCTCGCACGATCAGTACAACACCACGATCTACGGGCTCGACGACCGTTACCGGGGCATCACGGGCGGGCGCCGGGTGGTGCTGGTGCACCCCGAGGACGCGAGGTCGCTCGGGGTCGCCGAGGGGGCGTACGTCGACCTGGTGAGCGAGTGGCGGGACGGGGTGGAGCGGCGGGCGCCCGGCTTCCGGGTCGTGCTGTATCCGACGGCCCGGGGCTGTGCGGCGGCGTACTACCCCGAGACGAACGTGCTGGTGCCGCTCGACGCCACCGCCGACACCAGCAACACACCGGCCAGCAAGTCCGTCGTCGTACGCCTCGAGGGTCATTCCGAAGGCCGTCTGGAACAATCGGCGACCGACTGAGCGTTTGCTCAGTGAGCAGGCAGGTGGATGACGAACGGAGCCGGGCCCATGGGTGAGCAGCAGCAAGTGAAGTTCCCGCAGGAGATCATCGACGAGTACGCGGCGCTCGGTGTGGACCTGCCCGCCCTGTTCTCGGCCGGTCATCTGGGCACGCGCATGGGGGTGCAGATCCTGGAGGCGTCGCCGGACAAGGTCGTCGGCACCATGCCGGTGGAGGGCAACACCCAGCCGTACGGCCTGCTGCACGGCGGCGCCTCGGCGGTGCTTGCGGAGACCCTGGGCTCGGTCGGCTCCATGCTGCACGGCGGCACCTCGAAGATCGCCGTCGGTGTCGACCTGAACTGCACGCACCACCGCGGGGTCCGCTCGGGCCTGGTGACGGGCGTGGCCACGCCGGTGCACCGGGGCCGGTCCACGGCGACGTACGAGATCGTGATCAGTGACGAGGAGGGCCGCCGGGTCTGCTCCGCCCGCCTGACCTGTCTGCTGCGGGACGTGCGCCCGGGCGACGGCCCGACGGAGTCCACCGGAAGCTGATCCCCCGCTTCCGCGGAGGACCGGGCTGGCTTCCTCGGAGGACCGAGCCCGCATCCACGGAGGACCGGGCCCGCTTCCACGGGAAAGTCGAGCCCGCTTCCGCCGAAGCGTTGCCCCTCGCCGCCCCTCCCCTTAGCTTCGGCACATGGGACGGCGAGGAGGCCCCCCGCCGGGGGTGAGGTTCCTGGTGCTCGGACTGGCGCTGCCGGCGATGCTGTGCGCGGCGGGCTGCGCCGACCCCGCCGGCTCCTCGACCGCCCCCGCCGGCTCCCCACGCCCCGTCGGCTCCCCCGCCGGCCCGGGCGGCCCGCCGCGCCCCACCGGCTCCCCCGTAGCCCCCTCCGCCGGTTCCTCCGTCGACCCCTCCGCCGATCCCGCCCCGACCTCCGACGCGGCCCTGTGCGCCCGGCTCATCGCCCACTGGGCGCGCGAGGCACTCGACGGTGACACCTATGGCGACTATCAGTCGATGGGCCTGTCCCACGGGCAGTACGAGATCCTGATGCGCGTCGTGGACGCCGGACGGGCCGTCAGACGCCGTCAAGGGGTATCCGCCGCCGAAGAGTTGATGGACCGCCGGGCACGTACGGCCTGCGCCGCGCGTTATCGACACGGGGCCCCGACCGGAAGTCCCTGGTCATGAGCGGCATCGGCCCGCTGGAGCCCGGCGAGGGCACGCGCGCGCGGGACGACCGGCCGCAGCAGGACCCGCGACCGGCGGGACGGGCGCGTACGGCCCCGACGGAGCGGTACGCCCGGTACCGGCGGATCACCTTCACCCTGCTCGCGGCGACCGTTCTGCTGGGAGGCGGCGGATACCTCTACGCCACCCGTCCGCAGCAGCCGCCACCGCGCCCCGAACGCCCGCGCCCACAGGCGCCCTACCCCGTCCAAGTGGCGGACGTCACCTACCTCGACGGCCGCCCCACCCCGGCCGGCGCCCCGGCGCGCAGTTTCAGCTTCGCCGTCCTACTGAGCGTGACATCGGGACCGCCCGTCACCGTGACGCGAGTGACCCAGCCCTACGAGGGACTGTCCCTGACGACGGAACCTCAACTTCCGTTCCAGACAAAGGCCGGTTCCGCCCGCAAGATCACGATAACGATGCACGTGACGAAATGCGGAAGAGTCCCCAGGAACGCCAGCCTCCCTTTCCTGGACGTAACTCTGCGTAATGTGCGTGCAATACAGGAGCAAAGCTTCATCCTGGGCCGCCGCTACGCGCAGCACCTCTCGCAGGCTCTGGAAGTCGCCTGCAGCAACGGACATATGTAATCAGCAAAACGGCCGAGACGCCTGGATGGATCATGTCGAGTCCTGCGGATTCTCAGAATGCGGACGTCGCGAATCCACCTGAATTCCGCCTTCCCGCCCACGGAGTACCGCTGTGCAATACGCCGTGTCATAACAAGAGCGTCACAGCCTCGGTCAGACACTCCTCCACGTTCCCCACACACGCCTAGAGTCACGGCCAGTCACCGCGCCTTCGATTGTCAATTCAGCGCGGCGGGCGACTCGGCCGCTTCCACGGGGAGGCGGTTGTGCCTGGGGAAAGGACTGATCGTGCGTCAACGTTCGCTTATCGCCATCACCGCCGCGCTGGCGGCGGGAGCGCTCACCCTCACCGCCTGCGGCTCGCGCGACAGCGGCGACAAGAAGGGCTCCGACGCCGGCGACGGCACCACCGTCGTCATCGGCGTCGACTCCCCCCTGACCGGCGACCTGTCCGCCATGGGCCTCGGCATCAAGAACTCGGCGGACCTCGCCGCCAAGAACGCCAACAAGCAGAAACTCGTCAAGGGCGTCACCTTCAAGATCGAAGCCCTCGACGACCAGGCCCAGCCGTCCGCCGGCCAGCAGAACGCCTCCAAGTTCGTCGGCGAGCAGGAGGTCCTCGGTGTCGTCGGCCCGCTGAACTCCTCGGTCGCCGAGTCGATGCAGAAGGTCTTCGACGACGCCAAGCTGGTCCAGGTCTCACCGGCCAACACCGGCCCCGCCCTCACACAGGGCGCAGACTGGCAGAACAAGAAGGTCCGCGGGTACAAGTCGTACTTCCGCACCGCCACCACGGACGCCATCCAGGGCCCGTTCGCCGCCCAGTACGTCTACAACGAGGCCAAGAAGAAGAAGGTCTTCGTCATCGACGACAAGAAGACCTACGGCTCCGGCCTCGCCGCCACCTTCACCAAGGAGTACAAGAAGCTCGGCGGCAAGGTCGTCGGCACCGAGCACATCAACCCCGACGCCAAGGACTTCTCCGCGGTCGCCACCAAGGTGAAGAACTCCGGTGCCGACATCGTCTACTACGGCGGCGAGTACCCGCAGGCCGGCCCGCTCAGCAAGCAGATCAAGGCCGCCGGCGCCAAGATCCCGCTCGTCGGCGGCGACGGCATCAAGGACGACACCTTCATGAAGCTGGCGGGCGCCGAGGCCACCGGCGACCTCGCCACCTCGGTCGGCGCCCCGGTCGAGGACCTGCCCTCCGCCAAGCAGTTCGTCGCCGACTACAAGGACGGCGGCTACAAGGAGGAGTACTCGGCCTACGGCGGCTACGCCTACGACTCCGCCTGGGCGATCATCGAGGCCGTGAAGAAGGTCGTCGACGCAAACGACGGCAAGGTCCCCTCCGACGCCCGCGCGAAGATCACCGAGGCGATGCAGGGGGTGTCCTTCGACGGCGTGACCGGCAAGGTCTCCTTCGACGAGTACGGCGACGCCACCAACAAGCAGCTCACCGTCTACGCCGTGAAGAACGGTGCCTGGGTTCCCGTCAAGTCCGGTACCTACACCGGCTGATCCACGCCTGACCCACTCAAGAGCCGCGCGGGGCGCTGTTCCACTGGCGCCCCGCGCGGACTCGCATCCGGCCACATCCCTCGCACTTTCCGAACGCTCGGAGGACATGCGGTGAACGAACTGCCGCAGCAGCTGGTCAACGGCCTGCTACTAGGATCCATGTACGGGCTGGTCGCCATCGGCTACACAATGGTCTACGGCATTGTCCAGCTCATCAACTTCGCCCACGGCGAGATATTCATGACGGGAGCGTTCGGCGCTCTCACCGTCTGGCTCTGGCTCCCCGGCGGCACCAGCATGTGGCTCGCGCTGCCGCTGATGATCGTCGGCGCCGTCATCGTCGCGGTCGCCATCGCCGTCGGGGCGGAACGGTTCGCCTACCGGCCCCTCCGCACCGCCCCACGCCTGGCGCCCCTGATCACGGCCATCGGCCTCTCCCTCGCGCTCCAGCAGGCGGTGTGGGCCTGGTACCCGGAGGCGAAGTCCGCGCGCACCTTCCCGCAGATCGAGGGCGGCCCCTTCGAGATCGGCAGCGTCACGATCCAGACCGGTGACATCTTCCTCGTCGCCGCCGCCCCGATCAGCATGGCGATCCTCGCCTACTTCGTGATGAAGACCCGCACCGGCCGCGGAATGCAGGCCACCGCCCAGGACCCCGACACCGCGAAGCTGATGGGCGTCAACACCGACCGCATCATCGTGATCGCCTTCGCGCTCGGCGCCGCGTTCGCCGCGGTCGGAGCCGTCGCCTACGGCCTGAAATACGGCGAGATCAACTTCCGTATGGGCTTCATCCTTGGTCTGAAGGCGTTCACCGCGGCCGTCCTCGGCGGCATCGGCAACATCTACGGCGCCATGATCGGCGGCGTGGTCCTCGGCGTGGCCGAGACCCTGGCCACCGCCTACATCGCCGACATCCCGGGCATGGACAAGTTCGGCAGCCAGTCATGGGCCGACGTCTGGGCCTTCGTACTCCTCATCCTCGTACTGCTGTTCAGGCCACAGGGCCTGCTCGGCGAGCGCGTCGCGGACAGGGCGTGAGACCGATGACCACACAGACCACCGCACCCGACACCCCCGGCGCCCGCAAGGCCGACGCCCCGTCCGGTCTGCTCCCCCTCCCCGAGAAGGCCGCCCGCGCCCTCGCCCTCGGCGGCAGCGCGCTGACGATCGTCTCCACCTTCCTCGCCTGGACCTGGACCGCCGACTTCCCCGGCGACCTCACCGTCTACGGCTACCCGGGCGGCCTCCAGGTCCTCGTCCTCATCGGCGCGCTCGTCGCCACGGTGTTCGCACTGGCCTCCTACGGCATCCGCGGCCTCGGCTGGCTGACACCCGCCGGCCCCGACGCGGCCCTGAAGTTCGCCACCCTGGCCACCTTCGCCACCAGCTGGTACACCGTCATCGCCATCAGCACCGAACTCGGCGGCGTCGTCAACCTCGAACCGGGTGGCTTCCTGGTCGCCGTCGGCAGCCTCGCCGCCCTGGCCGGTGCGCTCTCCCTGCCCTTCCGGCGGCCCGAGCCCGACCCGATCGACCCCGACGACACCGGCTGGGAGAAGTTCAAGCACGCGGCCGCGTACAAGTGGGAGACCACCAAGGCGGTCTTCGCCGCCGGTTCGCCCCGGCCGGTGCGCGCCCTGCCGTCGTACGCGGAGATCCTGATCATCGTCGCGATCCTCGCACTCGGCCTGGTCGTCTTCACCTACGGCATCGGCACCGAGTACGACGAGCTGTTCGTCGGCTTCCTGATCACCGCCGGCTTCGGCTTCGCCGCCCTGAACAAGGCGGGCCTGATCGCGCACGCCTCGCAGATCACCTCCCGGCACCAGAACATCACCATCTGCGGTGCCTTCGTCGCGGCGGCGCTCTTCCCCTTCACGCAGACCAACGACCAGTACGCGACCCTCGGCGTCTACATCCTCATCTTCGCCACCGTCGCCCTCGGCCTGAACATCGTCGTCGGCCTCGCCGGCCTGCTCGACCTCGGTTACGTCGCCTTCCTCGGCGTCGGCGCCTACGCCGCGTCCCTGGTCTCCGGCTCCCCCAGCTCGCCGTTCCACGTGCACTTCCCGTTCTGGGCCGCGGTCCTGGTCGGCGCCGCCGCCTCCCTCGTCTTCGGCGTGCTGATCGGCGCCCCGACGCTGCGACTGCGCGGCGACTACCTCGCCATCGTCACCCTCGGCTTCGGTGAGATCTTCCGCATCACCGCGAACAACCTCGACGGCACCTCCGGTCCCGACATCACCAACGGCTCCAACGGTGTCTCCTCCATCCCGAACCTCGACGTGCTCGGCTTCGATTTCGGCGCCCAGCACGACATGGGCGGCTTCACCATCGGCCGGTTCGCCAACTACTTCCTCCTGATGCTGATCATCACCGCGGTCGTGGTGCTGGTCTTCCGCCGCAGCGGCAACTCCCGCATCGGACGCGCCTGGGTGGCCATCCGCGAGGACGAGACCGCCGCACTCGCCATGGGCATCAACGGCTTCCGGGTCAAGCTCATCGCCTTCGCCGTCGGCGCCTCGCTCGCCGGTCTCGCGGGCACCGTCCAGGCCCACGTCACCTACACCGTGACACCCGAGCAGTACCTCTTCGCCGGCCCCATCCCGCCCAACTCGGCCTTCCTGCTGGCCGCGGTCGTCCTCGGCGGCATGGGCACCATCAGCGGTCCGCTGATCGGCGCGGCCCTGCTCTTCCTGATCCCGAACAAGCTCCAGTTCCTGGGCAACTACCAGCTCTTCGCCTTCGGTCTCGCACTCATCCTGCTGATGCGGTTCCGCCCCGAGGGCCTCATCCCCAACCGGCGCCGTCAGCTCGAGTTCCACGAAGAGGCGGAAGCGCCCACCCTCCTGACGAAGGCGGGGGCCTGACCACCATGACCACCGACACCACCACGAAGGACACCGCCCCCGGCGCCACCGCGCCCGGCGAGACCGTCCTCGACGCCCGCGGCGTGACCATGCGCTTCGGCGGCCTGACCGCCGTACGCGGCGTCGACCTCACCGTCAACGCCGGCGAGATCGTCGGCCTGATCGGCCCCAACGGCGCCGGCAAGACGACCTTCTTCAACTGTCTGACCGGTCTCTACGTCCCCACCGAGGGCGAAGTCCGCTACAAGGGCACCGTGCTGCCCCCCAAGTCCTTCAAGGTCACCGCGGCCGGTATCGCGCGCACTTTCCAGAACATCCGGCTGTTCGCCAACATGACGGTGCTGGAGAACGTGCTCGTCGGCCGCCACACCCGCACCAAGGAGGGCTTCTGGTCGGCCGTACTGCGCGGACCCGGCTTCCACCGGGCCGAGAAGGCGTCCAAGGACCGGGCCATGGAACTGCTGCGGTTCGTCGGCCTGGACCACAAGTCCGAGCACCTCGCCCGCAACCTGCCCTACGGCGAGCAGCGCAAACTGGAGATCGCGCGGGCCCTGGCCAGCGAGCCCGGTCTGCTGCTGCTCGACGAGCCGACGGCCGGCATGAACCCGCAGGAGACCCGCACCACCGAGGAACTGGTCTTCGCCATCCGGGACATGGGCATCGCCGTCCTCGTCATCGAGCACGACATGCGGTTCATCTTCAACCTGTGCGACCGCGTGGCCGTACTCGTGCAGGGCGAGAAGCTGATCGAGGGCGACAGCGCGACCGTCCAGGGCGACGAGCGCGTGATCGCGGCCTACCTCGGCGAGCCCTTCGAGGACGCGCCCGGCGCCGAGGAGGTGGCCGAGGTGGAGGCCGCCGAAGCGCACGCCGAGACCAAGACGGACGCCGCGCCCGGCAAGGAGAACGACCGATGACCGCACTGCTCGAAGTCGAGGACCTGCGGGTCGCCTACGGCAAGATCGAGGCCGTCAAGGGCATCTCCTTCAAGGTCGATGCCGGCCAGGTGGTCACCCTCATCGGCACCAACGGCGCCGGCAAGACCACCACCCTGCGCACGCTCTCCGGACTGCTGAAGCCGGTCGGCGGCCAGATCAAGTTCAACGGCAGGTCCCTGAAGAAGGTCCCGCCCCACCAGGTCGTCTCGCTGGGCCTCGCCCACTCCCCCGAGGGCCGGCACATCTTCCCGCGCATGAGCATCGAGGACAACCTGCGCCTCGGCGCGTTCCTGCGCAACGACAAGCCGGGCATCGAGAAGGACATCCAGCGCGCCTACGACCTCTTCCCCATCCTCGGGGAGCGCCGCAAGCAGGCCGCGGGCACCCTCTCGGGCGGTGAGCAGCAAATGCTGGCGATGGGCAGGGCACTGATGTCCCAGCCGAAGCTGCTGATGCTCGACGAGCCGTCGATGGGCCTGTCGCCGATCATGATGCAGAAGATCATGGCGACGATCGCCGAACTGAAGTCCCAGGGCACCACGATCCTGCTGGTCGAGCAGAACGCCCAGGCGGCGCTCTCGCTGGCCGACCAGGGTCATGTGATGGAGGTCGGCAACATCGTCCTGTCCGGCACGGGCCAGGATCTGCTGCACGACGAGTCGGTCCGCAAGGCGTACCTCGGCGAGGACTGAGCGGAACCACGACGAGGCCCGCGCCCCCTTCTCCGGGGCGCGGGCCGTTCGTACGCGGGCGGCGCTCAGCGGGCCGTTCGTACGCGGGCGGCGCTCAGCGGGCCGTTCGTACGCGTGCGGCGCTCAGTCCTTCTTCGCGGCCTTCTTCTCGTCGCTGTCCGCGATGACCGCCTCGGCGACCTGCTGCATCGACATGCGGCGGTCCATGGAGGTCTTCTGGATCCAGCGGAAGGCGGCCGGCTCGGTCAGGCCGTACTCGGTCTGCAGGATGGACTTCGCACGGTCGACCAGCTTGCGCGTCTCCAGCCGCAGGGTGAGGTCGGCGACCTCCTTCTCCAGCTGCTTCAGCTCGGTGAACCGGGAGACGGCCATCTCGATCGCCGGGACGACGTCGCTCTTGCTGAACGGCTTGACCAGGTAGGCCATGGCACCGGCGTCCCGGGCGCGCTCGACGAGGTCGCGCTGGGAGAAGGCGGTCAGCATCAGGACCGGCGCGATGGACTCCTCGGCGATCTTCTCGGCTGCGGAGATGCCGTCCAGCTTGGGCATCTTCACGTCGAGGATGACCAGGTCCGGCTTGTGCTCGCGGGCCAGTTCGACAGCCTGCTCACCGTCCCCGGCCTCGCCGACGACGGTGTACCCCTCCTCCTCCAGCATCTCCTTGAGGTCGAGCCGGATCAGGGCCTCGTCCTCGGCGATGACGACACGGGTCGTCAGCGGAGGCACGTGCGACTTGTCGTCGTCGGGCGCGTCTACGGGCTGGGGCGACTCGGGGGCGGTCACTGAGGCTCCTTGGTCCTGGGCAGGCCGGTACTGCTGACAAGAGCCTACCTAGCTGCGGTATGGTGGACAGGCAGCGGGTCGGGCGAAATCTTCGATTCGCAGGGGCTCCGGTAGTCCAATCGGCAGAGACGATACCCTCAAAAGGTATTCAGTGTGGGTTCGAGTCCCACCCGGGGCACTTTTCCTTGGATTCCAAGGTCGCTCATGCAAGCGGAGGATCACGTTCATGTGGTTCTCCGCTTTTTGCTGCGCTCAACGGGAATCAGCGACTCGGACCGGTCGGCGCCTCCGCCGCCGGGAAGACCTCCGTGGCGCTCACGGCCGGCCACCTCGTTCCCGAGCACGGAGAAGGGCCCCCGGTCGGCGAATTCCAGGGGCCCTACCGGTCACTTCGGGCTGTCGTCCTCGCCGATGTGGTGGACCCGGACCATGTTGGTCGAGCCGGAGACGCCGGGCGGGGAGCCCGCCGTGATCACCACGACGTCACCCTTCCGGCAGCGGCCGTACTTCAGCAGCAGCTCGTCCACCTGGTCGACCATGGCGTCGGTGGAGTCCACGTGCGGCCCGAGGAAGGTCTCGGCGCCCCAGGTGAGGCTGAGCTGGGAGCGGGTGGCCGGCTCGGGGGTGAAGGCGAGCAGCGGGATGGGCGAGCGGTAGCGGGAGAGCCGGCGGGCGGTGTCTCCCGACTGGGTGAACGCCACCAGGAACTTCGCGCCGAGGAAGTCGCCCATCTCGGCGGCGGCCCGGGCGACCGCGCCGCCCTGGGTGCGCGGCTTGTTCAGCTCGGTCAGCGGCGGCAGGCCCTTGGCCAGCATGTCCTCCTCCGCGGCTGCGACGATCTTCGCCATGGTGCGGACGGTCTCGACCGGGTACTTGCCGACGCTGGTCTCACCGGAGAGCATCACGGCGTCGGTGCCGTCCAGGACGGCGTTGGCGACGTCGGACGCCTCGGCGCGGGTCGGCCGGGAGTTGTCGATCATCGAGTCCAGCATCTGGGTGGCGACGATCACCGGCTTGGCGTTGCGCTTGGCGAGCTTGACGGCCCGCTTCTGGACGATCGGCACCTGCTCCAGCGGCATCTCGACGCCCAGGTCACCGCGGGCGACCATCAGCCCGTCGAAGGCGGCCACGATGCCGTCGAGGTTCTCCACCGCCTGCGGTTTCTCGACCTTGGCGATCACCGGGAGGCGGCGGCCCTCCTCGGCCATGATCCGGTGCACGTTCACGGCGTCGTCCCCGCTGCGGACGAAGGAGAGGGCGACGACGTCGAATCCGGTGCGCAGAGCCCAGCGCAGGTCGTCCTCGTCCTTCTTGGACAGGGCGGGGACGGAGACCGCGACGCCGGGAAGGTTCAGTCCCTTGTGGTCGGAGATCACGCCGCCTTCGACGACCCGGGTGCGTACGCGGGGGCCGTCGACGGCGGTCACCTCCAGGGAGACCTTGCCGTCGTCCACGAGGATGCGCTCGCCGGGGGCGACGTCGGCGGCGAGGCCGGCGTAGGTGGTGCCGCACTGGTGGCGGTCACCCTCGGCGCCGTCCTCGACGGTGATGGTGAAGGTGTCGCCGCGTTCAAGGAGTACCGGTCCTTCGGCGAAACGGCCGAGCCGGATCTTCGGGCCCTGAAGGTCGGCGAGGATTCCCACGCTGCGGCCGGTCTCGTCGGCCGCCTTTCGTACGCGCTGATAACGCTCCTCGTGCTCGGCGTGGGTGCCGTGGCTGAGGTTGAACCGGGCGACGTCCATTCCGGCCTCGACGAGTGCCTTGATCTGGTCGTACGAGTCGGTGGCGGGCCCCAGAGTGCAGACGATCTTTGCTCGGCGCATGAATCCGAGCCTATGCCTTACCCGCGGGTAGAGAATTGGGCCCGCGTGACCACTCAACAGACATTGGGCAAAGGGTTATTGACAAGTGTTGAATTGTGCGGCGGTTCGCTCCTATGAGCGATGGTCATCAGATCGCAACCTCCCGGACCTGTTGCCGTAGGTCATGTGCAGGACAGAATCTACGCGCGTTGTCGACCCTGCGCCGAGGAGACCGAAGATGCCGTTCAACCGCCGGAAGTTCCTGAAGAAGTCCGCCGCCACCGGAGCGGGAGTGGCGATCGCCGGTGCGGCGGCGGCTCCGGCGGCCGAGGCGGCGGAGGCCGGGAAGCACGGACACCCCGTGAAGCGGTACTCCCTGACCGTCATGGGCACCACCGACCTGCACGGTCACGTCTTCAACTGGGACTACTTCAAGGACGCGGAGTACTCCGACACAGCGGGCAACGCGATGGGCCTGGCGCGCATCTCGACGCTGGTGAACCAGGTGCGCAAGGAGAAGGGCCGCCACAACACGCTGCTGCTGGACGCCGGTGACACCATCCAGGGCACCCCGCTGACCTACTACTACGCCAAGGTCGACCCGATCACGGCCAAGGGCGGCCCGGTGCACCCGATGGCGCAGGCGATGAACGCGATCGGGTACGACGCGGCGGCCCTCGGCAACCACGAGTTCAACTACGGCATCGAGACGCTGCGGAAGTTCGAGTCCCAGTTGTGCTTCCCGCTGCTCGGCGCCAACGCCGTGGACGCGAAGACGCTGCGGCCCGCCTTCCCCCCGTACTTCATGAAGACGTTCCACGTGCCGGGCGCCAAGCCGGTCAAGGTCGCCGTCCTCGGCCTGACCAACCCGGGCATCGCGATCTGGGACAAGGCGTATGTGCAGGGCAAGCTGGCGTTCCCGGGCCTGGAGGAGCAGGCCGCCAAGTGGGTGCCGAAGCTGAGGTCGATGGGCGCGGACGTGGTCGTCGTCTCGGCGCACTCGGGTGCCTCGGGCACGTCGTCGTACGGCGACCAGGTGCCGTACGTGGAGAACGCGGCGGCCAACGTCGCCAAGCAGGTCCCCGGCATCGACGCCATCCTGGTCGGCCACGCGCACGTGGAGATCCCGGAACTGAAGGTCGTCAACGAGAAGACCGGCAGGACGGTCGTACTGTCCGAGCCGCTGTGCTACGCCGAGCGGCTCACCCTCTTCGACGTCGAGCTGGTGTTCAGCAAGGGCCGCTGGGAGGTCGAGTCCGTCTCCGCGTCCCTGCGCAACTCCAACTCCGTCGCCGACGACCCGGAGATCACCCAGCTGCTGACCGACGAGCACAAGAAGGTCGTCGCGTACGTCAACCAGGTCGTGGGCCGGGCGACCGAGACCCTGACCACCGTCGACGCCCGTTACAAGGACGCCCCGATCATCGATCTGATCACCAAGGTCCAGGAGGACGTGGTCAAGGCGGCGCTCGTGGGCACCCAGTACGCCTCGCTGCCGGTGATCGCCCAGGCATCGCCGTTCTCCCGGACCTCCGAGATCCCGTCCGGTGACGTCACCATCCGGGGCCTGTCGAGCCTGTACGTCTACGACAACACGCTGGTCGCCAAGCTGCTGACGGGCGCCCAGGTGCGTGCCTACCTGGAGTACTCGGCGGAGTACTACGTGCAGACCGCCCCCGGAGCGGCCGTCGATCCCGACAAGCTGACCAACGCGAACAACCGTCCGGACTACAACTACGACTACGTCTCGGGCCTCGCGTACGACATCGACATCGCCCAGCCGGCCGGATCGCGGATCAAGAACCTCACCTTCGGCGGGGCCGCGCTGGACGACGCCCAGCAGTTCGTGCTCGCTGTGAACAACTACCGCGCCAACGGCGGCGGTGCCTTCCCGCACGTCGCCACCGCCAAGGAGCTGTGGTCGGAGTCGACGGAGATCCGAACACGGATCGCGGAGTGGGTGACCGCCAAGGGCGTCCTGGACCCGAAGGACTTCGCGTCGGTGGACTGGAAGCTGGTGCGGAACGGCACACCGGTCTTCTAGAGCCCAGCAGCGACTGACCGACGGCGTCGGCGACGGACGGCGCGCCGACGTCGGTCAGGTGCGGGCCGCCGCAGGTTGGGCGGCGATCGAGGTCGTGGTCATGGCACCCCGCTGCGGCGCCTTGCCGTGGGTCGTTCCGGGCCGGTACCTCACCGTCCCTCGACGAGCGGGACGAGCCGTGTCGACTGTCGGGCCTGCGGCATCCGGGGCGTCGTCTCCGCGAGGCCGAACGAGGTGAAGGCCGTTCGGGACGGCAGCGGGTACGGATCCTTCCCGGTGACCGTGTTGAGGATGGTGGCGCTGCGCCAGGCGGCGAGGCCCAGGTCGGGGGCGCCGACGCCGTGGGTGTGCAGCTCGGCGTTCTGGACGTAGACCGAGCCGGTGACGGAGGGGTCCAGGACGAGGCGGAAGGCCTCGTCGATGCGCGGGCGCTCGCTGCTGTCGCGGCGGACGTAGGGGTCGAGCCCCGCCAGGAGGCGGCCGAGGTGGCGTTCGCGGTAGCCGGTGGCGAGGACGACGGCGTCGGTGGTGAGCCGCGAGCGGCTGTCCTGCTGGAGGTGCTCCAGATGCAGCTCGATCTTGGTGGTGGCGACCCGGCCGGCGGTCCGGACACGGACCCCGGGGATGAGGACGGCGTCGGGCCAGCCGCCGTGCAGGGTGCGCCGGTAGAGCTCGTCGTGGATGGCGTCGAGGGTGCCGGCGTCGATGCCTTTGTGCAGCTGCCACTGGGCGGAGACCAGCCGGTCGCGGACGGGTTCGGCGAGGGCGTGGAAGTAGCGCGTGTAGTCCGGCGTGAAGTGCTCCAGGCCCAGCTTGGAGTACTCCATCGGCGCGAACGCCTCGGTCCGGCCGATCCAGTGCAGCTTCTCCCGGCCGGCCGGGCGGTGCTTGAGCAGGTCCAGGAAGACCTCGGCGCCGGACTGCCCGGAGCCGACGACGGTGACGTGCCCAGCGGCGAGGACGGAGTCGCGGTGGTCGAGGTAGTCGGCGGCGTGGACCACGGGCACGCCGGGCGCGTCCACCAGGGGCCGGAGGGGGTCGGGCACGTAGGGGGTGGTGCCGACACCGAGGACGATGTTGCGGGTGTACGTACGGCCCAGGGCCTCGGCCTGCCCCTCGACGTCGAGCTGGGTGTGGTCGACCTCGAACACGTCCCGGTCGGGGTTCCAGCGGACGGCGTCGACCTGGTGGCGGAAGTGCAGCCCGGGCAGTGCTTCGGCGACCCACCGGCAGTAGGCGTCGTATTCGGCGCGCTGGATGTGGAAGCGCTCGGCGAAGTAGAACGGGAAGAGCCGCTCGCGGGTCCTGAGGTAGCTGAGGAAGCTCCAGGGGCTGGTGGGGTCGACGAGGGTGACCAGGTCGGCGAGGAACGGCACTTGGATCGTGGCGCCCTCGATGAGCAGCCCGGGGTGCCAGTCGAAGCCGGGCCGCTGTTCGTAGAAGACGGCGTCGAGTTCGGCGAGCGGGTGGGCGAGGGCGGCGAGGGAGAGGTTGCAGGGGCCGATGCCGATGCCGACCAGGTCGCGTGGGGAGTCTGGCTCGTGGCGTGGTGGGTGGGTCATCCTGGGGTGCTTCCTTCGACGAGTTTGAGCAGGTGGGCCAAGTCGTCCGGCCTGGTGTGGGGGTTGAGGACGGTGGCCTTGAGCCAGAGCCGGCCGTCGAGCCGGGCGCGGCCGAGGACGGCCCGGCCCTCGTGCAGCAGTCGTCGGCGCACGGCGGCCACGACGGCGTCGTCCGCCGCGGCCGGCCGGAACAGCACGGTGCTGATGACGGGCCGGCCGTACAGCTCGAAGCCGGGGTGCTCGCGGATCAGCGCGGCGAACTCGCGGGCCCGGGCGCAGACCTGGTCGACCAGGGCGCCGAGTCCGCTGCGGCCCAGTGTCTTCAGGGTGACGGCGATCTTCAGGATGTCGGGACGGCGGGTGGTGCGCAGGGAGCGGCCGAGCAGATCGGGGAGCCCGGCCTCGGTGTCGTCGTCGGCGTTCAGGTAGTCCGCGCGCTGGTGGAGTGCGGCGAGTTCGCCGGGGCGGGCGACGGCGAGGAGGCCGGCGGCTGCCGGCTGCCAGCCGAGCTTGTGCAGGTCGAGGGTGACGGTGTGGGCGGCTTCGAGCCCGGCGAGTCTGTCACGGTGCCGGTCGCTGAAGAGGAGGCCGCCGCCGTAGGCCGCGTCGATGTGCAGCCGGGCGCCGTGGGCGGTGCACAGGCCGGCGATCTCGGGGAGCGGGTCGATGAGGCCGGCGTCGGTGGTGCCGGCGGTGGCGGCGACCAGTACCGGGCCGGTGAGCGCGGTGAGGGCCTCGTCGAGGGTGGCCGGGTGCAGGGTGCCGGCCGGTGCGGGGAGCACGACGGGGTCGGGCAGGCCCAGCAGCCAGGCGGCGCGTGGCAGCGAGTGGTGGGCGTTCACCCCGCACACGAGGCGCACGCTGCCGCCGTGCGCCTCGCGGGCCAGCAGCAGGGCTAGTTGGTTGGACTCGGTGCCGCCGGTGGTGACGAGGGCGTCGGCGAGGCCGGCCGTACGCGCGAGGGTGCGGGCGACGGCGGCCTCCAGGGCGGAGGCGGCCGGGGCCTGGTCCCAGGAGTCCATAGAGGGGTTGAGGGCGCTCGCGGCGAGGTCGGCGGCGGTGGCCACGGCGAGCGGCGGGCAGTGCAGGTGGGCCGCGCAGAGCGGGTCGGCGGGGTCGGCAGCCCCTGCGGCGAGGGCCTGGACGAGGCCGCGCAGGGCGTCCGGGTCGCCGGTGTCCGGCAGGACGTTCCCGAGGGCGTCGGCGACGTGCGCGGCGACGGCCCGCGGTCCGCCGGCGGGCAGCGGGCCGCCGCGCCGGCGGCCGCCGGCCGCGAGTGCGTCGAGCACGGTGGCGAGGAGCGGTCGCAGGGCGTCGGGGCCGCCGGGGCCCGAGGCGAGCGGCGGCGTGCTCGGGGCGTCTCCTCCGCTCATGGGCTCTCCTGAGGGGCACGGGCCGGCCCGGCGTGCTGCGGGGCGCGAGGCTTCCGGCTTGCGGGTGGAGTCCCAGCTTGTACCGGAAGAGAGCCCTGTGTCCCGAAAGCCCGGCGAACGAAACCCGAAAGTGTGTACTGCCGCACCGGGAAAGCCCGGCGAACGGAACCCGGGAGTGTGTACTGCCGCACCGGAAAAGTACGGCGGGCGGAGCCCGGGGTGGGGAGTTACTGCCGCACCCGGGAAGCCCGGCGAACGGAAGGTGGGCTGCCGCACCCGAGAAGCCCGGCGGACGCAAGGTGTACTGCCGCACCGGAGAAGCCCGGCGAACGGAACCCGGAGGTGTCTACTGCCGCACCCGGGAAGTCCGGCGAACGGAATCCGGAGGTGTGTACTGCCCTCCGGGGAGGGCACGTTGCGGGGTGGCCGTGCCGCTTTCGGCTACGTCCGGAAGTCCGCGGCGTGGTCGCGGGCCCACCGGGTGGAGGCGCGGGCCGGGGAACCGGTGATCTTCTCCACCGTGCCGGTGATCTCCGGGGGCACACCGGCGGACTCCCCGAGGGTGCGGGGCGGCCGGCCCCCCGCCTCGTCGGCAGGGGCCGGCCGCGTCCTGTGTCGCCGGGCCTACGCCGTGCCCTCTTCGCCCCGCACCCGCAGCGCACGGGACAGGTCGTCCAGGCGGTCGGCGAGAGTGCGGCGCAGGGCCGGGGTGAGCTCGGTGTCGCGCAGGCAGTCCTGGCCGAGCCGCAGATTGTCGGCGTCGACGGCGTGCGCCGGAAAGCCCCAGCGGCCGGCGGCGACGGCGATGGCGGGGCCGCGGCGGGTGGCGAGGGCGACCGCCTCCGGGTAGAAGCGCGGCACGTACTCCCGGATCAGCTCGGCCTGTTCGGGCTGCCAGAAGCCCTGTGCGGTGGCCGTGAACAGGTAGTTGGACAGGTCGTCGCCGGTGAACATCGCCTCCCAGGCGGCGCGCTTGGCCTCCGGGTCGGGCAGGGCGGCGCGGCAGCGGGCGGCGCCCTCCTGGCCGGTGGCGCTCGGGTCACGGGCCAGCTCGGCGGCGATGGCGGCCTCGTCGACGGCACCGAGCACGGCGAGCCGGGCGAGGATGCGCCAGCGCAGCTCGGGATCGAGCTCCGGGCCACCGGGCACCGTGCCGTCGGCGAGCCAGGCGGCGATGGTCTCCGGGTGGGCGGCCACGCCGATCAGGTGCCGCACGGCGATCAGCCGCAGGCCGGGGTGGTCCCCGTCCTCGGTACGCCGCAGCAGGTCGCGGCAGAGGGAGGTGAGGGCGGCGAGGGCGGCCGGCCGGTCCTGCGGTGCCAGGTACTGCTCGGTGAGCTGGCCGGCGGCGAAGGCGAGGACGCCCTGCGCGACGGCCAGGTCGGTCTCGCGCGGGAGGTGGGCGCGGGCCGTCTCCAGGTAGGCGGCGGGCGGGAGTTCGCCGTCGCGGACGGCGTCCCGCAGGGCGTTCCAGACGACCGCGCGGGTGAGCGGGTCGGGCAGGCCGGACAGGCCGGTGCGGACCGTCTCGAAGGACGCGGGGTCGAAGCGGACCTTGGCGTAGGTGATGTCGCCGTCGTTGAGGAGGACCAGCGCGGGGCGCTTGCCGATGGGCTGCGGGGCGGCCTGCGGGACGTCGAGGTCGAGGCGCTCGCGCAGCACCAGCCGGCCCTCGTCGGCGACGTCGTGGTCGTACAGGCCGACGCTGAGGCGGTGCGGGCGGCTGCCCGCGCGCCCCGCGGTCAGCGTGCAGGTGCCGGCGGCGGCGATCACCGGGGTGAGCGTGTCGACGCCGGTGGTACGCAGCCAGCTGTCGGCCCAGGCGTGCACGTCGCGGTCGGTGGCCGAGGCGAGCGAGTCGATGAAGTCGGCGAGGGTGGCGTTGCCGAACTTGTGTCGCGTGAAGTGGGTGTTGATGCCGGCGAGGAAGTCCTTCTCGCCGAGCCAGGCGGCCAGCTGGCGCAGCGCGGAGGCGCCCTTGGCGTAGGAGATGCCGTCGAAGTTGAGCAGGGCGGAGGCCGTGTCCTCGACGTTCTCGGGGGCGACCGGGTGGGTGGTGGGCCGCTGGTCGGCGTCGTAGCCCCACGCCTTGCGGGTGACGGCGAATTCGGTCCAGGGGTCGGTGAAGCGGGTGGCCTCGGCAGTGGTCTGGTAGCCCATGTACTCGGCGAAGGACTCGTTCAGCCAGATGTCGTCCCACCACTTGAGGGTGACGAGGTCGCCGAACCACATGTGGGCCATTTCGTGCGCGATGACCATGGCTCGGGTCTGCCGCTCGGTGTCGGTGACGGCGGAGCGGTAGACGAAGTCGTCGCGGAAGGTGACCAGGCCCGGGTTCTCCATGGCGCCGGCGTTGAACTCGGGGACGAACGCCTGGTCGTAGGAGTCGAAGGGGTACGGCTCCTCGAACTTCTCGTGGTAGCGGTCGAAGCACGCGCGCGTGATGTCGAGGATCTCGTCGGCGTCGGTGTCGAGGTGGGGCGCGAGGGAGCGGCGGCAGTGGATGCCGAACGGCAGCCCGCGGTGCTCGGTACGCACCGAGTGCCAGGGGCCGGCGGCGACGGCGACCAGGTAGGTGGAGATCGGCGGGGTGGGCGCGGCCTGCCAGGCGCCGTCGGCGCGGCGTGCGGTGACGCCGTTGGCGAGGACGGTCCAGCCTTCGGGTGCCTTGGCCGAGACCTCGAAGACGGCCTTCAGGTCGGGCTGGTCGAAGGCGGCGAAGACCCGCTGGACGTCGTCCATGAACATCTGGGTGTAGACGTACGTCTCACCGTCGCTCGGGTCGGTGAAGCGGTGCATGCCCTCGCCGGTGCGGGAGTAGCGCATGGCCGCGTGGACGCGCAGCTCGTGCTCGCCGGCGGTGAGGTTCTTCAGCGGCAGCCGGTCCTCGCTCAGCGACTCCGGGTCGAGCGGCTGTCCGTCGAGCGTGACGCTGCGCAGCTCGGCGGGCTTCAGTTCGACGAACGTGTCCCCGTCGGTCCGGGCGGTGAACCGGATCGCGGTACGGGAGTCGAAGGTCTCGTCACCGGTCGTGAGGTCCAGTTCGACCGTGTACCGGTGGACGTCGAGGAACTGTGCTCGGAGCTGCGCTTCGTCGCGCGTGAGAACGGACATGCAGGCCATGCTGCCTGATGGGAGCGACAGCGCACAGGGGCGGATCGGTACGCGGCTTTTGTCCGCTGCGCGCCCCTGGGCGATTTCCTCGCCGACCGGGTCCCCGGACCTCCCTGTCGGCCCCTGACCGGTTCCCTGGTCGACTGCCGGTCGGCGCCCTGACCGGTCCCTGGCCGGCTCCCGGTCGGCGCCTGATCGACCTCCCTGGCCGGCGCCCTGTCGGCCCCTGACCGGTCCCGGGCCGGCTTCCGGTCAGCCCTCGTGCGCCGGCCGCCCGTTGTGGGTGTCCTCGGCGATCCGCTCGTGGTGCCGGATGACCTCGGCGATGATGAAATTCAGGAACTTCTCGGCGAACGCCGGATCGAGCTTGGCGTTCTCGGCGAGGCGGCGCAACCGGTCGATCTGCCGGGACTCGCGGTCCGGGTCGGCGGGCGGCAGCTGGTGCAGCGCCTTGAGCCGGCCGACCTGCTGGGTGCACTTGAAACGCTCCGCGAGCATGTGGACGACGGCCGCGTCGATGTTGTCGATGCTGTCGCGCAGCCGGTCCAGTTCCTGACGGACCTCGGGATCCACGGCACCGGTGCCGGTGTTGCTGGTGGTCATGGGGATCAACCCTATGCGCTGCACCGACCCGTCCCTACGGGGTGTCCGAGGACTGGATCACCGGCGGATCACCGGGGTCCGGCACGCGGTCGCTCCAGCCGCCGGGGACGGTGCGGCCCTGCTGGGCGCGGAACCGGACGGGGGCGACGCCCACGCGCCGGGTGAACAGCCGGGAGAAGTAGGCGGGGTCGTCGTAGCCGACGCGGCGGGCGACGGCCGCGACGGGCAGCTCGGTGGCGGCGAGGAGCTCCTTGGCCCGGCCGAGGCGGATGCCGAGCAGGTAGTCCTTCGGGCTGCATCCGGCCGCCCGGCGGACCGCGCCGCGCAGCTCGGCGGGGGTCATGCCGTGCCGGGCGGCATGGTCGGCGACGCTCATCGGCGTGCAGGCGTCCCGGGCCAGGGCCGCCAGCACCTGGTCTCCGTCGGGGGCGAGGTCGGCGCGGGCGCGGCGCAGGGCGACCAGGAGTTCATGGACGGCGGCGCCGGTCTCCACCTCCAGCAGGGGGTTGCCGCGGCGGGCGGCGCGGGCGATGCGGGTGATGACCGTACGGGGGGCGGAGGCGTCGGAGAGGGGGACGACGGGCCGGTCGGGTTCGATGTAGCCGAGTTCGCGGTAGGCCGCGGTGGCGGGCCCGGTGAAGTCGACGAAGCCCTCGTCCCAGCCGGTGTCCGGGTCGGGCGCGTAGTGGTGGGGCACGCCGGGGGTGAGCCACAGCAACGCGGGCGCGGTGACGGTCGTGGGACGGCCGTCGGCGCCCCGGTACCAGCCGGCGCCCGAGCTGATCACCACGGCCACGTGGTGGTCGAGGGTCCGTGGGCCGACCGTGGGCAGCGCGCCGTGCTGGAGGCCGACGCCCAGGCAGACCAGGCCGAGGCGCTGGTGGGCGGGGCCGGGGCTGAAGAACCGCATCCAGGTCCGGTACATCGGCGCTCCTCCCGGAGTCGGCGGACTCCCGCGGGCCGCGTGGGGCGCACTCTCGCGGACCGCGTGGGCGGCCTCACGGACGGTGCCCGCGGACTTTTGTCCAAGCAGCGCCGATCTTCGTCCATGGCGCTGATCACCGGAAGAGGTGACGCTGGGGCGCATGAGCGAGTTCACGGTGGGGGAATCCGGCTTCCTGCTGGACGGGCGCCCGGTACGGCTGCTGTCCGGGGCGTTGCACTACTTCCGGGTGCACGAGGCCCAGTGGGGGCACCGGCTGGCCGTGCTGCGGGCGATGGGCCTGAACTGTGTGGAGACGTACGTCCCGTGGAATCTGCACCAGCCGCGCCCAGGAGCCTGCCGGGACGTGCAGGCGGTCGGCCGGTTCCTGGACGCGGTCCGCGAGGCGGGTCTGTGGGCGATCGTGCGGCCGGGTCCCTACATCTGCGCCGAGTGGGAGAACGGCGGGCTGCCGGCGTGGCTGACGGGCGAGCCGGGCACGCGCGCGCGTACGCGTGACGAGCGCTATCTGTTGCACGTCCGGGACTGGTTCCGTCGTCTGCTGCCCGAGATCGTGCCCCGCCAGCTCGACCGCGGCGGCCCCGTGATCATGGTCCAGGTGGAGAACGAGTACGGCAGCTACGGCAGCGACACCGCATACCTGGAGGAGCTGGCCGGCCTGCTGCGCGCCGGCGGGGTCACCGCCACGCTGTTCACCTCGGACGGCCCCGAGGACCACATGCTGACCGGCGGCTCACTGCCCGGCGTGCTCGCCACGGTCAACTTCGGCTCCCACGCGCGCGAAGCCTTCGACACGCTGCGCCGTCACCGCCGTGAGGGCCCGCTGATGTGCATGGAGTTCTGGTGCGGCTGGTTCGACCACTGGGCCGCCGAGCATGTCGTACGGGATCCGGCGGAGGCCACCGAGGCGCTGCGCGAGATCCTGGAGTGCGGGGCGTCGGTGAACCTCTACATGGCCCACGGAGGCACCAGTTTCGGGGGCTGGGCGGGGGCGAACCGGGGCGGCGCGCTGCACGAGGGTCCACTGGAACCGGATGTGACCTCGTACGACTACGACGCCCCGGTGGACGAGTACGGCCGCCCCACGGAGAAGTTCTGGCGCTTCCGCGAGCTGCTGTCCGAGTACCGGTCCGGCCCGCTGCCCGGCCTGCCGCCGCGGCCGGCCGTGCTGGGCGCCCCCGCCGAGGCCGCGCTCACGGACTGGGCGCCCCTGCCCGCCGTCCTGGAGGCGCTGGGCGGCCCGGAGACGGTCACCCCGGTGCCGCCCACCTTCGAGGAGCTGGGGGTGACCCGGGGCCTGGTCCGTTACGAGGTCGGTGTGCCCGGCCCGCGCCGGCCGTACCCGCTGACCGTGCGCGGGCTGCGGGACCTGGCCGTGGTGTACGTCGACGGCGAGCGGGCCGGGGTGCTCACCGAGGCGGAGCCGCGGCTGAAGGAGCCCGTCGCGGGCCCCGCGCGCGTGGAGCTGTGGGTGGAGTCCCTGGGGCGGGTGAACTACGGGCCGCGCCTCGGCGAGGCCAAGGGCGTCACCGGCGGCATCCTGCACGAACGGCAGTATCTGCACGGGGTACGCGCGCGTGGGCTGGATCTGGACGCGTTCGCCGACGGCGTGGCCGCGGTGCCCTTCGGCGCGCTGCCCGGGGCGGGGGCACCGGGGCTGTACCGGGGCACGATCATGGTTCTCGGGGCCGGCGACGCCCGGCTCGAGCTGCCGGGCCGGACGCGCGGGTTCGCCTGGATCAACGGCTTCGGCCTGGGCCGTTACTGGTCGGCGGGCCCGCAGCGGTCGCTGTACGTGCCCGGCCCGGTGCTGCGGGAGGGCGCGAACGAGGTGTGGCTGCTGGAGCTGGACGGAGCGGACCCGGATGCGCCGTCGCCTCGTCTGCGGCCTGTGTGACGGGCCGCTTCGCCCCTCCCGCCCGGCTCTTGCCGCCTACAGTGGAGAGGAGCTCCGGCGTCTTCTGGGGGTGCCGACGTGGCGAACGGCGGACCGGTCGAGCACGGCTACCCGCACCTGGAGACGGTGCGGGCCGCCGTCACCGCGCTGTACCGGCGCCTGTCCCGGGACACCATCGAGACGTTCTCGGTCAGCGTGGCCCCCGCCGACGTGGCCTTCTGCGACATCGACGACCTGCATCTGGGCGCGCAGCGCGTGGCCCGGGAGATCGTGCGGCACTTCCGGCTGCCGGACGCGCGGCTCGTCGTCGGCTTCCGGGAGATGAGCCACGCGGCGAACGTCGAACTGGCCGCGGGACCGGAGTACTTCGTGGAACTCAACGACCGTTTCCGCAACCACCGCAGGGACATCGGCGCGGCGCTCGCCCACGAGGTGGCGCACGTCTATCTGCACCGCCTGGGCCTGGCGTTCCCCACCACCGCGGAGAACGAGATCCTGACGGACACCGCGACCGCCTACCTGGGTGCGGGCTGGCTGCTGCTGGACGCCTACCGGGAGGACGCGGTCTCGTCGCAGAAGCTCGGCTATCTCACCCCGGAGGAGTTCGGTTACGTCCTGGCCAAGCGGGCCCTGCTCTTCCACGAGGACCCCGCCGTGTGGTTCACCAGCCCGCAGGCCCACAGCGCATACGTCAAGGGGATGGCCCTGGCCCGCCGGGACGAGCAGCAGCCGCCGTTGACGGCGGCCGGCTGGGCGGGCCGCCGCCGCTACGCCCACGACCGCCGGCACGCCTCCGGCGCCCCGCCGACGGCGCCCTACGCCTTCACCCCCGACCCCGCCGGTCACCTCCGGGTCTCCTTCCCCTGCCCCACCTGCCAGCAGCGGATCAGGGTGCCCGTACGGGGGCGGGTGCGGGCGCGGTGCGGGTTGTGCCGGACCGTGTGGGAATGCGACACGTAGGCGGGTGCGCAGGGGGTGGGTGCGGGGACGCCCCGCGACCGTGACGGCACCGGCCGCCGGTTCCGACGCCCGGCCGTGCGGGACTATTCGGGTACGGCGATCCCGTCCAGCACCATCGACAGGTACTGCCGGGCGATCTCCTCGGGGCTGTGCCGGCCGCCGGGCCGGTACCAGGAGGCGGCGACCCACACGGTGTCGCGCACGAACCGGTAGGTGAGCCGGACGTCCAGGTCCGCGCGGAAGACCCGCTCGGCGACCCCGCGTTCCAGCGTGCCGAGCCACGCCTTCTCGAACCGGCGCTGGGACTCGGCGAGGAAGACGAACCGGTCCTGGGCGACGAGCTGTTTGCTCTCCTTCTGGTAGATCGCGACGGCGGCGCGGTGCCGGTCGATCTCCCGGAAGGACTCGGTGACCAGCGCCTCCAGCGTCTCGCGGGGCCCGAGTCCGGCGGCGAGGACGGTGTCGTAGCCGTCCCACAGTTCGTCGAGGAAGGTCCGCAGGATCTCCTCGAGCATCGACTCCTTGGAGTCGAAGTGGTAGTAGAGGCTGCCCGCGAGCATGCCGGCGTGGTCGGCGATCCTGCGGACGGTGGTGGCGTTGTAGCCGTGTTCGGCGAAGACCTCGGCAGCGGTGTTCAGGAGCTCACCGCGCCGGGCCGCTGCCGCGGTCACCTGGGGCTTCTTCTTGGTCGGCACGCACCCATTGTGGTCTGCTCCGGTCCTGCGACGCCCGCCGCGTGTGCGGCGGCCAGCCATCTCGGGAACTCGCCGACGAGCCGGTCGTACAGCTCGGCGTCGGAGAGCTGCCGGGGGTCCTGGCCGGCGTGGAAGAAGCCCGCGTTGTCCACGACCCGCTTGCCCGGCACCGCCAGCTCGTCCAGCTTGCGCAGGAACGCGAACTGCCGGCTGCCCGGGTCTCCGAAGCCGACGAACTGCCAGAACAGCGGGAGCTTCGCCGCCTTGCACAGATGGCGCTCGGCGGCGAACTTGCTGATCGGGCCGCCGTCGGTCTGGAAGACGACCAGGGCGGGGGCGGTGGCACCGCTGTCCAGGTAGTGGTCGATGACGGCGTCCATGGCCAGGTGGTAGCTGGTCCTGCCCATGTGGCCGAGTCCGGCCACGATCCGCTCGATCCGGCCCTGGTGGCCGGCGAGGGCGATGTCGGTGACCGCGTCGACGTCCGTGGAGAAGAACACCACGGGTACCCGTCCGTCGTCGTCCAGGTGCGCCGACAGTCCCAGCACCCGGTCGGCGAGCGCCTGCACGCTGCCGTCCTCGTAGTACGGCTTCATCGAGCCCGAGTAGTCGACGACGAGGTAGACGGCTGCCCGCAGCCCGTCCAGGCCGTGCTTGCTCAGGCACACCCCCGCCGACCGGTAGGCGCCGACGAGCGCGGGCGCGGTCTCCTCCATCTTGCGCAGACTGATCGCGGCCATGGTCCCCCCTCGGCTGTCCGGGGCCCGAGCCTACGTGACCACCGGTCCGCGTACGGACGTGCAACGACGCCTGCCCAGTCGTCCGGTCGGGGACAGGCGGGCAGGCGCCGTCAGTGTTCCGTACGCCTTTGTACGGGACGTCTTGGGGGACTTGAGGTCCCTTGTGTGCGCGTCAGACCGCCAGGGCGCGGTCCGTCGGGCGGATCGGGGCCGGCAGGTCGCTGGCACCGGTCAGGTAGCGGTCGACTCCGCGGGCGGCCGAGCGGCCCTCCGCGATCGCCCACACGATGAGGGACTGGCCGCGGCCGGCGTCGCCGGCGACGAACACACCCGGCACGTTGGTCTGGAAGTCGGCGTCGCGGGCGATGTTACCGCGTTCGTCGAGGTCCAGGCCGAACTGGTCGACCAGGCCGTTCTCCCGGTCGGTGCCGGTGAAGCCCATGGCGAGGGTGACCAGCTGGGCCGGGATCTTGCGCCCGGTGCCCGGCTTGGAGGTCAACTTGCCGTCCACGAACTCCACTTCGGCCAGATGCAGCCACTGGACGTTGCCGTCCTCGTCGCCCTCGAAGTGGGTGGTGGAGGCGGAGTAGATCCGCTCGCCGCCCTCCTCGTGGGCCGAGGTGACCTTGTAGAGGATCGGGAAGGTCGGCCAGGGCTGGTCGGTCGGGTGCCGCTCGTCGTTCGGGCGGGGCATGATCTCCAGCTGGGTGACGGAGGCCGCGCCCTGCCGGTGGGCGGTGCCCACGCAGTCGGCGCCGGTGTCACCGCCGCCGATGACGACGACGTGCTTGCCCTCGGCCGAGACCGGCGGGCTGACGTAGTCGCCCTCCTGGACCTTGTTGGCCAGGGGCAGGTACTCCATCGCCTGGTAGATGCCCGTCAGCTCGCGGCCGGGCACCGGCAGGTCGCGGGCCATGGTGGCGCCGGCGGCGATCACGACCGCGTCGTACCGCTTCTTCAGGTCCGTGGCCTTCAGGTCGCGGCCGATCTCGACGCCGGTGCGGAAGCGGGTGCCCTCCGAGCGCATCTGCTCGATACGGCGGTTGATGTGCCGCTTCTCCATCTTGAACTCGGGGATGCCGTACCGCAGGAGGCCGCCGATGCGGTCCGCGCGCTCGTAGACGGCGACCGTGTGGCCGGCCCGGGTCAGCTGCTGGGCGGCGGCGAGACCCGCCGGGCCCGAGCCGATGACCGCGACCGTCTTGCCGGACAGGCGCTCGGGGATCTGCGGGGCGACGTCCCCGGTCTCCCACGCCTTGTCGATGATCGAGACCTCGACGTTCTTGATGGTGACCGGCGCCTGGTTGATGCCGAGGACGCACGCCGACTCGCAGGGAGCGGGGCAGAGGCGGCCGGTGAACTCCGGGAAGTTGTTGGTCGCGTGCAGGCGCTCCTGGGCCGCGGCCCAGTCCTGGCGGTAGGCGTAGTCGTTCCACTCCGGGATCAGGTTCCCCAGCGGACAGCCGTTGTGGCAGAACGGGATGCCGCAGTCCATGCAGCGGCTGGCCTGCTTGCTGATGATCGGCAGCAGGGAGCCGGGGACGTAGACCTCGTTCCAGTCCTTGAGGCGCTCACCGACGGGACGGGTCTTGGCGACCTCACGGCCGTGGTTCAGGAAGCCCTTCGGGTCAGCCATTGATCGCCGCCTCCATCATCTTCTCGGTGATCTCGGTCTCGGTCAGACCGGCTCGCTCGGCGGCGTCCTTGGCGGCGAGCACTGCCTTGTACGTGCTGGGGATGATCTTGGTGAACCGCTCCGCGGCCGTGTCCCAGTCGGCGAGCAGCTTGTCGGCGACGGTCGAGCCGGTCTCCTCGGCGTGGCGGCGCACCACGTCGTGCAGCCACTGCTTGTCCGTCTCGTCCAGCGCCTCCACGGCCGCGGCGTTGCCGACGTTGACGTTGTCGGGGTCGAGGTCGATGACGTAGGCGATACCGCCGGACATGCCCGCCGCGAAGTTGCGGCCGGTCGGGCCGAGGACGACCGCGTGACCGCCGGTCATGTACTCGCAGCCGTGGTCGCCCACGCCCTCGGCGACGACGAGCGCGCCGGAGTTGCGGACGCAGAACCGCTCACCGGTACGGCCGCGCAGGAACATCTCGCCGCCGGTGGCGCCGTAGCCGATGGTGTTGCCGGCGATGGTCGAGTACTCGGCGAGGTGGTCGGCGGCCCGGTCCGGGCGGACGACGATCCGGCCGCCGGAGAGGCCCTTGCCGACGTAGTCGTTGGCGTCGCCCTCCAGACGCAGCGTGACGCCACGCGGCAGGAACGCGCCGAAGGACTGGCCCGCGGAGCCGGTGAAGGTGATGTCGATGGTGTCTTCGGGCAGGCCCGCGCCACCGAACTTCTTCGTCACCTCGTGGCCGAGCATGGTGCCGACCGTGCGGTTGATGTTGCGGATGGCGACCTGGGCGCGCACCGGCTGGGCCTCGGTCGCGTCGTTCGCGGCGAGGGCGTCGGCGGCGAGCTTGATCAGCTCGTTGTCCAGGGCCTTCTCCAGGCCGTGGTCCTGGGTGATCAGCTGGTGACGGACCGCGCCCTCGGGCAGGTCGGGCACGTGGAACAGCGGCTCCAGGTTCAGGCCCTGCGCCTTCCAGTGGTTCACCGCGCGCTCGACGTCCAGCGCCTCGGCGTGGCCGACGGCCTCCTCGATGGAGCGGAAGCCCAGCTCGGCGAGGATCTCGCGGACCTCCTCGGCGATGAACCGGAAGAAGTTCACCACGTACTCGGCCTTGCCCGCGAAGCGCTCGCGCAGGACCGGGTTCTGGGTGGCGATGCCGACCGGGCAGGTGTCCAGGTGGCAGACGCGCATCATGATGCAGCCGGAGACGACGAGCGGAGCGGTCGCGAAACCGAACTCCTCGGCGCCGAGCAGCGCGGCGATGACCACGTCACGGCCGGTCTTCAGCTGGCCGTCCGTCTGGACCACGATCCGGTCGCGCAGGCCGTTGAGCAGCAGGGTCTGCTGGGTCTCGGCGAGGCCCAGCTCCCAGGGGCCGCCCGCGTGCTTCAGGGAGGTCAGCGGGGAGGCGCCCGTACCGCCGTCGTGGCCGGAGATGAGCACCACGTCCGCGTGCGCCTTGGACACGCCCGCGGCGACCGTGCCGACGCCGACCTCGGAGACCAGCTTCACGTGGATCCGCGCCTGCGGGTTCGCGTTCTTCAGGTCGTGGATGAGCTGGGCCAGGTCCTCGATCGAGTAGATGTCGTGGTGCGGCGGCGGGGAGATCAGACCCACGCCCGGCGTCGAGTGACGCGTCTTGGCGACCCACGGGTAGACCTTGTGGCCGGGCAGCTGGCCGCCCTCGCCGGGCTTGGCGCCCTGGGCCATCTTGATCTGGATGTCGTCCGCGTTGACCAGGTACTCGGAGGTGACGCCGAAGCGGCCGGAGGCGACCTGCTTGATGGCGGACCGGCGGGCCGGGTCGTACAGGCGCTCCGGGTCCTCGCCGCCCTCACCGGTGTTGGACTTGCCGCCCAGCTGGTTCATGGCGATGGCGAGGGTCTCGTGCGCCTCCTTGGAGATGGAGCCGTACGACATCGCGCCCGTGGAGAAGCGCTTGACGATCTCGCTCGCCGGCTCGACCTCGTCGATGGGGATCGGCTGCCGGTCGGACTTGAAGCCGAACAGGCCGCGCAGCGTCATCAGGCGCTCGGACTGCTCGTTCACCCGGTCCGTGTACTTCTTGAAGATGTCGTAGCGGCCCGTGCGCGTGGAGTGCTGGAGGCGGAAGACCGTGTCCGGGTCGAACAGGTGCGGCTCGCCCTCGCGGCGCCACTGGTACTCGCCGCCGATGTCCAGCGCGCGGTGCGCCGGGGCGATGCCGGAGGCCGGGTACGCCTTGGCGTGGCGGGCGGCGACCTCGGCGGCGATGACGTCGATGCCGACGCCGCCGATCTTGGTCGCGGTGCCGTTGAAGTACGTCTCCACGAAGGTCTCGTCCAGGCCGACGGCCTCGAAGACCTGGGCGCCGCGGTAGGAGGCGACGGTGGAGATGCCCATCTTGGACATGACCTTCAGGACGCCCTTGCCGAGGGCGTAGATCAGGTTCTTGATGGCCTGCTCGGGCTCCAGGCCGTTCAGGAAGGTGCCCGCGCGCAGCAGGTCCTCGACCGACTCCATCGCCAGGTACGGGTTGACGGCGGCGGCGCCGAAGCCGATCAGCAGGGCGACGTGGTGGACCTCGCGGACGTCGCCGGCCTCGACGAGCAGGCCCACGTGGGTGCGCTGCTTGGTGCGGATGAGGTGGTGGTGGACGGCCGAGGTGAGCAGCAGGGACGGGATCGGCGCGTGCTCGGCGTCGGAGTGGCGGTCGGACAGGACGATCAGCCGGGCGCCGTTGTCGATGGCGGCGTCGGCCTCGGCGCAGATCTCCTCGATGCGCGCGGCGAGGGAGTCGCCGCCCCCGGAGACCCGGTACAGGCCGGAGAGCGTGGCCGCCTTGAAGCCGGGCATGTCGCCGTCGGCGTTGATGTGGATGAGCTTGGCCAGCTCGTCGTTGTCGATGACCGGGAAGGGCAGCAGGACGGACCGGCAGGATGCGGCGGTCGGGTCGAGGAGGTTGCCCTGCGGGCCCAGCGAGCTGCGCAGGGAGGTGACCAGTTCCTCGCGGATCGCGTCCAGCGGCGGGTTGGTGACCTGTGCGAACAGCTGGGTGAAGTAGTCGAAGAGCAGCCGCGGGCGCTCGGACAGGGCCGCGATCGGCGAGTCGGTGCCCATGGAGCCGATCGGCTCGGCGGCGGTGCGGGCCATCGGCGCGAGGAGGATGCGCAGCTCTTCCTCGGTGTAGCCGAAGGTCTGCTGGCGGCGGGTGACCGAGGCGTGGGTGTGGATGATGTGCTCGCGCTCGGGCAGGTCGCTCAGCTCGATCTCGCCGGCCTCCAGCCATTCGGCGTACGGCTTCTCGGCGGCGAGGGACGCCTTGATCTCGTCGTCCTCGATGATGCGGTGCTCGGCGGTGTCGACGAGGAACATCTTGCCGGGCTGGAGGCGGCCCTTGCGGACGACCTTGGCCGGGTCGATGTCGAGGACGCCGACCTCGGAGCCGAGGACGACGAGGCCGTCGTCGGTGACCCAGTAGCGGCCGGGGCGCAGACCGTTGCGGTCGAGCACGGCGCCGACCTGGGTGCCGTCGGTGAAGGTGACGCAGGCGGGGCCGTCCCAGGGCTCCATCATCGTGGAGTGGAACTGGTAGAAGGCGCGCCGGACCGGGTCCATGGAGTCGTGGTTCTCCCACGCCTCCGGGATCATCATCAGCACGGAGTGCGGCAGCGAACGGCCGCCCAGGTGCAGCAGCTCCAGCACCTCGTCGAAGGAGGCCGAGTCGGAGGCGTCCGGCGTACAGACCGGGAAGACGCGGTCCAGCGTCTCGCGCGGGCCGAACAGCTCGGAGTACAGCTGGGACTCGCGGGCGCGCATCCAGTTGCGGTTGCCCTTGACGGTGTTGATCTCACCGTTGTGCGCGACGAAGCGGTACGGGTGCGCGAGCGGCCAGGACGGGAAGGTGTTCGTGGAGAAGCGGGAGTGCACGAGCGCGACCGCGGAGGCGAAGCGGCGGTCGGACAGGTCCGGGAAGAAGGGCTCCAGCTGGCCGGTGGTCAGCATGCCCTTGTAGACGATCGTGCGCGCGGAGAGCGACGGGAAGTAGACACCGGCCTCACGTTCGGCGCGCTTGCGCAGCAGGAACGCCTTGCGGTCCAGGGCGATGCCCTCGCTGACGCTGTCGGCGACGAAGATCTGCCGGAAGACCGGCATGGTGGAGCGGGCGGTGGCGCCGAGCAGCTCCGGCGCGACGGGGACCTCTCGCCAGCCGAGGACGGTCAGCCCCTCCTCGTCGGCGATCGTCTCGATACGTGAGACGGCGTCCTCGGTTCCCTCGTCCGGCAGGAACGCGATGCCTACCGCGTACGCACCGGCCGCGGGAAGGTCGAACCCGGCCACTTCGCGGAGGAAGGCGTCCGGCACCTGGGAGAGGAGACCCGCACCGTCACCGGAGTCGGGCTCGGAGCCGGTGGCGCCGCGGTGCTCCAGGTTGCGCAGCACGGTGAGTGCCTGCTCGACCAGGGTGTGGGACGCCTCGCCGGTGAGAGTGGCGACGAAACCGACGCCGCACGCGTCGTGTTCGTTGCGGGGGTCGTACATACCCTGCGCAGCAGGGCGAGCATCCATGAACGACCAGTTCTGGCCATTCTCGGAATGCTGGGACGGCTGGCGCGGCGTACGCATCGGCTCTCCCGTCGTCGTCATGTGGCATGTGGCAGGTGCCGAGGGACGACGTTGGCCCTCTGCGTCAGATCAAAATTTCGTGCAGGTTACATGATGGGACGGTTCCCGGGAACCGGATAGGCCATTCCACCATGCGGACACCGCGGTAGCGGCGGAGGTGCCGTGCGGTGACGGCGGAGGTGCCGTCCCTGGCGACGGGCGCCGCTCGGTGACGGCGGGGGTGCCGCCCTCGGCGGCGGGTGCCGCGCGGTGACGGCCGACGTTTCTGGGGGACCGGCGCGGGACCCGATCGGTCGGATCGACGCCCGGCGGTCCGGGGGCCGGGGCGGGCGTCATCACCCACCCCGCAGGGTGCAGCGGGCGTCATTGCCCACAGTGCTTACGGGTCATGCCCCGTGGTCATGCACGTGAAACCAACGAGTAACGGGTACTTATGCGGCCCATCGCATAGGTACCGGTCGGCCTATCCTACGGCCGTTCCGAACAAGCTGCCCAGGGCGTACGTCACACCGGCCGCCGCACCACCGAGCGCGAGCTGCCGCAGACCGCTGAACCACCAGCTGCGCGCGGTCACCCTGGCCACGACGGCACCGCACCCGAAGAGCCCGGCGAGGGCGAGCAGCACGGCGGGCCAGAGCACGGTCGCACCGAGCAGGTACGGCAGCACGGGCAGCAGGGCGCCGAGGGCGAAGGCCCCGAAGGACGACACGGCCGCGACCAGCGGCGAGGGCAGGTCGCCGGGGTCGATGCCCAGCTCCTCCCGCGCGTGTATCTCCAGGGCCTGCTCGGGATCCGCGGACAGCTGCCGGGCGACCTGCCGGGCCAGGGCCGGCTCGACCCCGCGGGCCACGTACAGCGCGGCCAGCTCGTCCTCCTCGTCCTGCGGGTGCTTGCGCAGTTCACGGCGCTCGACATCGAGCTCGGCCTCGACGAGTTCCCGCTGCGAGGCGACGGAGGTGTACTCGCCGGCCGCCATGGAGAAGGCGCCGGCGGCGAGCCCCGCGAGACCGGTGATGACGATGGTGTGCTGGCCCACCGACCCACCGGCCACGCCCGTCATCAGGGCGAGGTTGGAGACCAGGCCGTCCATCGCACCGAAGACGGCCGGGCGCAGCCAGCCGCCGTTGACGTCACGGTGGGTGTGGTTGTCGCGGTGCGCCACGTGCAGCGCGGCCTCGGTTTCGATGATGGCCATGCGGGCCCCCCAGGGAAGCTTAGCCAAAGCTAACTTTGGACGAGTTCTACTTTTCGACAACACTGAACTTACGCTCATCCTTCCGCCTTCGCCAGCAAGGAAAGGCTGAGCTAACCTGCGCCTTTGCCCACCGCAGCTCATATGTGCGAACACTGGCTCAGATGCCGTGCGGGTGACAGGGGCGCCCGCCAGGCTCGCGTGGACGCCTCCCGTGGGACACATCCGCAAAGGGTCCCGTGCGACCCCGCCGAAGGAGGCCGTCCATGGCATCGATCGCCTGCACTCCCCCGGCCCCCGCGCCCGGGGACGCCTCCGGACTCCGCGAACGGGCCCGCGGTGCGCTGCTCGGTCTGGCCGTGGGCGATGCGCTGGGGGCACCCGCGGAGAACCTCAGGCCCTCCGAGATCCGCGCCCGCTGGGGCCGCATCACCGGCTACGTCGCCGAGCAGCCGTGCGGCACGGACGACACCGAGTACGCGATCTTCTCCGGTCTGCTGCTGGCCCGGTACGGCTCGGCGCTCACCCCGGCGCACGTGGAGGCGGCCTGGCACGAGTGGATCGCCGACCGGGCCGAGGGTCCCTTCCGCGGCGCGGGATTCAGCGAGCGCGGCACGCTGGAGAACCTGCGCCGGGGCCTGGCCGCCCCCATCTCCGCCCAGCACCGGCACGCCTGGAGCGACGGCCTGGCGATGCGAGCGGCTCCCTTCGGCGTGTTCGCCGCCGGGCGCCCCGCCGAAGCGGCCCGGCTGGTGGCCGTCGACGGTTCGGTCAGCCACGAGGGCGAGGGCATCTACGGCGGCCAGGCGGTGGCGGCCGGTGTGGCGGCGGCGATGAGCGGGGCCTCGGTTCCGGTGGTGATCGCCGCCGCCCTCGCCGTCGTCCCGGACGACTCCTGGACGGCTCGGTCCCTGCGGCGCGCGGTGGCGGTGGCCCACCGCGGCGAACGCGCGGTGCGCTCCGCGGTCGTCATCGGCGGCTACCCGTGGACCGACCTGGCGCCCGAAGCGGTCGCCCTCGCGTTCGGCGCGTACGCGGCGGCCGACGGCGACTTCCGGGAAGCGGTGCTGACGGCCGTCAACATGGGCCGCGACGCGGACACGACGGCGGCGGTGGCAGGCGCCCTGTCCGGCGCGACCCAGGGGCTCTCCGCGATCCCCCCGATGTGGGCGGCGGCCATCGGCCCGGCCCGGGGCCGCTGCCTGCCCTCCATGGCGGGCCACCACGTCCTGGAGGTGGCGGAACTGCTGGTCGACCGGAGAAACAGGGACGCCGGGACGGCGGGACCGACTGCCGAGGCGCGGAGGCCGGCGGAGGCAGGGGCGACCGGAGAGACGGGGAGGCTCGAGGCAGCACCGGCGAACAGGGAGGCCGGGGCAACCGGGAAGGCGGCGAGGCTCAGGGAGGCCGGGGCGACCGAGAAGGCGGCGAGGCTCAGGGAGGCCGGGGCGACCGAGAAGGCAGGGAGACTCGAGGAGGCCGGCGGGATCCAGGCGGACGTGGTGGTGCTGCCCGTGGTTCTGCCGGGCACGGGACGAACGGCAGCACGGCTCGCCCCTCACCCGCCGGCCACCGCCCGGCCGGCCGAACCGGCCAGCACCGAACCGGCCGAGCCGATCCCAGCCCTCCCGGCCACCACCGAACCGATCAAACAGATCCCAGCCCTCCCGGCCACCACCGAACCAACCGAGCCGATCCCCACCCTCCCGGCCACCCCCGAACCGACCGAGCCGATCAAACAGGTCCCGGTGCTCCCGGCCGCCGCCCTCCCCGCCGACCTCCTCCCGCCCTCACCGGCCACCACCCGCCCGACCGCCGTGGCCCCACCCCCACCGCCCCCCGGCCAGCCCACCAAGCCCACCGAGCCCACCGAGCCCACCGAGCCCACCGAGCCCGCCGAACGCACCGAGCCCACCGAACGCACCGAGCCCGCCGAGCTCCTCTCACCTCTCACCCCCGCCCAGCCGGTCGAGTCGGATGACGGGTGGACCGGGGACCGGGAGGTCAAGGGACACAGCCCCCTGGTGGGGGCCGGGAAGCCGGGGCAGCTCGACGGTGAGGGGCGGTCATGACGGCACGCCGTATCGAGGGTCTCCTCCTCGGCCTCGCCGCGGGAGACGCCGCCGGCTGGCCCGCCGCCCGGCACCGCGCCGCCCGGATGCCCGAGTGGACCCGCCGTCTCACCCGGGAACTGGACACCTTCGCCGAGCAGAACGCCACCACCACCCTCCCGGTGCCCATCGCCCTCAACCAACCCCCCGAACCCCTCCGCCTCGGCCCCTCCGACGACGCCGAGTGGGCGGCGTTCGCCGCGGAGGCGGTCCTGCGGGCCGGCGACGACGGCCTTCTCGGCGACCTCAGCCGGGAACGCCGTACCCGCGCCGCCATCGACCTCACCTGGTCCGCCGTGGCCGCGGAAGTCGCCGCCGCGGCGGACCGCGCGCCCGAGATCGAGTCCGCCGTACTGCCCCTGCGCGCCCGCATCTCCGTCCGTGCCGGCCTCGGCAACCTCGCCGCCGGCCTGCGCCCGCCCGCCAGCGGCCACGACAACCCGCACTACTTCGACGACGCGGCCTGCGTCCGCGCCTGCGTCCTCGCCGTGGCCCACCCCGGCGACCCGCGACAGGCCGCCGCGCTCGCCGAGTTCGACGCCCGCTACACCCAGGACGGCGACGGAGTGCACGGCGCCCGGGCCATGGCGGCGGCCCTCTCGCTCGCCCTCGCCGACGCGGACACGGACGCCTGCGTCACCGCCGCGCTGGCCGAGCTCCCGGCGGACACGGAGATCGGCCGCAACACCCGCCACGCACTCGCCCTGGCCGAGGACAGCGAGTCCGCCTTCGCCCTGATCCCGCTCCTCGAACACCAGATCGTCGACCACGTCTACAGCTACGGCATCGCCGCCGCCGAGACCGTCCCCGTCACACTCGCCCTGACCACCGCCGCCCGGGGCCGTATCGCCGAGGCCGTGCCGGCCGCCGCCTGCCTGTCCCGGGTCGCCGACTCCGCCCCCGCCCTCGTCGGCGCACTCACCGGCGCCCTCGGCGGTGGCGCGGCCGTCCCGCAGACCTGGCGGGACGCCTGCCGGATCCTGCCCGGCTGCACCCTGCCCCGCCTCACCGGCACCGACCTGGTGGAACTCGCCGGACTCCTGGAAGCCGCGCAACCGGCCCGCCCAGGAGGATGATTCGGGGCATGACGCCCAAAGAAGAAGAAAGCGGCGGCCCCGGTTCGCGCGGTCTCGCCGACCGCCTCACCGGCGCCCTGGTCGGAGCCGCCGTCGGCGACGCCCTCGGCGGTCCGGTCGAGGGCTACTTGCCCGACCAGATCGCCGAACGCCACGGCGGTCGCGTCCACGGGATCGTCGGTCCCTGGCACGGCGACGCCTGGCGCACCGCCCGCCCCATCGCGCCGTACCACAAGGGCGACGGCCACGTCACCGACGACACCCTCATGACGCACGCCCTGGTCCGGGTCTACGACCGCGTCCGCGACCACCTCGACGCGTACGCGGTCGCCGACCACCTGGTCCCGGACCTGATGACCACACCGCGCTGGATCCCGGAACTGGAGGCCGAGGCCCTGCCGCTGCACCGCCTCTTCCTCGCCGAGAAGTGGCTGGTGGCCCAGCTCGCCTACGGTCACGCCGACCCCCGGGAGGCGGGCACCGGCAACATCGTCAACTGCGGCGCCGCGATGTACATGGCCCCGGTGGGCCTGGTCAACGCGGCCAACCCGGCCGCCGCCTACGCCGAGGCGCTGGACGTCGCCGGCGCCCACCAGTCGTCGTACGGCCGGGAGGCGGCCGGTGTCTTCGCCGCGGCCGTGGCCGCCGCGACCGCACCCGGCGCGACGCCGGACTCGGTGGTGTCCGCCTGCCTGTCCCTGGCCAAGGACGGCACCCGTACCGCGATCGAGAAGGTCTGCGAAGTCGCCGCCCGCCACGGGGACTTCGAGTCGGCGCTCGGCCCGCTGCGCGCGGCGGTGGCCCCGTACGACACCGTCGGCCCGGACTACCGCGCCCCCTCGCTCGCCGCCCGCCGCCCCTCCCGGCTGCACTCCATCGAGGAACTCCCGGTCGCGCTGGGCATGGTGGTCGTGTCCGGCGGCGACTACCGGCATGCCGTGCTCGGCTCGGTCAACTACGGCCGGGACTGCGACTCGATCGCGACCATGGCCGGCGCCCTCGCGGGTGCGCTCGGCTCGCCCGTCCCCGAGGAGTGGGCGAAGACGGTCGCGGACGCCAGCCGCCTGGACCTGTGGGCCCCCGCCCGGACACTCACCGAGGTCACGCTGGAGATCTTCGACCGGGACGTGTGCCGTCGGCGCGCCCATGAGCAGGCGTTCGGAGCACTCGGAGGCCGGTCGTGCTCCGCCTGACCTGGGTCCAGCCGGAGGACCTGCTGGGCCACGAGCTGCGCCAGGCGCGCCTGGACGGGCGTGAGCCGGCGGCGATCGAGGCGCGCTGGCGGGCGGCGGGCGGCCCGGACGCGCCGGAGCGGGCGGGCGCGTCCGGGTCCCGGGCGTCGCGCTATCTGCGGCTGCTGGCCGAGGACCTGCTGGACGAACTCGCCGATCTGCCCAGCGCTTTGTCCGACGACGAGCCGACAGACCTGGCCCGCATCAAGTCCCTGTGCGCGGACTGGCCGCCGACGCCGATGAACCGCCAGGTACCGTCGTCGCGCGACGGCGGGCAGGAGGTGGCCGGCCGCGCCCACGCGGGCCGGCCGCATGATGTCTCGCCCCGTGTCCCTCCGGGGCGCTACTCGGCCGCCCTCGAAGCGGCCTGGCTCGGCCGGGCCGCCGGCTGCCTGCTGGGCAAGCCGGTGGAGAAGCTGCCCCTCGACGGGGTCCGTGCCCTGGCCAGAGCGACCGGGAACTGGCCTCTCACCACCTACTTCACGGCCAGGGGAGTCCCGCCGGACCTCCTCGCCGCGTACCCCTGGAACCGCCGCTCGGCCCCCACCTCCCTCGCCGAGAACATCGACGGGATGCCCGAGGACGACGACCTCAACTACCCGCTGCTCAACCTGCTTCTGCTGCAGCGGTACGGACGCTCGTTCAGCACCACGGACGTGGCACGGCTCTGGCTGGACGAGCTTCCGCCCGGCCGCACCTTCACCGCCGAGCGCATCGCCTGCCGCAACCTGCTCAGCGGCATCGAACCGCCGCGGACGGCCCGCCACCGCAACCCGTTCCGCGAGTGGATCGGCGCCCTCATCCGCGCGGACGTGCACGGCTGGACCAACCCGGGCGATCCGGCCGCCGCGGCCGAGCAGGCGTACCGCGACGCGGTCCTCAGTCACACCGCCAACGGGGTGTACGCGGCGATGTTCACCGCCGCCGCGATCGCCACCGCCGCCACCGGAACGCACGACGTGCACGCCTGTCTGGACGCCGGCCGCCGGGTGGTCCCGCGTCGCTCCCGCCTCGCGAGGGCGATCGACCACGCCCGAGAACTGGCCGTGCGGCACAGGGACTTCCCGGAGGTCGTGGACGCGCTCCACGCCGTCTACGCCCCCACCCACCACTGGGTCCACGTCATCCCCAACACCGCCCTGCTCACCGCCGCCCTCACCCACGCGGACGGCGATTTCACCGGGTCCATCTGCCGTGCGGTGTCGGGCGGCCTGGACACCGACTCCAACGGCGCCACCGCCGGCAGCATCGCCGGCCTCCTCGCCGGGTCCCCCACCGCGCTCCCCGACCACTGGCGGACCCCGCTGAAGAACCGGCTCGCCACCACCGTCGCCGACTTCGACGGCACCGGCTTCGACACCCTCGCCCAGCTCACCCACCTGGAGGCGACCCGCTCATGACCCACATCGCCGTCCTCGGCAGCACGAACATGGACCTCGTCACCTATGTCGCCAGGGCCCCGCAGCGCGGGGAGACCGTGACGGGGCGGGAGTTCCTTACGATCCCCGGCGGCAAGGGCGCCAACCAGGCGATCGCCGCGGCCCGCGCCGGCGCCACCGTCTCGATGATCGGCGCGGTCGGCAACGACGCCTTCGGCGCGCGGCTGCGCGACACCCTCGAACACTCCGGGGTGGACACCGACTTCCTGCGCACGGTGGAGGAGCACTCCGGCACCGCGCACATCGTGGTGGACGACGAGGGCGGCAACGCGATCGTCGTCATCCCCGGCGCCAACGGCACCGTCGACCACCTCTCCCCCGGTGACGACGGGGTGATCGCCACCGCCGACGCCCTGCTGCTGCAACTGGAGATCCCGCTCGCAGCGGTCGTCGCGGGCGCGGAAGCGGCCCGCCGGCACGGTGTCCGCACGGTCCTCACCCCCTCCCCGGCCCAGCCGCTGCCGCCCGAACTCCTCGCGGTCACCGATCTGCTGGTGCCGAACGAGTACGAGGCGGTCACCCTCTCCGGCCGCACCGACCCGCGTGACGCGGCAGCCGCCCTGCTGGACCTGGTGCCGGAGGTCGTCGTCACCCTGGGCGCGACGGGCTGCCTGTACCTGGCCCGGGGCGCCGAACCACTCGTGGTGCCCGCGCCCCATGTGACCGCCGTGGACTCCACGGGCGCGGGCGACACCTTCGTCGGCACGCTCGCCGTGGCCCTGGCCGAGGAGAAACCGGTACGCGAGGCCCTGTCTTGGGCAGCCGCCGCGGCCTCGATCTCCGTCCAGCGGCCGGGGGCGTCGGCGTCGATGCCGTACCGCCCGGAGATCGAGGCCCAGTACAGCGCATGAGTACGACGACACGGACGCAACCGGCCCTGGACGGCCTGCGAGTACTGGACCTGGCGACGCTCTTCGCCGGACCGATGGCCGCGACTCTGCTCGGCGACTTCGGCGCGGAGGTGATCAAGGTCGAGCATCCCCGGCGGCCCGACCCCTCCCGCGGCCACGGCCCGGCCAAGCACGGCGCCGGCCTGTGGTGGAAGGTGCTCGGCCGCAACAAGCGGACCGTCACCCTCGACCTGTCCACGTCCGGCGGCCGGGCCACCCTGCTGCGGCTCGCCGCCACCGCCGACGTGGTGATCGAGAACTTCCGGCCCGGGACCCTGGAGAAGTGGGACCTCGGCTGGCCCGAGCTGTCGGCGGCCAACCCGCGGCTGATCCTCACCCGGGTCACCGCCTTCGGCCAGTTCGGCCCGTACGCCCACCGCCCCGGCTTCGGCACCCTCGCCGAGGCGATGAGCGGCTTCGCCGCGGTCACCGGCGAACCGGGCGCGCCTCCGACCCTGCCGCCCTTCGGTCTCGCCGACTCGGTCGCGGGCCTGGCCACCGCGTACGCCGTACTGACCGCGCTGGCCGGCCGCGAGCGCACCGGCGGAGGCCAGGTCGTCGACATGGCGATCATCGAACCGATCCTGTCCGTCCTCGGCCCGCACCCGACCTGGTACGACCAGCTCGGCTACGTCCAGGAACGCACCGGGAACCGGTCCGCCAACAACGCCCCGCGCAACACCTACCGCACCGCCGACGGCCGCTGGGTCGCCGTCTCCACCTCCGCCCAGTCGGTCGCCGAACGGGTGCTACGACTGGTGGGGCGCCCGGAGCTGACCGAGGAGCCGTGGTTCGCCACGGGCGCCGACCGGGCCGCCCACGCCGATGTGCTGGACGAGGCGGTCGGCTCCTGGATCGCCGCCCGCCCCTGCGCGGAAGTGCTCGCGGCGTTCGAGAAGGCGGAGGCCGCGGTGGCCCCCGTCCAGGACGTCCGGGACGTGCTGGCGGACCCCCAGTACCAGGCCCTGGACACGGTCACCACCGTCGCGGATCCGGAGCTGGGCCCGCTGCGCATGCAGAACGTCCTCTTCCGCCTCTCGGCCACGCCCGGCGCGATCCGCTGGGCCGGCCGCCCGCACGGCGCGGACACGGATGCCGTGCTCACCGAACTCGGTCTCACCCCGGCCGACATCGCGGCCCTGCGCGCGGAGGGCGCCCTGTGAACCGCTACCCGCTCACCTGGCTGTATGTCCCGGGTGACCGCCCGCACGTCGTGGCCAAGGCGCTGGCGGCCGGTGCCGACGTGGTGGTGATCGATCTGGAGGACGCGGTCGCCCCGGACCGCAAGGAGTGCGCCCGCGCGGCCACCGCGGAACTCCTCACGCAGCCGCAGCCGGTCCCGGTACACGTCCGGATCAACGCCCTGGACGGCCCCTGGGCCGGCGCCGACCTCGCCGCCCTCGCCGGGCTGCCGGGCCTGTCCGGGCTGCGGCTGCCGAAGGTGACGGCACCGGACCAGGTACGGCAGGTCGCGGTGGCCACTCCGGTCCCTCTCTACGCGCTCCTGGAGTCGGCCCTCGGCATCGAGCACGCCTACGCCATCGCCACCGCCCACCCCGCGCTGCGCGGCATCTCCCTGGGTGAGGCGGACCTCCGGGCGGACCTGGGGGTACGGGCCGACGCGGGTCTCGACTGGCCGCGCTCACGGGTGGTCGTCGCCGCCCGCGCGGCCGGCCTCGCCCCGCCGCCGCAGTCGGTCCACCCCGACATCCGCGACCTGGACGCTCTCGCCGCGTCCTGCGCCCGCGGCCGTGCCCTCGGCTTCCTGGGACGCGCCGCGATCCACCCCCGGCAGTTGCCGGTGATCGAGCGGGCGTACCTGCCGACCCCGGCGGAGATCGAACACGCGGAGACGATCACCAAGGCGGCGGCAGCCGACCAGGGCGCCCAGGCCCTCCCCGACGGCCGCTTCATCGACGCGGCGGTGGTGGCCATGGCCCGGCGAACACTGTCCCTGGCGTACAGAACCTGATGCGCGCTCCACCACAACGCCGGCCGACGAGGGCTGCGGAGACCGGCGAACACCGCCCTGGCCCCCACAACTCGAGCCACCGACACTCACCCGACCACTTCTCCGCGGCAACGGCGATCAACCCCGACGGCGGAGACCGGCGGTGCCGAGCGCACCGTGCCTCGTGGCGCACATGTACCGAGGGCGCCCGGCCGAAGTGCGGCTGCTGCCGCCTGGCCGGGCGCCCTCGGTGCCGTATCAGCGGCCGTCAGCCCTTCTTGGCCGAGTGGGCCTCGTCCTTCGGCGACTCCGTCGAGTCCTCCGCCGTCTCCTCGGAGTCCTCGGCCTTGTCCTCGGTCCTGCCCTCGCCCTGGGCACCGGCTGTCGCGCCCTCGGCCGAACCGTCGGAGACACCGTCGGCTTCCGCAGCATCGGCCGGACCGTCGGAGACACCGTCGGCCGAACCGCCGGAGGCGACCGCGGCCGGTTCGACCACCGCCTCCCGCCCCGGCCGCTTCTTCGCCGACACCACGAGGTACAGCACCGCCAGCAGGAAGACGCCCAGCGCGGTCCAGTCGTTGAGGCGGAGGCCCAGGATGTGGTGGGCGTCGTCCACCCGCATGTACTCGATCCAGCCGCGGCCCACGCAGTACGCGGCGACGTACAGCGCGAACGCCCGGCCATGGCCCAGCCGGAAGCGGCGGTCCGCCCAGATCACCAGGAGGCCCACGCCGACGCACCACAGGGACTCGTACAGGAAGGTCGGGTGGTAGTAGCCCGGTACCCGGCCGCCTTCGGAGGAGGTGATGTGCAGCGCCCAGGGGACGTGTGTCTCACGGCCGTACAGCTCCTGGTTGAACCAGTTGCCCCAGCGGCCGATGGCCTGGGCGAACGCGATGCCGGGGGCGACGGCGTCGGCGTACGCGGGCATCGGGATGCCCCTGCGCCGCGCGCCGATCCACGCGCCGAGCCCGCCGAGGGCGATGGCGCCCCAGATGCCCAGGCCGCCCTCCCACACCTTGAAGGCGTCCACCCAGTCACGGCCCTCGCTGAAGTACAGCTCGTAGTCCGTGATGACGTGGTAGAGCCGGCCGCCGACGAGGCCGAACGGCACAGCCCAGACGGCGATGTCGGCGACCGTGCCGGACTGCCCGCCACGGGCGATCCAGCGCTTGTTGCCGAACCAGACGGCAACGAAGACACCGATGATGATGCAGAAGGCGTAGCCGCGCAGCGGGATGGGGCCGAGATACAGCACCCCGTGCGACGGGCTGGGAATGTAGGCAAGTTCCATGGCAGGTCCGACGCTACCGTGCCGGGCCGTGGGGACGGCAAGCAGCCCGGCTACGGGTCCATAACGGGGGCGCGGGAAACGCCCTCACCGCTTGTCGGCGTCCTCCACCATCTGCTTGAGCTTGGCCGGGGTCATCGTCTGGTCCTGATAGATGTTCTTGCCGCCGAGCAGCACCGTGGGCGTGCCGTTGAAGCCGCCGGTCCCAAACGCCTGGTTGGACTTGTCCACCCAGCTGTCATGGGTGCCGTCCTTGACGCACTTCTGGAAGGCGGGCGTGTCCAGGCCCTTCACCTTGCCGGCCAGCGCGATCAGCTTGTCGTTGTCCGCGAAGGCGTCGTCGGTCTCCTTGGGCTGGTTCGCGTACAGCACGTCGTGGTAGTCGCGGAACTTTCCGGCGTCCTGGGCGCAGGCCGCGGCGTTGGCGGCGCGCAGCGAGCCGCTGCCGCCGAGGTTGCCGTCGATCAGCCGGACCAGGTGGTACTCGGTTCTGAGCTTGCCGGCGTCGGCCAGTTCGTGGAGCGTCGGCCGGTAGGCCACCTCGAACGCCTGGCAGGCGGGGCAGCGGAAGTCCTCCCAGACGGTGAGCGTCGACTTGGCGCCGTCCTTGCCCACCGGGATCGCGAGGCTGTCCTTGCCCTGCGCGCCCGAGGGCGCCACGGCCGGGCCCGCATTGTCGCTGCCCTTGTGCTTGCCCGCCTTCGCGGCGACCACGCCGATCACCGCCGCGAGGCCCAGGACGCAGACGACGCTCGCGCCCACGATCAGCGTGCGCCGTCGCTTGTCCGCGGCCTTCTGGTTCTCGCGCTCGACCGCCAGCCGCTCCCGGGCGGTGCGCTTTCCGTCACGGTTCTTCTCGCTCACACCCCCAGAACGAACCGGGGAGGCGCAGCGCGCCTCCCCGGCCGGAGGTCCACTCGTTCGAGTGACCGAATCATTCGCTGCGGGACAGCACGGCGGATCACGCCTGTCCGCGCACGCCCTTCGCCAGCTGACCGGCCAGCTCGCGGATCGCCGCGATGCCGGACGCGTGGTCCGGGGCGTCCAGCATCAGCTTCACGAACGCCGAGCCGACGATGACCCCGTCGGCGAAGCCGGCGACCTCGGCGGCCTGGGCCGCGTCGGAGACGCCGAGCCCGACACAGACGGGCAGGTCGGTGCCGGTGCCGCGGGTCCGCTGGACCAGGTCCTGGGCCTGCGTGCCGACGGACTCGCGGGTGCCGGTCACCCCCATGAGGGAGGCCGCGTAGACGAAGCCGCTGCCTGCCGCGGTGATCTCGGCGAGCCGCTCGTCCTTGCTGCTCGGCGCCACGACGAAGACGGTCGCGAGGCCGTGCTTCTCGGCGTGCTCCCGCCACAGCGCCGACTCCTGCACCGGCAGGTCGGGCAGGATGCAGCCGGCGCCGCCCGCCTCGGCCAGCTCGGCGGTGAAGCGCTCGACGCCGTAGCGGTCGATGGGGTTCCAGTACGTCATGACGAGCACCGGCTTCCGGGTGGCCTCGTACGCCTCCCGGACCGTCCGCATGACGTCGGCGATCTTCACGCCGCCCCGCAGGGCGATGTCGTCGGCGGTCTGGATGACCGGGCCGTCGAGCACCGGGTCGCTGTGCGGCAGGCCCACCTCGACGACGTCGGCGCCGCCGTCGAAGACGGCCTTGATCGACTCGATGCCGCCGTCCACGGTCGGGAAGCCCGCCGGGAGGTAGGCGATGAGCGCGGAGCGGCCCTCCGCCCTGGCACCGGCGAGGGTGTCGGCCAGCAGCCGGATGTTCCCACTCACTTGGCGTCCCCCTCGATCTCGGCGGTGTCGGCTTCGTCGGCGGCCACCTCGGCGTCGGTGTCGTAGAGGCCGAAGTAGCGGGCGGCGGTGTCCATGTCCTTGTCGCCGCGGCCGGAGAGGTTGACGACGATCAGGCCGTCCTTGCCCAGCTCCTTGCCGACCTCGAGGGCACCGGCGAGCGCGTGGGCGCTCTCGATGGCCGGGATGATGCCCTCGGTACGGGACAGCAGGCGCAGGGCCCGCATGGCCGCGTCGTCGGTGATCGCGCGGTACTCGCCCCGGCCGGAGTCCTTCAGGTAGGAGTGCTCGGGGCCGATGCCCGGGTAGTCCAGACCGGCCGAGATCGAGTACGGCTCGGTGATCTGGCCCTCGTCGTCCTGGAGGACGTAGGAGCGGGAGCCGTGCAGGATGCCGGGCTCGCCCGCGGTCAGGGTGGCCGCGTGCTCACCGGTCTCGATGCCGTGTCCTGCGGGCTCGCAGCCGATCAGGCGGACGCTCTCGTCGGGGATGAAGGCGTGGAAGAGGCCGATGGCGTTGGAGCCGCCGCCGACACAGGCGACGGCCGCGTCCGGGAGGCGGCCGGCGCGCTCCAGGAGCTGGCGGCGGGCCTCGACGCCGATGACCCGGTGGAAGTCGCGGACCATGGCCGGGAAGGGGTGCGGGCCGGCGACCGTACCGAACAGGTAGTGGGTGCGGTCGACGTTGGCGACCCAGTCGCGGAACGCCTCGTTGATCGCGTCCTTGAGGGTGCGGCTGCCGGACTTCACGGCGACGACCTCGGCGCCGAGCATGCGCATCCGGGCCACGTTGAGGGCCTGGCGCTCGGTGTCGATCTCGCCCATGTAGATGGTGCAGTCGAGCCCGAACAGCGCGCAGGCGGTGGCCGTCGCGACGCCGTGCTGCCCGGCGCCGGTCTCGGCGATGACCCGGGTCTTGCCCATGCGCTTGGTGAGCAGGGCCTGGCCGAGCACGTTGTTGATCTTGTGCGAGCCGGTGTGGTTGAGGTCCTCGCGCTTGAGGAACACACGGGCGCCGCCCGCTTCCGCGGCGAAACGGGGGACCTCGGTGAGGGAGCTGGGGCGGCCGGTGTAGTTGACCAGCAGGTCGTTGAGCTCGCGGGCGAACTCGGGGTCGTGCTTGGCCTTGTCGTACTCGACGGCGACCTCGTCCACGGCGGCGACGAGGGCCTCCGGGATGAACTTGCCGCCGAACGCGCCGAAGTAGCCTTCGGCGGTGGGGACTTGGCCTTCCGGATCGGGGAAGAAGAAGTCACTGGGCATGCGGATACCTCACGGTGAGTGCGGTGGAAAGACACTGTTCGCCGTGGGGGCGGGGCCAGCCGTACGGCCTCAGGCCGCGTGTGGTTGCTCGCGCAGTTCCCCGCGCCCCTCTGGGGCGCGCTGCCATCGACGTCCGTTCACCTGTCCCGGCTCGTCACCGATGACGTACCGCACCCGACGACCGTGCACGCGCCGGGCCGGCGCGCGGCAGCCCCGGGGGCGGCAGCCGCGCGCGAGGCGGGCGTACCGGTCGGTGGTCATGGTGGGAGTCATCGCACTCAAGCCTAGCGGGAGATCAGCCGCGCCCGTGCCGCAGGGCCGGGTGTTCGCCCGCCGCCACGAGGTCGGCCACGGCCGCCTTCGGGTCGCGTCCGGTGACCAGGGACTCGCCGACCAGCACCGCGTCGGCACCGGCGTTGGCGTAGGCGATCAGGTCGTGCGGGCCACGGACGCCGGATTCGGCGACCTTGACGAGGTGGTCGGGGATCTCCGGGGCGATCCGCTCGAACGTGCCGCGGTCGACCTCCAGCGTCCTCAGGTTGCGCGCGTTGACGCCGATGACCTTGGCGCCCGCGTCCACCGCCCGCTCGACCTCTTCCTCGTCGTGCACCTCGACGAGGGGGGTCAGGCCGATGGACACCGCCCGCTCGATCAGCGACTCCAGGGCCGACTGGTCCAGGGCGGCCACGATCAGCAGCGCGAGGTCGGCGCCGTACGCACGGGCTTCCCACAGCTGGTACGAGGTGACGATGAAGTCCTTGCGCAGCACCGGGATGTCCACGCGCGCGCGGACGGCCTCCAGGTCGGCGAGCGAGCCGCCGAAGCGGCGCTGTTCGGTGAGGACGGAGATGACGGCCGCGCCGCCCGCCTCGTAGTCCGCCGCGAGCCCGGCCGGGTCGGCGATCGCGGCCAGCGCGCCCTTGGAGGGGCTGGAGCGCTTGACCTCGCAGATCACCTTGACGCCGTCGCCCTTGAGCGCGGCCACCCCGTCCTTGGCGGCGGGGGCCTTGGCCGCGCGCTCCTTGAGCTCGTCGAGGCTGACGCGTGCCTGCCGCTCCGCGAGGTCGGCACGGACTCCGTCGATGATCTCGTCGAGCACACTCACGCGAGCGGCCCCCTTTCAGACGGTGGTTCCTTCAGGTGTGGAAAACCTGTGGTCAATGCGATGGTATCCGCAGGAACGCCGAGGCTTCGCATCCGGCGAATGCCGGTCCCACTACCTGGACGTATCTCGTTCGATCAAGGGTGCAGCCAGCCACCGAACGGCAGGTTCCGGACGACGGTGAAGACCAGCAGCAACGTGCCCACGGTCCACAGGTGCGCCGGTCCGAGGCCGAGCCGCAGCGGCCGGCCGCGCGCCGCGCGGATCATCCAGACGGTCCACAGGACGGCGAAGCCCAGGTAGGCCGCGACGCCCGGCGCGTTGTCGCGCAGGGCGGTCAGGAGGTCGCCGTGGACGAAGGCGTGCGCGCTGCGCAGCCCGCCGCAGCCGGGGCAGTACAGGCCGGTGAGCCGGTACAGGGGGCAGACCGGGTAGTGGCCGGGTTCGTTCGGGTCGACGGCGCCGACGTAGGCGAAGGCCCCGGCGACGGCCGCGCACAGCGCCACGGGTACGGCGACCCGGCGCCGGACGGGGCCGGGGGACGGGAGCGGGCCCGCCTCAGCCCGGGGCGCCTGTGGCGGGACGGTACGGCTGTCGGCGTTCACGCGGGCATTCTGCCCCGCCGGTCCGGCACCCGCGCGCGCAGCGGACAGGTCCGGCAGCCGCGCGCAGCGGATTTCGTCGGGCGGGCCCGCGGGACGACGAGGGGCGGCCCCGTACCGTCTCCGGTGCCGGGCCGCCCCTCGGGGGAAGCGCTGTTCAGCTCTCCGCGGCGGCCGGCTCGCGGGTCACGGTGGGGGTGGCGTGCGGGAGCGCAGGGGACTGCTTGGGCTGGCCGAGGCCCATGGCGCGCATGATGCCGCCGACCACGCCTCCGAGGACCACGATCACCATGCCGGCCCAGAAGCCGACGGGCTGGGCCATCACCATGAAGGCGCCCGAGACGCAGAAACCGATGAAGGCGATGGTGACACCGGTCCAGGCGGCCGGGGTGTGACCGTGGTTGCTGCCCGCCATGACTTAGCTCCTCGTTGCTGTGTACGTGTCGTCGTAGGCGTCGTACGTGTCCGTACGGCTCTGAGCCCGCCCGTCACTGTCCGAGCCCGATGCTCGTCGTTCATTCTCCCGTACGCGTGCGGGTGCCGGACGCGGGGGTGGCGTCTGATTCGCCACACCGGGTTCATCAGGTCCGGGAGGCACGGCCGGGAGGCGCGGGCGTGCACGCCTGCGGGTGCCGGACGCGGGGGTGGCGTCTGATTCGCCACACCGGGTTCATCAGGTCCAGGAGGCACGGCCGGGAGGCGCGGGCGGCGGTTCAGGCGCCCGTCGGGTCCTCGCCCCGGTCCAGGGCCTTCCAGATCTCCTCGGGCCGCTCCGGATCGGCCGGCCGGGCCGTGCGCCGGGGACGGGCGGTGCCGCGCTCGTAGCGGCCGGACATCGCGGGCCACAGGCCGCCGTAGCGCAGGGCGAGCAGCCCGGCGAGCAGGATCAGCAGTCCGCCGACGGCCGCGACGTAGGGCCAGCCGGTGTGGCTGAGCGCGTCGACGGTGGCGGAGGTGTCGCCGCTGGCCTTGGCGGCCTTCTCGTCCAGCGCGGAGCTGTCGGAGGCGGTCATGAAGGCGGCGGCGGCGATCCCGGCACCGGACAGCGCGAGCAGCGCGGAGACGAGGAGACGGCCGGCCCTGCGGACGGCGAAGACGGCGACGAGCGCGGCGAGGCCCACTATGGCGAGGGCCGCGGGGACGCCCGTGACGTCGCTGCCTCTGGCGGTCAGCGGGAACGCGCCGCCGGCCACCGTCGCGGTGCCCTCCGCCCAGCGCTGCCGCGTCGCGAGCAGCGTCACGGCCGCGCCGAGCGCGCCGAAGAGAAGGGCCACGGCGAGACTCCGCCGGCCGGACCGGGTGGGCGCGGCGGCTTCGGAGCGGGGGTGAGGTACGGCTGTCACGTACTCCACTATCGCCTGAACCCCGGGCGAACGGTCACCCGGGGTTCCCATGAGAAGGGTGAGAAGCGCCCTATTGCCCCAGCCGGTTCGCCGTGTGCACGGCCCGCAGCACCGCGGCGGCCTTGTTGCGGCACTCCTGGTCCTCCGCGACCGGGTCGGAGTCGGCGACGATGCCCGCTCCGGCCTGGACGTAGGCCGTGCCGTCGCGGAGCAGGGCCGTACGGATGGCGATCGCGGTGTCGGAGTCGCCGGCGAAGTCCAGGTAGCCGACGCAGCCGCCGTACAGGCCGCGCCGGGAGGGCTCGAGTTCGTCGATGATCTGCATGGCGCGGGGCTTGGGGGCGCCGGAGAGGGTGCCCGCCGGGAAGCACGCGGTGAGCACGTCGAAGGCCGTCCGGCCGGGGGCCACCTTGCCGGTGACGGTGGAGACGATGTGCATCACGTGCGAATAGCGCTCGATGGACATGAAGTCGACCACCTCGACCGAGCCGGGCTCGCAGACCCGGCCGAGGTCGTTGCGGCCGAGGTCGACCAGCATCAGGTGCTCGGCGCGCTCCTTGGGGTCGGCGAGCAGTTCCTCGCCGAGGGCCTGGTCCTCCTGCGGGGTGGCGCCGCGGTGCCGGGTGCCGGCGATGGGGTGGACCATCGCGCGCCCGTCCTCGACCTTCACCAGCGCCTCCGGGGAGGAGCCGACGACGTCGAACCCGTCGAAGCGGAACAGGTACATGTACGGCGAGGGGTTGGTGGCCCGCAGGACCCGGTAGACGTCCAGGGCGCTCGCGGTGCACGGCGTCTCGAAGCGCTGGGAGGGCACGACCTGGAACGCCTCGCCGGCGCGGATGCGCTCCTTGACGTCCTCGACGGCCCGCCGGAAGTCGGGGCCGCCCCACAGGGCGGTGTACTCGGGCAGTTCGGAGGGCGGCAGGACGGCCGGGGGCTGGGCGACCGCGCGCGTGAGGTCGGCCTCCATGGCGTCGAGCCGGGCCACGGCGTCCGCGTACGCCTCGTCGACGCCCGTGTCCAGGTCGTTGTGGTTGATCGCGTTGGCGATCAGCAGGACCGAGCCCTCCCAGTGGTCCATGACGGCGAGGTCGCTGGTCAGGAGCATGGTCAGCTCGGGCAGCTTCAGGTCGTCGCGCTCGCCGGGGCCGATCTTCTCCAGGCGGCGGACGATGTCGTAGCCCAGATAGCCGACCATGCCGCCGGTGAAGGGCGGCAGGCCCTCGTGGTGGGGGGTGTGCAGGGCCTGGAGGGTGGCGCGCAGGGCCAGGAGGGGGTCGCCGTCCGTGGGAACGCCGACGGGCGGGGTGCCGAGCCAGTGGGCCTGTCCGTCCCGCGCGGTGAGCGTGGCGGCGCTGCGGACCCCCACGAAGGAGTAGCGGGACCAGGACCGGCCGTTCTCCGCGGACTCCAGCAGGAAGGTCCCGGGGCGCTCGGCGGCGAGCTTGCGGTAGAGCGCGACCGGGGTGTCGCCGTCGGCGAGGAGCTTGCGCGTGACCGGGATGACGCGGCGGTCGGTGGCCAGCTTGCGGAAGGTCTCTAGGTCCATGGCGGCTGACCTTACTGACCGGACGCCGGAGCGGCGGAATCGGCGTCCTTGAGCAGTACGTCCTCGTCGAAGCAGGTGCGCGCCCCGGTGTGGCAGGCGGCGCCCACCTGGTCGACCTTGACCAGCAGTGTGTCGGCGTCGCAGTCCAGCGCGACCGACTTCACCCACTGGAAGTGGCCGGAGGTGTCTCCCTTGACCCAGTACTCCCGGCGGCTGCGCGACCAGTAGGTGCAACGGCCGGTGGTCAGCGTGCGGTGCAGCGCCTCGTCGTCCATCCAGCCGAGCATGAGCACCTCGCCGGTGTCGTACTGCTGGGCGATGGCGGGGACGAGCCCGTCGGCGCTGCGCTTCAGCCGCGCGGCGATCTCCGGGTCGAGGCTGCTGGGCCGGGGGGTGCCGGTCGTACTGGTCATGGACGCCATTGTGCCGCGCGGCACCGGCCAGACCGGCGCCGTGTCCACTGCGCGGACTCGGCGGCTGGTCGTAGGCTGACATCATGTCGACCTTCGCGAAGCGTGAACGGCTTCTGCTCGCCGACCTCTTGGAAACCGTCGGACCGGACGCCGAGACCCTCTGCGAGGGCTGGCGGACCCGGGACCTGGCGGCGCATGTGATCGTGCGCGAACGCCGCCCGGACGCGGCCGGGGGCACCCTGATCAAGCAGCTCGCGCCGCGCCTGGAGAAGGTGATGGCCGAGTACACCGCCAAGCCGTACGAGGAACTGATCCAGCTGATCCGTACCGGCCCGCCGCGCTTCTCGCCCTTCCAGCTCAAGCAGGTCGACGAGGCGGCCAACATCATCGAGTTCTACGTCCACACGGAGGACGTCCGCCGGGCGCAGCCGGACTGGGGCCGGCGCGAGCTGGACCCGGTGTTCCAGGACGCGCTGTGGTCCCGGCTGGAGCGGGCCGCGCGGCTGATGGGCCGGGGCGTGCCGACGGGGCTGGTGCTGCGCCGTCCGGACGGCCAGACCGTGGTGGCGCACCGGGGCACCCCGGTGGTCACGGTGACCGGTGAGCCGTCGGAGCTGCTGCTGTTCGCGTACGGCAGGCAGAGCGCGGCCAGGGTGGAGCTGGAGGGCGACGGCGACGCGATCACGAAGCTGCACGAGTCCAGGCAGCTGGGCATCTGAGAGGGTCGCCGCATGATCAAGGTCGCGATGACGAGCGTGTACGTGGACGACGTGGCGAAGGCGCACGCCTTCTACACGGAGGTCCTCGGGTTCGAGACCCGCACCCACATGGACCTCGGCGACGACACCCTCTTTGTGACGGTCGGGGCGCGCGAGGGGGCCCAGCCGGATCTCCAGCTGCTGCTGGAGCCCGGGCAGGGCCCGATCGCCGAGCCGTACCGCAGGGCGCTGCACGAGGCGGGGCTGCCGTGCATCGTCTTCTCCGTTGAGGACATCCAGGCGGAGTACGAGCGACTGGGCGGCCTCGGTGTCCGGTTCACGCATCCCCCGCAGGAGCAGGGCCCGGTGCTGGCGGCGGTGTTCGACGACACGGTGGGCAATCTGGTGCAACTGGTGCAGCCGAAGGGGTGAGGCGCCGTCAGCCGGGCAGTTCGGCGCGGCGCAGGGCCGGTACGACGAGGGCGACGGCCCCGCCGAGCCCGCACACGGCGGCACTGACGGCGTAGACCGGGCCGAGCCCGAAGGCACCGATCGCGGCGGCGGCGAAGGGCATGCTCAGCGGGGTGAGGCCGAGGCTGACGAGGCTGGAGACGGCCGTGACACGGCCCAGGTAGGCGGGTTCGGACTGGGTCTGCAGCAGGGCCCCGCACAGCGCGCCGCTGAGCCCGGTGAGCAGGCCGACGAGCAGGGCCGTGCCGACGGCCGCGGCCAGGGTCGGCGCCAGGGCGAGGCTCCCGACGGCCGCGGAGCCCGCGACGCACGCGCAGCCGGTGACGAGCCCGGCCCGTGGCAGCCGGCCCCGCACGGTCAGCAGCAGGGAGGCGGCGCCCGCGCCCACGCCGAACCCCGCGACCATCCAGCCCATGCCACAGGCGCCCCAGCCGCGCCGGTCGGCGAGCAGGGTCAGGCCGACGTTCAGCGGTCCGACGAAGCCCAGGTCGCCCAGGGCGATGGCCACCATCAGCGGGGCGAGCACGCGGTGCCGGCGGATGTGGCGCAGGCCGGCTTTGAGGTCGCTCCAGGCGGTGGTGTTGCCGGCCGCGGGCAGTTCACGCATCCGTACGGAGAGCAGCAGCGGTACCGAGACGGCGATGAGCAGCCCGGCGAGGGTGAAAGCCGCGGCCGCGCCGCCGAGGGCCACGCCGAGCCCGCCGAGGGGGGCGCCGACCACGCTGGAGAAGCGGATGGCGAGGCCGCGCATGCCCTGGACCCGGGCGAGCTGGCCCTTGTCGGTGAGCCGGGCCGGCAGGGCACCCACGGCGGGCATGAACACGGCGTCGACGGTGCCGAAGACCAGCGCCAGCAGGGCGAGCGGCCACAGTCCCGGGCTGGTGACGAAGAGCAGGGCGGCCACGGCGAGGACGGCGGCGCAGCGGACGGCGTCACTGCCGATGACGACCCGGCGCGGGCCGAAGCGGTCGGCGATCACGCCACCGCCGAGCATGAGCACGGCCCTGGGCAGCGCGCTGGCGGCCATCACGAGCCCGGCCTGGGCCGGGGTGCCGGCCTGCACGGCGGCCCAGGACAGGGCGAGGTAGTAGACGCTGTCGCCGAGCATCGAGGAGGTGTAGGCGGTGAGCCAGCGCAGGACGTTCGGGTCGCGGTGGGCCTGCGCGGTCGTCGGCGGCAGGAGCGTGGCGGTCACGAAAGGGGTGTCCTCTCAGACGCGGAACGGGAAGCCGTACACGTGCAGCGCGACGTGCTCACGCCCTGCGGTGTCGCCGGCGGTCTCACGGGCGCGGCCCTGCTCGTCGTAGCGCTTGAGCAGGTCGCGCAGGTCCTTCTTCAGGTCGGCCAGTTCACCGGCCGTGAGCCGCAGAAGGGACTCGGAGTCGTAGGCCGCCTGGCTCCACTCCGGCCCCCAGTGGGCGCGCTCGTCCAGGTAGGTCCGGTGCATCTCGGTGCGCTGGTCCAGGAACAGCCGTGAGGCCGCCAGGTGCGCGCTCACCTGCTCGGGGGCGTCCCGGAAGTCCTCGCCGTGGATGGACACGCCGTCCGAGGAGGGCTGCCACCAGCGCTCCCGCCCGTCCGCGCTGCGCGGCTCGGCCTCCTCCACCAGCCCGTGCTCGGCCAGCTTGCGCAGGTGGTAGCTGACCAGGGAGACGGCCTCGTCGACCTGTTCGGCCAGCTGCGAGGCGGTGGCGGCCTCCGCGACGAAGAGCAGGCGGTAGAGCCTCATGCGCAGGGGGTGGGCGAGGGCTTTCAGGGTGCCCAGGTCCGTGATCCGGCGGTCCTCGTCATGAGCCATACCCCGACCCTAGATACGAAAGAAATATTGCGCAATGGAAGTTGCGCAATATTTCTTTCGTATCTCCCCATGGGAAAGCCCCGGCCACCGGCCGGGGCTCTCCGCGACCTCTACCTGACGGGGTGCCCAGCCCCCCGCAGCGTCTGCTTCACCTCGCCGATCCGCAGGTCGCCGAAGTGGAACACCGACGCGGCCAGCACCGCGTCCGCGCCCGCCGCGACGGCCGGCGGGAAGTCGGTCAGCTTGCCGGCGCCGCCGGACGCGATCACCGGGACGGTCACGTGCTTGCGGACCGCCGCGATCATCTCCAGGTCGTAGCCGTCCTTCGTGCCGTCCGCGTCCATCGAGTTCAGCAGGATCTCGCCCGCGCCCAGCTCGGCGGCCCGGTGCGCCCACTCCACGGCGTCCATCCCGGTGCCGCGGCGACCGCCGTGCGTCGTGACCTCGAAGGATCCCGACTCGGTGCGCCGCGCGTCCACCGACAGGACCAGCACCTGACGCCCGAAGCGCTCGGCGATCTCCCGGATCAGTTCGGGGCGGGCGATCGCGGCGGTGTTCACGCCCACCTTGTCCGCGCCCGCCCGCAGCAGCCGGTCCACGTCCTCGGCCGTGCGGACGCCGCCGCCGACCGTCAGCGGGATGAACACCTGCTCGGCGGTGCGGCGCACCACGTCGTACGTCGTCTCCCGGTCGCCCGAGGACGCGGTGATGTCCAGGAACGTCAGCTCGTCGGCGCCCTCGGCGTCGTACACCTTCGCCATCTCGACGGGGTCGCCCGCGTCGCGCAGGTTCTGGAAGTTGACACCTTTGACGACCCGGCCGTTGTCCACGTCCAGGCAGGGGATCACTCGTACGGCCAGGGTCATGCGGGAACTCCTCGGAACGCCTCCACCTCGACCTCGACGACCAGGCTCGGGTCGACGAAACCGGAGACGATGATCATGGATGCGGCGGGCCGGACGGAGTCGAACAGCTCCTTGTGGGCACGGCCGACCTCCTCGACGTCCCGGGCGTGCGTGAGGTACATGCGCGTCCGCACGACGTCGTCACGGCCGAGACCCACCTGTTCCAGTGCCGCCAGGGCGACGCTGAAGGAGTTGACCGCCTGCTCGTAGGGGCCGCCCCCGGCGATCTGCCCGTCCACGATGGACGTGCAGCCCGAGACCAGCACCAGGCCGTTCGGCAGCTCCACCGCACGGGAGTAGCCGAACTGCTCCTCCCAGGGCGCGCCGGTCGACACGCGTCGCACGTCACTCACTTGGCTACCGCCTCCAGGGCCTCTTCCAGGGTGAACGCCTTCGCGTACAGGGCCTTCCCGACGATGGAGCCCTCGACACCGAGGGGTACCAGCTCGGCGATGGCGCGGAGGTCGTCCAGGGACGACACGCCGCCGGACGCCACGACCGGCCGGTCCGTCGCCGCGCAGACGTTCTTCAGCAGCTCCAGGTTCGGGCCCTGGAGCGTGCCGTCCTTGGCGATGTCGGTGACGACGTAACGGGCGCAGCCCTCCTTGTTCAGACGCTCCAGCGTCTCGTAGAGGTCGCCGCCGTCACGGGTCCAGCCACGGCCGCGCAGGGTGGTGCCGCGCACGTCCAGGCCGACCGCGATCTTGTCGCCGTGCTCGGCGATGACCCTGGCGACCCACTCGGGGGTCTCCAGGGCGGCGGTGCCGAGGTTCACCCGGGTGCAGCCGGTGGCGAGGGCGGCGGCGAGGGTGTCGTCGTCGCGGATGCCGCCGGACAGCTCCACCTTGATGTCCATCGCCCCCGCGACCTCGGCGATCAGCGCGCGGTTGTCACCGGTGCCGAACGCGGCGTCCAGGTCGACCAGGTGCAGCCACTCGGCGCCGGAGCGCTGCCAGGCGAGGGCGGCCTCCAGCGGCGAGCCGTAGGAGGTCTCGGTCCCGGACTCGCCGTGCACGAGACGGACGGCCTGGCCGTCGCGGACGTCGACGGCGGGGAGGAGTTCGAGCTTGGCCATGGTCTACAGGGTTCCGATCCAGTTGGTGAGGAGCTGGGCGCCGGCGTCGCCGGACTTCTCGGGGTGGAACTGCGTGGCCCACAGGGCGCCGTTCTCCACGGCGGCCACGAACGGCTTGCCGTGCGTCGACCAGGTCACCTTGGGGGCCGCTATCACCGGGTTGTGGGCCTCCAGCCGCCAGTCGTGCACGGCGTAGGAGTGCACGAAGTAGAAGCGGGTGTCGGCGTCCAGGCCGGCGAACAGCTGTGAGTCGGCCGGGGCGTCCACGGTGTTCCAGCCCATGTGCGGCACCACGTCGGCCTGGAGCGGCTCGACCGTGCCGGGCCACTCGTCCAGGCCCTCGGCCTCCACGCCGTGCTCGATGCCGCGCGCGAAGAGGATCTGCATGCCGACGCAGATGCCCATGACCGGGCGCCCGCCGGACAGGCGCCGGTCCACGACCCAGTCACCGCGGGCGCCGCGCAGGCCCCGCATGCAGGCGGCGAAGGCACCGACGCCCGGCACCAGCAGGCCGTCGGCGTTCATCGCCTTGTCGAAGTCGCGCGTGATCTCGACATCGGCTCCCACGCGCGCGAGGGCACGCTCGGCGGAACGGATGTTGCCGAAGCCGTAGTCGAAGACGACGACCTTCTTCGGTGCGCTCATCAGCTCCACACCTCCAGTCGCATGACACCCGCGACCAGGCACATGGCCGCGCCGATGGAGAGCAGCACGATGAGGCTCGTGGGCATCTTCTGCTTGACGAAGGAGATGATCCCGCCGACGAGGAAGAGGCCGACGACGATCAGGAGGGTGGACAGACCGGTCATGGGTTACAGCGCGCCCTTCGTCGACGGGAGGATGCCGGCCGCGCGCGGGTCGCGCTCGGAGGCGTACCGCAGTGCCCGGGCCAGCGCCTTGAACTGGCACTCCACGATGTGGTGGGCGTTGCGGCCGTACGGCACGTGCACGTGCAGCGCGATCTGCGCCTGGGCGACGAAGGACTCCAGGATGTGCCGGGTCATCGTCGTGTCGTACTCGCCGATCATCGGCGCCATCTTCTCGGGCTCGGTGTGCACGAGGTAGGGGCGGCCGGAGAGGTCGACGGTGACCTGGGCGAGGGACTCGTCCAGCGGGACCGTGCAGTTGCCGAAGCGGTAGATGCCCACCTTGTCGCCGAGGGCCTGCTTGAAGGCGGCGCCCAGCGCGAGGGCGGTGTCCTCGATGGTGTGGTGGGAATCGATGTGCAGGTCGCCGTCGGTCTTCACGGTCAGATCGAACAGGCCGTGCCGGCCGAGCTGGTCGAGCATGTGGTCGTAGAAGCCGACGCCGGTGGCGATGTCGGTCTTCCCGGTGCCGTCGAGGTCTATCTCGACGAGGACCGAGGTCTCCTTCGTGGTGCGCTCCACACGTCCTACGCGGCTCATACCTGGGGCTCCTTCTTGACTTCACGGACCGCGTCGAGGAACGCGTCGTTCTCTTCGGGGGTTCCGGCGGACACCCGCAGCCACCCGGGCACGCCGTTGTCCCGGACCAGGACACCCCGGTCGAGGATCTTCCGCCAGACCTCGTGGGCGTCGTCGAACCGCCCGAACTGCACGAAGTTGGCGTCCGACTCGGTGACCTCGTAGCCGATCGCCCGGAGCTCGGTGACCAGCCGGTCCCGTTCCGCCTTCAGCTGCTCGACGTACCCCAGCAGCGTGTCGGTGTGCTCCAGCGCGGCCAGCGCGGTCGCCTGGGTGATCGCCGACAGGTGGTACGGCAGCCGGACGAGCTGTACGGCGTCCACGACCGCCGGGTCGGCCGCGAGGTAGCCGAGTCGCAGGCCGGCCGCGCCGAACGCCTTCGACATGGTCCGGGAGACGACCAGGCGGGGGCGGCCCGCCAGCAGCGGCAGCAGCGACTCGCCGTGGCTGAACTCGACGTACGCCTCGTCCACGATCACCATGGACGGCCTGGCCGCCTGGGCCGCCTCGTACAGCGCGAGGACCGTCTCCGCCGGGACGGCGTTGCCGGTGGGGTTGTTGGGGGTGGTGATGAAGACGACGTCGGGCCTGTGCTCGGCGATGGCCCGCTCGGCGGCGGCGCGGTCGATCGTGAAGTCCTCGTTGCGCGGACCCGCGATCCAGCCGGTGCCCGTCCCGCGCGCGATGAGCGCGTGCATCGAGTACGACGGCTCGAAGCCGATCGCCGTACGGCCCGGTCCGCCGAAGGTCTGCAGCAGCTGCTGGATGACCTCGTTGGAGCCGTTGGCGGCCCACACGTTCTGCATGCCGAGCGGGTACTTGCCCGTCCTCGTCAGGTACTTGGCCAGCTCGGTGCGCAGCTGGACCGCGTCCCGGTCCGGGTAGCGGTTCAGATCGCGGGCGGCGTCACGCACCCGCTCCGCGATCCGCTCGACCAGCGGCTCGGGCAGCGGGTAGGGGTTCTCGTTGGTGTTCAGCCGGACGGGCACGTCCAACTGGGGCGCGCCGTAGGGGGACTTGCCGCGCAGCTCGTCCCGGACGGGGAGATCGTCGATGCCGGTCACTTGCTCTCGGGTACCTTCCAGCCGAACCTCGCCTTGATCGCCGCGCCGTGCGCCGGGAGGTCCTCCGCCTCCGCCAGCGTCACCACGTGGTGCGCGACCTCGGCCAGCGCGTCCTGCGTGTAGTCGACGATGTGGATACCGCGCAGGAACGACTGCACGGACAGGCCCGAGGAGTGGCAGGCGCAGCCACCGGTGGGCAGGACGTGGTTGGACCCGGCCGCGTAGTCGCCGAGCGAGACGGGGGCCCAGGGACCGATGAAGATCGCGCCGGCGTTCTTCACCCGGTCCGCGACCGCGGCGGCGTCGGCCGTCTGGATCTCCAGGTGCTCGGCGCCGTACGCGTCGACCACCTTCAGGCCCTCCTCGACGCCGTCCACGAGGACGATCGCGGACTGCCTGCCCTTGAGCGCGGGCACGATCCGGTCGTCGATGTGCTTGGTGGCCGCGACCTGCGGCTCCAGTTCCCTCTCCACCGCGTCCGCCAGTTCGACGGAGTCGGTGACCAGGACGGCCGCCGCGAGCGGGTCGTGCTCGGCCTGGCTGATCAGGTCCGAGGCGACGTGCACCGGGTCGGCGGTGGCGTCCGCGAGGACCGCGATCTCGGTGGGGCCGGCCTCGGCGTCGATGCCGATCTTGCCGGTGAAGTAGCGCTTGGCGGCGGCGACCCAGATGTTGCCGGGGCCGGTGACCATGTTGGCGGGCGGGCAGGACTCGGTGCCGTGGGCGAACATCGCGACGGCGGTGGCGCCGCCGGCCGCGTACACCTCGTCCACGCCGAGCAGGGCGCAGGCCGCGAGGATCGTCGGGTGCGGCAGGCCGCCGAAGTCGGCCTGGGCCGGTGAGGCGAGCGCGATGGACTCGACACCGGCCTCCTGCGCGGGCACCACGTTCATGATCACGGAGGACGGGTAGACCGAGCGGCCACCGGGCGCGTACAGCCCGACGCGCTCGACCGGCACCCACTTCTCGGTGACCGCGCCGCCGGGCACGACCTGGGTGGTGCGCGTCGCCCGGCGCTGCTCGCGGTGGACCAGCCGGGCGCGGCGGATGGACTCCTCCAGGGCGGCGCGCACCGCCGGGTCGAGGCCGGCGAGCGCGTCGGTGAGCGCCTGGGCCGGGACACGGACGGTTTCCAGCCGTACTCCGTCGAACTTCTCGGCGAAGTCGATCAGCGCCGCGTCGCCACGATGATGCACGGCCTCGCAGATCGGACGCACCTTCTCCAGGGCGGCCTGAACGTCGAAGTCGGCTCGGGGCAGCAGGTCGCGCAGGGCGGGGCCCTCGGGAAGGGCATCGCCGCGCAGATCGATTCGGGAAATCACAGTCCCAATTCTCTCAGACCGCCGTCGGGAGCCGTTCGCGCGTATCAATGGCTGATACAGAACGTGGGCCAATGACTGGTACAGAGGCTGGCCGGAACCCGGAAGATCGCATTCACTCTTTGTGTTCGAGACGTCACCCACCGGGCATGAACGCCAGTACGACACAAGTGACCCACTAGTAGCCCGCAGGGGCGAGGGAGAAGGAAGAGCGGTGACCGAGGGGACCGGCGTCCGCGCCGGGGACCTGCCGGACGACCTGACCGCGACCGAGGCGGGCATGTGGCAGGCCTTCCGCAACGGCAGCCTGTACGACCTGAGCAGCGGGGACTTCGCGGTGGACGATCCGCACGGCGGGCATCCCTGGGGTCCGGAGCGGACCGTGCGGGCCCGCATCGTCTGCTGGCTGCTGCTGGACGGCCCGCCGGCGCTCGCCGGCCGGGTGTCCTCGCTGAAGCTCGTCGGCGTGCGGATCACCGGCGTCCTGGATCTGGCGGGCGGCCTGGTCACGCCGTACGTGGAGCTGCGCGGCTGCCGCTTCGACCAGGAGGTCCGGCTGCCGGAGGCCCGGTTCACGACCGTACGCCTGGTGGACTGCTCGGTGCCGCGCCTGGAGGCGGCCCGGGTGCACACGGAGGGCGACCTCCATCTGCCCCGCTGCCGGTTCCGTAACGGGGTCCGGCTGACGGACGCGCACATCGGCACCGACCTGCTGCTCAACCAGGTGATCGCGTACCGCGACCGCAGCGGCCGGTCGATCGCGGCCGACGGCATGACCGTCGGCCAGGACCTCCAGGCGGAGATGCTGGAGTCGCACGGCGAGATGAGCCTGCGCGGCGCCCAGGTCGGCGTCTCGCTCAGCCTGCGCGGCGCGCAGCTCAGCAACCCCTACTCCCGCTTCGCCCTGAACGCCCCCCAGATGACGGTCGAGCGCACCCTGTATCTGACCCCGGCCGGCGTGGGCAGCCCGCTGCTGAGCGGCACGACCCCCGCGCGCGGGACCCGCATCCAGCGGTTCGAGTGCCGGGGCGGGGTGCGGCTGGACGACGGGCGGTTCGGGGACGCCGTCGACCTGGAGCGGGCCCGGTTCGTCCTCACCGCCGACCAGGTGCTGTCGCTGCGCCGCGTGCAGACGCCGGAGCTGCGCTTCCTCGGGGACAAGCCGCAGCTCGGCAAGGTCCTGCTGTCGGGCGCCCGGATCACGACCCTGGTGGACCGCGCGAGCAGCTGGCCGGACGCGGGCAACCTGCACATGGGCGGGTTCAGCTACGAGAACCTGGTGCCGCAGGGCCCGTTCCCGCTGACCCGGCGCCTGGACTGGGTGGCGGCGGCCACCGCCGAGTACGCCCCGGAGCCGTACGAGCGGCTGGCCGCCGTGCTGCGGGCCGCCGGGGAGGACGAGGACGCGCGCGAGGTGCTCCTCGCCAAGCAGCGCCGGCGGCGCGAGACGCTGCCGCCGGCCGCCAAGATCTGGGGGTTCGCACAGGACTGGACCGTGGCCTACGGCTACCGCCCGGGCCGGGCCGCGGTGTGGATGGCGGTGCTGTGGGCGGCGGGCACGCTCGCGTTCGCGCACGCGGACCATCCGCCCATGAACCCCGGCGGCCATCCGGCCTGGAACCCGGCGCTGTTCACACTGGACCTGCTGCTGCCGGTGATCGACCTGGGCCAGGCCGGCCAATGGCAGCTGCGCGGCGGCTGGCAGTGGGTCGGGGCCGCGATGGTCCTGCTCGGCTGGGTCCTGGCGACGACGGTGGCGGCGGGCGCGACCCGGATGCTGCGCAGGAGCTGACGGAACGGACGGCCGCGGGCCCGTGCACCCGCCGGTGACGGGCCGAGGCGCCCACGCCCCGCCCCTGAGCCGTCACCACCGCGGCACATCGCTCACTCACACCACTCACCCGCCGCACGCGCACACAATATGAACATTCACCCTTTACCGGTCCTTGACCGTACGCCGTACAACCTTCCATGACTTGCCACAACCCTCTGGCGCCGCCCCGACCTGCGGACCTTCAATGGTCGGCACCATGGCTCTGCTGCCTTCGTTCATCCGCACCACCCGGATGACCAAACGCCCCGCGCGCCCGGCCGGCCGACCACCGGCCGGGGACGAGGCCGTGCTCGACGCGCCCGACGACCGCCTCTCCCCCGCGCTCGTCGCGGCCGGCCGGGGCGAGTGGGCCACCGCGGCCGGCCTGCTCGCCGCCACCCGGGCCGCGGCCGAGTGGGAGCCCCGGGACCGGTACGTGCGGCGCCTGGCCGCCTTCGCCCGCTCGCGCCCCGAGTGGTACGAGGAGTGGCGTGCCACCACCCCGGACGACCCCGGGGCGCTGCTGGTCGGCACCCAGCTGGCGGTGGACCGCGCCTGGCCCTCGCCGGCCCGGGCCGAGCTGCTGCGCGAGGTGAGCCCGCTGATCACCGCCGCCGCCCGCGCCGACGACCGCGACCCGGTGCCCTGGCGGCTCGCACTGGACCACGCGCGCGGCTCCCGGGCCGGACACCGCTACTTCGAGGAACTGTGGGAGGCGGCCGTCCGGCGCTCCCCGCACCACTACGGCTGCCATGTGGCCGCCCTGCGCTACCTGGCCTCCTCCTGGCACGGCTCACACCGCGAATGCTTCGACTTCGCCGACCGGGCCGCGCAGGACGCCCCGGCCGACTCGCTGGTCCAGGCCCTGCCCGCCCGGGCGGCCTTCGGCTACCTGACCGACGGCTGCGGGCCCGCCGTGCCCCGTGCCCGGCTGGGCGCGGCGGCGGACCGTGCGATCGCGCTGTCCGGGCGTCTCCCGGCGGCCGACCCGGCTTCCGCCGAGGTGCGCAACAAGCTGCTGTACGTCCTGCTCAGGCTGGACCGCTGGGAGGACGCCCGGATCCAGCTGCGGCTGATCGGCCCGTACGCCACCTCGTTCCCCTGGGACCGGTTCTCCGACGACCCGCTCGGCCACTTCCTGCGCCTGCGCGAACACCTGGAGACGGCGGGCCGGGGACCCGTCCCGGCCGGGCTGCTGCCGGTGCCGCCGGAGCCCTTCGGCGGCCACGGCGGACACGCCCGCGCCGCAGACCATTAGGCTGGGGCGCCGTGACCACCGCCCGTCTCCCGCTCTTTCCGCTGAACTCGGTGCTGTTCCCGGGTCTCGTGCTGCCGCTGAACATCTTCGAGGAGCGTTATCGCGCCATGATGCGCGATCTGCTGAAGACCCCGGAGGACGAGCCGCGCCGGTTCGCCGTCACCGCCATCCGCGACGGCCACGAAATCGCGCCGAGCGCCCCGGGCATGCCGGATCCCACGGCACAGCCCGAGCGGGGCCCGGCCGCGGGTTTCGGCCCCGATCCGCTCAAGGCCCTGCACGAGGTGGGCTGTGTGGCGGACGCGGCGACCATCCGGGAGCGGTCCGACGGCACGTTCGAGGTGCTGGCGACCGGTACGACCCGGGTGCGGCTGCTGTCCGTGGACGCGTCGGGCCCGTTCCTCACCGCCGAGCTGGAGGAGCTGCCGGAGGAGCCGGGGGACGAGGCCGGCGCGCTGGCGGAGGGCGTCCTGCGCTCCTTCCGCCAGTACCAGAAGCGTCTGGCGGGCGCCCGGGAACGGTCGATGTCCACCGGTGCCGAACTGCCGGACGACCCGAGCGTGGTGTCGTACCTGGTGGCGGCGGCGATGGTGCACGACACACCGACCAAGCAGCGGCTGCTCCAGGCGCCGGACACCGCGTCCCGGCTGCGGGACGAGCTGAAACTCCTTCGCGCGGAGACGGCGATCATCCGTAACCTGCCGTCGTTGCCCGCGTTCGAGCTGACGCGGACGCCGACCAGCCTGAACTGAGAAACCGGAAGACCGGAAGGCCGAGGCCCAGACACTGCGATGGCGAAGAAGTCGAAGAAGCAGCAGCAGTCCGGTGGTACGCCCGCCACGGTCGCCCTGACGACGGCGGGCGTGGACTTCACCGTGCATGCCTACGACCACGACCCCTCCCACCCCTCTTACGGCGAGGAGGCGGCGGAGGCGATGGGCGTCTCCCCCGACCGCGTCTTCAAGACCCTGGTGGCCGACGTGGACGGCTCCCTGGTGGTCGGCGTGGTCCCGGTGGCCGGTTCCCTGGACCTGAAGGCCCTGGCGGCGGCGGTGGGCGGCAAACGGGCGGCCATGGCCGACCCGGCCCTGGCCGAGCGCACCACGGGCTACGTCCGCGGTGGCATCTCCCCGCTGGGCCAGCGCAAGAGGCTGCGCACGGTCCTCGACGACTCGGCCGGGGCCCACGCGACGATCTGTGTGTCGGCGGGCCGGCGAGGTCTCGAGGTGGAGCTGGCGCCGCAGGACCTGGCGAAGCTGACGGACGCGGTGCTGGCACCGATCGGCCGGGACTGAGACGGCACCCTCGCCGCCGCCCGGCACACCAGCCCCGGCCGGCTGTGCCGGGCGGCTGTGCCGGGCGGACGGGCGGAAACGTTCTTCGGCCGGCTGTGCCGTGCCCAGCGGACGGACCTGAACATTCTTCGGCCGACCGTGCCGGCCGTGCCGGGCCGACGGACGGAGAGCGCTACGGCTGCTGCGGATACGGCGGCTCGGGATCCCGGGGCCCGAACAGCGCGGTCAGACCGATGTGCGCCAGCAACCCGGCGAGCGGCCATGCCAGCAGCGCGCCCTTCGCCGAGAGCTTCAGCGGCGCCGGGAACGTCACTCCCCTGCCGACGGCCTGCGCATGCGCGAGCACGTCGGACTCGGGTCCCAGCCAGACCCCGAGCCGCCAGGCCAGCAGGGATCCCAGCAGCCCGCCGAGGCCCAGTGCCACGACGAGCGGCACACCCCCGCGCCGCCGCCACAGAAACGCCACGACCCCGATGACCAGCCCGAAGGCGAGGCCCAGCAGGGTGAACGTACCGTCCACCCCGACCGCCTGCTCTCCCTCGGTGTCCTTCAGGTAGACGGCCCAGCTCTTGTCGATCTCGTCGCCGACCAGCGGCACGTGTGGCGCCAGCCACCACCACAGCAGCCCCAGCAGCACTCCGCCGAGCGCCGACACCACCGCGAGCACGGCGGCCTCCCGCAGTTCCGTCCGCAGGCCGGGACCGTCCTGTTCGTACCCGCCCCCGGCGGGGGCCCCGGCGGTCGGCGGAGCCTGCCGGACCTGGTGCGGGGAGTCGTCGTGCGGCGGCGGTGGCGGAGTCAACGGTGCGGTCACCCTGCCATCGTGCCAGGTCGCCCTGTGCGCCGCGTCACCGGACGGCGGCCCTGCGGTAGGCCCGGGTCGCCACGGCCAGGGAGACCACTCCGACCCCCGCGCACACCCCCAGGTCAACGAGGACGACGGCCCAGTCCGGGTGCGGCCCGAAGGTCCGGGCGTACGCCTCCACGCCGTAGGTCGAGGGCAGCAGATCGCGGGCCAGCCGTACGGCCTCCGGCATCCGGTCGGCCGGCAGCACGCCCAGCAGCAGCGCCGCCGACATGCCCAGCTGCCCGAGCAGGGTGGCCAGCTCCGGGCGGGGCGCGAGCAGCCCGCAGGCCGCGCCGAGCCCGGCCAGCGCGGCCCCGGCGAGCGGGATGACCGCCACCAGGATCCACAGGTTGGCCAGCGGCAGTCCGAACAGCGCGCAGCCGAAGACGGCGGTCACCACGGTCCCCGGCACGGTGAAGGAGGCGTACGCCGCCGCCGCGCCCAGCACCACGGCGGCCGGCGGCACCGGCAGCGTGGCGTAGTGGTCGAGGCCGCCGCTGGCCCGCAGCTGCCCGAAGTACTGCGACAGCAGATTCAGCGCCACGTACGCCACGACCAGCACGGACGACCCGGCCACCACGGACTGGGCCTCGGGGCCGCTGTCCACGACTCCGCGCATCATCACGGTGATGCCGACGGACTGGAAGGTCGCCACGAACAGCAAGGGGATCCGCGCCACCCGGGCCCGGGACAGCTGCGCCCGGTAGACGGCCACCAGCGACGGCCACAGCCGCACGGGCGGGCCCAGCTCGGCCGCGCGGGGCGCCGTCTCCGGCACGGCCCGGGCGCCGCCCGGCAGAACCTCGGCGGGTACGACACTCACGACGAGCTGCTCCTCTTCCCTACGGCAGTCGCGCAGATCCCTACGCATTCCGCGGCCCGCTCGTTCACGCCCTCACCAGGCCCTGCCGCGCCTCGCCGCCCAGCGCCAGGTAGACGTCCTCCAGGCTGGGCGTGGCGAGCGTGAAGTCGTCCAGGGCGGCGAAGGCGGCGCCGCCGGTCACGGTGGCGACGACGGCGCGGGCCTCCTCGGGCGCGAGCCGCAGCGTCCAGCGCCGTCCGGACTCCACGGCCCGCTCCCGCAGGACGGCCACCTCGGGCACCTCCAGCGGCGCCCGCTCCCGCCACACCAGCTCCACCCGGACCTCGCCGGCCACCTGTGCCTTGAGCCCGGCGGGGGTGTCGCAGGCGATGACCCGGCCCTGGTCGAGCACGGCGACCCGGTCCAGGACCGTCTCGGCCTCGATGACGTTGTGCGTGACCAGCAGCACGGTCGTACCCTGTTCGGCCCGCCGCCGGTCCACGGCCGCCCAGACGGCGCGCCGGGCCACCGGGTCCATGCCGGTGGTCGGCTCGTCCAGCACGAGCAGTGGCCGCTCGCCGACGAGGGCGGTGGCGAAGCAGGCGAGCCGCCGCTGACCGCCGGACAGCTTCTTCAGCGCCCGTCCCGCGATCGGGGTGAGCCCCAGCTCCTCCAGCACCGCGTCCCGCTCGGTCCGCGCCCGCCGTGCGTCCAGGCCGCGCAGACGTGCGGTGGTCTCGGCGGCGAGGGAGACGGTCAGCTCGTCCAGGGCGGTGGACTCCTGGCCCAGGTAGGCGAGGAGGCGGGCGGCCCGCTCGGGGTGCCGCACGATGTCGTGGCCGAGGATCTCGACGCTGCCGGTGTCCGGGCGCAGCAGACCGGTGAGCTGCCGTACGAGGGTGGACTTGCCGGCGCCGTTCGGGCCGAGCAGTCCGAAGACCTCGCCGCGGCGCACGTCCAGCTCCACCCCGTCGGTGGCCCGCACCTCGGGGGTGCCGGACGCGCCCCGGCGGCCCCGTACGGCCGGATAGGTCTTGCTGAGCCCGCGCACGCGTACGACCTCGTCGTACCGAAGTGCCTGTGCCGCGCGCGTCATCACAAGGGACGAGCCTACGGGGTCGGGGGTCTTTACTCGCCTTCGGGGGCGGCTACGCGGGATTCAGTCAGCGGTGGGCGCGTGCGGTTCGGCAGCCGCCGGAACGTCGAACTCCCGCCAGAACCCCGCCCGGATGGCGTAACGGTCGTGCTCGTCGATCTGGTCGTCCTTGTGCGCGAGCAGCCCGAACCGCGCCGCGTACCGCAGCAGCTCCCCGTCGATCCGGTGCGGGATGCGCGGATACAGCTGCGAGAGCCGTTGCAGATGGGTCTGGTCGCCGAGCCGGGACATCCAGCGGCGGGCGAAGACCTGCCCCACCTCGTACGGGTCGCCGCCGACGGTGGTGATGTCCTCCTCCCGGTCGGCCCACCGCTGCTCGGCGGTGGTGAGCTGGGCCAGCGTCGGCATGGAGGCCACCTCGGGGGCCTCGGAGACCGGGCCCGGCCGCTCGACCCAGCCCTTGTCGGACGACCAGCGCAGGGTCGCGGTCGCCGGGTGCTGCACGGGCTGGCTGCCGGGTGCGCGCAGCACGGCCAGATCCTTGGGGGTGGGGACGCCCTTGGCCGCCGGGACCCGCTCCGCGGCGCCGTTCTCCGCGGCCTGGGTGGCCGGGGGGTGCGCGGGCTGCTCGCGGGGCCGCTCGGCCGCCGTGCCGGGCGCGGACTCGGGCAGCGGCGCGGAGAGGATCGCGGCGATCTCGGGGCGGGGCGCGGGTGGCGTGGCGCAGACGCCGGTCAGCTCCTTGGCGCGGACGGCCTGGGTGATCCAGGCCCGGTCCAGCACGCGCCGTTCGTCGGCCTCGGCGACCAGATCCTCGGACTGGTTGTAGTCACCGTCGGCGGCCTGTACGGCCCACAGGTGGACGGCGACGCCGTGCTCCTTGGCCGCCATCATCCCGGGCAGCAGATCGCCGTCGCCGGTGACGAGGACGACGTCGGAGCAGGCCCGGTTGCGGGCCAGCTCGGTCAGCTCGGCGTGCATGGCGGCGTCGACGCCCTTCTGCGCCCAGCGTCCGTCGCTGCGGGTGAGAGCGCCCAGCCGGACGGTGACCCGGGGCATCACGCGCAGCCGGCGGTGCTCCGGCTGGGGGACCCGGTCGGGGGCGCCGTCGAACCAGTAGATGCGCAGCAGCGGGCGCTCGGTGTCGGACTCCGCGCGTTCCCGCAGTGCCTGGATCAGCGCGGGGTGGTCGACGGTGATCCGGGATCGCGAGGGCTCACCGGCGAGGAGGCTGGCGGCGGCTCCCAGCAGATACCCGGCGTCCACCAGGACGATGCAGCGGTCCACGCGACTCACCCTCTTCCCGGGAGGCTTTGCTTCGGACTTCCTTCGAGTCTGCCCGACCGCGCGGGGGTTAACGGCCCGAACTCGATCTTCGGCGTGGCGTTTCCGGATCTCGTCCGCCCACCGACCCTGTCACACACGGTAATTATCCGACATGCGGCTGTTATCAGCCTATGTGAATCTGGATCCGGCCCTGGCCCCTAGATCCCCCACAGGAGGCAGATCACCATGGCCAAGAACAAGAACCGCAAGCAGGCCGGTCCGCAGAACCGCGCGCAGCACGGCGAACACGCGCAGCGTCCTTCCGCGGAGGAGCACGAGCCGCCGATGGCGGCCGTCCCGGGCAGCCCTTCGGATGCCGCGCGCAACAAGAAGCAGAAGAGCTTCGGCCACAACTAAAGGGCAGTTGAAGCCCGGCACACGTAAGGGGCGCACCCGTCTCGGGTGCGCCCCTTCATGCCGGGACGGCCTCAGCCGGCCAGGCAGGACGGGCCGAGCAGCACCTTCAGGTCGCCGAACAGCGCCGGGTCGGGCTTGACCCGGTGCCGGTCCAGGCGGAGCACGGTGGTCTTGCGCGGGCCCTGGAGCTTGATCCGGACCTCGCTGTCGCCCTTGTGGTGGCTGAGGATCTCGCCGAGGCGGCTGACCATGGGCGGAGTGACCCTGGTGGCCGGGATGGTGAGGATCACCGGCGCGTTGGTGCCCGCGTTGGACAGGTCCGGGACCATCAACTCCATGGCGACGAGCCGGGGCACGTCCTCGCGCTTGTCGAGCCGCCCCTTGACGAAGACCACGGCGTCCTCGACGAGTTGGGTCGACACCAGCTGGTAGGTGGCCGGGAAGAACATGCACTCGATGGAGCCCGCCAGGTCCTCCACGGTGGCGATGGCCCAGGCGTTGCCCTGCTTGGTCATCTTGCGCTGGAGGCCGGAGATGATGCCGCCGATGGTGACGACGGCCCCGTCGGAGTGCTCGCCGCCGGTCAGCTGGGAGATACCCGCGTCGGCCTTGTCGGCGAGGACGTGCTCCAGGCCGAAGAGCGGGTGGTCGGAGACGTACAGACCGAGCATCTCCCGCTCCTGGGCGAGCAGGTAGGTCTTGTCCCACTCGTCGGTGCCGAACTCCACGTCGAGTCCGAAGCCGGGCTCGGTGCTGGTCTCCTCGCCCATGCCGCCGAAGAGGTCGAACTGGCCCTCGGCCTCCTTGCGCTTGACCGCGACCACATTGTCGATCATCGGCTCGTACTGCGCGGTGAGCCCCTTGCGGGTGTGCCCCATCTCGTCGAAGGCACCGGCCTTGATGAGCGATTCCGTGGTGCGCTTGTTGCAGACCACCGCCTCGACCTTGTCGAGGTAGTCGGGGAAGGAGGCGTACTTCCCCTTGGCCTTGCGGCACTTGATGATCGACTCGACGACGTTGGTGCCGACGTTGCGGACGGCGGAGAGACCGAAGAGGATCACGTCGTCGCCCTGGGCGGCGAAGTTCGACTCGGACTCGTTGACGTTCGGCGGGAGCACCCGGATGCCCATGCGGCGGCACTCGTTGAGGTAGACCGCCGACTTGTCCTTGTCGTCCTTGACGGAGGTCAGCAGGGCGGCCATGTACTCGGCGGGGTAGTTCGCCTTGAGGTAGGCGGTCCAGTACGACACCAGGCCGTACGCCGCCGAGTGCGCCTTGTTGAACGCGTAGCCGGCGAAGGGGACCAGCACGTCCCACAGGGCCTGGATGGCCTCGTCGCTGTAGCCGTTCTTCTTCGCTCCGGCCTGGAAGATGGTGAAGTTCTTCGCCAGTTCGTCGGGCTTCTTCTTGCCCATCACACGGCGGAGGATGTCGGCCTCGCCGAGCGAGTAGCCCGCGATGATCTGGGCGGCCTTCTGTACCTGCTCCTGGTAGACGATCAGGCCGTAGGTGACGTCCAGGACCTCCCTGAGGGGCTCCTCGAGCTCCTTGTGGATCGGCGTGATCTCCTGGAGCTTGTTCTTGCGCAGCGCGTAGTTGGTGTGCGAGTCCATGCCCATCGGGCCCGGACGGTAGAGCGCCGACACGGCGGAGATGTCTTCGAAGTTGTCGGGCTTCATCAGGCGCAGCAGCGAACGCATGGGGCCGCCGTCGAACTGGAAGACGCCGAGGGTGTCGCCGCGCTGGAGCAGCTCGAAGGTCGTCGGATCGTCCAGCGGGAGGCTCAGCAGGTCGATGTCGACGCCCTTGTTGGCCTTCACCATCTTGACGGCGTCGTCCATGATCGTGAGGTTGCGCAGGCCGAGGAAGTCCATCTTCAGCAGGCCGAGCGACTCACAGCTCGGATAGTCCCACTGCGTGATGGTCACGTTGTCGGTGTGCCTCACCCAGACCGGGACGTGCTCGGTGATGGTCTCGCTGGACATGATCACGCCGGCCGCGTGCACGCCCATCTGCCGGACCAGGCCCTCGACGCCCTTGGCGGTGTCGATGACCTTCTTCACGTCCGGCTCGTTCTCGTACATCGAGCGGATCTCGCCCGCCTCGCTGTAGCGGGGGTGCGAAGGGTCCGTGATGCCGTTCAGGTCGATGCCCTTGCCGAGGACGTCGGCGGGCATCGCCTTCGTGAGGCGGTCACCCATGGCGTACGGGTAGCCCAGCACGCGCGCGGAGTCCTTGATCGCGTTCTTCGCCTTGATCTTGCCGTAGGTGCCGATCATGGCGACCTTGTCGGCGCCGTACTTCTCCGTCACGTACCGGATGACCTCGACGCGCCGGCGCTCGTCGAAGTCGATGTCGACATCGGGCATCGAGACGCGCTCGGGGTTGAGGAACCGCTCGAAGATCAGGCCGTGCGGGATCGGGTCGAGGTCGGTGATGCCCATGGCGTACGCGACGATCGAGCCGGCCGCGGAACCACGGCCGGGGCCCACCGCGATGCCGTTGTTCTTGGCCCACATGATGAAGTCGGCGACCACGAGGAAGTAACCCGGGAACCCCATCTGGATGATGACGTCCATCTCGTACTCGGCCTGCTTCTGGCGGTCCTCCGGGACACCGCCGGGGAAGCGGCGCTCCATGCCGCGGCGGACCTCCTCCTTGAACCAGGTGACCTCGGTGTAGCCCTCCGGGATGTCGAACTTCGGCATGAGGTTCTTCGCCTCGAACATGCCGGCGGTGTCGACCATCTCGGCGATGAGGAGCGTGTTGGCGCAGCCCTCCTGCCAGGCGTCCGAGGAGTCGATGGCGTACATCTCGTCCGTGGACTTCAGGTAGTAGCCGGTGCCGTCGAACTTGAAGCGGTCGGGGTCGGAGAGGTTCTTGCCGGTCTGGATGCACAGCAGGGCGTCGTGGGCGCCCGCCTCGTGCGCGTACGTGTAGTGCGAGTCGTTGGTGACCAGCGGGGGGATGCCGAGCTTCTTGCCGATCTCCAGCAGACCGTCACGGACCCGGTGCTCGATCTCGATGCCGTGGTCCATCAGCTCCAGGAAGTAGCGGTCCTTGCCGAAGATGTCCTGGTAGTCCGCCGCCGCCTTGAGGGCCTCCTCCTCCTGGCCCAGGCGGAGCCTGGTCTGCACCTCGCCGGAGGGGCAGCCGGTGGAGGCGACGATCCCCTCGGACCACTGGGCGATGGTCTCCTTGTCCATCCGGGGCCACTTCTGCAGCCAGCCCTCCGCGTACGCGTCCGAGGACAGCCGGAAGAGGTTGTGCAGGCCGGTCTTGTTCACCGCCCACATCGTCTTGTGGGTGTAGCCACCGGAACCGGAGACGTCGTCCCTCTTCTGGTGCGGCTGGCCCCATTGGATCTTGCGCTTGTTGCGCCGGGACTCGGGGGCGACATACGCCTCGATGCCGATGATCGGGGTGATTCCGGCCTTCTTCGCGGAGTGGAAGAAGTCGTACGCCCCATGGAGGTTGCCGTGGTCGGACATGGCGATGTGCGTCATGCCCATCTCGTTGCAGGCGTTGAACATGTCCTTCAGCCGCGCGGCACCGTCCAGCAGTGAGTACTGGGTGTGGACATGCAGGTGCGTGAAGGGCGGCTTTGACACGGTATGGCCTCCAACGGAAACACTGGGCGACGGATGGGCGGACACTCCGGGGGACAGCGTCGAAGTCTATGCCCCGGCACTGACACGCGAGGGCCGCGTCCGCGTACCTTCATGCGGGAACCGGGCACTCCCGCGTGGCGTCGCCCGTTGGAGACGGCGGAAGCGCTGTCGTACCCATTCATACACATTCACGCATCACCCGTCCCGCACCAGGAGGCACCCCGCGATGTCGGTCCCCCAGCTCAACGACGAGCAGCGCGGCGAGGAGATCCTCGCCGTCTTCGACACCGCCTTCGGCCGGCTCCTGGCCGCCGACCCGGCCGCGTTCCGGGTGAAATTCCGGAAGATGGCGGCCTCGGCGTTCGCGTTCTACCGAGGCACGGCGGGCCTCTTCTACCACGACCTCGACGCGGAGAAGCGCGGCGGCCCGTACCTGGACGACCGCACCTCGCGCGTGTGGATCCACGGCGATCTGCACGCGGAGAACTTCGGCACGTACATGGACTCCAACGGCCGCCTGGTCTTCAACGTCAACGACTTCGACGAGGCCTACGTCGGCCCGTTCACCTGGGACGTCAAGCGCTTCGCGGCGTCCGTCGCGCTCATCGGGTACGCGAAGGCGCTCAGCGACGCGCAGATCACCGAGCTGGTGACCGTCTACGCCACCGCGTACCGCGAGCGCATCCACGCCCTGGCCACGGGCGCCAAGCGGGACGAGGTGCCGCCGTTCACGCTGGACACCGCGCAGGGTCCGCTGCTGGACGCGCTGCGCGACGCCCGCTCGCTGACCCGCTTCGGGCTGCTGGAGTCGATGACCGAGATCCGCGACTTCGAGCGCCGCTTCGCCCCGGGCGGCGGCTCCATCGAGCTGGACGCGGCCACCCGCTACAAGGTCCTCGCGGCCTTCGACGGCTATCTGGAGACACTGCCGGACTCCTCCCTGGCCCGCCCGGACTCCTACCGGGTGAAGGACGTCGTGGGCCGCCGTGGCATCGGCATCGGTTCGGCGGGCCTGCCGTCGTACAACATCCTCCTGGAGGGCCACAGCGACGCCCTGGAGAACGACGTCGTGATCTACATCAAGCAGGCCCAGACCCCGGCCGTCTCCCGGCACATCACCGATCCGGCCATCGCGGGGTACTTCCAGCACGAGGGCCACCGCACGGTGATCTCCCAGCGTGCCCTGCAGGCGCACGCCGACCCGTGGCTCGGCTGGACCGAGCTGGACGGCGCGGGCCAGCTGGTCGCCGAGGTCTCGCCGTACGCCGTGGACCTGGACTGGGGCGACATCGACGACCCGGAGGAGATCGCCGCCGTCGTCGCCGACCTGGGCCGGGCCACCGCCACCATGCACGCGGCGGCGGACGACACCTCCGGTGAGTCCCTGGTGCCGTTCTCCACCGAGCGGGCCATCGACGCGGCACTCGCGGCCGACGAGGAGGGCTTCGCGCCCCTGCTGGTGGACTTCGCGCACAGCTACGGCGCTCGCGCGCGTGCGGACCACCAGATCTTCGTCGACCTGTTCCGCAACGGCCGCATCCCGGGGCTGTAGGTCCCGCCGGTTCACAGGCACCCTTTAGGGGTCTCTTACCCGCGTACGTGACAGACTCTGCTCTCGCTATGGACATATCCGGGACCCCGCTCAGAGCCGTGCGCGCGGTGCTGTTCACGGCCTTCGTCGTGACGCTCAGCACCGCGTCGCACGTGCTGCTGTCCCGGGCCCCCCTGCCGCCGGCGACCGTGGGCGCGGTCGCCGCCGGGGTGTTCGTCACCGCGTACGCGCTGGCGGGCCGCGAGCGGGGCTTCGGCCGGATCGCGGCCCTGCTGGTCCCGCTGGAGCTGGCCGCCGACACGGTGTTCACCACCGGCCAGCACGCCTGTTACGGCCGGGCGGGCGGCCCGGTCGCCGGCCCGCTGCGCGCGGTCGGCCTGGACGTGCTGTGCGACGGGCGGGTGGGCACCCCGCTGGCCCAGGTGACCAGCGATCCCGGCCACACCGGAACGCTGCTCGCCCACGCCAGCCCGGCCGCCGCCTGGCTGCTGCTCGCCGCGCACGTCGGCGTGGGCCTGCTGGCCGCCGCCTGGCTGCGCCGGGGCGAGCGGGCGCTGGCCCAGCTGCTGCGCGCGGTCGCCGGCTGCACCTTCCGGCCGCTGCTGCTGGCGGTGGCCGCGGTCGCCGTACGGCCACTGCCGGGGCGCCGGCTGCCCCGCCCGGCCCCGCGCGCCGCCCTCGCCCGCGACCGGCTCCTCGTGCACTCCCTGGGACGGCGTGGACCGCCGTGCTCCCCCGCCGCCGCCCTCGTCTGAGCGACGACGACCGCTCCCGCCGGAGCGCCAGCCGCTCTCCCGCGGCGGACGGCACCTGAGCACGATCAGTCCCCCACACGTATCCCGCGTACGACGTGTGCGCGTCCCACATGGAGATCACCACTATGAGCAAGCGGAACAGCCAGGCGGCGAAGACGGCGGCCCGGGAGCGGCTGCGCCAGGAGCGCGAGCGGCAGGCCAAGCGCGACAAGGTCAAGCGGCAACTGGTCGTCGCCGCCTCGGTCGTGGCCGTGCTGGCCGCGGCCGGCGGCATCGGTTACGCCGTCGTCCAGATGAACAAGCCCGCTTACTGGGAGGCCGCGAAGAACGCCAAGCTCGTCAAGCCGGCCAACACCTCCGGCAAGGACGGCACGACGGTCGTCCTCGGCAAGAGCAGCGCCAAGAAGACCCTGGTCATGTATGAGGACCCGCGCTGCCCGGTGTGCGCGACGTTCGAGCAGTCGGTCGGGTCGACGGTGAAGAAGGACCTCGACGCCGGCAAGTTCAAGATTCAGTACGTCGGCGCCACCTTCCTCGACAACAGCCTGCCCGGCGAGGGCTCCAAGAACGCGCTCAGCGCCCTCGGCGCCGCGCTGAACGTCAGCCCCGAGGCGTTCTTCGAGTACAAGTCCGCGATGTACTCCACGAAGTGGCACCCCAAGGAGACCGACGACAAGTTCAAGGACGACGCCTACCTGATCAAGATCGCCGACACGGTCCCCGCCCTGAAGGGCAACGCGGCCTTCCAGAAGGCCGTCAAGGACGGCACCTACGACAGGTGGGCGCTGGAGGAGTCGAAGATCTTCGACAAGGACGGCATCTCGGGCACGCCGACCCTGAAGATGAACGGCAAGGCCCTGACGGGCGCCGACGGCAAGACCGCCCCGATGTCCGCAGCGGAGTTCACCACCGCGCTGGACGCGGCCCTCAAGGGCTGACCCGACGACACGTCGAACGGCGGGCGAATTTTTACGGGTTCGCCCGCCCTGGCGCGTACCGATCAGTAACCTGATCGTCCGTGACCAGTCGATACAGATCAGCCGAGGCCCCGCGCGGCCTCGACTCGCTTGCGCCCCGCCGCCGTACGGTCGTCAAGGCCGCGGCGGCGACCGCTGTCCTGGCCGGCCCGCTGGCCGCCGCACTGCCGGCCCGCGCCGCCACGGACGCCCCCGCCTTCCTGCACGGTGTCGCCTCCGGCGACCCGCTGCCCGACGGTGTCCTGCTGTGGACCCGGGTGACCCCGACGCCGGAGGCGATACCGGGCTCCGGGGTCGGCCCGGACACCGAGGTCAGCTGGGTCGTCGCCCGGGACAAGGCGTTCACCGCCATCGTCGCCAAGGGCTCCACCACCGCGACGGCAGCCTCCGACCACACCGTGAAGGCCGACATCCGCGGCCTGGCCCCGGCCACGGACTACTGGTTCCGCTTCTCGGCGGGCGGCACCGACTCCCCGGTGGCGCGTACCCGCACCGCGCCGGCGGCGAACGCGGACGTGTCCTCCTTGCGCTTCGGCGTGGTCTCCTGCGCCAACTGGGAGGCGGGCTACTTCTCGGCCTACCGCCACCTCGCCGCCCGGAACGACCTCGACGCCTGGCTGCACCTCGGCGACTACATCTACGAGTACAAGTCCGGTGAGTACGGGACCCGGGGCCAGGTGGTCCGCCCGCACGCGCCGGCCAACGAGATCCTCACCCTCACCGACTACCGGATCCGGCACGCCAAGTACAAGACGGACCCCGACCTCCAGGCGCTGCACGTGAAGGCGCCGGTCATCGCGATCTGGGACGACCACGAGTTCGCCGACAACGCCTGGTCGGGCGGCGCGGTCAACCACACCGAGGGCGCCGAGGGCACCTGGGCGGCCCGTCAGGCCGCCGCCAAGCAGGCGTACTTCGAGTGGATGCCGGTCCGCACGGCCGTCGCCGGCACCACCTACCGACGGCTGCGCTTCGGCAAGCTCGCCGACCTCTCCCTGCTGGACCTGCGCTCCTTCCGGTCCCAGCAGGCGTCCACGGCGAGCGGCTCGGTGGACGACCCGGACCGCACGCTCACCGGGCGCGCCCAACTGGACTGGCTGAAGGCCGGCCTGAAAGCCTCCGACACCAAGTGGCGGCTGGTGGGCAACTCGGTGATGATCTCGCCGTTCTCGTTCGGCTCCCTCTCCGCCGACCTGTTCAAGCCGCTCGCCAAGCTGCTCGGGCTGCCGCAGGAGGGCATCGCCGCCAACACCGACCAGTGGGACGGCTACACCGACGACCGCCGTGAGCTGCTGGCCCATCTGCGCTCCAACGCCATCGGCAACACGGTCTTCCTGACCGGTGACATCCACATGGCGTGGGCCAACGACGTGCCGGTGGACGCGGGCACCTACCCCCTGTCGGCGTCGGCGGCCACCGAGTTCGTGGTGACCTCGGTGACCTCCGACAACCTGGACGACATCGTCAAGGTGCCGGAAGGAGTGGTCTCCGCGATCGCCTCCCCGGTCATCAAGGCCGCCAACCGGCACGTCCACTGGGTGGACACCGACCGGCACGGCTACGGCGTGCTGGACATCACCGCCGACCACGCGCAGATGGACTACTACGTCGTGTCCGACCGCACCACCCGCGACGCCACCTCCAGCTGGGCGCGCTCCTACCGCACCCGCAGCGGCACGCAGCAGATCGAGCGGACCTACGACCCGGTGTGACCACCGCTACAGCAGTGACCGCCGCTGAGGACTCCGGCCACCGCTACGGACCGTGACTTCCGTTACGGACCGTGACTACCGCTAGAGGCTGTCGAGGAAGCCGAGCGCCACCCGCCAGGTGGCCTCGGCGGCCTCCGCGTCGTAGTCCGGCAGGCCGGGGTCGGTGTACAGGTGCCCGGCCCCGGCGTACCGGTAGACCTCCACATCGGCCCCCGCCCGGCCCATCTGCAGATACCAGGCGCTCAGCCAGTCGTCCGTCTCGAACGGGTCCGGCTCGGCCACGTGCAGCTGCACCGGCAGCTCGTCCACGTGCGCGGTGTGCGCGATGTCCGACGTGCCGTGCAGGAGCAGCAGCCCGCGCGCCTTGGCGTCGCCGAGGGCGAGGGTCTGCGCGACGGAGGCGCCGAGCGAGAACCCGGCGTACACCAGCCCCCGGTCGGAGTACGGCGCCGCCGCCAGCACGGCCCGCTTCAGCAGTTCCTCCTTGCCGACGCGCTCCTTGAACTCCATGCCCTCCTCGACGGTGTCGAACGTGCGCCCCTCGAAGAGGTCCGGCGTCCACACCTCGTGGCCCGCCGCGCGCAGCCGGTCCGCGGCGTCCCGCACCGCGGGCCTGAGCCCGTAGGTCGAGTGAAAGAGCATGATGTTCATGAGGCCATGGTGCCAGCCGGGGACAACCCGGCCGCACCGCGGCCCTACCCAGCCTGGCCGGGAACACACATGTTCATCCCCCCACGAGCCGGGTTAGGCGCCCAGGCATGGAGAACGTACTCCGGCCCCTGATCGTGCTCGGCGGCTCGGTACTGCTCACCCTTGCCATCGGGTGGGCCACCGACCGGCTGCTGCGCACCGCCGACGAACGCAGTCCCGACTCCCCGCTGTGGGAGCTGCTACGGCGCGGCCGCATCCCCTACCAGCTCGTCCTGTGCAGCGCACTGCTCAGAGGCTCCTACGACCAGGCGAAGCTCGTGGAGCGGCATCAGGTCGGCCTCGGCCGGACGCTGACCCTGGTGCTCATCGGCTCCGCCGCCTGGCTGGCGATCCGGATCGCCGCGGCGATCGTGGAGACCTCCTACAGCCGTTACGCGCGCGCCCACCGCGACGCGGCCCGGGTACGCCGGGTGCGCACGCAGGTGGAACTGATCATGCGGGTGGTCTCGGCGATCGTCATCGTCGTGGCGATCGCCTCGATGCTGCTCACCTTCCCGGCGATGCGCGCCGCGGGCGCCTCCCTGCTGGCCTCGGCCGGCATCCTGGGCATCGTGGCCGGTGTGGCCGCCCAGTCGACGCTGTCGAACATTTTCGCGGGCCTGCAGATCGCCTTCGGCGACATGGTGCGCATCGGCGACACGGTCGTCGTGGACGGCGAGTGGGGCACGGTCGATGAGATCACCCTGACGTTCCTGACGGTCCGCACGTGGGACGAGCGCCGGATCACCATGCCGGTGTCGTACTTCACGTCCAAGCCGTTCGAGAACTGGTCCCGCGGCACCCCGCAGATGACCGGCACCGTCTTCTGGTACCTCGACCACAGCGCGCCCGTCGAGGCCATGCGCGAGAAGCTGCGGGACATCCTGCGCGAGTGCCCGGCCTGGGACGGCCGCGCCTGCAACCTGGTGGTGACCGACACCACGGCGAACACCATGGAGGTGCGGGCGCTGGTGACCGCGAAGGACGCCGACGACATATGGACGGTACGGATCACGGTGCGCGAGCGCATGATCACGTGGCTGTCGACGGAGCATCCGTACGCGCTGCCCCGGGTCAACACCTCGGAGGCGGTGCTCCCGCCGTACCGGATCCCCTCCCCCGACGGCTCCTCGCTCCGCAAGGCCTACGAGTTCCCGCGCACGGGCCGCGGCTGAGCCGGATCTCTCCGGCGCAGGGCCGCGGCCAACCCGGGTCTCCCCCGCGCAGGGCCACCCCGGGTCTCCCCCGCGCAGGGCCGCGGCCCACCGGGTCTCCCGGGGAGCCTCAGCGGAGGCTGCGCACGTCGAGATGGCGCAGCACCCGGTCCACGACCTCCGGATCCGCCCCGGGCTCGCTCCGCGCGGCCAGCACCTCGTGCCGCGCGGCGCTCAGCATCTCGCTCTGGATGCGCCGCACCCGCTTCAGCCGCTTGGCCCGCTGCCGCTGGGCCTCCCGCCGCTCCGCCTCCCCCATGTCGGGGCTGATCCGGATCCCGATGTCGAAGGCGCGCCGCAGCATCTGTTCGGACAGTTCCTCGGACAGGTCCTCCACCTGCTCGATCTCCCGCAGCCTGCGCTTGGCCGCCTTCGCGGCGCGCACCGCCAGCTCCTTCTCGAACTCCTTCTCCCGCTCGGAGTCGGCCCGGACCCCGAGCCGCTTCACCAGCCAGGGCAGCGTCAGCCCCTGGAGTACCAGCGTGACGACGATCACCCCGAAGGCGATGAAGATGATCTCGTCCCGGTCCGGGAACGGAGTGCCGTCCGCGGTCTTGAGCGGCACGGCCAGCGCCAGCGCCACCGAGGCCACCCCGCGCATTCCGGACCACCACATCACGACGGTCTCCCGCCAGCTCACCGGGATCTCCTCGTCGTAGTCCCGGCGCGCGTGCAGCCGCTTGGTCAGCCAGGTCGCCGGCAGCAGCCACATCAGCCGTACGACGACCACCACACCCACCACGGCGGCCGCCCAGCCGAGCATCTCGGCCCACCGCCCCTGGGCCGTGCGGATGGCGTTGTGCAGCTCCAGACCGATGAGCCCGAAGGCGACGCCCGTGACGAGGGTGTCGATGATGTCCCAGAACGTGTGCCCGGCGAGCCGGGTCATCACGTCGTCGGCGTCGGTGGCGTACTCGGCGAGGAAGAGCGCCGTGGTGAGCACGGCGAGCACTCCGGAGCCGTGCAGCTTCTCCGCGAGCACGTAGGAGGCGTACGGCACCAGCAGCGTCATGCCGATCTGGAGGGTGGGATCACCCAGCAGGTCCATCAGCTTGTTCGCGCCCCAGCCCAGCGCCAGGCCCACGACGACCGCGACGACCGCGGACAGCACGAGGTCCAGCCCCGCCCGCCAGGGCGAGAACGCGCCGCTCACGGCGGCGGCGATCGCCACGTGGTAGAGCACGATGGCCGTGATGTCGTTGAAGAGCCCCTCGCCCTCCAGGATCGACACCAGGCGGCGCGGCAGCCCCAGCTGTCCGGCGACGCTGGTCGCGGCGACCGGGTCGGGCGGCGCGATCAGGGCGCCGAGCGCGACGGCGGCGGCGATCGGCAGCCCCGGCACGATCGCGTTGGCGACGAACGCCACGCACACCGTCGTCACGAACACCAGGGCGACGGCCAGCAGGAAGATCGGGCGGACGTTGGCCGCGAACTGCCGCCAGGAGGTCCGGCGGACGGCGGCGTAGAGCAGCGGTGGCAGCAGCCCCGGCAGGATCAGGTCGGGCGGGATGTTCACGTCGGGCACGAAGTCGGCCACCGCCAGGGCCCCGCCGACCAAGGTCATCAGGACCGGCGCCGGCACCCCCAGCCGGTCGCCCACCGGGACGCTCACCAGAGCCCCGAGCAGCAGAACGAACAACAGAGCCAGCTGATCCACGGACGGCGCTCCGGGGGTCGACGATCACACGGGCCTCAAGTCTGCCACCGCGCAACCTGCGGGTTCCCCGCGACCGGCTGTGTCCGGGGCGTGGCCGGCAGCTCACCCGCGTGCCGCCCGCCGTACGGCTCCTACAGGGCCCGGCGCATCGCCCGGTGCGGGATGCCGGCGTCCGGGAACTCCGGACCGTACACCGCGTAGCCGAGGCGCTCGTAGAAGCCCAGGGCGTGGGTCTGCGCGTGCAGGTCCACCGACACGAGGCCGCGCGCGCGGGCCGCGTCCTCGATGGCGCGCACCAGGGCCGCGCCGACGCCGAGCCCGCGCGCCGCCCGGGACACGGCGAGCCGCCCCAGCGAGCCGACCGCCGGGTCCCCGCCGGTCTTCGTGGCCGCCGCCTCACCGAACAGCAGCCGCCCGGTGCCCAGCGGCACCCCGTCCTCGCGGACCGCCAGCACGTGCACGGCCACGGCGTCGTAGGCGTCGTACTCGATGTTCTCGTCGACGCCCTGTTCGACCACGAAGACCTCCTTGCGGACCGCGAAGCACGCCTCGCGGTCGGCGGGGTCCTCGGCGACCCGGACGGCGTAGGGCGTGGTCACGCCCACGTCTCCTCGCGGACCTGGTCGAGGGCCTGCTGGAGGTCCTCGGGGTAGCCGCTCTCGAACTCCACCCAGGCGCCGTCTCCGGGGTGCTCGAAACCGAGGCGTACGGCGTGCAGCCACTGGCGGGTCAGGCGCAGCCGCTTGGCGAGCGTCGGGTCGGCGCCGTAGGTGAGGTCGCCGACGCAGGGGTGGCGGTGGGCGGCCATGTGGACGCGGATCTGGTGGGTGCGGCCCGTCTCCAGCTTCACGTCCAGCAGGGAGGCGGCGCGGAACGCCTCGACGAGGTCGTAGTGGGTCACCGAGGGCTTGCCCTCGGCCGTCACCGCCCACTTGTAGTCGTGGTTCGGGTGGCGGCCGATGGGGGCGTCGATCGTGCCGCTCGTCGGGTCCGGGTGGCCCTGGACGAGGGTGTGGTAGCGCTTGTCGACCGTGCGCTCCTTGAACTGGCGCTTGAGCGAGGTGTAGGCGCGCTCCGACTTGGCGACCACCATCAGGCCCGAGGTGCCGACGTCGAGGCGGTGCACGATGCCCTGGCGCTCGGCGGCACCCGAGGTGGAGATCCGGTACCCGGCGGCGGCGAGACCGCCGATGACGGTGGGGCCGGACCAGCCCGGCGAGGGGTGCGCGGCCACGCCGACCGGCTTGACGATCACGACCACGTCATCGTCGTCGTGCACGATCTCCATGCCCTCGACCGGCTCGGCGACCACCTGCACCGGCGCGGGCGCCTGCGGCATCTCGACCTCCAGCCACGCGCCGCCGCGCACCCGCTCGGACTTGCCGACCACCGCTCCGTCGACCTGGACCTTGCCGGCCGCGGCCAGATCCGCCGCCTTCGTGCGGGAGAAGCCGAACATGCGGGAGATGGCGGCGTCGACGCGCTCGCCCTCCAGGCCGTCGGGCACGGGCAGGGTTCGGATCTCGGGAAGCGTGCTCACCCGTCGAGTATGCCGGACGGCTCCGCCGCACCCGAACGAGCCTGTGGACAAGTGCCCCGTACTCAGTCCTTGTGGACCGTGCCGTCGGGGTCCAGACCGCGGAAGGACAGCAGCACGATCAGGACGCCGCCGCACACGATCGCCGAGTCGGCGAGGTTGAACACCGCGAAGCCCTTGGGCGCGATGAAGTCCACCACCTCGCCCTCGAAGACGCCCGGCGCGCGGAAGATCCGGTCGGTGAGATTGCCGAGCGCGCCGCCGAGCAGCAGGCCGAGCGCGACCGCCCAGGGGAAGCTGTACAGCTTGCGGGCCAGCCGGATGATCACCACGATCACGGCCGCGGCGATCAGCGTGAAGATGATCGTGAAGGCGGCGCCGAAGCCGAAGGCCGCGCCCGGATTGCGGATGGCGTGCAGCTCCAGCAGGTCCCCGACGAGCCGGATCGGCGCGTGGCCCTCCAGCCGGGAGACGACGAGCAGCTTGCTGATCAGGTCGAGCGCGTACGCGAACACGGCCACCGCGAACAGCACGGCGATCCGGCGCCCGCGGCCGGTCTGCCGCTGCGCCGGTGCCCGCCACTCGCCGGCGCCGGCCTCCCCGGACGCATCGGCCGCGCCGGTGCCGGCGGGCGCTCCGGCCGCCGCCGTCTGCTCGCCGTCACCGTCCGGGGTGTCCGGCGTACCGATGATGCGCTCCGCCTCTGCCACGTGAGTCCCTCAACCTAGGTGCCTGACTGGGGACGAGACTACGGCACGGTCCGGCGGCGCCCCACGCTCAGGAGCGGCGTTCCTGCTTCTGCTTGCACTCCACGCACAGGGTGGCCCTCGGGAACGCCTGCATACGGGCCTTGCCGATGGGGTTGCCGCAGTTCTCGCACAGGCCGTAGGTGCCCGCGTCCAGCCGTTCCAGGGCACGCTCGGTCTGGGTGAGCATCTCGCGCGCGTTGGCGGCCAGCGCCAGCTCGTGCTCGCGCGTGATGTTCTTGGTGCCGGTGTCGGCCTGGTCGTCGCCCGCGCCGTCCCCGGAGTCGCGCATCAGGCCGACCAGGGACGCCTCGGACGAACTGATCTCCTCGCGCAGCCGCTCCATCTCGGACTCCAGCTCCGTGCGGGCCTCGGCGACCTCCTCATCGGTCCAGGGGTCCTCTCCGGGGCGCACCGCCAGCTCGCCGGGCTCCGCCGCGGCGACTCGCGCCTTGGGGACGGCGGTCTGGTCCGTCATGGCCGTGCCAGGAGTCTTCTTCGTAACCACCGTCGTGGCTCCCGTCTGCTTCGCGGCCTGCGCCGCGCCCGCTTTCTTGGCCGTGCTCTTCCCTGCCGCGTCCCTCGCCGCGGCCTTGTCACCGGTGCTTTTCTGGGTGACGGCCTTCTTGGCCACGGCCTTCTTGGCGACCGTCTCCTTGGCGACCGTTCTCTCGGCAACCGTCTCGCCGACGGCCGTCTTCCCCGCGGCCGTCCTCCTCGCGGCGGTCTTCTTCCCGGCCGCCTTCTTCCCGGCCGTCTTCCTGGCGGCCGCCGTCCCGGCGGCCGGCTCCCCGGCGACCGTCTTCTCAGCGGCCTTCTCCGTGGCGACCGCGGTCTCGGCAGCCGTCTGTGGGGCGGCCGTCCTGCCCGGGGCCGTCTTCTCGGTGGCAGACCTCGCGCCGGTTTTCCCGGTCGCCGGCTGCTGTACGGCGGTCTTCTTCGCCACCATGGCCGCGGCCCCTTCACATATTGTGATCTTGCTCGCGAATCGTGCTGGGACGATAAATCGACTTGAGTCCCACGGCAACGGGGCACACCGCCCGATTCGCCCGCCCGCACCCCCCAGCCCACGGGCCTGCATCCGTTGTGCCCCGCTCCCCGCCGGGTAATCCGCCGCGCCCGGCCGGCCCGGACCCGCACGCCGGCCCCCTCGCCATTCGGGTCACGCGACCCGGTCGCGCGACGTGCGCCCCCGCCCCGCGGAAAACCGGTCCGCCGCTGTCCGCGTCGCGCCGTACACTGGGCGGAGCGAGAAGCGTGGATGGGGACGAGTAGCGGCGTACGCAGCCCAGAGCGACCCGGGGACGGTGTGAGCCCGGGGGCGAGCGCGACGTGAAGATCACCCCGGAGCCGCCGGAAGAAAGCCGCAGCCCGAGCGCTGGGGCCGGTAGAACCGGTTTCGCGACCCCAATGAGGGGGCTCACCGGCGTGTACGGCGCGACGGAGGGCCAAGGAGGGTGGTACCGCGGGAGCGCGCCGCACACGGCGTAGACAGGAACGAAGGCTCTCGTCCCTCCGACGGAAGGCAGCAAGTCCGTTGGAGGATGCTCGCAGATGACAGCGCCGACGTACCGCCAGGTGCCCGCACAGGTCGACCTGCCCGCTCTTGAGCACGCCGTGCTCGACTTCTGGCGCGACCAGAAGATCTTCGCCAAGAGCCTGGAGCAGTCCGAGGGCCGCCCGGAGTGGGTGTTCTACGAGGGGCCGCCCACCGCGAACGGCATGCCCGGCGCCCACCACATCGAGGCACGCGTCTTCAAGGACGTCTTCCCCCGCTTCCGCACCATGCGCGGCTACCACGTGGCCCGCAAGGCCGGCTGGGACTGCCACGGCCTGCCCGTCGAGCTGGCGGTCGAGAAGGAGCTGGGCTTCTCCGGCAAGCAGGACATCGAGGCGTACGGCATCGCCGACTTCAACGCCAGGTGCCGCGAGTCCGTGACCCGGCACACCGACGCCTTCGCCGAGCTGACGACCCGCATGGGCTACTGGGTCGACCTGGACGACGCCTACCGGACCATGGACCCCGAGTACGTGGAGTCGGTCTGGTGGTCGCTGAAGGAGATCTTCACCAAGGATCTGCTGGTCCAGGACCACCGCGTCGCCCCCTGGTGCCCCCGCTGCGGCACCGGCCTGTCGGACCACGAGCTGGCGCAGGGCTACGAGACGGTCGTCGACCCGTCCGTCTACGTCCGCTTCCCGCTCACCTCCGGTCCGCTCGCCGGCGAGGCCGCGCTCCTGGTGTGGACGACGACCCCCTGGACCCTGGTGTCCAACACGGCGGTCGCCGCGCACCCGGAGGTCACCTACGTCGTCGCGACCGACGGCGAGGAGAAGCTCGTCGTCGCCGAGCCGCTCGTCGCCAAGGCACTCGGCGAGGGCTGGGAGACCACCGGCCAGACCTTCACCGGCGCCGAGATGGAGCGCTGGACATACCAACGTCCGTTCGACCTCGTGGAGTTCCCGGAGCCGGCGCACTACGTGGTCAACGCCGACTACGTCACCACCGAGGACGGCACGGGTCTGGTCCACCAGTCCCCCGCCTTCGGTGAGGACGACCTCAAGGTCTGCCGCTCCTACGGCCTGCCGGTGGTGAACCCGGTCCGCCCGGACGGCACCTTCGAGGAGGACGTACCGCTCGTCGGCGGCGTCTTCTTCAAGAAGGCCGACGAGAAGCTCACCGAGGACCTGAAGCAGCGCGGCCTCCTCTTCCAGCACCTGCCGTACGAACACAGCTACCCGCACTGCTGGCGCTGTCACACCGCGCTGCTCTATTACGCGCAGCCCTCCTGGTACATCCGCACCACGGCGATCAAGGACCGCCTCATCCAGGAGAACGAGGGGACCAACTGGTTCCCGGAGACGGTCAAGCACGGCCGCTTCGGCGACTGGCTGAACAACAACATCGACTGGGCGCTGTCCCGCAACCGCTACTGGGGCACCCCGCTGCCGATCTGGCGCTGCGAGGACGACCACCTCACCTGCGTGGGCTCCCGCGCGGAGCTGACCGAGCTGACCGGCGCGGACCAGTCGGACCTTGACCCGCACCGCCCGTACATCGACGAAGTCACCTTCGCCTGCCCGCACGAGGGCTGCGGCAGGACGGCCACGCGCGTGCCGGAGGTCATCGACGCCTGGTACGACTCGGGTTCGATGCCGTTCGCGCAGTGGGGCTACCCGCACAAGAACAAGGAACTGTTCGAGAGCCGGTACCCGGCGCAGTTCATCTCCGAGGCGATCGACCAGACCCGCGGCTGGTTCTACACGCTGATGGCGGTCGGCACCCTGGTGTTCGACAAGTCGTCGTACGAGAACGTCGTCTGCCTCGGCCACATCCTGGCCGAGGACGGCCGCAAGATGTCCAAGCACCTGGGCAACACCCTGGACCCGATCCCGCTCATGGACCGGCACGGCGCGGACGCGGTGCGCTGGTTCATGGCGGCCGGGGGCTCCCCGTGGGCGGCCCGCCGGGTCGGTCACGGCACCATCCAGGAGGTCGTCCGCAAGACGCTGCTGACCTACTGGAACACGGTCGCCTTCCAGGCGCTGTACGCCCGTACGTCGAACTGGGCACCGTCGGCGGCCGACCCGGCCCCGGCCGAGCGCCCGGTGCTGGACCGCTGGCTGCTGTCCGAGCTGCACGCGCTGACCGACCAGGTGACGCAGGCACTGGAGGCGTACGACACCCAGCGCGCCGGCAAGCTGCTCTCCGCCTTCGTGGACGACCTGTCCAACTGGTACGTCCGCCGTTCGCGCCGCCGCTTCTGGCAGGGCGACAAGGCCGCGCTGCGCACGCTGCACGAGGTGCTGGAGACGGTCACCAAGCTGATGGCGCCGATCACTCCGTTCATCGCCGAACGGGTGTGGCAGGACCTGGTCGTTCCGGTCACCCCGGGCGCGCCGGAGTCCGTGCACCTGGCCGCCTGGCCGGAGGCGGACCTGTCGGCGATCGACCCGAAGCTGTCGCAGCAGATGGTCCTGGTGCGCCGGCTGGTGGAGCTGGGCCGCGCCACGCGCGCGGAGTCGGGCGTCAAGACGCGGCAGCCGCTGTCCCGTGCCCTGATCGCGGCCACCGGCTTCGAGTCCCTGGACCGGGAGCTGCACACGCAGATCACCGAGGAGCTGAACGTCGAGGGGCTGGCCTCGCTCAGCGAGGTCGGCGGCAGCCTGGTGGACACGACCGCCAAGGCCAACTTCCGGGCGCTGGGCAAGCGGTTCGGCAAGCGCGTCCAGGATGTGGCGAAGGCCATCGCGGGCGCCGACGCCGCCGCCCTCTCCCTCGCCCTGCGTGAGGGCACGGCGTCCGTGGAGGTCGACGGTGAGACGGTCAGCCTCGCGCCGGACGAGGTGATCATCACGGAGACCCCGCGCGAGGGCTGGTCGGTGGCCTCCGACTCCGGTGCCACGGTGGCACTGGACCTGGAGATCACCGAGGAGCTGCGCCAGGCGGGCCTGGCCCGGGACGCGATCCGGCTGATCCAGGAGGCCCGCAAGAACAGCGGCCTGGACGTCGCCGACCGGATCGCCCTGCGCTGGACCTCCACGGACCCGGCCGCGGTCGCCGCGCTCACCGAGCACGCCGGACTGATCGCCGACGAGGTCCTCGCGACCGACTTCGCCCAGGGCGAGGCGGACGACACCTTCGGCGAGCCCTTCACCGACGAGGGACTGTCGCTCGTGTTCCGCCTGCGCAAGGCGTAACCGCCGGACGGTCGCAAGGCCCGGTCCCCGCACGGGGGCCGGGCCTTCGGCGTCGTGGAAGGGCGCGGGTGCCTGCGGCATCTCGACGTCCGGCCAGGCGCCGCCGCGCACGGGAAACGCCGGGCGGGCCCGATGCGAACCGGCGTCCTCCTGGATGCCATCGAGGGCCGACGACCCTCCACGCCCCCGGCGCGCCGAGAACGCTCCCCGAGCCGGTCACCGGGGCCCATGGAGGCTCGGGTCGGCGCCCCCCTTCACAGGACAGGCGCCGTCGGGCCGGGGCACCGTGCGCCCGCGCGGCGGAGCCGCATGCCGATGCGGGCCCGCACCCCTGAGGCACCTGCCCGCAACCCGCGTAAAAAGGGCGGGCCCCCGGGACCGAAGTCCAGGGGGCCCGCCCTAGTGGACGCTGCCGACGCCGTTGTCGTACCGACCTCAGTGGCCGGTCAGTTGTCGTCCTCGTCGATCAGGAACCCACGCATCGGCGAAGGAGCCTGGCCCATCGGGGACGGACCCTGCGGGCGGACCGGGGCCATCGGCTGGGTCATGGCCGGGGTCATCTGCTGCTGGCCGCCGTAGGACGGGCCGGACGGAGCGGGCGAGCCGCCCATCGTCTGGTTGCCGCCGTAGGACGGGGCGCTCGCGCCGGCCGGGGCCATGGAGGGCGCCGGGGACGGCGGCAGCGACGCGGTGGCCGGGGTACGCGGCGGGGCCAGGGAGTCGTCGGCCTGGGTCTCCAGCTGGCGCAGCTGCGACTCCAGGTACGACTTCAGGCGGGTGCGGTACTCGCGCTCGAAGCCGCGCAGATCCTCGACCTTGCGCTCCAGCGTGGCGCGCGCGGACTCCAGGGAGCCCATGGCGACACGGTGCTTCTCCTGCGCGTCCCGCTCCAGGGCGTCGGCCTTGGCACGGGCGTCACGCTCCAGACCCTCGGCGCGGCTGCGGGCCTCGCCGACGATCTTGTTGGCCTCGGAGCGGGCCTCGGCGATCGCCTGGTCGGCGGTCTGCTGGGCCAGCGAGAGGACACGGGCGGCGCTGTCGCCACCGGGGCCCTGACCGGGGCCGCCCATCGGACCGCCCATGGGGCCGCCCATCGGACCGCCCATCTGCTGCTGCATGGGCGGCTGTCCGCCCATGGGGCCCTGACCCATCGGACCCTGACCCATGGGGCCCTGACCCATCGGACCCTGGCCCATCGGGCCCTGGCCCATCGGACCGGGACCCTGCGGGCCGCCCTGCCCGCCGGGGCCTGCGGGCAGCTGCGGGGCACCGCTCGGCAGCTGGGGCGGGCCACCCATGGGGCCACCCATCTGCTGCTGCGGCGGGCCCGATATGCCGGCGGGCACCGGCTGGCCGGGACCTCGCATGCCCTGCTGCTGCTGAGGATGCTGCTGGTCCTGCTCCGGCGGCTTGCGCATGTTCTGCTGGTTCTGGGCAGCAGCGCGCGTGGCCGCGGCCAGCTTGGCGCGCAGGTCCTCGTTCTCGCGGAGCAGACGGGTCAGTTCGGCTTCGACCTCGTCGAGGAAGGCATCGACCTCGTCCTCGTCATAGCCTTCTCGGAGGCGGACGGTCGTGAACTGCTTGTTCCGCACGTCCTCGGGGGTCAACGGCATCTCTTCACCTCAACGTAGTCATCGGCAGTCGGCAAGACCGGATCGTCCACCCTCATCTCACGAAGCCCTGCGCAATGGAGATGAGAATGTAGACGATGATCATCAGTACGAAGAAGGACAGGTCGAGCGCCACGCCCCCGAGACGCAGCGGCGGGATGAACCGCCGCAGAAGCTTCAGCGGTGGATCGGTGACAGTGTAGGTGGCCTCCAGTACGACCACCATCGCCTTGCCGGGTTGCCACGAGCGGGCGAACTGGAACACGTAGTCCATGACGAGCCGGAAGATGAGCACGACAAGGAACACCATCAGCGCGATGTAGATCACCTGCGCGAACACGCTCATGGTCGGTGGTTCCCTCTCCCCTGTTCCCGTGCTCTTCCGTACTTCGTTGCGGTCGTGCGTCTCAGCTCTGGTTGAAGAACCCGCCCTCTGCGATGCGGGCCTTGTCCTCCGCCGTGACATCGACGTTAGCAGGAGACAACAGGAACACCTTCTGCGTCACCCGCTCGATGCTGCCGTGAAGACCAAACACCAAACCGGCCGCAAAGTCGACAAGTCGCTTGGCGTCTGTGTCATCCATCTCAGTCAGATTCATGATCACCGGGGTGCCTTCACGGAAGTGTTCCCCGATGGTACGGGCCTCGTTGTAGGTCCGGGGGTGAAGCGTGGTGATCCGGTACGGCTCTCGTTCCGACACGACCTTGGGCATGATCACCGGTGCGTTCTTCTCCAGGGACTGACGTTCTTGTGTGATGGATGCCACGGGCGCGATGCGCGCCGGACGTCCGGATTCCGCGGCGAGCGAAGTCGAACGGGCCAGCGGCTCGCGCGGCGCGGGGGGTTGCACGATTCGCACCTCTTCGTCCCTTTGGGACTGATGTGCGCCGTGCGACTGGTGTGACGATTCGTGCCGTCGGTGGTCCCGCTCCGGCTCCGGGTCCAGCTCGGGCTCGAAGTCGTCATCGGGATCGAATCCGCGGCCGTCGTACCCATCGTCCTCCACGAGGCCGAGGTAGACCGCCATCTTGCGCATCGCGCCGGCCATGCTCTGAGTCCTCCGCTCTGTGGTGGATCGACTGACGACTGCCAAGTGCCCGCGATCCACGTGGTCGTTGTGCCCAACTTCACGGGCATTGACCATATTTTCTGCTGTGGTCCGACTTCCTGGCGACGTTACCCGAGCCTGGGGCGGACTCCGAGTACCGCGCTACCGACGCGCACATGTGTCGCCCCGGCGGCCACGGCCTGTTCGAGGTCCGCGCTCATCCCTGCCGACACCATGGTTGCAGCCGGATGGGCTCGGCGCAGGTCAGTCGACAAATCCATGAGGCGCCCGAACGCCGCCTGTTCGCGCCCCGCGTACTCCCCGGTGAGCGGGGCGACGGTCATCAGCCCGTCGAGCCGCAGCCCGGGCGAGCCCGCGACGAGGTCGGCCAACTCTTCGATTCCGCCCGGTGCGATGCCGCCGCGCTCGCCTCTGCCGCTCGCCCCCGCGTCGAGCGCGACCTGGATGAGACAGCCCACCTCGCGCTCCGCCCGCACGGCCTCCTTCGACAGGGCGGCGACGAGCCGGGAACGGTCGATGGACTGCACGACGTCGGCGTAACCGACCACGGAACGCACCTTGTTGGTCTGCAACTGACCGACAAAGTGCCACTTCAGGGGCAGATCCGCACAAGCCGCGGCCTTCGGGGCCGCGTCCTGGTCGCGGTTCTCGGCGACATGGCGCACACCGAGCTCCGACAGGATCCGCACATCGCTCGCCGGGTAGGTCTTCGTGACCACGATCAGGGTCACATCCTCCCGCTCGCGCCCGGCCCCCGCGCACGCGGCGGCGATGCGCTCCTCCACCTTCGCCAGATTCGTGGCGATTTCGGTCTTACGGTCCGTCATGCCCCATCAGTCCAGCCAGACATAGCCTGCGAGCCGCCCGGTGACCCGGTCGCGGCGGTACGAGAAGTGGTCGCCCGACTCCAGGGTGCACACCGGCGACTGCGCCCGGTCGCACACCCCCAGCCGGTCGAGCTGCGCGTGCACGCCGGCACTCACATCGACCGCCGGCGTGCCCCAGCTCGTTTCGGCGTACGCCGCCGACTCGACGGCGGCCACCTCGGCGCGCATCGCCTCCGGCACCTCGTAGCACCGGCCGCACACGGCCGGCCCGGTGCGGGCGACGATGCGGGCGGGGTCGGCGCCGAGCGACTCCATGGCGTCGATCGCCGCGGGGACGATCCCCTTGATCATGCCGGGCCGCCCGGCGTGGGCCGCGGCGACCACCCCGGCGACCGGGTCGGCCAGCAGGACCGGCACACAGTCGGCGGTCAGCACGGCCAGGGCCAGCCCGCGGGTCGCGGTCACGAGCCCGTCGACCTCCGGGGTGAGCCGGGTGGTCCAGGGCTCCTCGACCTCGGCGACGTCGTTGCCGTGCACCTGGTTCATCCAGACCACCCGCGCCGCGTCCAGGCCCAGCGACTTGGCGGCCAGTTCCCGGTTGGTGCGCACGGCCTCGGCGTCGTCCCCGACCGCCCCGCCGAGGTTCAGCTCCTCATACGGAGCGGCGCTCACCCCGCCCCACCGGTCGGTGAAGGCGAAGTGCGCGCCGCTCACGGTCTCGCGCCGACCTATCACTTGAGGAAGTCCGGCACGTCCAGTTCCTCGGCCGCGCTGTCCGAGTAGGTCCGGGGCGACGGCGTCACCGGCGGGGCGACCGGGATGTCGGCCACCGGCTCGGGAGCCGGCTCCGGCTCCTCCTTCGGCTTGACGCTGCCCAGCGAGCCGAAGGACGGACGGCTGGGCTCGCTCGGCCGGGCCGGGGCGGGCTCCTCGCGGCGGGCGGAGGCCGAACCGGCGGAGGCCGAACCGAGGACGGTGTCCCGGCGGGCCGGCGGCTGGCCGCCGTCGAAGCCGGCCGCGATCACGGTGACCCGGACCTCGTCGCCCAGGGCGTCGTCGATGACCGCGCCGAAGATGATGTTGGCCTCGGGGTGGGCGGCCTCGCTGACCAGTTGGGCGGCCTCGTTGATCTCGAACAGGCCGAGGTCGGAACCGCCGGAGATGGAGAGCAGCACGCCCCGGGCGCCGTCGATGGACGCCTCCAGCAGCGGCGAGGAGATCGCCATCTCGGCGGCGGCCACCGCGCGGTCGTCGCCGCGGGCCGAGCCGATGCCCATGAGCGCCGAACCGGCCTCGGACATGACCGACTTGACGTCGGCGAAGTCCAGGTTGATCAGGCCGGGGGTGGTGATGAGGTCGGTGATGCCCTGCACACCGGAGAGCAGGACCTGGTCGGCGGACTTGAAGGCGTCCAGGACCGAGACCTGGCGGTCCGAGATGGACAGCAGCCGGTCGTTGGGGATGACGATGAGGGTGTCGACCTCTTCGCGGAGTTCCGCGATGCCGTCCTCGGCCTGGTTCGCGCGGCGCCGTCCCTCGAAGGTGAACGGGCGCGTGACCACACCGATGGTGAGGGCGCCGAGCGAGCGCGCGATGTTGGCCACGACGGGTGCCCCGCCGGTGCCGGTGCCGCCGCCTTCACCGGCCGTCACGAAGACCATGTCGGCCCCCTTGAGGACCTCCTCGATCTCCTCGCGGTGGTCCTCGGCGGCCTTGCGGCCGACGGCCGGGTTGGCTCCGGCGCCGAGTCCGCGGGTGAGTTCCCGGCCGACGTCGAGCTTGACGTCGGCGTCGCTCATCAACAGCGCCTGTGCGTCGGTGTTGATGGCGATGAACTCGACGCCCTTGAGACCGACCTCGATCATCCGGTTGATGGCATTGACACCACCGCCGCCGACACCGATGACCTTGATGACTGCGAGGTAGTTCTGCGGTGCTGCCACGTCGAAGGCCTCTCGCCTCGAATTACGTTGTCGTCGCCGTGCGGTGCCCCGCACCGGGACGACAGATGCCGAATGGGACGGTCCGTAGCGCCGACCCGAACCCTAACCCTGAAGTTTAGGGTTACCAGTGTGTCTGTTCCCTGGAGTCTTCTGAACAGGACACTAAGTCGACAAGTGGCGCCCGTTCAACGAACACGCCGAACCTCCCGTTTTTCTTTTCACCCTATGTGATCAGCCGTAGCAGTGCCCAACCAGGGTGCTGGCCTGCGCTGATGTGCGTCAACTCCCCGATGACGCAGGGGCGGTGGGGACGCTGACATCGAAGTACCGCGCGCCGGGAGCTGCTTTCATGAGAGCCGTGAGGGCCCGCGCCTTGAGGCGGCCTTCCTCATCGCTGCCCCATGCCACCGTGCGGCCGTCGCCCAACTGGAGCGAGATGGCGTCGTAGGAGCGGACTTGGACGGTCCGGGTGGTCTGCGCCACCTGGGCGGGCAGGTCGCCGGCGACCCGGACGGCCGCGCGTACGAGCCGGTCGGTGCCGAAGCGGCGGAAACTCGCGGCGCCCGGCCCCTCCCGGGAGGCGGACAATTCCAGTGCCGGAACGCCTTTCGGCGCCTGCGGAACCGTGGCGAACCGGACACCTTCGTCATCGACTTCGACGAAGTTCCCGCCCTTTCGGACAAGAAGAACCGGAGTGCGCTCGATCACCTTCAGGCCGATTCCATGAGGCCAGGAGCGAACCACGTCTACGGTGTCGATTCGGGGCAATTTCCGCCGAAGCCGGGCCTCGATGGCCCCCGTGTCGATGGAAACCATCGGCGCCCCGACGGGCACGGCCGCGGCCCGGCGGACCTCCTCGGAGGTCAGCACGAGCGTGCCCGACACCGAGACGTGCCTGACGCGCAGCCACTGGGAGCCGTACAGCACCCACGTCCCACCGGCCCCCAGAAGCAGGACGAGGACGGCCAGGATGACGATCGCACGAAGGCGCCGCCTTCTGAGCCCGCGGGCGGGCGGCGGGCCGGACGACTCCTGCTGGCGTTCACCGCGCTGGGCGGTCATCGGTCCGGCCACGCTCACTGCCCTTTCGTCATATGGTCCTAACGGCGCGAGGCGATCGCCTCGTACACCATGCCGACGAGCAGCTCGTCGGCGTCCCGGCGGCCGAACTCGCTTGCCGCGCGGGACATCTCGTACAGCCGGTGCGGGTCGGCGAGCACGGGCAGCACGTTCTGCTGCACCCACTCGGGCGTCAGTTCCGCGTCGTCGACGAGGAGCCCGCCGCCGGCCTTGACCACCGGCTGGGCGTTCAGCCGCTGTTCGCCGTTGCCGATGGGCAGCGGGACGTAGGCGGCCGGGAGCCCGACGGCGGAGAGTTCGGCGACGGTCATCGCGCCCGCGCGGCAGAGCATCATGTCGGCCGCGGCGTACGCGAGGTCCATCCGGTCCAGGTAACTTACCGGGATGTAGGGGGGCATCCCCGGCATCTGGTGCACTTGCGGCAGTTCGTTCTTCGGACCGACCGCGTGCAGGATCTGGATCCCGGCCTGCTGGAGCCACGGGGCGACCTGCTGAACCACCTCGTTGAGGCGCCGGGCGCCCTGGGAGCCGCCGGAGACCAGCAGCGTGGGCAGGTTCGGGTCGAGACCGAAGCGGGCCCGGGCCTCCGGCCGGACGGCGGCCCGGTCCAGGGTGGCGATGGAGCGGCGCAGCGGGATGCCGATGTAGCGGGCGTCACGCAGCTTGCTGTCCGGGGTGGAGACGGCGACCCGGGCCGCGTACCGCGAGCCGATCTTGTTTGCCAGACCCGGGCGGGCGTTGGCCTCGTGGATCACGATGGGCACGCCGAGGCGCTTGGCGGCCAGATAGCCGGGCAGGGCGACATAGCCGCCGAATCCGACGACGCAGTCCGCCTTGGTGCGCTCCAGGATCTGCTCGGCGGCCTTGATCGTGCCGCGCAGCCGGCCCGGGACGGTGATCAGCTCGGGGGTGGGCTTGCGGGGCAGTGGCACCGCGGGGATCAGCGCCAGCTCATAGCCGCGCTCCGGGACGAGCCGGGTCTCCAGGCCGCGCTCCGTGCCCAGGGCCGTGATCCCCACGGTCGGGTCCTGCCTGCGCAGGGCGTCCGCGAGGGCGAGCGCGGGCTCGATGTGGCCGGCGGTCCCCCCACCGGCGAGTACGACATGCACCGAAATTCACCGCTCTCCGGACGAACGTGCCGCTGAGGCACGCCGTCGCATCGTGTTCCATCTCCGAGGCCCCCGCTCGGCACCGGAGCCTCCCGCCCGCTTTTTACCAAAGCGAGGTTGCCGCATCGCAAGCGCTGCCCGCGCAGCGGGCTCGTCGCGCGCGAAGGCGATCAGCAACCCGATGGCGAACATGGTCGGCAGCAGGGCGGACCCTCCGTAGGAGAACAGCGGGAGGGGGACGCCGGCGATCGGCAGCAGGCCGAGCACCGCACCGATGTTGATCACCGCCTGGGCGGTGATCCAGGTGGTCACACCTCCCGCGGCATACCTCACGAAGGGGTCCTCCGTGCGTCCGGCCACGCGGATACCCGCATAGCCTAGAGCCGCGAACAGGGCGAGCACCGACAGCGTCCCCGCCAGGCCCAGTTCCTCACCGGTGACGGCGAAGATGAAGTCCGTATGGGCTTCGGGGAGTTGGCCCCATTTTTCCACACTCGCGCCGAGCCCGGAGCCGAAGAGGCCGCCGGAGGCGAGCGCGTAGATCCCGTGCACGGCCTGCCAGCAGTCGGCGACCCCCGTCTTGGGCTCGGTGGCGCCGATGCAGGCGAGCCGGGCCATCCGGTTGGGGCTGGTCTTGATCAGGAGCACACCGATCAGGGCGGCGACCGACAGCACCCCGGCGAACAGCCGGGTCGGCGCCCCCGCGAGCCACAGCAGCCCGAACAGGATCGCTGTGAGAATGATCGCGGTGCCCATGTCGCCACCCAGCATGATCAGCCCGAGCAGCAGGAAGGCGACCGGGACCAGCGGCACCAGCATGTGCTTCCACTGGGTCAGCAGCTTCCGCTCCTGTTTGCGGGCGATCAGGTCCGCGCCCCACAGCACCAGGGCGAGCTTGCCGAACTCGCTGGGCTGGATCTGGAAGGAGCCGCCGAGGGAGATCCAGTTCTGGTTGCCGTTGACCGCCATCCCTATCCCGGGCACCTGCACCAGGACCATCAGGAAGACGGCGGCGGCGAGGATCGGGTAGGCCAGCGCCCGGTGCAGCTTCACCGGCATACGGGAGGCGGCGAACAGCAGGGCGCCGCCGATCACCGCGGCGAGGAACTGCTTGCGGAAGAAGTACGACCCGGGCAGTGAGAGCTGGAGCGCGGTGATCTGGGAGGCCGAGTAGACCATCACCAGGCCCAGCACGATGATCAGCACACAGCCGCCGACGATCAGGTAGTAGGCCGTCAGCGGCCGGTCCCATGCCTTCCGCGCGCGCGAGTAGAGCCGCTGTACGGGGTTCTCGCGCGGGGGGCGGGAGACGGCGGGGCGGCGGGACGCCCGCTGTACGGGCGGGCGGCCGGTACGGCTACCGGGCATCGGTGCCTCCATCGAACGTCGACCGTCCCACGCGTCCCTCCCAAGATCCGCCCGGCGGGCGGCCGGGGTCAGGCGCCGAGTTCGCGGACCGCCGCCGCGAACGCGTCACCGCGCTGGTTGTAGTTGGTGAACATGTCCATGGAGGCGCAGGCCGGGGCCAGCAGCACCGTGTCGCCGGGCTGAGCCAGCCGCTTCGCTTCCGTCACCGCCTGGAGCATCGCCCCAGTGTCGGTCCGGTCGAGGTCGACCACGGGTACTTCCGGGGCGTGTCGCGCCAGGGCGTCGCGGATCAGGGCCCGGTCCGCGCCGATCAGAACCGCGCCGCGAAGCCGCTTCGCCGACCTGGCGACCAGTTCGTCGAAGGTCGCGCCCTTCGCCAGACCGCCCGCAATCCATACGATCGGTTCATATGCCGCCAACGAGGCTTCGGCGGCATGGGTGTTGGTCGCCTTGGAGTCGTCCACGTACGCGACACCGTCGATGTCGGCCACGTGCGCGATGCGGTGGGCGTCCGGGCGGAAGGCCCGCAGACCGTCCCGTACGGCGGTGGCGGGCACCCCGAAGGCGCGCGCGAGGGCCGCCGCCGCAAGGGCGTTGGCGATGTTGTGCGGGGCCGGCGGATTGACGTCGGAGACCTCGGCGAGCTCCTGCGCGTTCTTCTGCCGGTTCTCCACGAAGGCGCGGTCGACCAGGATGCCGTCCACCACACCGAGTTGGGAGAGGCCGGGCGTGCCCAGGGTGAACCCGACGGCCCGGCAGCCCTCCTCGACGTCGGCCTCGCGCACGAGGTCCTCGGTGGCCCTGTCGGCGACGTTGTAGACGCAGGCGACCTTGTTGCCCTCGTAGATACGGCCCTTGTCGCGTGCGTACGCCTCCATGGAGCCGTGCCAGTCCAGGTGGTCCGGCGCGAGGTTCAGGACCACCGCCGAGTGCGCCCGCAGGGAGGGCGCCCAGTGGAGCTGGTAGCTGGACAGCTCCACGGCGAGGACGTCGTACCGCTCCTCGCCGAGGACCGCGTCCAGAAGGGAGACGCCGATGTTGCCGACGGCGGCCGTGCGCAGGCCCGCGGCCGTCAGGATCGAGGCGAGCATCTGGACGGTCGTGGTCTTGCCGTTGGTGCCGGTCACGGCCAGCCAGGGGGCCGCGTCGGGACCGCGCAGGCGCCAGGCCAGCTCCACGTCGCCCCAGACCGGCACACCCGCCTCGCGGGCTGCCAGGAACAGCGGCTTGTCGGGCTGCCAGCCGGGCGCGGTGACGATCAGCTCGGTGCCCTCCGGCAGGGTGGCCCCGTCGCCCAGGCGCACGGTGATGCCGAGCGCCCGGAGCTCCATGGCCTGCTCACGCGCGCGTGCGTCGTCGCCGTCGTTGACGACCGTGACGACCGCTCCGCGCGCGTGCAGCGCTTTCGCCGCCGGGACGCCGGAGACGCCGAGCCCGGCGACGGTGACGTGCTTGCCCTGGAAGTCGAAGAGCTCCGAGGTGGAGGTCACTTGTCCGCTGCCCATCCCGCGTAGAAGAGGCCCAGTCCGACGATCACACAGATGCCCTGGATGATCCAGAACCGGACCACCACCAGGACCTCGGACCAGCCCTTGAGTTCGAAGTGGTGCTGGAGCGGTGCCATCCGGAAGACGCGCTTGCCGGTGAGCCGGAACGAGCCGACCTGGATGACGACCGACATGGTGATGAGGACGAACAGACCGCCCATGATGGCCACCAGCAGCTCCGTGCGGGAGAGGATGGCCAGACCGGTGAGGACACCGCCGAGCGCGAGCGAACCGGTGTCGCCCATGAAGATCTTGGCCGGCGAGGTGTTCCACCACAGGAAGCCGAGGCAGGCACCCATCAGCGCGGAGGCGACCACGGCGAGGTCCAGCGGGTCGCGCACCTCGTAGCAGGCGCCCGGGTTGGTGAGGGTCTGCGCGTTGGCGCAGGACTCCTGGAACTGCCAGACGCCGATGAAGGTGTAGGCGCCGAAGACGAGGACCGAGGCACCGGTGGCGAGACCGTCCAGACCGTCGGTCAGGTTCACGCCGTTCGACATCGCGAGGATCATGAACAGCGCCCAGACCACGAACAGCACCGGGCCGATCGACCAGCCGAAGTCGGTGATGAACGACAGCTTCGTGGACGCCGGGGTGTTGCCGCGCGCGTCGGAGAACATCAGCGACAGCACGGCGAAGGCGATGCCGACGATCAGCTGACCGGCCATCTTCGCCTTGGCCCGCAGGCCCAGCGAACGCCGCTTGACGATCTTGATGTAGTCGTCGAGGAAGCCGACCAGGCCCATGCCGAACATCAGGCCGAGCACCAGCACGCCCGAGTACGTCGGCGTCTGACCGGTGATCACCTTGGACAGGAAGTACGCGACGATCGTCGCCAGGATGAAGGCGATACCACCCATGGTCGGGGTACCGCGCTTGCTGGCGTGCTCCCGGGGGCCGTCGTCACGGATGTACTGGCCGTAGCCCTTGCGGGCGAGCAGCTTGATCAGCAGCGGGGTGCCGATCAGTGTCAGGAAGAGGCCGATGACACCCGAGAACAGGATCTGCTTCATCATCGGGCATCAACCCCACGCCCGGTACCGGCCTCGACGAGCGCCTGGGCGACGCCCTCCAGCCCCACCGAACGGGACGCCTTCACGAGTACGACGTCCCCCGGGCGCAACTCGCTGCGCAACAGGTCGATCGCCGCCTGTGCGTCGGACACGTGCACCGACTCCTCACCCCACGAACCCTCGTTATATGCGCCCAATTGCAGCCAGGAGGCCTCAATCCCCCCGACGGCGACGAGCTTGCTGACGTTGAGCCGGACGGCCAGCCGTCCGACGGCGTCGTGCTCGGCGAGCGCCTCGTCCCCCAGCTCGGCCATCTTGCCGAGCACCGCCCACGTGCGGCGCCCCTTGCCCATGGCCGCGAGCGCCCTGAGGGCGGCCCGCATGGACTCGGGGTTGGCGTTGTAGGCGTCGTTGACGATGGTCACGCCGTCCGGGCGCTCGGTGACCTCCATGCGCCAGCGGGAGAGGGAGCCCGCCTCCGAGAGCGCGAGGGCGATCTCTTCCGCGGACATGCCCAGCTCATGGGCGACGGCGGCCGCGGCGAGCGCGTTCGACACGTGGTGCTCACCGTACAGGCGCATGGTCACATCGCTTGCACCGGAGGGTGTGTGAAGCCTGAAGGCGGGCTGTCCGCTGTCCGTGAGTCGCACGTTCTCGGCGCGTACGTCCGCTTCGGCCGACTCTCCGAAAAGGACCACCTTCGCCTTGGTACGGGGGGCCATGGCCCGGACCAACGGGTCGTCGGCGTTGAGGATCGCCACGCCGCCGTCCTCGGCCCGGGGCAGCGCCTCGACCAACTCGCCCTTCGCCTCGGCGATCTGCTCACGTCCGCCGAACTCGCCGATGTGGGCGGTGCCGACGTTGAGCACCAGGCCGACACTCGGCGGGGTGAGGCCGGTGAGGTAGCGGATGTGGCCGATGCCGCGGGCGCCCATCTCCAGTACGAGGAACCGCGTCTCCTCCGTGGCGGACAGGGCGGTGAGCGGCAGCCCGATCTCGTTGTTGAGCGAGCCGGGTGTGAACACGGTCGGCGCCTTGCGCCGGAGCACCTGGGCGATGAGGTCCTTGGTGCTCGTCTTGCCGGCCGAGCCGGTCAGGGCGACGAGGGTGGCGCCGAGCCGGCGTACGACGTGCCGGGCGAGGGCGCCGAGGGCCGTCTGGACGTCTTCGACGACGATCGCGGGTACACCGACCGGCCGGGAGGCCAGCACGGCGACCGCGCCGGCCTCGACGACCTGCGCCGCGAAGTCGTGGCCGTCCACGCGCTCGCCGACGAAGGCGGCGAACAGGCTGCCGGGCACCACCTCGCGGGAGTCCCGGACGACCGGTCCCGTGACCTGCACGGACGGATCCGGTATGTCGTGCGTCTGCCCGCCGACGACTGCTGCGATCTCGGCGAGGGAGAGGGCGATCACAAGTTCATCCCTGGGTCTTCTGGATAGCTTCGCGAAGCACCTGGCGGTCGTCGAAGGGACGGACCACGCCGGCGATGTCCTGGCCCTGCTCGTGCCCCTTGCCCGCGACCAGCACGGTGTCGCCGGCCTGGGCGCGGCCCACGGCGGCGGCGATGGCGGCGGCCCGCTCCTCGAAGAGGAGCACCTCACCGCGTTCGTGCGCGGGCACGGAGGCCGCGCCCTGGAGCATGGTCGCGAGGATCGCGAGCGGGTCCTCGGAGCGGGGGTTGTCGGAGGTCAGTACGGCCGTGTCGGAGAGACGGGCCGCGGCGGCGCCCATCGGGGCGCGCTTGGTCCGGTCGCGGTCGCCGCCGCAGCCGAGGACGATGTGCAGCCGGCCCTTGGTGACCTTGCGCAGCGCCTTGAGCACGGACTCGACCGCGTCCGTCTTGTGGGCGTAGTCGACGACCGCGAGGTAGGGCTGCCCGGCGTCGACGCGCTCCAGGCGGCCCGGGACGCCCGGTACGGCGGCGATGCCGTCGGCGGCGGCCTGCGGGTCGAGGCCGGCCACGGCGAGGGCGACGATGGCGGCGAGGGTGTTCGCCACGTTGAAGGGACCGGCGATCGGCGACCTGGCCTGGATCCGCTCGCCGTTCGGGCCGAGCACGGTGAACGTCGAGTCCATGGGGCCGACCTGGACGTCCTGGGCGCGCCAGTCGGCGTCGGGGTGGCCCTCGGCGGAGAAGGTGACGACCGGGACGGTCGCCTCCTCGGCGAGCCGGCGGCCGTACTCGTCGTCGGCGTTGACCACGCCGAGTTTGCTGCGTTCCGGCGTGAAGAGCTGTGCCTTGGCCCGGAAGTAGTCCTCCATGTCGGAGTGGAACTCCATGTGTTCCGGGCTGAGGTTGGTGAAGACGGCGATGTCGAAGACGCAGCCGTCGACCCGGCCGAGGACCAGGGCGTGGCTGGAGACCTCCATGGCGACCGCCTCGACGCCCCGCTCGCGCATGACGGCGAACAGGGCCTGGAGGTCGGTGGCTTCGGGGGTGGTGCGTTCGGACTTGATGCGCTCGTCGCCGATGCGCATCTCGACGGTGCCGATGAGACCGGTGGCGCGGGCGGTTTTCAGGCCGCCTTCCACCAGGTAGGCGGTGGTGGTCTTGCCGGAGGTGCCGGTGATGCCGATCTGGAGCAGATCACGGCCCGGGTGGCCGTAGACGGTGGCCGCCAGTGCGCCCATCCGCGCGCGTGGGTCGTCCACGACCAGGACGGGCAGGCCGGTCGCGGCGGCGCGCTCGGCGCCGCTCGGGTCGGTGAGCACGGCGACCGCGCCGAGGCTCGCGGCCTGGGTGGCGAAGTCGGCGCCGTGCAGCCGGGCGCCCGGCAGGGCGGCGTACAGGTCGCCGGGTCGGACGGCGCGCGAGTCATGGGTGATCCCCGTGACCTCGGCGGAGCCGGCCGGAGCGGCGGCACCCAGCTGATCGGCGAGTTCCGCGAGGGGTGTGGCGGAGACGCGCACCGGTCGCGGCGGTCCCGGATATGTCACGGAAGCGCCCTTCTGGGTGGTTTGGGACTGATCAGCGTGTGGCACGGCGGTGAGCGTACCGGGCGCACCCGCTCCGGAGCGAAGTGAGGGGCTCTCGGCCCCGTGGTTCCCGGCGTCGGGGGTGATCGTTGTCACGAGCTCGTTCCTGGTGTTTCCGTGGTGCTGATCAGGGCTTGTAGTCGACGGGCAGGTTGGCGGGCTTCGCCCCGGTCGGCGGGACCTGGAGGGTCTTCAGGGCGAACTCCATCACCTGCTTGTAGATGGGACCGCAGATCTGGCCGCCGAAGTAGCTGCCCGAGGTGGCGTTCTGGATCGCGCAGTAGACGGTGATCCGCGGGTTGTCGGCGGGGGCGAAGCCGGCGAACGACGAGGTGTAGCCGCGGTAGCGGCCGGTGGCCGGATCCACACGGTTGGCCGTGCCGGTCTTGCCCGCCACCCGGTACCCGGGAATGCGGGCCTTGATGCCGGTGCCCTGCTCGTCGTCGACCACGGACTCCAGCATCTGGGCCAGGCTCTTGGCGGTCTTCTCGCTGACGACCCGTGCCTGCCGGGGTTTCGGCGCCGGGGTGAAGCGGCCGTCGGCGCCCTTGGTGCCGCGCACCAGGGTCGGCTCGACCCGGACGCCGCCGTTGGCGATGGTCGAGTACACGGAGGCGGCCTGCATGGCGTTGATGGAGAAGCCCTGGCCGAAAGGAATCGTGTACTGCTGCGAGGTGGACCACTTCTGCGGCTGCGCGAGGATGCCGGGGGTCTCGCCGGGGAAGCCGAGGCCGGTGTAACCGCCGATGCCGAACTTGCGCAGGTACGAGTAGAGGACCTTGTTGGCCTCGGACTGGCTCCTGCCCAGCTCGCCGGTGGCCAGGATGGTGCCGATGTTGCTGGACTTGGCGAGCACGCCGTTCAGCGTGAGGTACCAGGTGCCGTGGTCGACGTCGTCCTGGAAGAGCCGGTCGCCGCGGTGCAGCCGGTTGGGTACGACGACGTGGGTGAGCGGGGTGGCCGCGTTCCGTTCCAGCACGGCCGCCATCGACATGACCTTCGCGGTGGAACCGGGCTCGTAGGCGTCCTGGAGGGCCGCGTTGCCCATGGCCTCGCCGTCCGCCTTCGACAGGTCGTTCGGGTCGAAGCCGGGCGAGTTGGCCATGGCCAGGATCTGGCCGGTGCGGGTGTCCTGGACGATGACGTAGCCGCGGTCCGCCTTGGACTTCTTCACCTGCTCGCTGATCGCGTTCTGGGCGGCCCACTGGATGTCGCGGTCGATGGTCAGCTCGACGTCGGAGCCGGGCACGGCGGGCGTCTCGGTGGACCCGGCCGTGGGCACCTCGCGCCCGCCGGACTGGGCGTACCGGAGCTTGCCGTCCTTGCCGGACAGCTGCTTGTTCAGCTGCTGCTCGACACCGCCGCCGCCCTGGCCGTCGGCGTTGACCCAGCCCAGTATCCCGGCGGCCAGGTCACGGTTGGGGTACACCCGCTGGCTGCTGGGGTCGGCGAAGACACCGGCCAGCACGTTGACGGTGGTCCGGTCGGTCTCGCCCTTCTTGGTGAGGGCGGTCTTCAGGTCCTTGATCTGCTTCCAGACCTGCGGGGTCTGCCGGGCGGCGAGCCGGGTGTAGCGGGAGTTCCTGTTCTCGGGCCGCAGCTTCCTGACGATCGCGGCCTGGTCCTGGCCGAGGATCGGGGCGAGCAGCGCGGCGGCCCGCTCCGGGCCGTCCTGGATCTTCAGCTGCTTGGCGTCGAACATGGTCGGGTCGGCCGTGATGTCGTACGCGCTCTCGCTGACGGCGAGGGCGACGCCGTCGCGGTCGGTGATCTCGCCGCGCTCGGCGGCCAGGGTGTGCACCACGTACCGATTCTGCTCGGCCCGTGCCGCGTAGGAGCTCGCCTCGACGGCCTGGACCTGGAGCAGCCGTACGACGAAGACGAGCAGCACCAGGGTCAGGGCGAGGCCGACCAGGCGCAGCCGGGGCCGGGGGCTGCCGAGCCGGAGCGGGCGCGGGGGCATGGGCCGGGCTCCGCTCGGGCGGCGGGCCGGCCGGGCACCGGGCCCGGGCTGCCGCCGGACGGTGCCCCGCGGCCGGGGAGGCTTGGCGGGCCCGGGCACACGGCGGCGCGGCGGTTGCCTGTCGGACACTTCCGTCACCTGCCGGGGGTCGGGGTGGCAAGGGGCTGGGGGGTGGCGGGCGGCGCGGGGGCCGCGGGGGCCCCCTGGGGCTGGACCGGCGGGGCGGGGGGCGCCGCCGTGCCGGGAGCGGGGGGCGCCGCCGTGCCGGGAGCGGGGGGCGCCGCCGTGGGGGCCGGGGCGGCGGAGGTGCCCACGGCCGGGATCAGCGCCTCCGGGGCGGCCGGGCCCGAGAGGACGGCGGCTTCGGGGGCGGCGCTGGGGACGCCCTTGACCGTGCCGTCGGGGCCGAGGAAGGCCGGGTCGCCGCCGGGGATCATGCCGAGTTCGCCGGCGCGCCGCTGGAGGGCGTCGGGGGACGAGTAGGCGTCGATGTCCCGCTGGAGGGCCTGTTCCTCGTCGGTGAAGTTCTTCGTCCGCTTCTGCAGGTCGGCGAGTTCGAACGAGCCTTCGCTGAGCGCGGAGTTCAGCACCAGCAGCCCGATGAGGCCGCCGCCGAGGAGCACGACGACGAGGAGGACGAACGGGGTGCGGGCCGCCCGGGCGCGGCCGGCGGGCAAGAGCCGGGCGAGCCGGGCGGCCCTTCCCTTCAGCGCGGGTTTCCTGCTCACTGCTCCCCCGGTGCGTGGGGGATGCCGCTCCCCCGGTGCGCGGGGGGAACCTTCCGACCCGTCTCGCTCACTCGACGTCCTCCCTGATGCGCTCGGCACCCCGCAGTCTGGCCGGTGCGGCCCGGCGGTTCTCGGCGATCTCCTCCTCGGTGGGAAGTTCGGCACCGCGGGTGAGCAGCTTGAGCCGCGGCTGGTAACGCTCGGGCACGACCGGCAGCCCGGGCGGCGCCGTGGAGGCGGCCCCGGCCGCGAACACCTGTTTGACGAGCCGGTCTTCGAGCGAGTGGTACGACAGCACGGCGATCCGGCCGCCGACGTCCAGGCTCTTCACGGCGGCCGGGATCGCCCGCTCCAGCACGGACAGCTCGCCGTTGACCTCGATGCGCAGCGCCTGGAAGGTCCGCTTGGCCGGATTGCCGCCGGTGCGCTTCACGGCCTGCGGCAGGGCGTCACGGATGAGCTCCACCAGCCGGGCGCTGTTGCTGAACGGCTCCTTCTCGCGCTCGCGGACGATCGCGGCGACGATGCGCTTGGCCTGCTTCTCCTCGCCGTAGGCGCGCAGGATGCGCACGAGTTCGCCCGCCGGGTAGGTGTTGAGGACCTCGGCGGCGCTGCTGCCGGTCGTCTGGTCCATGCGCATGTCCAGGGGCGCGTCCTGCGCGTAGGCGAAGCCGCGGTCGGCCTCGTCGAGCTGCATGGAGGAGACCCCGAGGTCGAACAGCACGCCCTGCACGCGGGCGACGCCGAGCCGGCGCAGTACGCCGGGCAGCTCGTCGTACACGGCGTGCACGAGGGTGGCGCGGTCCCCGAACGGCGCGAGCCGCTCGCCGGACAGGCGCAGCGCCTCCTTGTCCCGGTCCAGGCCGATCAGCCGGGCGTCGGGGAACCGGGTCAGCAGCGCCTCGCTGTGCCCGCCGAGGCCGAGGGTGCAGTCGACGACCACCGCTCCCGGGAGCTCCAGGGCGGGCGCCAGCAGATCCAGGCACCGCTGGAGCATCACCGGGACGTGTCGACTCTGGCTCAAGGGGGCCTCTCAGTTCCGGCGGGCCGTACGCACCGTCGGTCCCCCGAGCCGTACGTACGCGCCGCGCGCGCGAGGAGACCGGTCCGGGCACGTGCCGGGGTCTCCGGGGGTTTCACCAGCGGGGAGAGACTCGCCTCCCGCTTTCGCGTCACTTTAGTCCACGCCGTCCCCTGGTCAATCAACCGACCTGCGCGTCGCGGACCACGACACGACGGGAACCACCTTTGGCACCGATCCACCCGTTCAGCTCACCTTTGCCTCCCTGTGGGTTAGCTCACAACAAGCCACGCTGACGTTCTTTGTCCCCTCTCACAGCAGGCCAGACCGGTACGTGACCAGTAACGTCGTCGGTATGACGACTTCCGCAGCACCCACTGGATCCGAAGGCGCCATAACCACTGGCGACACCGTGACCGACCGCCTCGTGGAGGCCAACCGACGGTATGCCGAGGCGTTCACGGACCCCGGCATGGACGCCCGTCCCGTTCTGCACGTCGCCGTGGTCGCGTGCATGGACGCCCGCCTCGACCTGCACAAGGCCCTCGGTCTGCAACTCGGCGACTGTCACACCATCCGCAACGCCGGCGGCGTGGTCACCGACGACGTCATCCGGTCCCTGACGATCAGCCAGCGCAAGCTGGGCACCCGCAGCGTCGTGCTCATCCATCACACCGGCTGCGGCCTGGAGTCCCTCACCGAGGACTTCCGCAACGAGCTGGAGATGGAGGTCGGGCAGCGGCCGTCGTGGGCGGTGGAGTCCTTCCAGGACGCGGACCAGGACGTGCGCCAGTCCATGCAGCGGGTGCGCACCTCACCCTTCCTGACGCACACCGACGACGTCCGCGGGTTCGTCTTCGACGTGCGCACCGGTCTGCTGCGCGAGGTCGACCCGGCCTGACCCGGACGGACCGGCCGGCCGCCCCGGGATATGTCCCGCCGTCCGCGGCGGGACATATCTCGGCGTCCGCGGCGGGAACGCGGTCGGAAATGCCGTGAAGACCGACATCGCGGGGGCAGTTGTCCACAGGCGAGTGACACGAATCGGTAACGGCGGCAAGAATGCGGGTGTGGCGTCACGCGGAACCTTTCCCGCGTGGTGCCCGTGTTTCGGGGTGGGCCGGTTTCGCGTTCAGAGCGTCGGCCCGGAAAGTAACGGGCCGAGGAGGGCCGGGTGTCGACCTATGACGATCCAGCGAGCCATGGGGGTGCCCCCGCCCGAGCGTATTCGAGGGTGGGGGATGATCTGACCGCCACCGTGGAGCGGGTGCGCGGTTCGGTGGAAGGCGTGATCGAGGGCAAGCCCGAGGTCGTGCGACTCGCGCTGACCGTGCTGCTCGCCGAGGGCCACCTGCTGATCGAGGACGTCCCCGGAGTGGGCAAGACGATGCTCGCCAAGGCGCTGGCGCGGTCCATCGACTGCTCGGTGCGGCGCATCCAGTTCACGCCGGACCTGCTGCCCTCGGACATCACGGGCGTGTCGATCTGGGACCAGCAGCGCAGGGACTTCGAATTCAAGCCGGGCGCCATCTTCGCGCAGATCGTGATCGGCGACGAGATCAACCGCGCCTCGCCCAAGACCCAGTCCGCGCTGCTGGAGTCCATGGAGGAGCGGCAGGTCACCATCGACGGGCAGACGTACGAACTGCCCAGCCCCTTCATGGTGGTGGCCACCCAGAACCCGGTCGAGATGGAGGGCACCTACCCGCTGCCCGAGGCACAGCGCGACCGCTTCATGGCCCGCGTCTCCGTCGGCTACCCGAGTGTGGAGGCCGAGTTGCAGATGCTCGACATCCACGGCGGGGTGAGCCCTCTGGAGGACCTCCAGCCGGTGGCGCACGCGCACGAGATCGTGAAGCTGATCGAGGCGGTGCGCGGGGTGCACGTCTCCGAGCCGGTCCGGCGGTACGCGGTCGAACTGGTCGCCGCCACCCGCACCCACCCGGACCTCAGACTCGGCGCCTCCCCGCGGGCGACGCTGCACCTGCTGCGCGCGGCGAAGGCGGCCGCGGCCCTCGCCGGCCGGGAGTACGCGCTGCCGGACGACGTCCAGGCACTCGCCGCCGCCGTCCTCGCCCACCGTCTGCTGCCCACCGCCCAGGCCCAGCTCAACCGCCGTTCGGCCGATCAGGTGGTGCTGGAGATCCTGCAGCGCACCCCGGTGCCCTCGGCGGGCCGGCAGAGCGGCTACGGCGGCCTCGGCCGGAACATCCCGGCCTACCCCCAGCAGCCGCCGCGGAGTCTGTGATGAGCCCCGGGGGGGCCGGGCCGACGGAGGACGACCGCAAGGAGACGGGCGGCGTCCGTACGGCTCTGTCGGGTCTGACCACCCGCGGCCGCTCCTTTCTCGCGGCCGGGATCGCCGCCGCGATCTGCGCGTTCGTCCTGGGCCAGAGCGATCTGCTGCGGGTCGGCCTGCTGCTCGCCGCACTGCCCCTGATCTGCGCGGCCGTGGTGTACCGCACGCGCTACCGGGTGGCCGCGAGCCGCCGTCTCGCCCCCGCGCGCGCCCCGGCCGGCAGCGAGGCCAGGGTCCACCTGCGCATGGACAACGTCTCCCGGCTGCCCACCGGTCTGCTGATGCTCCAGGACCGGGTGCCCTACGTGCTCGGGCCGCGGCCCCGGTTCGTGCTGGACCGGGTGGAGCCGGGGGGCCACCGCGAGGTGTCCTACCGGGTCCGCTCCGACCTGCGCGGCCGGTATCCACTGGGCCCGCTGCAGCTGCGGCTGACGGACCCCTTCGGCATGTGCGAGCTGACCCGCTCCTTCTCGACGTACGACACCCTGACGGTCATCCCGCGCGTGGAGCCGCTGACCCCGGTCCGCTTCGGCGGCGAGGCCCAGGGGTACGGCGACGGACGGCAGCGCTCGCTGGCCCTCGCGGGCGAGGACGACGTGATCCCGCGCGGCTACCGCTACGGCGACGACCTGCGCCGGGTGCACTGGCGGTCCACCGCGCGCTACGGCGAGCTGATGGTGCGCCGCGAGGAGCAGCCCCGGCGCTCCCGGTGCACCGTCCTGCTGGACACGCGGGGCGGCGCCCACGAGGGCGCGGGCCCCGACTCGGCCTTCGAGTGGGCCGTCTCCGGTGCCGCCTCAGTACTGGTGCACATGCTGGAACGCGGCTTCTCGGTGCGGCTGCTGACCGACAGCGGCAGCGCGGTGCCCGGCGAGGGCGGCGACGGCTTCGCGGGCACCGGCCAGGAGACGGCGGACGCGGCCGGGCTGATGATGGACACCCTCGCCGTGATCGACTACTCCGACGGCACCGGGCTGTCCCGGGCCTACGACGTGCTGCGCGGTGGCAACGAGGGGCTGCTGGTGGCCTTCCTGGGCGACCTGGACGAGGAGCAGGCCACGACGGTCGCCAAGATGAGCCGGCGCAGCGGGGGTGCCGTCGCCTTCGTGCTGGACCCGGACACCTGGGTGCGGGAGGCGACCGACGTCGCCCGCCCGGGCCACCAGCACCCGCAGCGGCTGCGCCTGCTGCGCGAGGCGGGCTGGACGGCGCTGAGCGTGCCGCGCGGCGCCTCGCTGGACGAGCTGTGGCGGCAGGCGGACCGGGAACGCTCCGGGCTGGCCTCGCTGAGCGGGGAGGCACTGGGATGAGCGGCCGGGCACGACTGGCGCTGTGCGCGGCGGCGGCCACGCTGATGACCTGCTGCGCGCTGCTGCCGCTGGTCGCGGAGCCGATCTGGCTGTTTCAGCTGGTCCCGCTGCTGGCCGTACAGACCGGGGTGGGCGCGGCGGCCCGCCGGGTGCCGCTGGGCCGGCCGCTGACGGTGGCGGCGCAGGCCCTGGTCACCCTGGTGCTGCTGACCCTGGTGTTCGCCCGGCAGCACGCGATCGCCGGACTGGTCCCCGGTCCGGACACCTTCCGGTACTTCGCCGAACTGCTCCGGCAGGGCACGGACGACGTCAGCCAGTACGCGATACCGGCGCCGGTCACCGACGGCATCAAGCTGATGCTGATCGGCGGCGCGCTGCTGATCGGGCTGCTGGTGGACGTGCTCGCGGTGACCCTGCGCAGCGCGGCCCCGGCCGGACTGCCGCTGCTCGCGCTGTACTCGGTGGCCGCGGGCCTGTCCGACGGCGGCGCCGAGTGGCTGTGGTTCGTGGTGGCGGCGGCCGGCTATCTGATGCTGCTGCTCGCGGAGGGCCGGGAGCGGCTCGCCCAGTGGGGCCGGGTGTTCGGCGGCGTGCCCCGCGCGCCGGGCGCCTTGGAGGCCGGCGCCGTGGCGCCGGTGCGCACCGGGCGCCGGATCGGTGCGGTCGCGCTCGGCGTGGCCCTGGTGGTGCCGCTCGCCCTGCCCGCGATGCACGGCGGCCTGCTGGACGCCGTCGGCACCGGCGTGGGGGCGGGCAACGGCCACGGCACGATCTCGACGGTCAACCCGCTGGTGTCGCTGCGCGACAACCTGAACACGAACGACGACCGCCTGGTGCTGTCCGTGCGCACCAGCACGGACGACATCTCGGACCTGTATCTGCGGATCGTCTCCCTGGACGACTTCGACGGCACGACCTGGACGCCGGCCCAGCGGCATGTCGTCGGTGTCCCGGACAAGCTGCCCACGCCCATGGGCCTGGGGGCGGACATCAGGCGCGGCAAGGTGAGGACGACCGTCACGGCGGCGGACACGTACGCCCAGAACTGGCTGCCGATGCCCTACCCGCCGAGCGACGTGAAGGTCAGCGGCCGGTGGCGGTACGAGCCCGTCGGCATGACCCTCCTCGGCGACCACGGCCAGACCACGCGCGGGGAGACCTACCAGGTGACCAGCCTGGACGTGCAGCCGACGGCGGAGCAGCTGGCGTCCGCGCCGCAGCCGCCGGCCGCCCTGCGCGGCGAGTACACCAAGGTGCCCTCCTCGCTGCCGAAGGTGGTGGCCCGCACGGCCAGGGAGATCACCGCGGGCGCGAACAGCCACTATGAGGAAGCCGTCAAGCTCCAGGACTACTTCGCCGTCACCGGGGGCTTCCAGTACGACACCTCGGTGAAGGTGGGCCGTGGTCCCGAGGCCATCGCCAACTTCCTGAAGCGGAAAGAGGGTTTCTGCGTCCACTTCTCCTTCGCGATGGCGGCGATGGCCCGCACGCTCGGCATCCCGGCCCGGGTCGCGGTGGGCTTCGCGCCCGGCACCCCGCAGGCCGACGGCACGATCGCGGTGAACCAGAAGGACGCGCACGCCTGGCCCGAGCTGTACTTCGAGGGCGTGGGCTGGACCCGTTTCGAGCCGACCCCCACCCGTGGCACCACCCCGTCGTACACCCAGTCGGACACGCCCGGCACCTCGCTGCCGGACGAGGCGCTGCCGTCCAAGGGCGCGTCCTCGGCTCCCTCGGCCGCGGCCTCGCCGAGCGAGAGTTGCGCGGGCGAGCTGCGCCGGCTTCAGGGCTGCGGCAGCCCGTCCGCGGCGGCGGCCCCGCACCACGACCACGACGGTACGGACGGCTGGTGGTGGCTGCTGGTCGTGCCGGGCGCGCTGCTGGTCCTGGCGGTTCCGCTGTCGCCGCTGCTGTGGCGGAGGCGGGTGCGCGCGCTGCGGCTGGGCGGGCACGCCCGGACCGCGCAGGGGGCGGCGGCTCACTCGCTGGCCGCCTGGCAGGAGCTGACGGACAGCGCCTGGGACCACGGCATTCCGCTGGACGAGTCGCTGACCCCGCGCAAGGCCGCCGCCCGCATCGTCCGGCTCGGGCAGCTGGATCCGGCGGCCGGGGCCGCCGTGCACCGGGTGGCGGACGGGGTGGAGCAGGTGCTGTACGCGCCCCGGCCGCGCCCGGCGGCGGGAGCGGCGGAGGACGTGCACCGGGTGATCGGGGCACTGCGGGCCACGGTGAGCGCCCGGACGCGGCTGCGGGCGCTGCTGCTGCCCCGCTCCTCGGTCCGGGTGCTGTGGGCGGTGTCGGCCCGCTGGTCGGCGCTGCGGGCCCGGGCCGCGGCGGCCCGTCCGACGCTGCGCCGGCCCTCCCGGCAGCAGGGCTGAGCGCACACCGGCAGCGGCCTGAGGCCACACGGGCAGCGGGCTGAGCGCATACGTGAGGGGCGGCCACCGCGTGGTGGCCGCCCCTCACGTATGTCTGCCGCCGTCGGCATCCGTCTGCCGTGGCCGGCGTGTGTCCGTGGCCGCGTACGTCCGTGGCCGGCGCCGGAGCGCGGAGCGGTCAGTGGCCCTGTTCGTCCCGGCGGCGCTGCCAGCGCTGCTCGATCCGGTCCATCACGGAGCGCTTCGGCCGTACCTGCCGGCGAGCCGCCCCCTGGGGCTGCTCGCCGGGTTTCGGGGCCTTGCGCCAGCCGGTGACGGCGAGCACGGCACAGCCCAGCATGACGAGGAAACCCACCACACTGACCCAGATCTGCTGCATGACCATTCCGGTCATGAGGAGCGCGATACCGATGAGGAAGCCCGCGACCGCCTGGTAGACCCGCCGCCGGGTGTACGTCCGCAGCCCGTTTCCCTCAAGCGCCGACGCGAACTTGGGATCTTCGGCGTACAGCGCTCGCTCCATCTGCTCGAGCATGCGCTGCTCGTGCTCCGAGAGCGGCACGGAGTCCTCCTCATCGTGCAGTCGCCGGGGCGACCCGGGGGGTCCCTTCAGGATAGGCAGGGAATCGCCCCCGTGAAACCCGCCCCTCTACGCCAATTGGCCAGCCGAACTCCGCCATGACCGTCCGGCTCGCTGAGGCTTCCATTCCCCGGCGGCCGACCCGTCATGCCGGAAGCCGCACCTCGATCATACGGCGCAAACCCCTCGATCGGGCGGCTTGTGGCGTACTCCATGTGCGGTCGAGACCCTGATCAGCGACTTGTCACGGCCGCCCGCTCAGCCCTCTGCGGCCGCCGCCGTCTCACCGAGCACGTGCAGCTGGGTGGCGACCGAGTGGAACGCGGGCAACTCGGCCGCCGCGGCCTCCAGCTTCAGCAGCGCGTCCGCGGCACCGGGCTCGGTGTCCACCAGGACGCCGGGTACGAGGTCGGCGAAGACGCGCACCCCGTGCACCGCGCCGACCCGCAGGCCGGCGTTCTCGACCAGTGCGGTGAGCTGCTCGGCGGTGAACCGGCGGGGCACCGGGTCGCCGGTGCCCCAGCGGCCGTCGGGGTCCTGGAGCGCCTGCCGGGCCTCGCTGAAGTGTCCGGCGAGGGCGCGGGCGAGCACGGCGCCGCCGAGTCCGGCGGCGAGCAGGCTGAGGACACCCTCCGGGCGCAGCGCCGCCACCACGTTGCGGACGCCCTCGGCCGGGTCGTCCACGTACTCCAGGACGCCGTGGCACAGGACGACGTCGTAGCCGCCGCGCTCGACCACGTCGAACAGGCCGTGCGCGTCGCCCTGGACGCCCGTGACCCGGTCCGCGACGCCGGCCTCGGCGACGCGGCGCTCCAGCGCGAACAGGGCGTTGGGGCTGGGGTCGACCACGGTGACGCGGTGGCCCAGGCGGGCGACCGGCACGGCGAAGTTGCCGCTGCCGCCCCCGGTGTCGAGGACGTCCAGCGAGGTCCGGCCCGTGGCCTTGGCCCGGTGGTCGAGGGCGTCCTGCAGGACCTCCCAGACCACGGCGGTACGGAGGGAAGCGCGAGGGCGCGACGGGTCCGACACGGCAGTTGACTCCTCGGCAGGGCTTGAGGGTTTCAGGCGCCTCCACCCTATTGCCTCCCGTGCCGTACCAGGTCATCGCGCCGCGGCGCGACCGGTGCGTCTCCCGCCGGACGTGGCGGGGGGGTGATGCCGGTGCCGTCACAGCGGACCGGGCCGGGTGCGGCCGGTGCGTCTCCCGCCGGACGCGGCGGGGGTCAGCCCGTGTCCGGGAGATCGCCGTGCGTTCCCGGGGCCCGTGGCGCCGGGCCGTCCGGTTCGTCGGTGTCCTGGCGGGGCTGGGGCAGGACCGGCTGGAGGACCAGCATGCGCTCGACGATGCGGAGGAACATCACCACGTCGCGTATCAGGTCGTCGGCGTCCCGCGAGCCCGCCGCGCCCTGGATGCCCGCCTCGGCGCGGGCGCGGCGGGCGGCGCCGGAGGCGAACAGCGCGCTCCACTCGGTCAGCTCGGGGGCGATCTCGGGCAGCACCTCCCAGGCGCTGCGGATCCGGGCCCGGCGGCGCGGTGAGGTCTCGGGGCGGCCCCGGGCGGCGAGCACGGCGGCGGCGGTGCGCAGGGCGGCGAGGTGGGCCGTCGCGTACCGCTCGTTCGGCGTTTCCAGGACGGCGGCCTCCTCCAGCCCGGCGCGGGCCTGGGCGAGCAGGTCGAGGGCGGCGGGCGGGGCCGTGGCCCGGCGGAGCACGGGGTGCACGTCGCTCGCCGGGCCGTTCAGTGAGGGGGCAGGGCCGGTGGCGCGGCGCCGACGGGCGGCGGCTGCGGACGAGTGGGCCATGACGAACCTCCTGTCGTCTGGGTGACGGCACGAATGCCGTATGTGCCCATCGTGAGGTATGCCACTGACAATCCGTTCTGACCTGGGGCTTTGCCTCGAGCACAGGTTCGGGCGTATTTTTGTACTGACCAGTCAGTTCAAATAGTCACAGGGGGGCTCGTGGACGGCACGGACGACACCGGCGACACGGCCGGCGCGAGCGTCAGCACCGACGGCCTCGGACTCAAGGGCCCACGGGGGTGGGCCTTCCGTGGCATCACCCTCGACGCGGAGCCGGGCTCGCTGATCGCGATCGAGGGACCGTCCGGCTCGGGCCGCACCTGTCTGCTGCTCGCGCTCACGGGGCGGATGAAACCCAATGAAGGGGTGGCCGCCGTAGGCGAGTTCAAACTTCCCCGGCACATGGCGGCGCTGCGCCGGATCAGCGCGGTGGCCAACGTGGCCGGCGTGACCGACCTGGAGCCGGCCCTGACCGTCGGGGAACACCTGCGCGAACGGGCCCTGTTGCAGAGCCGCTTCGGCGACTCCCTGCGTGAGCTGCTGCACCCCCGGACCCGGCGCGTCCACGAGGCCCGGCTGCGCGTTGACGCGGCGCTGGCCGCCGCCGGACTGGACCTGGAGACGCTCCCGAAGGGCTCCCGGACAGCCGTGCGTGACCTGGAACGGCCGCAGGAGGTACGGCTGTCCCTCGCGCTGGCCCTGCTCGGCCGGCCCCGGCTGCTCGGCGTCGACGACGTCGACATGAAGCTCTCGGAGGCCGAGCGCGCCGACGTCTGGGGCGTGCTGCGGGCCCTCACGCAGGCGGGGACGACGGTCGTGGCCGTGTGCCGCACCGCGCCCGAGGGCTGCGTGTCGGTGTCCACGGTGCCGGGCGACGACAAGGCCCGCGAGGGCGCCGACGACAGCGACGACGACAGCGACCCGAAGGAGGAGGCCGATGCGCTCGCCGAGGCTGGCCGCGCTTGAGCTGAGGCGCTTCGGGCGGGGCAGGCTGCCGCGCGCGGCCCTGGTCGCGCTGCTCGTGCTGCCCCTGCTGTACGGCGCCCTGTACCTGTGGTCCTTCTGGGACCCGTACGGCCGTCTGGACCGCATCCCGGTGGCCCTGGTGAACGACGACAAGGGCGCCACGGCGGGCGGAAAGAAGATCACCGCCGGTGACGACATCGTCGACGGGCTGCGCGACAGCCGGACCTTCGAGTGGCACGAGGTGAGCGACGCGGAGGCCCGCGCGGGCGTCGAGGACGGCACCTACTACCTGTCGCTGACCATGCCCGCCGACTTCAGCGACCGGATCGCGTCCAGTTCGGGCGACTCCCCCGAGACCGGCGCCCTCCGGGTGCGCACCAACGACGCGAACAACTACATCGTCGGCCAGATCTCCCGCACCGTCTTCAACGAGGTGCGCTCGGCCGCGTCCACGAAGGCTTCCCGGACCTTCCTGGACAAGATCTTCGTGTCCTTCTCCGACATCCACGACAAGACCGTCACGGCGGCCGAGGGCGCCGACAAGCTGAACAGCGGCATCGGAAAGGCGGAGAAGGGCTCCAAGGACCTCGCCGACGGGCTGAAGGACGCCAAGAGCGGCAGCGGCAAGCTGGCCAAGGGCCTGAAGAAGCTCGACACCGGCGCCGGCGACCTGCAGAAGGGTTCGCGGCAGGTCGCCGACGGCACCCAGGCCCTCGCCGACAAGGTCAACGGTGTCTACGCCGACGCGGGCCCGTTCATCAAGGGCAACGAGAAGACCATCGGGGACACCGCCAGGCTGGTCTCCGACTCGGCCAAGGCGGTCAAGGACAACCTCGACGTGCTGGTGAAGCACGCGCCGGGCGCCGCGAAGGCCGCCCACGCGTCCTCCGCCCTCCTGGACGAGGTGTACAAGAAGCGCTGCGAGCCCGCGACCCTGCCCGACCCCGCCTGCCCGGAGCTGAAGCGGGCCAAGACCGCCGCCGCCGACGTGGCCGTCGTCGCCGACGACCTCAACACACTGATCGCGGACCAGGACGGCGATCTGAAGACGATGCGGGACAACCTGGGCGCGCTCCGGAAGCAGGCCGACGCCCTCGCCGAGCGTTCACCTCATCTCTCCGAGGACGTCGAGGACGCCGTCAAGAAGGTCAACAAGCTGAACGCCGGCGCGCAGAAGGTCGCCGCCGGCGCCGAGAAGCTGCACACCGGACTCGGCACCGCCCACACCGGCGCGGACACGCTGGACAAGGGCATCGGCACCGCCAAGTCGGGCGCCGAGACCCTGAACGGCGGCCTGTACAAGCTGTCCGACGGCTCCGGGAAGCTGGCCGGCGGGCTGCACTCCGGCGCCGAGAAGATCCCGGACTACGACAAGCGGGACCGCGACCGGCGCACCGACGTGATGGCCGACCCCGTGCAGCTGGCCTCCCACGACCTGCACAAGGCGCCCAACTACGGCACCGGCTTCGCCCCCTACTTCATCCCGCTGTCCCTGTGGGTCGGCGCGATGGTGGCCTACATGCTGATCCCGCCGCTCAACCGGCGCGCGCTGGCGGCCGGCTCGTCGGCCTGGCGGATCGCGCTCGCGGGCTGGCTGCCGGTGGTCGCCGTGGGCGTGCTCCAGGTGGGGGCCCTGATGGCCGTGCTGCACTGGGCGATCGGGCTGCAGATGCTGCGGGCGGCCGGCACGATCGGTTTCCTGTGCCTGGTGACGGCCTGTTTCGCGGCGATCGTGCAATGGCTGAACGCCCGCTTCGGGGCGGCCGGCCGGATCCTCGTCCTCGCGCTGCTGATGCTCCAGCTGACCTCGGCGGGCGGCACCTATCCCGTGCAGACCAGCCCGCGCTTCTTCTCCGCGATCCACCCGTTCCTGCCGATGAGCTACATCGTGGAGGCGCTGCGCCGGCTGATCACGGGCGGCGGGCTCGGCCCGGTGTGGCAGGCGTGCGCTGTCCTCTCCGCGTTCACCGCCGGCGCCCTCGCGCTGACCGCTCTCGCGGCCCGCCGCCGCCAGGTGTGGACGCTGGACCGGCTGCACCCGGAGCTGAGCCTGTGATCCCCGGGAAGCTCCCGCACGCGCGCGTACCTGTGAGAATCGGGGCCATGGAAAGCAGCAGCGCCAGGTCCGGCGGCAGCACGCGCCGCGAGGCCACCCGGCAGAAGCTCTACGAGGCGGCCGTCACTCTCATCGCCGAGCAGGGCTTCTCCGCGACCACGGTGGACGAGATCGCCGAGCGGGCCGGGGTCGCGAAGGGCACGGTCTACTACAACTTCGCGAGCAAGTCCGTTCTGTTCGAGGAGTTGCTGAGGCACGGCGTCGGCCTGCTCACCGCCTCCCTGAAGGAGGCGGCCGAGAGCACGGCAGGCGAGGGCGGCAGCAAGGTGGACGCGCTGGACGCGATGGTCCGCGCGGGCCTGGTCTTCATCGACCGCTATCCGGCCTTCACCCAGCTGTACGTCGCCGAGCTGTGGCGCACCAACCGGGCCTGGCAGTCCACGCTGATGGTGGTGCGGCAGGAGGCGGTCGCGGTGGTGGAGGGGGTACTGCGCGAGGGGGTGGCGGCCGGCGAGTTCAGCGACGAGATCGACGTCCAGCTGACGGCGGCGGCGCTGGTCGGCATGGTCCTGGTGGCCGCGCTGGACTGGAAGTCCTTCCAGCCGGAGCGTTCCCTGGACGACGTCCACGCGGCCCTGTCCCGGCTGCTCCAGGGTCGGGTCAGCGGCCGGGTCTGAGCGCGCCCCGGGCACACCCCGCATCTCCCGGGCACACGGGGAAGGCGCCGGTCCGTCCCCGGACCGGCGCCTTCCCCTTCCCCCGTGCTCCCCCGTGATCTCCCCGCGATTCCCCCTGTTTCCCCCGTACTTCCGCCCCGCACTCCCCGTACGGGCTCCCCCGTGCGGACCCCCGTGGTGGTCTTCCCCGAGGCCCCCTGTCTCGCTTCCGCCGACGATCGGCGGAAGGAGCGGCCGGCGGGCGGGCGCCGTTCCGCCGCCCCGTGCCGGCGGTGCCGGGCCCCGCCCCCTGCCGTGCCTCCACTCTCTCGTTCCGGCGCCCCTCGCCTCATCCGTGCAGATACTCATCTGGCCGGTTGAGTACGCGTACTCAGCCGGCCGAGCGCGTGCCCACGCCTGCGGCCCGCGGTCTGGTTACGATCGCGTCCGTGTCCGTACTCCCTCTCGTCTTCACCAGCGGCTGGGCAAGCGGCATCAACGCCTACGCGGTGGTGCTGCTCCTCGGCCTCTTCGGCGCGACGGGGGTCAGCGACGACGTCCCGCAGACGTTGCAGCGCCCCGAGGTGCTGATCGCCGCCGGCGTGCTGTTCCTGTGCGAGGCCGTCGCCGACAAGATCCCGTACGTCGACTCGCTGTGGGACTCCGTGCACACGGTGGTCCGTCCGCTCGCCGGCGCCTGGGTGGGGGCGCTGCTCGCCGGGCAGAGCGGCTCGCTGTCCGATGTGGCGGCCGGCCTGCTCGGTGGTTCGACGGCGCTGGCCAGTCATACCGTCAAGGCCGGGACGCGGATGGCGGTCAACGCCTCGCCCGAGCCGTTCAGCAACATCGTGCTGAGTTTCGCCGAGGACCTCGGGGTCGGGGCCGTCGTCTCGTTCGCGATGTTCCATCCGGAGGCGGCGGCGATCATCGCGGCTGTCCTGCTGGTGGGCGGGCTGCTGGCCCTGCTGTTCCTGATCTCGCGCATCCGGCGCTTCCTGCGCCGCCGGGCCCAGCGCCGCGAGGAGCGGCGCCTGGCCTCGCGGTCCCCCTGACCTGCGCCGGAGCCGCCCGGCGGCCGGAGTGTCAGTGGCGGTCGATAAGGTCGCGGGCATGGCACGGATTGCGGTGATCGGCGCCGGGACGGGCGCGATGGCGGCTGCGGCCCGGCTGGCCGTCGCGGGCCACCGGGTGGTGGTGTACGAGCGTACGGAGACGTACGGTGGCGCGGTGCGCCGGTTCGAGCGGGACGGGTTCCGTTTCGACACGGGCCCGGGGCTGCTGACGCTGCCCGCCGTGTACCGCGATCTGTTCGTCAAGACCGGCAAGGAGTCGCTGGAGGACTGCGTCGAGCTGGTCCAGGTCGACCCGTCGGCGCGGCATCTCTTCGCGGACGGCAGCGAGGTGTCCCTGCCGAACGCCTCGCGCGCGGGCGTCGTCGCGGCCCTGGACGAGGCGCTGGGCGCGGGGGCGGGCGGGCGCTGGGGCGACTTCCTGGTGCGGGCCCGTGAGGCATGGGACCGTACGCGCCGGCCGCTGCTGGAGGAGCCGCTGTGGCCCAACTGGCGGGTGCTGGCCGACAAGGAGCCGTATCCGGCGGTCCCGCACAAGCGGCTGCTGCGCACGCGCCGGGCCGGGACCCTGGCCGAGATCGGCTTCTGGGAGCTGCGCGACGCGCGCCTGGAGGCCATCCTGATGAGTCACGCGCTGGCGTACGGCCTCGCTCCCTGGTCCGCTCCGGCGAGTGCGGCCGTGCTGCCGTACATGGAACACGCCTTCGGCACCTGGTATGTGCGCGGCGGCATCCGCGAGTTGGCGCGCGCGGTGTACGAGCGGTGTCTGAAGCGGCGGGTGGAGTTCGTCTTCGGCGCCGAGGTCATCCGGATCGTGGAGAAGGACGGCCGGGCCGCCGGGGTGGAGCTGGCCGACGGCAGCGTCGCCGAGGCGGACCATGTCGTGGCGGACGTGCACCCGGCGCGGCTGCGGGCCCTGACGCAGCGTCCGCTGGACGACGAGGGTGACGTCCGGGCCGATCCCGGCGCCGCCCCGCCCTCACGGTTCACGCTGCTGCTCGCCCTGCGCGGCGGACGCCCGCCCGGAACCGCGCACCGCACGGTCGTTCATCCGGCGGAGCCCGAGTCGGAGTACGACTTCCTGGCCTCGCCGGGCGGCGACGAGCCCCGTTGTCCGACGGTGACCGTGCTGCGCCCCGACGACCCCGCGCTGCGCCCCGACGAGGACCACGAGGCGGTGGTGCTGTCCGCCACGGTGTCCACCGAGGCCGCCTGGGACGAGGAGGGCACCGTCCGGCGGTACACGGACTTCCTCCTGGAAGCCGCCGAGCGTGCGGTGCCCGGCCTGCGGGAGCGCTTGCTGTGGCACGAGGTGCGCGCACCCGGGCATGTCGAGGACGACACGGGCGCCGCCTCCGGAGCCGTGCCCGCGCCCTCGCTCGCCGCGGGCGGGGGGCGCTTCCTGCATCCGGCGAACACCACGCGGCTGCCCGGGCTGTACCGGGTGGGCGGCTGGTCCCACCCGGGTGGCGGACTCCCGCACGCCGGTATGTCCGGCGCGCTGGTGGCCGGCTTGATCGTGGAAGGGCCGGAGTTCCGCGGCTCGCAGTGAGCGGACACCCGCCGACCGGTGCCCCGGAGGGCGGAGCGTGAGCGCGGGCCGGAGCCAGGAGCCCGGAGCGAGAACCGGATCCCGCGGCGTTGCACCGGAGCCGCAGCGCGATCCTGGGCCCGCAGCGTGACGCTGGGCCCGCAGCGCGAGCCGGAGCCATCAGGCGTGAACCTTGTGAGCCAAGGCTCAAGGCGTGGGCCGGAGCCCAGGGGCGAGCCAAGGCTCAAGGCGTGAGCCGGAGCCCAGGGGCGAGCCAAGGCGTGAGCCAAGGCGCAGGGCGCGAACCGGAGCCCAGGCGTGAGCCACGGTTCGGGGCGTGAGCCGGGGCCCAGGGCTCCCGGCCGTCAGAAGCGGTACTGCTCGTCGTATCCGACGCCGGGCTGCGACTGCTGCCCGTTCGGCTGGTGCGGATACGGCTGCTCCTGCGGGAGTTCGCCGCCGTAGGTCTCGTCGGTGCGCTGCTGCGGCACCCACACCCCGCCGGGCGGGGTCTCGCCGTAACCGCCCGTGGCGTACGGGTCCTGGGTGTATCCGGGCTGTCCGTACTGCTGGCCGTAGCCCTGGTCGTAGGAGCCGTAGGGCTGGCTGCCGATGTACGGGTCGGAATAGTTGGCGTAGCCCTGCTGGCCCGCCGTCTCGTAACCGTAGCCCTGTTGGGCGTAGCCGGAGTAGTCGTAGGCGTAGCTCTGCTGGGTGGCGTCCGCGGGCGCGGTGTCGCCGTAGACCCCGTAGTTGCCGGTGTCATCGGGGAGGGGCTGCGGCTCGTAGACGGAGGTGGTCCCGGCGGCGTCCGGCTGGGCCGGACGGTCGGCGGCCGGGGTGAAGACGTCGTCGCGGTCGTAGTCGTCGTCGAAGCCGGCGTATGCCTGGCCCTGGCCGCCGTGGACGTCGTCGTGGTCGGTGCCCCGGTCGCCGGCGTCCCCGGCGAACTCCGGGTCGGCGTCCGGGACGCCCGGCTCGTGCCGGTCCGCCCTGCCGCGGCGGCGCTTGCTGCCGCCGCCGGCCTCGGCCTCGGGCCGCTTGACCGCCCAGCCGGAGGCGAAGCCACGCCGGAACGACAGCGTGACGTAGGTCTGGCCGACCGCGAAGGCGATCGCGCCCAGCCCGATCACGATGACGGAAGGCATCAGCACGCCCAGGACGACGCCGACGAAGCCGGCGAAGGCGAGAAGCCGCCAGCGCAGCCGCGCCTTGTACTGCAGCAGCACCTCACCCAGCAACCACAGTGCGACGACGCCGAACGCGATGTAGAGGACCGTCCAGCCCATGTACGCCCCTCTCCCAGTGGCCGTTACGCAGTGTGTCGTACTGCGGTGCGGCCGGTCTAGGCCCGCGGGGGATGGTGCAGGCCCAGGTTCTCGTAGATTTCCAGGGTCGCCGTGGAGTTGTTGAGCGTGATGAAGTGCAGTCCGGGCACTCCCTCGGCCAGCAGCCGCGCGCAGAATTCCGTGGCGAACTCGATACCGATGGAGCGTACCGTCGCCGGATCGTCCTTCGCTGTGAGGATCCGCTCTTTCAGGGCGTCCGGGAAGACGGCGTTGCTGAGTTTGGGCAACCGTTCCAGCATCTTCACGCTCGTGACCGGCAGGACCTCCGGGATGACCGGGGTGTCACAGCCCGCGGCCACCACGCGGTCGCGCAGCCGCAGATACGACTCCGGCCGGAAGAACATCTGTGTGATGGCGTAGTCGGCGCCCGCACGGCACTTGTCCACGAAGTGGCCGACGTCGGTGTCCCAGTCCCCGGAGCGCGGGTGCATCTCCGGGAACGCGGCGACGCCCACGCAGAAGTCACCCGACTCCTTGATGAGCCGGACGAGTTCGGCCGCGTAGGTCAGGCCCCGGGGGTGCGGCACCCAGTCGCCCATGGGGTCGCCGGGCGGGTCGCCGCGGACGGCGAGGATGTTGCGGATACCGGCGTCCGCGTACTGGCCGATGATGTTGCGCAGCTCGGCGATGGAGTGGTCGACCGCGGTGAGGTGGGCGACCGGGGTCAGTGTGGTGTCGACGACGATCTGCTGGGTCTCCTTGACCGTGCCCGCGCGGGTGGAACCGCCGGCGCCGTAGGTCACGGAGACGAAGTCGGGAGCGACCGCCTCGACCCGCCGGAGCGCACTCCACAGGTTCCGCTCGCCCTTGGGGGTCTTCGGCGCCGAGAACTCGAACGAGTACGTCTGCTTGCCGGTGGCGAGGATGTCGCGCACGGTGCGTGCGCGATCAGTCCTGGTGGATGGGGTTCCGAGGGCCATACCCGCAGGTTAGCCAGGGGTGGACGGTCCCCCAACCACACGTAGGAAATTTGCCCGAATTGCCGGCTTCCTGTCCACCCCTTGGACAAAACCCCGGGACCCCGGACCGGCGCCGCACCGGCATCGGACGGCGGGCCCGCACCGGATCACCGGGGGCCGCCCGGCGGTCGTCAGCCCTGCCGCAGCCGCTTCGCGAACTCGGTCGCCGCCGCGCCCGGGTCGTCCGCCTCGGTGATCGCGCGGACCACGACCACCCTGCGGGCACCCGCGTCCAGCACCTGGTCCAGGTTGTCGAGGCCGATGCCGCCGATGGCGAACCAGGGACGGTCGGTGCCGAGGCCCGCCGTGTGGCGCACCAGGTCGAGGCCGGGGGCGTGGCGGCCGGGCTTGGTGGGGGTGGGCCAGCAGGGACCGGTGCAGAAGTAGTCCACGCCCTCCTGCGCGGCGGCGGCGGTGGCCTCGGCCCCGGCGTGCGTGGAGCGGCCGATCAGGACCCCGTCACCGAGGATCCCGCGGGCCGCGGGGACCGGCAGGTCGCCCTGGCCGAGGTGCAGCACGTCGGCGCGGGCGGCATGGGCGACGTCGGCCCGGTCGTTGACCGCGAGCAGCTTGCCGTGCCGGGCACAGGCGTCGGCGAACACCCGCAGGTGCTCCAGTTCCTCGGCCGCCTCCATGCCCTTGTCCCGCAGCTGCACGATGTCGACCCCGCCGGCCAGGACCGCGTCCAGGAACGCGGGCAGGTCGCCCTGGCGCTTGCGGGCGTCCGTGCAGAGGTACAGGCGGGCGTCGGCCAGCGCGGCGCGGGCGGTGTCGGACATGCGTGGGTCCCCCCGTGGTCGGTGTGCCTGGTGGTTCGGCGGGTGGCGTACGGGCTCGGGGCCCGTACGCCACCCCCTGATGCGGTCGGCCTCAGACGGCGAGCGCCTGGGCGCGGCGCTTCACCTCCGTGCCGCGATTCTCGCTCAGGGCCTGCGCGGGGGTGCCGGGCAGGGTCGGGTCGGGGGTGAAGAGCCACTCGATCATCTCTTCGTCCGTGAAGCCGTCGTCCCGCAGGAGCGTCAGGGTCCCGGACAGGCCCTTGACGACCTTGTCCCCGTCGATGAAGTCGGCGGGGACGTGCAGCGCCTTGTTCTCACCTCGGCGTACGGCGATGAGCTGGCCCTCCTTGACCAGCTGCCGGACGCGCGTCACCTCGACGCCGAGCTGTTCGGCGATGTCGGGGAGGGTGAGCCAGGCGGGGACGAGAGCATCGATTTTTGCGTCAATCTCGGTCACGGGGACAAGCCTGCCATCCCCCACCGACAGTCGGAAGTCAGGCGGGTCCACCTGGGAGGACGCGCTAGTCGGCCGTCGCGTCCTTCAGGGGGCGGGCGGGGTCGGACAGAGCCTCGGAGTCCATGTGCCGGCCCGCCTCGATCAGGCGGCGGCCCTGGGCCAGATCACGCGGCCGGCCGACGGCCAGCAGGGCCACCAGGCGACCCTCGCGCAGCCAGCACACCGTCCAGGCGGGGCCCGCCGGATCACCGCGCCACACCATGCGGTCGGCCGCGGCATGGTGGCCGGCGTGCTGCACGAACCGGCCGAACTGCTCGGACCAGAAGTACGGCACCGGGTCGTAGACCGCCGGGGTCTCGCCGAGGATGTTCGCGGCGACCGTGCGCGGGCCCTGCAGGGCGTTGTCCCAGTGGTGGACGAGCAGCCGTTCGCCGTAGCGGGCCGAGGGGAAGGACGCGCAGTCGCCGACGGCGTACACGTCCGCGAGGGAGGTGCGCAGCCGGGCGTCGGTGAGGATCTCGCCGTGCGCGCCCAGGGCGATGCCGGAGCCCGCCAGCCAGCCGGTGGCGGGGCGGGCCCCGATGCCGACGACGACGGCGCCCGCGGGCAGCCGGGTGCCGTCGGCGAGCACCACCGCGCCCGGCTCGACGCGCTCCACGCGCGCGTGGGTGCGCAGCTCCGTGCCTCTGTCGGCGTACCAGGCGGTCATGGGCGCGGCGACCTCGGCGGGCAGGGCGCCGGCCAGCGGGTGGTCGGCGGCCTCCACCACGGTCACCGCGCAGCCGGCCTCGCGGGCGGCGGTGGCGAACTCGGCGCCGATCCAGCCGGCGCCCACCACCACGATGTCGTGCTGCCGCGCGAGCACGGGCCGCAGCCGTTCGGCGTCGTCCAGGGTGCGCAGCAGATGCACCCCGGGTACGCCCTCGGTGCCGGGCAGCGTGATCGGTTCGGCTCCGGTGGCGAGGACCAGGACGTCGTACGGCACCGGACCCGTCTCGGTGTCCAGCTCGTACGCGGCGGGCCTGAGGCCCTGCACCTCGCAGCCGAGCCGCAGCTCGACGCCGAGGGCCTCGAAGTCCACGTCGAACGCGGAGCCCTCGGCCTTGCCGAGCAGCACGGCCTTCGACAGCGGCGGCCGGTCGTACGGCTGGTGCGGTTCGGCGCCGATGACGGTCACCCGGCCCCGGAAGCCCTGTTCCCGCAGGGCGACCGCGGTCTGCACCCCGGCCATGCCCGCGCCGACGACGACCGCGCGCCGCCCCTGTGACGTGCTCTCTTCCGCTGTCTGCTCGCTCACCCGATCACCTTAGACACATGACGAACCGTCAGTCAGGGGGCTTGCTCGGTGACCTGCTCCACAACGCTCGTGCCGGAGCCCGGCCGGGACTCCCACTCCCAGGTCTCCTCCAGCCGCACCCGTCCGTCCGGCAGCTCCACGACCGTGGACACGCAGTGCCCCGAGGCGGTCGTCCCATCGGTCCTGAGCTGCACGTACCGGAAGTCCAGCCGGTCTCCCTGCCGGGTGCCGACGAGGTGGCCGCGTACGACGTCACCGCCCGCGTACTCGGCCCAGATCTCGCCGTCCCTCTCGTGGTAGGCGAACCGGGTGCGGGTACCCACCTGACCTGGGGCCTGGTCGGACACAGGGGCGAAGGTCAGTGCGTCGAGCGACCGGGCCATGAAGCGGGGCTCCCTTACGAGTGACGAGGACCGCGGGCTAGGGTGGCCACCGTACAAGCACTCGCGGGAGCCCGGACGCACCGGGCTGAGAGGGAGGCTGGCGGCCTCCGACCGTACGAACCTGATCCGGGTCATGCCGGCGAAGGGAGGGGCTGGACGCCCATGTCGTCACGTACGTCCGACGTCCTCGTCATCGGGGGCGGAATCATCGGTCTGGTCACGGCCTGGCGGGCGGCGCAGCGCGGGCTCGCCACGGCCGTGGTGGACCCCGGTCCGGGGGGCGGGGCCGCACAGGTGGCGGCCGGGATGCTGGCCGCGGTCACCGAGCTGCACTACGGCGAGGAGACCCTGCTCGCCCTGAACCTGGAGTCGGCCCGCCGCTACCCGGCGTTCGCGGCCGAGCTGACCGAACTGACCGGCCACGACCTCGGCTATCGCCGCTGTGGCACCCTCGCCGTCGCGCTGGACGCCGACGACCGCGCCCACCTGCGCGAACTGCACGCGCTCCAGCAGCGCTCGGGCCTGGAGTCGGAGTGGCTGTCGGGGCGGGAGTGCCGGCGGCTGGAGCCGATGCTCGCGCCGGGGGTGCGCGGCGGGCTGCGGGTCGACGGCGACCACCAGATCGACCCGCGCCGGCTGGCGGCGGCCCTGGTGGCCGCGTGCGAGCGGGCCGGGGTGGTCTTCCACCGCGTCCTGGCGGAGCGGCTGGACGTGGCACGGGACCGGGCTGTCGGGATCACCACGGAGGACGGCACCGCACTGCGCGCGCAGCAGGTGGTGCTCGCCGCCGGGAGCCTGAGCGGGCGCCTCGCGGGCGTGCCGGAGGAGCTGCTGCCGCCGGTGCGGCCGGTCAAGGGGCAGGTGCTGCGGCTGACCGTGCCGCGCCGGTACGCGCCGTTCCTGAGCCGGACCGTGCGGGCCGTGGTGCGCGGCGGCCATGTCTATCTGGTGCCCCGGGAGAACGGCGAACTCGTCGTCGGCGCCACCAGCGAGGAGCTGGGCTGGGACACGACGGTCACGGCCGGGGGCGTGTACGAGCTGCTGCGGGACGCCCACGAGCTGGTGCCCGGCATCACCGAGCTGCCGCTCACCGAGACCCGGGCCGGGCTGCGCCCCGGCTCCCCCGACAACGCGCCGCTGCTCGGTCCGTCGGGCCTGGCCGGGCTGCTGCTGGCCACCGGGCACTACCGCAACGGCGTGCTGCTCACCCCGGTCACCGGGGACGTGCTGGCGCATGCCCTGGTGACCGGTGGACTGCCCGAGGAGGCGCGCGCCTTCACCCCGCGGCGGTTCGGCGCCGCGGCCATGGAACAACTGGAGCAGCCCGTATGAACCTCTCCGTCACCATCTCCGTCAACGGCGAGCCCCGTCAGGTCGCCGCCGGCACGGTGCTGGACGCCCTGGTCCAGAACCTCACCGCGGCGCCGCGCGGGGTGGCCGCCGCCGTCAACGAGACCGTCGTCCCACGCGCGCAGTGGGCGACGACCGCCCTCGCCGAGGGCGACCGCGTCGAAGTCCTCACCGCTGTGCAGGGAGGCTGAGCCATGGCTGACGATCCCCTGGTCCTCGGTGGGCTGACCTTCTCGTCCCGGCTGATCATGGGTACGGGCGGGGCGCCCAGCCTGGAGGTGCTGGAGCGGGCGCTGGTCGCCTCCGGTACGGAACTGACGACGGTGGCCATGCGCCGGGTGGACCCCTCCGTGCACGGCTCGGTGCTGTCGGTGCTGGAGAAGCTCGGCATCCGGGTGCTGCCGAACACGGCGGGCTGTTTCACCGCGGGCGAGGCCGTGCTGACCGCCCGGCTGGCCCGGGAGGCGCTGGGTACGGACCTGGTCAAGCTGGAGGTCATCGCCGACGAGCGGACGCTGCTGCCGGACCCGGTGGAGACGCTGGAGGCGGCGGAGACGCTGGTCGACGACGGGTTCACGGTGCTGCCCTACACCAACGACGATCCCGTCCTCGCGCGCAAGCTGGAGGACGTCGGATGTGCGGCGGTCATGCCGCTCGGGTCGCCGATCGGCTCCGGGCTCGGCATCCGCAATCCGCACAACTTCCAGCTGATCGTGGAGCACGCGCGCGTGCCGGTGATCCTGGACGCGGGGGCGGGTACGGCGTCCGACGTGGCGCTGGCCATGGAGCTGGGGTGCGCGGGGGTGATGCTGGCGTCGGCGGTGACGCGGGCGCAGGAGCCGGAGCGGATGGCCGCGGCGATGAGGCATGCGGTGGAGGGGGGCCGGTTGGCTCGGCTGGCCGGGCGGATTCCGCGGCGGTATCTCGCGCAGGCGTCGTCTCCTGCGGAGGGCCTGGCCGTGCTGGATCCGGAGCGGCCCGCGTTCTGACCGCAGTGGTGGTCCCGTCCGGGCTCTCCCACCCGCGCACCGCCCGTCACCGCCGACCGGAAGGCCGGCCTTCCGGTGCGGCGCCTCCACCGTCGGCGGCCGCGGATCGCGGGTGCGTCGCAGGCCGGCGCCTCCGCCACCAGGTGGCTGTGAGACGCGGACCGCGGATGCGTCACAGCCTCGGCGCCTCCGGGGCGGCACGAGTCGGCTGCTCCGCGTCGGGCCGGCTGAGGGCCTGGGTGCGCGGACCGCTGGGGCGTCACAGGTCGGTGGGTCCGCGTCCGGTGGCTGGGAGGCGGGGTGCGGCGTAGGTCACGTGTTCGTCGGTGGTGGCCGCGGGGCGTGGGGCGTCGCAGGTCGGGGGCTCGGCGTCGCCGCGGGCATGCGTGGGAAGCGTCACAGGTCGGCTTCAGTCCCGCTCCGATGCCGGTGGGCGGGGCGGCCGTGTCGGTCGTGGCTCGTAGACTCGCCTCTCGTGGATACGACCCTTCAGGACCCCCTCGTCGGGCAGCTGCTCGACGGCCGGTATCGCGTGGACGCGCGGATCGCGGCCGGTGGGATGGCCACGGTCTACCGGGCCCTGGACACCCGCCTGGACCGCGTTCTCGCGCTGAAGGTGATGCACCCGACGCTCGCGTCCGACGGAGCCTTCGTCGAACGGTTCATCCGGGAGGCGAAGTCCGTCGCCCGGCTCGACCACCCCAACGTGGTGCAGGTCTTCGACCAGGGCACCGACGGGTCGTACGTCTACCTGGCCATGGAGTACATCGCCGGCTGCACCCTGCGGGACGTGCTGCGCGAGCGCGGTGCCGTGCAGCCGCGGGCCGCGCTGGACATCCTGGAGCCGGTGCTCGCCGCGCTCGGTGCCGCGCACCGGGCCGGGTTCGTGCACCGCGACATGAAGCCCGAGAACGTGCTCATAGGCGACGACGGCCGGGTCAAGGTCGCCGACTTCGGGCTGGTGCGCTCCGTGGACACGGTGACCAGCACGACCGGTGCCGTGCTCGGGACCGTCTCCTACCTCGCGCCCGAACAGATCGAGCAGGGCACCACGGACCCGCGGGTCGACGTGTACGCGTGCGGTGTGGTCCTGTACGAGATGCTGACGGGCGCGAAGCCGCACTCCGGGGACTCCGCGGCCCAGGTGCTCTACAAGCACATCCACGAGGACGTACCGCCGCCCTCGGCGCTCGTGCCCGAGCTGCCGTACGAGCTGGACGCGCTGGTCGCGTCGGCCACCGCGCGCACCCCGGACGGCCGGCCGCACGACGCCGTGGCGCTGCTCGCCCAGGTGCGCGAGGCCCGCCGGACGCTGACCGAGGAACAGCTGGACGTGGTGCCGCCGCAGGCGCTGTCCGCCGGGCACGACAACGCCGATGACCGGACGAGCGTGATCCCGCGCGCCCTGACCGTGCCCCGGCCGCTGTCCGTGAACGAGGACGCGCCCCAGGCACCCGGGGACGGCATCGACCGCACCGCCCGCTTCCAGAGCCCGCCCGTGCCGCCCCGCCGGCGCCCGGCGCGGCCCCCGCGCGCGGTCATGGCCCTGATCGCGGCCGTACTGGTGGTGTTCGGCGTGGGCGCCGGTGTCTGGTACATCAACTCCGGCCAGTTCACCAAGGTGCCGCCGCTGCTGGCGAAGACGGAGACGCAGGCGAGGGAACGGCTGAGGACGGCCGGGCTCGACGTCGGCCAGGTCAAGCGGGCCTACAGCGACACCGTCGAGCGGGGCACGGTGATCGGCAGCGATCCGGCGCCGGGCGCGCGCATCCGGGACCACGACTCGGTGACGCTGACCGTGTCGCTGGGACCGGAGACGGTGAACGTGCCGAACGTGGAGGGGCAGCCTCTCACGAAGGCGCGGGCACGGCTGAAGGCGGACGGCCTGGAGCCGGGCATGGTCACCCGCGAGTTCAGCGACGACGTCGCCAAGGGCTCGGTGGTCCGGACGACGCCGGACGCGGGCACCAACCGGCACGCGGGCTCGGCGATCGCGCTGGTCGTCAGCAAGGGCAGCCCGATCGACGTGCCGGACGTCACCGGTGACGACCTGGACAGCGCGAAGGAAGAGCTGACGGACGCCGGGCTGAAGGTCCGGATCGCCGCCGGGCGGGTCAACTCCGAGTACGACAAGGGCAAGGTCGCCGCGCAGAGCCCGGACGACGGACGCCAGGCCGCCGAGGGCGACACGGTGACGCTGACGCTGTCCAAGGGCCCGGAGATGATCGAGGTCCCGGACGTGGTCGGGGACAGCGTGGACGACGCACACGAGGCCCTGGAAGGCGCGGGCTTCGATGTGGACGAGGACCGCGGGCTGCTCGGGCTGTTCGGCGACACCGTGAAGAAGCAGTCGGTGGAGGGCGGCGACAGGGCGCCCAAGGGGTCGACGATCACGATCACCATCCGGTGACCGGATTCACCGGGGACCGTGGTCCGGGCGTGGGGGCGGACATGACACCCTGAACGGGTGAGTCCCGTTCAGTCTCCTCTCCCCCGCAATCCCGTCGGCGGCCATGTGCCCGTGGCCGGTGGCCTGCACTCCGTCGGGCTGTCCTACGCCCGCGACCTGAAGGCGGAGACCGTGCAGGTCTTCGTCGCCAACCCGCGCGGCTGGGCCACGCCCGCCGGGAACCCGCGGCAGGACGAGGCGTTCCGCGCGGCGTGCGCCGAGGAGTCGATCCCGGCGTATGTGCACGCCCCCTACCTGATCAACTTCGGCTCGCACACCGAGGCGACCGTGGAGCGGTCGGTGGAGTCGCTCAGGCACTCGCTGCGCCGCGCGCGGGAGATCGGCGCGCTGGGTGTGGTGGTGCACACCGGGAGCGCGACCGGCGGACGGGCCCGGGAGACGGCGCTGAAGCAGGTGCGCGAGCACATGCTGCCGCTGCTGGACGAGCTGACCCACGACGACGACCCGTTCCTGCTGCTGGAGTCGACCGCCGGGCAGGGCGCCTCGCTGTGCTCGCGGACCTGGGAGTTCGGGCCGTACTTCGAGGCGCTGGACGCCCACCCGAGGCTGGGCGTGTGCCTGGACACCTGTCACATCTTCGCCGCCGGGCACGATCTGACCGGGCCGAGCGGCATGCACCAGACCCTGGACCTGCTGGTGGACACCGTCGGTGAGGGCCGGCTGAAGCTGATCCATGCCAACGACTCCAAGGATGTGGTGGGCGCGCACAAGGACCGGCACGAGAACATCGGCGCCGGGCATATCGGCGAGGACCCTTTCCGGGCACTCATGGCGCACCCCGCGACCGAGGGCGTCCCGCTGGTCATCGAGACGCCCGGCGGGAAGCAGGGGCACGCGGCGGACGTGGAGCGGCTGAAGAAGCTGCGGGTTTCCTGAACCATTGAGGAATACCCCCAGGGGGTATACGGTTCCTGCGAGTCGCAGGAACCGTCACTCGGCATGGGGGAAACCATGGACCACTCCGCGCACACCAGCCACGAGCACCACCCGCACGCGCACCACCAGCACGCCCACCACGGCCACGCGTCCGCGGCCACCTGGTCGACGGCCGCCCAGGCCACCCTGCACTGCCTCACCGGCTGCGCCATCGGCGAGGTGCTCGGCATGGTCATCGGCACGGCGCTCGGGTGGGGGAACCTCCCGACGATGATCACGGCGATCGTGCTGGCCTTCTTCTTCGGCTACTCGCTCACCCTGCGCGGCGTACTGAGGGCGGGCGTCGGTTTCCGTACGGCCTTCCGGGTGGCGCTGGCCGCGGACACCCTGTCCATCGCCGTCATGGAACTGATCGACAACGGGGTGATCCTGGTCTGGCCGTCCGCGAGGGACGCGATGCTGAGCGACGCGCTGTTCTGGGTCTCGCTCGTGATCTCGCTGGTGATCGCCTTCGTGGTGACCACCCCGGTCAACAAGTGGACGATCGGCCGCGGCAAGGGCCACGCGGTGGTGCACCAGTACCACCACTGAGCGGACCGGGGGTCAGAGCTCGGGGCCGTCCCCGGGCTCCTCCTGGTAGGAGTAGCGCTGCTCCTTCCAGGGGTCGCCGATGTTGTGATAGCCGCGCTCCTCCCAGAAGCCGCGGCGGTCGGCGGTCATGTACTCCACCCCCCGCACCCATTTGGGTCCCTTCCAGGCGTACAGATGGGGCACGATCAGGCGGGCCGGGAAGCCGTGCTCGGCGGTGAGCAGCTCACCGTCCTTGTGGGTGGCGAAGATCGCGTGGTCGGAGGAGAAGTCCGACAGGCGCAGATTCGAGCTGAAGCCGTACTCCGCCCAGACCATCACATGGGTGACGTCCGGCGCCGGCGGGGCAAGGTCCAGGATGGCGCGTGCCGGGACACCGCCCCACTCCGCGCCGACCATGCTGAACTTCGTCACGCAGTGCAGATCGGCCACCACGGTGGTGTACGGCAGGGCCGTGAACTCCTCGTGGCTCCAGGTGCGCTTATCGCCGTCGGCGGTGGCCCCGAAGACCCGGAACTCCCAGCGCTCGGGCCGGAACTTCGGGACGGGCCCGTAGTGCGTGACCGGCCAGCCACGCTGGAGCCGCTGACCCGGCGGAAGCTCGGACCCTGCCACTGCCCCAGACTCTCGCTCCACCGGATGACCCATGTATCCATCCTGACAGACCTCGGGCGATGCCCTTGACCACCGCTCGGCTAAACGGACAACTAGGCCAAGCTTGCACTTACTTACTAAGTATGCACTTACTGGACGATCTTCACGGGCAGTGCCATCATGCGGCGCTATCGACTGACACCCGTTGTCCGGAAGGAGCCCGTCGCATGCAAGGCGACCCCGAGGTCATCGAACTGCTCAACGAGCAGCTGACCGCCGAGCTGACCGCGATCAACCAGTACTTCCTGCACTCCAAGCTCCAGGACCACCGGGGATGGTCGAAGCTCGCCGAGTACACCCGGGCCGAGTCGTTCGACGAGATGCGGCACGCCGAGCTGCTCACCGACCGCATCCTGCTGCTCGACGGCCTGCCGAACTACCAGCGGCTGGGACACGTCCAGATCGGGCAGACGGTGGCCGAGATGTTCCAGGCCGACCGGCAGATCGAGATCGAGGCCATCGACCGGCTGCGCCGGGGCGTCCAGGTGATGCGCGACAAGAACGACATCACGTCGGCGAACATCTTCGAGGCGATCCTGGCCGACGAGGAGCACCACATCGACTACCTGGACACACAGCTGGAGCTCGTGGACAAACTGGGCGAGGCGCTCTACCTGTCGACCGTGATCGAGCAGAGCCAGCCCGATCCCTCAGGGCCGTCCACCAGCGGCTTCTCCAGCCCCTGAGCGGTCGCGGACCCGGACGTCAGGCGGCGTCGTCCCACGCTTGGAGAGCCGGGGCGCGCCGGTCGATCAGCTCCCGGCGCGGGCAGGCGCCCCGGCCGAGGAGGGCCTGGATGCGGCGCACGCAGCCACCGCAGTCGGTGCCGGCCTTGCAGGCCGAGGCGATCTGGCGCGGCGTGCAGGCACCGTTCTCCGCGTGCTGCTGAACCTGCTGCTCGGTGATGCCGAAGCAACTGCAGACGTACACGCGGTTCACCTCCCGACGGGATCGCTGACTCACTGCCGTCCCGGTTCCCGGTGAGGCAACCCTAACCTTACCTATCCCAGGCCACCCGCAAAAGGGCGAGGGGCGCGGATCGGATGTGATCCGCGCCCCAAGGCGACTAGCGGTACCGGCTCACTGGTCGCGGTACATCTCGGCCACGAGGAACGCCAGGTCCAGCGACTGGCTGCGGTTCAGCCGCGGGTCGCAGGCGGTCTCGTAGCGCTGGTGCAGGTCGTCGACGAAGATCTCGTCACCGCCGCCCACGCACTCGGTGACGTCGTCGCCGGTCAGCTCCACGTGGATGCCGCCCGGGTGGGTGCCGAGCCCCTTGTGGACCTCGAAGAAGCCCTTGACCTCGTCGAGCACGTCGTCGAAGCGGCGGGTCTTGTGCCCGGAGGCCGCCTCGAAGGTGTTGCCGTGCATCGGGTCGGTCACCCAGGCCACCGTGGCGCCCGACGCCGTGACCTTCTCGACCAGCTCGGGGAGCCGGTCCCGGATCTTGTCGGCGCCCATGCGGACGATGAAGGTCAGCCGGCCCGGCTCCCGCTCGGGGTCGAGGCGGTCGATGTACTGCAGCGCCTCCTCGGCCGTGGTGCTCGGGCCGAGCTTGATGCCGATGGGGTTGCGGATCTTCGAGGCGAACTCGATGTGCGCGCCGTCCAGCTGCCGGGTGCGCTCGCCGATCCACACCATGTGCGCGGAGACGTCGTACAGCTTGCCGGTGCGGGAGTCGACCCGGGTCAGGGCGGACTCGTAGTCCAGCAGCAGCGCCTCGTGCGAGGAGAAGAACTCGACGGTCTTGAACTCCTCCGGGTCGGTGCCGCAGGCCCGCATGAAGTTCAGTGCGTTGTCGATCTCACGCGCGAGCTGCTCGTAGCGCTGGCCCGACGGCGAGGTCCGCACGAAGTCCTGGTTCCAGGCGTGCACCTGGCGCAGGTCGGCGTAGCCGCCGGTGGTGAAGGCGCGCACCAGGTTGAGCGTGGAGGCGGACGCGTTGTACATCCGCTTCAGCCGCTCGGGGTCCGGGATGCGGGCGGCCTCGTTGAAGTCGAAGCCGTTGACCGAGTCGCCGCGGTAGGTCGGCAGGGTCACGCCGTCGCGGGTCTCGGTTCCCTTGGAGCGCGGCTTGGAGTACTGGCCGGCGATCCGGCCGACCTTCACCACGGGCACGGAGGCCGCGTAGGTCAGGACGGCACCCATCTGGAGGAGCGTCTTGAGCTTGTTGCGGATGTGGTCGGCGGACACCGCGTCGAATGCCTCGGCGCAGTCGCCGCCCTGGAGGAGGAACGCCTCTCCCTTGGCGACGGCCGCCATCCGGGCGCGCAGCTGGTCGCACTCGCCCGCGAAGACGAGCGGCGGATACGACTCGAGGTCCGCGATCACTGCGCGCAGAGCCTCGGCGTCGGGGTACTCGGGCTGCTGCGCCGCGGGCAGGTTTCGCCAGGTGTTGCCAGCGCCAGGGCTGGTCTTAGCGTTCACGGTCACCCCGTAAACATTACGGGGTCGTGTCGGATGTTCTTCCCTCCGGCTCGAAGGGTGAGACGGAGTGACTGACCGGTGGACGCGCGGGGGGTGCGGTAGGGTTCGTGGCATGTTCGCGCTTTCGATCCAGAGCTGCACCCAGAGCTGGTGGTGGACCGCTTCTCCGGCGGCCCGCTGATCGCGCGTGCGACAAGACTTCGCGAAGGCCGCCCGAGGGGCGGCCTTCGGTGTTTCCCGGGGTCGTTCCTCCTCATCCGTAGAAGAGGAACCATGGATCTGGCACAGCTGCTGCACGACCCCCGCCCCTTCGCCCTGCTCCGCCGCCGCACCCCCGGCCACGACGAGCAACTGGTGGAGGTCCTGCTCGGCCCGGTGACCAGCCGCGACCGGCTCGCCGACCTGCCCGACGAGGGGCTCGCCCTCGTCCCGTTCCGGCAGATCCGCGAGCGCGGCTTCGAGGTCCGCGACGACGGCACCCCGCTGCTGGTGCTGACCCCCGAGGAGTCCTACGGGATCCCGCTCGCCGAGGCGCTCTCCCAGCTCCCGGCGCACGAGGTACGGGTCGAAGGCGGCGGCTTCGACGTGGCGGACGAGGAGTACGGCGAGATCGTCGGCCGGGTGCTGCGCGAGGAGATCGGCCGGGGCGAGGGCGCCAACTTCGTGATCCGGCGCACCTACGAGGGCGAGATCCCCGGCTTCGGCCGCGCGGACGCGCTGGCACTGTTCCGGCGGCTGCTGGAGGGTGAGCGGGGCGCGTACTGGACGTTCGTGGTGCACACCGGGGACCGGACGCTGGTGGGCGCCAGCCCCGAGGTGCATGTGCGGATGTCCGGCGGCACCGTCGTGATGAACCCGATCAGCGGGACGTACCGCTACCCCGCCGAGGGACCGGCCCCGGAGCACCTGCTCTCCTTCCTGGCCGACGGCAAGGAGATCGAGGAGCTGTCGATGGTCGTCGACGAGGAGCTGAAGATGATGTGCACCGTCGGCGACATGGGCGGGGTCGTCGTCGGTCCCCGGCTGAAGGAGATGGCGCACCTCGCGCACACCGAGTACGAACTGCGCGGCAGGTCCTCCCTGGACGCGCGGGAGGTGCTGCGGGAGACCCTGTTCGCGGCGACGGTGACCGGCTCGCCGGTGCAGAACGCGTGCCGGGTGATCGAGCGGCACGAGGCCGGGGGGCGCGGGTACTACGCCGGTGCGCTCGCCCTGCTCGGGCGGGACTCCGGCGGCGCGCAGACCCTGGACTCCCCCATCCTGATCCGCACCGCCGACATCGGTGCCGACGGCCGGCTGCGCGTTCCGGTCGGCGCCACGCTGGTGCGCGGCTCCGACCCGGCGGGCGAGGTCGCGGAGACCCACGCGAAGGCGGCGGGCGTGCTGGCCGCCCTCGGGGTGCTGCCCGCCCGGCCGCGGGCGGAGCGGGAGGGGCCCCGGCTGGCCGACGACCCGCGGGTACGGGCCGCGCTGGACGGGCGGCGGGCCGCGCTCGCGCCGTTCTGGCTGCGGATGCAGGAGCGGTCCGAGTCGCTCGCGGGCCACGCCCTCGTCGTCGACGGCGAGGACACCTTCACCGCGATGCTCGCGCACGTCCTGCGGTCGACCGGGCTGGACGTGACCGTCCGGCGGTACGACGAGCCCGGGCTGCGGGAGGTGGTGCTCGCGCACGCGGGGCCGGTCGTCCTCGGGCCCGGTCCGGGTGACCCCCGTGACGGCGACGACCCCAAGATGCGGTCCCTGCGGGGCCTCACCGCCGAGGTGGTCCGGGCACACCGGCACGGTGTGCTCGGCGTCTGCCTCGGGCACGAGCTGATCGCGGCGGAGCTGGGCCTGGAGATCGTACGCAGACAAGTGCCGTACCAGGGCGCGCAGACGGAGATCGACCTGTTCGGGCGGAGCGAGACCGTCGGCTTCTACAACAGCTTCGTCGCGCGCTGTGACGGGGAGGCGGTCCGGGAGCTGGCCGCGCACGGCGTCGAGGTGAGCCGCGCGGACAACGGCGAGGTGCACGCGCTCCGGGGACCCGGCTTCGCGGGCGTGCAGTTCCATCCGGAGTCGGTCCTCACGCTGAACGGCACGGCGGTCGTTCAGGACCTGATCGGCCGGCTGCGCGGGGCGAGCGCGGTGGGGTGAGGCGGGGCCTGGGGACCGCGGGTCCCCCAGGCCCCGGTCGGGGTGTCAGCCGAAGAACACCCCGACCTCCTCGTACAGCTTCGGGTCCACCGTCTTCAGTCTGGCCGTGGCCTCGGAGATCGGGACACGGACGATGTCGGTGCCGCGCAGGGCGACCATCTTGCCGAAGTCGCCGTCACGCACGCAGTCGATGGCGTGCAGGCCGAAGCGGGTGGCGAGCCAGCGGTCGAAGGCACTGGGGGTGCCGCCGCGCTGGATGTGGCCGAGGACCGTGGTGCGGGCCTCCTTGCCGGTGCGCTTCTCGATCTCCTTGGCGAGCCACTCGCCGACCCCGGACAGCCGCACATGCCCGAAGGAGTCCTGCGACTGGTCCTTGAGCACCACCTCGCCGTCCTTCGGCATGGCGCCCTCGGCGATGACGACGATCGGGGCGTACGACGCCTTGAAGCGGGAGGTGATCCACGCGCACACCTGGTCGAGGTCGAAGCGCTGTTCGGGGATGAGGATGACGTTGGCGCCGCCGGCGAGCCCCGAGTGCAGCGCGATCCAGCCGGCGTGCCGCCCCATCACCTCGCAGACCAGGACCCGCATGTGGGACTCGGCGGTGGTGTGCAGCCGGTCGATGGCCTCGGTGGCGATGTTGACGGCGGTGTCGAAGCCGAAGGTGTAGTCGGTGGCGGACAGGTCGTTGTCGATGGTCTTCGGTACGCCGACGCAGGGCACGCCGTACTCGTCGGAGAGACGCGCGGCGACACCCAGCGTGTCCTCGCCGCCGATCGCGACGAGGGCCTCCACCTCCTGCTTGGCGAGGTTGTCCTTGATACGGCGGATACCGCCCTCCACCTTGAGGGGGTTGGTCCGCGAGGAACCGAGGACGGTGCCGCCGCGGGGCAGGATGCCGCGCACCGCCGGGATGTCGAGGCGGACCGTGTCGTTCTCGAGTGGACCCCGCCAGCCGTCCCGGAAACCGACGAAGTCATAGCCGTACTCCTGCACGCCCTTGCGCACGATGCCCCGGATGACGGCGTTGAGCCCGGGGCAGTCGCCGCCTCCGGTCAGTACTCCGACTCGCATGAAATGTCCCTTCGCCGCACTTGCCTGACGATCGGTCACGCTAATGGTGATACGCGTCACATCGGGAGAGGCGGGAAGGGTGATTCGGGCGCGTTGCCGGGATCCGGCCTACTCGTCGTCGAGTCCGCGCTCTATCGCGTACCGCACCAGCTCGACCCTGTTGTGCAGTTGGAGCTTGCCGAGGGTGTTCTGGACGTGGTTCTGCACCGTGCGGTGGGAGATGACGAGGCGTTCGGCGATCTGCTTGTAGCTCAGGCCCTTCGCCACCAGCCGCAGCACCTCCGTCTCCCGGTCCGTCAGCCGGGGCGCGCCCGGCTCGTCGGTGTCCGGAGCGGGCACGGGCTCGGCGGCCAGCCGCCGGTACTCGCCGAGGACGAGTCCGGCGAGGCCCGGCGTGAACACCGGGTCGCCCACGGCGGTCCGGCGCACCGCGTCCAGCAGTTCCTCGGTGGAGGCCGACTTCAGCAGATAGCCGGTCGCGCCGGACTTCACGGCCTCGAGCACGTCCGCGTGCTCACCGCTCGCCGAGAGGACGAGCACGCGCAACGCCGGGTTGTGGCCGACCAGTTCCTTGCACACCTGGACGCCCGGCTTGGCGGGCAGGTTGAGGTCCAGCACGAGGACGTCGGGGGCGGTGGCCCTGGCGCGGCGGACCGCCTGCTCGCCGTCACCGGCGGTGGCGACCACCTCGAAGCCGGACTCGGCCAGGTCACGGGCGACCGCGTCACGCCACATCGGATGGTCGTCCACCACCATGACCTTGATCGGGTCCTGCTGCTGTGTCATCGCTGTTCCGCCTTCTTCCCGCGCGCCCGTACGGCGCCCTTCGGTACCTTCAGTTCGACCTCGGTGCCCTGTCCGGGCACGGAGACGATCTCGGTGCTGCCGCCGAGGTCGCGCAGCCGGCCCCGGATCGACAGGGCCACCCCGAGCCGGCCCTCGCCCTCGGCCTGCACGAGCCGGCCCTCGGGGATGCCGGGGCCGTCGTCCCGGACGGTGACGACGATCTCGTCCGGCTCGTCCTCCACCAGGATCCAGGCCCGGGCCTGCGCACCGGCGTGCCGGCGCACGTTGTCCAGGGCTGCCCCGACGGCGGCGGCGACCTCACGGGCCGCGTCCGGCGGCAGCGGCACCGGGGCGCCGGGTTCGGCGAGGCTGACCCGGGCGCACGCGTAGGGGGCGAGCAGGGAACGCAGATCGACCGGGCCGGCCGGTTCGTCCTCCCCCGGCTCCTCCACCACCCGGACGACGGCGCCTTCGGCGAGGTCCTCCGAGACCCGGGACACCGGCACCAGACCGCCCGACACCAGCGTCCGCAGGGCCACTTCCTGCTCCCCGGCCAGCCGGCCCAGCTCCGCCGCCTCGCCGCCGAGGGCCGTGCCCCGGCGCTTCACCATCGCCAGCACCTGAAGGACGCTGTCGTGGATGTCCCGGGCCAGCCGCTCCCGCTCCCGGGTCGCGGCCTCGATCTCCAGCGCGCGGGCCAGGGTGCGCTCCGAGGCGCGGGCCACCTCCACGACGTAGCCGATGGCGATGGAGGCCACCCAGACGAGGATCACGTTGTGCACGGTGTCCCGGGCGGGGTGGCCGCGCTCGACCAGGTTGACGGCGGCCACCGCCGTGGAGGCGACGGCCGCCCAGCGCCAGCCCCCCTTGATGGCGAAGGCCAGCACCGCGCCTGCCGTCCATATCGACGGCAGGGTGGGGCCGCCGCCCGCGATCCGCTCGTGGCTGTCGGCGACCGGCGTGAGCAGGATGCCGGTGAGCGCGACGGCCAGGTCGACGGCCAGGAAGCGCCGGGTGCAACTCGCCGCGTTGGCCACTTTGGGCAGGGTGGCGAGGGTCCACCCGACCAGGACCGTGTAATAGGCGACGGCGACCCAGGGCCGCACGAAGTGGTCGTACGCGGTGGCGCACAGGCCGATGGCGTACAGCGTGGTCAGGACCCGGTAGCCGGCGAGCGCGCGCCACAGCGGCAGCTCGACCGACATCCGCATGACGCGCTCGCGCTTGGGCATGTCCCCCGGTCCCCCCGGCTCTCAGGTCCCCCGCCTAGGAGTCGGCCTGCTTCTTCTCGGCCTTCTCGGCCTTCTCGGCCTTCTCCGCTTCCTTGGCCGCCTTGGCCGCCTCCGCGATCTGCCGCTTGGCCGCGGTGGCGTACATGTCGACGTACTCCTGGCCGGAGAGCTTCATGATCTCGTACATGACCTCGTCGGTCAGGGCGCGCAGCACGAACCGGTCGTGCTCCATGCCCTGGTAGCGACTGAAGTCCATGGGCTTGCCGATCCGGATGCCCGGCCGCATCAGCTTGGGCATCACCTGTCCGGGCGGCTGGATCTTCTCCGTGTCGATCATGGCGACCGGGATGACCGGCGCGCCGGAGGCGAGCGCCACGCGCGCCAGGCCGCCGGGCTTGCCCCGGTACAGCCGCCCGTCGGGTGAGCGGGTGCCCTCCGGATAGATGCCGAACAACTCGCCGCGCTCCAGCACCTCTATACCGCTCCTGACCGCCGCCTCACCGGCGCCGCGCGCCCCGGAGCGGTCCACCGGGAGCTGGCCGACGCCCTTGAAGAAGGCCGCGGTGAGGCGGCCCTTCACGCCCGGGGTGGTGAAGTACTCGGCCTTGGCGATGAAGGTGACCTTGCGGTCCAGCACGGCCGGCAGGAAGAACGAGTCGGAGAAGGACAGATGGTTGCTCGCCAGGATGGCGGGGCCGCTGGCCGGAACGTTCTCCAAACCCTCCACCCAGGGCCTGAAGGCGACCTTCAGCGGCCCTCCGATGGCGAGCTTCATCGTTCCGTACAACACCCGTGTGCCTCCTGTTTGCGTCGAGGAGACCTTAACCCGCGGCACCGTCAATGGGCCCGACGACCCTGGTCGGTGTCAGTGCGGTCGCGTACGGTGAAGCACATGCCAGTTCTCCCCGGAGCCGAGCCGTACCGCCATGAGGGCGGGGAGGTGGGGGTCCTCCTCTGCCATGGCTTCACCGGCTCTCCCCAGTCGCTGCGCCCCTGGGCGGAGCACCACGCGGCCCACGGCCTGACCGTGTCCCTGCCGCTGCTGCCCGGTCACGGCACCCGCTGGGCGGACATGCAGCTCACGACCTGGCAGGACTGGTACGCGGAGGTGGACCGCGAGCTGCGGGTGCTGACCGCGCGCTGCTCCCGGGTGTTCGTCGCGGGCCTGTCCATGGGCGGGGCGCTGGCGCTCCGGCTCGCGGCCCGGCACGGCGAGCGGGTCACGGGCGCGGTGGTGGTCAACCCGGCGAACAAGGTGCACGGCCTGTCGGCGTACGCCCTCCCGGTCGCCCGGCATCTGGTGCGCACGACGAAGGGCATCGCCAGCGACATCGCGAAGGAGGGCGCGGCGGAGCTCGGGTACGACCGGGTGCCGCTGCACGCGGCGCACTCGCTGCGGGTGTTCCTGCGCCGGCTGGACGGCGAGCTGCCCCAGGTGACCCAGCCGTTGCTGGTGCTGCGCAGCGCCCAGGACCATGTCGTGCCGGCGGCCGACTCGGCGCGGGTGCTGAGCCGGGTGTCGTCCACGGACGTCACGGAGGTCGTGCTGGAACACAGCTACCACGTCGCGACGTTGGACGTGGATGCGGACCGGGTCTTCGAGGAGAGCCTCGGCTTCATCGGCCGGCTCGCACCCAGTGTCGGCAAGGAAGGGACGGCCGCAGTTGGCTGAGCACGACTCCGGCCGTGAGGACCGAGAGGGCCGCGAGGACCGAGAGGGCCGCGAGCCGGACAAGCAGGAGGTGCCGTTCGATGAGGACGCCGCTTGGCGGGCCATCGTCGCCGGCTACGGCGAGGAACCGCCGGACCCGCCGGGTGCCCGGCCCTTCAGGCGGGTGGAGGATCTCGCCCTGCTGGAGACGGACCCGGCGACGGACACCGTGAAGGATCCCGCAGCGGGTCCGGGGAAGGACCCGGAGAGCGAGCCCCAGCGCGACACGGACGACTCCGCGGGGCGGGGTCCCGCCCGTCCGCTGGGCGGCTCGGTGTCCTTCGCGCCCGGTGTCGGCCCGCGCGACCACACGCTGCCCGAGCCGTCCGACGACGACTTCGACGAGGACGACGAGGGCCACTTCGTCCCGCCGGAGCCGCCACCGCTGCCGACCGCGGACACGACCGCCAGGTTCGCCTGGCTCGGAGTGGTCGGCGGCCCCGTGCTGCTCCTGCTCGCGGTGGTACTCGGCTGGGACATGACCTGGTGGCTGGCGACCCTCGGCATCGGCGGCTTCCTCGGCGGCTTCGTGACCCTGGTGACCCGGATGCGGACGGACGACGACGAGAACGACGACCCGGGGCGCGGCGCGGTGGTCTGAGGAGCGCCCACGACGGGGCCGTACAAGGGGTTCCCTGCAGGTGGTGCAGGGGGCTCCTCACCCGGAGGGCACGCGCAGGGCGGCCAGTACCGGCAGGTGGTCCGTGGCCGCGGTCAGATCGGCCCGGGTGACGCCCGGCTGGTCCAGGGGGACGCCGCAGCCGAGGACCTCGACGCCCCCGGTGGCGAAGATCGCGTCGATGCGCTGGTGGGGGTCGGCGGGGGTGGAGGTGAACTCACCGCCCCAGGGTGCGGTCGTCCGGCAGTCCTGGAGAGGGGCGGCGAGCCGGCGGAAGGTACGGCCGTCGGGGCGTTCGTTGAGATCGCCGCCCGCGACGGCGTGGTCCACCCCGAGTCCGGTGAGACGGTCCAGGAGCAGGCCGCCCTGCTCGTAGCGCTCGTCCGGCTGGAGGCTGAGGTGGCAGCTGAGCACGCCGAGGCGGGCGCCGCCGAAGCGGACCACCGCCGTGGCGAAGCCGCGTCGGTGCAGGCCGGGGGTGAGGGGGAGCAGTACGTCCTCGGTGCGCTCGACGGTGGCGCGCAGGTTGCACAGGATCGCCGGTCCCGCCGCCGTGGCGCCCCCGGTGAGGACGACCTGTCCGGCGGCGGCGGCGAGCCGGGCGAGTTTCTTGCGCCAGCGGAAGAAGCGCGGGGCCTCCTGGACGAGGACCAGGTCGGGGGCGCAGGCGGTGATGACGCGGGCGAGGGCGTCCGTGTCGTCCCGCATCGAGCGGATGTTGTAGCTCAGGACGCGGATGACGGCCGAACCGTCCGGCTCTGTCGTGGAGTTGGGGAGCAGCGCCATGTGGATCAATGTACGCCCAACAGGTCGGGGCGCGAGGATCCGTCTGCGACTGCCCCTGCGGGGTGGCTTGTCGCGCCACGCGCCGGAGCCGCATGTCGAGTCCCCGCGCCCCTGGGTCGGATCGCGGCGGTTCACCACGTGACTGTCACATGATCGGGTCGGGCTCCCGGGCCAGGTCCGCCGCGCCCACCATGCCGGCCTTGTTGCCGAGCTGGGCCGCGATCACGTCGGCGACCGGGCGCCAGTTGCCGCCCACCAGCCAGCGCTTGTACGACTTGCGGATCGGGTCGAGGACCAGGTCGCCCTCGTCGGAGAGACCGCCGCCGACGATGAACGCGGACGGGTCGAAGAGGGAGGCCAGGTCCGCCAGGCCCGCGCCGGCCCAGCGGGCCAGCTCACGGTAGGAGTCGACGGCGACCGGGTCGCCCTGGCGGGCGGCCATGGAGATGTGCTTGCCCTCGATGCCGTCGGGGGTGCCGTCGCCCAGCGCCAGCAGGACCTCGGCGCGCTCGGGGGTGGCGTTGGCGCGCTGCTTGGCGTAGCGGACCAGGGCGCGCCCGGAGGCGTACTGCTCCCAGCAGCCCTGCGAGCCGCAGCCGCACAGCAGGCCGTCCGGGACCATGCGGATGTGGCCGAACTCGGCGGCTACCCCGAAGTGGCCGCGGCGCAGCTTGTTGCCGATGATGATGCCGCCGCCGAGGCCGGTGCCGAGCGTGATGCAGATGACGTTGCGGTGGCCCTTGCCGGCGCCGAACCTGTACTCGCCCCAGGCGGCGGCGTTGGCGTCGTTCTCGACCACGACCGGGAGGCCGGTGCGGGCCTCGACCTTCTCCTTGAGCGGCTCGTTGCGCCAGTCGATGTTCGGCGCGAAGTACACCGTGGAGCGCTGCCGGTTGACGTACCCGGCCGCACCGATGCCCACGCCGACGATCTCGTGCCCGGCGCGCGCCCCCTCCACCGCCGAGGCGATGGCGTCCACGATGGCCTCGGGCGTGGTGGGGGTCGGCACCTTGAAGGTCGAGAGGATGTTGCCTTCCTCGTCGACCACGCCGGCCGCGATCTTCGTGCCGCCGATGTCGACGCCGATGGTGAGTCCCATGAATCCCTCAGTTTCGGTCGAGCCCCGCTACGGCCAACCGTACCCGAGGCCCCGCCGTGGGAGGGCTTCAGTCCAGGTCGATGCGCTCCCCCGGACCGCTGCCCTCACCCCGGTCGCGCCGGTCCGGCCGGTCGTCCGCCGGGTCGGCCGTACGGGCGGTCCAGCGCTGTTCCTGACCTTGGACGGCGGAGCGGTAGGCGGCGAGCAGTTCGCCGCCGGCCGCGGCCAGATGGTCGAAGACGTCGGGATTGCGTTCTATGACGGGTTCCACGGCGGCCTTCGCCTGCTCGACGACCTGCCGCACCACCTGCTGGGCGGCGGGTCCGGCGAGACCGCCGAGAAGCGGTGACCGCAGGCCGGACAGCTTGTCGGCCACCGAGTCCACGAGCTTCTTCAGTTCCTCGGCGGCCGAGCCCGGCGGCGGGCCGTGCTCGGTGCGGCGGCGGGCCTTCTCGGCGGCGAGGTCCTCGGCGCAGGCCCTGGCCCAGGCGTCGGCGTCGGTCACCCGCTCCTCTTCCGGTTCGGCTGCGGGGCGCTCATCGCTCATGGCGGACTCCTGACTACGGTTCGCCTTTACGACGGTACCCGAACGGGCGTATCCCGTTCACCGTCCGGCGCCGGGCGTATCCCGTTCACCGTCCGGCGCCGGGCCACAGGTCCGGGTCCGGGGCGAACCGGATGCGCAGTTCGCCGTCCAGGAGTCCGGCGCCGGCGACGGTGCAGCGGCGCAGGGCGGAGGGCAGCGGCACGATCCGGCGGAAGGGGCCCGCCGTGATCAGGAGCTCGTCGCCGCGCCGGACGAGGTCCAGCTCGTCCCGTATGGCGCCGGGCAGCGGGAGGTGCCAGACCAGCACGCCGTCCTCGGCGATCCGGTCGGTGACGGGCCACTCGACCGGGTCGGGTGCCGGGTTGACCGCGGGCACGGCGAGGGCGGCGAGGTCGTCGGGCCCCTGCGGGTCCCGGCCGAGGTGCGGGACGACGTGGACGTCGTACGACTCCTGCCAGTCGGCGAGCGTCTTGCGCTGCTGGGCGAGGAGCCCCGCGAGCCAGCTGTCGGGGGCGGCCTCGGGCAGGGCCCGGTTGGCGATCAGCCCCTCGGTGCGCAGGCCGCGCAGGGCGAGGCCGAGGGCGGCGGTGCGCACGGCGCCGGCGCCGGCCGGACCCGGTTCGGCGACCAGGCGTACGGCGGTGTTGCGGTCGCTGAGGACGGCCTCCACCGCGGCCAGTTCGACGTCCCAGCGGGCCGCCGTCTCGTACAGCCAGTCGGCGGGCATGGGGACGCCGGCCAGCCGGCCGAGGACCGGGCGCAGGGCGCGGGCGGCCTGCCGTTCGGGCGGCAGGATGCGGCGCAGGTAGCGGCGCAGTTCTTCGGGCAGACCGAGCAGGGCGAGGGCCCCGGGCAGGGGCGGCAGGTCGACGACGAGCAGGTCGTACCGGTCGGAGAGGGCCGCGTCCCGCAGCGCGCGCAGGAAGGAGAGCTCCTCGGCGCCGGGCAGCGGGGTGACCTCCTCGGCGTCCAGCCGGGCGGCACCGAGCAGGTCGAGCACGGTCGTGGCGCGGTTCTGGAAGGCGGTGAGGTCCTGCCGGAACCGTTCCGTGGCGTCGGGCCGCCAGACGGTGAGGTACGGGGCGGCTTCCGCCGGTGCCGGTCCTGTTCCGGTGCCCAGCGCCACGCCCGGGGTGTCGGTGTGGTCGGCGCTGAGGAGGAGCGTGCGGGTGCCGCCGGCCGCGGCGCGGAGTGCGGTGGCGGCGGCGATCGTGGTCCGCCCGCTGCCGCCCGGGCCCGTGATCAGGATGGTGCGCATGACGGTGAACGGTACCGTCGTGCGCGGGAAGTAAACGGAGGCGCCTACTTCTCGCCCGACTCGACCCTCTTCTTCAGCCCCGCCAGCGCCCGGTCGATGATGACCTTCTCCGCCTTGCGCTTGATCATGCCGAGCATGGGGATCTTGACGTCGACGGTGAGGGAGTAGGTGACCTCCGTCGCGTCCTGGCCCGCCGGCTTGAGGAGGTAGGAGCCGTCGAGGGAGCGGAGCATCTGGGACTTGACCAGGGTCCAGGAGACCTCGTGGCCGCCGGTCCAGGTGTAGGCGAGGGTCTGGTCGTCCTTGATGGCGCCGGCGTCCATGACGAGGCGGACCTGTTCGGCGCGGCCCTGCGCGTCGGTGCCGAGGACCTCCGCCTCCTTCACCTCGCCGGTCCAGTCCGGGTAGCGCGCGAAATCGGCGATCACCGCCATGACGTCGGCCGGAGCCGCCTCGATCGTGATGCTCGAACTGGTGTGTTCCGCCATCGCCGTGGCTCCTCCAGATGCGGGCCGTATGGAGAGGTCTGTGTGCGCCGGGCTGCGCACGTGTGTGCAGCGTGAAGGCTACCGCGCCGCCGACCTGCCGACTTCACCCCGTCCGCCGGCCCACTCCGCCGGACTCACCATTCGAGCGCCCAGGGCGTGCCGCTGCCGGCGAAGTGCCCCACGTTCACACACTCGGTGACGCCGATCCGCATCCGGCGCGCCAGCGGCTGGTGCACGTGCCCGAACAGCGCGTACCGCGGCCGGGTGCGGTGGATGGCGTCCAGCAGGGCGCGGCTGCCCCGCTCGAAACGACGGGCCACGGTGTCGTAGACGAGTTCGGGCACCTCCGGCGGGATGTGGGTGCACAGCACGTCGACCTCGCCGACGGCCTCGATCTTCGCCGCGTACTCCTCGTCGCTGATCTCGTACGGCGTACGCATCGGGGTGCGCAGGCCGCCGCCGACGAAGCCGAAGGTACGCCCGCCGATCTCCACCCGCTGGCCGTCGAGGACCGTGGTGCCGGGACGGGCGTACTCCGGCCACAGCGCCGGCATGTCGACATTGCCGTACGTGGCGTACGTCGGCGTGGGGAACGCGGCGAACAGCTCGGCGTACTGCTTGCGCACCGCTTTCTCGATGGCCGTGGCCCGGTCGGTGCCGATCCCGGCCCACAGCCGGGCACCGAACTCGCGGGCCTCGGCGAATCGGCGGGCGGTGCGCAGCTCGACGATGCGGTCGGCGTTCTCCGTACCGAAGAGGTCGGGGAAGATCCCGCGCGAGTGGTCGGCGTAGTCGAGGAAGAGGACGAGGTCACCCAGGCAGATCAGGGCGTCGGCGCCTTCGCCGGCCCGGGCCAGGTCACGGGCGTTGCCGTGCACATCGCTGACCACATGGACCCGGGTCCGCCGGCTGCCGGAGCGTGAGGATGCCATGGTGATCAAGGGTAGGCGTGTGCGGTCGAGGTGAACAGTGCCGGTCGGGCCTGCGGTTACTGGCCGGTCGGTTCGGCCGTGGACTACTGTGCGCGAAGGAGAGCCCATGTGTGTGACGCAGCGAACATCTCGCCGGGACCCCCTGTCCTAGACGCCATACCGGCGGGTAACGTCCGGGCAGTCCAGTCGTGCTCTGGATTTCAACCACCGAAGTCCCCGAGCACTAGCCCGAGCCTTGGACCGCACCGTCGCATCGCACAACGTCGTGGCGCCGGCGCCCTATGAGGAGCAGCAGTCTTGCGCGAGTTCAGCCTTCCGGCTTTGTACGAGGTCCCTGCGGACGGCAATCTGACCGACATCGTCCGCAGAAACGCCGCGCAGCACCCCGACGTCGCCGTCATCGCCCGCAAGTCGGGCGGCGCCTGGCAGGACGTGAGCGCACGGGAGTTCCTGGCCGAGGTCCGCGCCGCCGCCAAGGGCCTCATCGCCTCCGGGGTGCAGCCGGGCGACCGGGTGGGCCTGATGTCCCGCACGCGGTACGAGTGGACGCTTCTGGACTTCGCGATCTGGAGCGCGGGCGCGATCACCGTGCCGGTGTACGAGACCAGCTCGCCGGAGCAGGTGCAGTGGATCCTGTCCGACTCGGGCGCGACCGCCTGCGTCGTGGAGCTGGACGCCCACGCGGCGGCCGTGGAGTCGGTGCGCGAGTCGCTGCCCGCGCTCAAGCACGTCTGGCAGATCGAGGCCGGGGGCGTGGCGGAGCTGGGCCTGCTCGGGCAGGACGTGTCGGACGAGACGGTGGAGGAGCGCAGCTCGCTCGCCCGGGCCGACGACCCGGCGACCATCGTGTACACGAGCGGCACGACCGGGCGCCCCAAGGGCTGTGTGCTCACCCACCGCAGCTTCTTCGCCGAGTGCGGCAACATCGTGGAGCGGTTGCGCCCGCTGTTCCGCACCGGTGAGTGCTCGGTGCTGCTCTTCCTCCCGCTCGCGCACGTCTTCGGGCGGCTGGTCCAGGTCGCGCCGATGATGGCGCCGATCAAGCTGGGCTGTGTCCCGGACATCAAGAACCTCACCGACGAACTGGCCGCGTTCCGGCCGACTCTGATCCTCGGTGTGCCGCGGGTCTTCGAGAAGGTCTACAACTCGGCGCGGGCCAAGGCCCGGGCGGAGGGCAAGGGCGCCGTCTTCGACAAGGCGGCGGACACCGCGATCGCCTACAGCAAGGCGCTGGACAGCCCGACGGGCCCGTCGTTCGGCCTGAAGGTCAAGCACAAGGTCTTCGACCGGCTGGTCTACGGCAAGCTGCGCGCGGTCCTGGGCGGCCGGGGCGAGTACGCCATCTCCGGCGGTGCCCCGCTGGGTGAGCGGCTCGGCCACTTCTTCCGCGGCATCGGCTTCACGGTGCTGGAGGGCTACGGCCTGACCGAGTCCTGTGCGGCGACCGCGTTCAACCCCTGGGACCGGCAGAAGATCGGCACGGTCGGACAGCCGCTGCCCGGCTCGGTGGTGCGCATCGCGGACGACGGCGAGGTGCTGCTGCACGGCGAGCACCTGTTCAGGGAGTACTGGAACAACCCGGGCGCGACGGCGGAGGCGCTGGCCGACGGCTGGTTCCACACCGGTGACATCGGCACCCTCGACGAGGACGGCTATCTGAGGATCACCGGCCGGAAGAAGGAGATCATCGTCACCGCGGGCGGCAAGAACGTCGCCCCGGCGGTGATCGAGGACCGGATCCGGGCGCACGCGCTGGTCGCGGAGTGCATGGTGGTGGGCGACGGGCGGCCGTTCGTGGGCGCGCTGGTCACCGTCGACGAGGAGTTCCTGGGCCGGTGGGCCGCCGAGCACGGCAAGCCGGCGGGCTCCACCGCGGCGTCGCTGCGCGACGACCCGGATCTGCACGCGGCGATCCAGGCGGCCGTGGACGACGGCAACGCCGCGGTGTCGAAGGCGGAATCGGTGCGGAAGTTCCGCATTCTTCCCTCCCAGTTCACGGAGGAGTCGGGCCACCTCACCCCGTCGCTGAAGCTCAAGCGGAACGTGGTGGCGAAGGACTACACGGACGAGATCGAGGCGATCTACGCCAAGTGACCCCGGCGGTACCTCATGGCGCGGTGTCCTCTGCGAGGACCCGCGCCATGGTGCGTTCGGCGAGGGCCGTGATGGTGACGAAGGGGTTCACGCCGATCGACCCCGGGACGAGCGAGCCGTCGGTGACGTACAGCCGCGAACACCCCTTGACCCGGCCGTAGTCGTCGGTCGCCCGGCCCAGCACACAGCCGCCGAGCGGGTGGTAGGTGAAGTCGTCCGCGAAGATCTTGCTGCCGGAGCCGAACAGGTCGTACCGGTAGATCGTGGCGTTGGCCAGGTTGATCCGGTCGAACAGTTTCTTGGCCATGCGCACGGAGACGGCGCTCTGGGCGGCGGTCCAGCCGAGCTTCACCGCGCCGGAGGTGGTGTCGTACGAGAACGACGCCCGCTCGGGGTTCTTGGTGATCGCGAGATACAGGCTGATCCAGTGCTCGAAGCCCATGGGCAGCGGGGCGATCTCGGCGAAGACCGGGTTGTCGGGGTTGGCCCAGTCGTCGATGCCCATGACGGGCATGGTGGCCTGGTCGGCGCCGACGGTGTCCCACACGTGGTTGGCGCGGCCGACCATGGTGTTGCCGTTGGTGCCCCAGCCCGCGCCGACGTCGGGGCTCAAGGCGGGCAGGGTGCCGGTGTCGCGGGCGCGGACGAGCAGTTCGGTGGTGCCGACGCTGCCACCGCCGAGGAACAGGTAGGTGCAGCCGTACTGCCTGGTCTCCACGACCGCGCCGGTGGCGTCGATGCGGTCGGCGGTCAGGACGTACGACCCGTCGCCCGCCCGGCTGATCGACGTGACCTTCTCCAGGGTGTGGATCGTGACGTTGCCGGTGCCGAGGGCGGCGGCCAGGTAGGTCTGGTCGAGGCTGCGCTTGCCGTGGTTGTTGCCGTAGATGACCTCGCCCGCGAGAGCGGACCTCGTGGCGGTGCCGGCGGCCTCGCGCTGCATGTAGCCGAAGTCGTAGACGTTCGGCACGAAGGTGGTTTTCAGGCCGGCGTTGGCGGCGGCCTTCCGGGAGGTGCGGGTGAACTTGTACCACTCGGTGGACTCGAACCAGGCCGGGTCGACGGAGTTGACGCCGAGCATGGCGCGGGCGCGCGGGAAGTACGTGCCGTACATCTCGTCGGCGTCCACCGCCGGGAACTGCTCGGTGAAGTAGGACTTGAGCGGGGTGACGGCCATGCCGCCGTTGACCAGGGAGCCACCGCCGACGCCCCGGCCGACGTAGACGGACATGTGGTCGTAGTGCACGCGGTCCAGGACGCCCGGGTAGGGGGTGATGGCCTTGTTGACCACGTCCAGCCACAGGAAGCTGGCGAGCGGGGCCTCGGTGCGGCTGCGGAACCACATGGAGCGCTGGTCGGGGGCGCTGGTGGAGCAGAACACCTTGCCGTCGGAACCGGCGGTGTTCCAGAGCCGGCCCATCTCCAGGACGAGGGTGCGGATACCGGCCTGGCCGAGGCGGAGGGCGGCGACCGCGCCGCCGTAGCCGGAACCGACCACGATCGCCGGGGAGTTGTCGACGGGAGCGGGTTCGGCGGCCCGGGCGGACTGGAGGCCGACGCGGGTGAGGCCGAGGGTGGCCGCGGTCTGCAGCGCGGCCATACCGAGTATGTGACGTCTCGTCAACTGACGTCTCATCAGGTTTGCTGTCATACGCGCAGCATGGGCGGATTATCTGGTTCCGCCAAGGGAGCGGGCGCCACCCGGGGAGAGGAGTTCGCCACGCCGGCGACTGCGGGCCCTTCGCGGCCGGTCGCGCCGTTCCCCGCGGCCCCTTCGGGGCCCCTTCCCTAGAGCAGGTTGTCGAGCCTCTCGGCGAGCAGGTCCCAGCGCCACTTCTCCTCGATCCACTGTCGACCGCGTTCGCCCATCCTGCGGCGCAGCTCGGGGTCGCCGAGCAGGGGCACGATGCGGTCGGCCGCGGCCTGCGGGGAGCCGCCCCGCACGACCCAGCCCGTTTCCCCGTCGATGACGGCGTCGGGGGCGCCCCCCGAGTCGCCCGCGACCACCGGGAGGCCCGTCGCCGATGCCTCCAGGTAGACGATGCCGAGGCCCTCCACGTCCAGGCCGCCGCGGCGGGTGCGGCAGGGCATGGCGAAGACGTCCCCGGCGCCGTAGTGCGCGGGCAGCTGCGACCAGGGCACGGCTCCGGTGAACCGGATTGAGCCGGCGACCCCCGTCTCGCGGGCGAGGCGGCGCAGGTCCTGCTCGTAGGGGCCGCCGCCGACGATCAGCAGCACGGTGTCCGGTTCGGCGGCGAGGATGCGGGGCATGGCCCGGATCAGGGTGTCCTGGCCCTTGCGCGGCACCAGACGGGAGACGCAGACCACGACCGGCCGGTCGGTGAGGCCGAGCCGGGCGCGGACCTCGTCGCCGCCGGAGGCGGGGTGGAAGGTCTTCTCGTCCACCCCCGGCGGCAGCTGCACCATGCGGCCGGCCGCCTCGGGGGTCAGGACGCCGGCGATCCGGGAGCGGGTGTACTCGCCCAGGTAGGTGATCGTGTCCGTGGATTCACCGATCCGGCGCAGCAGCTGCCGGGCGGCGGGCAGCTGGGCCCAGCCGGCCTCGTGCCCGTGGGTGGTGGCCACCAGCCGCTGCGCGCCGGCCTTCCGCAGCGCGGGGGCCATCAGGCCGAGCGGGGCCGCCGCGCCGAACCACACCGAGGTGCAGCCGTGCTCGCGCAGCAGCCCGACCGCCCGCCGGGTCGCCTGCGGGGTGGGCAGCAGCATGGTCGTACGGTCGCGCACGACGGTGAAGGGCTGCTCGGCGTCGAAGGCGGCGGTGGCCTCGGCGCCCTCCCGGTCGCGCTTCCAGGTGGACGCGTAGACGACCAGCCGGCCGGGGTCCAGGCGGAGGGCCATGTTGTGCAGGAACGCCTGGATGCCGCCCGGCCGGGGCGGAAAGTCGTTGGTGACGATCAGGGTCTTGTGCATCGCCGCCGACCCTACCGAATGGGCCGCCCCCCTACCGGGCGCGGCCGGGTCTGTGGCATGCGCGCAGGGTCGCAGGACATCATGGTCGCTCGAAGCGAATTCGAACGGCACGGCAATCGAGCGGCAGGGGATCACGTGGAGACGAAGGGCACCGGGCGGTCCCTGGCATGGCTGCTCATGACCTGGGGCGTCACCCGCGCGCTGCTGCTGCTGTTCGTGTTCCGGGTGTACGCCTTCCCGGGCCCGGACGTCACCTCGGACGTGTCGGTGATCTACCGCGGCTGGTACGAGGTGCTGCGGCAAGGAACGTTTCCGCTGGACGACGTGACCTGGCAGTACCCGCCCGCCGCCGCCCTCGCCATCCTCTCCCCCGCCGGGCTGCCCTTCCTGTCGTACGCGCACGCCTTCTTCGTGCTGGCCTGCCTGGCCGACGCCGTCGTGCTGGCCCTGCTGCTCCGGGCCGGCCGCGGCTCCGGGCGCTCACCGCGCGGGACCTGGGTGTGGGTGGCGGGCGTGCCGCTGCTCGGGCCGACGGTGTACGCCCGCTACGACGTGATGGTGACCGCGGTGGCCGTGGCGGCGCTGCTGGCCGGGGCCCGGCGCCCACGGGTGATGGGGGCGCTGACCGCGCTCGGGGCGCTGCTGAAGGTGTGGCCGGCGCTGCTGCTGGTCGGTGCCGTGCGACGGCGGGCCTGGGCGTCGGCGGCGGCGACCGCGGCGGGCGTCGCGATGCTGTTCGCGGTGTCCATGCCGGGCGCCTTCGCGTTCCTGACCTTCCAGCGGGACCGCGGCACCGAGGTGGAGTCGCTGGGCGCCCTGGTCTTCCATGTGGCCCGGCACTTCGGCTGGGACGGCCAGGTACTGCTGAACTACGGGTCGATCGAGTTCCTCGGCCCGCACGTGGACCAGGTCAGCACCGCCGCGCTGGCCCTGACCGGCGCCGCGTTCGGCTGGCTGCTGCTGTGGCGGCTGCGCGCGAGACGTCCGCAGGCGCACGTCCTCGCCGACGCGGCCCTCACCGCGGTGCTGCTGTTCACGGTGACCAGCCGGGTGGTCAGCCCGCAGTACCTGGTGTGGCTGATCGGCCTGGCGGCCGTCTGCCTGTCGCACCGGGCGAGCCGCATGGGGGCGCCCGCGCTGCTGATCGTGCTCGCGTCCTTCCTGACGGTCCTGGAGTTCCCGCTCGGCTTCTCGCACGTGGTGCTGAGCGACTGGTACGGCGTCACGCTGCTGGCGCTGCGCAACGGCCTGCTGGTCGCGGCCACGGTCACGGCGGCCCGCCGGCTGTGGCGCTCGACCGTCCCGCCGGCCACGACCGCCCCCTTCCCGCCTCACGCCACCCGCACCGAGGAGACCCCGGTCTCCTCCTGACGCCCGGCCCGCCGCAGCGGCACCACCACGGCCGCGCACTGCACGGCCATCGCCAGCGCCAGCGCCAGGCAGACGCCGGGCAGGCCGAGGCCGCGGAGGGCGTACGCGAGCGGCAGCTGGACGGCGGTCCCGAGCAGGGTGATCCGCAGCAGCACGGGCGCTCGGCCGCTGCCCTCGAAGACGCCGCCGAGCGCGATGAAGCAGGCCATCAGCAGCAGGTAGGGGCCGACACGGCGCAGGAACAGCACGCCCTGGTGGGCGACTTCGGGACCGGCGCCGAAGGCGGTCATGATCCAGGGGGCCGTGGCGGCGAACAGGACGGCGGCCGAAAGGCCCAGCGCGCCCGAGAGGAGCACCGCCTGGCGGCCGATGTCCCGGCGCGCGTCCAGCCCCGCGCCCCGGGTGTGGGCGGTGTGGATGGCCGCGGCCTGGCGTACCGCGTAGAAGGTCTGCGCCGCCGGCTGGACTTCCTGCGGACCCCGGCGAGCTTCTTCTACCAGGAGGGCGAGCCGGTGCGGGCGGAGCAGGCCGGGGACCTGTTCCGGGAGGGCATGCTCCGGGTCGCCCGGGCCACCGGGCAGGCCGAGCGGGAATGGCTGCGGGAGGCCATCGGCACGCTCAGTCGAGCTGCGTCGTGACGTAGTCCCGCCAGCGCCTGGTGAACTCCCGCGGTGTCGTCCCGAGCACCTTCTCCAGTGCCGCCTCGACCGCGCCCGCCCGCTTCCCGTGGGCGCCGACGTCCCGGTAGAAGGCGCCGAGCCGGGCCGGGCCCCACTGGTCGGCGATCATCCGGCAGGCCAGCCAGCCGCTCTCGTACGCCCGCGCCAGTTTCGTGGGTTCGCTGGTGAAGCCGAAGTCCGCGTCGGTGGGGAGCGCCTCGGGCGGCTCGCCGTCCCGGACGGCCCGGCCGAGCTCCGGGGCGGCCTCCGCCGCGGTCCGGCCGGTGCCGAGATAGCCGACCCAGTCGGCGTAACCCTCGGAGAGCCACAGCGGGGTGGCGGCGGTGGTGTTCGCCCGGGTGGCGACATGGGTGGTCTCGTGGGTGAGGACCACCTGCTTGCCGACGTCACCGAGCACGGCGTACGCCTCCGGGTTGACCACCACCCGGTCCGCGGGCGCCCGGCCCGGGCCGCCCGCCTCGCCCGTGGTGACCGCCGCGATGCCCCGGTACTCGGCGGCGGGCGAACCGAGCAGTGCCGCCATGGACGCCAGGGTCCGCGGGACGAGGACGACGATCCGGCGGCTCCACTCCGTGGCCCACACCCCGGAGACGGCCGGGACCGCACGGTCGGCCAGCCGGGCGAACTCCTTCAGGCCGCCGGCGGACCCGCCGGTGCCGAGCACCAGACTGTGCGCGCCCCGGACGACGGTCACCGTGCCCTGGTCCCACAGCTGCTGCCCGGCCTTACCGGCGGGCCGGTCGGCGGTGACGTACCAGCGGCCGTCGGCGGTGCGGCCGAGGGCGAGGCTGCGGTGGGCGTCGACGGGGGCCCGGTCGTAGCCGGCGACGCGGTAGCTCAGGTCGGCGTCGGCGGTGGCGCCGGAGGCGGTGCGGTGCACGGCGGTGACCCGGTAGCTCCAGGAGGCCAGCGGAAGGGCGCGCAGCCGGATGTACTCGGTGCGGGTGCCGGTCACGCCGTACGCCGCCTCGTCGTGACGGAGCAGGGCCGCCGAGCGCCGGTCGAGCACCTGCTGCACCTGGACCCGGGCCGGGTCGCCGGGCGGGCTCCCGCCGCAACCGGCGAGGGACAGCAGCAGACTGAACCCCACGGCTCCGGTGCTCCACGCCCGTCTGCGACCAGTCACTCGCCGATCGTACGGCGAGCGGCGCGGTCAGGGCCGGGTGACCGAGGAGACCGGCATCATCCCGACCGGGTCGTAACGCACCGGGGCGCCGGGGTACGGCGCGTGGATGACCTGGCCGTGACCGACGTACATCGCCACATGGCTGGCGTCGGAGCGGTAGACGACCAGGTCGCCGGGGCGGGCCTGGGAGAGCGGGACCTGCCGCCCGGCGAACCGCTGCTCCTGCGAGGTGCGCGGCAGATGGACGCCGGCGTGCGCGTACGCCCACTGCATCAGGCCGGAACAGTCGAAGCCCGAGGGGCCGTTGGCGCCCCACACGTAGGGGCGGCCGAGGGCGGCACGGGCGGCGGCCAGGGCCGCGGCGACGCGCCCGTCGGAGGCACCGGCACCGGCCGGCTCGGGCAGGTCCGGACGACTGCCGCGGGAGGCCCGGTCGTAGGCGGCGCGTTCGGCGGCGGACAGGGCGTTGAGCAGCTGCCGGGCCCGGGCGAGCTTGCTCTCCACGGTCCGCTTGTGGGCGGCCACGGCCTTGCGGCTCTTCTCCAGCTCGGCGAGCTTCCCGGCCGCCTCCGCGCGCTCCTGGGCGAGGTCCCGCATCGCGGACTGAAGCTCCTTGAGCCGGCCCGCCTGCCGGGCGCCGATACGGTCGAGCGTGGACGCCTTGTCCAGGTATTCGTCGGGGTCGGCGGAGAAGAGCAGGGCGACCGCCGGATCGATGCCGCCGGCGCGGTACTGGGCCCCGGCCAGCGAACCGAGCTGCCCGCGCAGGTCGTTGACGCGCTGCTGCTGCCGGGCGATGTGGTCCTGGGCGGCGCGGACCTCCCGGCGCAGCTCGCGGGCGCGCTCGTCGGCCTTGTCGTACGCCTGGGTCGCCTTCTCGGCCTCCACGTACAGGCGGTCCACCTCGGTGCGTGCGTCGGCGCCCGGCGCCGCCTGCGCCGGTACGGCGCCGACCGCGGCTGCCGCGGTCGACAGCACGCACAGGGCAGCGGCGGCGCCCCGGTCGAATCCGGACGGTGCAAGGCGGCGATGGGACCCCACGGCAGTCCTTCTGCTGGCGGACACAGACCGTTCCCCGGCGCCTGGGGACGGGGAGGCCCCGGCGCCGGGGAAACGCGGCAGACAGTAGCCGGGCGGACGGGCCCGGGCCAAAGCCCGCGGAGTCAACACACAGTGACGTCCCGCCGCTGACGCAGGTCACCGGCGGGACGTGGGGTCAGTTCGGGTCCCGGGGATTCGCCCGTTCGGGCGCCACCGTGTCCGCGTGTGTGACGCGGATCAGACCCGGACGCCGAACTGGAACGGCATGTTGCCGATGGCCTCGTAGCGGACCACGGCACCGGTGTGCGGTGCGTGCAGCACCTGGCCGTTGCCGGCGTACAGGCCCACGTGGTGCAGGTCGCCGTAGAAGAACACCAGGTCGCCGACCTTCAGGTCGTTCATGCCGACCCGGGTGCCTATGGTGGCCTGCGCCTCGGAGGTGCGCGGGATGGAGACGCCGGCCTGGGCGTAGGCCCAGGAGGTCAGGCCCGAGCAGTCGAAGGAGGACGGGCCCGTGGCGCCGTAGACGTACGGCTTGCCGAGCTGGCTCTGGGCGGCGGAGAACGCGGCCGAGGCGCGGCCGGAGGCCGGCGGGGCGTCACCGAGGTCCACGCGCTCGGTGGAGGAGCGGTTGGCGCGCTGCTGCTGCTCGGCGAGCTGCTGCTTCTCCTTGGCGGTCAGGGTGTTCAGGAGCTTCTGCGCCTCGGCGAGCTTGCCCTGGACTTCCTTCTTCTTGGTGCCCAGTTCGGTGCGGGTGGCCGAGAGATCCTTGAGCTTCTCGGTGGCCTCGGCCCGCTCCTGGGCGAGTTCGCGCTGTTTGTCCTGAATCTTCTTCAGCGCGTCGACCTGCTGGCTGCTCAACTGGTCGAGCGTGGACGCCTTGTCGAGGTAGTCGTCCGGGTCCGAGGACAGGAACAGCTGGACCGAGGCGTCGATGCCGCCGGAGCGGTACTGGGCGGTGGCCAGTGAACCCAGGCCGTCGCGCAGCTTGTTGAGCTCCTCCTGGCCGCGGGCGACGTTGTCCTGGATGGTGGAGATTTCCTTCTGCAGCTTCTGCTGCTTCTCCTTGGCGCCGTTGTACTTCTCGGTCGCCTGCTCCGCCTGCTCGTAGAGCTTGTCGACCTTGGCCTTGACCTCGTCCTTGCCGAGCTTCTCGCTCGGCGCGGCGTTGGCGGCGTTGGCGCTGAGCGCGACGGCAGCTGCGGCAGCGGTGGTGAGCACGGTCACGCGAGTGCGGCTCGGCTGCTTGGGTCGACGGTGGGACGCCACGGAGGACGAACTCCTTCTTGTGAGTGATCACCCGTTCGGAGGTTCGAGCCCAGACCCTAGTGACCCAGTTGTGATCAGTTCAAATCCCACACCGAAAAATCCCGTCACGCAATGCATTCTTTGCACACAACTCACATCCAGTGAGGCGTGATTGACGCTACGTTGCGTGACGATAGGCCCAATTCGGGCATCAGCCATGTCCGTTGGACGTTCAGGACAGGCGCTTCAGAAGCACCGCAGAAGCCACCGGTCGGGCACCCGCCTTGGCGATCCCGTCGGCCACCTCCCGGTCGGTGGAGGCGACGATGACCGGACGCCCCGGCGGCTCCGCGCGCACCAGTTGGCGGATCAGCTCGTCGGCCGTGACACCCGGCTTGGAGAACAGCACCCGCACCCCGCGCGGCGGCGCGAGCAGCACCGGCGCGGCCAGTTCGGCGCCGTCGAAGACACACGTCACCTCGGCCCCGGTCTGCGCGGCGAGCGCCGAGAGCTGGCCCAGCAGCCTGAGCCGCTGCTTCTCCAACGGCATCTGCGGATAGCCGGTCTTGGTCACGTTGTAGCCGTCCACGACCAGATGCGCCTGCGGCAGTGCCAGAAGCTGGTCGAGAATGGCCGGGTCGTTCTCCGACAGGGCGCGCGCCGCGATGTCCTTCGGGGTCATCCGTCCCGGTTCGACCGCGTCGACGGTCTCGGCCGGGCGCACCGACACCGGCGGCAGGGCGAGTTCGCGCCGGAGCCCCTGGGCGGCGTCCAGCAGGGTGTCGAGCAGCAGCCGCACCCGCATGTCCTCCACGCTGCGGCCCTCCCGGGCGGCCCGGCGGGTGGCCTCCAGCGCGGCCTCGGCCTCGCCCAGGCGGGCCTTGAGCCGCCGTGACTCGCTCTCCGCCACCGACACCTGCGCCTGCGCCTCGGCGCGCACGGCGTCGATCTCCCCCCGCATCTTGCGCACCGCGGCCTCGCCGCGCTTCACGTCACTGACCGCCGAACGCAGCTTGCGGTGGAGCGAGTCCGCTTCCTTCTTCGCCGACTCCAGCTCCACGCGCAGCCGCTCGGTCTCGGCCCGGGTGTGCTCGCGGGCCTGCGCCAGCTCCGCGCGCAGCCGTTCCAGCTCGGCCCGGCTCTCCTCGTCGGCCCGCTCGGCGTCCGCCCGCTGGGCCTCCTCGCCGGCCGCGGTGACCAGCTTCACCCAGCCCCCCGGGCGCAGCACGTAGGCCGCGGCCGCCACGTCGAGCGGGTCCGCGGCCGGGGGCGGGGAGCCCGAGTCGAGGGCGCCGGCGAGTTCCGGCTGCGTCTCTCTGAACTTCTCCCCGATCCGCTGCCGGAACAACGGATCGGTCTCCAGGGCCGCCGCCATCGCGTTCCCGGCGAACTTCGCCCGGCGATTGGGGGCGAACCGGGCGTACTGTCTCAGCTGGGCGGGAAGTTCCGCCACGGTCAGCCCGCCGAAGCCGTCCGAGACGATCTGCACGACCCGTCGGCGCACACCGTCGGGCAGCGGACGGTCAAGCACCTCGGCGGTGCCGTCGCCCGGCCCCCCGCCTGCGGTCTCCACCATCCGTCACACCCCAATACCGAATGAGCCTCTCCGGGGGCCGCTCCGCTCAGGAGCCGGCGCCCGGCCTGTCCACGAGTTCCACCTGATCCACCGCGTTGCACCAGCGGCACCGCACCGACTCGATGGTCTCACTGACCACCTCACGCTCCTCCACCGTCGGCTCGCCCGCCAGGTCGAGGTGGACGTACTCGACGACCTTCGACGAGCGGGTCACATCGAACCGCGTGAGGTTGCCGCACAGGGCGCAGCGCCACCGTGTCGTGGCCGTCGGCAGGGGAACCGTCATGGTGACTGTCCGCTTCCTTCTCGTGTCGGTCCGCGCCGTTCCCGACGCGTGTGGCTCGTAACCCTACGGCCTGGCGGGTCCTCGCCGCCCGCCCGTCCACGGCGGCGAGGCGGTCTGTCAGCTTGCGTCCCGTTACGTCATGCTCTGTAGTCATGATCAGCACCTGGAGCACGGCGGCCGGCAGGACACTCAGATCGGTCCGGGGGATCCCGGCGCCCGTGACGTACGGCCTCATCGCCCTGTGCTGCCTGCTCTTCGCCCTCGGCCCGGCCTCCGGGCTGATCCCCGGGTACGGCTCCGGGGACGCGCTGCTCGCCGCGCAGCGGGCGTACTTCCGGCACTGGGGCGTGGTCCCGGCCGAGCTGTTCGAGGGACCGGCCGGCGCCGCGCTCACCCCGGCCACCGCGCTGTTCGTGCACGGCAGCTGGGTGCATCTGCTCGGCAACATGCTCTTCCTCTTCGTCTTCGGGGCGATGACCGAGGAACGGATGGGCCGGGTGGAGTTCACCCTGTTCTACGTCGGCTGCGGCTATCTCGCCCTGCTGGGCTACGCGGCGGCCAACGCCACCTCCGGGCAGTCGCTGGTCGGTGCCTCCGGGGCGATCTCGGCGGTCCTCGGAGCGTTCCTCTTCCTGTTCCCCCGCGCGCGCGTGACCAGTCTTCTGCCGTTCCTGTTCTTCCTGCCGCTGCGCTTCCCGGCCTGGGTCGTGCTGCCGTTCTGGGCGGCCCTGCAATGGCTGGCGGCGGGGCGCGCCTCCGACGGGCCCGGGGTGGCCTATCTGGCCCACCTGGTGGGCTTCGGGCTGGGCTTCGGCTACGCGTGGGTGCGCTACGGGAGGTTGACGGGCCCGAGGGGCCGCCTCGGCAGGGCGCTGGTGGGCGGCGGGCGGGCGACTAGAGTGAAACCCGCCCCAGCTCCGGTCACCGAGGGAGAGAAACAACCGTGATCACCGCGATCGTCCTGATCAAGACCAGCGTGGACCGGATCCCCGAGATCGCGGAGCAGATCGCCGCGCTGGAGGGCATCACCGAGGTCTTCTCGGTCACCGGCACCTACGACCTGATCGCCATGGTCCGGGTCCGGCAGCACGAGGACCTCGCCGAGGTCATCCCCGGCCGCATCAGCAAGATCCCCGGCGTGGAGGCCACCGACACCCACGTCGCGTTCCGCACCTACTCCCAGCACGACCTGGAAGCCGCGTTCGCGATCGGCCTGGACAACTAGCCGCCCAGATCGACAGCCGCGATTCCGGTGCCCGAGGGGACATAGAGGCGGTTGCCGCGGACGAGCGGGGTGTGCTGGTCGTCGCCCGCGTCCCGGCCGAGAGCCTCGCTCCAGCGCTTCCTGCCGTTCAGGTCCAGGGCCCAGACCCGGTCGGCCGCACGCGCGTACACCGTGTCGCCGGCCACCACCGCGCGGGGCTCGCCCGTGAGGTCGTACGACCAGGCCCGGGAGCCGTCGGCCGCCCGGACTGCGTACACCGTCTGCGACTCCGTGCCGACGGCCAGCGCCCGGGTGCCCGCGGTCAGGGGCCCGGTGTCGGCCTCCCGGCGCCACAGGCGCCGGCCGTCCGTGACCCGGAAGCCCTGGCGCGTGCCGGCGGCGTCCGCGAGCAGGGTGCCGCCCGCGAGGGCGACCGCCGTGACATCGGTGCCCGCCGACACCTGCCACTTCCGCGACCCGTCCCGCGCGTCCAGCGCCAGCAGGGTGTCGCCGTAGCTGCCCGTGCAGACCACCTCGCCCGAGACGAGGGGGGTACCGGTGGGTCCGGCCGGGGTCCTGGCGGTCCACCGCTCGCGACCGTCGCCGTCGTAGCGGCGCAGCCCGCCCGTGTCCGTGCCGCCGACGGAGACCAGCACGCCGGAGCCGAGCGGCACCGGGACGGCGTACCGCCGGTCGCCGAGGGTGCGGGTCCACAACGGGCTGCCCGACGGGCTGACCGCGGTCAGCCGGCGCACGTCGTCGGCGTGGAAGCCCACCACGCAGTAGACGGCGTCCCGGGTGACCACGGGGGTGGAGACGTCGTCGCCGAGGCGGACCTTCCAGCGCCCCGAGCCGTCCCGGTTGAGGGCGTGCAGGACGCCGCCGGAGGTGCCGGCGTAGACGACGGAACCGTCCGGGGAGAGCGCGCAGCAGGCGCCGTCCAGGCCGCCGATGCCGCCGAGGTCGTACTGCCAGCGCAGCACGGCGGACCGGGCGGCGGCCGGGACCGCCGTCATGTCGGGGTCCGAGGGGTCGGGCGCCCGGTAGCCGCCGCTCATGCCCTGGCTCTCGGCGGTGAAGCCCCACTTCAGCAGCCAGCCGCCTCCCGCCAGCCCGCCGACGACGGCTCCACCCGCGAGGGTCGCGAGGAGACGGCGGCGGCCGGGGGCGACGGAGCCCGGACGACGGACGGGAACCGTGGGACCGGTGGGCGCCGCGGCCGGCACCGGGACGGTGCCGGAGACGGGACTCGCGTGCACCCCGGACGCGGGCGCCGGCGCGGGCGCGGACACGCGCGCGGACTCGGGCGCGGACACGGGCTCGGGCGCGGACACGGGCGCGGGCGCGGACACGGGCGCGGGCGCGGACACGGGCTCGGGCGCGGACACGGGCTCGGGCGCGGACACGGGCTCGGGCGCGGACACGGGCGCGGACTCGGGCGCGGGCTTGGATACGGGCGCGGGCGTCCCGGAGCCCGTCACCGAAGCGGGCGCCCCGGACGCCGTCGCGGACGCGGAAGCGGGCGTCTTGGGCGTACCGAAGGCCGTCACCGAAGCGGGCGCCGCGGACGCCGCGGACGTCTCGGGCGCGGCCACGGGGGCGGGAGCCGCGGACGTCCCGGAGGGAGGCGTGGGGGCGAGGGTCGCGGGGGCCAGGTACTCCACGCCGCTGGGACGGTCGTCGGGGACCGGGCGCGGGCGGGTCGCGGGGCCGTACCAGCCCGGGCGGACGCCGGTGCGCAGGGTGTCCGGGGTGAATCCGGCGCTCGCCACGATCTCCGCCGGCTCCGGACGCTCCAGCGGGTCCTCGCGCAGGCAGGCGGTCACCAGCGGCCGGATCCCCTCCGGCACGCCGGACAGGTCGAAGTCGCGGGTGAGGATGCGCAGCAGGACCACCGAGTCCTGGCCCTCGCCGAACGGTTCCCGGCCGGCCGCCGCGTAGGCGAGGACCGCACCGAGGGAGAAGACATCGCTCGGCGGTCCGACCTGGCCGCCGTTGCGGATCTGCTCCGGCGAGACGTAGCCGACCGAGCCGACGACCGCGCCGGTGCGGGTCAGCGCGGTGGCCTCCAGGGCCCGGACGATCCCGAAGTCGATGACCCGGGGCCCGTCCGGGCCCAGCAGGATGTTCGACGGCTTCAGATCGCGGTGTACCAGGCCCTTGGCGTGGATCGCGGTCAGCGCCTCGCCGAGCGCGGCGGCGAGGATCCGCACCGCGGGACCGGGCAGCGCGCCGTGGTCGAGGACGGCGTCCCGCAGATTCGGGCCCGCGACGAACTCCGTTGCCATCCAGGGCCGTTCGGCCTCGGTGTCGGCGTCCACGACCCGCGCGGTGTACGTGTCCGCGCCGCCGACGGTCTGCGCGGCACGGACCTCGTGGCGGAAGCGGGCCCGGAAAGTGCGGTCCTCGGCGTGCTCGGTCCGCACCACCTTCACCGCGAGGCGTAGCCCGCCCCGGGACCGGGCGAGGTAGACCTCGCCCATGCCGCCCGCGCCGAGTCTGTGCGTGACTTCGTACGGGCCGATGTGGCGCGGGTCGGCTGCGCGCAGCGATCGCACTCCGTGCTCCCCCCGGTCTGGCTGCTGGCAGAGGGAGTGTATGGGGCGCCGGCGGCCCGGTGGACGTCGCCCGGCCGTTCGCCGCGTGCGGCGCCACGGCGGGCACGGGCCGTCGCGTGCCACGGCGGGTACGGGTCCGTCACGACGCCGCGGCCACTGCGGGTCCATCACGACGCCACGGCCACTGCGGGTCCACCACCACGCCACGGCCGCCGCGGGCCCGTCACGACGCCACGGCCACTGCGGGTCCACCACCATGCCACGGCCGCCGCGGGCCCGTCACGGCGCCACGGCCGCTGCGGGTCCACCACCACGCCACGGCCGCTGCGGGTCCGTCGCGGTTGCTCGCGCTCACGCGGCGGAGCCGCATGTCGGCACAGCACCGCGCCCCTTGCGGTCGGCCGTCCGTGCAGTCGGCTTCAGACCGCCGGGACGCAGCGGCCCTCCTCCGTGCGGTACTGCCACTTGGCGCCGTCCCGGACCAGTTCCCTGACGGCCTTCACGAACCGCTCGACGTGCTCGTCCGGGGTGCCCGCGCCGAAGCTCACACGGATGGCGTTGAGGGACTTCTCCCCCGGCGCCGCCTCGGGGGCGCCGCACTCGCCCTGGGTCTGCGGGTCGGTGCCGAGCAGCGTGCGGACCAGCGGGTGGGCGCAGAACAGGCCGTCGCGAACGCCGATGCCGTACTCGGCGGAGAGCGCGGCGGCGAAGTGGGAGCTGTTCCAGCCGTCGACGACGAAGGAGATGACACCGACGCGCGGGGCGTCGTCGCCGAAGAGGGAGAGGATCCGCACCTCGGGCACCTCGGCGAGGCCCTCCCGGACCGTGCGGACGAGGTGCTGCTCGCGGGCGACGAGGGCGTCCCAGCCGGCCTCGGTGAGCGCCTTGCAGGCCGAGGCGATGGAGTAGGCGCCGATGACGTTCGGGGAGCCGGCCTCGTGGCGGGCGGCGCTCTCGTGCCACTCCACGTCCACGCCGCCGTCCTGCCGCCGGGTGACCTTGCGGCTGGCGCCGCCGCCCGCGAGGTACGGTTCGGCCGCCTGGAGCCAGTCGGCGCGGCCCGCGAGGACACCGGAGCCGAAGGGGGCGTACAGCTTGTGGCCGGAGAAGGCGACCCAGTCGACGTCCAGGCCGGCGATGTCGACGGGGTGGTGCGGGGCCAGCTGGGCGGCGTCCAGGACGATCCGGGCGCCGTGGGCGTGCGCGGCGGCGGCCAGTTCCCGCACCGGCCACAGCTCGCCGGTGACGTTGGAGGCGCCGGTGACGCAGACCAGGGCCGGGCCGTGGCCCCCTTCAAGGGACACCGTGCGGTCGGCGAGGGCCCGCTCCAGAGTCTCGACGGCCTGCCGGGGGGTGCGCGGGGCGTTGAGGTAGGTGACGTTCGCGTCCTGCCAGGGCAGCAGGGAGGCGTGGTGCTCGGTCTCGAAGACGAAGACCTGGCAGCCGGCCGGGAGCGCGCGGGCCAGCAGGTTGAGGGAGTCGGTGGTCGAGCGGGTGAAGACCACCTGGTCGGCCGGCCGGCAGCCGAGGAACTCGGCGACCGTCCTGCGGGCGTTCTCGAACAGGTCGGTGGAGAGCTGGGAGAGGTAGCCGGCACCGCGGTGGACACTGCCGTAGTACGGGGCGTACGCGGCGACGTCGTCCCAGACGCGCTGGAGGGCGGGGGCGCTGGCCGCGTAGTCGAGCGCCGCGTAGCCGACTTCGCCTCCGGTGACCAACGGGACGGTGACATCTCGCCCCAGAACGGGCAGAGGGGTGCAAACGGACTGGTCGATGGCAGCGGTGGAGACGGACATGGCGGAACTCCCGTGACAGGAAAGCGAAGAAGAGAGAAAGGGGTGTGCGGAGGCGGGGCTCTGCGGCCCTAACGCATTCGCATGCTCACGGAAGACTCCTCGACGACCAGGATCCCCGGGTTCGCGAGGGATCCGCGCTTGCCGTGGACCTTGCTGTCCACGGCCTGGTCTTCACCCGGGGCACCCCGCCACGGACGGAGGGTTGCCGGACAGTCGGCCGGGGCCTCATGACTGTCACTCATGACCTGGTACAGGAAAGTACGCGAAATGATCGTCGTCCCGCAACCGGTGTCCGGATCGCGGGACGACTCCCGGTGAGGTCACGCGTTGCTGGCGGCCACCCAGCGCTCCAGCGAGCGCTTGGCCGCGCCCGAGTCGATCGACTCCGCCGCCTGCGCCATGCCCGCGCGGATCTGCTCGGCGAACGGCGCGTCCGCCGGCCGCAGCGCCACCAGCGCCGCCGCCGAGTTCAGCAGTACGGCGTCCCGTACGGCCCCCCGCTCGCCGTCGAGCAGCCGGCGGGCGACCTCCGCGTTGTAGGAGGCGTCGGCGCCGCGCAGGGCCTCCACGGGGACGAGGTCGATACCGGCGTCCCGCGGGTCGAAGCTCTCCTCCGTGACCTTGCCGTCGCGGACCACCCACACCCGGGAGGGAGCGGTGACGGTCAGCTCGTCCAGGCCGTCGTCGCCCCGGAAGACCAGGGAGGAGTTGCCGCGCTCGGCGAGGACACCGGCCACGATCGGCGCCATGCGGGGGTCGGCCACACCGACGGCCTGCGACCGCACCTGGGCCGGGTTGGTCAGCGGACCGAGCACGTTGAACGTGGTCCGGATGCCCAACTGGGAGCGTGCCGGGGCGACATGGCGCAGGGACGGGTGGAACCGCACCGCGAAGCAGATGGTGATGCCGGCTTCCTCGGCGACCTCGGCGACCCGCCGCGGGGTCAGGTTCAGGTTGATTCCCAGCTTCTCCAGGACGTCGGAGGAGCCGGAGGCGGAGGACGCGGCGCGGTTGCCGTGCTTGACGACCTTCGCGCCCGTGCCCGCGACGACGATGGAGGACATGGTGGAGATGTTCACCGTCTTGGCGCCGTCACCGCCGGTGCCGACGATGTCGACGGCCGGGCCGGGCACCTCGATCACATTGGCGTGCGCGTACATCGTCCGCACGAGTCCGGTGATCTCCTCGACCGTCTCGCCCTTGGCCCGCAGCGCCACCATGAACGCGGCGATCTGCGCGTCGGTCGCCTCCCCGCGCATGATCAGGTCCATCGCCCAGGCGGTGTCGTCGGCGGACAGGTTCCGGCCGTCCAGCAGGCCGTTCAGCAGGACGGGCCAGGAGCGGCCCGCCGCGGTGTCGCCTCCAGCGGGGGTCACAGCGCTCATCAGCCGCTCCTTGTAGACAGTGCTGAAACGTCGTACACCACCCTATCCAGCCCGAGGCAGGACGAAGGGCCCCGTCCGGGGTGCGGACGGGGCCCTTCAGCGTGGCGTGGCGACGCGGGGATCAGTGGTGGCCGTGGCCGCTCGTGATCTCCTTGTACTCCTCGACGGTCGGCTTCGGGATCTGGCTGTCCTCGCCGTAGTAGCTGTTGGACAGCTTGGCCCGCAGCTTCTGCGAGGCCGGCACCTTGCGCTCGACACCGTTCTCGTCGACCGTGGGGCCGATCTCGGCCGGCTCGTACTGGTGGTGGGCCGTGAGAGTGTGCAGCTGCTCCTGGCTGAGCGGCTCGTGCACCTCGATGAACTCACCGTGCGGCAGGCGCTTGATGATGCCGGTCTCCCGACCGTGCAGCACCTTGTCGCGGTCGCGGCGCTGGAGACCCAGGCAGATCCGCTTGGTCACGATGAACGCGATGACCGGTCCGGCGAAGAAGAAGATCCGGACGAACCAGGTGACGGCGTTGATCGACAGGTTGAAGTGCGTGGCCCACAGGTCGTTGCCACCGCCGACCAGGGTGATCATGTAGATCGTCACCCAGGCGACACCGAACGCGGTACGGGTCGGGGCGTTGCGCGGGCGGTCCAGGATGTGGTGCTCGCGCTTGTCGCCGGTGACCCAGGACTCGATGAACGGGTAGACCGCGATCACTGCCAGGACCAGCGGGAAGAGCACCAGCGGGATGAACACGCCCAGGACGAGCGTGTGGCCCCAGAAGTTGATCTCCCAGCCCGGCATGAAGCGGATCAGACCCTCGGCGAAGCCCATGTACCAGTCGGGCTGGGCGCCGGTGGACACCTGGTCCGGACGGTAGGGGCCCATGGCCCAGATCGGGTTGATCTGGGCGACCGCCGCGATGGCCGCGATGACACCGAAGACCAGGAAGAAGAAGCCTCCGGCCTTCGCCATGTACACCGGCAGCAGCGGCATGCCGACGACGTTCTTCTCGGTCTTTCCGGGACCCGCGTACTGCGTGTGCTTGTGGTAGAAGACCAGGATCAGGTGCGCCACCATCAGGCCGAGCATGATGCCCGGCAGCAGCAGGATGTGGATCGAGTAGAACCGGGCGACGAAGTCGTGGCCGGGGAACTCTCCGCCGAACAGGAAGAACGACAGGTACGTGCCGACGATCGGCACGGACAGGATCGCGCCCTCCATGAAGCGGACACCGGTGCCCGAGAGCAGGTCGTCCGGGAGCGAGTAACCGGTGAAGCCGGTGAACATGCCGAGGACGAACAGCAGGAAGCCGAACAGCCAGTTGATCTCACGCGGCTTGCGGAACGCGCCGGTGAAGAACACGCGCATCATGTGCACGAACATGCCGGCGAGGAAGATCAGCGCGGCCCAGTGGTGGATCTGCCGGATGAGCAGACCACCGCGCACGTCGAAGGAGATGTGCAGGGTCGAGTTGAACGCCTCGGACATCAGCTGTCCCTGAAGCGGGATGTAGCTGCCGTGGTACTCCACCTCGTTCATCGACGGGTGGAAGAACAGCGTCAGATACACACCCGTCAGGATGATGATGATGAAGCTGTACAGGCACACTTCGCCCAACATGAACGACCAGTGGTCGGGGAAGATCTTACGCATGTTGGCCTTGGCCAGGGAGTAGATCCCGAGCCGGCCGTCGGCCCAGTCGGCGACGCGCTCGCCGGCCGGTGCCTTCCCGCGAGAGCGGCCCGCCGCGCCGGCGGATGAAGGCGTTTCGTTCGATGCAGTACTCATCCGCGCTCCCAGAATGCAGGACCGACGGGCTCCTCGAAGTCGCCGAGCGCCTGGAGGTAACCCTCACTGTCCACACCGATGCGCAGCTGCGGCAGGGCGTGGCCGGCGGGGCCGAAGATCACTCGGGCGCCGTCGGAGAGGTCGAAGGTGGACTGGTGGCACGGGCACAGCACGTGGTGCGTCTGCTGCTCGTACAGCGAGATCGGGCAGCCGACGTGGGTGCAGATCTTGGAGAAGGCGACGATGCCCTCGTGCGACCAGTCGAGCTCGCGCTTGTCCTTGATGTTGCCCGGCTGAAGCCGGACGATCATCAGGGCCGCCTTGGCGATCTCCGTCTGGAACTCCTCGGACTTCTCCTCCAGGCCGTCGGGCTTGGCGAAGGTGAGAGAGCCGACGGCGACGTCCTCGGGACGCAGCGGCTCGTTCGTGTTCATGTTGACCAGGCGCTTGCCCTTGGCCCACATCGTGTGCCGGAGCTTGGTACCGGGCGCCGGGCCGAGGCCGCCGAGCAGCATGACACCGGAGAGCGGCACCAGGGCCAGCGCGCCGAACATCGTGTTGCGGATCAGCTTGCGGCGGCCGATCGCCGACTCCTTGGCGCCCTGGCGGAAGTCCGCGTGCACCTTCGCCCGGACGTCCGCGGGAGCCTCGATCGGGTGACGCTTGTCGGCGACCTCGACGTCGGACATCAGGGTGCGGGCCCAGTGGACCGCACCCGCGCCGATGCAGAACAGCGCCACACCGAGGGTGAGACCCAGCGTGAAGTTCATCGCGCTGAGGTGACCGATCGGGAAGACGAAGATCGCCTTGTCGTTCGGGATCACCAGGTACGCGACGATGAAGGCGATGGTGGCCAGCATCGACACCGTGAACAGCAGGGCGACCATGCGCTCGGACCGCCTGGCGGCCCGCTCGTCGACGTCCTGGATCCGGTGCTCGTGCGGCGGCAGCCCCGGGTCGGCGAACGGGTTCTCCTCGTCCGCGATCCCTACCGCGCCGTGTGCGTGGTCCTGCTCAGCGGGCAGGTTCTCTTCTGGAATGTCTTGGCTACTCATGACTTCTTGGCCTTTGCGGTCCGAGCGGCGACCCAGACGGCGACCGCGATCAGCGCGCCAAGGCCGAAGATCCAGGCGAACAGACCCTCACTGACCGGCCCAAGGCCGCCCAGCTCCAGGCCGCCGGGGTTCTCCGTCTTGCTGCCGTTGACCGCGTTCAGGTACGCGATGATGTCCTTCTTGTTCTTCTCCGACATCGTGGTGTCGGGGAAGGACGGCATGTTCTGCGGGCCCGTCTGCATGGCCTCGTAGATGTGCTTCGGAGCGACACCCTCAAGGCTCGGCGCGTACTTGCCCTTGGTCAGGGCGCCGCCCTTGCCGGTGAAGTTGTGGCACTGCGCGCAGTTGGTGCGGAACAGCTCACCGCCCGCGGCGATGTCCGCGCCCTCCGGGCCGTACTGCTGTTCGGTCGGCACGCTCGGGCCGGCACCCAGCGACGCGACGTACGCGGCGAGCTGGTCGATCTGGGCCTGCGTGTAGATGGGCTTCTTCTTCGGGACCTGGGCGCCCTGCGAGGTCGCGGCCGGCATCCGGCCGGTGCTGACCTGGAAGTCGACGGCCGCGGCGCCCACGCCGACGAGGCTCGGTCCGTCGGAGGAGCCCTGGCCACCGGTGCCGTGGCAGCTGGCGCAGCCGACCTCGTAGAGCTTCTTGCCCTCCTTGATGGTCAGGGACTGGGAGGTGTCATCGGCCTGCGCCTTGCCCGCGGGCGCGAACGCGGCGTACAGCCCCCCAGTGGCCGCCAGCGCGAGGAGTAGGACGACGACCGCCGCCAGCGGATGGCGTCGTCGTGCGGAGAGCTTTTTCACGGATTACCCCGGTGTCAGGATCTTCTGCGTCGGTGCTTCTGGATGTGCGGGAGCGGTCCCGCTACTTGATCAGGTAGATCGTGGCGAAGAGGCCGATCCAGACGACATCGACGAAGTGCCAGTAGTAGGACACGACGATGGCGGCGGTCGCCTGCTCGTGGGTGAACCTCTTGGCCATGTAGGTACGGCCGAGGACCAGCAGGAAGGCGATGAGGCCACCCGTCACGTGCAGGCCGTGGAAGCCGGTGGTCAGGTAGAACACCGAGCCGTACGGGTCGGAGGACAGCGAGATGCCGTCCTTCTTCACCAGCTCCGTGTACTCGAAGATCTGACCGCCGATGAAGATCGCACCCATGATGAAGGTGAGGATGAACCAGCCACGGAGCTTCTTCACATCGCCGCGCTCGGCCGCGAACACGCCGAGCTGGCAGGTGAGGGAGGAGAGCACCAGGATCGTGGTGTTCGTGGCGGAGAAGGGCACATTGAGCGCCTCCGCCATCTCCTTCCAGTGAGCCGGTCCGGTCACCGACCGGAGGGTGAAGTACATCGCGAAGAGGGCCGCGAAGAACATCAGCTCGGAACTCAGCCAGATGATGGTTCCGACGCTGGTGAGGTTCGGCCGGTTGACCGACGGGTGCGCGTGCCCGGTATCTACTGTCGTTGCTGTCGCCACGACCGACATTATGTCGGTCGCTTATCTCGCGCTCACTCCGGGGGGTGCCGTTCGGAGTGTTGCCGCCCGCCGAACCGGTGCTGACGTGGTGTTCATGGGAGTAACATCCGCCCAAACGGCCCTGTCCGTCCCGTCCGTACGACGCCGACGTCCCGGAGGAACAATGCAGCCGACCGCCACGGTGCTGGTCTACAGCGACGACTCCAACACCCGCGAGCAAGTACGGCTGGCCACAGGGCGCCGACCGGCTCCGGACGTGCCCCTGGTGGAGTTCGTGGAGTGCGCGACTCCCGAGGCGGTGCAGCGGGAGCTGGACAAGGGGGGCATCGACGTCTGCGTGCTGGACGGTGAGGCCGTGCCCATGGGCGGCATGGGGGTGTGCCGGCAGATCAAGGACGAGGTGTTCAACTGCCCGCCGGTGCTGCTTCTCATGGGCCGCCCGCAGGACGCCTGGCTGGCCACGTGGAGCCGTGCCGACGCCGCTGTGACGCTGCCGGTGGACCCGGTGGAGTTCGCCTCCGCCCTGGCCTCTCTGCTGCGTCGTAAGCGGCTGCTGAGCGCCTAGGGGCCCGGGGCGCGAGGTCGGTGCGCGAGAACGGCCCGGTGGGTGGTTCTCGCGCAGTTCCCCGCGCCCCCTCGGGGCGCTCACACGGCTGTCGGCTGGAGGCGTACCGCGTCCCCGGGTGCCGGGCCGTCCGGGGTGCCGTCGGTCAGGGCACTGCCCGTGCGCCACTTCGTCCAGTCGACGTTCCAGTCGCCGAAGCCGTTGCCGAAGGGCTCCATGGGGTCGCCCTGGGAGTTGACGACCTTGACGATGTCGCCCTCGCGGACGTTGTCGTAGAACCACTCGGCGTTGGCCGTGCTCATACCGGTACAGCCGTGGCTGACGTTGGCGGAGCCCTGTGAGCCGACGGACCAGGGCGCGGCGTGCACGTACTCGCCGGACCAGGTGACCCGGGTGGCGTAGTAGACCGGCAGATCGTAGGAGTCGGAACTGCCCTCGGCGATGCCGACGGTGGAGCCGCGCATCCGTACGAAGTACTGCTTCTCCAGTACGACCTTGACACCGTTGCGGGTCTCGAAGCCGGGCTTGCCGGTGGTGACGGGGATCTGCTCGATCTGCTGGCCGTTCTTGTAGTACGTGAGCTGGTGCGCGGCGGCGTCCGTGACGACCTCGACCCGGTCGCCGGTGGTGAGCTTCAGCGCTTTGGACTTCCCGCCCCACAGCCGGTCGCTGATCTTGACGCCGTCCAGGTTGCTGTGCACCCGGATCGTCGCGTGGGCGGGCCAGTACTCCTTGGGGCGGTAATGGAGTTCCTTGTCGCTCACCCAGTACCAGGAGCCCGGCACGGCCGGCACGGAGTCCACCCGCAGGGCACGCTCCACGAGGGCGCGCTGCGCCTTGTCCTTGACCGGCTGGTCGAGTTGGGCCGTGACGGGCTGTCCGACGCCGTACGTGCCCGTGCCCGGCCCGAACGTCACGCCCAGGGTCTTCTTGCTGGTGGGCTTGCTGGTATCGAACGTGAGGACCTTGCGGCCCGGTGCGCCGTCCTCGTCCTCGGTACTCACCGTGACCGTGTAGTGGGCGTTCGCGGCCAGCGGGGAGGTGCTGTGCCAGCGACTGCCGTCGGCGGCGAGTTCGCCCGTCACGTAACGCCCGGTGGAGTCCTGGGCGGTGACGTCCGTGATGCGGCCCTCACCGCTGTTGGCGGTGACCTCCAGAGGCTTGTCCGGATCGGCTCGTTTCCCTGCCTCGGTCGGACCGTTGAAGGAGATCAGGTCCGCTGCGTCGTACGGCCTGGCCGACAGGGGGTTGCCGTCCGAACCGCAAGCGGTGACGCCCGCACCGAGGGCGGTCACCAGCAGGGTGCAGCTGACGACGGTGCGGGTCCGCGCAAAGTGGTTCATATGATCACGCTATGAGATGGAGAGCTTACCGGCGCGGTGGGTAACTCGTACGGGCGAACGACATTCCGGCAAAGGACGGACCCGCCCGCGACGCACCGGAGAACGCCGGGAGCCCGGACCCTCCGTCAAGGAAGGTCCGGGCTCCCGGTGCGTTCGGCGCGCCCTACTGGGTGCGGTTCTCGCCGTGGTAGTACTCGAACACCCAGCCGAACAGGCCGATCACGATGAACGGCGCGGAGAAGTAGATCAGCCACCAGCCGACCGCGATGCTGAGGAAGGCGATCGCGCCGCCGAAGCCCAGCATGAGCGGCTGCCAGCTGTGCGGGCTGAAGAAGCCCAGCTCGCCCGCGTCGTCCGCGACGTCGGCCTCCTTGTCGTCCTGGGCACCCGCGTCGACCCGCCGGGCGGTGAAGCCCAGGTAGAAGCCGATCATGACGCTCAGGCCGAAGGCCAGGAAGAGCGCGGTGGTACCGGCCGGCTCCTTCGACCACACGCCATACACGATGGCCATGATCAGGATGAAGACGCTCAGCCAGATGAACATCCGACCCTGGATCTTCACTTGCCGGCCTCCTTGCTGCCCGCGACGGCGGTGGCGGGACCGACGTTCTCGAGCTGTTCGAGCGCGGCGATCTCAGGGTGGTGCAGGTCGAACGCCGGGGATTCGCTGCGGATCCGCGGCAGGGTGAGGAAGTTGTGCCGCGGCGGCGGGCAGGAGGTCGCCCACTCCAGCGAGCGGCTGTAGCCCCACGGGTCGTCCACGCCGACCGGCTTGCCGTACTTGGCCGTCTTCCACACGTTGTAGAGGAACGGCAGGATCGACAGGCCGAGCAGGAAGGAGCTGATGGTCGACACCGTGTTCAGCGCGGTGAAACCGTCGGCCGCCAGGTAGTCGGCGTACCGGCGCGGCATGCCCTCGGCGCCCAGCCAGTGCTGGACCAGGAAGGTGCCGTGGAAGCCGACGAACAGCGTCCAGAAGGTGATCTTGCCGAGCCGCTCGTCGAGCATCTTGCCCGTCATCTTCGGCCACCAGAAGTGGAAGCCGGAGAACATCGCGAAGACGACCGTGCCGAAGACCACGTAGTGGAAGTGGGCCACCACGAAGTACGAGTCGGAGACGTGGAAGTCCATCGGCGGCGAGGCCAGGATGACGCCCGTCAGACCACCGAACGTGAAGGTGATCAGGAAGCCGATGGCCCACAGCATCGGTGTCTCGAAGGACAGCGAGCCCTTCCACATGGTGGCGATCCAGTTGAAGATCTTCACACCGGTCGGCACCGCGATCAGGAAGGTCATGAAGGAGAAGAACGGCAGCAGCACACCACCGGTGACGTACATGTGGTGCGCCCACACCGTCACCGACAGACCCGCGATCGCGATGGTCGCCGCGATCAGGTTCATGTAACCGAAGATCGGCCGGCGGCTGAAGACCGGGATGACCTCACTGATGATGCCGAAGAACGGCAGGGCGATGATGTACACCTCGGGATGGCCGAAGAACCAGAAGAGGTGCTGCCACAACAGTGAGCCGCCGTTGGCCGGGTCGAAGACATGGGCGCCGAACTTCCGGTCCGCCTCCAGGGCGAACAGCGCCGCGGCCAGCACCGGGAAGGCCAGCAGGACCAGCACACCGGTCAGCAGCACGTTCCAGGTGAACACCGGCATACGGAACATCGTCATGCCCGGAGCGCGCATGCAGATGATCGTGGTGATGAAGTTGACCGCACCGAGGATCGTGCCGAAACCGGACAGGGCCAGACCCATGATCCACATGTCCGCGCCGATACCCGGCGAGCGGACCGCGTCCGACAGCGGCGAGTAGGCGAACCAGCCGAAGTCGGCCGCGCCCTGCGGGGTGAGGAAGCCACCCACCGCGATGGACGAGCCGAACAGGTACAGCCAGTAGGCGAACATGTTCAGCCGCGGGAACGCCACGTCCGGCGCACCGATCTGCAACGGCATGATCCAGTTCGCGAAACCGGCGAACAGCGGCGTCGCGAACATCAGCAGCATGATCGTGCCGTGCATCGTGAACGCCTGGTTGAACTGCTCGTTCGACATGAACTGCAGACCAGGACGGGCCAGCTCGGCGCGCATCAGCAGCGCCATGACGCCGCCGATCAGGAAGAACGCGAACGACGTCGAGAGGTACATCGTCCCGATCGTCTTGTGGTCGGTGGTCGTCAGCCACTTCACCACGACATTGCCGGGCTGCTTGCGCCGGACCGGCAGCTCGTCCGCGTACGAGCCTTCAGCTGCCGCGGCACCCTGGGGTTCGTTGAGGATGCTCACAGGTTGTTCGTCTCCCGGTTCTTCTCGTGGCTCGTCTGCGCGATGCCGGCGGGAATGTAACCGGTCTGCCCCTTCTTGACGAGGTCCTTGAGGTGCTGCTCGTACCGCTCGGGGGAGACGACCTTCACGTTGAACAGCATCCGGGAGTGGTCGACGCCGCAGAGCTCGGCACACTTGCCGAGGAAGGTGCCCTCCTTGTTGGGGGTCACCTGGAAGGCGTTGGTGTGGCCCGGGATGACGTCCTGCTTCATGAGGAACGGCACCACCCAGAAGGAGTGGATGACGTCACGCGAGGTCAGGACGAAGCGGACCGTCTTGCCCTTGGGAAGCCAGAGCGTCGGACCGGGGTTGCCCGTCTGCGGGTTCCGCGTGCCGGGCGTGCCGACGTCGTAGACACCGCCGGCGTTGGCCGGGAAGGAGTCCTTCAGCCGGTCCGGAATGGCGTCCAGGTTCTTGTCGGTCTTGGCATCGCCGGTGGAACCGGGGACGTTCTCGACGTAGTTGAAGCCCCAGCTCCACTGGAAGCCGACCACGTTGACCGTGACGTCGGGCTTCTTGTCGGTGAGGCTGAGCAGCTTCGATTCGTCCCGGGCGGTGAAGTAGAACAGCACCGAGATGATGATGATCGGGACCACCGTGTACAGGGCCTCGATCGGCATGTTGTACCGAGTCTGCGGAGGAACCTCGACCTTGGTGCGGCTGCGCCGGTGGAACATGGCGCTCCACAGGATCAGGCCCCACACCAGCACGCCGACGGCGAGCGCGGCAGCCCAGGAGCCCTGCCACAGGGAGAGGATCCGCGGAGCCTCTTCCGTGGTCGGGGTGGGCATGCCAAGGCGGGGGAAGTCCTTGTATGTGCAACCGGTTGCGGTCGCCAGGACCAGGCCCGCGGTCAGTGCCTGCAGCAGCTTCCGCCGCATCGGGCGCCGCGGCGAGCGGTCGGAGCCGTTGGGACTCACGTAGCGCCTTCCCGAGAGTCTCGCCCGCGCGGTCGGCTGCGGCCTTCTCGCTGGTCGGTCGCCGCCCTGCGTCGGGCAGGGGTTTGGATGTTTATGCGGACCAAACCCTAGCCGACGCCTTCCGAGGGTTCGCGGGGAGGGGGGCATACGCGTCGCCTGTCACCCTGTTGGGGTGCGGGCGGGCGCCCAATAGCTCGGCTTGTGACGGTTTGACGTGCGGGTGCGGGTGCGTCGCGGCCGCTCGCACCAGCGGCGGAGCCGCATGTCAGGCACGGCCCCGCGCCCCTGCGGGTCCTCCCACGTTCTAACGTTGCCGTGTGCCCTACTTCGACGCTGCGTCCGGCGCTCCCTTGCATCCCGTGGCCCGTCAGGCCCTGATGGCCTCCCTGGACGAGGGATGGGCCGATCCCGCCCGGCTCTACCGGGAGGGGCGGAAGGCGCGGCTGCTGCTCGACGCCGCGCGGGAGGCGGCTGCCGAGGCGGTCGGCTGCCGGGCCGACGAGCTGGTGTTCACCGCGTCGGGGACCCGGGCCGTGCACAGCGGGATCGAGGGGGCGTTGGCCGGCCGGCGCCGGGCCGGACGCCACCTGATCGTGTCTGCGGTCGAACACTCCTCCGTACTCCATTCGGCGGAGGTGTTCGAGGCCGGCGGCGGAACGGTCACCCGAGTGGCCGTCAGCCGGACGGGAGCCGTCACTCCGTCGGCGTACGAGGCCGCGCTCCGCCCGGACACCGCCCTGGCGTGCCTGCAGTCGGCCAACCACGAGGTGGGCACCGTGCAGCCGGTGGCCGAGGTGGCCGACGCGTGCCGGGCGGCCGGGGTTCCGCTGCTGGTGGACGCGGCGCAGTCGCTGGGCTGGGGGCGGGTCGAGGGCGACTGGTCGCTGCTGACGGCCAGCGCGCACAAGTGGGGCGGGCCGCCCGGGGTCGGTCTGCTCGTCGTGCGCAAGGGGGTGCGGTTCGCCGCGCAAGGGCCGGTCGACGAGCGGGAGTCGGGCCGGGCGCCGGGGTTCGAGAACATCCCGGCGATCGTGGCGGCCGTGGCCTCGCTGCGCGCGGTACGGGCCGAGGCGGCCCAGGAGGCGGTACGGCTGCGGGAGCTGACGGAGCGGATCCGGGCGCGGGTGCCGGAGCTGGTGCCCGACGTGGAGGTGGTCGGCGACGCTGCGCGCCGGCTGCCCGGGATCGTCACCTTCTCCTGCCTCTACGTCGACGGTGAGGCGCTGTTGCACGAGCTGGACCGGGCGGGGTTCTCGGTCTCCTCCGGCTCCTCCTGCACGAGCAGCACGCTGACGCCCAGCCATGTGCTGAGGGCGATGGGGGTGCTGAGCGAGGGCAACGTACGGGTGTCCCTGCCGCCGGGCGTGGCGGAGGCGGACGTGGAGCGGTTCCTGGAGGTGCTGCCGGGCACTGTGGCCGGCATCCGGGAGAAGCTGGGGGCACCCGCGCCGGCCGTCCGGGCGGACACCGAGGAACTCGTCGTCGACTCCCTGGGCAAGCGCTGCCCGATCCCGGTCATCGAGCTGGCCAAGGTCATCGGGGACGTGCCCGTGGGCGGGACCGTCCGCGTCCTCTCCGACGACGAGGCGGCCCGCCTGGACATCCCGGCCTGGTGCGAGATGCGGGGCCAGGAGTACCTCGGGGAGCAGCCGACAGAACGCGGCACGGCATACGTGGTACGCCGAGTGAGCTGACCCACCCAGACAACACGGTCCCGAGCGCAGCCCCGAAGCGGGGCCGGGCCGCAGCCCCGAAACAGGCGCCGGGACCCAGCCCCCCAAGGGGCGCGGGGAACTGCGCGACCAGCCCCCACCCACCCGCACCCGACAACGCCGACCCCGCACGGGCACCCGGGCCGCAGCCCCGAAGCAGGGGCCGCAACGCAGCCCCGAAGCGGGGACGGGGGCGCAGCCCCGCAAGGGGCGCGGGGAACTGCGCGACCAGCCCCCACCCACCCGCACCCGACAACGCCGACCCCGCACGGGCACCCGGGCCGCAGCCCCGAAGCAGGGGCCGCGACGCAGCCCCGAAGCGGGGACGGGGGCGCAGCCCCGCAAGGGGCGCGGGGAACTGCGCGACCAGCCCCTACGCACCCGCACCCGACAACGGCGAACCCGGGGCAGCCCAGTGGTCGACGCCCCTCAGCCCAGGTGACCCCGCACCTCTTCGGCGGCCGAATCCCCGTACGCCTTGGTGAACCGCTCCATGAAGTGCCCCCTCCGCAGCTGGTACTCCTGCGTACCCACCGTCTCGATGACGAGCGTCGCCAGCATGCAGCCGACCTGGGCGGCACGCTCCAGCGAGACACCCCAGACCAGTCCGGACAGGAACCCGGCGCGGAAGGCGTCGCCGACACCCGTGGGGTCGGCCTTGCGCTCCTCCTCCGGGCAGCCGACCTCGATCGGGTCCTCCCCGGTCCGCTCGATACGCACGCCCCGCGAGCCGAGCGTGGTGACCCGGTGGCCGACCTTGGCCAGGATCTCGGCGTCGGTCCAGCCGGTCTTGCTCTCGATCAGGCCCTTCTCGTACTCGTTGGAGAAGAGGTAGGTCGCCCCGTCCAGCAGTATCCGGATCTCCTCGCCCTCCATCCGGGCGATCTGCTGGGAGAAGTCGGCGGCGAAGGGGATCCGCCGGGAGCGGCACTCCTCCGTGTGGCGGAGCATCGCCTCCGGGTCGTCGGCGCCGATGAGGACCAGGTCGAGACCGCCCACGCGATCGGCGACGGTCTTGAGCTCGATCAGGCGGGCCTCGCTCATCGCGCCCGTGTAGAAGGAGCCGATCTGGTTGTGGTCGGCGTCGGTCGTGCACACGAAGCGGGCGGTGTGCAGGGTCTCGGAGATGCGGACCGAGTCGGTGTCCACACCGTGCCGGCCGAGCCAGGCCCGGTACTCGTCGAAGTCGAAGCCGGCGGCGCCGACCAGGATCGGCCCGGTGCCGAGCTGGCCCATGCCGAAGGCGATGTTCGCGGCGACGCCGCCGCGGCGGACGTCGAGGTTGTCGACAAGGAAGGAGAGCGAAACCGTGTGCAGCTGGTCCGCGACGAACTGGTCGGCGAAACGGCCGGGGAAGGTCATGAGGTGGTCGGTGGCGATGGAGCCGGTGACTGCGATGCGCACGACGGAGATTCTCCTGCGGGAGGCTGGATTGACAGTTCACGCTACCCGCTCGGACGCCGCCACTGAAGCGGGCAAAACTACCCGATAGTAGATCTTTCTTCGCAGCGTGTGCCGTGCCTACGGTTCGGTCATGACGAACCTCAAGGCCACCCCCTCCACCCCGGCCGAGCCCGACGGCGGTCTCGCCTCCCTGCGCGGCGACTGTGCCCGGATGGTTCCGCACTGGGCGGTCCCGGAGCACGCCGACGCCCGGCCGGTGTCCCCGTCCCGCATCCACGGGGTGAACGTGCCGGCGCGTTCGGCCCGGCTGCTGGACGCGATGTCGGACTACGGCGACTGACCCGCGGAGCGCGCTCCCGGGAACCGTGTGCTCCCCTCCCGCGTCCCATCGGCGTCCCCGCGCAGGGGATGCGGGACACGATCCAGCGAGGAGCGATGCGGTGAACACCGAGCGGCCTGAGGACTCCGGGAACGCTGAGGTTCCGGAGGCATCCGGAGAGCGTACGGCCACGGACGCGGGCGGCCGGGCCGGACGGCGGCGGTCGCCCGCCGTCGTCGTGTCCGTCGCCGCCGCCGTTCTGCTGGTCGGCGGCGGTGGCGCCTACCTCGCCGCGAGCAGCGGCACGGGTGGCGGTGCGGGCGGCCCGGCCGCGTCCGGCGCGGGCACCACTCCCCCGCCGCTGGTGCTGGACGGCTGGGCGAACGACGGCACCGGCGGCATCGCCCCGGGCGAGCCGGACCCCCACGGCGCCCGGTACGTGGCGGAGGGCGAGCTGCCGGGCGGGCCCGGCTCGGCGGCCGTGTACGAGCCGGAGGCCGAGGTGGGCCGGGAGCAGGTGGCCCGGCTGGCGAAGGCGCTCGGCATGGACGGGACTCCGGTGGCCGAGGGCCGTACCTGGCGGGTCGGCGGCAAGGACGGCTTCGGACCGAGCCTTCAGGTGGATCGGGACGCGCCGGGAAGCTGGACCTACAGCCGGTACGCGCCGGGCACCGACAACTGCCGCAAGGTGACCGTCTGCGCGCAGGACCCGGGTGCTCCGGCCGGCGCCCCGGTGAGCGTGGCCGACGCCGAGCGGGCGGCGGCACCGGTGCTGAGGGCGGCCGGGCTGGACGACGCGAAGACCGACGCGAGCCAGGTCTTGGGCGCCCAGCGGGTGGTCAACGCCGACCCGGTGGTGGGCGGGCTGCCCACGTACGGCTGGACGACCGGCCTGACCGTCGGCCGGAAGGGCGAACTGGTCGGTGGTCACGGGCTGCTGGGTGCGCCGGTGAAGAGCGACACGTACCCGGTGCTGGGCGCGGCGAAGACGCTGGAGCTGATGAACGGGGCGGCGAGGGGCGAGCACCGGATGGGGATCGGCGGATGCGCGAGCCCGGTGCCGCTGAAGGACCGGCTGGAGCAGCCGTGCGGGGCGTCCACGGGGGCGCCGAAGGCCACGCCGAAGCCGGCCGGGGACACGGTCACGGTCGAGAAGGCGGTGTTCGGGCTGGCCGCGCACTCCGTCGGCGGACGGCAGACGCTGGTGCCGTCCTGGCTGTTCCAGGTGCGGGGGGCCGCGGCGGGCGGCGACTTCACGGTGACGTATCCGGCGGTCGACCCGAAGTATGTGGCCTCGCGGTCCGCGCCCTCGGCGCCGCGGACCTCCGGGGCCCCCGGGAAGAACCGCGGCGTGCGGGTGAACGCCTACACGGCCGACGGACGGACCCTGAACCTGAGCTTCTACGGCGGGGTGTGCGCCGACTACCGGACGTCGGCACGGGAGAGCGGCGACCTGGTGACCGTGACGGTCACCGAGACGCCCTGGCCGGACAGGGTGTGCGTGCTGATCGCCAAGGAGTACGTGAAGACCGTACGGCTGGACGCGCCGCTGGACGGGCGGACGGTGGTCGGCACGGACGGCAAGGCGGTCCCGAAGGCCAAGCCGGGCACCCTCAGGCCGGACGCGTCGGCGCAGCCGCGCTGAGCCCTCCTTGACGGACAGAAGGCGGCGGCCCCCATGCGGGGGCCGCCGCCTTCGTCGAACCGTGCGGCCGTCGGACCGTCGGTCCGCCGGCCGGACCGTCAGCTGAAGGAGTCGCCGCAGGCGCAGGAGCCGGTCGCGTTCGGGTTGTCGATCGTGAAGCCCTGCTTCTCGATCGTGTCCACGAAGTCGACGGTGGCACCGCCCAGGTACGGGGCGCTCATGCGGTCCGTGACGACCTTGACCCCGCCGAAGTCCTTCTCCACGTCGCCGTCGAGCGAGCGCTCGTCGAAGAAGAGCTGGTAGCGCAGGCCGGAGCAGCCGCCGGGCTGGACGGCGACGCGGAGCGCGAGGTCGTCACGGCCTTCCTGGTCGAGCAGGGCCTTCACCTTGGCCGCGGCGGCGTCGGTCAGGATGATGCCGTCGGTGACGGTGGTGGTCTCGTCCGATACGGACATCTACATCTCTCCCGGGTTGTACGGAGACTGCTTGCCGACGAGTGCAACCGGCGTTCCCGCGGATTCATTCCGGGCCGGGCATTCGCGTTGTCGCGTTTCTGCTTCTTTCCTCATGCTCGCACATGCCCGGTCGGGCGGACAGTGACCCGGGGAGGGGCCCGGAGGGATTCACGTCACATAGACGTTATGGCCATCGTCAAACTGACGTGAAGCGGTTATGATAGATAGCGTCAGTTAGACGAAAAGTAGAAAGGGTGCGTGTCGTGACCACCGCCCAGACCCCGGAGCTCGACGTGCAGCCGACTCCGCTCGCCCTGCTGCTGCTCGGCCGTGAGGCCGACCCGAAGAGCGAGCGGGGCGTCGATTGCCCCGGTGACCTGCCGTCGCCGTCCGACCCAGACCTGGTCGAGCGCGCCCGCGCGGCCAAGGAGAAGCTCGGCGACAAGGTCTTCGTGCTCGGCCACCACTACCAGCGAGACGAGGTCATCCAGTTCGCCGACGTCACGGGCGACTCCTTCAAGCTGGCCCGGGACGCCGCCGCGCGCCCGGAGGCGGAGTACATCGTCTTCTGCGGTGTGCACTTCATGGCCGAGTCGGCGGACATCCTGACCTCCGACGACCAGAAGGTCGTCCTGCCCGACCTCGCCGCCGGCTGCTCCATGGCCGACATGGCGACGGCCGAGCAGGTCGCCGAGTGCTGGGACGTGCTGACCGAGGCGGGCATCGCCGAGCAGGTGGTGCCGGTGTCGTACATGAACTCCTCGGCCGACATCAAGGCGTTCACCGGCAAGCACGGTGGCACCATCTGCACCTCCTCCAACGCCAAGCGCGCCCTCGACTGGGCCTTCGAGCAGGGCGAGAAGGTCCTCTTCCTGCCCGACCAGCACCTGGGCCGGAACACCGCCGTCCGGGACATGGGCATGTCCCTGGACGACTGCGTGGTCTACAACCCGCACAAGCCCAACGGCGGCCTGACGGCGGACGAGCTGCGCGCCGCGAAGATGATCCTGTGGCGCGGCCACTGCTCGGTCCACGGCCGGTTCAGCCTGGACTCGGTGAACGACGTCCGCACGCGCATCCCCGGCGTGAACGTCCTGGTGCACCCCGAGTGCAAGCACGAGGTCGTGGCCGCGGCGGACCACGTCGGCTCCACCGAGTACATCATCAAGGCCCTCGAAGCCGCCCCGGCCGGTTCCAAGTGGGCCATCGGCACCGAACTGAACCTGGTCCGCCGCCTGGCGAACCGTTTCGCTCCCGAGGGCAAGGAGGTCGTCTTCCTCGACAAGACGGTCTGCTTCTGCTCGACCATGAACCGCATCGACCTGCCCCACCTGGTCTGGGCCCTGGAGTCCCTGGCCGAGGGCAACCTGGTCAACCGCATCGAGGTCGACAAGGAGACGGAGGCGTTCGCCAAGCTCGCGCTGGAGCGGATGCTGGCGCTGCCGTAGGGCGCCAGGAAACGACCGAGGCCCGGCCCCCCGACGAGGGGGGCCGGGCCTCGGTCGTGTGTCAGACGCCGGCCGGTTCCAGCACCTCGGGTTCCCGGTCCTGCCTCTTCGCCGCCCGCTTCTTCGCCCGGCGCTCCTTGCGGAGCTCCAGCATCGCGTAGAGCGTCGGGACGAGGAGCAGGGTCAGCAGGGTCGAGGTGATCAGACCGCCGATGACGACCACGGCCAGCGGCTGGGCGATGAAGCCGCCCTCGCCGGTGACGCCCAGGGCCATCGGGAGCAGGGCGAAGACGGTCGCCAGCGCCGTCATCAGGATCGGCCGGAGCCGGTGCCGGCCGCCCTCGACCACGGCCTCGACCACGCCGTAGCCCTGTCCGCGGTACTGGTTGATCAGGTCGATCAACACGATCGCGTTGGTCACCACGATGCCGATCAGCATCAGCATGCCGATCATCGCGGGCACGCCCATCGGGGTGCCCGTGGCGACCAGCAGGCCGATCGCGCCCGTCGCCGCGAAGGGGATGGAGACCAGCAGGATCAGCGGCTGGGCCAGCGAGCGGAACGTCGCGACCAGGAGCATGAAGACGATCGCGATGGCCGCCAGCATGGCCAGGCCCAGGTTCTTGAACGCGTCGTCCTGGTCGGAGGAGACACCACCGATCTCGGCCGTGGCGCCCGCCGGGAGCTTCAGGGCCTTGATCTTCGACTGGAGCTTGCTGCTGATCGCGCCGGTGTTGTCCCCCGTCGGCCTGGCCGTGACGGTCGCCGCGCGCTGCCCGTCGATGCGGGTCATGGACACGGGGCCGTCCACCAGCCGCACCGCGGCGATGTCGCCGAGCTTCACCGGGCCGAGGCGCAGGTTCTTCAGCTGGGCCAGCGTGGTCGCGGGCTTCGCCGACGTGACGACGACATCGCGTTCGGTGTCGTCGAGGATCGCCTTGGCCGCCGTCGTCCCGCGCACGGCCTGCGCCACCGCGGCGCCCAGCTTCTGGTCGTCGAACCCGGCCGCCGCCGCCTTGGCGTTGGCCTTGACCGAGATCCGCGGCACGCTCTGCGCCAGGTCGCTGCTGACGTCCGTGACGTGGTCGAGGCCGGCGACCGTGGAGCGGACCCGCTCAGCGGCCGAACTCAGCGCCTTCACGTCGGACGCCTTGACCACCACGCTCAGGTCCTGGCTGCCGAAGCCGTCACCGGCCGACACGGTGGTCGTGCCGATGCCCTTCAGCTTCCGCAGGCCGTCCTCGAGGTGCCGCTGGACGTCGTCGTACGACGCCGAGTCCGCCAGCATCACCTGGTACGACGCCTGGTTGGTGTCGGTGCCGCCGCCGAAGGCCGCCATGAAGCCGGAGGAGCCGACGGTGACCTGGTAGTCCTTCACGCCGTCGGTGGAGGCCAGCAGCTTCTCGACCTTCTTCGCCTGCGCGTCGGTGGCGGCCAGGCTGGTGCCGGGCTTCAGCTTCTGCTTGACGGTGAGGACCTCCTGCTCGCCCTGGTCGAAGAAGTTCGTCTTCAGCAGGCCGCCCATGCCGAACGTGACGACGAGGACCACGAGGGCGATCAGCACGCTGGTGAGGCGGCGCCGGGTGGCGAACCGCAGGACGGGCACGTACGCGCGCTGGAGGCGGCTGTTCGCCTCCTTCTCCTCGGCCTTGCGGCGGGCCTCCGCCGCGTCCTCGGGGGTGCCCTTCGGGGCGCGCAGGAACCAGTACGACAGGACCGGTACGACCGTCAGCGAGACCAGGAGGGAGGCCAGCAGGGCCGCCGTCACCGTGATGCTGAACGAGCCGAACAGGGCGCCCACCATGCCGCCGACCAGGCCGATCGGCAGGAACACGGCGACCGTGGTGAGGGTGGAGGAGGTGACCGCGCCGGCCACCTCGCGCACCGCGGTGAGGATCGCCTCCTTGCGCTCCTCGCCGTAGCCGAGGTGCCGCTTGATGTTCTCCAGGACCACGATCGAGTCGTCGACGACCCGGCCGATGGCTATGGTCAGCGCGCCCAGCGTGAGCATGTTGAGCGACAGGCCGCGGGTCCACAGCACGATCAGCGCGAGGACGACGGACAGCGGGATGGAGACCGCCGTGACGAGCGTCGAGCGGACCGAGGCGAGGAAGACCAGGATCACCAGGACCGCGAAGAGCAGGCCGAGCGCGCCCTCCGTGGTCAGGCCCTTGATGGACTTGGACACGGCCGGGCCCTGGTCGCTGACGACCGTGAGCTTCGCGCCCTGACCGAGATCCTCACGCAGGCCGGGCAGCTTGTCCTTGACCGCGTCGGAGATGGACACCGCGCTGCCGTCGTGGTCCATCGTCACGTTGACGGCGAGGCTGGGCCTGCCGTCGGTGCGGGTGAGGGAGTCGGCCGGGGCCGGCCGTTCCTCGACGGTGGCCACGGCACCGAGGCGTACGGGCTTCCGGCCGCCCTCGCCGGTGACCATCAGGTCCTTGATCTGCTTCAGGGAGGTGAAGCCGCCGCCGACCTGGACGGTGCGATTGGCGCCGTCCTCGTCGAAGGAGCCGGCCGGGACGGTCGCGCCGCCCGCCTGCAGGGCCTGGCCGAGCGCCGCCGGAGTGAGACCCGCCCGCGTGAGCTTCGCGTCGTCGGGGGTGACGGTGACCTGGAGGTCACGGACGCCCATGACCTGGACGCGGCCGACGCCGTCGATGTCCTTCAGCGCCGGCACGACCGTCGTGTCGAGCTGGTCGGCGAGGGCCTGCTGGTCCTTGTCGGAGGTGACGGCGAGGACGACGGTGGGCATGTCGTCCGTGGAGCCGGAGACGACCTGCGGGTCGACGTCGTCCGGGAGCCGGTTGCGGGCCCGGTTCACGGCCTGCTGGACGTCGGAGACGATCTGCTCGGTGTCGTTGTCGTAGTCGAAGGACGCCATGATCACGGCGTTGCCCTCACTGGCGGTGGAGGTGACCGCGGTGACACCGTCGACGGCCTGGAGGTTCTCCTCGATCGGCTCGACGACCTGCTTCTCGACCACGTCGGGTGAGGCGCCCTGGTACGGCGCGATCACCGACACCATGGGCAGGTTGATGGTGGGCAGCAGCTGCTGCTTGATCTGGGGTATCGCGATCAGCCCGAAGACAAGCGCGATGAGCGACACCAGGCCGACAAGGGCCCGTTGCCGAAGGCTGAATCTCGACAGCCAGGACATGGATCAGGGTCTCTCTTCTGGAAGCGGCAGAAGCGGCGAGGACGCCGGTGAGCGCCCACCTCACCACCCTGGGCCATGCCGGAAGGCCGGAGCGTAGGCCCCAGGTCCCGTTCCTTATCCGGCCCCTACTCCGCGCGCAGTAGACGCGGGTGGAGCTCACTCCATCCTCGGACGTACCAGCCCGGACTCGTACGCGATCACGACGAGCTGCGCCCGGTCCCGCGCGCCCAGCTTGGCCATGGCCCGGTTGACGTGCGTCTTCACCGTCAGCGGGCTGACCGCCAGGCGCTCGGCGATCTCGTCGTTGGAGTGGCCGCCGGCGACCTGGACGAGGACCTCTCGCTCCCTGCCGGTGAGGGCGCCGAGCCGCTCCGCGCGGGCGGGGTCGGGGATGTCACCGGCGTCGCCCTGGGCGAGGAAGCGGGCGATCAGGCCCTTGGTGGCGGCGGGAGACAGCAGGGCCTCACCACCGGCCGCGACCCGGATGGCGCTCAGCAGCTCCTCCGGCTCGCTGCCCTTGCCGAGGAAGCCGGAGGCACCGGCACGCAACGCCTGGACGACGTAGTCGTCCACCTCGAAGGTGGTCAGGATGACCACACGGACCGGCGCGAGGGCCGGGTCGGCGCTGATCTGCCGGGTCGCGGCGAGGCCGTCGGTGCCGGGCATCCGGATGTCCATGAGGACGACGTCGGGGACGTGCTCCCCGGCCAGCCGGACCGCTTGCGCACCGTCGGACGCCTCCCCCACCACCTCCATGTCGGGCTCGGAATCGACCAGCACCCTGAACGCGCTGCGCAGCAGTGCCTGGTCGTCGGCGAGCAGGACACGGATCGTCATACGGGCTCCCCCTGGGCCGTCGTCGTCTTGACCGGCAGGATCGCATGGACGCGGAAACCGCCGCCGTAGCGGGGTCCGGTGGTCAGGGTGCCGCCGATGGCGGTGACGCGCTCGCGCATCCCGAGCAGCCCGTGCCCGCCGCCGGCCTCGGGCACACCCGGCTTTCCGGGGCCGTCGTCGAGGACGGTGACCTCCAGGTCCGGCCCGACGCGTACGACGCTCACCTCTGCCTCGGCCCCGGCCCCCGCGTGCTTCTGCACGTTGGTCAGGGCCTCCTGGACGATCCGGTAGGCGGCCAGATCGACGGCGGCCGGGAGCTCGGTGCCCTGATCCGCGCGGGCCACGGCCACCGGCAGGCCGGCGCTGCGGAAGGTGTCGGCCAGCTCCTCCAGGCGGCTCAGGCCCGGGGCGGGCTCGGTGGGGGCCTCGGGGTCGCCGGACTGGCGGAGCAGGCCGACCGTGGCCCGCAGCTCGTTCAGCGCGCTGCGGCTGGCCTCGCGGACGTGCGCGAGGGCCTCCTTGGCCTGGTCGGGCCGCTTGTCCATGATGTGGGCGGCGACGCCGGCCTGCACGTTGACCAGGGCGATGTGATGGGCGACGACATCGTGCAGATCGCGGGCGATGCGCAGCCGCTCCTCGGCGACCCGGCGGCGGGCCTCCTCCTCGCGGGTGCGTTCGGCGCGTTCCGCGCGGTCCCGGATGGCCTGGACGACCGCGCGGCGGCTGCGTACGGCGTCGCCCGCGGTGGCGCCGATACCGGTCCAGGCGAGGACGCCGAGGTTGTCCTGGGCGTACCAGGGCAGCGGGCCGGCGAGCATGGCGGCGGCCGTCAGCCCGGTCATGGTGAGCAGGCCGAGCCGCCAGGTGGTCGGCCGGTCGGTGGTCGCGGCGACGGTGTACAGGGCGACGACGGCGGACATCGCGACGGGGGCGCGCGGGTCGCCGGTGACGCACTCGATCAGGGAGACCGTGCCGGTGACGGCGAGGACGGTCCGGGGCCGGCGCCGGCGGAAGACGAGCGCCACCGCGCCGATCAGCATGAGGAGGAGGCTGAGGACGGCGGGGGTGCGGACGCCCCAGGTGACGCCGTGCTCGTCGCGGGGCACGACGAAGGACCCCACGACCATGCAGACCAGCACGCCCGCCGCGATGGCCGCGTCCAGCGCCAGCGGGTGGGCCCTGAGGCGGCACCGGGCACGTTCGAGAGTGCTCACGTAGGAACAGTACGGTTCGAGCACGGGCCGACAGCAAGTTGCCTGCTACGAGGCGTGACCGAGGGCTGGCCGAACCACCCCGAGCTGTTGGGCACGGCGTCGCCCGACGGTCCGTGATCCGTCAAGTGCCGTTGGCCGGACGCCCGCACCCTTCTCGCGAGCATCCCCGCCGACGAAAGGCACCCCGTGCGCCCCTCCGCGATATGGTCCGCCGCCGCCCTCGCGCTCGTCTCCACCGCCGGTCTCACCACCTCCGCGCAGGCGGCGACGTACGGCACGCCGACGATCAGACTGTCGGCCTCCTACCTCTCGGGCGCCGTCGGCGGCACCGGCGACCCCACCGTCGGCGTGACCGTCGCACAGAGCGGCGCGGACGCCTCCGCCCTGACGGTCACCGCGACCAGCAGCAGCATGGGCACGGTGGCCGGCACCACCGACGTACGCGTCACCGGCACCGGCGGCAGCCGTACCGTCGCCGTCACCGCACACGCCCGCGGGTACACCGACCTCACCCTGAAAGTCACCGGTCTCGGCGGCAAGACGGCCACCACGACCCTGCACTACGCGGCGTCCCCGGCCGTGCAGCACAGTGCCGACGCCCGCTATCTGACCGGCGCCTCGGACGCCTCCGCGGCGATCGACGTCGGCGGCGGTCACGTCGTCGTCGCCAACGACGAGGACAACACCCTGCGCCTGTACGACGGTTCGGCCTCCGGCGCGCCCGTGCGCAGCTGGGACCTGGACGGTGCGCTCGGCGCCGACAAGGAGGTGGACATCGAGGGCGCGGCACGCGTCGGGAACACGATCTACTGGACGGGCTCGCTGGGCAACAACAAGGACGGCGAGTACAAGGCGGACCGGAACACCGTGTTCACGACGACCGTCTCCGGGTCGGGCGCCGCCACCCAGCTGGCCTTCGGCACCGCCGGGCACCGGCTGCGCGACGACCTGGTGGCCTGGGACGAGGCGAACGGCGACCGGTACGGCTTCGCCGACGCGACGGCCGACGGACAGACCCCGAAGCAGGCCGACGGCTTCAACGTCGAGGGGCTGGAATTCGCCCCCGGTTCGACCACCACCGCCTACGTCGGCTTCCGCGCCCCGCTGGTGCCGCCGCAGACCGGCGGGAAGGCGCTGATCGTGCCGGTCACGAACCTGGACCAGGTGGCGCGCGGGACGAAGGCGGCCTTCGGGACACCGGTCGAGCTGGACCTGGGCGGGCTCTCCGTCCGGGACCTGCGGCGGAACGCACAGGGTCAGTACCTGATCCTGGCGGGGTCCTGGGCGGCGGAGGACAACAGCGCGCCGTACGCCCTGTACTCCTGGGACGGGATCCCCGGGCACCGGCCCGTGCGGGTGCTGGACCTGCCGACGGCGGACGCGGGCGGCTGGGAGTCCGTGGTGTCCGTGCCCGATCTGACCGCCGCCGGCGCCCGGGTGCAGCTGATCACCGACGACGGCGCCGCCGATCTCTACGGCGACGGCACCGAGGCCAAGGACCTCACGCACCCGGAGTGGCAGAAGTCCCGTTCCACCTGGTTCACCCTGGGCTGACCGCCGGTTCACCCTGGGCTGACCGGCGAAGGGCTCAGCCCGGGATCAGTCCGTCGTCGCTGAGCAGCTCCCGGATCTCCTCCAGCGTCGCGTCGGGCGACGGCAGGATCAGTTCGGAGGGTTCCAGGGAGTCGTCCGGCAGCGGGGTGCCGAACCGGCGGACGGCGTCCAGGAGCGCGGTGAGCGTGCGTCGGAAGCCCTCGCCGTCGCCGCTCTCCACCTCCGCCAGGAGGTCGTCGTCCAGCTTGTTCAGCTCGGTGAGGTGGGCGTCGTCCAGCCTCACCTGGCCCTCCCCCATGATCCGTACGATCACGTCGGCCTCCTCGGCTCGGGCCCCGGCGCCGGACTACTGCTTGTCGAAGCGCGGGGTGTCCTGCGGCTGCTGCTGGGACTGCCCCTGACCGGTGCCGCCCTCGATGGCCTGCTGCGGGGAGCCCCCGGCCAGCTCGGCCTTCATGCGCTGCAGTTCCAGCTCTACATCCGTACCACCGCTGAGCCGGTCCAGCTCGGCCTGGATGTCGTCCTTGGCCATGCCGGACTGGTCGTCGAGGGCGCCGGAGGCGAGCAGTTCGTCGATGGCTCCGGCCCGGGCCTGGAGCTGGGCGGTCTTGTCCTCGGCGCGCTGGATGGCGAGGCCGACGTCGCCCATCTCCTCCGAGATGCCGGAGAACGCCTCGCCGATGCGGGTCTGGGCCTGGGCGGCGGTGTAGGTGGCCTTGATGGTCTCCTTCTTCGTGCGGAAGGCGTCCACCTTGGCCTGGAGGCGCTGGGCCGCCAGGGTGAGCTTCTCCTCCTCGCCCTGGAGGGTCGTGTGCTGCGTCTCCAGGTCGGTGACCTGCTGCTGGAGGGCGGCGCGGCGGGACAGCGCCTCGCGGGCCAGGTCCTCGCGGCCGAGCGCGAGCGCCTTGCGGCCCTGGTCCTCCAGCTTGGAGGACTGCTGCTGCAACTGGTTGAGCTGGAGCTCCAGGCGCTTGCGGCTGGTCGCCACGTCGGCGACGCCGCGCCGCACCTTCTGCAGCAGCTCCAGCTGCTTCTGGTACGAGTAGTCGAGGGTCTCGCGCGGGTCCTCGGCCCGGTCAAGGGCCTTGTTCGCCTTCGCGCGGAAGATCATCCCCATACGCTTCATGACACCGCTCATGGGCTTCGCGCGCCCCCTTCTGACGGACTCCGGCTCGCAGATCCTGCGACAGGACCCACAGTACGGGCCCTGTCTCCATTACCGCACTGTTCGCGGGGTGATGCGCTCATCCCCGAGGACGACTGCGGTGCGTAGCGCTCCGGCGTAGGGAGTAGGTGATCCCACCGGAGCCTTCGTGTGTCCCCTCTGTCCCCTTGGAGACGTCCGGTGTTGCCGGATCGTTCCCGACCGGACTGCGGTCCATGCGGGTGCAGCCCGTACCCTTGGGTTTTGTGTTCCGTAGCCGTGCCAAGGAAGAGAAGGCCCCGACCGCCGACAAGGCGCCGGTGACCCTCTCCAAGCAGACCCGCGACCCGCAGGCCCCCAAGGGCAGGCCCACGCCCAAGCGCAGTGAGGCCCAGTCCCAGCGCCGCAGCGTCGCCAGTACCCCCACGAACCGCAAGGAGGCCGCGAAGCGCCAGCGCGAGGAGCGGCGGCAGGCCCTGGAGCGCCAGCGCCAGGCGCTGGCCAGCGGCGACGAGCGCTACCTCCCGGCTCGGGACAAGGGCCCGGTCCGCAAGTTCGCCCGTGACTGGACGGACTCGCGGTTCAACGTGGCGGAGTTCTTCCTGCCGCTCGCCGTCGTGATCCTCGTGCTGAGCGTGGTGCGGGTGCCGTCGATCCAGAGCATCGCGCTGCTGCTGTGGCTGATCGTGATCGTGCTGATCGTGCTGGACGCGGCGGTCAGCGGCTTCCGGCTGAAGAAGCGGCTCAAGGAGCGCTTCCCGGACCAGAACACGCGCGGCGCGGTCGCCTACGCGCTGATGCGGTCGTTGCAGATGCGCCGGCTCCGGCTGCCGAAGCCTCAGGTCAAGCGCGGAGAGCGGCCCTGAGCGCTGAGGTCTTCACCGGGGGTGCGGCCGAAGCCTGGCTGAACAAGCCGGGCGGCCTGCGCGATGTCGTACGCCAGGAGCTGGTGACCCGGCAGCTGGACGAGCAGATATCCGGGCGGTTCCCGGTCGGGCGGCGGCTGCGGGTGCTCGACGTGGGGATGGGCCGGGGCACGCAGGCGCTGCGGCTGGCCCGGCTCGGCCACCAGGTGACCGGGGTCGAGCAGGACACGACGAGGATCGCCGCCGCCCGCACGGCCGTGGCCCGGGAACCGGAGGGCATCCGGGAGCGGGTCCGGCTGGTGCAGGGCGACGGGCGGGACACCGGTGTGCACTTCCTGCCGGGCAGCTTCGACGTGGTGCTGTGCCACGGCGTTCTGATGTACGTCGAGGAGCCCGACCCGCTGGTGGCGGGCCTGGCCCGGATGCTGGCCCCCGGCGGACTGCTCTCCCTGCTCGTCCGCAACGGCGACGCGCTCGCCATGCGCCCCGGCCTGTCCGGCGACTGGGCGGGTGCCCTGGCCGCCCTCGACACCACGGTCCACCTCCCCCGTTCTCGAACAGGTTCGACCGAGGGGGCCCCCGCCCGGCTCGGCCCGGACGTACGGGCCGACCGGCTCGCGACCCTCACCGCCACCCTCGACGGCATCGCCGCCCCGCTGCACGCCTGGTACGGCGTCCGGGTCTTCACGGACACGGCGGCGGACGACGCGCCGGTCCCCGACGACCTGGAGACACTGCTCGCGGTCGAGGAGCGGGCCGGGCGCACGGACCCCTACCGCAGGGTGGCCGCCCTGCTGCATCTGTGCGGGGTACGGGGCTGAGCCCGTTCGGGGCAACAGCGCGGGCCGGGTGATCACCACGTGGTGAGACTCGGGGCATGGACGCTTCCCGTAGCCGTGCGTGTGCTCTCCGAGCGACCGTCACCGCCGCCGCGCTGATCTGCTGCGCGGCCCTCACCGCGGGCTGCACCGCGCCCGCCGCCCAGGCCGGGCGGGACACCTCGGCGGCCGCCCGGGCGACCGCGGGGACGACCACGGGCGATCTGCAGAGCCAGTACCAGCGGGTCATCAAGGAGGTCCTGCCGTCGGTCGTGCAGATCCAGGCCAGTCACGACCTGGGCTCCGGGGTGGTGTTCGACGACAAGGGGCACATCGTCACCAACGCGCACGTGGTCGGCACGGAGAAGACCTTCCAGGTGACCACGGCCAACAACGAGGAGCCGCTCACCGCGAGCCTGGTCTACTCCTACCCCGAGCAGGATCTCGCCGTGATCAAGCTGGACAAAGTGCCGGACGGGCTCAAGCCCGCGGTGTTCGGGAACTCCGAGAAGGTGGAGGTCGGCCACATCGTGCTGGCCATGGGGTCGCCGTTCGGGCTGTCGTCCAGCGTGACCCAGGGCATCGTGTCGGCGACCGGACGCACCGTCAGCGAGGGCGGCGACACGGGCGCGACGATCGCGAACATGGTGCAGACGTCGGCCGCGATCAACCCGGGCAACAGCGGCGGCGCCCTGGTCAACCTGGACGGACAGGTGATCGGCATCCCGACGCTCGCAGCGGCCGACCCGACCCTCGGGGGCAGCGCGGCGCCCGGTATCGGGTTCGCGATCCCGGTGTCGATGGTGCGCACGGTCGCCGACCAGATCATCAAGGACGGCAAGGTCGTCGACTCCGGGCGGGCGGCCCTCGGCATCACCGCGCGGACGGTCGTGGACGACAGCTACCGGCCGGCCGGGGTGGCGGTGGTCAGCGTCGGGGGCGGCGGCCCGGCCGACAAGGCGGGCCTGCGTCCCGGCGACATCATCACCAGGCTGGGCGACCAGTCCATCACCACCATCACCTCGCTGTCGGAGGCGCTGGCGTCGGCCCGGCCGGGCCGGCGGACGCCGTTGACGTACGAGCGTGACGGCACCGAGAAGACGGTCGAGGTGACACTGGGCGAGCAGTGAGGAGGGAGGCCCTCCTCACGCCGCTGCCCACGGGGTCACGCGTCGGCGTGCAGGCTCATCGGCCCGTAGATCTCGCTGCTCTCCTCGAACAGCCGCACCTGGTCGGCCCCGCCCTCCTCCAGCGCCTTCCAGTGCTCACCGATCCAGGACTCGGCATCCCCCTGCGTGGTGAACTCCTCGGGCTGCACGGCGGGCTGGACCTCCGTCCCGTCGGCCTTCTCGAACCGCCACTTCCATGCCGTCATGTGGGCCTCCTTCGACGCAACACCTGCTGGCAGCCTAGCCGGAAGCGCAAGACCTGCCGGGACAGGCGAAAATCGGTCCGTGGAAATCACTCTGCTCGGTACCGGTGCCCCCGCGGGACTGCCTCGCCCCGACTGTTCCTGTGCCGCCTGTGCGTCCGCGCTCGGGCCGCACGCGCGGGCCGCGACCGCGGTGCTCGTGGACGGCACGCTGCTGATCGACCTGACGCCGGGTGCGGCGTTCGCGGCGGCGCGCGCCGGGCACTCGCTGGGCGGGGTTCGGCAGGTGCTGCTGTCGCATCCGCACGACGGCCCGGCGGTGGAGGTGCCGGCGGGGCTGCCGCAGCCCGGCCGGGTGCCGGACGGGCGGGAGTTGGCGCTGCTGACGGGACATCGGGTGCGGGCCGTGGCGATGGACGCGGGCGGCACCGGGTACGCGGTGACCGGGCCGGACGGGCAGCGGCTGCTGTACCTGCCGCCGGGCGGGGCACCGGCCGGTCTGGAGGAGGCGACGGCGGAGTCGTACGACATGCTCCTCGCCGACGTCGTGGGCCGCCCCGACGCGCTCGCCCGGCTCCGCGCGGTCGGCTCGGTGGGCCCGACGACGGACGTCCTCGCCGTCCACCTCGACCACGACGTGCCGTCCGGCGCGGAGTTGCGGCGCCGGCTCGCGGCGGCCGGGGCGCGGGCGGTGCCGGACGGTACGACGCTGGTGGTCGGGGCGTACGAGGAGGTGCCGGACGTGCCGCGCCGGACACTGGTGCTGGGCGGGGCGCGCTCGGGCAAGTCGGTGGAGGCGGAGCGGCGGCTGGAGACGTTCCCGGACGTGCTGTACGTGGCGACGGGCGGCACGCGCGGCGGGGACACCGAGTGGGCGGCCCGGGTGGACGCGCACCGGGAGCGGCGGCCGGGGTCGTGGCGTACGACGGAGACGACGGACCTGGTGCCGCTGCTGGCCGGGGAGGGGCCGCCGCTGCTGATCGACTGTCTGTCGCTGTGGCTGACGGACGTGATGGACCGCGTCGGGGCGTGGGACGACTCGGAGTGGTCGGGCGGCGGCGAGAAGGCGTTGCGGGAGCGGGTGGGTGAGCTGACGGAGGCGGTGCGCCGTACCCGGCGGACCGTGGTGGCCGTGTCCAACGAGGTGGGGTCGGGGATCGTCCCGGCCACCGCGTCCGGCCGCCGCTACCGGGACGAACTGGGCCGGCTGAACGCGGCGTTCGCGGACGAGTGCGAGCAGGTGCTGCTGGTGGTGGCCGGGCAGGCGCTGGTGCTCCGCGGCTGACCGGTCCCCCGGTGCGGGTGCCGGGCCGGGCGCGGCGGTACCACGCGGCCGACGGCACCCGCGACTCCCCAGGGGCTCGGGGAACCGTGCGACGGCCACGGTGCGGCGGCGGTCGGGGTTGGCGGCAGTCGGGGGCGGCAGTTCGTGGCGGCGGTCGGGGGCGGCGGTCGGTGGTGGCGGCGGCAGTTGGTGGCGGCGGTCGGTCGTGGCGGCGGCAGTCGGGCGGCGGCGGTGGTTCGCGGCTATCCGGCGTTCTTCCGCGCCACGATCCGGTACGCGTTCGAGAAGCACGTTCGCCGGAACAGCGGAGCGAACCCCTGGTCCAGGCCCCAGAGCAGGTCCACGACGGGTGTCGTCACCAGGTGGACGAGCGGGTGGGCGTGGTGCAGCATCAGGGTGAGGGCCGCTGTGAGGTCGTACGGGACGTGCGGCGAGGTCCGGTCCGACACGAGGACCGAGCAGCCCAGGCTCTCCAGCTCCGCCCGCAGGTTGGCCCGCGGCACCAGGTGCAGGTGGCGGGGCTGGCCGTACGGAAGCCACCACTTGCCGAGGAGCGCGGCGAACGCACAGCGCGGATCGGTGACTTCGACGACCAGGTGGCCCCCGGGCCGCAGGACGGTCAGCGCGGCGCGGAGTTCGGTGCGCGGATCGGGCGCGTGCTCCAGGTGGTGGAACATGGTGACGACGTCGTAGCGGGCACGCAGGCGGTTCGCCATCCCCGGGGTCGTCAGATAGCCCCGGTGCGCTTCCTCCACACGGCCCTCCAGCAGCGCCTGTTCCACCCGGGCCGTCGGATCCAGCCCGTCGAAGCTGGTGTACGGGAAGAACTCCTTCGCCGCCTCGGGGAAGCGGGCGTGCCCGGTGCCGACGTCCAGCCAGCTCTCCGGTTCGCGCAGCGCCGACAGGCGCCGGGCGGTGGCCCGGTGCCGGCGGCGGACCGCGCGGGGAGAGATCACGCGCGCGGTGAACTCCTCCAGTTGTCGCTCGTAGAAGTCCCGGTGGAAGAAGGCGAATCCCTCCGCGGTGAGCCGGGGGTTCTGGAAGGCGTGGGAGCAGTCACCGCACTCGTCGACGGCGAACGTGCCCTGCCGGTGGCGCAGCGGATCGGGCGCGCGCAGCCGGGTGCGCAGGCGCCGGGAACCGCACCAGGGGCAGTCCTCGCGGCGCGGCTCCTGGAAGGGGTCGTGGGGGGTGGTGATCTGGGGGGTGAGGGGCGTGGTCGGCATGGGCGGCTCCCTGTGCGACATTCCGCGGCAAAGCGGAACGTATGGGATACCGATCTGAGGTGCAAAGACGTCGTGGGGGTGTGGTGGCGACGTGGCGCCGGGATGGTCGTTCACGGGCGGTACTGTTCGGCGAATGAGCAGCCTTAATCTGGACGACTTCACCGATCTGATCGAGCGCCCGGACGGGGGCGTGCGCCGTGACGCCGAAGCCCGGCGGGAGCGCCAGATCGTGCCGCCCGGGGCGCTGGGCCGGCTGGACGAGCTGGGCGAGTGGCTGGCCGCCGCGCGGGGCGAGGTGCCGGTACGACCGGTCGAGCGGCCGCGTGTGGTGCTGTTCGCCGGCGACCACGGCATCGCCGAGCTGGGCGTCTCGGCGCGGCCCGCGGGCGGCGCCGAGCAGCTGGTGCGGGCGGTGCTGGAGGGCGCGAGCCCGGTGGCCGTGCTCGCGCGCCGGCAGGAAGTGCCCGTACGGGTGGTGGACATGGCCCTGGACTGTGCGCCGGACGCCTTCCCGAAGGACGTGGGACGGCACCGGGTGCGGCGGGGCAGCGGCCGTATCGACGTCGAGGACGCGCTCACCCTGGACGAGGCCGAGGCCGCCCTGCGGGCCGGTGTCGCGGTCGCCGACGAGGAGGCCGACTCGGGCACCGATCTCGTGGTGCTCGGTGATGTCAGCGTGGGCGGGACCACGCCGGCGGCGGTGCTGATCGCCGCGCTGTGCGGCACCGACGCGTCCGTGGTGACCGGGCGCGGCGGGCTCGCGATCGACGACCTGACCTGGATGCGCAAGTGTGCGGCGGTCCGGGACGCGTTGCGCCGGGCGCGGCCGGTGCTCGGGGACCAGTTGCAGCTGCTGGCGGCCGTGGGCGGGGCGGACCTCGCGGCGATGACCGGGTTCCTGCTCCAGTGCGCGGTGCGGAAGCTTCCGGTGCTTCTCGACGGGGTCGTGGCCGCCGCGTGTGCGCTGGTCGCCCAACGGATCGCGTTCCGGGCGCCGGACTGGTGGCTGGCCGGGCACGACAGCGGGGAGCCGGGCCAGGCGAAGGCGCTGGACCGGATGGCCCTGGAGCCGCTGCTGGAGCAGGGGGTGAGGGTCGGCGAGGGCGTGGGCGCGCTGCTGGCACTGCCGCTCGTGCGGAGCGCCGCCGCGTTGGCAGCGGAGCTGCCGGAGAAGCCGAAGGCCGAGCAGCCGCGGGAGGAGCCGACGGAGGGGCCGGAGGAGGAGCCGGAGGAGGAGAAGCAGTAGGCGGCTGCGGCCGGTCGGGCACCGCCGGACCACACCGCCGTGGCTGAGCGCCATTGCGGCGGAAAAAAGATCAAGCACCGCCCGATCACACCGGACCGGTTGGGGGGCCTTTACGGCCGGAGGAGACCCGGGGCCGCGCGGATCGTGGCGGGGCGGCTGGGGACCGTCGGGGCGGGAAGAAGCGAGCATCGCCGGATCACACCGGTCCGGCTGAGCACCTTCGCGGCGAAAAAAGACCAAGCACCGCCCGATCACACCGGACCGGTTGGGGGGCCGTCACGGCCGGAGGAGACCCGGGGCCGCGCGGATCGTGGCGGGGCGGCTGGGGACCGTCGGGGCGGGAAGAAGCGAGCATCGCCGGATCACACCGGTC